>NZ_KB893936.1 GCF_000374285.1 Actinobacillus capsulatus DSM 19761 | reverse complement strand
AGCAATAAGTGCTAATTCTTGCATTATTTCTTGTTCAGTTCTCATTTTAAATGTGGTCATACTATGGTTTCCCTGTTCAGCTTAATGTGGTCACAGAATTACTCTGTTCGGTAAGCATAGCAAGTCTTGATTGAGGAAATAACAACTAACTGCGGTCAGTTTAAGCTGGGGAGGTATGGATGTCTGCAATAAGTTTATTTTTTGAAAACCTTTTACAGAATATGAAAAAATTATTTTTCTAATTTATCGCGCTTTTTATGGATAATTTATCTCGCGCGGCATTAACTCTTTATAATTATTGGTTTTTTATTTATTAGTTTGTTTTTTGTCTATCAATATCACCGCACGGAACCTGTTGTTTCTCTTGCCGTGTCTAGTGATGGACGTTATGTCATCAGCGTTCATGGCGTGAAGGAATTTTTCTCTTTTCAGTTAGGACAACAGCTGGTTTTATGGGATATTGAAAAGAAAGAGAAAAAAGTATTGACAACGAATGCAGAAGGTTTTACTACCGCCTTTGTACCTGATAGTCACGAATTTATGTGGCAGGACAGTAATAATGTAGTGCATATTCAAAATGTGGACGGAAAAGAGATTTTAAGTTTTAACCATTTTCCGGTTATCGGACATATTATCAATGCGGAAAAGGATTTTTACTTATCTGCTGATAAATATGGACATTTATATAAAGGTTACGGCGAAAATATGGTGCCGATATATACCGATGGAGGCGTAGGTATGCCGATGTCGTTATCGATGAACGAAAACTATTTTTTATCTGCAGGTAATAGTTATCTGCCAGAAAATGCCCCTGTGGCAGAAACCGATTTAACTGCGAATCCGATTAACCCCAGTGAGAGTAAGAAAAGTAGTTATGATGGCGTGACTTTATGGGATAGACATACCTTAAAGCCCGTGGCTAGGTTATATGGAAATGCAGGCAAAAGCACAGGCTTAATTAGTCCTGATGGGAATTGGGTGGTGACAGGGGGAGAAAATTTTAGAAACTTTATGTGGGAAACTCATAATCTTACTAACCGACAACGGTTAGCAAATTTTAGGCAAGGTATTTATCGAGAAGAGACTGAAACCTATGATAAAAGTAAATTATTGCCAATTCCCGATAAATTTAAAGATAAGCAAATGGGATTAAATCACGTAGTTGCTATTGCCTTTTTGAGTGAAAAAGATTTTGTTTTGCTGGATAAAAGAGGGAATAAAAATGGCACAGGTAGTGAACTCGCCCGATTATATACGGTTGGCGATCCTTGGATCAAAGCCTATGTCGAAATCGGCAATGACCCGAGTATTTCCACTAATTCTTACGGAAAAAATCTCAGCGTATCCTCTGCCCCCAAAGCCCACATTTTAGTGACGGGACAAGCCACCGGTGGGGGAATTAACGTGTATAAATACCACCCCGATAAAATGGAATTAGAAAAAATTTGGGTGGCGGATTAAGCGAAAAGTGAGCTGCGCCCCAAAACTTGGACCCCTAATTTGGGGTGTAGATTATGTTTTATTTTTATCAATTTCGTTTATAAATTATCAAACTTGTCACTGAACAAGATCTGGGGCATTCATTAAGTGGTTAAACCTCACGACAGGCCTTTAAAAAATTAAGGATAGTGGAAAAATTGAGCCTGTAAAGAGGGGGAAGCTTTATTCTATAAGGTATTATGTAGCTGTTGTACAAAGAACGAAAAAATTTTGTCAATTTAACCGCTTGTTTTCCGCTATAATAAGGCAAATTTACCCATTCAAGGAGTTTGCAATGGAATATCAATTTACGCATTCAATTCATGGTGTGGTCGCAAAATGTTCAATGGATCACGAAGCATTTGCTCGTTGGTTAAATACAGAGATTGCGGAGAATCCACAAGAGATAAACAAAGTTTTAGCGGAAATCGACAAGTGTCGTGCAACTTATCCGAATCCTTATGAATATGTTTTGGAAGGTCGAGAATATAGTTTATTTATTGATGCGGATGAAGTGATGGTGAAAGCGAATAATCTAGATGATGCATTCGATGAATCGCAAATGGAGGACGGGTTCCAGTTTTATGATCAAGAAAGTATCGCATTTTGTGGTTTAGAGGATTTTGAAAATTTCTTAAAAGCTTATCAAAAATTTAGCAAAACTTATCACTAATCTTGTTATAGCAAAAATAAAGGGCACTGATTAAAGTGCCCTTTGCTTTAAGGTTAAACAGATTAACGTAAGAACTCAACAAACCAAGTAATTACACCTAAGTTTAACAGGTCTACGAAGAACGCGCCGACTAATGGTACGATTAAGAAGGCTTTGTGTGACGGACCAAAGGCCTCTGTTACAGATTGCATATTTGCTACCGCAGTTGGGGTTGCACCTAAGCCGAAACCACAGTGACCGGCGGTTAAAATTGCCGCGTCGTAATCTTTACCCATTACACGGAAGGTCACAAAGTAACCATATAGAATCATCACTAAAGTTTGTACGGTGAGGATAATTAACATTGGACCAGCAAGACCAGCTAATTCCCATAGTTTGATACTCATAAGCGCCATTGCTAAGAATAAACTTAATGATGCGTTACCAAATACGTCAATCGCACGATCAAACATATCGAATTTAAATACGGCGGTTAATACGTTACGTAAAATTACGCCAAAACCTAATGCCCATACGAATTGAGGCAAGCCTAGATCAGGGAAAGAGTTCGCCATTACGGATGAGAAGGCTAAACATGCGGCAAATAACGCCATAGTTTCGATTGTTGAGCTTGCTGTGATAAAGCGTACGCTATCTGCATCTTCAAACGTGCTATCGTCATATTGCTCTGCTGAAGCATCCACTTTTTTGCTGTGTTGTTTACGGTCTTTTTTCATTTTATTGACTAAGCGACGTGCAACCGGACCACCGACCAAACCACCAGCAACTAAACCGAATGTTGCTGATGCCATCGCCATTTCCATAATTCCGCTGATGCCGTATTGTTCAGAGAATATTTTTGCCCATGCCGCACCGGTTCCATGACCACCGGTTAAGGTGATTGAACCGGTAATTAAACCCACAAGAGGATCTAAACCTAATGCTGTTGCAAGACCAACGCCCACGGCATTTTGGATAACAATAAAGACACCCACAATGATGAGGAAGATCACAAGGGGCATACCACCTTGTTTTAAACGAGAGAAGTCAGCTGATAAACCTACAGAAGCGAAGAAAGCTAACATAAATGCATTTTGTAAGCTCTTTTCAAACTGGAAAGAAATACCCGCCCAGTTATAAAGACAGAAAATAACGGTCGCGGCCACTAAACCACCAGCTACTGCTTCAGGAATATTAAAGTCTTGTAGAAATTTAATTTTACCAACTAAAAAGTGCCCTACGAGAAGAACGAGTGTAGCAGCAATAAGTGTGTGGTAACCGTTAAGAATTATTGGTTCCATAGGTGCTCCTCTAAAATGTTAAATGAATGTTTAAAAATAAATATTATTTGATACTAGAACAAACATTTTGATTTGTCAAAGGGGAAGGGATAAGAAAAATTATTTATAAAATTAGAAAAACTTATCCAATTATTCACATAAATTTTGAGGGAGATCAGCTTTTTGAGTAAATAAGCGCTTATTTCTTGAATCAGTTCGCATTTTTTGTTTTTGTGCTTTGATAGAATTTCCTCAGTAATTATTTTATCGTGGAGACTCAATATGAGTGATATCGCAATTATAGTAAGCTTATTGTCATTAGTTGCCGTATTAGGCTTATGGCTTGGGCACTTAAAGATCAAAGGTGTGGGGCTTGGCATTGGGGGCGTGTTATTTGGTGGGATAATTGTCTCCCATTTTTCTACGATGTATGGCGTTAAGATTGATTCGCATACATTACACTTTATTCAAGAGTTTGGTCTGATTTTATTTGTTTACTCAATTGGTATTCAAGTTGGACCGGGCTTTTTCGGTTCGTTAAGGCAATCCGGTTTAAAACTTAATGCTTTTGCGATCTTAATTGTGCTGTTAAGCGGTATTTTAGTCGCCTTAATCCATCTTATTTTCGATGTACCGTTACCGGCTATCTTGGGGATTTTCTCCGGAGCGGTGACGAATACACCATCTTTAGGGGCAGGTCAACAGGTTCTTGCTGAATTAGGTGGAGAAAATACCACTGCTGTAATGGGAATGAGCTATGCGATTGCTTATCCGTTTGGGATTATCGGTATTTTGCTTTCAATGTGGCTAGTGCGAATTTTATTCAAAATTAATATAGATAAAGAAGCCGCTGATTTTGATAATAGCCAAAATCAACAAAAAGAAGGGCTTGATACCTTAAATGTTCGCTTAATTAATCCGAATTTAGGCGGATTAAAATTAAAAGAAATCCCCGATTTTGAAAGCCATAAAGTGATTTATTCTCGTTTAAAACGAGGGGAAGAGCTACTTGTTCCTAAAGTAGATACGGTTTTACAGTTAGGAGATGTTCTGCATTTAGTTGGCGAAAAAGCCATGTTACATAAAATGCAGCTGATCTTAGGAGAAGAAGCACATATTTCATTATCAACAAGAGGAACGTGTTATCGTTCGGAACGGGCAGTGGTGACTAATGAGAATGTCTTCGGTAAGAAAATACGCCATTTAATGCTGAAAGGGAAATATGAAGTGGTGATTTCTCGCCTAAATCGGGCTGGGGTAGAACTGATTCCGAATGGGGAAATGGCATTGCAGTTTGGTGATGTACTGAACCTAGTTGGACGCCAAGAAGATATTGAGACGGTACGTGCTATTATTGGTGATGCGCACCAAAAATTACAACAAGTACAAATGTTGCCGATTTTTGTTGGGATCGGCTTAGGCGTACTCTTAGGCTCTCTACCGCTTTATGTACCGGGATTCCCTGTCGCATTAAAATTAGGCTTAGCCGGCGGTCCACTGGTTGTGGCACTAATTTTAGCGAGAATTGGCAGTATCGGTAAACTTTATTGGTTTATGCCACCAAGTGCGAACTTAGCGCTACGAGAAATTGGGATCGTATTATTCCTCTCTGTAGTCGGTTTGAAAGCAGGGGCGAATTTCCTTGATACCTTGCTCAGTCCAGAGGGCCTTTCATGGATGGGATACGGCGCTATTATTACCTTTGTTCCGTTAATGATAACGGCATTGATAGCCCGTATTTATGCCAAAATGAACTATCTTTCATTATGCGGTTTGCTTGCTGGCTCAATGACGGATCCACCGGCATTGGCATTTGCAAATGAGATTAAAGACGGAAATGGCGCGGCAGCGCTTTCTTATGCGACCGTTTATCCGTTAGTGATGTTTTTACGTATTATTTTACCTCAATTACTCGCTATTTTGTTGTGGGCAGCTGGTTAGTTAAAAGCTTTTAACGATAGATAGCGGTCGGATTTAAAGGAATTTTTGCAAAATTCTCCGAGAATCTGACCGCTATTTTTATTTCATCTCTGTTCAGCAAATCAGATTCCTTGTAGAATAATCGTTTAATTTTTTATAGAAAAGAATAGATATTATGAGCCGTACTAAAAAAACACGTCGTATTACTGACATTATGCCTGCTAGAAAAGCAGATAAAAAACCGGAACAACCTAAATTAGGTGGCGGTAAAAACCGTAAACCTACACGTTATGAACTTGATGCAAAAGCCCGTGAAGAAAAGAAAAAACGTAAACATAAAGGCTTGCCGACAGGTTCACGCAATGTAGATCCGGCAGAGCAGAAAAAAGCTGTAGTTAAAGAGACTAAAGACCCTCGTATCGGTAGCCGTAAAAAAATCCCGCTTATGGTGGAATTTGTGAATAAACCGGAGAAAGGTCAAATGATTAAGCCGGTGCCGTTAGAAGAATATAAACCGCATTTATCACCGGAATTAGAGCTTGAACAATTAGAGAACAATGAGATCTTAAACCAATTATTAGATGAAATTGAAGCGGGTAAAACCTTATCTGCTAAAGATCAAAAATTTGTCGACGAATGTTTAGATCGCATTGATGAATTAATGACTGACTTAGGTATCCAAGATGAAGATAATGGTGATGCGTTACTTCGCCAATTCGAAACAATGGATATTAACCAATTTAGATAAACTTAAAAAAGCGTATGATTCGATTTTTTCTCATTATTTTTGCAATATTGATCGTGCTTTCAATGGCAGGCTATGCGGTTTACTTGATGTTGAAATTACGTAAACAGAATATGCAACACAAGGCATTATTAGTGCAAGCCGAGCAGGCTCAGAAAGCACGTTTTGAGCGAATTACTGAGAGTATTGATGTGATTGCACGTGCAATACTTTCCGAACAATGTGATTTTTCGGAAGGCGTGCTTCGTTTAAAACCGTTACTTGATGTATTGGGCAAACAACTAAGCCAATATCCAGCAATGTGGGAGCTGTATCAAGTTGTGGAAAATATGCCGATTTTAGACGAGCGTAAGACCTTGAAACGTAATGAACGTATGAAGCAAGATTTACTTCGTCAATCGAAAGAGGTTGAGTTGGAAGAGCAAATTAAAGCGGAATGTCATCAATTACTCATCGATATCGCGCAATTGAAGATTACATTATAGTGAGTGACTACTATCTTTGAAGGAAATCCAATGTCAGAAATTATTTGGGATTTAGCCCTTATCCAAAAATATAACCAATCCGGCCCTCGTTATACGTCTTATCCAACGGCGTTAGAGTTTAGTGAAAGCTACAATGATGAGGATTTTAAGGCGGCTTCGGCACGCTATCCGAATCGCCCATTATCACTTTATGTGCATATCCCATTCTGCCATAAATTATGCTATTTCTGTGCGTGTAATAAAATTATTACTCGTCATCAGCATAAAGTAGACATTTATTTGGATTATCTTGAAAAAGAAATTAAGACGCGTGCTCCACTTTTCACAAATCGTACGGTAACGCAAATTCACTGGGGGGGCGGTACGCCGACTTATTTAGATGAAGCGCAATCCGAGCGTTTAATGGCGATGTTACGCAAGCATTTTAACGTGAGCGATGACGCGGAAATCAGTATTGAAATGGATCCGCGTGAAATTGAATTGGATATGTTGGATCATTTGCGTCGCATTGGATTTAACCGTATCAGTATGGGGATTCAAGACTTCAACAAAGAAGTGCAAAAATTGGTAAATCGTGAGCAAGACGAAGAATTCATTTTTGCCTTAATGAAACGTGCGAAAGAGCTTGGTTTCACTTCGACCAATATTGATTTGATTTACGGTTTACCAAAACAAAATGTCGAAAGCTTTATGTATACGCTTGAGCGTGTTATTGAGCTGAATCCGGATCGTATGAGCGTGTTTAACTATGCGCATTTGCCAAGCCGCTTTGCCGCGCAAATCAAAATTAAAGACGACATGTTGCCGGCTCCAGAAACCAAATTAACTATTCTACAAAAGACAATCGAATTCTTAGGTGGTAACGGCTATAAATTTATCGGTATGGATCACTTTGCTAAACCGGATGACGAACTTGCGATTGCACAACAGCAGGGGGTGTTACATCGCAACTTCCAAGGCTATACCACCCAAGAAGAATGTGATTTATTAGGAATGGGCGTGTCGGCGATTAGTTTATTTGGCGATACCTACGCACAAAACCATAAAGAATTACAACAATATTACGCAAATGTAGAAGAACGTGGTATTGCATTACACAAAGGCTTAACGTTAAGCAAAGACGATTGTATCCGCCGTGATGTGATTAAAGCGTTGATTTGCAACTTTAAGTTGGAATTTGACCGCTTGCAGGCTGAGTATCAAATTGATTTTAAACAGTATTTTGCCGAAGATTTAGTGCTACTTGAGCCGTTAGCAAAAGACGGTTTATTGGATATTAACGAAAATAGTATTGTGGTTTCGCCGCGAGGTCGTTTGTTAATTCGTAATATTTGTTTATGTTTTGACGTATATTCAAGACAGCTTGCGAAAAGGCAACAATTCTCAAGAATTATTTAAGTAAAAGGTGTGCTTACACACTTTTGGAATTTATGATGGGTTCGCCCATTTACATAAGGAACTATTATGAAAGCTCGTTATAGTGTTCTTTCTATTGCAATGATGACAGCGTTTTATGCTCAGTATGCGCAAGCGGATTTGAGAGAACAGTGTCTATTAGGTGTACCGCATTTTCAAGGTGAAGAAATTCAGGGGGAGCAAACTTTGCTACCGGTAGAAATCGAAGCGGATAGTGCCGTGATTAACCAGCCGAAAGATGCGACTTATACCGGAGATGTTGCTATTAAACAAGGCAACCGTTCTATCTTTGCAGATGAAGTACGAGTAGAACAAAATGGTGAGCAGTCCCGTCGAGCATTTTTGAAGGGGAAATATCAATATCAAGATAACCTTATTCAAGCACAAGGTCGTGATGCGGCAATGAATCTCAGTGCTGAAACGGCGGATCTACAAAATACCGAATTCCAATTAGTTGGTCGTCAAGGGCGAGGTACAGCGGAAAGCGGTTCGTTTAGTAAGAATAAACGTATATTAAGAAATGCTACTTTTACAGCGTGTTTGCCGAATGACAATGCGTGGTCTATTGAAGGCAATGAAATGATTCAGCATGTTGATGAGGAATATGCTGAAATTTGGCATGCGCGTTTTAAAGTACTAGGTATGCCGGTATTTTATTCACCGTATCTACAATTCCCTATTGGCGATCGTCGTCGCTCAGGGCTATTAATTCCTAGTTTTAGTCGTTCGAGCAAAGACGGTTTTACTTATTCGCAGCCTTTTTATTGGAACATTGCACCGAATATGGATGCAACGATTACACCAACCTATTATTCACGCCGAGGCTGGCAGATTAGCCCTGAATATCGCTATTTAACCCAATTGGGAGAGGGGGAGATCGCCGGTGAGTATATGGGCAAAGATCGTTTAGACGAATATAAACCTGATGATAATGATCGCAAGCGCTATTTGATGCATTGGCGTCACAATATGGGCTTCTTAACCGACTGGCGTTTATATGTAGATTATACAAAAGTCAGTGATAAACGTTATTTTTCGGATTTTGATTCGGAATACGGTAGCAGTACTGACGGTTACGCTACCCAACAATTTAAATTAGGTTATTATCAACCAAATTACAATTTATCGATTTCGGGTAAAAAATTCCAAACTTTTGATGAATTGGATGTGGGACCATACCGTGTATTACCGCAAATTGACTTTAACTATTATAAAGATAACCTAGTGCAAAGGGGGGATTTTAAATTCTTCACTCAAGTGGCTCGTTTTGAGAATGACAGCACATTAATGCCGAAAGCATGGCGTTTTCATGTTGAACCAACACTGAATTTCCCACTTGCGAATCGTTATGGTAGCTTAAATTTTGAAACGAAGCTTTATGCGACGCACTATATCCAAGAAAAGGGTAGTAGTAAGCAAGCGGATGAAATTGATAAAAATGTGACTCGAGTTATTCCTCAAGTAAAAATTGATCTTCAGACGGTATTAGAAGCAGATAAGCAGCTATTTAAAGGTCTCAATCAAACCTTTGAGCCTCATGTACAATATGTTTATCGCCCGTATAAAGATCAAAGTAATATCGGTTCTCGCTTAAACCAGAGCGTAAGTTTCGGTTATGATTCAACATTATTGCAGCAGGATTTCTATAGCTTATTTAATGATCGAGCATTTAGCGGTTTAGACCGTATTGCATCGGCAAATCGTTTGACAGCTGGCGGAACAACACGTTTTTATAGCGATAA
The DNA here is from genome assembly GCF_000374285.1 of Actinobacillus capsulatus DSM 19761. GTDB lineage: Bacteria > Pseudomonadota > Gammaproteobacteria > Enterobacterales > Pasteurellaceae > Actinobacillus > Actinobacillus capsulatus. The sequence goes on along the minus strand of NZ_KB893936.1, from coordinate 117,457 downwards.
AACAGGTGCTGAAGTGTTTAATTTTAGTGCAGGACAAATGTACTATTTAAGTCCATCTAAAATTTCTGATGATTTCCGTACCACCGGTCGTTCGTCTTCATGGGCATTGGAGTCTAACTGGAAGTTCCATCCGAAATGGAATTGGCATGGTGCTTATCAATATGATACGCGTTTAAACCAAACTTCGTTGGCGAATACATCACTACAATATAAACCAAGTCAAGATAAACTTATGCAGCTTAATTATCGTTTTGCAAGTAAAGATTATATTAATCAGAACTTACGTAGTAATGCATATGGGCAAGATATTAAACAAGTTGGTGCGGTTGTAGGCTGGGAGCTAACGGATCGTGTGGCATTTATGGCAAGTCATTATCATGATATTGCGCTCAAAAAACCAGTAGAAAGCCAGTTCTCTATGAACTATAACACTTGCTGTTGGAGTGCTAACGTATATGTGGCTCGTAAGTTGACTGCAACACCAATCGGAGCGCCAGATACCATTAAGGATTTATACTACGACAATAAATTCGGTGTGAATTTTGAATTACGTTTCGGCACAAATTACAGTAGCGGTGTACGTAAAATGCTGAAGAAAGGTTTAATTCCTTATACAGAGCAATACGGAATTAACTAGTTTGCTGAAAAAGTAAAAAAGCGAGAGAAATCTCGCTTTTTTTTATAGTTATGCTTCGAAAGAAAGCGGTCTATTTTCCTTGATTTTTTGCAATTCAATTAGAACGGAGGAGAGGAGTTTGCAAAGTTTTAGAGAAAATAGACCGCTTGTTCGGGCATAATTAGTGACGGAAGTGGCGCATACCAGTTAAGACCATTGCCATACCGTGTTCGTTGGCAGCATCAATTACTTCTTGATCACGCATTGAACCGCCCGGGTGAATCACGCAAGTAATGCCGACTTTTGCCGCAGCATCAATACCGTCACGGAATGGGAAGAATGCATCAGATGCCATCACACAACCTGCAACTTGTAAGCCTTCATCTTCAGCTTTAATGCTGGCAATTTTTGCTGAATATACACGGCTCATTTGTCCTGCGCCGATACCGATAGTTTGACCGTTTTTCGCATAGACAATCGCATTTGATTTCACATATTTTGCGACTTTCCAGCAGAATAATAAGTCTTCAAGTTCTTCTTGACTTGGTTTGCGTTCAGATACCACTTGTAAATCGTCAATTGAAACCGAGCCTTGATCCGTATCTTGCACTAATAAACCGCCATTTACACGTTTGAAATCTAAGCGTTTTTGTGCTTGGGTAAATTCACCACATTCTAATACACGCACATTTTTCTTCTTAGCTAATGCTTCCTTCGCTGCTTCCGAAATGCTTGGTGCAATAATCACTTCCACGAATTGACGGCCTACAATAGTTTGCGCCGTTTTACCATCTAGTTTTCGGTTAAAGGCGATAATGCCACCGAATGCAGATGTTGGGTCGGTTTGGTAAGCACGGTTGTACGCGTCTAAAATGTCTTTACCTAATGCAACTCCGCAAGGGTTAGCGTGTTTCACAATCACGCAAGCCGGTTCTGCAAATTCTTTTACGCATTCAAGTGCTGCATCGGTATCAGCAATATTGTTATAAGAAAGTGCTTTACCTTGTAATTGTTTTGCGGTTGAAACAGAAGCCTCTTTTACTTCGTTTTCTACATAGAAAGCTGCATTTTGATGTGAGTTTTCGCCATAACGCATTGCTTGTTTGCGTACAAAATTCAGGTTTAGCGTACGCGGGAATTGTCCGCTTGGCTGTGTTAAATCTTCTTCCTCAGCTCCTTGATAAGGCGGCACTTTTTGCCCGAAATAGTTCGCAATCATTGAATCGTATTGGGCGGTATGCTCGAAAGCTTTAATCGCAAGATTAAAACGGGTTTCTAAAGTTAAGCTGTTTTGATGTTGATCCATTTCAGCAAGAATATCATCAAAATCATTGTTATTGACCACTATCGCCACATCTTTATGGTTTTTCGCCGCAGAACGCACCATTGTTGGGCCGCCGATATCAATATTTTCAACCGCATCCGCTAAAGTGCAGTTTGGATTCGCAACTGTTGCCGCAAACGGATATAAGTTTACTACTACCATATCGATACATTCAATGCCGTGTTGGTTCATCACTTCATCGTCCGTACCGCGGCGACCAAGAATACCGCCGTGTACTTTCGGATGTAGGGTTTTTACGCGACCATCCATCATTTCAGGGAAGCCTGTGTAATCTGATACTTCTGTGACCGGTAAACCTGCTTCAGCTAAAAGCTTTGCCGTACCGCCTGTCGAAAGTAATTTTACACCACGAGCTACAAGCCCTTGTGCAAATTCTACAATACCTTTTTTGTCAGACACACTTAATAACGCCTGTTGAATCGCCATTTTTATAAGTTCCTTAAAATGAATGTTAAATAAATACTTCTTTAGTATAACGCAAACGTTTGCTTTTTTCATTAGCAAGCGGTCGAATTTGCAAAGTTTTTTGTAAAAATGACCGCTTGAAGGAAATAGAAAGAAGCGTAGAATGCAAAAATATAGGAGGAGTTATGATTAAACATGATTTAGACAATTTTGAGTTTAGCTATCTAACTGAAGAGGGAATCAAAGCCGGAAAATTACGTTATCGTTATATTAAAGATAATGTGATTGACGCTTATGCCACCAAAGTGGCTGAGGCCTTTCAAGGAAAGGGAATTGCCGGCGAGCTTTATGCCGCATTGATTATATTTGCTCAAGAAAAAGTGCTAAAAATTAAGCCGAGTTGTAGTTATATTGCAGTGAGAATGCAGAGAAGTCATCAGGATTTAATTGCTTAAGTAAAAGGCACTCATCAGGAGTGCCTTTTGTCATTATTCGTTATAGAGTGCCATATAAAATTTATGTTCAAAATTGCTTAACGGCGCACGTTTAGTTTTACTTTCGAGTTCACCGGTCGAATAACCGTTCACAAATTGTACAAAAGCGATACGTTCGCCTCGAGCGTTTTTCATAAAGCCCGCCAGATTATACACACCTTTCAGAGAGCCTGTTTTAGCAATCAGATTTTTCGCCAGCGGTTCGGCAGCAATAGAGCCTCTGCCGGAAATGGTGCCGTCTACACCTGCAATCGGAAACGTTTCGAATAACTGTAACTGTGGCTCATTTTTCGCAATATATTCCAATGCTTGTAACATGGTTGCCGCACTAACTTGATTATGGCGAGATAAACCTGAACCATCTACAACCACACTGTTATCGAATTTTATTCCTGCTTTGCTTTTTAACAAATTTCGAACCACATGGCTTGCCAGCGGAAACGATGCCGGACGATTATGCTGCTGATTGGCAATAGTTCTAAATAAGCTGTCCGCAATTTGGTTATCGGATTTCTTCATCATTTTTTTCAGAAGTTCCGGTAACGGTGCAGACCAATGCTCGGCTAATAAGGTACCGTTTTGCGCATTGAGTGGTTCTTGAATTTTCCCTTCAAAGGCAATCCCAAGACGTTGCAAATTAGCTTTGATTAGATTGGCGCCGTAACTTGCTGGATCTTGTACCGAAAAACTGAGCCCGAAAGGCTCTGCTTGGCGAGCCGTACAGCCTTTTACTTGGTAACGGTTGTTATCATTTACCACCACATCTAATTGGCAATATGGTGCTTGGGCTTTTTCGACAATGTAAGCCGAGCTAAATACCTGAACAGGGTAGGCGGCAGGGACATTTACTTTAGCAAACTCTCCAACTGTTTGGTTTGCATCTAAGGTGACGTAAAAGCAGTTATTATCGACATTGACGGCTGCCGGTGGTGCACTAAAGCACATGGTTAAATCATTCCAAATCCAACCGGCGGCTTTATCATGACTAGCAAACACAGCGGTATCCAAGATCAAATTGCCATCAACTTTAGTAATGCCTTGCTTCTTTAATTCACTAATTAATTGATAAAGTTGACCGCTTGTTAGATCAGGATCTCCACTAAATTTAGCGATTAAATCGCCTTTTATTACGCCATTTTCAACTTTGCCATTGGTAAGCAACGCAGTTTGAAAACGGAAATCTTGCGGTAATGCTAATTTAGCCGCTAAAGCGGTAAATACTTTTTGAGTGCTAGCAGGCAGCATAAACGTATCGCTTTGGTGTTGTGCAATAATTTGGTTTGTATCTAGGTTTTTAGCGATAAAAGTGGCAGAACTTCCGGCAGGAAGGTAAGCCATAAGTTCTTGAGTATTGATTTCCGCATAGCTAATACTTGGGGTAAGTAAACTAATTAGAGAGAGTTTTAGCATGAGTTTGCCAATGGATTTAAGTAGCATATAAATTCGGGAGTTGATATTTTTAACAAGACGTTGAATAATAGCCCTTTCGCTTATATTCGTAAACCTTAAAATTTTTATAAAAGGATAAATAATGAAACAAATTCCTATGACGGTGCGTGGAGCAGAATTGCTTCGTGAAGAATTAGAATTTCTAAAAAATGTTCGCCGCCCACAAATTATTGACGCGATTGCAGAAGCACGCGAATACGGCGATTTGAAAGAGAATGCCGAATACCATGCGGCACGTGAGCAGCAAGGTTTCTGTGAAGGTCGTATTCAAGAAATCGAAGGTAAATTAGGTAACGCACAAATTATTGATGTCACCAAAATGGCCAACAACGGCAAAGTTATTTTCGGTGCGACAGTCGGTCTAGTGAATGCGGATACCGATGAAGAAGTGACTTATCGCATTGTGGGCGATGATGAAGCGAGTATTAAAGAAGGCTTAATTTCAGTAAACTCACCGATTGCTCGCGGTTTAGTCGGCAAAGAAGTAGACGATTCTGTCAGTATCGTAACTCCGGGTGGTAAAGTTGAATTCGACATTATTAGTGTGGAATATATTTAATCCGAATTCCGTATAAAGTTAAGCGGTCATATTTCTTCAAAATTTTGCAAAAAATGGAGGAAATATGACCGCTTTTTTATGTTTATTGGAATAAATGATGATGTTTCACTAATTCCTCACGAGTGAGGGCAAATACACCGAGTCCGCCGTTTTTGAGTTCAACCCAGTGGAATGGTACACTTGGGAATTGTTCCATTAAATGCACCATACTGTTGCCGACTTCGCAAACTAATACACCATTATCTGCCAGATAATTCGGTGCTTCGGCAAGAATGCGTTTGGTGATGTCTAAACCGTCAACGCCGGAGCCTAATGCTAATTCCGGTTCGTGGTGGAATTCTTGCGGCATATCGTCCAAATCTTCTTGGTCAACATACGGCGGATTTGTCACGATCAAATCATATTTATCTTGCGGAATATCAGTAAATAAATCTGAGCTGATTGGGAACACACGATGTGCAACTTGATGACGCTCAATATTAATTTGTGCCACATCTAACGCATCAAGCGATAAATCAACCGCATCAACTTCAGCATGCGGGAAGCGGTTTGCACAGGCGATTGCAATACAACCGCTACCGGTACACATATCTAAAATGCGTTTTGGTTCGGCACGTAAAATGCCGGTAAAACCTTGTTGAATTAATTCACCGATTGGTGAGCGAGGCACAATAACACGTTCGTCTACATAATATTCGGCACCGCAGAACCATGTAGAATTAGTTAAATATGCCACCGGTTTACGCATACCTAAGCGCTGTTGAACCATCTCGATAATGCGCTCTTTCTCAATACGAGTCAGATTAGAGGAATACATCGCTTCCGGCACATCAATTGGTAAGCTTAATGCACTTAGTACAAGTTGGTGTGCTTCATCCCAAGGGTTATCCAATCCGTGACCATAGTAGAGATCCGAAGCGTTGAAATAGCTATATGCCCAACGCATCATATCTTGAATCGTTTTTAAATCATCTGCGGCAGATGACTCCATGATTTCTTCTAATAATTCTAGGTTGTATTCAAACATAATCGTCCCTTTTAAGAGTAAAAATTGGCTTATTCTATACCGATATACTTTTTTGCGCTAGAATTTCGCAAAATTAAAGGAAAATAAAAATGAGAACAACTCAGCTTATCGAATTAGACCAACAGCATATTTGGCATCCTTATTCTTCCATTATCAATCCTATTCCCGTTTATCCGGTAGAACGAGCGGACGGCGTGATCATCACCTTAAAAGATGGTCGTAAACTGATTGACGGAATGTCTTCATGGTGGGCGGCGCTACACGGCTATAACCATCCTCGTTTGAATCAGGCGGCAACCGAACAATTAAGCAAAATGAGCCATATCATGTTTGGTGGTTTGACTCACGAGCCGGCGGCTAAACTTTCGCAAAAATTGTTGGAAATTTTACCGCTTGAGCTGAATAAAATTTTCTTTGCAGATAGCGGTTCGGTAGCGGTTGAAGTTGCTATGAAAATGGCATTGCAATATGCCCAAGCAAGCGGTCAAAAAGGTGCTAAAAAACGCACTAAATTTGCTACGATTCGTTCCGGTTATCACGGCGATACTTGGCATGCAATGTCGGTTTGTGATCCTGTTACCGGTATGCACGGTCTATTCAATTCCAGTTTACCTGTACAATATTTTCTGCCGCAACCAAGTGTAAAATTTGGTGAAGCATGGCGAGATGAAGCGATTTTGCCACTGCAAGATTTATTTGAACAATATGGCGATGAAATTGCAGCATTAATTCTAGAGCCTGTTGTACAAGGTGCTGGCGGGATGTATTTCTATTCGCCGGTTTATTTACAAAAAGCGAGAGAATTATGTGATCGTTTCGGGATTCTGTTAATTTTCGATGAAATAGCAACCGGCTTCGGGCGTACCGGCAAACTATTTGCGTTGGAACACGCTGAGGTGGTGCCGGATATTATTTGCTTGGGCAAAGCGCTAACCGGCGGTTATTTGACTTTATCAGCAACCGTCACGACAGAAAAAGTTGCAACGGTCATTTGCAAAGGAGAAGCAAAATGTTTTATGCACGGCCCGACATTTATGGCGAATCCGCTTGCCTGTGCGATTGCTTATGAATCGATTAATTTATTATTAGAAAGTAATTGGCAAGCCAATATTAAACGTATTGAACGGCAATTAATGGATGAGTTGGCGTCGGCAAAACAATTTAAATCGGTAGCGGAAGTACGAGTATTCGGCGCAATCGGTGTATTAGAAATGCAACAGCCGGTTGATTTGGTATCACTACAAAAATTATTTGTAGAACACGGCATTTGGGTCCGCCCTTTCGGCAAACTGGTTTACATTATGCCACCGTTTATTATTAGTCAGGCGGAATTAACCCAACTCACGACCGCCTTATTGCAAGTAATAAAAATAGCTTATAACGAATAAAACGCAATACATTTCACGGAGGTTTTATGAATGTATTCGAACAAAAGTTAGCGGAATTAACGCAAGCCGGTTTAAAGCGAGCGTTGCCGCCAATTCAACACGATGGAAAGTGGATTATTGCTGATAATCGGAGAATGTTGAATTTTTCCTCAAATGATTATTTGGGACTCGCTTCAGATCAGCACTTACAAAAACAATTTTTGCAAAAAATCAGTGAAAATGAACCGCTTGTTACTCCGCTTACCTCATCTTCCTCGCGTTTACTGACCGGTAATTTCCCGATTTACCAAGAGTTTGAGCAGCTGATTGCCAACCGTTTTCAGCGAGAAGCGGCTTTGTTATTTAACAGTGGTTATCATGCCAATATCGGTATTTTGCCCGCGTTAGTAGATAAAAATACCCTAATTCTTGCCGATAAGTTAGTACACGCCAGTTTGATTGACGGTATCCGTTTAGCCGGCGTGTCTTTTTATCGCTATCAACATAATAACCTCGAACATTTAACTCAATTACTCAGTAAATATGCTGCACAGTTTGAGCGAATTATCATTGTGACCGAAAGTATTTTTAGTATGGACGGCGATATTGCGCCTTTGGCTGAACTCGTGGCATTAAAAAAAGCCTTTGCCAGCCAGTGTCACATTATGCTGTATGTGGATGAAGCGCACGCAATCGGGGCATACGGAGAACAGGGCTTAGGCATGGCGGAAGTGTTTGGCTGTATCGATGAAATTGATTTGTTAGTTGGTACTTTCGGTAAAGCATTGGCTTCGATGGGAGCTTATTTGGTTTGCGATCAAGTGATTAAAGATTACTTAATCAACACGATACGTCCATTGATTTTTTCAACGGCATTACCGCCGCTGAATATAGCTTGGACAGCATTTCTATTTGAGCGGTTAGCTGAATTTCAATCTAAACGACAACATTTAGCACAACTCAGTGAGAAACTAAAACAAGCGGTACAGCAGAAAAATAGTTATCCGTTACAAACGCAAAGTTGCATTGTTCCGTTTATCGTGGGAGAAAATGAACAAGCGGTGCAAAAAGCCAAAACATTGCAACAACAAGGTTTTTATTGCTTGCCGATTCGCCCGCCGACAGTACCGAAAGGTACGGCTCGTATCCGCCTATCATTAACCGCTGATTTAAACACAGAAGAATTAGATCGCTTAATTGCTTGTTTATAAGGAGAAAAAGTGAAAACAAAATTAATTTCAACTCAACAAGCCAATTTGATTATTTATTTTGCCGGTTGGGGTACACCGGCATCGGTCGTCTCACATTTAGCGTTGCCGAACGGTTATGACTTATTGATTTGTTATGATTACCAAGATTTAAACTTTCCTGCTTTTGATTTTAGCCGTTACCAAACCGTCCGCTTAGTGGCGTGGTCGATGGGCGTTTGGGTGGCGGAAAATGTATTACCGGAGATTAATTTGGCTTCTGCGACAGCGATTAACGGTACGCCTTTTCCTAAACACGATGAATGGGGCATTCCGCTACAGATATTTAACGGCACATTACAAACATTAAATACAGAAAATCGCTTGAAGTTTGAACGCCGAATTTGTGGTGATAAACAGTTATTAAATACTTACCTTGCATTACCCGAACAGCGTTCTCTTATCGAAATTCATCATGAGCTTGAGGTGTTGAATACGGCAATCGAAGCAAATCTTGTTACGCCGAAGCTACATTGGACGAATGTAATTATTGGCGAGAAAGATCGTATTTTTTCGGCACAAAATCAGCTAGCTTTTTGGCAAGATAAAAATGTGCATATTACACAAATTTCTAAAGGCGAACATTATCTATGGCAACATTTTTTTGAGTGGCTACAATTATGGCAAAGTTAGATAAACCATTGATTGCACAACGTTTTGCAACCCATATTATGGAATATGACGAGCATGCGATCGCTCAACAACAGATTAATCGACAACTGGTAAATTTGCTTGCCCAAACGAACAAGCAATGTTTTCGGCGAGTGTTGGAAATTGGTTGCGGCACGGGCGATTTAACTCAGCATTTAGTGCGTGAATATCAAGTGGAACATTTGGTGGTTAATGATCTGAGTGATGTCTATCAAGATTGCGTTTTGCAAAAAATTGGCGAAAATCGACCGCTTGTTTCCTTTGAGTTTGTGGTGGGGGATGCGGAATGTTTAGCCTTTGAAGGTCAATTTGATCTGATCAGTTCCGCATCTGCGGTACAATGGTTTGAACAACCTAAAACTTTTGTTTCGCAAGCTGCGAATCTGTTACAGCCAAATGGTGTTTTGCTATTTAACAGCTTTACTTCGGAAAATTTAGCGGAAATTCGTCAACTAACTGGTGTTAAGCTGACTTACTCAAGCCAAGAAGATTGGCATTCTTGGTTAAGTAAAGACTTTACCGAGTTACAGATTACGCAGCAGCAGATTCGTTTAACCTTTGCTTCACCGCTTGCCGTGTTGCAACATCTACGGAAAACAGGGGTAACGGCAATTAGTACGCAAACGTGGACACGCAAAAGGCTGATGGAATTTAGTGTAAAATATCAAGCTCAATTTAGCTGTGAACAAGGCGTTTATTTGACTTATGCACCGATTTTTATTTTGGGAGTGAAAAAATAATGGGCAAAATCATTTTCGTATCGGGCATTGATACTGACATTGGTAAAACGGTCGCCTCCGGGTTTTATGCTAAACGTTTAATGAAACAGGGTTACTCGGTGATTACGCAAAAAATGATTCAAACCGGCTGTGAAGGCGTTTCCAGTGATATTTTGCAACACCGTCAGATGCAAAATCTGCCACTCATGGAAGAGGACAAGGCGGGTGTTACTTGCCCTTATCTTTTTCGCTATCCTTGTTCACCCCATTTAGCGGCGGAAATGGAAAATATCGTGATTGATACACACAAAATTGCCGAAGCCAGCCGATTATTAGCCGAAAAATATGACTACGTTTTGTTAGAGGGAGCGGGTGGTTTGGCTGTGCCTTATGATAATCGATATACCACGCTTGATTATATTGCGGAGCAGCAATTACCGCTGATTTTAGTCACTTCCGGCAGATTAGGTTCGATTAATCATACCTTGCTCAGTTTAATGGCGTGCCAACAAAAACAAATTCCGTTAGTCAGTTTGATCTATAATAGTTATCCGCCAACAGACGAAATTATTCAGCAAAGTACGCTAAACTATTTAAGAGAATATATTGAACGCAATTTCCCAGAAGCGGAATTTTTAGTAATGGACAAACAAGCATGTTAGATAACGAAGATTTTGCACTTTTCCAAGAAGCGGTAAAAGGCACGAAAAAAATTAAACAAGACACTTTTGTACCGAAAACTGTGCCTCGTAAAAAAGTTAATGAGTTACGAGAGTTACAAGAACAAAAAGATACCGAATTTTTCTTCTCTGATGAATATGAGCCGTTATTACGAGAAGAAAATGAGAAAATCAAATATTTACGTGCGGATATTGACCCGTATATTTTAAAGCAATTACGCCGTGGCGATTTTCAGCCGGAACTTTTTTTAGATTTGCATGGTTTAACCCGTGAACAGGCAAAAAAAGAATTGGCGGCATTGATTCTGGCGTGTGAAAGGGAACAAGTCTATTGCGCCAGCATTATGACCGGTTTCGGTACACGTACTTTGAAAGATCAAATTCCTCGCTGGTTAGTGCAACATCCTAAAATTATTGCCTTGCACCAAGCACCGAGAGAGTGGGGCGGTGATGCGGCAATTTTAATTTTGGTGGAACAAATCGAAAGCCAGGAAAGACGTTTATTCGAACGTAAATAACCTATTACAAGCGGTCGTATTCTTGCAAAATTTTGCACAGATCCGACCGCTTGATCTATCTATCTCATAAGGAAGTTTGTAGAATGCAAACCTTTATTTATAAAGGAGAATTTCCATGTTAGAACTTGTGATCGCTATTTTATGTAGCGTCTCTGTCGGTGTGTTGATTAAAGTCGCACGTCAAAAGCAAATCGCTATTGATCAAAGTATCGCAGTGAACTATATCGTCACGACTTCGATGACTTATTTTTTACTGAATCCGGATTTTAAAGGACAAACGGTGGTTGATATTGTGGCGAATAACCCTTCGTCTTATCTATTTTTTGCATTAGGTTTCTTATTACCAACCATTTTCCTGATTCAAGCCAAATCACTTGAATTTGCCGGTATTATTCGTACCGATGCGGCACAACGTCTTTCGCTGTTTTTACCGATTTTGGCGGCGTTTACCATTTTCGATGAACAAATTACCCAAAATAAATTAATCGCATTGGTATTAGCCTTTGTGGCACTTGGTTGCTTGCTTTGGAAAACGCATCACGGTATGGGCAAAGGCGGCAAAATTGCGATTATTAGCCTTGCTTGTGTGTGGCTAGGTTATGGCATGACTGATACGCTATTTAAACAAATTGCCAAATCAGGTTCGGCCTTCCCGGTAACATTGTTTATCGCCTTTGTATTTGCTGGCTGTTTAATGTTTGCTTATTTGCTACTTAAACGTACGCAATGGCACGTACCGAGTGTGGTTGTTGGCTTAGTGTTAGGCGTATTGAATTTCTGTAATATTTTATTCTACATTAAAGCGCACCAAGTGATGAAAGATGACCCGACTTTAGTGTTTACCGGTATGAACCTCGGTGTGATTTGTTTAGGGACATTTATTGGTGCGTTAGTATTTAAAGAAAAAATCAACGAAATTAATTACTTAGGTGTATTTATTGCAATTATTGCGATTATTTGCTTATTTTATTGGAAATAATCCGATTTGAATCAATAATCGAAACTACCTAATAATGCGGTTTGAGCTATAATAAACCCTCTCCATTGGCTGATGGAGAGGGTTTTATGTTTTAAGGGGAGAAGAATGAAACTAATCAAGCAATGTAGTCAAAATTATGTGAATTGGGTGCTACGCTTAGGTCGAGTAAAGGCTGCTTTACTGGGCTTTTTTGTGTTGGCATTTTTTGCCATTATCGTCCAGGGTGCATTAACCTATTTATTCACCGGCGAAATTCAAACGAGTGATATTTTACGTTCGATTTCTTTTGGTCTGATTTCTGCCCCTTTTGTGATTTATTTTTTCAATTTAATCGTTGTTAAACTGGAAAAATCACGTATTCAGCTAGAACAAAGTATTTATGATCTCGGTGTGTTGCGTGAGCAGGATGCGCATTTAAATGCCACACTTGAAAAAAATAATCGAGACAAAAGCGTATTAATGGCAACCATTAGCCATGAATTACGTACACCGCTCAATGGAATTATTGGTTTAAGTCGAATTCTGTTAGAGGGAGAGCTAACTCAGCAACAGCGAGAATATTTAAAAACAATTAATATCAGTGCGGTTTCATTAGGGCATATTTTTAGCGACATTATTGATTTAGAGAAAATTGATAGTCGCCGTATTGAGTTATTCAATAAGGAAGTTGAGTTTTCTCAATTGATCAGTGATATCAGCAATTTTGCCAATTTAATGGCGGATCAACGTAAAATTAAATTCCATATCAGCTATTCGGATAATTTACCGAATTTCATTTTGGTCGATAACGCACGTTTAAGTCAGGTATTGTGGAATTTGGTCAGTAATGCGCTGAAATTTACCCCGGCAGGTGGAAATATTTACCTTGATGTGCAACGTGTAGATGATGACCATTTTAGTTTTAGCTTGCGAGACACCGGTATCGGTATTCCTAAAAACGAACAGCGCAAAGTATTTGCAATGTTCTACCAAGCGGAAAACTCACAAGAGAAAAAAGCGCAGGGTAGTGGTATCGGTTTAGCTATCTCAAAACGTATCGCTAAATTAATGGGCGGCGATCTCACCCTTGAAAGTGAGGAAGGCAAAGGCTCAACCTTTACCTTAACGATTCAAGCGGATACGGTTGAAGCGAAAAAAGCAGTTAAAATCAATGATCATGCGTTAAAAGTCTTATTAGTTGAAGACATTGAAGTAAATGTGGTGGTTGCCCGTGCGATGTTAGAAAAATTCGGTTGTGACGTAGATGTAGCGATGACCGGCGATGAAGCATTTGAGTTATTCAAGCAGAACAGTTACGACCTTATTTTACTTGATATTCAATTACCGGATATGACAGGCTTTGATATTGCAAGACAATTGCGTGAGCGCTATGAAAACGAAGAAGTAGATTACTTGCCGCTTTTAGTTGCGTTAACCGCCAATATTATGCAAACCAAAGAAGAATATCAGCAACAGGGTATGGATGACGTATTGCGTAAACCGCTTTCGTTAGAAGCGTTATCCGAATGTTTGAATCATTACTTTAACAGCGATTTTGTGGAAAAAACTGGTGAAATTCGACCGCTTGTCGACACGGAAGAAGCACTGAATTTACCTTATGATCGTAAGATTCTATCCGAATTAATCGAAGTGATGGGGACAAAAGCCGTATTAGCTAATTTTGCGTTATTTGCGAGGCTCATGCCGGAATACTTGGAGAATTTACAACACTATCTTACCGAATGGCAGGCAACCGACTCAGCAGAAATGCGTAAAAACACGGCGGATGAAGCGCATAAAATCAAAGGAGCGCTTGCTTCAGTCAGCTTAAAACGCTTGCAGGAAATTGCTCAGTATGCCCAAACCGATAACGGTGAAATTTGGGAAGAGCATATTTCGCAATGGGTATTCCAAATCGCACAGCAATGGCAAGCAGATCTTGCTTTAGCGGAACATTGGGTAAAAGAAAATTACTAACGAAAGCGTAATTTAAAATGGGAAGATAAGTTATTTATTTTCCCATTTTTTATGTTTAGGGTTAACGAATTCAATGCCTTTATCTTTAAAATCAATTCCCTCCAATTCCAATAGATAGCGTTTTGCCGGCAAGCCGCCACCAAAACCGGTCAGTGTTTGGCTTTTGCCTAATACTCGGTGGCAAGGCACAATGATTGAAATCGGATTACGCCCTACTGCTCCACCGACAGCACGCATAGCATGTGGTTTACCAAGCTGTTGGGCGATTTCTCCATAACTGGTCGTTTTGCCATAAGGAATGGTTAATAAAATTTTCCAAACGGATTTTTGGAATTCCGTACCTTGTGGCGCCAGAAAATCCAAATGCTTGAATTCTAGTTTCTCACCGGCAAAATAGCGGTCTAAAATGTTGCGTGTTTTGCAAAAAATTTCGAAAATTTGACCGCTTGCTTCAGTAGCAATTTGCCATTTCTGCGCATCAGTGGTGAGTTGCTCTTGTTCAAACTCAATGCCGAGTAGTCCGTGAGCATTGGCAATCAATAACAGGTTTCCGACAGGTGAGTGGTAATATTGATAGTGAATATTGGATGACATATTTTAGCTCCGTTTCAAATAAAAAGGCATGTAATGAGTTTACACGCCTTTCGAGCATTCGTAATTGCCTATTTTGAGTTAAGTATTAGAATTTGTAGTTAAGATTTAAACCGTAAAGATTCGCTTTTGAGCTAACTTGGAATACCGCTGATTGACCTTCTTTAAAGCTATTCTTTTTACCACGAAGGTACGCAAAACCTACATCAGCAGAAAGCTTTGGCGTAAAGCGGTAAGTTGCACCCACTGAGTACCATATACGATCTGTATCCGGAATTGAGATTGAAGGATGTTTTACACTTGCATTTTCATCGTAAGCGAAACCGGTACGTACAGTTAACGTTTCATCTACATCATAAGAGAAACCGACCGAGTAACGTGATGAGTTGCTGAAGTTTTCATCTTTATGGAATAAGATATTACCTGTAGAACCATAAGCGATTAAGCTTTTTAAACGATCCCACTCAGTGTATTTATAGCTATATTGTAATGCTAATTTCTCAGTTAATTTATGGAAACCTGAGAATTCCCAGTATGCCGGTAAATTAAGCGTTAAACGCCCCGGAACATATTCTCCGCCGGTTGCTTGGCTGATAGGTAAACTCACACCTGAATTTGCTAATTGTGCAAGTAATGCATTATAAGCAACTGGGAAATCATTTGAGTATTTACCTTTGAATTTTACATCTACTGCAGAGTGATATGCTAAGCCCCAACGGTGGCTTTTATTCAATTCGTAGCTTAAACCAGCGTTCCAACCGAATGACCATTCATCACCTTTGATGTGCGATACAGAAGTGTTTGCCGGCATATTACTGAGTTGGTTCGCTACTGCGCTTAATTGTGCAGCTTGTGCAGCAGGTAACTGGTTTGCACGTACAGCTAATTGTTGAGCGATCGCTTTACCGCCTATACCTAAATGGCGTTTAACTTCCGCATCTGCATAGATTGCATTTAAACCAAGACCGAAACTTAAGCCGTTGCCAAAGTCATATGCACCGCTTAAATTGAAATTAAGTGCAGTTAATTCGGTTTTACCACCGTAAACACCTGCATTGAAATGTTTGTTGTATTCAGATTTCAAACCATAATTTACGTTTATGCCACCACCTAATGAAAAACGATCATTGACTGGTGCGACAACATATAGATTCGGAATCATTGCATTGGGAATGATGTTACCGTGAGATGCATCAAATGTGCCTCCCATTTTTCCTGAAACGTGAACATCAGCGTCAACTAGAATACCACCTACTGAAATTTCTGTATTTTTGAATTTAGTCATTAATGCTGGGTTAGTTGCAACCACAGAAGCATTGTCTGCAACAGCTGCATTACCTGCATAAGCCATACCTAAACCAGAAGTAGAAATTTCCGCTAATTGGAATGCTGCGGCGTGAGCACCGGCAGCCGAAACGGTTAGAAGTGACGCTAAAAGCATTTTGTTAAATTGGTTATTCATCCCATATCCTTTATTATGAATACTATCTTACCTTACGGAAGGAAGTGTTATTTTTAGCGAACAATTGTTCACAATTTTTTAACGTTCGCGAATTCTAATCGTAGCCATAGTGAGCGGGCAAGCGTCTTTACTTAAAATACTCGGAGTTCCGACCAGTGAGCGCTTGTTTACTCTAATCTAAATTTTTACGCTTTACCGGCGGATAAAAATCGTTGAATTAGGGTTATTCAAACCATTTTAGTCAGGATTGTTATTTGAAGTAGATCAAAAATCATTTATAATTGTAAGGATTTGATACCAGTATTTTTAATTGATAACTTTGAGTTATCAATTTGGGCGTAAATGCCAAGAATCATTTGTAAAACCTTTCAATGTGATAAGTGTAAAATTCTTGACTAAAATAGTCGGGTATATCACAATTCGCTTAATTAAAAATCATTACTTTTGCTCTAAGTGAGGAAATTATTATGAAATTAACGTCAAGAGGGCGTTATGCCGTAACCGCAATTTTAGATATTGCGTTACATGGAAAGTCTTTACCAGTAAGTCTTGCCGATATTTCAGAGCGCCAAGCGATTTCATTGTCGTATTTAGAACAATTATTTGCTCAGTTACGTCGCGAAGGTATCGTGCATAGTGTGCGTGGTCCGGGTGGCGGTTACCAACTTGGTAAGCAACCTAAAGAAATCAGTGTGGGTATGATTATTGCGGCGGTGAATGAAAATCTTGATGTCACTAAATGTAAAGGTAGTGGTAACTGTAGTAAAAACTCACAGTGTTTAACGCATCATTTATGGGAACGTTTAGAAGACCAAATCGGTGTGTTTTTAAATACGATTACTTTGGCGGAGCTTGTTGAAGAACACTCGGATCACGATTGTGAAAAAGAGCATTGCCACGATCATTCACATAAACACTAATTGCAAAAAATTCAATAAAAATGACCGCTTATTTCGGGCGAGTTAGGAGTAATAATGTCAGTTAAATTACCTATCTATTTAGATTATGCAGCAACCACTCCAATGGACGAACGTGTTGCGCAAAAAATGATGCAATACATGACCAAAGATGGAATCTTTGGTAACCCAGCTTCACGTTCTCACAAATTCGGTTGGGAAGCGGAAGAAGCGGTAGATGTTGCACGTAACCATATCGCAGATTTAATTGGTGCGGACAGCCGTGAAATCGTATTCACCTCAGGAGCGACAGAGTCTGATAACTTAGCGATTAAAGGTGCTGCACACTTCTACCAAACCAAAGGTAAACATATCATCACAGCTAAAACCGAGCATAAAGCGGTATTAGATACTTGCCGTCAGCTAGAGCGTGAAGGTTTTGAAGTGACTTATTTAGATCCGGAAGAAGACGGCTTATTAGATTTAGCAAAATTAGAAGCGGCGATTCGTCCGGATACGATTTTAATTTCTGTGATGCACGTAAATAACGAAATGGGTGTTATTCAAGACATCAAAGCAATCGGTGAAATTTGCCGTGCGAAGAAAATTATTTTCCACGTGGACGCAACCCAATCGGTAGGTAAAATTCCGGTAGATGTGCAAGAGTTAAAAGTTGACTTAATGTCTTTCTCAAGCCACAAATTATACGGACCAAAAGGTATCGGCGGTTTATACGTATGTCGTAAACCACGTGTTCGCATCGAAGCGATTATTCACGGTGGCGGTCATGAGCGCGGTATGCGTTCAGGTACATTACCTGTACACCAAATCGTAGGTATGGGCGAAGCATATCGTATCGCTAAAGAAGAAATGGCCACAGAAATGCCTCGTTTACGTGCATTACGTGACCGTTTATACAACGGCTTTAAAGATATCGAAGAAGTGTATGTAAACGGTTCAATGGAAGAAGGCAAACGTGTAGATTCAAACTTAAATATCAGCTTCAACTTCGTTGAAGGCGAGTCATTAATGATGGCGTTACGTGATATCGCAGTTTCATCAGGTTCAGCGTGTACCTCAGCAAGTTT
Source organism: Actinobacillus capsulatus DSM 19761 (assembly GCF_000374285.1). Lineage (GTDB taxonomy): Bacteria > Pseudomonadota > Gammaproteobacteria > Enterobacterales > Pasteurellaceae > Actinobacillus > Actinobacillus capsulatus. The sequence continues at coordinate 99,408 of NZ_KB893936.1, read as the reverse complement.
AGAGCCTTCATACGTATTACGTGCAATTGGCCGTGACGATGAATTAGCACACAGCTCAATTCGTTTTACTTTAGGTCGTTGGACAACAGAAGAAGAAATCGACTACACCATCGAGCTTGTGAAAAAAGCGATCGTGAAACTTCGTGAACTTTCTCCTCTTTGGGAAATGTTTAAAGACGGTGTAGATTTAAGCAAAATCGAGTGGAATCACCATTAATCAGTAGCCTCCCCCTTTAGAAAAGGGGGATTGAGGAGTATTTGATAAGCGGTTATATGTTTGGCTTTGTTTACAAATCTCCCCTAACCCCTCTTTACTAAAGAGGGGGAATATTTAACAGAAGGAATATAAAATGGCATACAGCGAAAAAGTAATTGACCACTACGAAAATCCTCGTAACGTGGGTACATTTGATAAAGAAGCATCAGATGTAGGTACAGGTATGGTGGGGGCACCTGCGTGTGGTGATATTTTACGTTTACAAATTAAAGTAAACGATCAAGGTATTATTGAAGATGCACGCTTTAAAGCATACGGTTGTGGCTCTGCAATCGCATCAAGCTCGCTAATTACTGAATGGGTGAAAGGAAAATCTTTAGATGAAGCAGGTGCAATTAAAAACAGCGACATCGCAGAAGAATTAGAATTACCACCGGTAAAAGTCCACTGTTCAATTCTTGCGGAAGACGCAATCAAAGCAGCGATTGCCGATTACAAAGAAAAACAAGCTAAGTAATATTTAACTTCGGATGACACGGAAAGCACGAAAACAAGCGGTTATTTTTGTGTAAAATTTTGCAAAATTGACGTTTCGTGTATTTCCGTGTTTTCCGTGGTAAAGATTATTTTCATTTAACAGATTAAAAAGGATAACTTATGGCAATTACATTAACAGAAACAGCAGCAAATCGAGTTCGTACATTCTTAGAAAACCGTGGTAAAGGTATCGGTTTACGTTTAGGAGTGAAAACGTCGGGCTGTTCGGGACTGGCTTATGTGCTTGAGTTTGTTGATGTGTTAAATGAGGATGATCAAGTGTTTGAGCAACACGGCGTAAAAGTGATCGTGGATGAAAAAAGCCTTGCTTATCTAGACGGTACCGAATTGGATTTCGTTAAAGAAGGTTTAAACGAAGGCTTTAAGTATAACAATCCGAATGTAAAAGATTCTTGCGGTTGCGGCGAAAGTTTTAACGTATAGAGGCAAGCAATGAATAATCCTTTTGCACTATTTGATTTACCGGTTCAATTTGAATTAGATAATGCTTTGCTTTCCGAGCGTTATTTAGTATTACAAAAACAGCTTCATCCGGATAATTTTGCGAGCAGCTCTTCAGCGGAACAATTAGCAGCAGTACAAAAATCGGCAGATGTGAATGCAGCGTTACAGACGCTTAAAGATCCGATTTTACGTGCGGAAGCGATAATTGAAATTCAGACTGGTGAAGCAAAAAATCTTGAAGAAAAAAGTATGCGAGATATTGAGTTTTTAATGCAACAGATGGAGTGGCACGAGAAACTTGAAACGATTGAACACTGTCACGATGAAGACGAATTAACCGTCTTTTTAAAGCAAATTAAAACCGAACAAAAAGCCGTTTTACAGCAATTGCAACAAACGCTTGAAGCGCAGCAGTGGCAACAAGCTAATGCGTTGACAGATCGCCTACGCTATTTTAAAAAGCTGATTATTCAAATCGAAAAAGTCGAAGAAAAATTCTTTGATATGTAGCGGTATCAGCCGGATACAAGCGGTCTGATTTTAAGAGAATTTTGCAAATGGCTTTACCCTATATTTTATTGGCACTTGGTCGCCGGTTCCGCTCTGGCAAGCCAAGCGGCAATTAATAGCCGATTAGCGCAGGCAATGCTCGGGCAACCTTTGGTAGCAGCGACCATTTCGTTTGCAACGGGGACGATTGCGTTATTATTATTCTGTTTTTGGAAAACGGATTTAAGCGGTGCGTTACAACAGCTTCCGCAACAGCCTTTCTGGAAATTGCTCGGTGGTATTTTAGGTGCCGGCTTCGTCTTTACCACAGTATTTCTAGCCCCGAAAATCGGCATTACCAATATGTTGTTTTTTATTATTGTCGGGCAGTTGGTTACGGGAGCGATTATCGATCATTTCGGTTTGTTTGGCATGGCGGTTCGTCCTTTCCAATTAAATCAATTAATCGGTTTATTGACGGTTGCTTGCGGCTTAGGGATTTATTTCTTAGCCCGAAAATAAGCGGTCGAATTTTAAGGAAATTTTGCAATGAAAGCATTAGAAGAATTATTAGATAAGCAATCGGCGTGGCTCATTTTAAGAGATTGGTTTACGCAAGCAAAAAATCATTATGAAATTTTAGCAAGCTATCCGGAAGATGCCGGTGCGGCATTGGTTGGTATGCAGCTTTCAACTCGCTCTCCAATGGGCGCAATCGTGTATGAAACCGGCGGTATTTTTATTGATCACGGTTGGTTACGTATTTTAGGTTCAGGTAACGAAAAGTTACCGAGAGGTTTATTCGACTGGAATTTCGGCAAAACCTTTAAACAGTCGGGCGAACAACCAAGTCATTTATTAGTGGCGGACGATGCGATCGGCGGTTATTTTGCAATTAACGCCGGCGGTTTAGGTGATAAACTCGGACAAGTTTACTACCACAACCCGAAAACCAAAAAATGGGAACCGCTAAATTTAGGCTATTCGGAATTTCTCGGTTGGGCGTTAGCCGGTGATTTAGCCGATTTCTATAAAGATTTACGCTGGGAAAACTGGCAAGCGGATATTGCGAATTTACAAGGTCATCAAGTATTAGAATTAGAAAGTAAAATCGCCGTACCGATCGAACGCCACTACCAAGGTGTATTCGCACCGGAAAATATGGGTTATTCGGTAGCATAGCTTTACAACTCTCTCCCCTTGTGGGAGAGAGACAGCTAAAAATAGCGCAAGGCTATTTTTAGCAGAGAGAGGGGGAAAATTCTCTTTTCTCGATTGAGATCACAAAAATATCTGAAAAATTATTTTCTACTTTCGCTAAATTATTTGGCGAGGTGGAATATGAAAGAAAAATTACTGCAACGGGCAAAGCAACTTCGCTCTTCAATGACAGAGGAAGAGCAGATTCTTTGGCAAGAATTACGAGCAAAGCGTTTTATTGGAACAAAATTTCGACGTCAGCAAGTAATAGGATTTTATATTGTTGATTTCATTTGTTTTTCAAAAAAATTAATTATTGAATTAGATGGTATTCAACATATAGATCGGCAATCTTATGATGAACAACGAACTAGATATTTAAATCAACAAGGGTTTAAAGTATTACGTTTTTGGAATAGTGAGATTCATAATGATCTAGATCGTGTATTAGATACGATTTTTTATGCGATTGATATGGATTGCCCCTCTCTCTGATATTTGCTTCTGGACGAAGCAAATATCGGTCTCTCTCCCACAAGGGGAGAGAGTTAAGGAATACATCATTTTGACCGTAATTTATCACCTCGTTCACAAAGGTGAAAGAGCAATAAAAAAGAGAGATAAAAAATAATGGCATTACTTCAAATTGCTGAGCCGGGGCAGACGGCTGCACCACATCAGCATCGTTTAGCAGTCGGTATTGACCTTGGCACAACCAATTCATTGGTAGCAAGTGTACGTAGCGGGCAAACGCAGGTGTTGTTAGATGATCAGGAACGTGCGTTAGTTCCATCCATCGTTCACTACGGCGAACAACAGAAAACCGTTGGGGTTGAAGCATTTGCACAGGCAAGTATTGACCCTCAGAATACGGTCATTTCGGCGAAACGTTTAATCGGTCGCTCACTAGCAGACGTACAAACACGTTATCCGGATTTGCCTTATCAATTTATCGCTAGCGATAACGGCTTGCCGTTAATTCAAACCAAGCAAGGTAATAAAAGTCCGGTTGAAGTGTCAGCGGATATTTTAAGTCACTTAAATCGCTTTGCCGAACAGCGTTTAGGCGGAGAGTTATCCGGTGTGGTGATTACTGTGCCGGCATATTTTGATGATGCACAGCGTCAAAGCACCAAAGATGCGGCGCGTCTTGCCGGTTTAAATGTATTACGTTTATTAAATGAACCGACCGCAGCAGCGATTGCTTACGGGTTAGATAGCGGACAAGAAGGTGTTATCGCAGTATATGATTTAGGCGGCGGTACTTTCGATATTTCGATTTTGCGTTTAAGTCGCGGTGTGTTTGAAGTACTGGCGACCAGTGGTGATACCGCACTTGGTGGTGATGATTTCGACCATTTACTTGCCGATTGGATTGCGGAACAGGCAAATTACAAACCACAAAATGCCAATGAACAACGTGAATTATTAACGCTAGCTACTCAAACTAAAGTAGCGCTGTCACAAGCGGTCGAAACAGAAGTGAAATTTGCAAATTGGCAAGGTACGGTAAGCCGTGCGCAATTTAACGAGTTAATTCAGCCATTAGTTAAACGTTCATTGATGACTTGCCGCCGAGCGTTAAAAGATGCCGGTGTGGAGGCTGAAGAAGTTTGTGAAGTGGTAATGGTTGGCGGTTCAACCCGTGTGCCGTTTGTGCGTGAGCAAGTCGGCGAATTTTTCGAGAAGAATCCGTTAACCTCAATTGATCCGGATAAAGTCGTGGCATTAGGTGCAGCGATTCAGGCGGATATCCTAGTGGGTAATAAACCGGATAGCGAAATGCTGCTGTTAGATGTGGTGCCACTTTCTCTCGGTATCGAAACGATGGGCGGTTTAGTTGAGAAAATTATTCCGCGTAACACGACGATTCCGGTTGCGCGTGCGCAAGAATTTACTACTGCGAAAGACGGTCAAACCGCAATGAGTATACACGTGTTACAAGGCGAACGTGAGTTAGTCGAAGATTGTCGTTCACTTGGTCGCTTTACGTTACGAGGCATTCCGCCGATGGTTGCCGGTGCGGCAACAATTCGTGTTACTTATCAAGTGGATGCGGACGGTTTGCTTAGTGTTACGGCAATGGAAAAATCGACCAAAGTACAGGCTTCGATTCAAATTAAGCCGTCTTACGGTTTAACCGATGAAGAAGTCACGCAAATGATTAAATCTTCGATGACCAATGCTAAACAAGATATGGAAGCTCGTCAACTTGCTGAACAGCGTGTTGAAGCGGATAGAACGATTGATACGGTCATTTCGGCATTGCAACAAGACGGTGCGGAAGTATTAAGCGTTGAAGAGTTTAAGTTAATTGAGGCGGAAATCGCAAAACTGATTCAATTAAAACAAGGTACGGATCGACAAGCGATTGCCCAAGGGGTAAAAGATTTAGATCTCGCAACACAGACATTTGCTGCGAAGCGAATGAATTTATCAATCCAAAAAGCATTAGCGGGTAAAGCCGTTGATGAAATTATTTAATTAGTGCCCTTCTTTGAAAAAGAGGGGAAGAGTCAAATAAAAGAGGATATTATGCCAAAAGTTGTTTTTCTTCCGCATGAAGAGTTCTGTCCGGAAGGTATGGTGATTGAAGCACAAACCGGCGACAATTTATTAGAGTTAGCGCACAATGCGGGTGTAGAAATTCACCATGCTTGTGACGGTTCTTGTGCGTGTACGACTTGCCATGTGGTTATTCGTGAAGGGTTTGATTCATTAAATGAAACGACCGATCAAGAAGAAGATATGCTAGATAAAGCATGGGGTCTGGAAATGGATAGCCGTTTAAGTTGCCAATGTGTAGTGGGTGAAGAAGACTTAGTGGTAGAAATTCCGAAATATAACTTAAATCATGCAAATGAGGCGGCACACTAATGAAATGGTCTGATACACGCATGATTGCGGAAAATCTATATGATATGAATCCGGATTTAGATCCGACAACAGTTCGTTTTACCGATATGCACAAATGGATCTGTGAAATGGAAGATTTTGATGATGATCCGGAAGCGTCAAACGAACATATTTTAGAAGCGATTTTAACCATTTGGTTAGAGGAATACGAATAAGTGTTCAAATAAGAAATCAAAAAGGAAATGGAGAAGGCAGAGCGAAGTCATCGCACTGCCATGTGTGAAAGCTAATTCAATAGTATCTGATTTCTCTTTAGTTAAATCTTTATTGCCATGCTTAAAAGAACTGGTTGCAAGGTGTTTTTCTTGATAATAGAGTTCCATTGGTAATGGAATACGTTCATTATGCGAATAGCTAAATGACAAACGATTCTCTGGGGTAAAGTCCCAAGATGTTGTCGCCGCATAAGAAAGTGCATTTTGTTTATATAGCGTTAAGTCCGGATGAACCGGTGAATATTCCTTAGGTCTTGATGGATCTTTCAATAAACTGTTCAAGGCATGATTTAATAATTTCTTTTCATAATGTACCGGTGTTTTTTGTTTTTCATAACAAACAGCGATATCTAAGCTAAATTTGCCTAAATTAAATTGTTCCAGACCAAATAAACTGACCGCTTTTATTTGTATCTCGCACAAGTTCCACTAACGTATCGGCAGCAACGACGTGGTCGGGGGAAAGTGAGGACATATCAATCACATCGGTACCGTTTTGCATAATTTTGACACGTACGCTGTCTTGTCCTCGAATAATCGGCTTACTCGCACCGCCACTAAACGGATTTGAATGTATGCCGAGCTCACCCGCCAACGCATTACCTAAAGTTGCCGACCGATGTTTTAATTGCGATTTATCCACGACCTGATCGCTGATATTGTCGGCATTGTTGAGAACCGAATCCCCTAGTTTGTTTTATGCATTAACCTTCATTTCTTCTAATTCAATACGTTTTTCAGCCTGAGCTGTTAGGCTTAATAACGTAAAGAGAGCTAATGTAATAGCATTTTTCTCTATTGTTTCCCTCTTTTATCTAATAAGAATAATTAAGAGGGGGCAGTATAAAACGAATAAACTATAAAAAAATAGTGGAAATGACAAAATCCATTAAATTTTTTATGGTTTAAATAAGATGCTAGAGTTAATGCATAGATTTTTTTAGAAGCGCTATTGCATTTGCCCTACGTTTATTCAGTTCATCTCTAATTGCTTGCTTTTCATAACCATCTGTAATCACTTGTTGTACATCGACTTGATTTGATGCTTCGAAATAACGCTTAGCGAGTTTAACTTGTGGATATTCTCTAGTTTCAAAGCCTAATCTGCCTCTGGCGTCTGCCTCACAAGCGAGTAAAAAATCAAAGAAACGTTGCGGTTTACGCCATACATCAAGTGCATTAAATACTTTTAATACGGTTTCCGGACGTAGCTCTGCCATTTTATGGCAGTGGGTGTGGTACTCAGTGACCAAAATGGCGAAATCTTTAATATCTGTCGGCACTTTTAAACGATTGGATAACTCTCGAGCCGGTTTGATGCCTTTCACTTCGTGTCCGTAGTGGTGGGGAAGAATCTCTTTTTCAGTTAACCCTTTGCCTAAATCATGGCAAAGAGCGGCCCAGAGTAAAGCGGTCGGATTTTCTGCATTTTTTGCAAGCCGTTTGGCTTGCTCAATTACTAGTAAGGTATGAATCCCGCTATCAATTTCAGGATGATGTTGTTTGGGCTGAGGCACGCCGAATAAGCGGTCTAATTCCGGAAATAACACCGCTAACGCACCGATTTCTCGTAATACTTCAAAATAGATTTGCGGATTATCCGTTGTAAAGGCTTTTTGGGTTTCTAACCAAACACGCTCGGCAGTTAAGTGAGCCAATTCACCACAAGCGGTCATTTCCTGCATTAATTTTACCGTTTCAGGCGCAATGTTAAAGCCAAGCGAATGGAAACGGGCGGCAAAGCGAGCCACTCTTAAAACCCGTAGAGGATCTTCACTAAATGCTGGTGAAATATGACGAAGCAGACGATTTGCTAAATCTTGTTTACCGCCGTATGGGTCAAAAATTTGACCGCTTGCACCTTGGGCAATCGCATTAATGGTTAAATCTCGGCGAATTAAATCTTGTTCTAGCGTGACATCGGGCGAAAAATCACAGAGAAAGCCGTTATAGCCGATCCCGTTTTTACGTTCTTGGCGAGCTAGCGCATATTCTTCTTTGGTTTTTGGATGTAAAAAAACGGGGAAGTCATTACCGACTTGCTGATAGCCTTGTGCTAACAATTGTTCGGGCGTTGCGCCAACCACCAGATAATCTCGATCTTTTACCGGTAAGTTTAATAGCTGATCACGGACTGCGCCGCCAACGAGATAAATTTGCATAGTTTTGTTACTTTTGTGAAAGATGATTCCATTTTGCAGAATTATAAAAAAATTTGACCGCTTGTGTTGAGTGCAAGCGGTCAAATTTCTAACTTATTTTGCGATTATGCAACGGTTACTGATTCAATTACTACATCTTCAACCGGTACATCTTGGTGGAAGCCTTTGTTGCAGGTTTTCACGCCTTTGATTTTATCAACCACGTCCATACCTTCAACCACTTCACCGAATACTGCATAACCCCATTCTTGCACCACTTCACGACCAAACATTTCTTTTGAACGGTAATCTAAGAAAGTGTTGTCCGCTACGTTGATAAAGAATTGTGAGCTTGCTGAATGCGGATCAGAAGTACGCGCCATGGCAAGTGTGCCGCGTTTGTTGCTTAAACGGTTGTTCGCTTCGTTTTGAATCGGCGCTTTGGTTGCTTTTTCAATTAAGCCTGAAGTCATACCGCCGCCTTGAATCATAAAGCCGTCAATCACACGGTGGAAAATCGTACCGTTATAAAAGCCTTCTTTGCAGTAATCTTCAAAGTTTTTTGCCGTTACCGGTGCTTTTTCAAAGTTAAGTTCGATTTTAATGTCACCGAAATTCGTATGTAATGTAATCATTTAGATTTCCTTATAAAAGAGAAAGGGAAGTTTGGTGCGTTATTATTAAAAAGTTTACGGGAAATTGCAAAAAAATCTCAAAATTAGACCGCTTATTCGCTATACTTCTCAACATTGCTATAACAAATCAGTACAGAGGATACTATGCTCAAAATTTATAACACTTTAAAACGTGAAAAAGAAGAATTTAAACCGATTAACTCGAGCCAAGTTGGTATGTATGTCTGCGGTGTTACGGTTTACGATCTCTGTCACTTTGGGCACGGACGTACTTTTGTATCATTTGACGTGATTGCCCGCTATTTACGTTATTTAGGCTATAACTTACGCTATGTGCGTAACATAACCGATGTGGACGATAAAATCATCAAACGTGCATTAGAAAATAATGAAACAACCGATCAACTCGTAGAGAGAATGATCGCTGAAATGCATAAAGATTTTGATGCGTTGAATATTCTCCGTCCTGATATTGAACCACGAGCAACACAAAATATTGCAGAAATTATTGCAATGGTGGAAAAGCTGATCGCAAATGGGCACGCCTATGTTGCAGCAGACGGCGATGTAATGTTTGATGTAGAAAGTTTCAAAAAATACGGTGCGTTATCTCGCCAAAATTTAGAACAATTACAAGCCGGCGCACGTGTTGAAATTAAATCGGTGAAGAAAAATCCGATGGACTTCGTATTATGGAAAATGTCGAAAGCAGGCGAGCCGAGCTGGCAAAGCCCGTGGGGTAACGGTCGCCCGGGTTGGCATATTGAATGTTCGGCAATGAACAGCAAAGAGTTAGGCGAACATTTTGATATTCACGGCGGCGGTTCGGATTTAATGTTCCCACACCACGAAAACGAAATCGCTCAATCTTGCTGTGCCTATGGCGGCGATTATGTAAATTACTGGTTACATACCGGTATGTTAACGATTGATGATGAGAAAATGTCAAAATCGCTCGGCAATTTCTTCACCATTCGTACCATGTTAGAAAAATATGAGTCGGAAACTTTACGTTATTTCTTCTTAACCGCGCACTATCGTAGCTTATTAAATTACAGTTTAGATAATTTAGATTTAGCTCGTTCGGCGTTAGAGCGTTTATATACTTCATTACGTGGTTGTGATTTATCGGTTGAGATTGCCGGCGGCGAACAATACGTCGAAGCGTTTAAAGCGGCAATGGACGATGATTTCAATACACCGGGCGCATTAGCGGTGTTATTTGAAATCGCACGTGAAGTGAATAAACTCAAAACCGAAGATATGGCGAAAGCGAACGGTTTAGCGGTGCGTTTAAAAGAATTAGCCGGCGTATTAGGTTTACTTTATCAAGATCCGGAAGCGTTTTTACAAGGCGATGCGAACAATGATGAAGTTGCGGAAATTGAATCGCTAATTAAACAGCGCAACGAAGCAAAAGCAGCGAAAAACTGGGCGGTAGCCGATGAAGTGCGTGATAAGCTAAAAGCAATGAATATCGTACTGGAAGACACACCAAACGGCACAACGTGGCGTAAGGTGTAAGAATTAATCCCCCATTTGATGAAAATAGAATGGGGGATTTTTTTATATATTTATTTAGCAAATTTATAAGCTAAATCATTCCAACGTAATTCATTTTTAAGCTGTGGTAACTCCGTATTTTTATTAATATGAATAAACTCTATACCGAAATATTCAGCGAATGTGCGTAACATTTCTGCATCAATATCTAAACTGAAAGCACTATGATGAGCACCTCCAGCTAAAATCCACGCTTGTGTTCCAACATCAAAGTTTGGTTGTAATTTCCAAAATGCGTGCCCCACCGGTAAATTAGGCATTTGATTTAGCGGATCAATCGCATCTAAATCCGCAACCACCATTCTAAAACGTTCGCCCATATCTACAACTGTTGCATTTACTGCCTTACCTGCCTTACTACTGAAAATTAATCTAACAGGGTCTGCTTTACCGCCAATACCTAAAGGGCTAATGGCTAATTTTGCTTGTTCTTTGGCAATAGATGGACAAATTTCTAACATATGAGCACCTAATACAACCTGATTTTTCTCATCTAAGTCGTAAGTATAATCTTCCATAAATGAAGAACCATTTGGTAAGCCATAGCCCATTACTTTAACAGCACGAACCAGTGCAGCGGTTTTCCAGTCTCCCTCTCCACCAAAGCCGTAACCTTGTTCCATTAAGCGTTGAACTGCTAAACCAGGCAATTGTTTAATGCCATTTAAGTTTTGGAAATTATCAGTGAAGGCTTTAAATCCGCCATTATCTAAGAAGTTTTTTAAACCAATTTCAATGCGAGCTGAATATTTTAACGATTCTCGTGCTGTACCATTTGCTTGCAAACTTTCCTCAACATTATACAAGCGGTCATATTCTGCTAATAATTTGCAAATCTCTTCATCAGAAACCATATTAATAGCATCTGCTAATTCATAAACACCATAGCCGTTTACGCTATAACCAAACACTTTTTGAGCTTCTACTTTATCGCCTTCAGTTACTGCAACTTCTCGCATATTATCGCCAAAGCGAGCAATTTTAAGTTGTTTATGATCGTAAATAGCGACAGCTACACGCATCCAACGCTCAAATTTTGCTCTTACACTTTCATCTTGCCAATGCCCTACTACTATTGTTCTTGGTAGGCGTAAACGAGATACTAAGAAACCAAATTCTCGATCTCCGTGGGCTGTTTGGTGTAAGTTCATATAATCCATATCAATGTTATCCCACGGAATATGGCGGTTAAATTGCGTATGGAATTGCACTAATGGTTTTGAGAATGCTTGCAGTCCTGCAATCCACATCTTAGCCGGAGAAAAAGTGTGCATCCAGGCAATAACACCAATGCAATTTTCTTGGTTATTCGCAGCTTTACATGCTTCATAAACTTCTTCCAGTGTAGTGGCTACCGGTTTTAATTTAATTTTAACAAATGGATTTTGTTTATTTAGATAATCCACAATTTCTGTAGCATCTGCTTCAACTTGTTTTAATGCTTCAGATCCATATAAATGTTGGCTACCAACAATAAACCAAGCTTCTAATGATTTAATAAATTCCATAAAAAACTCCTATTCTTTAAATGCTAAAACGGCTTCTTTCACGATACTAAAACCTTTTTTATAGCGTTGCATAAAGGCGTTATATCCCGTTGATATTTCGGCATCGGGTTCTATAACAGAAACTGTGGTTGAATTAAAAATTTGATGATCGAGATATTCGTCTAATGAAACACCTTTTTGATGCTCATTTAGATAATTTGCAAGTAAGGCTATTCCCCAAGCTCCACCTTCACTTGCGGTTTGCATAGTAGCAATCGGCACATTTAGGGCGGAAGCTAAGAATTTTTGAGCGACATTTTCGGTTTTAAAAATACCGCCGTGCCCTAAAATTTGGCTAATTTCAACCTTTTCTTGCTGCATTAAAATATCCATTCCGATTTTCATTGCGGCAAAAGCGGTATAAAGATGAACTCGCATAAAATTCGCTAAATTGAAATTAGCATTCGCAGGGTGCATAAAGGTTGGGCAACCTTCCGATAAGCCAACAATATGTTCACCTGAATAAAAACCGTAAGAGAGCAAATTACCGCAATCAGCATCGCCCTCTAAGGCTTTTGAAAAGAGCGTTTGGTATAAGGTATCTGTATCACAAGATAAATTGAGAGTAGATAAGGTTTCTTTAAATAATCCAACCCACGCATTAATATCTGAAGAACAATTATTGGAATGTGCCATTGCAACCAACTTACCTGTTGGCGTTGTTACCATATCCAACTCTTCATACACTTTTGAGAGTTCTTTTTGTAGTACGATCATCGCAAAAGCAGAAGTACCCGCTGAAATATTGCCGGTTTTCTCTGAAATACTATTCGTTGCCACCATTCCTGTACCGGCATCGCCTTCTGGAGGACAAAGAGTAGAACCGGCTTGTAGTCTACCTGTAGGATCAAGTAATAATACTCCTTGTTCGGTTAAAACACCTGCTTTTTCTCCGGCGACCAGTACTCTAGGCAAAATTTGGACAATAGACCAATTAAATCCTTTATCTTTGATTTGGTTGTCGAATTGATTTAACATTTTCTGATGGTAATTTTTGCTTGTTAAATCAATAGGAAACATTCCTGAAGCATCCCCCACACCCAGCACTTTTTCACCGGTTAATTGCCAATGAACATAACCTGCTAAAGTGGTAATAAAATCAACTTCAGGTAAATGAGGCTCATTGTTAAGAATGGCTTGATAGAGGTGAGCGATACTCCAACGTTGTGGGATGTTATAGTTAAAGAGTTGAGTTAATTGATGTGAGGCTTCACCGGTAAAGTTATTTCGCCAAGTACGGAATGGCACTAATAATTCATTTTTTTGATTAAAGGCTAAATAACCGTGCATCATAGCACTAATACCAATATTGGCTATTTTTTGTAATGGTTGTCCATATTGTTTATATACATTATCTGCTAATTCCTTAAATGCGGATTGAATCCCAATCCAAACTTCATCTAAAGGATAAGTCCATATTCCATCGACATAATGATTTTCCCAGTTAAATCCACCAACGGAAAGAATATTTCCCTTGATATCAATTAACACTGCTTTGATACGGGTTGAACCAAGTTCAATCCCTAGTGAAATATTACCGTCAATAATGGCTTTTTTGGCTTCTGACATAAAAATCCCCTAAAGTATATTTAAGTGAGCATTAGACTAACACTCAAAAATAACTAAAGTTAGGGGATAAATAGCTATTTATATGGATAAAACAGCTACATTATTTTAAATGAGATTGAGATCACAATTTTATCGAGAATCTCTAAATGCAGAAGGGCTTAATCCTGTATAACGTTTGAATAAACGAGTGAAATAGAGCTGATCATCATAACCTAATTGGCGAGCAATATGATAAATAGGTGCATTTGAAGTATGTAATAAATGCCGTGCTCTTATCATTCGTTGTTCTTCTCGCCATTTCACTATGCTAGTGCCCACTTGCTCAACAAATAAATGGGTTAAACGAGAAGGTGAAATGTGGATATATTCAGCTAATTCCTCAATTTTATGATTAATATGAATATCTTGTGAAATTAAATTGCACACATCTAATATTCTTGGCTCTATTTTTCTTTTTTGGTTGGAGGGTTCTAGTTCTATACAGGTAATAATTAATTGTTCTAGCAAGCACATCGACATTGCTTCTGAAAAGAAGCGGTTAGAATTATACTCTTTTTCAATTTGTTGAAATAAAGCCAAAATATTTTGATATGTTTTTTGATCAGGTATGGTTAATCTACCCACATTTTGAACCGTATCACTCCATTTAAGCCAATCTTTCCATAATGTTCTGGCTCTAAAGTAAATCCATTGATGATGCCAAGAGTCAGAATCGGGAGAACGTTGATAATCATGAACAGCATTTGGAGGAAATAAAAGAAGATCACCAACTTTACAATCAAATTGGTGATCATATTGAAATACCGAACCTTTCCCTTTAATAGTTAAATTTAAAATATAACCATTCATTCCGTTAGGTCTATAGATTGGAAAATCCAACTCATTTGATCTTTCAATTTGAGTACAACCTGCTACTAAATAAGCATTAAAGTCATACCCAGGAAGTAAAGGGTTATTTTGTAAATCTTGTTTATGCTCTCGCATTACTATTCCGATAATTTTATTTAAATATTTTTTGTTTATATTTATCAAAAATTACTGCTGTCATCAAGATCAAACCACGTACAACATATTGAGCAAATGGTGAAATATTAAGAAGATTCATCACATTTTCAATTGTTCCGAGGATAAGGACACCGGCAATTACAAATGAAATTCTACCTACGCCACCAGTTAATGAAACACCACCTAATACGCAAGCGGATATTGCAGTTAATTCAAAACCGACTGATGTCATTGGCTGACCACTTGTCATACGGGCAGCTAAAATCACTCCGGCAACCGCAGAAATAAATCCTGATACGACAAAAATCATTAATTTTGTGCGATCTACGTTAATCCCTGCTAATCTAGCTGCTTCCTGGTTACCACCAATTGCAAGAGTATTACGACCATAAGTAGTTTTACTTAATAGGAAACCAAAGATAATAAAACAAAGAACGGTAAACCAAATTGGCAGTGGTACGCCTAAGAAATCTTGATAACCGATTTCAAAAAATTCTTCTTGGGTAATACCTACTGCTTTACCATCGGAAATAATATAACCTAAACCGCGGGCAATCTGCATACTGGCAAGAGTAGTAATTAAAGAGTTGATTTTTAATTTAGCTATAATAAAACCGTTTAATAAACCAACTGCAATACCTAACCCAACACCGGCTAACACGCCGAACCATACACTTTGAGTGAGGTTAATCACTACGGCAGTTACTACACCAGCACAAGCAATCACTGAAGCAACAGATAAGTCAATTTCACCAGCAGCCAAGCAGAATAACATTCCACAAGCTACCATACCACTCATTGATATAGCTAAACCTAAGCCTTTCATATTAATTACGGTTGCAAAATTAGGTACAAAGATACAAGCCGCAATAAAAATCGTAAAGAAAATTAGTAACATTCCATAAGTAGTCCAAATTTTATTAATTGGGGTTGCTAATTTTACATTTGTAGTCATAGTGCCTGACATAATATATTCCTCATCAGTAAAAATTCTAGTTATTAACCATAGCAAGTTTTAGAATACCAGCTTCCGTTGCATCTTCTCTGCTGACTTCCCCAGTTATTTGTTGCCCTTTCATCACCATTATGCGATCAGATAAACCTATAACTTCCGGTAAATCACTTGACACTACAATAATGACGAGCTTTTCATCTGCAAGTTTAAAAATTAAATCATAAATTTCCGATTTTGCTCCTACATCAATCCCTCTTGTCGGTTCATCTAAAAGGAGGACTTTCACATTTTCAGATAACCATCTACCAAGAATCACTTTTTGCTGATTACCACCTGATAAATTCACAATTAATTGCTCAATAGAAGGCGTTTTTACATTCATTTGTTTACGCTGGAACTCAGCATTTTCTTTTTCCCATTTATCATTAATGATGAAGCTCATAAAATTGTGTAAACGCCTTGCACTAATATTAATATTTTCACCAACCGTTGCGGTTGGAATTATTCCCTCTTTTTTACGATCTTCGGGACAAAGCACAATACCATTCGCAATCGCATCTTTAGGCGAATTGATTGTTAGTTTATTTCCATCTAATTCTATCGAGCCTTGTGTGATTTTATCGGCTCCAAAAATCACTTTAAGTAATTCTGAGCGTCCTGCTCCCACTAAACCAAATAATCCTAATACTTCGCCTGCTTTTACACTTAAATTAAAATTACCTTTAAGTGCTGTTCCTGACAGATTAGAAATATTTAAACGTTCTTCCCCAAGTTCTCTCGAGCGGTAATTATAAATATCTCCTAAATTACGCCCCACCATACTACGCACAAGATCATCATTAGTTATTTTGGATAAATCGGAGAAAGTCTGTACAAACTGTCCATCTTTTAAAACAGTGATTTCATCACTAATTCTAAAAATTTCTTCCATACGATGGGAAATATATAAAATCACTTTTCCTTCTGCTTTTAGCTCATTAATCACGGAAAATAATTTTTCGATTTCAGGGGCAGATAAACTACTGGTTGGTTCGTCAAAGGCTATGATTTTTGCTCCACGGCTTAATGCTTTCGCAATTTCAATCATTTGCCATTGCCCAATAGATAAATCTTTTAATTGAGTAGAAGGGGAAATGTTCAATTCCAATTTATCTAAATAAAATTGAGCTGTTTCTTCTAATTTCTTTTGATTAACAACCCCAAAAGAATGTGGAAATTGACCTAAGCATAAATTTTCTGCTACCGTCATTTCAGGCACAATATTTAATTCTTGATAAATAATGGCAACACCTGCAGTCAACGCATCTTTAGTATTACGAAAATTAACTGTTCGACCACCAATATGTAATTTGCCTTGAGTTGCAGAATAATTGCCACTTAAAATTTTCAGTAAGGTGGATTTACCTGCTCCATTTTCACCCATTAATGCATGAATTTTACCTTCATAGCATTTAAATGAAACGCCTTGTAAAGCCTTAACTCCGGGGAATTCTTTATGAATATTATCAAATTCTAAATATGCAACCATACATCCTCCTTACTGAAATTATTCGTTAAAAATTAAAGACCTTTTTTATCCAATTCGGCTCTAAAATTCTCACGATTTAATAGAACAGGATCACCAATCGGAGTATATTTAGGTGGTTCAATCCCTTCTTTTACCCATTTATATAGCATTTCTGTACTACGATAACCGTGCACATCGGGGCTTGGTAATAATGAACCAACAAAGCCTGTTGCATTCGGTTTAGATAGTTCATTAACCGCATCCGTACCATTAATACCAATACCGATTACATTTTCAGCTTTAAATCCTTGCCCTTCAGTTGCACGAACACCACCTAACACAGTATTATCGTTCATACCGACAATTAACCAGTTTTTGACTTCAGGATGTTGTACAAGCATTGAATTAGCTGCATCTAAAGCCCCGGGTATATCATTACTTTTCGTTGGTGATTTATAAATTTTTTCTGCCGGGAATCCTGCTTTAATCAAAGCATCAATAGAACCCTCTGTACGACGGCGAGCGGTATCTAACTCATCAGCTGTAATAGCAAGCACAGCTGTATCTTTTACATCCCAATTTCGCTTTTGCATCTCTTTATAAAGTTCCTGACCTTGACGTTCACCAATTTCAGTTGCCGCCATCATAATTAACGGCACATTCGCCATCGGTTCACCCGCAGAATTTAAGAACTGATCATCTACAGTAACAACTTTCAAATCGTAAGCTCTCGCTTTAGCCATAATAGCAGGACCTAATTTAGGATCAGGCGTGCAAATCACAAATCCTTTTGCTCCATTAGCAGCTAAATTATCTATAGCATTTAATGTTTTTTCTCCATCAGGTACCGCAATTTTTATGATTTCAACACCACCTAAATCTTGAGCGGCTTTATCAGCAAAACGCCATTCAGTTTGGAACCATGGTTCTTCAGGTTGTTTTACTAAGAAACCTAATTTAAGGTTATCTGTAGATTTAGCATAGGTAAAACCTGAATGTAAGCCACTGATAGCAAGAATAGAAACTGCTAAAAGTGATTTTAAAAAAGTTCTTTTGCTAGTTTTCATATAAAACTCCTAAAGTTAAATGTAACTATTAAATAACATTTCTGCTTGATAAATAGGCATGTGCTTTAATATGCAAATGGATAATAGCAATATATAAAGTGTGTATGTGTGATCTGTTTCACATTATGAATTTATAGCAAAAAAATCCATATATTCGACAATTAAATCCTTATGTATAAAGAATGAGTAATTTGTAAAAAATTTTGCAAATTCAACCGCTTTTTTCGCTCTTAGAATGATTGAATGTTCTTTTATTCCTTTTTGATATAAAAAAACTGGTTTAGTGAATTGACATAGCATTCTAGACGTCTAAAATAACTAGCTAATTTAATTGATTTATAGTATGGATATATTGTTATGATTCAGCTGAAAAATATCAGCAAACAGTTTGAGGTAAAGGGTAAAAAGATTACCGCCTTAGACAATGTAAACCTTGAGGTGCCGAAGGGGACAATTTACGGCGTAATCGGGGCGAGTGGTGCGGGCAAAAGTACGCTTATTCGCTGTGTGAATTTACTTGAACGTCCAACGATCGGTAGTGTAATTGTGGATGGGCAGGATTTGACCGCAATGTCGGAAAAAGAGTTGATTTTAGCTCGCCGTAATATTGCGATGATTTTCCAGCATTTTAATTTGTTGGCTTCACATACGGTATATGAAAATATTGCATTACCGTTAACTTTAAGCAATACGCCGAAAGAGCAGATTGAGAAGAAAGTAAATGAATTGATTGAATTAGTTGGCTTAACTGAACGTAAAGACGTTTATCCGAGCAATTTATCCGGTGGTCAGAAGCAACGTGTGGCGATTGCCCGTGCATTGGCAAGTGATCCGCATGTTTTATTATGTGATGAAGCGACAAGCGCGTTAGATCCGGCGACAACACAATCGATTTTACAATTATTAAAAGACATTAATAAGCGTTTAGGCTTAACCATTTTGTTGATTACCCATGAAATGGAAGTGGTAAAACGTATTTGTGATCGAGTGGCGGTGATCGATAAAGGGCAATTAATTGAAACCGGTTCGGTGAGTGAGATTTTCTCTAATCCGAAAACGGAACTGGCACAGAAATTTATTCAATCGACATTCCATTACGAATTACCGGCGGAATATACCGAACAGCTTTCTGAGCATCAAACGCCAAACGGGAAACCGATTATTAAATTTGAATTTACCGGTCGTTCGGTGGATGCGCCGTTACTTTCTATTGCATCGAAGAAATTTGGCATTGATTTCAGTATTTTAATGTCGCAAATTGACTATGCGGGCGGTGTTAAATTCGGTTTTGTGATTGCGGAAGTTACCGGTAATAACGATTCGATTGCAGAAGCCAAATTCTATTTAATTGATAATAATGTAAAAGTGGAGGTGTTAGGTTATGTGGGATAGTTTTATGCAAGAATTGACGCCTCAAATGTGGGGCTTAGTCGGCACTTCAACGCTTGAAACGCTCTATATGGGCTTTGCAGCGACTTTACTTGCTGTGGTAGTCGGTTTACCAATCGGTTTCTTAGCATTCTTAACCGGCAAAGGTGAGATTTTAGAGAACCCACGTTTACATCAGGTATTAGATGTTGTTATCAATATCGGTCGTTCTGTTCCGTTTATTATTTTGTTAGTGGTGTTGCTACCTTTTACCCGTTTATTAGTAGGGACAACACTCGGTACAACGGCGGCGATTGTGCCATTAAGTGTTTCAGCTATTCCATTTTTTGCTCGTTTAACTTCAAATGCGTTATTAGAAATTCCTGCAGGTTTAACCGAAGCGGCTAAATCAATGGGGGCAACCAATTGGCAGGTGATTCGTAAATTCTATTTACCGGAATCACTTCCGATTTTAATCAATGGTATCACGTTAACCTTAGTGGCTTTAATTGGTTACTCAGCAATGGCGGGTGCAGTTGGTGGCGGTGGTTTGGGTAACCTTGCCATCAGCTATGGTGAACACCGTAACATGGTCTATGTAAAATGGATCTCAACAATTATTATTGTAGCGATTGTAATGGTCAGCCAAAAAATTGGCGATAACCTTGCAAAACGTTACGATCATCGTTAAACACAACATTAAAAAGGAGTTTTCCTATGAATTTCAAGAAAGTATTAGGCGTGGCGTTAGTGTCTGTTTTAGCATTAACCGGCTGTAACGAAGAAAAGAAAGCGGATGCAACAGCGGCACAAGCCACTTCAAAAATTAAAGTCGGCGTGATGTCTGGTCCGGAACATACTGTGGCGGAAAAAGCGGCACAAGTGGCTAAACAAAAATACGGTTTAGAAGTGGAATTCGTATTATTCAATGACTATGCGTTACCAAATACGGCGGTAAGCAAAGGTGATTTAGATGCGAACGCTTTCCAGCACAAACCGTATTTAGATAAAGATAGCCAATCAAAAGGCTTAACTAACCTTGAAATTGTAGGTAATACCTTTGTATTCCCGCTTGCGGGTTATTCTAAAAAAGTTAAAAACGTTGCTGAGTTAGCGGAAGGTGCAGTTGTTGCAGTGCCTAACGACCCTTCGAATCTTGCTCGTGCATTAATTCTTTTAGAGAAACAAGGCTTAATCAAATTAAAAGACAACACAAATTTATTTTCAACTACATTAGATATTGTTGAAAATCCGAAAAAATTAAACATCAAAGAAGTGGATACTTCGGTGGCGGCAAAAGCATTAGATGATGTAGATTTAGCAGTGGTAAACAATACTTATGCAGGTCAAGTCGGTTTAAGCGCGAATGATGGTATTTTTGTAGAAGACAAAGATTCTCCATATGTAAATATCATTGTGGCGCGTAAAGACAACAAAGACAGCGAAGCGGTGAAAAACTTTGTGAATGCATTCCAAACTGAAGAAGTGTTCGGCGAAGCGCAAAAACACTTTAAAGATGGTGTAGTAAAAGGTTGGTAATCATTTATTGATTCCAATTGTTACTCAAACAAGCGGTGAGATTTTATCTAAATTTTGCAAAAAAATGGGAGAATTTTACCGCTTATTTTTTATCTGGATTGAGAGGTTTACTCTATGAATATCAAAAAATTATTTGGTTTGGTCGTTGTTTCAGCATTAGCATTAACCGGTTGTAAAGAAGAGAAAGCGGCAGATACGGCAAAAGCAGAAGCAAGAACATTAACGGTTGGTGTGATGCAAGGGCCTGAAGCACAAGTAAACGAAGTAGCGGCACGTATCGCCAAAGAAAAATATAACTTAGATGTGAAATTGGTTGAATTTAGTGAATATACCCAACCGAATTATGCGCTTAGCCACGGTGATTTAGATGTGAATGCGTTCCAATCCGTACCGTTCTTTGAACGTGAAATGAAAGAGAAAGGTTATAAATTTGTTGCGCAAGCAAATACTTTTGTGTTTCCAATTGCAGGTTATTCTAAAACAGTTAAAACGATTACTGATTTAAAAGAAGGGGCAAAAATTGCAATTTCAAATGAGTTAAGTACAGCGGGTCGTTCGTTACTCTTGTTACAAGCAAATGGTGTTATTAAATTAAAAGATCCGACAAATCTTTATGCAACGGAAATCGACATTGTTGAAAATCCGAAAAAAGTGAAAATCACTCAAGTTGATACGGCATTATTAACACGTACATTAGATGATGTGGATCTTGCAATCATCAATAATAACTATGCAGGTCAAGTAGGTTTAACACCAGAAAAAGACGGTGTGATTGTTGAAGCGAAAGATTCTCCGTATGTGAATTTGATCGTTTCTCGTGAAGACAACAAAGACAATCCGGCAATCAAAGACTTTGTCAAAGCATTCCAAACCGAAGAGGTGTACCAAGAAGCACTTAAACACTTCCCAGGCGGTATTGTAAAAGGCTGGTAACTCATGATAAGCGGTAAGATTTTGTGAATTTTTTGCAAAAAATTACCGCTTTTTACTAAATGAAGAAGAATAAAATGAAATTAAAAAATGTATTAAGTACGGTTACAATTTGTTCGGTATTTTTAACCGCTTGTAATGAGAAACAGGAAAAATTAAAAGTCGGTGTGATTTCAGGGCCGGAACATCAAGTAATGGAAGTGGCGGTAAAAGTCGCTGAAGAGAAATATCAGCGTGAGGTTGAATTAGTGGTGTTTACCGATTATGCCACACCAAACGAAGCGTTAAATAAAGGCGATTTAGATTTAAATGCATTTCAACATCAACCTTATTTAGATAATCAAATTAAAGAAAAAGGCTATAAATTAGTTTCAGTCGGTCATTCATTTGTTTATCCGATAGCGGCGTATTCTAAGAAAATTAAATCATTGAATGAATTAAAAGACGGTGAGACGATTGCCGTACCGAATGACCCAACTAATCTGGCTCGTGCATTAATTTTGCTTGAGAAACAAGGACTCATTAAATTGAAAGCAGATGCAGGGCCGAAAGCGACAAGTGTGGATATTATTGAAAATCCTCGTCAGTTAGTAATTAAAGAAATTGAAGCGCCGTTGTTACCAAGAACGCTGGATGATGTGGCATTTTCAGTGATTAATACAACTTATGCGGGGCAAATCGGTTTAACGCCAACGAAAGACGGCTTGTTTGTTGAAGATAAAGATTCGCCTTATGTGAATATTATCGTTGCCCGTGAAGACAATAAAGATTCAGCAGCAGTGCAAGACTTTGTGAAAGCATACCAAACGGATGAAGTATTTAATAAAGCGAATGAAGTGTTTAAAGGCGCAATGGTAAAAGGTTGGTAGCCTATATAAAAATAAACCACGAATTTGTATTCGTGGTTTATTTGTTATTGATGATAGCCGGTTAATAACGCTTGCCAATTCTGTTCGTTAAATTGAATATTTAAACGTGTTTGTTCTTTTTTAAATGAGCGTAGCAAACGGGCTAAATTTTCCGATTTCCAATCATTGGCTTGCGAGATACCGCATTTATCGAAATCAATTAAGAAAAATTGACCGCTTGTCGGTTCAAATAAGATATTATGGATATTCAGATCCGAATGATGCACTTGATGATCATGTAATTGGCGAATCAATTTACCGATTGGCTGATATTGCGTATCGGAAAGCGCATGAGTTTGGAGATATTTACTCAAATCTTGCGTCCCTTCAATTTTTTCCAGCATGATGTCAGCACGATACCAACAACAGTTTTTTTCTACTTTTAATGCAACAGGACGGGGGACGGGCAAATTCCATTCGTGCAATTTTTCCAATAAAGAAAACTCTTGAAACGCTCTAGTATTTTCCAACCTATTAAATAGATATTGATCTTTGACGATTTTACCGAATAGTCCACCTCGATAGTAATGACGAAGCACTACATTTACACCCAATTCGGCTTGCGTGTTTAGAAACCAAGTAATGCCTCTGCCTTTGGATGAGCCTAACAAGCGGTCGGAATCGGCAAAATTTTTGCAATTAAGTAACGTTTTTAGGGGGGCTATTTGTGAGTGAGGGACAAGTTTGGCATTAAAGTGGTAAAAAATCATACAAGTTATTTAGATTGGTTATCATTAAGTTAAATTTTAGTGCTATTTTTTTTGATGTCAATTTGTTAAAATTCCTGCCTTAATTTTTAGAGGAAACCCAATGAGCATTATCTCCGCAGAAGCCCAAAAAGTGCGTGAAGCCTTAATTGCGAAAGGCATTGAAACCCCAACCATTCAATTAACTAAAGACAAAGATTCCCGCCGCGCAGAAATTCAACAACATATGCGTTCGGTGATGGAATTACTTGGTTTAGATTTACAAGATGATAGTTTGGAAGAAACACCGCACCGCTTAGCTAAAATGTATATGGATGAAATTTTTAGTGGCTTAGATTATGCGACTTTCCCGAAAATTACCAATATTGAAAATCGTATGAAAGTCAGTGAAATGGTATTAGTGGACGATATTACTCTGACTTCCACTTGTGAACATCATTTTGTAATGATTGACGGTAAAGTTGCGGTGGCGTATTACCCTAAAAAATGGGTGATTGGTTTATCTAAAATTAATCGAGTGGTGCAATTCTTTGCTCAACGCCCGCAGGTACAAGAGCGTTTTACCGAACAAATTCTGACCGCATTCCAAACTATTTTAGAAACCGAAGATGTGGCGGTTTATGTGAAAGCAATGCATTTCTGTGTGAAATGCCGTGGAGTGAAAGATACCAATAGCTATACGGTAACTTCGGCATTTGGCGGTGCTTTCTTAGAAGACCGAGAAACACGCAAAGAATTTTTGGGCTTAATCAATAAATAATTAGTGGGCGAAAGCCCACTTTTGCTATATATAGAATAGAGCAATGAGGCCGTAACAAGCGGTCAAAAAAACGAGAAATTTTACAAATGAAAATAGCATTAGGCATTGAATATGACGGAAGCCGTTATTTCGGTTGGCAGCGTCAAGACGAAGTAGAAAGCGTGCAACAAAAGTTAGAAGAAGCATTGTCGGTTGTGGCAAATGCACCGGTAGAAGTTTTCTGTGCGGGGCGTACAGACTCAGGTGTACACGGCACGGGGCAAGTGGTACATTTTGAAACGGAAGCAGTACGTCCGCTACAAAGTTGGTGTTTCGGCACGAATGCGAATTTGCCGGACGATATTGCGGTGAAATGGGCGGTAGAAGTGAGAGAAGATTTTCACGCCCGTTTTAGTGCCACAGCAAGACGCTACCGTTATATCATTTTTAATCACAAACTGCGTTCGGCAATTTTGCCGAAAGGTGTCTCGCATTATCATCATGAATTAGATCATCAAAAAATGCACGAGGCAGGTCAGTTCTTATTGGGCGAGAACGATTTTAGTTCATTCCGTGCTGCAAAATGTCAATCGCATACCCCTTGGCGTAATATTCATCATCTGAATGTGAGCCGATTAGGCAATTATATTGTGGTGGATATTCAGGCGAATGCTTTTGTACATCATATGGTTCGGAATATTGTCGGAAGCTTGATTGAAGTCGGGCAGGGAAGACAGCCGGTGGAGTGGATTGAATGGTTGTTAGCACAACGAGATCGTACGTTGGCAGCACCAACCGCAAAAGCAGAAGGACTCTATTTGGTGGATGTGCATTATCCGGAGCATTTCGGTATTCCTAAAACCGCATTAGGCCCGTTATTTCTTGCAGATAATTAATAAAAAAAGCCAAATCAAATTTTGATTTGGCTTTAAAGTTAGCCACTATTTATTGAGTCATTATTGTACGCTTTTTAACGTGTTGTCAGTACGACGAGCTTCATTTTTATGTACTAATTTATTTAATTGCGTCTCAAGTTTTGTTTCGACTTCGTTGATTGCTTTGTATAAATCTTCGTTATCAGCCTTCGCAAAAAGTTCTCCAACTGGAGTGCCAATTGATGCCTCAACCTCATAACTATTCGGTAATTTATGAATCATAAAGTGCGGGTTAATTAATTGAGTTTGCCATTTTTCGAGTTTCGCTAAGCGTTCTTCAATACGGGTACGGATTGCAGGAGTGATGTCCATTTGTTTACTTGAAATATTGATTGTCATAGCATTTTCCTCTTTGTGAAGGGGTTATTAAGTTGATTTCAAAATATGACTTTTACTCCAAAATATCAAGTCAAAAAATGAAGCAAAATTTAAAAATTTGATCTAGTTAACACTTTTTCTGCGTTTTTGATTATAATCTATCCGGAACATAAGGATGACGAAAAATGACGAGTACCCCAAAATTTCCTCCATTTGAATGGCAGTTTTTGCACCCTAGATATTGGGGGCTTTGGCTTGGATTGGGCCTATTTAAATTAATTTTGTGTTTACCTTATCCAGCCTTAGTTGTCGTGGGCAAGGGGCTTGGAAAACTATTTGCTAAACTTGGTTTCGGTAAGCGTAGAATGCATATTGCTCGCCGTAATTTGGAACTTTGTTTTCCTCAGTATTCAACAGAGCAAATTCAAGCTATTCTAGATAAAAATATTGAATCGGTCGGCATGGCTATTATTGAAACCGGTATGGCGTGGTTTTGGTCTGATAAACGTATCCTTAAATGGTCTAAGATTGAAGGCTTAGAACATCTTAAAAATCAGCCGGAAGGTGCGGGTATTTTATTTGTTGGCGTGCATTTTCTTACGTTGGAAATGGGAGCTCGCATTGTGGGGCTTCATCATCAAGGTGTAGGTGTTTATCGACCGAATGATAATCCGTTATTAGATTGGATTCAGTTTCGAGGCAGAGTACGCTCAAATAAAGCGATGCTCGATCGTAAAGACTTACGTGGCATGGTTCGAGCTTTAAAGGCCTGTGAGACGATTTGGTATGCGCCGGATCATGATTATGGGCGTAAGAATAGTGTGTTTGTTCCGTTTTTTGCCGTGCCAGAAGCTTGTACCACTGCGGGTACTCGTATGTTATTGCGGTCTGCACCGAATACAGTGGTAGTACCGTTTAGCCCGATTCGAAATGATGACTTTTCCGGATATACGGTAAAGATTAGTCCAGCGGTCGATTTTAGTGAATGTGAAAATGAACTGGATACTGCAACGAAAATGAACAAGGTTGTGGAAGCTGAGATTCTTAAATCAGTAAGCCAATATATGTGGTTACATCGACGATTTAAAACACGTCCTCAAGAAGCGGATAAAAGTTTATATGATTAAAATAAACCCGACATTTATACTTATAGTGTCGGGTTTATTTTTACTAAGGTGATTTAAATAAATTTTTTAGTGGTTATTCGCAAAAAGTACTTGCATATTTAAAGCGAATTTTGCAATCTAACAAATAAACATTGCACATAACAAAAAAGTACAGGAGATGATTATGGCAACCCCTTTATTTCATGGTAGTATTGTTGCACTTGTCACACCAATGACTCATGGCGAAGTAAATTATGAAGAATTAAAAAAATTGGTTGAATATCATGTTCAAGCCGGTACACACGGTATTGTATCGGTAGGAACAACGGGCGAATCAACTACATTAAGCATCGATGAGAATGTGAAGGTTATCAAGAAAACTGTGGAATTTGCGGATGGTCGAATCCCTGTGATTGCAGGTACTGGTTCTAATGCAACCAGTGAAGCAATTATTTTAACCAAATTGTTAACCAATAGCGGTGTAGCAGGCTGTTTAAGCGTGGTTCCTTATTACAATAAACCGACTCAAGAAGGAATGTATTTACACTATAAAGCAATTGCAGAAAGCACAGATTTACCACAAATTTTATATAACGTACCGAGCCGTACCGGCAGCGATTTAAAACCGGAAACTATCGGTCGTTTGGCTAAAATTCCAAATATTGTCGGGGTAAAAGAAGCAACGGGCGATTTAACTCGTCTTCCTTTAATTAAACAATTAGCTGGTGAAGATTTTATTTTCTTAAGCGGTGACGATGCGACAGGTTTAGAATCAATGAAACTTGGCGGGCAAGGTGTGATTTCGGTAACCAATAATGTTGCAGCCGCAGATATGGCAAAAATGTGCGAGCTTGCATTAGCCGGTAAATTTGATGAAGCGGAAGTTATTAACCAACGTTTAATGGCATTACATCACGATTTATTTATTGAAGCGAACCCGATTCCGGTCAAATGGGCAGCTTATAAATTAGGTTTAATCAGTGAACCGAATTTACGTTTACCATTAACTACTTTATCGGAAGTGGCTCAACCTAAAGTATTAGCGGCATTGCAAAAAGCCGGTTTAATTTAACTGCTTGTATTCGTGATAAAAAAAGCCCCGTAGTAAATACGGGGTTTTTTATTGGATAAGCGGTTAAATTTGCTAGAAAATTTGCAATTCTTCGTTTAGAACAGCTCTACCACTTTAGCAAATACCATGATGATACCGTAGACGAGTGGTATGGTCACAATAATCCAACGTAGCCACACCATACAGCCACCGTGAGCAACTTCTTCAGCTACGAGATAAGTATCTGAGATCACAGTTTCATCACTTGGTTTAGCACTATGTGCAGCTTCCTTAATCGGTAATTCGTGATGTTTTTCATGTACGGCTTTCACACTTAAATTACAAAAGAAACCGACAATTAATAACGCTGCCATAATATACATGGTGATACTGTACGCTTGTGCTGCCGGTACACCGCTGTCAATTTGCATTTGGCGGATATAGTTCACTAACACTGGGCCCGCCACTGCGGCAGTTGACCATGCGAGCAGAACTCGTCCATGGATTGCGCCAACTTGGTAAGTACCGAATAAATCACGCAGATAAGCTGGGATTGCTGCAAAACCACCGCCGTACATAGAAATAATCACGCAGAAACCAACCACAAATAACGCTTTGTTACCGCTTTCACCTAATGACGGAACGGCAAAATAAAGCACCGATCCCAGTAAGAAGAAAATAGAGTATAAGTTTTTACGTCCGATTTTGTCCGAAATACTCGACCAAAAGAAGCGCCCACCCATATTAAATAAGCTGAGTAGGCCTACAAATCCGGCTGCCGCTAAGGTACTTATTGCCTGTTTGCCGACTGAAATTTCGGAGAATAATTCTTGAATCATTACTGACGCTTGACCAAGTACTCCGATACCCGCCGTTACATTTAGACATAAGATCCAAAACAGTAACCAAAATTGTGGCGTTTTCATTGCTTTATTTACGCCGACATTGTATGAGCTGACCAATTTATTTTTAGGTTTATTATCAACAAAGCCTTTTGGTTTCCATTCGGGATGTGGTAAACGAATAGTAAAGACACCGAACATCATAAAGATGAAATAGAACACACCTAATACGATAAAGGTTTCAATAATACCGATAGACGTTGGGCTACTGAAGAAATCCATTAATGCAACCGAAATCGGCGAAGCGAGCATAGCACCACCGCCAAAGCCCATAATCGCTAAACCGGTTGCCATACCTGGTTTATCCGGAAACCATTTTATTAAAGTAGAAACCGGGCCAATGTAACCGAGTCCCAAGCCAATACCGCCCAGTACACCATTCCCTAAATATAATAGCCACAGATTGTGAGTATGTACACCAAATGCTGCTACGAGAAAACCTAAGCTAAAACATATGGTTGCGACAAATATCGCCTTACGAGGGCCGACACGTTCCATCCAAGTACCAAATAGTGCAGCAGAAGCACCTAATACTGCTAAGGCGATACTAAATACCCAACCAATCGTTGTGAGTTTCCAGTCATCAGCAGCTGATTGAGTGATGCCGATTACTTTGGTTAGTGGCGCATTGAACACCGAATAAGCGTAAATTTGCCCGATGGATAAATGTACGGTAAGTGCGGCTGGGGGAATAAGCCAGCGATTAAATTGCAAAGGCGCAATCGTTTTTTCACGATCTAAGAATGACATGGATACTCCAAATTGTATTAACACTGATTTAACATTAGTATAACATTAAAATTTATTTGCGCAAACGTTTGCGCAAATAAATTGCAATAAAAAAGCCTCTTGGTTTAAAGAGGCTTTGAGTGTTAAATTTATAGAAAATTAGACCGCTTGTAAGTGTGCTTCGTAAGCTTGTAGTGTATTTTGCATCAACATGGCAACTGTCATTGGACCAACCCCGCCGGGTACTGGCGTTATGAAGCTCGCTTTAGGCTCTGTTGTAGCATATTCGATATCACCGGCTAATTTTCCGTCCACACGATTAATACCGACATCAATTACAATTGCACCGTCTTTAATCCATTCACCTTTTACAAAGTTTGGTTTACCTACGCCTGCCACCACAATATCCGCTTGTGAGACATGATAAGCTAAATCTTTAGTGCGACTGTGTGTGACTGTAACAGTACAGCCGGCAAGTAATAATTCCATTGCCATCGGACGACCTACAATATTTGAAGCACCGATAACAATAGCGTGTAAACCTGTAAGATTCACGCCGGTGCTTTCTAGTAATTTCATGACACCGTATGGGGTGCAAGAACGTAAAGTGGGAATTTTTTGGCATAAACGCCCAACATTATAAGGGTGGAAACCGTCCACATCTTTATGCGGCGCAATCGCTTCAGTGACTTTAGTCGCATCAATTTGCTTCGGTAGCGGTAATTGCACCAGAATGCCGTCTACCGAATCGTCATGATTTAATTGCTTGATAATTGCCAGTAATTCGGCTTCACTTGTAGCTGCTGGAAGGTCGTAAGATTTCGATTCAATACCGATTTCAGCACAGCTTTTTCGTTTACTATTCACATAAACTTGAGAAGCAGGATCCATCCCCACTAAAATTACGGCTAACCCCGGTTTACGTTTGCCCTGCGCCGTATGAGCTTGAATTTGTTCGGCGATATTCGCTTTAACTTGCTTGGCTATTGCAGTACCTGAAATGATTTGTGCGGTCATAGTTTCTCCTGTCTAGATGTGAATGAAGTGAAAACATTTCTATTCTGGCAGAAAAAAGGTGATTTGCAAGTGAGAGATGAGCTAATTTATTATTCGTATTTGCGAACAAAGTTCAAGCAATCGAACTGCGATTAGCAAAAAAGAAATTGACGAGATTTTAGATAAGTCTATAATAAATATTAATTTTCGGTCGGCGAGTAGCGCAGCTTGGTAGCGCAACTGGTTTGGGACCAGTGGGTCGTAGGTTCAAATCCTATCTCGCCGACCACTTTATCTTTCATAAATATTTCTTCCTTAATATTTATCTCACTTGCGCCCTTAGCTCAGCTGGATAGAGCAACGCCCTTCTAAGGCGTGGGTCAAAGGTTCGAATCCTTTAGGGCGTGCCATTTTATCCTTTTAAAATCAATGATTTAGCCTTAGATATAATATTGCTCTATGCTGCTACATTTTGGGATTGTGTCAAAATTGTGCCACTAATTTTACGTTTGCTGCGTGTACTAACAAATGGTTGGCTTTTGAGTTAAGCATAATGCTTAAAACAACAAGCGGTTAAATTTAGGAAGTTTTTTGCAAATTTTTCCTAAAATTTAACCGCTTGTAATGAGTTTGAAAAGCGAGTTTACCAGCTGCCGCCTGCGCCACCACCGCCGGAAGAACCACCCCCGAAGCTATCGCCGCTACCTCGACTTCCGCCGTCGAAGCCTCCGCCAAATCCACCAGAAGAGCCGCCGCCAAAACCACCTCTACGACGAGATGAATTAAT
The DNA here is from genome assembly GCF_000374285.1 of Actinobacillus capsulatus DSM 19761. GTDB lineage: Bacteria > Pseudomonadota > Gammaproteobacteria > Enterobacterales > Pasteurellaceae > Actinobacillus > Actinobacillus capsulatus. The sequence goes on along the minus strand of NZ_KB893936.1, from coordinate 68,365 downwards.
GATGATTCTACCTAATTGATCTGCGGCACTTGGGCTGATGTATTGATTATTTCTGCCCGGTCGGAAGATTAAGAAAATCACAATACCAGCAACGAGGAAGAACAGTAAGCCGTCAATTTGCTCTAAAGATTCTTCGCCATAACTATCATAAGCCGCATATTCGCCGTTAATTGCCGCCATAATCGCAGACAAACCGCTGGCAATCCCTTCCGCATATAAGTTTTGTTTGAAGTACGGTGTAATGTTGTGGCGAATAATAGTTGAAGCAATCGCGTCCGGCAATACACCTTCTAAACCTCTGCCGGTTGCAATAAACAGTTTTCGATCGTTTTTGGCAATCAATAATAATATACCGTTATTTTCATTATTTTTGGTGCGACCGATGCCCCATTTATTAAATAAGTTATGTGAATAGCTTGCGACATCTTCACCATTGGTTGAGGGCACAATCACTACAATAATTTGTGAACTGGTTTTTGCACGGTTGGCAATTAGCGCATCTTCTAAGGTTCGCCATTCTTGTTGAGTTAATGTTTTGGTGTAATCGGTCACATAATAAAAAGGATTCGGTGCAGCAGGGTAGTTATTTGCAGCAGTGGCTTTTAATGTGAAAAATGCCAACAAGATAAACCAAATTGGCTTAAAGAACGCTTTTATCATTTAATCACCACCTCATTTGACAATTCATTTATATTATTATCACGACGAGGAAAATAAGCGACTAACTGCGCTTCCACTTGTTTAATGCCGTCACAAATTGCTTGAGTATAACCCGCTTGTTGACATTGTTGTTTCATCGCATCATAAACCGATTGCCAAAAAACTTGACCGACTTTTTCATGAATCGCTTTATCGCCGACGATCGATAAATTGTGCGGTTTGAACGAGAGGTAAATCAGTACGCTATTACGATCTGCCGTTTCTCGCATCTTTAATTCATCGAAAAGTTGATTGGCACGAGTCATTGCATCGGTTTTTTCTTTAGTTTTACGTTCAACAACTACGCGTAGTTCGGCAGATGTTTGCTGTTCTAAATGTGAAATTGCCTGTTCGATACGCTGGGTATCAACAGGCAATTTATTTGAAAGAAAAGAAAATAATTTCATATCGTTATCATAAAATTCACGGAAAACATAGAATATATCCAAACATTCCGTGTTTTCCGTGATAAATCAATTAGTTGAAGTTAACCGTTGGTGCTTTTTCCGAACCCGTTTCCGCTTTGAATTGTGGTTTAGCTTTAAAGCCCATAATCATCGCAGCGATTTTGGTTGGGAACTCACGCACTTGTTTATTGTATTCTTTCACCGCAGCGTTGAAGTTATTGCGCTCAACATTAATACGGTTTTCCGTACCTTCTAACTGAGCTTGAAGATTTAAGAAACCTTCGTGTGCTTTTAATTCAGGGTATTTTTCAACTGAAACTAATAAACGAGAAAGGGCAGAATTTACGCCTTGTTGCGCTTCTTGGAATTTCGCCATTTGTTCTTCAGTGACATTGTTTGGATCAATAGTCACCGCAGTCGCTTTAGCACGAGCTTCAATCACAGACGTTAACGTTTCTTTTTCAAAGTTTGCTTGGCCTTTTACGGTGTTCACTAAGTTAGGGATTAAATCTGCACGGCGTTGGTAAGCTGATTCCACATTACCCCACACTGAGTTGATATCTTCTTCTGCACGCATTAAGTCGTTATATTTCGTTAAAGAGAAACCGCCGACAGCAAGTACAGCAATCACTAAGATCCAAAAAATTTTCTTCATATTAAAAGTCCTATTTTAGGTTAAAAAAACGGAAGGATCTTATAGATAAGCGGTCGAATTTCCTAGTAAACTTACAAAAGTTTTCAGAAAAACGATATGTGTTGGATAAAAAATCGGAGCTTTTTTGATCTGCCCCCCAAAAGTTGGACAAAATCTCCAACGGATTAAGGTGCAGATTTTTTATGACCAAATATAACTCACTATTTAAACAACACGTCATCGAGTTTTATCTTCAAAACGACAAAAACCGTTTATTCACTCAACGACATTTTCAATTACCCAAGACAATCTTAACTCAATGGATTGCTCAATTTAATCATAACGGAATCAATGGGTTAGCGGTGATGGGTAAGAAGCAAAAATACTCTCCCGAATTCAAATTGACCGTCATACAAGCGGTCAAAAAAGGGCAATTTTCTGCAGAAAGTGCCTCCCTTCATTTGGTATTGTTCATTCAGGTTCGATTAGCCAATGGTTGCAAGCCTTTGAAAAACAAGGTATAAACGGCTTATTACCCAAGCCCCAAGGTCGTCCGACAATGAAACCGAAATACCCGAAAATGCCTCCGCCACCTAAGACCGAAGAAGAACGCTTACGTTATCGTATTTTAGAGCTGGAAGCGGAGAATGCTTACCTAAAAAATTGTGGGAGTTCAACCAACAAAAAATGCGGCAAAAACAGCCATCGTAAAAACGTTGCAGGTGGATTTCCCATTAGAAATTCTACTCCATTTGACAGGTTTAAAACGCAGTGCTTTCTTTTATCACTTACATCCTAAAGTCGATAAAAATGCAGTGATTAAGCAGAAAGTTGTTGAGATTTATCAGGATAATGATGGAAATTATGGTTATCGTCGTATTACGTTAAAGTTACGTGATTTTTTTGGTGCGATTAACTATAAGCGAGTTCAAGCGGTAATGCAACAGCTTAATTTAAAAGGAAAATGTAATCAGAGGAAATATCGTTCTTACAAAGGAGAAGTGGGTAAAATTGCCGAGAATTTATTGCAACAGGATTTTCACGCAACGGCGCCAAATGAAAAATTAGTCACGGATATTACCGAGTTTAAATGTGCAGAAGGTAAGCTCTATTTATCGCCGATTAAGGACTTATTTCATGGTGAAATTCTGACTTATGATTTAGCAAGAAGCCCGAACTTTGAGCAAGTAATGCGAATGATAAAGCAAGCGGTAACAAAGCTGCCTAAGGAGGCTAAACCGATTTTACATTCCGACCAAGGCTGGCCAGATGGCAGGCTATCAAGAAATGCTGAAGAAACATCATATTAGACAAAGTATGTCGAGAAAAGGGAATTGCTTGGATAATGGAGCAATGGAAAGTTTCTTTGGGCGGCTGAAGACGGAATGTTACTTTGGTAAGCGATTTGAAACCTTCGAACAGCTTGAAAAGTGATTCATGCGTACATTCATTATTACAACAATGAGCGTATTCAAGTTAAATTAAAAGGACTCAGTCCTGTACAATACAGAGAACTCAGTCCTTAAATTAAACAGTCTAACTTTTTGGGGTCAGATCATTTTAGCTCCGCTTTTATTTATTACAAAAGAATTATTCTGATGATTTTTGTTTGATTGCCGCGTAAATCACGCCAGTTACCACTGAGCCGATTGCGATTGCCGCTAAGTACATTAACGGTTGTGAAACGAATGGAATCACAAATAAGCCTCCGTGTGGCGCTTGGAGTGTAATCGCAAATGCCATTGAGATTGCACCGGCTATTGCACCGCCTAACACAGAACTAATAATTACACGCACCGGATCTGCCGCAACAAACGGTAACGCGCCTTCAGAAATAAAGCATAAACCTAATACGAATGAAGCTTTACCTGCATCACGTTGGTTAGTGGTAAATTTATTACGTGCGATTAACGTTGCAATCGCCATACCGATAGGTGGAACCATACCTGCTGCCATAACTGCCGCCATTGGCGTATATTGTTGAGAAGCGATTAAGCCGACGCCGAACGTATATGCCGCTTTATTTACCGGGCCGCCCATATCGATACACATCATTGCACCAAGGATTGCGCCTAAGATAATCGCATTTGCTTGCCCCATTGAATTTAACCATTCAACTAAAGCATCCATAATGCCTTTTACCGGTGGGTTGATGAGGTAAATCATCGCTAAGCCAACAATCGCAGAACCTAATAACGGTAAAATCAAAATCGGTTTAAGCGAAGTTAAACTTGCCGGTAATTGAATCACGCCGTTTAAAAATTTGACGGTATAACCTGCAAGAAAACCAGCTACGATGCCGCCTAAAATCCCCGCACCGGCTGTCGTTGCTAACATACCGCCGATTAAACCGACTGCTAACCCCGGACGGTCTGCGATAGAAAATGCGACATAACCGGCAAATACGGCGATCATTAAGTGGAATGCCGCACCGCCACCGATATCCATTAACGCTTTCGGTAAGCCGCCTGCGATGGTTTCATCTTTGAACGCTTCAATACCGAACATAAATGAAATCGCAATTAATAAACCACCGGCAACCACTAACGGTAACATATGCGAAACGCCGGTCATTAAGTGTTTATATAAACCTTTTTTCTCACTGTTTACTGAGCCTTCAGCTTGTTGTGCAGTCGTTGCACCGCCTTGATAAACAGTTGCTTGTGCAAACGCTTTTTCAAATTCTTGTGCCGTTTTCTTCAACGCTAAACCGGTTGACGTACGGTACATCGGTTTCCCTTTGAATTTGTCTAAATTCACGTCAATATCCGCCGCCACAAAGACTAAGTCTGCCGCTGCAATTTCTTCCGCAGAAATCGGATTACCCGCACCAACTTGACCACGTGTTTCAACTTTAACGTTCCAACCTTGTGCTTTGGCGTAGTTTTCAATTGCTTCCGCAGACATAAAAGTATGTGCCACGCCAGTAGGGCAAGCGGTTACTGCTACGATGTTTTTCATATCTAAATTTGATGTGCTAGAAACGGTTGCATTTGCAAAAGTTTTTGCATTTTCGGCCGCTTGTTTAAGCGTCGCTTCCGGTTGAGCAAAAGCTTGGTCTAAATTCACCACCGCACCTTGTTTACCGGCAGCACTAGTCGGAATTTCATCGTTAAATAACACGACAAAATCAGCTTGTTCAGCGTTTACAACTTGATGACCTTGCTGCTTAGCTGCTGCTGATAATACTTCATTCACAAGGAAAGCACGGGCTTTACCCAGTGAGTGAGGGAATACAAAGGAAATATTCATGTTGAGATCCTTATAAGTTTGAGATAATTTTAAATTTGAACGGTAGGGACACGATGCTTCGTGTCCGTTATTCTTAGTGGACGCCAAGCATGGCGTCCCTACACATTTAATTTATGAAAGATTGGTTAATTTCACCTGTGCCACTATTTCATCTAGGGCGCTTCGGTCGCTGATACCCACATTACTTTGTGATACCGCTAATGCTGACGTACCGCTTGCGAAGGCGAGGGTTTTCGCTTTATCCCAACCTTGAGCAAGCCCATAAATTAAGCCTGCCACCATAGAATCGCCGGCTCCGACCGTGCTCACGACATTTTGGCAACGAGGCGGTTTAGCTTGAACCACGCCCTCGCTGTTGAGCCATACGGAACCGTCTGCACCCATTGAAATAATCACATTTTCAATACCGCCGGCACGCAATTCTTGTGCCGCTGCAATCACTTCTTCTAAGCTGTTTAACGGACGATTCGCCCAAACTTCTAACTCACGACGATTCGGTTTCACTAACCAAGGATGGGCTTTTAAACCTTCAGTTAATGCCGCATTGCTGCTGTCTAACACCACTTTTAAGCCTTGTTGGTGAAGTGATTCCAACCATTGTGAGAATTGTTGCGCCGTTACACCACGAGGGAGTGAACCGCATACCGCCACCAAATCAAACGCTTTTGCCCATTGCTGTGATTGAGCGGTAAAGTTTGCCCAATCTTCGGCACTAATTTCAAAACCTAAGAAGTTCAAGTCGGTCACGTCAGCTTCGGTTTCGGTAATTTTCACGTTAATACGGGTTTTACCGTCAATACGATAGAATTGATCGTCCACACCGTTTTGTTTAAACGATTGAACGAAATCGCCCTGATTTTCTGCACCTAAAAAACCGGTAACTGCTAATTTAACGCCAAGATCCGCTAATACTTTCGCAACATTAATTCCTTTACCGGCAGGGTATAAGCCTAAGGTTTCAACGGTATTTACTTCGCCCACTTCAATGCGTTGTAGGCGGCCGACCAAGTCAAACGCCGGGTTTAAGGTTATGGTTGCAATACGTAATTGTTGTGTCATTGTTTGTCCCTCAATTACTCACCTAAACCCGCAGCAATCGCCGCACCGATACCGTCAATCGCTTTTTGAGCGTCATCACCGGTTGCCACGAAGCGTAAGCGGTGACCTTTTACTACACCTAATGCCACAATTTTCATTAAGCTTTTCGCACTAACTAATTGGCTATCTCGATCTAAGTTTTGTACCACGATAGTCGCATTATATTTTTTCACTTCGTTGACTAACACCGCACTTGGGCGAGCGTGTAAACCATGTTCGTTTTGAATTACGAATGTACCTTCTACTTGGCCTTCTACCGCAGGTTCAGAAGCGGTCGGATTTGCAGAATTTTTTGCAGATTCAACCGCTTGCGGTTGTGCTGTGCCTTCAATCGTATCTTCAACCGCCGGTACGAATGAAACGCTTTCGCCTAAACCTTCTATGAATGCTTTTGCCAATGCTTCGATCGCTTGTTGAGCGTCTTCACCTTCTGCCACAAAACGTAAGCGATGTGCTTGGCTTGCGCCTAACGCTACCACTTTCATTGTACTTTTGGCATTCGCAGGTGCAGTACCACGATCTAAGTTCTCCACGGTGACTTTTGCTGCAAATGGTTTTAAGGTTTGTACTAATACCGCACTTGGGCGAGCATGTAAGCCGTTGTCGTTACGCACGGTAAATGTGCCGATAACTTGTTGGCTGGCTTGTTCTGTTGCCGTTGAGCTTGCTGCTGAAGCTGCATTTTCATTTGCACCAAAGAGTGCGAGGATTTGTGCTGCTGACACTGTGGTTAATTGTTTGCGAATATCGGTATTTAATAAACGAGTGATAAGAGCAGAAAGATTATTATCTGTCGCTGAGATAGTAACTAAAGTCAGTCCTTGTTGGCTACGTGCTACTGCAAAACCGTTCGCTAGGTTACCATTTGCAGAATCTGCTACAAAAAGATTGTCACCTAAGTTTAGAGGATAGCTTGCAATCACATCGCGAATAAATGCTTGTGTGACATAGCCTTTTTCTTGAAGTTTTGCTGCATTAATTGCAGAAAGTGTAATGAGGCTAGAAGAATCGATATTTAATGAAATCGTCTCTTCTGAAATAACAGGAAGTGATTTTTTACCGCTTAGTACCGCAGCAAATTCTTCAATATCTTGTGTTTTTGCTAGTGTTGTCGCCGCTTCTTCATCACTTAATACGCCGGTTAATTGGCGAAGGAGAGCTAAATGCTCATCGGATTTTGCTGCAATACCAATCACAACATAGGCTTTATTGCCTTCGCCCCATTCCACACCTTGTGGGAATTGATAAATTTGTACGCCGGTATTTTTGACAAGGTGGCGAGTATCTAATGTACCATGGGGAATGGCGATACCATTACCAAGGAAAGTTGAGGTTTGCGTTTCACGGGCTAACATTCCTGCTTCATAGCCTTCCGCAACATTACCATTTGCTACAAGACCTGCGGCAACAAGCTTGATCGCTTCTTCTTTGTTGCTGGCAGTACCATTTAAACGGATATTTTGTGCCGATAAATTTAGCATCTGAGCTCCTTATTGGATTTAATTTTAAAAATAAAAATATTGCTGCATATTGTACCCCATATTCTGCTAAATCGTTCTAGCTGATTAAAAAAAATGTCAAAAAGTGTGAGCTAGTTCGCATATATTACGATAAAAATATGATATAGATCACAAAAGCACATAGTTTTTCGGCGAGGTTTTTATTTTAATGTTAAAATGCAAACGTTTTCTTCAGAAAAGAAAAATAATTTAGAGTGTAAAAAAATGAGGAAGCAAATCATGATAGCTTATAATTATTCAGAGCAAGATTCGTCTTTTATTGAGCAGCTTTCCGGTGGGTATTGTAAAGACCCGTTTTCCTATTTGGGGAGTCATTTTGAAAATGGTCATTGTGTAGTAAGGACTTATTTGCCTGAAGCAGATGCCGTTACAGTTATTGATGAGCAAGGACGATGTTTATCGGAAACTATAAAGATTGATGATTGCGGTGTTTTTGTCGCTACGTTTGATTGTTCCGATCCTCATTTCTATTACCGTTTACGTGTTACTTATCCATTGGGTGAAATTGATATTGAAGACCCATATCGTTTTAAATCCTCCCTATTCGCACTAGATAATTGGTTATTATCTGAAGGTACTCACCTTCGTCCTTATGAAAAATTAGGCGCTCATTTTGAAATTCAAGAAAATATTGCAGGTGTGCGCTTTAGTGTTTGGGCGCCAAATGCAAAACGTGTCTCTGTTGTCGGTGATTTTAATTATTGGGATGGTCGAATCCATAGTATGCGTTTTCACGCAGAAAGTGGTATTTGGGATATATTTATTCCGAATATTGATGCAGGAGCATTATATAAATTTGAATTATTAGATAGTCACGGTCAGTTGCGTTTGAAATCAGACCCATACGCCTTTGCTTCACAGCTTCGCCCAGATACGGCTTCAATTGTCACCGGATTACCGGATATCGTTGATATTGAAGACACACTTCGCCGAGCCAATCATATCGATCAACCGATTTCAATTTACGAAGTACATCTAGGTTCTTGGCGTCGCAATTTAGAAAATAACTATTGGCTGAATTATGATGAAATAGCCAATGAACTCATTCCTTATGTAAAAGATATGGGATTCACGCATATCGAATTACTTCCTATTACAGAATATCCATTTGATGGTTCTTGGGGCTATCAGCCCATCGGACTTTATGCTCCAACCAGTCGTTTTGGCTCACCAGATGATCTCCGTTCATTTATCCGTAAAGCCCACGAAGCAGGTATTGCCGTGATTTTAGATTGGGTGGTCGGACATTTTCCAACCGATTCACACGGTTTAGAGCAATTTGACGGTTCGCATTTATATGAACATCAAGATCCGAGAGAGGGCTATCACCAAGACTGGAATACGTTGATTTTTAACTACGGGCGTAACGAAGTTTTCAATTATCTCTCCGGCAATGCGCTGTATTGGACGGAACGTTTCGGTATTGACGGTTTACGTGTCGATGCGGTTTCATCAATGATTTATCGAGATTACTCACGCAAAGATGGTGAATGGATTCCAAATCAATATGGCGGACGTGAAAATTTAGAAGCTCTGGATTTTTTACGCCGTACTAATCAAATGCTTAAGCAAGAAGGTCATGCTGCGGTGACGATAGCAGAGGAATCGACTTCATTTAATGGTATTACGCATGTGGTAAGCCAGCAAGGCGTGGGCTTTGATTATAAATGGAATATGGGCTGGATGAATGACACGCTCCGTTATATGGCATTAGATCCAATTTACCGCAAATATCATCATGACTGGATGACATTCGGTATGATCTATCAATATAGCGAAAAATTTATTTTGCCGCTTTCACACGATGAAGTTGTGCATGGTAAAGGTTCTTTAATTGGCAAAATGCCAGGCGATAGCTGGCAAAAATTTGCAAATTTACGTGCTTATTACGGCTATATGTGGGGCTATCCAGGCAAAAAATTACTGTTTATGGGTAATGAATTCGCTCAAGGACGAGAGTGGAACTTTAACGAAAGTTTGGATTGGTTCTTGCTTGGTGAAGAAGGTGGAAATTGGCATAAAGGTATGTTGAATTGGGTGCGAGATTTGAATCGAGTTTATCAGCAATATCCGGCGTTTTATCAGCTTGATCATGAGCCAAGTGGTTTTGAGTGGCTGGTAGTGGATGATTGGCAACAATCGGTATTTGCTTTTGAACGTAAAGCGAAAGATGGTTCAAGTGTGATTGTGATCAGCAATTTTACGCCGATTGTACGTCATAACTATCGTGTCGGTGTTGCACAAGACGGGATTTATAAAGAGATACTCAACTCGGATGCGGCTTATTATGCCGGTAGTAATGTTGGTAATTACGGTGAGATTCTATGCGAGGAAGAGCCGTCACACGGTAAGCCTTATTCTCTCTGTGTTTCATTACCACCGTTAGCAACTATTTTTATTGTGAGAGAAGCAAAAACAGTGGCACAGTCTAGCCTTAGTAAAGAAACGGGTGTGGCAACCAAGCACGTTAAGAAAAAAAGAAAAAGTAAGAAGTAGCAGATGAAAACATTAGCAGGAAAGCCGTTTCCTCTTGGTGCACAAGTGGGTAAAAAAGGCACAAATTTTGCAATTTTTTCAGCAAATGCGACCGCTATTGAGCTGTGTATTTTTGATGATAAGGGTGAACAGCGTTATCCGATGCAACGTAGCGGAGATATTTGGCATCTGTTCGTTTGCGGTGTTGAGAACGGCAGCTTATATGGTTTTAGAGTTTCAGGTGATGTTGATGAGCAAAAAGGCGCATTATTTAATCCGAATAAATTGCTGCTTGATCCGTATGCCAAGCGAGTAGTGGGACAGCCTGATGCGTATGATGAGAAAGCGTTAAGCTATTTTATTTGGAATGACCCACAAGATAATGCTCACCTTGCACCTAAATCGGTTGTGGTAGTCGATGATTTTGACTGGACTGGAGAAAAACGTCCGCACTATTCATGGGCGGAAACGATTATTTACGAAGCACATGTAAAAGGTTTTAGTCGTTTAAATCATAATATTCCGGAGCCGTTACGTGGGACTTATGCAGGCATGGCGCATCCGGCATCGATCGCACATTTAAAACGGTTAGGCGTGACGACGATTGAACTGCAGCCTGTCAGCTACCATGCAGATGAAGTGCATTTACAGCGATTAGGGTTAACCAATTATTGGGGATATAGCGTTTTAGCGCATTCGGCAATTGATCCTTGCTTAGCTTGGGATCAAGAAGATCCGCTTTTCGAATTTAAATATTTGGTTAAAACCTTGCATCAAAACGGCTTCGAGGTCATTTTAGATGTGGTGTATAACCATACGGTGGAAGCCGGTAAAGACGGTATGACACTTTGCCAAAGAGGGATTGATAACCAAAGCTATTACTGGCTGGACGGACAAGGCGAATATTGCAATTGGACGGGGTGTGGCAACGCACTAAATTTGGCTCATCCGATGGTCTGTCAATGGGCTGTCGATAGTTTAGTGTATTGGGTGAAAGAATGCCATATTGATGGGTTCCGCTTTGATTTGGCGACAATATTAGGGCGAACGCCTACCTTCTCAAATATTGCGCCGCTGTTTGAAAAAATTAAACAAATACCGGTATTACAGCAGATTAAATTTATTGCGGAACCTTGGGATATTGGCCCGGAAGGCTATCAAGTCGGACAGTTTCCAGCAGGATTTGCCGAATGGAATGATAAATACCGTACCACAATGCGCAGCTTTTTCTTGCAAGAAAGCGGTAACTTAGCCGAATTTGCCCGTCGTTTAGCAGGAAGTGACGACATATATTGGCAATATTCGCCTTCTAAGAGTATTAATTATTTCGCCTCTCATGATGGTTTTACTCTACAAGATCTCGTGAGTTATAACAAAAAACATAATCAGGCAAATGGCGAGCAAAATCGAGACGGTGATGAACATAATTATAGTAATAATCACGGTGTGGAAGGAGATACGGATAACGAATTGGTAAATATTTTACGAAATCAGACCGCTTGTAGTTTGCTTGCAGTGCTGTTTATCTCAAATGGCGTACCCATGCTACGAGCTGGTGATGAGTTGGGGCATTCGCAAAAAGGTAACAATAACAGCTATTGCCAAGATAATGAAACAACTTGGATTAATTGGCAGCAGGCAAATAATGAGCGTATTGCTTATGTTGCTAAGTGGATTGATTTACGTAAACAAATTTTGTTGCTTTCCCACCAAAGTCATTGGTGGACAGAAAATGACGTGCAATGGTTTTCCGCATACGGTGAGATTATGCAAGTGGTTGATTGGCATAACCACTCACTTAAAGCATTACAAATTCTTTTTCAAGAACAATGGCTTATCTTAATTAATGCTAAAAAAGATAAGCAACAATTTTTCTTACCTCAAGGTAAATGGCACTTTTACCTTGGGGAAAAAACGGCAACTTTGATAGCGGATGCGCAGGCGGTTACTCTTCAGCTGGAACAGATGGGAGTATGCGTGCTTCAAAGAAAATTAGGTTCACATTAGTGTGATAAATAACACAACATCGGAGAAACAAAGTATGCTTACACAAGAAAAAAACGATTTAATCAGAAACGATATTACTAACGATACATTAGTGCTTATTTTAGCGGGTGGTCGTGGTTCACGTCTTTATGAGTTAACTGACAGACGAGCAAAACCAGCTGTATATTTTGGTGGTAGCCGCCGCATTATCGACTTTGCGCTTTCAAACTGTATTAATTCGAATTTACTTAAAGTGGGGGTAATTACTCAGTATGCTGCTCACTCATTACTACGTCATTTACAACGTGGTTGGTCATTCCTACCTTATGAACGTAATCAATATATTGATATGCTACCGGCTCGTCAGCAGTTGGATGAAAATACTTGGTATCGTGGCACGGCCGATGCGGTATATCAAAATATGGCGATGATGAAATCGCATTATCGCCCAAAATATGTGATGATTTTAGCTGGCGACCACATTTATAAAATGGATTACACCCAAATGCTGAGTGATCACGTAGAAAGTGGCGCCAAATGTACGGTTGGCTGTATTGAAGTGCCACGTGAGCAAGCGGTCGAATTTGGCGTAATGGCGGTTAACGATAAATTAAAAGTGAAAAAATTCGTGGAAAAACCGTCAAATCCGCCAGCTATGCCTGATAAGCCGAATTCATCGTTAGCTTCAATGGGGATTTACGTGTTCGATGCGGATTATCTATATGACGTATTAGAACGTGAAGCCTTAATTCCGGGGACTTCACACGACTTTGGTAAAGATATCATTCCAAAAGCGGTAGAAGAAGGCGTGTTATATGCGCATCCGTTTGAACGTTCATGTAAAGGTCGTAATGCAAGCGGTTCGATTTATTGGCGAGATGTTGGTACGATTGACAGTTATTGGGCGGCACATATGGATTTGGTTTCGGAAGAGCCGCAACTTGATTTATATGATGAATCTTGGCCGATTCACGGGCGACCGCAACAAACCGCACCGGCACGTTTCTTCTATAAAAAAGCACGTCAGCATACTTTAGATAATTCGTTAATTGCCGGTGGCTGTGTGGTCACCGATGCGGAAATCAGTAATTCGGTCTTGTTTGCTAAAGTAAAAGTGGACGCTGAAACCGTAATTGAACATACCGTAATTTTACCGCAGGTAACGATTGGCAAAAATTGCGTGATTAAACGTGCGGTGATTGATCGTCACTGTACCATTCCCGATGGTTTGGAAATCGGTGTGAATTTAGAAGAAGATGCAAAACGTTTCCGTGTTAGCAAAGGCGGGATCGTCTTGGTGACTCAAAAAATGCTTGATGCATTAAGTGGTTATCAGTCCAGTATCAAATTGCATCACACAATTTAATCTGATACAGGTGAGCGTTTAGCTCACCTTTAGCGCTTTTACAAGCGGTCTAATTTTCTCTTTATTTTACAAATACAAATTAAACGGCAACAAAATGAAAATTTTACATATTTGCTCGGAGATGTATCCGTTAATTAAAACCGGTGGACTTGCGGATGTGATGGGCGCATTGCCTTATGCTCAGCAACAAGCCGGCAATGATGTTCGAGTTTTACTTCCGCTCTATCCAAAAGTGGCGGAAAAAATCGGAGAAACAAACGAAGTTGTTACTTTAGGTACTTTTGCCGGTTTAGTGACGATTCGTTTTACTTATTTCAATGGTTTGGGCATTTATCTGATTGATGCGCCACATTTATTCCAACGTTCAGGCAATCCGTATCATGATTCCGGTTATGCGGATTATCCGGATAACTATAAGCGCTTTGCTATTTTAGGCTATTTAGGTGCGCAGCTATCGGAAGGGCTAGATCATTGGTGGGGTAAAGCAGATATTTTACACGCGCATGATTGGCAAGGCGGTTTGGCTTGTGCTTATCTAAAAAGTTGGCATAGCCCAGTGAAAAGCGTTTTTACCATTCATAATATTGCCTATCCGGGGCGCTTCCAGCCACATCATTTACCGGAATTGGGTTTCTCGTGGGATTTCTTCCAAGCGGAAGGCATGGAGTTTTACGGTGAAATTTCATATTTGAAAGCCGGATTATATTATGCGGATCGCATCACTACGGTAAGCCCGACTTATGCAATGGAAATTACCGAACAAATTGCTGGCGGTGGCATGCACGGTTTGCTACAAACACGTCAAGCGCAAGGTTGCTTGCACGGCGTGCTAAACGGCGTGGATGATAAGGTGTGGAATCCGGAAACCGATGAAAATATCGTGGCGACATACAAACCGAGTTATATGCATGGTAAGGCGAAAAATAAAGCTGAGTTGCAACGTATGTTCAACTTACCAGAAGATAAAAATGCAATGCTCATGGTGATGGTCACTCGCTTAACGGAACAAAAAGGGGCAGATTTCATCCTAGATAGGATTGATGACGTAATGCAACAACACGTGCAATTAATCGTCTTAGGTAGCGGCTCTCCGCATTTGGAATATCTGTTAAACGAAGCACGTAACCGTTATCCGGAACAAATCGGTTTATATATCGGCTATAACGAAGCATTGTCTCATCAAATTATTGCCGGTGGTGATGTTATTCTTGTGCCAAGCCGCTTCGAACCTTGCGGTCTAACGCAACTATACGGTTTGAAATACGGTACTTTACCGCTAGTTCGCCAAACTGGCGGTTTAGCCGATACGGTGGTGGATAGCCACAAAGACAGCATTGAACAACGTAATGCAACCGGATTTGTATTTAAATACCCGAGCAGTGATGATTTCTTTAATGCATTCCAGCGAGCGCTAAATCTTTGGAAAAAACAAAAGCTATGGTCTAGTGTACGTCAAAATGCGTTAGCACAAGATTTCGGCTGGGCAAGAGCGGCAACAGCTTATCAGGCGATTTACCAAGACATCGTATAGTATCATCTTTTTCACAAGCGGTCGGAATTTGCAAAAAAATTACAAAATCTTACCGCTTATTTTGTAAATAGTATCAATAAAGCAAAATCTTTGTAATTCTCCAGCGATTTTACGACATTAATTATAGAATTATTGTACTTTTTTTACTCAATTTATGCTGATTACTTAGTTTGTTACTTAGGAGCCAATCATGGGCAATAAAATTTTAAGTCCCGAAAATATTCAACATGTAAAGGATGCCATTTTATACAAAATGGTTTATGCGCTAGGGGTAGAACCTCGCAAAGCAAGTAAACGTAACTGGTTAAATGCGGCGTTGCGTGTGGTGCGAGATCTTTCTACTGAATCATGGTTACAAACCCGCCGTAGTCAAGTTGCGAACGCCAGCCGCCGAGTGTATTACCTTTCAATGGAATTTTTAATGGGACGTACGTTCTCAAACGCAATGATTGCGGAAGGGGTGTATGAGTTAGTCGATGCCGCATTAAAAGAACTCGGACAAAATATTGAAGAGATTATTAACGAAGAAGGCGATCCGGGTTTAGGTAATGGCGGTTTAGGGCGTTTAGCCGCTTGTTATATGGATAGTCTTGCTGCAATGAAAATTCCGGCGATTGGCTACGGTATTCAATATGAGTACGGTATGTTCCGCCAAGAAATCCGTCATGGTGAACAAGTGGAGCAGCCGGATCAATGGTTAGAAAATGAGTTTGTATGGACGTATTTACGTTCGAGTAAACGTTTTCCGGTGCGCTTTGGCGGACGTATTTGGCTAGAAGGTAAAAAAACTGTATGGCAGCCGGATGAAGAGATTATTGCCCAAGCTCACGATCAATTAATTCCCGGCTATGAAACTACCTCAACTAATAGTTTGCGCTTATGGTCGGCGCACGCTTCGGGGAAAGGTTTCGGTTTAGCGGATTTCAACCGAGGTGATTATTTTGCCGCAATGAGTCATCAGAATTTATCTGAGAACGTTTCTCGTGTGCTGTATCCGGACGATTCTACTTATAGCGGACGTGAATTACGTTTACGTCAAGAATATTTCCTCTGTTCTGCTTCGATACAAGACATTATTCGTCGCCATGAAGCGGAGTGCGGATCTTGTGCTAATTTAGCGGATAAAGTAGCGATTCATTTAAACGATACCCATCCAACGCTCGCAGTGCCGGAATTAATGCGCATCTTAATTGATGAGAAAGGCTATAGCTGGGAGCAAGCGTGGAATATGACTCGCAAAATTTTCTACTATACCAACCACACCTTAATGAGCGAAGCATTGGAAACTTGGCCGGTGGAAATGTTAGGGCGTATTTTACCGCGTCACTTAGGCATTATTTTTGAGATCAATGAATGGTTCTTAAATGAAGTGCGTGAAAAATTCCCGGGTGAAGAAGATTTAGTACAACGTGTGTCACTGATTGACGAACACGGTGATCGCCGAGTGCGTATGGCGTGGGTAGCAGTTGTGGCTTCAAGCAAAGTAAACGGTGTGGCAAAAATCCACTCGGATTTAATGGTGGAATCCATTTTTGCCGACTTCGCTCGTATTTATCCGGATCGCTTTACTAATGTAACCAATGGAGTAACTCCTCGCCGTTGGATTAAAATCGCCAACCCGGGTTTAGCCAATATTTTAGATAAACGTATCGGCAAAAATTGGCTAACCGATCTTAGTGAATTAGAGAAATTTAATGTATTCATCGATGATGCGGATGTTCAGGCTGAAATTGCGGCGGTAAAATATGAGAATAAACGTAAATTGGCGGATTATGTTGAGAAAAATTTAGGTATCAAACTGAATCCGGAAGCGATTTTTGACGTGCAAGTTAAACGTATTCATAAATATAAACGCCAACAGTTAAACGTATTACACATTATTACGCTATATAACCGTATCTTAAAAAATCCGAATGCGGATTGGACACCACGTGTATTTATCTTTGCTGGTAAAGCGGCAAGTGCTTACTATGCGGCGAAGAAAGTCATTCGTTTGATTAACGATGTTGCAAATGTAATCAATAATGATGAACGAGTACGTGATTTGATTAAGGTAGTGTTTATTCCAAATTATGGTGTATCACTGGCGCAGATGATCATTCCGGCGGCGGATGTGTCCGAGCAGATTTCATTGGCGGGTACTGAGGCATCAGGTACGTCTAATATGAAGTTTGCCTTAAACGGTGCATTAACTATCGGAACGTTAGACGGCGCGAATGTTGAAATTCTGGAACACGTCGGTAAAGAAAATATCTTTATTTTCGGTAACACGGTCGAACAAGTAGAAGAACTACGTCGTAACGGCTATTCGCCGTATCATTATTATGAAACAGATGGTGAATTAAATGAGGCGATTTCACAAATCTTAAATGGTAAATTTTCACCAGATGATCCGTATCGCTATCAAGATCTGATTCTAAATTCAGGTGACTATTACCAAGCCTGCGCGGATTTTCGTAGCTATGTTGAAGCACAAGAACGAGTTGCAGTCGCTTATCGCAATAGGAAAGCGTGGACACGTTCGGCAATTATCAATATTGCCAATATGGGCTACTTCTCATCAGATCGTTCAGTGTTAGATTATGCACGAGATATCTGGCATATTGAGCCAATGGATGAAGTGCAATTAAAAGAAAATACCGATTTGGCGAGTATTATTGAAAGCTCAAGTAAGCTATTGATTATTCGTTAAGATATGAACAAGCGGTCTGTTTCTTGCAAAATTTTGCGGTATTATGTATCAGTTGCACAAGATTATTGATGAATGAAACGTAGGGGCGAACCGATGTGTTCGCCCAAGAAAAATCAATAAGATATTTTATATCACAGGCGGACACATCGGTCCGCCCCTACAAAACAAATTTGTACATTTGCTACATAATTTCGAAATTTTACTGAAACTTGATCGTTTGTCAGTGATAAAAAGCCGTTTGTTTTAGACAAACGGCTTTCTTTTTAGTCTAGCTTAGATAATTTCATTCGGTGTGAAGAAGTATGCGATTTCACGTTTTGCCGATTGTTCAGAATCCGAACCGTGAACCGAATTCTCACGACCGCTAATAGCGTAGAGCGCTCGAATTGTACCGGCTTTACGTTGTTCCGGATCAGTTGCTCCCATTAATTCACGGTAGTGGGCGATAGCGTTTTCACCTTCAAGTACCGCCGCAACAATTGGTGCCGAAATCATAAATTCGACTAACGGCGGGAAAAATTCCTTACCTTGATGTTCGGCATAGAAGCCTTCCGCTTGTTCTTGGGTTAGTTGTACTTTTTTGAGTGCTTTAATGGTTAAGCCCGCTTCTTCTAGATAGCTAAGAATTTTACCGATTAGATTACGTTTTGTCGCATCGGGTTTAATTAAACAAAGCGTTTGTTGGATCATTGTTTCTCCTTAATTCGCAAAAAAAGCGGTGAATATCACCGCTTGTTGTTGCTTTTATTTTACTTGCATACCCGAGCGGATACCTTCATCAGCCGAAAGTAAGAATAAGTCTGCACCGCCGGTGCCTGCCGATAAGATCATACCTTCCGATACGCCAAATTTCATTTTACGTGGTGCAAGGTTTGCTACCATAATCACGAAACGACCAACTAATTCTTCCGGATTGTTATACGCTGCTTTGATTCCTGATAATACTTGACGCTGGTGATCACCTAAATCTAATTGGAATTTTAATAATTTGTTTGATTCCGGTACGGCTTCACAACTAATCACTTTTGCCACACGTAAATCTAATTTTGCGAAATCATCAATTGTTATTTCCGCTGCGATAGGCTCAACAGCCGTATTTTCGGTATTTTCCACTTTTTGTTTTCCTTTTTTATCTTCTGCTTTATTTTGCTCTGCAAACAGCGCCTTAGTTTCTTCAATTACCGCATCAATTTGTTTTTTCTCAAGACGAGAGAACAATGATTTAAATGGTGCGACATTTTTACCTAATAATGGTTGGTGAATGTTGTCCCAGGTTAATTCCGCTTGTAAGAAGGCTTCGGCACGTTCCGCTAACTGTGGTAACACTGGTTTCAAGTAACTCATTAGCACACGGAATAATTCAATACCCATTGAACAAACTGCTTGTAATTCCACTTCACGCCCTTCTTGTTTTGCAATCACCCAAGGCGCTTTATCATCAACATATTTATTCGCTTTATCACAAAGATCCATAATTAAACGAATCGCTTTGTTAAATTCACGATTTTCATAATGTGCTGCGATTTGTTCCGATTGTGCAATAAATTCTGCGAAAAGCGCTTCATCTTCTAATTTATCAGCCAGTTTTCCTTCAAAGCGTTTTGCAATAAAACTTGCATTACGTGAAGCAAGGTTCACTAGTTTATTAACGATATCGCTGTTTACACGTTGTACGAAATCTTCAAGGCTTAAATCCAAGTCTTCAATACGCTCGTTCAGTTTTGCCGCATAGTAATAACGTAAACATTCTGGATCGATATGTTTTAAATAGGTACTTGCTTGAATAAAAGTACCGCGTGATTTTGACATTTTCACACCGTCAACTGTGACGTAACCGTGTGCAAATACATTAGTCGGTTTACGTAATTCACAACCGTCTAACATCGCTGGCCAGAAAAGACTGTGGAAGTAAACGATATCTTTACCGATGAAGTGATAAAGCTCGGTTTCAGCGTCTTTTTTCCAGAATTCATCAAAGTTTAAACCGATACGATCACATAAATTTTTGAATGACGCCATATAGCCGATAGGCGCATCTAACCATACGTAGAAGAATTTATTTTCCGCATCCGGAATCGGGAAACCAAAATAAGGCGCATCACGGCTGATGTCCCATTGCTGTAAACCGCTTTCGAACCATTCTTGCATTTTATTCGCGATTTCCGATTGTAACGAACCTGAACGTGTCCATTCTTTCAACATACCTTCAAAACTTGGTAAATCGAAGAAAAAGTGTTCAGATTCTTTTACGATAGGAGTTGCACCTGACACGGCAGAACGAGGGTTGATAAGATCCATCGGACTGTAAGTTGATGCGCACACTTCACAGTTATCACCATATTGATCTTCCGCTTTACATTTCGGGCAAGTACCTTTTACAAAACGATCTGGCAGAAACATTTGTTTTTCAGGGTCGAATAACTGAGAAATCACACGACTTTTGATGAAACCGTTAGCACGTAATTTTTTATACATTTCTGTAGTAAGTTCACGGTTTTCTTCGCTATGAGTCGAATGATAGTTATCGAAACTGATATTGAAGCCTTTGAAATCCGCTACGTGATCAGTTTTTGCTTTTTCGATTAATTGTTCTGGAGTAATGCCTTGTTTTGCCGCATTAAGCATAATCGGTGTGCCATGAGCATCATCCGCACACACAAAGTGAATCTCATTGCCACGCATACGTTGGAAACGAACCCAAATATCCGCTTGGATATGTTCAAGCATATGACCTAGATGGATTGCACCGTTTGCATAGGGTAAAGCACAGGTAACCAGCATTTTTCGTTTTTGGTTTGACATGAGTGATCTCTCTGAATTTGTTACAAAATTACGTAAATTGTAGCGGAAAAAGGGCTTTTTTTCTAGAGCGTATCCTAAATGAGCCTACTTATTCGCTTATTTTGCATAAAATTAATAAAATTCTTTTGTAAAGAATGTGGTTATTTTGTAAAAGACTGGTAGAATAAGTATATAATAAAAATTATAGAAGGAGAACGAATGTTTTATTTAAAAAAACATTATTATGATGGCATTGATAAACAAGGAAATGCGTTTATTATTTATTTTGTCGAGTTAATGTTATGGGGAATTAAAATTCCTTATTCTTCTATTTTATTTAATAGTAAGAACGGTCAGCAATTTGAAAAAAGTAGCTTGTTTAAATTAAAGCAAATAGATCGTTCGATTAATCATTTTCGTTTAAATTTTTCAGCTTATTGGATTCCGCATTCATCCGAACTAAAATCCACATTAGTTTATAATCCTACTCAGTATATAAATTGGTATTGTCATACGCCGAAAGGGAATTTTCATATCACTTTTCAAGATAAGGAATATCAAGGATTAGGTTATGCGGATACACTTGAAATGAATTTTGTACCTTGGAAACTAGCCGTATCAGAATTATATTGGGGACGATTTTTGTCTGAAAATCATACGGTTATTTGGAAGGAGTGGAAAGGAAAACAATTGTTTAAACAGCTTATTTGGAATGGAAAACAATATAATGATTTTGAAATTCAAGAAGAAGGAATTTTGTTGCCTTCTGAAAATATGTTCCTACGTTTCCAAATGTCGACCATGTTAAAAAATGAACCAATCGGAAATGTAGTTACCAAAATACCGTTATTAAAATATTTTTTGCCTAAGCGTTTTTTGCGGACACGTGCAATAAAATGGAAAAGTGAGACCCAAATACTGATAAATCAAAATGTACAAGAAGTAGGCTACGCTTTATATCAGAAAGTGTTATGGAGAAAGTAAAGAAACAAGATTGAAAAATTAATTTTTGGTCATTTTTTTATTTTTTAACGTTGTGGTGATATAAATTTTTCGAACAATCAATAAAGATTTTCTCGTTTCAGACAAGAATAGCGGTAAAATAAGTCTAAAATTTTGCAATTTTTGAGGACTTATTATGCGTAAAGCACAGTTATATCGTTATCAGATTCCGGTAGAAGCCGGCGTTATTTTGCGTCATCGTCGTTTAAAACAGCGTGAAGGGCTAATTGTTAAATTAACTGAAGATAACCAAATCGGTTGGGGTGAAATCGCCCCGCTACCCGAATTTAGCCAAGAAGATCTTACGCTTGCTCAGCAACAAACGGAACAATGGCTTGTGAAATGGCTAGCCGAGCAACAAGATGATTTAGACAGTTATGTGCCTTCTGTGGCATTCGGTTTAAGTTGTGCATTAGCGGAATTAAACGGAGAATTAGCTGAGCAAGGAAATTATCGTGCAGCGGTACTTTGCTATGGTGATCCAGACGAGTTATATACAGAGCTGAATGCACTGGAAGGCGACAAAATCGGCAAAATGAAAGTCGGGCTGTATGAGGCTAATCGTGACGGTTTAATTGCCAATATGTTGCTTGAAGCTTTACCCGATTTACAATTACGTTTAGATGCGAATCGAGGTTGGACGCTTGAGAAAGCGGTTAAATTTGCCGAAAAAATTGCAAATGAAAACAAAAGTCGCATTCAATTTATTGAAGAACCGTGCAAAACGCCGGAACTTTCCCGCCAATTTTCTCAAGTCTCAGGCATTGCAATTGCTTGGGATGAAACCGTGCGAGAGCCGGATTTTGTCGTAAAAAACGAACCGAATGTAACTGCTATTGTGATTAAACCGACCTTAGTCGGATCATTACAAAAGTGTATTCGTTTAATTGAGCAAGCTCATCAACAAGGGCTTATTGCTGTTATCAGTTCCAGTATTGAATCAAGTTTAGGTTTAACTCAGCTTGCTCGGTTTGCACGGCAATATACCCCGCAGATAACCCCCGGTTTAGATACGTTAGATCTGATGCAATATCAGTTGCTACGTCCTTGGAAAGACTCTAACTTACCCATTGCTGATTTAGATAGCCCGTTTGTGCAAGAAATTATGCTATAATGCTCACTCTATAAGCGGTCAAAAACAGACAAGAATTTGCAAAAAATTAAGCATTTTTGACCGCTTTCCATTAATCCAATTTCAATGAAAGTTAAGTCTCTCCTTTATATATTCAAGAGAAAATTATGCGTTTAGATAAATTTATTGCTGAAAATACGGGTTTAACTCGTTCTCAAGCAGGAAAAGCTTTAAAAAGCGGTTTAGTGACGGTTAACGGAAAGATCGAAAAGAGTGGATCAGCAAAAATTAGTGAAACAGATGAAATTTGTTACGAAGGCGAACGTTTAGAATGGGTCGATGAAGGTCAGTATTTTATGCTGTATAAGCCGCAGGGGTATGTGTGTTCGCATGATGACGGTGAATATCCGACAGTCTTTCAATTTTTTGATTATCCACTGATGACTAAGTTGCATACCGCAGGACGTTTAGATGTGGATACAACCGGTTTAGTTTTATTGACGGATGATGGTAAATGGTCGCATCGCATTACTTCGCCGAAACACCATTGTGAAAAGACTTATTTGGTAACACTTGCCGATCCAGTGGAAGATTTTTATGCGGAAAAACTTGCGGAAGGGATTTTATTACGCGGTGAACGCGAGCCTTGTTTACCGGCACAAATGGAAATTATTGACGATTACAATGTGAATTTAACTATCAGCGAAGGGCGTTATCATCAAGTAAAACGTATGTTTGCGGCTTTAGGTAATAAAGTAGAGGCATTACATCGCTGGCGTATCGGTAATGTAGTGTTAGATGAAAGCCTTGAAGAAGGTGAATATCGCCCGCTTACCGAGCAAGAAATAGGGGGCTTTTGATGGCAACCCAAAGACCGCATCCGTGCTTTTTTATTATTTTAGGAATGATGGCGATGTTGCCACCGCTTGCGATCGATATGTATCTGCCTTCATTCCTTGATATTGCACGAGATTTACAGGTTTCGCAGGAAAAAGTACAAACTACATTAGCGGTATTTACTTTCGGCTTCGCTGTCGGGCAGCTATTCTGGGGACCGATAGCGGATAGCTTTGGACGTAAACCGATTATTTTATTTGGGCTTACCGGTTCGGCGGTTGCCGCTTATTTCCTTACAGCAGTGATGACAATCGGAAATTTCTATTTGCTGCGATTAATACAAGGGCTTTGTGCGGCAGCACCAGCTGTGGTATTGGGGGCTTTAGTTCGAGATCTGTTTGATCGTAATCGTTTCGCCAAAATGATGTCGGTCATTATGATCATTTCAATGCTCGCTCCGCTATTAGCGCCGATCCTGGGTGGATATATCGCAAAATATTTTCACTGGCATTCGATTTTCTACACCTTAGTATTTATGGGCGTCAGTTGTGTGTTCTTGATCAGCTGGAAAATTCCTGAAACATTAGCGGTAGAAAAACGTCAATCGCTTCAATTTGGCATTATTTTTAAAAACTTCTGGAAATTGTTATCGGATAAAAATGTATTAGGCTATGTTTTGGTGGGGGGCTTAACCTTTGCCGGTTTATTCTGCTTTTTAACCTCAGGTTCGTTAGTTTATATCGGTATTCACGGTGTATCGCAGGAATATTTCGGCTATTTCTTCGGCTTAAATATGATTGTTATGGTTGCAATGACGGTACTAAATGGGCGCATTGTAGTTAAAGTCGGTTCAGAGAAAATGTTGAAAATCGGCTTACTCGTTCAGTTACTAGCTGGTATCTGGCTTGCGTGTGTCGCCGTCTTCCAATTAGGCTTTTGGGCGATGGCATTAGGTATTCCGTTTTATGTGGGAATGCTTTCGACCATTGGCAGTAATGCAACAGCTGCGATTTTAGATCGTTATCCGCAAATGGCGGGTACGGCAAACGGTTTGGCAGGAACGGCACGTTTTGGTATTGCTTCCGTAGTGGGTGCAATGTTATCGCATATTGCGGTTACAAGTGAGCGTCCGATGCTATATGCAATGGCTATTTGTACCTTGGTGGCCTCTGCCATTTACTACTTATTATGCTGTAATCGTGCCGAGCAAGCGGTCTAATTTGGTTTAAATTTTACAAAAACGGACACTTTGCAGTGTCCGTTTTTTTACCAACAAGCGTAACAATAATGCCAAGGGCGGAAACGAGTACGCTCAAAATCATAGTAACGTTGCATTTCCTCTAATTCCGCTTGGTGTTTATAGTTATCCCACGCGAGTTTATAGCAAGATTGGAACAGTGGATCATTGGCTTTTTTCTGGTAGCGCTTGGTAAAGGCGGCTTTTTCTTTTTCGGTTTGAGCCACCGGCGGATCATATAACTGCGCCATTAATTCGGCAGTTTCTACATCACACTGTTTAGCTAATGCTACCGATAAAGCTTGATGTGCCTTGAGTTGCTGTGCCTGTCTAGCTGCTTGTTGCTGTGGCGTTAAAGCACAAGCAGAAAGCAATAATGAGAACAAGACAGACATTATCTGAATACACTTTTTCATATTAGCCTCCAAATGATTATGCTAAAGAGTAAGCTCTTTGAGTTTATCACTCAAAGAGCTTTTATTCACATAAATTATTCGCTTTCTTGTTCGGATAATTCTTCTAATTCGTCAGCCATTGCACTGAGTGCATCACGACAAAGTTGAGCAAGCGCTTTATAGAAACCGTTATCATGTGCTTCGATTTGTCCTAAGAATTTAGCAGCACACGGCAATAAAAACTGCTCAAAAAAGGCTTGTTGTGCAGCGCTTGAATCTAAATTGTCTTCAATCCAAGAGGCGGTAAGTAATAAAAGTGCAACGTGATCAGGTTTTTCTAACGCCGGCATTGCGCGTGTTTGGCGGAAGTTGATAAAGTCTTCAACCGCAATTTTATAGGCAGAAATTGTTGTAGCAATAGCTCCTGTCTCACCAAAAAGCGCTTGATAGCTTGCTTGTAATTGCGTAGGGTTAGCATTTTTTTCTAACACCGTTAAAGCTAATTCACTTTGAGCATCGGTTGAAAGCATCCATTGTTGGCGTAAGCCGCCTTGTGCAAGCCAAGCAAAAGTGCCGGCAAGAATCGGATCGGTTGGAGGACGGTAGAATAAATTGCCGAATAAACGGCACAATAGTGAAAAATCGTTAATGGTTGTTTCGCTCATAAGTAATGATTTATAAAGGTTAAGAAGTTAGCCATTTTACACGAATAGGATAAGAAGATGAAATATATTGGTGCACACGTGAGTGCTTCGGGGGGGGGCGAGAACGCTGTATTAAGAGCGGTTGAAATCGGCGCAAATGCTTTTGCTTTATTTACTAAAAACCAACGTCAATGGAAAGCACCAGCATTAAAAGCAGATACGATTGAGAGATTTAAGCGTTTTTGTAAGGCGCATCAGTTCTCACCGGATCATATTTTACCGCATGACAGTTATTTAATTAATTTAGGCAATCCAGAAGTGAAAAATTTAGCAAAATCACGAGAAGCTTTTATTGATGAAATGGAACGAGCAAATCAGTTAGGATTAAAACTACTGAATTTCCACCCTGGTGCACATTTAAATAAAATTTCGGAAAGTGAATGTTTAGTGCGCATTGCCGAATCTATTAATATTGCAGTGGAAAAAGTACCGAATGTTGTTGCGGTAATTGAAAATACAGCTGGTCAGGGTTCTAATCTTGGCTATCGTTTTGAACATTTAGCCGAAATTATTGACCAAGTGGAAGATAAAAGCCGAGTAGGTGTTTGTTTAGATACCTGTCACTTGTTTTCAGCCGGTTACGATATCAGCTCATTACAAGCCTGTGAGCAAACATTTACCGAATTTGAACGAACTGTTGGCTTCCAATATTTACGAGGAATGCACTTAAATGGCTCAAGAACGCCATTGGGTAGTCGAGTAGACCGCCATCACACATTAAGAGAAGGCACAATCGGCACTGATTTTTGTAAATTTATCATGCAAGATAACCGTTTTGACAATATCCCGCTTATTTTAGAAACAGTTCAGCCTGAAATTTGGGCAGATGAAATAAAATTTTTGCGGACATTGGCAAAATAATCGACTATACTGATTCAGCTTATAACTTAAGGCTTATCAGTGGATAAGCCTTTTTAATATGAAACTTTATTTTTAGACTTTATTTTCAGATATAGGAATCAACCGCTGTAGTTGTTCTGGCGAGACAAATTATGATTAAACAAAATGCTACTTTTACAAGGCTTAAGACGTTATTCACCCCTATATTGTTTGCAACGATTGCAAGCTATTCATCAATGGCTTCTGCGAGTTTAAGTAGTACCCCTGCCACTCCAAACCAAATCAAAATTGTTGCTAAAGTAGCTACGACCGAGCAAATCAAAGCACAACGGGCTTATAAATCGTCTGCAAAAGCAAATTCAGCTACTCAAAAAGTAAATAAGATTTATCGTAAGTGGGCTGGTACTCGTTATCGTTTAGGCGGAGAAGGGCATAATGGTATTGACTGTTCCGCTTTTGTACAGAAAACAATGCTCGGTGCATTTAATATTGATTTGCCACGTTCGACCGCAGAACAACGTTATTCAGGTCGTTCAATTTCAAAATCTGAATTACGCCTGGGCGATTTAGTGTTCTTTCGCCGCAATAATCACGTAGGGGTTTATATTGGTGGTGGTAAATTTGTTCACGCCAGTACAAGCCAAGGTGTAACAACAAGTTCACTGTCAGAACGTTATTGGGCCAGAAACTATACGCAATCTCGCCGAGTAATGTAATGTCAAGGTCGCTAATAAAGCCTCAATTAGCGACCTTTTTATTTATGCGGCATATTTTCTCTCGTTAACTTGTGCAAAACGGCGACGCATTTGGTGTACCACATTGGTGATTACGCCGGCAACTTTCACTTCTTGCCAGTTTTGAACACGTAAATTCGGCTCGCTGACATCCAATGAAAAAAGAATAATTTCGTTTGTGCT
Source organism: Actinobacillus capsulatus DSM 19761 (assembly GCF_000374285.1). GTDB lineage: Bacteria > Pseudomonadota > Gammaproteobacteria > Enterobacterales > Pasteurellaceae > Actinobacillus > Actinobacillus capsulatus. The sequence continues at coordinate 40,920 of NZ_KB893936.1, read as the reverse complement.
TTCATTATTCTCAATTTCTTTGAAGAACTGATAAAACTTATATTCACCATTTTTCTCAATTACAAGCAGATCGTTTACTAAATATTGAGCCGATTGCTCAACGATTAGCAGATCATCCAATTCAACCCCCCAAGCGATTAGGTTAGGATTTTTAACCTGTATAAAAAAGGTTTCTGTCGGACGTTTAATACAAAGTGAATTAAGATCTAATTTGATTGAACGTTCGCTATTCATATCACGGTACATTGGTAGCGGTTGATATGGTAATTCGCGTGTAAGCGGTCGAATTGAAGCCATTTTTGTTATCCTCTATCTAGACTGTGTGTTTATACAGGTTATTTTACTGATTAAAAAAACAGTGTCAATCTTGTTTTGAAATTTTTTTGTAAAAATAGCCAGTATTTTGTTTGCTTTATCGTATGGAGAGAGTATTGAACAGGCGGTGGAATTTTGCGCAGAATTTGTAAATTGCGGGCAATAAAAAAGCACCCGAAGGTGCTTTTTTAGAAAAATTGGCAGTAAAGCTGTTATTATAAGCTTTCTGTGAAAGTACGAGTAATTACATCACGTTGTTGTTCTGGTGTTAATGAGTTGAAACGAACTGCATAACCAGAAACACGGATAGTTAATTGTGGGTATTTTTCTGGGTTTTTAACCGCATCTTCTAATGTTTCACGGCGTAAAACGTTAACGTTTAAGTGTTGACCACCTTCAACTTTGATTGTCGGAGCAACGTTTACCGGTACTTCGCGGTATGAAATTTGACCTAATTCGCTGATTGCAACGATTTGGTCTTCTTTGTAAGCATCACCTTTTGCCGCGATACAGCGAGCTTCGTTTTTCTCTTCATCTAATAACCAGAAAGAGTTTACTAAGTTGCTGTTTGAAGATTCTGTAATTTGTACGCCCTTGATCATTTTGATACTCCTAAGTATTGGCTAGATAATTATAAAATTTTTTGATAAATTCAAATTTTATTTATGTGGCGAATTTTATCATTTTTTTTGAAGAATTCTACTAAAAGTTGAAAAATGTAATCAAAAAATTATCAACTGGCTAAAAAATAATCTAGGATATAGAAGAAACTTAAAATTGTTTAACACTTTTTAACAGGACAAGCTATGAATAATTGGACGGAAGCGCTAGGCGAAGAAAAGCAACAAGCTTATTTTCAACAAATTTTGCAGCAAGTACATCAAGAAAGAATGAATGGTGTAACAGTTTTTCCACCGCAAAAAGAAGTATTTAGTGCATTTGCCTTAACTGAATTTAAGGATGTGAAAGTGGTGATCTTGGGGCAAGACCCTTATCATGGTCCAAACCAAGCACACGGTTTAGCATTTTCGGTAAAACCACCGGTCGCACCGCCACCTTCTTTAGTTAATATGTATAAAGAACTGGCGCAGGATATTAAGGGCTTTCAAATTCCAAATCACGGATATTTGGTTGATTGGGCAAAGCAAGGCGTGTTGTTGTTAAACACCGTACTCACGGTACGCCAAGGGCAAGCGCATTCACACGCCAATTTCGGTTGGGAAATTTTCACTGATAAAGTGATTGCTCAGCTCAATCAACACCGTGAAAATTTAGTCTTTTTATTATGGGGCAGCCATGCGCAAAAAAAAGGGCAGTTTATTGACCGCTCTCGCCACTGCGTATTGACCGCACCGCATCCATCACCACTATCTGCCCATCGTGGATTTTTTGGATGTAAGCATTTTTCAAAAACCAATAGATATTTGCTTTCGAAAGGCATAGTCCCGATTAATTGGCAATTACGGCTAGAAATAGATTATTAATAACAGTATTGCATAATATTTACGTAAAAGCCCAATCTAATAAAAGAACGGTCTTTTACGTAAGAGAAATAAATTTGTCTAGATTAGTATATGTATATTAATTAAAACATTAAATTTATTTTTTCTTTAATATTATCGAGCAATTGGTAACGTTTCTTATACATAGAACGTTTTTTGCTCGGTATGATATTTAATGGTTTTCTCTCAATGTTATTATTCAATAACCAATAATTATTTTTTATAAGAATAGCATTATTTTCTTGCCAAAAAATATCGTAATTGAATAATAATCTGGAATGATCATTCCAGCGATATTTTGCTTGTTTTTTATGAGGAATTCCGAGTAATTCTAAATTAAATTTCTCAGCAATTAATTTAAATATATAAATCAGCATAAACATAGGGCGAATACCGTATAACTGTTTAGTGGCTAATTTTATAAGATCCTGTGAAGATTTACTGTTAGGTCCTTGTATTGAGGAAATTAGAATTTTATTTTCCTCTAATAAGGTAAAAGAAGCATCGTAGATATGTTCTTTTTGATTATTTTTAATATTTAATGAAAAGAAACCTTCTAGGGGATCGATTTGATTAATGCTAAGATATAAATTCAGTTCATCACTTAATTTGGCAATACAAACCTCTTGCTGTGTCACAAGTTGATTGCAAAAATTTATTCTGAATAAATTTTCAAAACGCGTAAAGTTTTCTTCGATGGCTTTTAATCTTTGTTTTTTATTAAAAGTTTTATCACAGTAAGTATCTAAAAGTGTATTAACCCGATATAAGTTTTGATTAAATAATTTTGCCCATAAAGGTGAATTGTTTAAGTAATTTGTCAATTGAATACATTGGGTTGAACACCATACCTTGCGGAAGCTATAACGAAAATATTCTCTTAGTAGCTTAGATGGTCTTTTTTCATTTGGAAACGTTTCACTAAATTTGGGGAAATGAAAGAACTTCTTCATAAGATTGTTTGAATGTAAATACTATAATTAGAGTTAAAAGGATATAGGCACAAGCAAAGCAAGCCTGTGCCACTTTTAGGTTTGGAATAATTATTTAGAAAGTTAAGCCGATATTGGTTTTCCAACCAAAAGCATTCGTTGATTTTATGCGATCATAATCAACATTCGCAGAAACGAACCAATTTTTATATTGGAATTGCATGCCGGCTTCAAGATTTAAAGCATGGTTACGTTTTTGTGTCGCATAGCTTTGTAATGGGTAGCCATTGAGTTGGCTGGTAATTTTACTTTCTTTTCCTTTTACTCGATGTAAGTAGTTCAAACCAACATAAGGTGAAATGCTGCCTTGCTCAAATTTAACGGTATATTTTAATTTCACACTCGGTGTGAGATTAATATCGTTATAGCGAAGAGCCGTGGTATTTGTTGCAAGTTCGCCTTTTTCATTGAGAGCTTTCATTCTCGTGTGAATGAACTGAACCCCTAGGCTTGGTTCAATTATCCAAGTTTGTGGCATAAATTGATAACCGACACGAATTTCTCCCCCCATATGATGCCCTTTGTTTTGAGCCTGACCGAGCTGAGATTTTTTGTACCAACGGCGTTGGTTGTATTTCTGCTGCCCAAATTGTAGTGCTAACTCACTAAACCAATGATCGGCTAAAGGATAACGTAATCCGATATTTAAGCTTGTCTGTTTTAGGTCTGCATGAGCAAAATCTTTGTCTATATGATGATTTTTTCGTATTAATGTTGCGCTCAATAATGCGTTATCATTGAACTTATGGCTCAAACCGAGAACAGATGAGCTCTGTTTAATTGCTACTTTAGAATGTTTTTGGCCACTATGCTCAAGCCAAACTGACGTTTTTTGTGGTGAATAGGCGGCAGTAAATAAATTATGCTGAACATGGCTAAATTGTTTTGCATTTTGATGGCGTAATAATGCTAAAGTATCAGCGTAAATATGATTAGAAACCGCATAATGTAGTTGACCTAATTTCTTTTGCTCTAATGCAGATTGTAGCCAGTCATTATATACCCCCTGACGATATGCAAATGAGCTGGTTCTAAGTTGATTTAATAGGTTCAGTCCAGACTTGGCATTATCACTGGCATTAGGATCAGTAAAGGCTTTATTTGAATTGACTTTCGCAATAATTTCAGACTGTTTAAAATAGAGATCTTGCATTAAGCCTTTATTGGCTAAATTTTTATTATCAATTAGTTTTGTGAACCCACCTTGATAGCTTGCCTTATCATGAAGTTTTACAACAGTAGCTGAAATACTACCTTGTTTACTATTTTCCGTTAATTTATCAGCAATTTTTAACGAACCATTTAGCTGAATAATTGCTTTATCTTTACCAATTAAACCATTGCTATCCAATAAGGTTAATTGGCTATTTTCAGTAGCCATATAACCTTGCCTAATTTCAGTTTGATTTACGCCTAAATGGGCATTATTTTTCACTTGTTTGGATTGAGTCATTCCGCTTAAGTTGAGTCTACCTTGTTCAACATCAATTCGGGCAATATTATTTTTACCGGCTAAATCTAATGATTTTTCCCCTTGCTTAGTAAACTTAAATTTACTGGAGAAATCATTTTTCCAGCGGTCATCTCGTGTCACATTAACCGTTTCATCATTTAAAAATTGACTCGGACCATTAATCGCCTTGGCTATATTAATTACTCCCCAGCCATATTTATCATCTACCCCTTTTTCACCAAGATCGGTTGCAGTAGTTAATAAAGTATCACGAATTTGCGTTGGGGCTAGATAGTTAAAACGTTCTTTTAAGATAGCTAAAGCTCCTGTAACTACAGGTGCGGCAAGGGATGTTCCTTCTTCTTTATCAAGACTATATTGCGGTTTAAGTTTATTATCTGGAATTGCATTGAGGATCGCAAGATTTCCGGGAGCGGCAATGCACCAATTTTTACTCACACCACAATGGTTAGAGTATTCTGCAAGATTATTTTTATTATCTACAGCCACAACTGATAGATAGTGTTTCTCCAATTCAGGCAGGTAACGAGGTAACATTGCCATCACACCAACTTGTTTTTTACTCTCATTTCCTGCCGCAAAGACTAATAACGTATTTTTCTTTTTGGCATTTAAGACGGCTTGAAGCAGTGAATTTTGTTTATCTGTTGATAGAGAATGATAAAGTTTATCGAAATCAGCAATATTATCGCTGATAGGATCAAGATTCCAACTATTATTAATGGCGAATAGATTTCGTTCGACAAGCTTATTTAAAGCGGTTGCCCACTCTAAGCGTTCAAATGAGAGCCCTTTTTCTTTAGTGAGTAATAAATCATTTTTGGCAAGCTCATCAAAATTAGGTTTTTGGTTTTTTGAATCCCCCTGATCTTCGCCCTTACCTTTTGACTGCTGTGCTTCAGCAATTAATTCAGCTAAGCTTCGGTTTGGAGTATTTGTTGCAATGTGAATCTCAGCATCTTTAGCTACACCACCTTTAAAGCCATTTTCTTTAGAAGCTTTCGCTGAAATAACGCCGGATACCCCTAAGCCATGAGTTTCAAATAGAGCTGTTAGATCTTTTTTTCCATTCTGTTCGGCAGGCTTTACTTCAAATTGCAAGTAACTCGGATCATAGGTTAACACTTTTCCATCTGGTGAAGTTAGTTTAAAACTAGATGGGTGAAGTTTTGATGAATTTAGCGGATGTTGAACAACAAACCCGCCATCTAGTACGCCTAATTTCACTCCCTTACCACTATATTTGGAACTGATCTCATCCGAAAGCTTAATGACTGAATGAGGCGATTCTAAAGAGTCTGCGTAGGCTACGCTAGTAGATAAGAAAGTAGAAATGGCGATTGCAATACAGCTTTTATTAAAATAATATTTTTCAAGCATTTATGGTCTCCTTATAAAAAAAGCGGAATTATACCTATGATGTTTATTATTGCAAATAGTTCTCATCTTCTTTTTGATTTAACTCAAATTTTTTATGGATAATTAAACTTATATTGAGAGTGAAAGAATTTATGTTGGATGCTTGATATAAGGTATAAGGTGAGAGAGCCAAGCAGTAAGATTTGCAATATTTTTGCAAATCTTACCGCTTGGATGCTATAGGAATGTTAATTTATTGCAGAAATGATATTCAAAATCCGCTTATCAGAAATAGGATATTTGGTGCCGATTTGCTGGGCAAACAGGCTCACTCTCAGTTCTTCAATCATGTAACGAATTTCTAATATTTCATCTGGAATTGCTTTAGATTTTGGCAGTTTTACCAGTAGTTGATTATAAGCGTTTTGCACTTGCTCGACTCTGAGCATTTTAGCTCTATCGGTGTTAGTGTCGGTACCGAGTTTATCCAAACGTTTATCAATGGCGCTAAGGTAACGATATAAGTCGCCTAAGCGTTGATGACCTGTTTTAGTGACAAAATCGGGGTAAATCAGTCCTTCAATTTGAGCTTTAATATCTGAGAGAGCAAATGCCATGGTAAAGTCCATTTTCCCTTTCATTCGTTTGTTAATTTCAAAGGCAAGGGTGAGGCATTTTTCAACCTGTAACGCTATTTCAGCCGTTGTATCATTTAGGTTTGCTCGAATAAATTCGTGTAACGCTTGGAATTTTTCCTCATTCCACACAAAGCCACCAAATTCTTCCACTAATTTATCCACCGCACAGGCAATACAGTCATCAATAAGATCTAATACCTTGCCAAAGGGGGTGAAATACAGCCCTAGTTTAGCTTTATTTGGCAGTTTTTCGTGCAGATATTTAATCGGCGAAGGCACATTTAACAGCAGCAAACGGCGTAAGCCGGCTTTCATTGCTCGAGCTTGTTCGAACTCGGTTTCAAACAATTTAATACCGACAGACTCTTTTTCATCCACAATTGCAGGGTAGGCTTTAACACTAAAATGCTGTTTTTTCTGCTCGTAAAACTTTGGTAGTTCGGCAAAACTCCAAACGTTGATACCGCTTTGCTCAATACCATCATCGGCAATATTTGATAGCGTATTTTGAACCTCATCTTTTAATGAAAACTTTAACTCATCTAAGTTTTCACTTTCAGCAATTTTCTTACCTTTTTCATCAATTACGCGGAAGGTCATTCGCAAATGAGCCGGCAATTGGGATAAATCCCAAAGCTCTGATTCCACAGTTACACCCGTCATTCTTTTTAACTCATAGGTTAAACTTTCCAGCAACGGTTTAGCGAACGGTTCAGCTTTAGCTAAAAAGGCGTCCGCATAGTTTGGTGTCGGCACAAAATTTCGGCGAGTGGCTTTGGGAAGTGATTTAATCAATGAAATCACTAATTCGTGTCGTAAGCCGGGAATTTGCCAATCAAAGCCCTCCGGTTCAACTTGGTTTAATAAAGGCAACGGAATATGTACTGTGACACCATCATGATCTTTGCCGATTTCAAATTGGTACGTTAATTTCAGCTTAAGTTGTCCTTGATGCCAGAAATTCGGGAAGTCTAGTTCGCTGACTTTGTTCACATCTTCATTGATTAGGAACGATTTTTCAAAGTTCAGTAATTCAGGATCTTGCTTGCTTGCCTGTTTCCACCAACTGTCAAAATGTTTGCTGGAAACCACCTCCGTACCCACTCGTTGATCGTAAAAATCAAACAGCACTTGCTCGTCCACCAAAATATCACGGCGACGAGATTTATGCTCTAAGTCTTCCACTTCTTTGATCAAGCGGTTATTTTCTTTGAAAAATTTGTAATTATTGTGCCAATCACCTTCCACCATTGCCGAGCGAATAAAAATCTCACGGCAGGTTTCAGGCTCGATTGAGCCATAGTTTACCGTGCGATTTGCCACGATCGGCAAGCCATAGAGTGATACCTTTTCATACGCTATCACTGAGCCTTTAGACTTTGACCAATACGGCTCGCTGTAACTGCTTTTCACTAAATGTTGAGCGAGTGGCTCAATCCATTCCGGCTCAATTTTAGCCACGGTTCTCGCCCAAAGTTTTGTGGTTTCGACAAGTTCTGAAGCGATAATCCATTTTGGCTGTTTTTTGAAAAGCATCGAGTTCGGGAAAATGAAAAACTGGGCGTTTCTTGCCCCTAAATAGTGCATTTTCCCGTTATCTTTCAAGCCGATATGAGAAAGTAAGCCACTTAGCAGAGCGGTGTGGATTTGCTGATAATTTGCCTCTAGGCTGTTAATCGGTAAGCCCATTTCACGCACGGCAAGACGAAGTTGGTGATAAATATCTTGCCACTCACGCACTCGTAGATAATTTAAGTAATCCTTTTGGCAGAGTTTGCGAAATTGGTTTTTCGTCAGCTCTTTTTGTTGCGTTTGGATAAATTGCCACAGATTCACAAATGCCAAGAAATCCGAATCTTTATTGGCAAAACGGCGGTGTTTGTCATCTGCTGATTGCTGTTTTTCTTGCGGGCGTTCACGCGGATCTTGAATTGAAAGAGCAGATACAATCATCATCACTTCGTGCAAGCTTCCGTTTTTTGCCGCTTCAATGACCATTCGTCCTAAACGTGGATCGATAGGGAGTTGGGCGAGTTGTTTACCAATAGTTGTAAGCTCACGTATCTCACCGTGTTTGGTTTTCTTATGGTGAAATGCCTGGAGTTCTTCCAATAGGCGAATACCATCTTGCACTTGGCGAACATCAGGCGAGTCTACAAATGGGAAGTTGGTAATATCAGACAGACCAAGCGATGCCATTTGCAAAATAACAGAGGCAAGGTTAGTCCGCAGAATTTCCGGATCGGTAAATTGTGGGCGATTGTTAAAATCTTCCTCAGAGTAGAGGCGAATACAAATACCTTCGGAAATACGACCACATCGCCCTTTTCGCTGATTTGCCGAGGCTTGAGAAATCGGCTCAATCGGCAAGCGTTGGACTTTGGTGCGGTAGCTGTATCGGGAAATGCGTGCCGTGCCGGTGTCGATCACGTATTTGATATTAGGAATAGTAAGTGAGGTTTCCGCCACATTGGTGGCTAAAATAACTCGATTTAAGCCACTTGGTTTAAAAATGCGTTGTTGCTCTTCAGCAGATAATCGGGCGTAGAGTGGAAGAATTTCGGTAAAGCGAAGCTCTTGTTTTTCCAATGCCTCGGCGGTATCTCGAATTTCTCGCTCACCGTTCATAAAAATTAAAATATCGCCACGCCCTTCCGCTTGTAGTTCATCAACGGCATTTAAAATCCCTTGCAGTTGATCTTCTTCCTCCACAATCGGTCGATAACGGACTTCAACAGGGAAAGTTCGCCCTGAAACTTCAATAATCGGGGCGTTGTTGAAATGTTTGGAAAAGCGTTCTACATCAATGGTTGCTGAGGTAATGATTACTTTCAGATCAGGACGGTTATGTAGAATTTGTTTGAGATAGCCTAAAATAAAATCGTTATTGAGCGAGCGTTCGTGGGCTTCGTCAATAATCAATGTGTCGTACTGGTTGAGATAGCGGTCGTGCTGAATTTCGGCGAGCAAAATTCCGTCCGTCATCAGTTTGATGAGGCTGTTTTCGCCGACTTGATCGTTAAAACGTACCTTGTAACCGACCGTGTCACCGAGTTCGGATTTAAGCTCTTCGGCAATGCGAGTGGCGACAGAGCGAGCCGCAATTCGGCGGGGCTGGGTATGGCCGATCAAGCCTTTCACCCCACGCCCGAGTTCCAAACACATTTTCGGTAGCTGGGTAGTTTTACCCGAGCCGGTTTCACCCGCAATCACCACCACCTGATTTTCGCTAATCAGTTTCAAAATTTCTTCACGACGAGCGGAAACCGGTAAATCGGGATAAGTGATTTCAAGGCTGGAATGTTGTGCTTTTCTGGCTTGGAAAGCTGCTTGTGCCGAGAGAATTTCACGTTCAATTTCCGCAATCACATTGTTTTTGGCTTCTTGTTTTTTGATTGCAGAAATGCCGTGAATACGAGCACGTAAACGGCGGTAATCGGTATTGGTGAGTTCTTTTAAATTTGCGATTAATGCTTTCTGGCTCTCATCAAGCGGTCTATTTTTGAAATTTTTTTGCGAAGGTCTCATTGTCTTGTCTTAACTATGTATTGCCTTAACGATATTCGGCATTATGCGAGATATTTTGAGGCAAATTATAGCCTAAATTGAGGGGAAACAGTAGGTAGAAGAAACCGCTTACAGCGCTCACTTAGTGGGGGAGGGGGAACAAGCGGTCTAATTTTGAATAAATTTTACCAATTAGCCTTTACCGATTAATAGAGAAAGGATGCCTGCAGCAATTAACGGGCCAACCGGCACGCCGCCAAGTAATGCCACGCCGATAATGGTACCAACTAATAATCCGGTGACTAACAACGGTTGACCGCCCATTAAACTTACCCCTCTGCCACCTAACCAAGCCACCGCAATTCCTGCAACTACGGCAAGCAACATTTTCCAATTTAAAAATTCAGAGAAGGAAGGGAGGGCAATTTTGCCGGAAACAATCGGACTTAATACGCCGATAGTCAGAATGATAATGCCAATGCTTAAACCGTACTTATCTAAAAAGGGCAGATATTTACTGAGGAATGTTTGTTGTACCAGTAATAGCACGGTTGCTGCAATGGTAATTGAATTGTTGTTTCCGACCACACCAAGAAAAATCAGTGCGACAAGGAAAAGTGAGATAGGGTTGAATTGTAGGGACATAGCTTGATATGAATGAGATTAAAATATTATCCTCGTTTCTCTCAAAAGTGAGTAAATGAAGGAGCCGAAAATCAGTGATTTTCAGATAGAGAGGGATTTGCTGATTTTTATCAAATTTAGACCGCTACCCCTCTCTCTGCCGGTTCGCTGAACGCTTCACCGGCTGTCTCTCTCTCGCAAGCGGGCGAGAGTAAAATTTAGCCAGCAACCATTACCATTGCAGGGCGAAGGACACGACCTTGTAAGGTATAACCTTTTTGTAAAACCACGCTGATATGATTTGCTTCGATACCTTCCGCCGGTTGCATTGAAATTGCTTGGTGAAGTTCCGGATTGAAGACTTCGCCGACAACCCCAACCGCTTCTACACCGAATTTAGCCAAAGTCGAGATAAATTCTTTATGAGTCATTTCCACACCGTCCACCAACGCTTGTGTTTTTTCATCGGTGACTGCCGTATCAAGAGCATTTAAGCCACGCTCAAGGTTATCTACTACGGTTAATAATTCTTTTGAGAATTTTTCAAGTGCAAATTTATGTGCTTTTTCAACATCTTGTTCGGCACGGCGGCGGATATTTTGGATTTCCGCTTGCGCACGTAATTGGATATCTTTCTCACGGTTGTCCGCTTCCGCAATATAAGTTTCTAACTCATTAATACGTGCATAAGCCGCTGTTAATTCAGCTTCAACCGGAAGTTCTTGGTTGTCTTCAATGTTTTGTTCTACTTGTGTTTCTTGCGTTTCGATTGCAGTTTCTACTTCTTCGGTTTGAACTTGTGCATTTTCGTTTTGAGCTGTCATTTTAAATCCTCTTCGTTTCAAATAATGAAAAAACAGCACTAATATAGCGACAAATTTACTGATTTCAAGCCTAAAAGTACAATGCGGAGAAATTATTGAAAAATAATCGAAGAAATAGGCTTTTTATTAAAGAAAATCCTTGCAAAATCTAAGGGGTAGCTTAAAATCGCCCTCGTCTTTTAAGCCCTTAGGCAAGGCTATATTTTTTACTCATCTTTTCTTTAACGGAGAAAAATTAAATGAAAAAATTAGCGGGTTTATTTGCAGCAGGTTTAGCAACAGTTGCATTAACAGCGTGTAATGAAGAAAAGCCAAAAGCAGCTGAAGCAGCGGCTCAACCGGCAGCAGCGGGAACAGTTCACCTTTATACTTGGACTGAATATGTGCCTGAAGGCTTGTTAGATGAATTCACAAAGCAAACCGGTATCAAAGTAGAGGTTTCAAGCCTTGAATCTAACGAAACCATGTATGCGAAATTGAAATTACAAGGTAAAGACGGCGGTTACGATGTTATCGCACCTTCTAACTACTTCGTTTCAAAAATGGCGAAAGAAGGTATGTTAGCGGAATTAGATCACGCACAACTTCCTGTAATCAAAGAGTTAAACCAAGATTGGTTAAACAAACCTTATGATCAAGGTAACAAATACTCTTTACCACAGTTATTAGGTGCGCCGGGTATCGCATTTAACACGGCTGATTACCAAGGTGATGCGTTCACGTCTTGGGGTGACTTATGGAAACCTGAGTTTGCCAATAAAGTACAATTATTAGATGACGCACGTGAAGTATTTAACATTGCGTTATTAAAATTAGGTAAAAACCCTAATACAACCAATCCGGAAGAGATCAAAGCGGCTTACGAAGAATTGAAAAAATTACGTCCGAACGTACTTTCTTTCACTTCTGATAACCCAGCGAACTCATTTATCGCAGGTGAAGTATCTGTAGGTCAATTATGGAACGGTTCTGTACGTATTGCGAAAAAAGAACAAGCGCCGGTAAATATGGTGTTCCCGAAAGAAGGTCCTGTTCTTTGGGTTGATACGTTAGCAATTCCGGCGAATGCGAAAAACAAAGAAAATGCGCATAAGTTAATCAACTACTTATTAAGCGCACCGGTTGCGGAAAAATTAACTTTAGAAATCGGTTATCCAACTTCAAACGTAGAAGCGTTAAAAACATTACCGAAAGAGATTACCGAAGATCCGGCAATCTATCCGACAGCTGAAGTGTTAAAAGCGGCACAATGGCAAGACGATGTAGGTGATGCAATCGAACTTTACGAAAAATATTACCAAGAATTAAAAGCGGCGAAATAATTCGTTAGCTTAATGGATAAGGCCCTCGAGAAGCGATTTTCGAGGGCCCTTTCATTTTTACAAGCGGTCGTATTTTACAAAATTTTTGCGAAAAACGACCGCTTGTTGCCGTATAATAACCTCCGTATTTTGAAAGAGGTAATTATGAATCTGCAATGGCAAAAATATCCGGAAAACACACGTAAACTATTTAAACTCACGCTGCCGATTTTTATTTCTCAGCTTTCGGTGGCGGGAATGGGGCTGGCTGATATTGTGATGGCGGGGCTGGTGAGTGATGATGATGTGTCTGCGATTGCGGTGAGTAATTCCATCTATTTCCCTCTCTTTTTATTTGTATTAGGTTTGCTTAATGCAATCACACCAACCGTTTCTTATTTAAACGGTTCGAATCAGCGTCATTTAATTTCCCACCAAATTCGCCAAGGATTTTGGTTGGTTTGGGCATGTGCGATTCCTTTGATTTTCGTTTTCCTAAACAGTCATTGGATTTTAGATTATATGAATACGCCGCAAGCTTTTTCGATTAAATCGCAACAATATTTAGCGATTATGGCAATCGGTGTGGTTCCGGCACTATTGGCGGTTAATTTGCGTTGTATGAATGACGGTTTATCGAATCCGAAGCCGGCAATGCGTATCACTTTCTTAGGATTATTGCTGAATATTCCGCTTAATTATATTTTTATTTTCGGTAAGTTTGGATTGCCGGAAATGGGGGCGGTCGGTTGTGGTATAGCAACTGCAATTGTGAACTGGGTCATGTTCTTGTTGTTATTCCATTACAGCTATACCAATAAAGCGCAGAAAGATATCGGCTTATTTAACCGTTGGTTTGAAATGCCAAGCGGTCAAACTTTGCTAAAAATTTGCAAATTGGGTTTGCCGATCGGCTTTGCGACTTTTACTGAAGTGATGTTGTTTTCAGCGTCCGCTTTACTGCTTTCGCCGCTCGGTTCACAAGTGGTGGCAAGCCATCAGGCAGCACTGCAAACCAGTTCGTTATTATTTATGATTCCGATGTCTTTCAGTATTGCGACCACGATTGTGGTAGGAAAAACCTTGGGGCAGGAACAAGTCGAAGAGGCAAAAATTATTAGCTATCACGCGCTGATTACCGGTGCGCTGTTTGCGTTAGCGGCAGCGGTCGTGATTGTTATTTTAGATGAAATTATTCCATTGGCATTTACCAGTGATCCGGTGTCGATTGCAATTGCGGCGCATTTATTGTTGTTTGCAGCGGTATATCAAATTCCGGATTCGTTACAAGCGGTGGCAAACGGTATTCTGCGTGGTTATAAACATACCAAACCGATTTTATATGTCACGATGTTCTGTTATTGGGTGATCGGTATGCCGTTCGGCTATATTTTAGCGCGAACGGATTGGATTGTTGAACCGATGGCGGCATCAGGCTTTTGGTTTATTTTCTGTGTCAGTTTAAGTATTGCCGCCGGTTTGTTAATTTACCAAATGCACAAAATCCAACAGGTTTCTGCGGATCAATTACTAGCAAAATTAGAACGAATTAAGTAAGAAATATTGAGTGAAGTCATGAAAACCCTTTCTCCGATTGAACTGCCGTTAAATTGTACCGCATTAATTGAAGCGTCCGCCGGTACCGGCAAAACCTTTACCATGGCGAATTTATATTTGCGTTTGCTACTAGGAATTGGTTGTGCGCCTTTAACGGTTGAGCAGATCTTGGTGGTAACCTTTACTAAAGCGGCAACTGAAGAATTACGTGATCGTATTCGTAAAAACATCAAAGCTTGTTGTACTTTTTTACAAGAGTACGATGCGGAAAAATCCTATGATGCCAATGATTTCTTCTTCCAATTAGGTCAGCAGATTGAAAGTGTGGAAGAGGCGATTCTACGTTTACGTATTGCCGAACGCGAGATCGATTTAGCCAGCATTTTTACCATTCACAGTTTTTGCCAAAAGATGTTGTTTCAATTTGCGTTTGATTCGGGTATGCGTTTTGACAGCGATTTGCAGCCGGACGAGAGTGATTTGTTACGCCGTTTAAGTGAAGAAGTTTGGCGTGAAATGTTCTATCCGATGGCGCTGACTGAAACGGCAGCGGTGGCGGAATATCTCGGTACACCGGACAATGCTTTTGCGGCAATTCGTGCCTTTGTGTCTGCCGAATTGCCGTCATTGTCGGATGAACAACACTGGTTGAATGGCGATCTCGCTTCTCATTTGGCTGCCTTGCAGCGTTTTTTAGTGGAAGCTAAACAGCATTGGTTAGCACACGGAGAAGAAATCAATCGCTTAATTGAAACCGAATTAGCGAAAAAATATAAAACCGGCGAGAAAAAAGCACTTAATCGCCGTTCTTACCAAGCTCGTTACTTAGAAAAATGGCGTGCTTCCGTGGACGAATGGGCGGCAAGCTTGCTTTCCTATTTGCCGGAAGAACAGTTTGAGCGTTTCTGTCAGGATTTTATAAACGAAAAAGCGGAAGAGGGCGTAGAACCGTTAGTTCATCCGCATTTTGCAAAAAATCAGCAAATTTTGACCGCTTATCAACAGCAGTTTGCGAATAAACAAAAGCCGTTATTGCTCTACCAATTCTTACTCGCACTGAGAACAAAGCTAGCAGATTATAAAGCGACGCATAGTGAAAAAAGTTTTAACGATATGCTCAGCTTTCTTAATCAAGCCTTAAAAGGTGAGAGAGGAGCAGCATTAGCCGCACAAATTCGAGCGCAATTCCCGTTCGCGATGATCGATGAGTTCCAAGATACCGACAAAGAGCAATATGAAATCTTCCACAAGATTTTTATGCAAGAAACGCATACGAATCACGGATTTATTATGATCGGCGACCCAAAACAGTCAATCTATAAATTCCGAGGTGCGGATATTTTCACTTATTTGACCGCTTCTCAACAGGCGCAACAAAAACGTACGTTAGCCCAAAACTGGCGTTCACTGCCGCCAATTGTGAGCGCAACCAATCGTTTATTTGAGTTTCCGACAGCTGCTGAAAACAGTCCTTTCTTGTATCAAGGTATTCAGTTTCACTCGGTTAAGGCGAAAAAGAGCGAAGCTGAATTAATCGGCGCCGACTATGTAAATTGTTATCTACAAGCAAGATTTGATGAGAAATTAGCGGCGAAGCAGTGTGCCTACCAAATTCAGCAGCAGCTTAAACAAATGGAAGCAGGGGAATTTGGCTTAAAATTTACCAATGCTACGGAAGAAATTAATGCGTTTCAGGCAAAAGATATTGCGATTTTGGTGCGTAGCCACTCGCAAGCCACATTAGTAAAAAGCGCATTAGCCGAACTGGGCATTCGTTCGGTATTTTTATCGGAAAAAGAAAGCGTCTATCAGTCGGAAACCGCCAAAGAATTGTTGTGGGTGCTGTATGCCTGCTTAAATCCGTATCATCAAAGCCATTTACTCAGTGCGTTAGGCACAACTCTTTGGGGGCTTTCGGCAACGGAGATTCATCAACTTAAAAATAGCGAATTACAGTGGGATGAACAGGTCGGACGTTTTATCGCCTATCAGCAAATTTGGCAACAACAGGGTGTTTTACCGATGCTGCATAGGTTGTTTATGCAAGAAGGAATTATTGAGCGTTTACGTGCCAATTCACGCGATAGTGATCGCCGATTAACGGATTTATTGCATTTAACGGAATTACTACAAAGTGCCATGCCGAGCTTAGAAAATGAATCGGCGTTAGTGCGTTGGTATGAACGTCAATTGGCAAAAACGGATAGTACGGAAGAGCATATTTTACGCTTAGAAAGTGAAGAAGAACTGATAAAAATTGTAACTATTCATGGCTCAAAAGGTTTGCAATATCCAATCGTTTGGTTACCGTTTATCGGTAAAAAAAATCAAGGTGCTAAAGCAAGCAATTTGGCTATCTACCATGATGAACAGGGGCAAGCGCATTGGTATTTTGGTAAACCGTCGGAGGAAGTACAAGCATTACTAGATCGGGAAGAATTAGCTGAAGATCTTCGTTTGCTTTATGTGGCGGTCACGCGAGCGGAATCACAACTTAATCTGATTCTGCCGCAACGTTTTGAAGATGGTTGGAATGCTGTGCATTATTTGCTTAGCAATGGCGAGGTCGGTTTAGATAAAAGTTATAAAGCTGAAACGAGTACGTTGGACTATTTGCAACAAAAAGGAATTGATTGCCAAGCGGTTAAATTAGACGAAAAAATTGCAAACGATGAATGGCGACCGGCTCCGTTTGTGTCTGAGACTTTATCCGCTTGTCATTTTTCTGGGCAGATTCAGCAGATGGGACTAGTGACTAGCTTCAGTGCATTACACCAGCAGCATGAATGGGCGATGCAACATTATACGGAATATAGTATGCCGAAAGCATTTGGGAATGCAGGACAAGATTATGACCAGCAACAGGTGCTTGCTCCCGAAACGGACAATCTTTTTGCCTTGGAAAATGAAGAAACAAATGCCTATTCGTCTTATCAATTTCCTCATAGCACAAAGGTTGGGAATGTTTTACATAGTTTCTTTGAACACAATGATTTCCAACAAGCGGTCGATTTTGAGCAAATCCTTACCATTTGCGAGCAGTTGGGTTTAGATGAAAATTGGCACGAACCATTACAACAATGGTTCGAAAAGGTGCTTGCAACGCCGTTTAGTGAGGCGGAATTTGCGCTAAAAGATGTTCCGATGACAAAACGTTTGAACGAATGGCAGTTTTATTTACGCTTAAAAAATTCGGACGGATTACGCAAGCTAAATCAATTGTTAAAGCAATACAATGCGGTTTCGGCAAAATTACCTGAATTGAATTTACCTCAGCTGGAAGGCTATATCCGTGGTTTTGTTGATTGTATCGTGCAAATGCACGGTAAATTTTATCTGATCGATTATAAGTCTAATTTCTTAGGCTATTTAGCACAAGACTATAGCCGACAAAATTTGGAAAAAACGATCGGACAATATCGCTATGATCTGCAATATCTGCTTTATACGCTAGCGCTACATCGCTATTTACGAGTACGTTTGGGTGATCAGTATGAGTATGAGCGTGATTTCGGTGGCGTGGCATATTTATTCTTACGAGGAATGAACGGCACACCGAATAGCGGTGTATTTTTCGAAAAGCCTTGCAAGCAATTAATTGAAGGCATGGATGAAATATTCGGCTAATGACACAGAAAAAAGGGCTACCGGTTGGTAGCCTTTTTCATACTTTACTCAGTATAATTCTAAAAATATACTTTATGGCGTATTAAATTTTATATATACTGTTGTCCGTATAAAAGGAGGCGTTATGCTAATCAATGATCCTAATAGTTTAGCCGTTTATTTACGCGATATTCGTAAGCAACAGAAACAGTCACAAAAAATGATTGCCCAACGAGTCGGCTTGCGACAAGCAACGATTTCTACGTTCGAAAGTCAGCCGGATAAAGTCACAATAGAAACACTATTTAAAATAGCTCATTCTCTTGGTTTAGAAATCCATTTAGAAGAAAAGCATAAAGAATATGTTTAATGGGAGCGATGAATGGTAAAGCGTTTATGTGTGTTAATGAATGGGGAATTAGTCGGATTTTTTGAGCGTACTATGTCTGGTTCGCATTTATTTCGTTATGCGGATGAGTGGTTTTTATCTCCAAATGTTAGACCTATTTCTCTTTCTATGCCATTAAGAAGGGAAGTTTATCAAGGTAAAGAAGTGATTAATTTTTTTGATAACTTATTACCTGATCACCCTCAAGTGAGAGCTAGAATAGTTGCTTGATTCCAAGCTGAAACACAGCAACCTTTTGAATTATTAGCTAAGATTGGGCGAGATGCAACCGGAGCAATAACCCTATTAGATGAAAATACAGAAATTCCCAACTATAAAGTTATTCATGCAACGGAATTAAACGAAAATGAGCTTCATTCGTTATTATTAGGTTATCGGCAAAATGTACCGCTTGGTATGTTAGATGAAGCCCAAGATTTTCGAATTTCTATCGCAGGCGTTCAAGAAAAGACAGCATTATTATGGTATAACGAACGCTGGCAATTACCCCACGGATTAACCCCAACGACACATATTATTAAATTACCAATAGGCAAAATACAAACACCTAAATATCAATTAGACCTGTCTCAAAGTGTAGATAACGAATTAATTTGTTTACGTTTATGTGCCGCCTTCGGTTTACCAACCGCAAATGTAAATTTATTAGAGGTCAGGGATGTGCGAGTATTGGTTGTAGAACGGTTTGATCGTAAATTACATTCTCCAAATCCCGCCATCACTGAACCTGCGATCGACGCTGTACCACCACACATAATCGCAAATAATTCAGAATCAGTCATTTTGTTGATAAACGGTTTAACCACTAACGGTGCTTCTGTTTGACCCACAAAGATATTTGCCAGTACAGACATGGATTCCGCTTTAGATGTATGATGTACCAAGCGCTTTTTGTAAGCCGCCACCTAAAATTTTGATCACCCATTGCATTACACCGATGTAATACAACACAGAAATTAACGCAGAGAAGAAAATGATTACCGGTAATACTTTTACCGCAAAAATAAAGCCTAAATTACTTGGATCGGTTAAGTTACCGAAGACAAAAGCAATACCGTCATTACCGTAATTGATAACGTTACTGATACAGTTTGCCGCAGCTAATAACGCATTGCGACCGGCGGGAACATATAAGATAAGCGCAGCAAAACAGATTTGAATGGCTAATGCGCCAAATACGGTTCGGAAGTTGATGGCGCGCCGGTTATTGGAAAAGAGTAAGCCTATTGCCAGTAACACGAAGATACCGATAACACTCATTAATGTACTCATACTAAACACCTCATAAAAAATAAAAAGTTAAATTAATAAATCGTGACAATCTTGGTTATACCGCACGCTTTCGTAAAAGCGGCTAATTCCTCTGTTTGTTCAATGGTCGGAATAAACGGTTTAAGCCCTTCTTCATCCCGTGCGCCTTTGGTATGTACTCGAATAATTTTTAGCAGTACATCAGGATAATCAGCGAGCAGTACGGCGACTTTTTTAATTAGTGCTTTGGCATCAAAAAAGTTATTTACATAAACCAATCTGACTTCTTCCACCTTATCAAGCGGTAATAATTTGGCTAAATTTTGCAAATTACGTTGCAGGTTTTCCGGTTTGATATGATTTATTGTTGGAATGATTTGTTCCGGCACTTTTCCTTGCTGATTTTTGCGATCAAAGCAGAGTGTCTGTAAGCCTTCGCCATCACCTTTTAGATCAAATAAAAATTTATCAGTAACCTGAATTAACGGCTCAATCGTTTCATAATCAAAAAAGCCGCTACTATCTAAATAACAGGTCAGCCTTTGCTGTTTAAGTGTTTCAAATAATGGTACTAATTTTTTGTGATGGATGGTGGGCTCACCACCGGAAACTGTTACGCCTCGAATAAACGGAACCGCATCCATCACTTGCTCATATAAGTATTGCAAACTGACTTGTTTTGCTTCCGGCGTATGATGAGGAATGGTTTCCGGATTATGGCAATACAGGCAATTGAGTTTGCAACCTTGTAGGAAAATACTGGTGCGATTACCCTGTCCTTCTACATTCGAGAACGGAATAATGCGGTGTAACGGCACCAGAATATCGGATAACGCCGGCATCTTATTCATTTGCGCTAACGTTTTCTTTATCGCGTAATTGGCGGTCAAAGACTTTGGCACAATCATCCGTACCTGCGCCGTACCAAGTGGTATCACGTAGCACCGCCTCACCTTTACGATAGCGTTCTACCTCACTTTTCTTAACTAAATAACCGGTTACACGAATTAAATCGGTATTTTTGAGATACGTCGTGATGTAGCGATAACCATTGGCAAATGAACCGTCAATAATATCGACCACTGCATCCAAATGGTCTGTGTAGGTTTGGTCAAACGCAAATAAGTCGCCAGTTCCTGACGGGAAATATTTGTGGAATGGCGCCGATTGTTTTAAATGCGCCAATAAGGTTGGCTCTTCACCGACACGGATACGGTGCGCCGGCGTATTCATTTTATCTTCGGCGTGATTACTTGCTCCAACTTGTGCGTGTAATAAGTATTGGTTATTGGTGCGTTCTACATATAAGCCTTGATGTGCATCGTTGATTTCTTTCAACTTATCCATAATTAAGGTTGCAATTTTGTCGCCTCGTTTACTTTGGCCGAAGGTTTCGTTTAAGCCTTCTTTTTGTAAGAGATGATTTGTCGCATCGGCTAAACCGACAATTGCAATCATACTGGTGAAATTCGTGCGTTTAATAAAGCTTTCTTTCACAAGAAAGTCGGTTTCAAAGAAATTACTTTCTTCCACAAGGAATTTATGACGTTTATCCATCGTTGAAAGGGCAAGCTTGGCTACTTTCGGCAGCAACTCGTTAACCATTTCATCTACGCTGTTACAGGCACGACCGATAGTCCCTAAACGTAAGCGAGTTAGGGTATAAGCACCACCACATTCCGGTAAGGCGTTGTAACAGCTTGCGATACCGTAGTCCTCGCCTAAGTCGGAAATATAATAAGCATCGTTAGCAAAAGACGGTTTAGAAACTAATAAGCAAGCTTTTGCCGCTAACTCGGCAAATTCACGAGAGGTTTTGCTTTTGTCATAACGAATACTCATATTTGGGGCCGGATTCTCAAGCTCAATCACCGCTTTAAGGATCAAGCGACCGGCTTTGGTGTCATAAGGGCCGACATTCGCGTGACAGAAAGAATCCGGTACGGTTTTATCAATATGATTTAAGAAACGTTTGATCTTGATATAGTCTTGTTCTTCATCGGTAATGAACGGATCAAGTAATACATCTAAGCGACCGATATAAACCGGGTAGGTGGTAATAGACGGCACGTGAGAATAGATAATCAGTAAACCGTCTAATGCTTCATCAAGATTGGTTGGCGGCGGCAAATCTAAAAATTTACAGCCTTTTTGGATATAAACATTATAATCCGGCAAAATGTAACGAGGACGATAAATGGCATAACCTTCATTAAGATCGCAGATCATTTGGTTTTCGATATATTGCCATTCTTCTTCGGTGTAACCCAACAATTCGGTAGGATTAAACAGACGTTCGGCAATGTTTCCGAGGAGCATTAATTTTTGGTGATAGGTAAGTGAATTTGATTTAACCGTATCTAAAATATCTTGTAATGAAGATTGCATATTATAGCCTCAAGTGAATCAGGAGATTTGGGCTATATTGTACGGATTTGCTCAAAAAAAGACTGTGAAATAGATCTCAATTTTCGATTTCGAAAAAAACAAAAGCACCAAAAATGACTGGTTTTTGGTGCTTTCTTCAACAAACAAGCGGTCTATTTCTTTCTAAATTTTGCAAAAGACAAGATTAGACAAAATAAGCTTAGTGCATAAATCAGCCAGCTACCTGTTTTAGCGAATAGGGTTTCGCCTTTGATTGGCTGAATTTGTGTGGTCAGTACATTCGCTTCAAATTGTGGAATCTGTTCGATAATCTCGCCTTTAGCACCGATAACCGCTGTAATCCCGGTGTTTGCCGCACGGAGTAGCGGCTTGCCTAATTCGAGTGCGCGCATTCTTGCCATTTGGAAATGTTGCCAAGGGCCGATAGAGGCACCAAACCAAGCATCATTGGTAATGGTTAATAAATAATCTGATTGCTGTGCTTGTTGGTTTTGTTGCATTTGGTGACCGAAAATTACCTCATAGCAAATCGCCATATTAAATTTACGCTTTTTAGCGAAAAGAGGTTGTTGCACGAATTCGCCTTGCGATAAGTTAATTGGCAGAATAAACACATCACGCATCCAATCCAATACTGAGCCGAAAGGCACATATTCACCGAAAGGCACTAAATGATGTTTGTTGTAACGTGCGCTATTATGCAAATCATAAGGTTGCAATTGATTACCTAACACCACCGCACTATTAAATAGCTGCTCGCTTTCGTTTTGGTAGAGTGTACCAATGATTACTTCACTACCTTTTTCTGCAGCAACTTGTTGAAGTTGGCTAAGTAGCGGATAAATTTGCGTTTCTAATGCTGGAATAGCTGATTCAGGCAATACAATCACATCACTTTTACCCAATAACGGACTAATTAAACGCTGATAGGTTTGTAACGTATAATCGAAATGTGCTGGATCCCATTTCATCTTTTGCTCAATATTGCCTTGTACAAGACTTATGCTAAGTGGCTGTTTTTGCTCATCAATTTGTACAAACGGAATAAATTTAGTTGCGAATGCTAATCCGCATAGTACTGCTAAGATAGCAAGAGAAGCGGTCGTTTTTGCAGATTTTTTTACCAATAGCACAAGGTAACCGCTTACAACCATCACAAAGAATGTTAATCCCTCAACGCCGAACAGTGGTGCAATACCAGCAAACGGGCTGTCAATTTGCGTATAACCGAATTGCAGCCAAGGAAAACCGGTAAAGACGACGCCACGCAGATATTCAGTAAAGGTAAAAATCGCTGCAAGTGCAAAAGGATTGCGAATTTGGAAACGTTGGGTAATGTAGCTGAACAGCAAATTATAAATGGTGAGATAGCAAGCCAATAAAAACACCGCGATATAGCTTACTACAAGCGGTACGCCGCCGAATTGAGTCATACTGACGTATACCCAATTTACCCCGACACAAAAACAGCTGAGTGACCAAGCAAAGGTTGCCCAGAGAGCTGTTTTACGCTGTGGGAGTGTCGCTGCCCAAACTAAGCCGGCGGCAGAAAGGTGGATGAGCCCCCAAATATCAAAAGGGGAATAGGCGAGTGTACCTATGCCGCCGAGAACAGCAGCAAGTAAACAAGCGGTTAAAATTGATGGATTTTTTACAAATTTCATTTGAGATAGCTAATTAAGTAATAGAGAAAGATTCTTCGAAATAACGCAAATAAAAGGTGAGGATAAAACCTCACCTATATATTATGCTTTGTTTATTATTCTTCGTTGGTGATCGGCTGTTCCATTTTTTCCAGCTGTTCATCCGGTACGGTAACGCGTAATTGAATCAGACGGCGGCTATCGGCAGAAGTAACTTTAAAATCAATACCTTCTAATTGAATTTGTTCACCTCGCTGAGGGAGATGCCCAAATGCTTGCATCACTAAACCGCCCACCGTATCCACTTCTTCATCGGTAAATTCGGTCGCAAAGGTTTCGTTGAATTTTTCAATATCAGTCAGTGCCGATACTGCATAGGTATGACGAGAGAGCTGACGAATCGGCTCGATTTCTTCTTCATCAAATTCGTCTTCAATATCGCCGACAATTTGTTCGAGAATATCTTCAATCGTGACTAAGCCCGATATCGCACCAAATTCGTCCACAACAATTGCCATATGGAAGCGTTCCGAACGGAATTCTTTTAACATACGGTCAACGCGTTTACTTTCCGGCACAATAACCGCTGGGCGCAAGATAGCTTGCATATTAAACGGTTCGGAGTCGGAACGTAGGTATTTAAGCAAATCTTTTGCCAGTAAAATACCTTGTACAGTATCTTTTCCATCATCTAGTATTACGGGAAAACGTGAGTGAGCGGATTCAATAATCAGATCCACGCAGGCTTCAAGCGGTAAACTGGCATCAATATAAACAATTTGCGGGCGAGGAATCATAATATCACGCACACGAAGTTCGGATATTTCCATTACCCCTTCAATCATTTCTTTGGTATCGCTATCAATCAGTTCATTTTCAACCGAATCGCGAATAACTTCGACTAAATCTTCACGATTTTTAGGCTCGGATTGAAATAAACCACTAAAAATAGAATGTAAAAACGATTTTTTATCTTGCGAATTCACGCTTTGCTGTTCATCACTCATTGTATATTCTCTTAAAAAATAAAAGTTCTCCGCCTTTAGCAAAGGCGAGAGCAAGGCTGAAAATTATCATAAATTAAGGTATTTGATAATAAAATTATTTCTATTTTGTTTAAATTAGCATAGCATAAGACGAGAATTTCTCATATTGATTCAATTTTAAGGAGCTTCTTAATGAAATTAGCGAAGATTGCAGTTGCGGTTGCAACACTGGCGGTCAGTTCATTTTCTATTGCCGGTACTTTGACTGCATCGGACAGTGTAGAGTTATTGGCATTTGATGGTCAGAAAGTGGCGAAAGGCACGGTAGGATTATCAATTGATAGTAAAGTGCATCAGGTGGTTGTGAGTGTAAGCGATATTGTTGACGGTAGTTATTTCTCAATTGATCCAGTCATTCTTACATTTAACGGTACAGATGAAGATACAAAAATCGTGACACCAAAATTTACTTCAAATTTTGCTGTGGATAAGTTTAAGAAAGAGCTTAATTTCAAAATAGAGACCGTATCAGGCAAAGAAATTACGTATAAGCGTGACTTATTAAAAGGTGAAGGCTTTGCACCAAATTCTCGTGTTGAAGATAATCTTGCTAAATATAACGCAAGTAAAGCGGTTGCTTCGGTATCAAATTTTGCTAATGCAGCTTTAGAATCAAAAGGTCAAATGGTGATTGAAACCGCCAATGTGAAAGAAGAACAACTACAAATTTTATTCAAAAAAGCGGATAAAGAAACACAAAAACGTTTCTTAGCATGGGCTAAAAAACAACAATAGTCTTTATGGATAAAGCTCAAGCCTCAGCAGAAATGCTGGGGCTTTTTTTATAAAAAATTTGAAGTGCATCACATTTTTATAACAAAAATGTGCTTAATGTCACAAATTTACACTTTCTCGTTTGCGAAAAAAGTTCGTTTTTATATAGTGCGCTACGAAAACGTTTGCGTTTTCAAACATTTTATATGTTTATATCATTATTCCGTTTAATATGTCCATAAGGGGGACGATATGGAAAGATCGTTAAAAGGTGCCTGTATTGCTGAATTTATTGGAACGGGGCTGATTATCTTTTTCGGTGTGGGGTGTGTTGCTGCAGCGCAATTAGCCGGTGCAACATTTGGTTTATGGGAAATTGCGATTATGTGGGGTGTTGGGGTGGCACTTGCCGTTTATACGACAGCCGGTGTATCCGGAGCTCATCTTAATCCGGCAGTAACTGTTGCACTTTGGAAGTTTGCGTGTTTTGACGGTAAAAAAGTGCTTCCTTATATTGTTTCTCAATTTTTAGGCGCATTTACAGCGGCTGCCTTAGTCTATTTCTTATATAAAGATCTCTTTTCTGCAGCGGAGGCAGCAAAGAATATTATACGTGGCGAAAGCGTAGGCTTTGCCAGCGTTTTTTCTACTTATCCTCATGAACATATCAGTGTATTGCAAGCATTTTGTGTGGAAGCTGTGATTACTATGGCATTGGTCGCATTAATTTTGGCTTTAACTGATGATGGCAACGGCGTACCAAAAGGTTCAATAGCGCCATTATTAATTGGTTTATTAATTGCCGCAATTGGTGGTGCATTTGGTCCGCTTACCGGTTTTGCGATGAATCCAGCTCGTGATTTTGGTCCGAAAGTGTTTGCATTCTTTGCGGGTTGGGGAGATGTGGCACTTACCGGTGCACGTGATATTCCTTATTTCCTTGTTCCTCTTATTGCACCATTTGTCGGTGGGTTGATTGGTGCGTGGGGTTACCGCCGTTTTATTGGTAAAAACTTACCGTGTAACTGCGAAAAATAAATTCACATCTTTATTAAAAAGCTATTAAGGTGATTACTATGACTAAAGAATACATTATTGCATTGGACCAAGGTACTACAAGTTCTCGTGCCGTGTTATTAGATAAAAATGCGAACATTGTTGAAGTGGCACAACGTGAATTTACTCAGATTTATCCTCAGCCGGGTTGGGTAGAGCATAATCCTATGGAAATTTGGGCAACGCAAAGTTCTACGTTAAATGAAGTGGTGGCAAAAGCAGGGATTACGTCCGATAAAATTGCAGCAATCGGTATCACAAACCAACGTGAAACCACAATTGTATGGGAAAAAGAAACCGGCAAACCGGTCTATAATGCGATTGTTTGGCAATGTCGCCGTACTGCAGATACTTGCGCAAAATTAAAAGCGGACGGGCATGAGGCTTATATTCGTAAAACAATCGGTTTAGTGGTTGACCCATATTTTTCAGGTACAAAAGTAAAATGGATTTTAGATAATGTTGAAGGTGCAAGAGAGAAAGCTGAACGAGGTGAATTATTGTTTGGTACGGTAGACACTTGGTTAGTTTGGAAATTAACCCAAGGTCGTACGCATGTTACCGATTATACCAATGCTTCTCGTACCATGTTATTTAATATCCACACTAAGCAATGGGACGATAAAATGTTGGAATTACTTGATATTCCTCGTTCTATGTTACCTGAAGTGAAAAATTCATCAGAAATTTACGGTGAAACCAATATCGGTGGTAAAGGTGGTGTGCGTATTCCGGTAGCCGGTATGGCGGGTGACCAACAGGCGGCGCTTTATGGTCATTTATGTGTGGAAGCAGGACAAGCGAAAAACACTTATGGTACCGGCTGTTTTATGTTGATGAATACTGGAGATGAAGCAGTTGAGTCTAAAAACGGTTTAGTCACTACCATTGCGTGTAATGCAAAAGGTGAACCATGCTATGCGCTGGAAGGTTCTATTTTTATGGGTGGTGCATCAATTCAATGGTTACGTGATGAGTTAAAAATTATTCATGACAGTAAAGACTCGGAATATTTCGCAACTAAAGTGGAAAGTACGAATGGGGTTTATGTCGTACCGGCATTTACCGGATTAGGTGCGCCATATTGGGACCCGTATGCTCGAGGTGCGATATTAGGGCTTTCTCGTGGTGCGAATCGTAACCATATCGTGCGTGCTACATTAGAATCGATTGCATATCAAACTCGAGACGTACTCGATGCGATGCAGTCCGATAGTGGTAAACATTTGGCGACATTAAGAGTAGATGGCGGCGCAGTTGCCAATAATTTCTTAATGCAATTCCAAGCAGATATTCTGAATGCGAATGTTGAACGTCCGGTTGTGCGTGAGGTGACTGCACTTGGTGCGGCATATCTAGCAGGGCTTGCGGTAGGCTTTTGGAAAGATTTACAGGAATTACGAGGTAAAGCTTCAATTGAACGTACTTTTATTCCTGATTCCGATGAAGCTAAACGTACTCGACGTTATGCAGGATGGAAAAAAGCTGTGAAGCGTGCGCTTGAATGGGAAGAAGAAGTGTAAAAGAGTATGAGTTAAGCGGCCCGATTTGCAAAAAAATTTTGTAAATTGGACCGCTTGTTTATTTATAGATATATCATCTAGACACATAAGAAACGACCTTAATCAAGGTCGTTTTTTGTGATCACAATTATCATTTGAGCGCTTAGCGAATAATACCACGCGTAGAGCGTTTGAAGAATTCAAGGAATAATTTTACTGAAGGTTCATTTTCAGCAAATTGCTCGATTTCCGGAATGGCTTCTTCAATCGTTTTACCGCTACGGTAAATTAATTTATAAACGTTACGGATTGCGTGCATTGCCGGTTTGTCAAAACCACGACGTTTTAAGCCTTCTAGATTTACACCGAACGGTTGAGCGTGGTTACCTTGCGCCATTACGTATGGAGGAACGTCTTGGCTTACCATTGAGCCTCCGCCTAACATAACGTGTGAACCAATAACAACAAATTGGTGAATCGCAGACATACCACCGACGATAACGAAATCATCTAACGTTACATGACCGGCAAGTGTACCATTGTTTGCGATAATACAACGATTACCAATTGTACAGTCATGCGCGATATGAGTATTAATCATAAATAGGTTTTCATCACCGATACGAGTGATTCCACCGCCTTGTACTGTGCCTCGGTGAATGGTCACGCTTTCACGAATACGGTTACGGTTACCGATAATCACTTTAGTCGGTTCACCTTGATATTTTAAATCTTGGTTGATTTCACCAATACTCGCAAATTGGAAAATTTGGTTTTGTTCACCGATTTCAGTGTGACCATTAATCACAACGTGTGAATGAATGATAGTCTTGGCACCGATTTTTACATTTTTACCGATAACACAAAATGAGCCAATTTCAACGTGAGCACCAATTTGAGCCCCTTCTTCAATAACTGCTAACGGGCTAATTTTGGCAGTAGAATCAATTAATCGCATAGCGTCTCCTTTGCTACGGGGAGGAAATTATTTACGAGCACACATTAAGTCAGCTTCACAAGCAAGTTTGCCTTCAACATAAGCTTTGCCAGTGAATTTAGTAATACCGCGCATTTCTTTTAAAAATTCAACTTCAAGTACAAGTTGGTCACCAGGCACGACCGGACGTTTGAAGCGAGCATTATCGATCGCTGCAAAGTAATAAAGTTCATCTGAATTCATTTTGCCGTGTGTTGCAACCGCTAATACGCCTGTTGCTTGTGCCATGGCTTCAAGAATAAGTACACCTGGGAAAATAGGATTTGCTGGGAAATGACCGGTAAAGCAAGGTTCATTTACTGTAACGTTTTTAACCGCTTTTAACCATTTGCCTTCTTCATAGTCGGTCACACGATCAACAAGTAGGAATGGGTAACGGTGTGGTAACATATTCATGATTTCGGTAACTTCAATTACTTTAGGTTCTCTATTTTCTTGTACTTCAATTGTCATTTACTTGACCTCATAATAAGGAAATTAAAAAATTTAACTAAAACTTCAAAAGAGCGATGGACGCTTCAAAAACGCCCATAACTCTTGAAAGTCAATTATTCACTACTGTGCGAAATGCTTTTCAAGCGCTTTCAAACGTTTGTTCATTTCATCAAGGTTCATCGTAAGAGCAGCAGTTTTACGCCATTCTTTATTGGTTTGCGCTGGAATACCCGATGAGTAAATACCTTTTTCAGTAATTGGTTTCATCACCATACTCATACCGGTAATAATTGCACCGTCACAGATTTCCATATGACCGTTGATTACGCTTGCTCCACCAATTTGGCAGAAGCGACCGACTTTTAAACTGCCCGCCATAATCACACCGCCAGCTACTGCTGTGCCAAAACCGATATGTACATTATGCGCAATTTGGCATAGGTTGTCGATAATCACGTTATCTTCAATTACCGTAGGATCTAATGCACCTCGGTCAATGCAAGTACAAGCACCAATTTCAACACGGTTACCGATAATTACCCCGCCGGTTTGTGGAATTTTGATCCACTGACCTTTATCGTTTGCATAGCCGAAACCATCAGAGCCAATAACCGCAGAGGATTGAATTAAACAATCGGTACCGATTTGGACATTATGATATACCGATACGTTTGCCCATAATTGGGTACGCGCACCGATTTTGGTATTTTTACCAACAAAACAACCCACGCCGATAATCACATCATCGCCCAATTCTACGCCGCTTTCGATAATGGCATTTGCGCCGACCGAAACATTATTGCCTAATTTAGCGTCCGGTGAAATAACTGCATGGGATGAAATTTGGTTTGCAGCTTTAGGGGTTGAATCCATATATTGTGCAAGTAATGCATAAGCAAGATAAGGATTCTTAACAATAATTAAATTTTGAGATTCCGCACAAAATTCCACATCCGCTTCGCTGACAATAATCGCACCTGCTTGAGACTGAGCTAATTGAGGACGATATTTGGCATTAGAAATAAATGTAATTTGTGATGAATTCGCTTTATCTAATGCGGCGATGCTAGAAATAGCCAAATCGGCGTTACCCTTTAGAGTACCGCCGATTTGCTCCGCCAATTCAATTAAACGGAAATTAGCCATTATTTTTTCGCTTCTTCTGGTTTAGTTTCGCTAGCAGGTTTAGCTTCGTTTGCTTTTGTTGCCGGTTGTTCAATTTTAATGTTCGGATGTTTTGCTTTTAATGCATCCAATACTTTTTCAGTAATGTCTTTACTTTCATCTTCCGCATAAAGTGCAACTGAAGGCGGGAATACTAAAGTATAACCTTTAGATTTCGCGACCTCTTTAATCGTAGTATTGATTTCTTCTACCACTTGTTTTTGCACAATTTGTGGATCTATACCGCCAGCTTCTTGCTGTGCTTTATTTAATTTTTCTTGGAAAGCGTCTGCTTTTTTCTGGAATGCTTCCGCTTTTTTACCAAATTCTGCTTCACGTTTTTGGATTGCAGCAACTTTGTTTTGGAATGCTTTATATTCTGCTTCAATTGCATTTTGACGTGCTTGAATTTCTCTTGAACGTAAACGCGGCGCATCTTTTTCTAATGCCGCAGATTTTTTCTTAAGAGACGCTTCTACTTTTGATTGTTCTGCTTGTAAATTTTTAGCATCGCTTTCTAATTTGTCTCTTTCAGCAGTTAAGGCTTTGTTTTCATCTGCTAATTTTTTGTCTTCATCGGCAAATTTATCTCTGCCTTCTTTCATGAATTTTTCAAATTTTTGTGCGGCATCAATTGCAACCGGATGATTTTGTAATAGATAATTCGGATCAACAAAACCAATTGTATCACTTGCTTGTGCAAGACCTGCTGTCGTTAATGCCGCGGTTACTGCAGCGATATTGAATAATTTTTTCATTTAAATATCCTTTATATTTTTATTAATCATAACCGATTAAGTACTAAATAAGCGGTAGGATTTGTCGCAAAATTTGTAAAAAAGTTACAAAATCCGACTGCCTATTTTATATATTAGAACGAGCTACCGATGCTAAATTGGAATTGCTCAATTTCATCACCTGAATATTTCTTGATTGGTTTAGCATAAGAGAATGATAAAGGACCAATCGGTGACTGCCATTGGAACGCAATACCAGCTGAAGCACGTACGCGTTTATAATCTTTATAATCAGGCAACGTAGGGTATGCTGATTTCTTCCATTTCGTATTCCATACACTTGCCGCATCTACGAATAATGAAGTACGCACATTGTGTTGGTATTTTTCACTGACAAACGGAGTTGGCGTAATTAGCTCTAAACTTGCCGTAGTCATTGCGTTACCGCCAACTACGTCGTCACTTGCAGACGTAAATGCATTGTTTTTTGCAGAGTAGTAAATTGCTTTAGGACCAACTGCACCGTATGCGAAACCACGTAACGAACCAATACCACCGGCAGAGTATAATTGGTAGAACGGTACTTTTTTACCGCCAAAACCATTCGTGAATGCAGCACCAACTTTGGTTGAAATTACCCATTTATGTTCACGGTTAAGCGGATAGTAATTTCTAAAGTCTGCATTTAAACGATAGTATTTATTATCCGAACCCGGAATAGTTACTTTACCGCCTAGGTTTGCAACGGTACCTTGTGTTGGGAAATAACCGCGGTTTAGACTGTTATAGTTCCAACCAAATGAGAAATCAAAATCATCCGCTTTAATACGTGGATATAAATTGTTTCCTTGTATGATCGGGAAATTCATTGATTTCACATATTTTTCACGGGTAAATTCACGTTCTACATTACTTAATTTGTCGTGAGTATAACCTAGGCCTAAGTAGTATGAATTGTTTTCATCTACAGGGAAACCTAATGTACCGTTAATACCGTAAGTTTTACGTTTATATGACGCAGAAGTATTACTATCTGAGTTATCGTAATCCTCATAGAATATGTTACCACCTAAACTCACTCCGTCTTTTGTGAAGTATGGTTCAGTATAACCTAAGTTCACACTAGTACCGTAGTTATTACGTGTACCGCTTAAACTTATGGTTGAACCCATACCTAAGAAGTTATCTTGTTTAATACCTGCTTGGTAGCTAATACCGCTTTCCGTACCATAACCGATACCGAAGTTAATCGAACCGGTATTACGTTCTTTTATTTTATAAACAACATCCACTTGGTCATCAGTGTTTTGAACGCTTGGCATCGTCATATCGACCGTTTCATAGAAACCAGTACGCTCTAAACGAGATTTACCTAATGCCACCGCACTTGTAGATAACCAGGCACCTTCTTGCTGACGCATTTCACGACGTAGAGTTGAGTCTGCCGTTACGTCATTACCTTCGAAGCGAATCTTACGCACATAGATACGGCGACCCGCATCAACTACGAAGTTAATTTGTACGGTACGATCTTGTTCGTTAAATTTCGGGTATAAATCTACTTTAGCTGAACCGTAACCGTGATCACCTAAAACTTGTTTGATACCTTCTTCGATTGCCGCTAATTCACTCTTACGGAATAATTGACCTGGTGTAAAATCTTTTAATAATGCGTTAAGTTCATTATCTAATTTAGCTGTGTCACCGATGATACGAATTTCGCTGATATTGTATTGAGCACCTTCACGAATCGTATAAACTAAATCAACTTCCGTTTTTTTATCGTTGAAGTTTACCGCTGTATCTTGTAATGCGAATTGCGCATAGCCACGATCCATATAGAAATCACGTAAGGTTTCTAAATCTTTATTGTACGCTTGTTGCTCGAATTTACTGCTTTCAAAAATATTCCACCATGAAACGTCAGGTTGAATATCTAAGCGTTTGGTTAATTCTTTTGAGCTAAAAGCTTGGTTGCCTTCAAATTTAATATTTTTCACATAGGCAACATCACCTTCAGTAATGTTTAATTTTACATTTACTCCACCGTTTTCAGCACGAGTCGTTGTCGTGTCGATTTTCGCTTCATAACGACCGATAGAATGGTAATGTTCTAATAAGCCTTGTTTGAAGCCTTCTAGTTTTGCAGCATCAAAAACTTCGCCTTTACTGATAAGGTTGGCTTTTAAGTTATCTTGTAGCGGATCTTTAGGAATTGCACTATTACCTTCAATATCTACACTGTTAATTAAAGGGCGCTCCGCAACTTTAATCACTAAGGTGTTACCTTCGCGAGTTGCACGCACATCTTCAAATCGATTTTGTACGAAAAGTTGTCTTACCACATTAGCTACATCGTTATCAGTTGCGGTTTGGCCTACCTTAACGGGAAGGCTAGAAATAATAGCTTGCCCAGTTTCAGGCTGAACGCCATCTACACGAATATCTTTTACAACGAAAGGTGCCGCTACAACACCATTCGCCAGTAAAAGAGAAGAAAGTAATAATTTTTTCATTGAAATTATCCTATAAATGTTTGCAAAATTATGAGCGGAAATGACCGCTTATAACCTATGAATTAAAAATGAATAAGATCATTTATAAAGGCAAAAGCCATTAAGCCAAGAACAAATACAATGCCTAATTGTTGGAATCGCATTTGAATCACTGAGGGTATTGGCTTGCCTCTTACCGCTTCACCCGCAAGTAAAATGAGTTGTCCACCATCAAGCGGTAGAATTGGAAAAAGATTCATTACGCCTAAATTAGCACTAATCAATGCCATAAAACTCACATAATAGATCCAACCAATTTCAGCAGTGGCCCCAGCACCTTTTGCCATAGAAATAGGACCACCCATATTTTTTAAAGAAAGCTCACCGGTAATTAAATTACCAATAAATTGCAAGATAGTTTTCACTAAACCCGCGACTTTCTCCAAACTTTTCCAGAAAGCACTAAGAATATCATACTTTAATTCTATTCGATACTTATCCGCAAGCGACTCGTAGCTTGGTATAATACCAATTAAATAGCGCTCGTCTTTCTTCTCCGGTTGTAACACCAGTTGCTTGACATTACCATTTTGTTCAACGGTTAACACAAGTGTATTTCCGGTTTGAACTTGTTTTACTAAATCCAACCAATCAAAAGGTTGTTGGTTAACCTGTAAGATTTTATCTCCGGTATTTAGCCCAGCTTTTTGTGCAGGAGAGTTTTCAGCTACCTGTTTGATTTCCGGTTTTACAATACTACTTTTGGTGCGAATGCCTAAAGTAGTTAACGGATTTTCTTTCGTACCATCGACATGCCAGTTTGAGAGATCTAATTGGAAACGTTGCAATCTATCTTCATCAATTAACGAGCCTTCAATTTCAACCGATTTTTTACCGACTGAGCCAATGAGCGCAAGTGTTGCTTCTTCCCAATCTTGGACATTTTGCTCGGCAACTCGTTTTAATTCAAATTCTGTCGGTAGTTTAGCTTGAGCGGCAATCGTGTCTGGCAAAACTTGCCCAATAACCGGTTTTAGTGTTGGTATACCGTAGCTAAAGACTAACCAGTAAGCCATGATCGCAAAGACAAAATTCGCCATAGGGCCGGCAACGATAATAAACGCACGTTGTAAAACAGATTTACTTTCTAACATCTGCTCTTTAGGCGCTTGATATTCACTTTCACCGTTATACATTTGCACATAGCCACCGAGCGGAATCAGTGAAAAGGCAAATTCTGTTCCTTGTTTATCGGTTCTCTTGAATAGCACTTTGCCAAAACCGATAGAAAAACGAATCACTTTTACGCCACATTTACGCGCCGCCCAAAAGTGACCGTATTCATGTACAAAAACCAGTACGCAAATTAAGATAAAAAATGCAATAACAGAAGTCATAACATCCTAGAGTACAAAGAAAAAGAAAGTTGCAAAGAACGGAATCGCAGCGGTTAAGCTATCAATACGATCTAAAATACCACCGTGACCCGGAATTAAATTACTACTGTCTTTAATATTCGCTTGGCGTTTAAACATACTTTCAGCAAGATCACCTAACACTGAAATAGCAACAGTTGCAACAGAAACTAAAATAAACGGTAGCGTCGCTAATTCACGTCCAAATACATTGTTCGGCGCAAGTTCTAAGAAGAGGAAAGCAATGACACATGAGGTAATTAAACCACCGATTGCACCTTCCCAAGATTTCCCCGGTGAAACTTTAGGGGCCAATTTACGTTTCCCAAACGCACGACCAAAGAAGTAAGCACCCGAGTCTGCCCCCCAAACTAATAAGCAAACATAAAGTAATAAATACGTCCCTTGTAACTCATTTACCACATAGTTATTAAAACGTAGCGCAAGAGCTGCAATAAAGAACGGAACTAAAGTACAAAAGCCAAAGCTAAATTTGGCAATAACCGATTTTGCCCAGACGTTTGCAGATTTAGGATAGCTTACAACTAAAAGGAAAGCGATAAACCACCAAATACAAGAGATAAACAATAACGGCGTAGTTTCATCCGTTAAGAAGCGTGCCGCACGGATGTAATCGGTATTTGCAAAAATTAATAGAATAAACAAACAAACGGTTACAAAAGCGACGACCGCACGCGGTAATGAACGTTTTAAACCGGCAAATTGAGCCCATTCCCACATCGCGGCAGCAATTACGGCTGCAAGCACAAGTGTCAGCGGAAGTGGTGAAAGAAGAAAAATAGCTGCTAATACCGCAATGATCATAACGATAGCGGAAAGTACACGTTCCTTAAGCATTTATAAAATCCCTATAATTATTAGCAACCGCCGAAACGACGATCACGTTGTTGATAAGCGATAATAGCTTCGCTGAAAGATTCATCATTAAAATCAGGCCATAAAACAGGGCTGAAAAAAAGTTCGGCATAGGCAATTTGCCATAACAAGAAGTTACTAATGCGCTGTTCTCCGCTAGTGCGGATCAATAGATCAACTTGCGGCTGATCTCCGGTTATTAACGCATTCTGAAAACGTTCCGCCGTAATATCAGAAATACTGATTTCCCCTAATTTGACTTTTACAGCAAGTTGCTGAGCTGCTTGGGTGATATCCCAATATCCACCGTAATTTGCCGCAATATTTAAGGTCAATCCGGTATTCTCTGCAGTTAATGCTTCAGATTCCGCAATTCGTTTTTGCAAGCTTTCGCTAAAGCCTTTTTTATCACCGATGATTTTTAAACGAATATTATTTTTATGTAGTTTTTTAACTTCGGAATCCAATGCTCGCATAAAGAGCGACATTAACGCTGAAACTTCTGCTTCAGGTCTGCTCCAGTTCTCGCTGCTGAAGGCATAAAGTGTTAAGACTTTAATCCCATGTTTAGCTGCAAAACGTACCGCAGAACGTACCGCTTTTACACCATTTTGATGACCAAAAACGCGTAATTTTCCTTGTTGCTTTGCCCAACGCCCGTTGCCGTCCATAATAATTGCAACGTGTTGAGGTATTTTTTGGGGATCAAAATTCACAGAAGTTCTCGCTTTTAGAAAGTTAATCGATAGGTTACATAAATGAAGATAACTATATCATAGGATGGCGTTCTAAGATAGACGTCAGAAGAATTGACAGTATAAAAATTAAAAAGTTTGCAGGATAAATAAAATAGATAGACAGGAAGCAAATGCTTCCTGAACTATAAGAAATTAGAAATTATCTTTCTGTTGGCGTAATGTAATAAATTGATCTAAATTGACCGCTTGTAAGAAAGGATTAATTTGTAATTCTCTTTCTAAAGTGGTCGGCAAAGTTGGCTGGTTACGAGAACGGAGAATTTCTGCTCGTTCTTGAATTTTAAACAGTCCGCAACTTGGCGGTAAGACCGCTTCTGCAAATTTTAGATTGCTTAATGTGTATTCATGCGCTGGGAATATTTCGACAAATTCAGGTAATGCTTTAAAACGCTGTAATGCATCAAATTGTGCTTGATAATCACCGGTAAAGACTCGTCCGCAGCCGGCGGAGAATAACGCATCACCACAGAACAAATATTCATTCCCGAATAAATAGCTAACATGCTGAGCGGTATGACCGGCACTTTCAATCACTCGGACATCATAATCAAATAAAGTAAAATGATCTTCAGGTTGAACAATCTGATTAGCAAACTGAGCAACTTCTTGTGACCCATAAACCGGTACTTGTGGATAATGCGAGAGCAACTCCGGCATACCGTCGGTGTGATCGTGGTGATTATGTGTTAATAAAATAGCGGTCAAATTTAGCTGATTTTTTGCAATAAATGCCAATACGGGGGCAGCGTCTGACGGATCGAGAATAATCACGTCATTATCTTTTTGAATTACCCAGATATAATTATCGGAGAGTGCCGGGATCGGAGTAATGTTTAGCATAATACTTTCCTCTATAAAAGAATACATGGGGAAATCCCATGTATTCATCAAAAACGAATTATTTTAAGAAGAGTGCCGCTGCACCACGTGTACCGCCTGAGTCACCGTGAATTGCTTTTTTGAAGACCGGTACTTTCGCACTACGCATTAAATGAGGCGGAAGCGCTTTTGGTAAAGCATCATAAATATGATCAAAATTAGATAAACCGCCACCGAATACGATCATATCCGGATCAAGAATCGTAATGAGGTTACTGATACTGATTGCCATTAATTCGATGTATTTATCCACAAATTCGACAATTTTCGGCTCTTTTTGATAGAAACGCTCAATAATCTCTTTTGCCGATATATTTTCGCCAACCAGATCTTTAAATAGCATCTCAAAGCCACGACCAGAAATGTAAGTATCTAAGCAAGCGCGGTTACCGCAACCACATTCATAAATCGGCGCATTATCCCAACCTAATAGTTTTAAAGCATGATAATTCAGCTGCATATGACCGACTTCACCCGCCATGCCGATTCTGCCGGAATGAATTTTTCCGTCAAACACAAAACCGCCGCCAAAACCGGTACCGATAATTAGACCGAGTACGGTTGAGAATTGTTGGTTATTCGGATCCCTGGCTTCCGAAAGCGCAAAACAGTTAGCATCGTTTTCCGCTCGTACTTCACGGCCTAAACGTTCGCTTAACTCTTTTAAAATTGCTTTGCCGTCAGCCACTCGAATATTAGTTATTTCCGCAATACCGGTTTCACGATTTACAAAGCCGGGTAAGCCTAAACCAACAGAACCTTTTTCGCCGAATTTGTGATCAGCATTACGTACCAAGGTTTCAACCGTATTCAACCAATCTTCATAATTGGTTTGCGGCGTCGGCACTCGTTCGCTATACAGTTTTTCAAGTTGTTCATTAAATGCCGCCAACTCAATTTTTGTTCCACCGATATCTAAACCGTAATAAATAGCCATAATTAGCCTCGCTTTTGAAAGATTTTGAAAGTTTCTAAGAAAGGAATCACCCAAACGAACACGATAATATGGAATACCCAAGAAATTAACGTGCTGACAAATAAATCAATAGGGTAGTGCATACCTAAACGTAAGCGGCTGATGAGCATTAAACCCGCCCATAAAATTGCAAAAATTTGGGCAAAAATGACCGCTTTTCCGCTTAAACCGAATAGCAACCCGCCGAATACTAATAACCAAGAAACGGCAAAAATGGTATGACCTGAAGGGAATGAATAACCTAATTCGCCCGCTTGATGTTCCGCAACGAAATCAGCATCAGCCGGATGCGTCTTTTCTGCAAGCGTTAACACCGCTTGAGCCTGTTCTTCTTCCGGTAGTGCGTAAAATTGTTCTGTCTGTGCTTGGAACATTTCCGTAACAAATGGACGAGGCTCTTTAAACATCGCTTTCGCCCCTTCTTTGATGATTTGCGTGCCGACAACAGAGCTGGCGCAAATAAAACCGACTAAAAACCACGCATGGTGTTTACGAGTGAGCCACATTAGCCAAAGCATAAAGAGTACGCAGGTAATCAATGCGTAAGGAGTTGAACCCGTTTCGGTTAAGAAAAATAACCAGAAATCAAGATCGTAAAGACGGTAATCCATTCCTCCAAATGTCCATTTCCAACCTGTCGCCCAAGTGAATAGAGGTACAAGTAACATCAAAAAAGTGAAAATCGAGAGTTTTTTAATCACGGAAAGTTCCTTATAAAAAAGACCGCTAACAAGCGGTCATATTTGGCTAAAAAATTACGAAATTGCTTTCGTTGCTTTTGGTAAGCTGATTTTCTTCTCTTCGCTTTGGCGATAAAGAACGAGAACGTGGCCGATAGTTTGCACGTTAGTTGCTTTTGTTTCACGCACGATCGCATCGATGATTAACTGTTTTGTTTCACGTTCCGCACCTGAAATTTTTACTTTGATTAATTCGTGGTGATCTAATGCGTTTTCGATTTCAGCTAATACACCTTCCGTTAAGCCGTTACCACCAAGCATGACAACCGGACTTAAATGGTGTGCTAAACCTTTTAAAAATTGTTTTTGTTTTGTTGTTAATGTAATAGACATTGCTTTTTAAACCTGTGGTTTGTTTGTGAATAAAATTTGGTGTAGAAAATAGCACAAAAGGGGCGAATTTTAAAGTAAAATGCAGCGAACAACAAACAAAATAAACTAGAAAAGGACAGATTATGCCAACGTTAAGTGTTGCGATGATTGTAAAGAATGAGGCTCAGGATTTAGCGAAATGCCTTGAGACCGTACAAGGTTGGGTGAATGAAATTATTGTGCTGGATAGCGGTAGTAATGATGAAACGGTACAAATTGCCGAAAGTTTCGGTGCAAAAGTATATGTGAACTCCGACTGGCAAGGCTTTGGCAGACAGCGCCAATTAGCCCAGCAATATGTCACATGCGATTATGTTTTATGGCTGGATGCGGATGAGCGTGTAACGCCTGAGTTAAAACAGAGCATTTTACAAGCGGTCGAAAAAGATGAAAAAAATACCGTCTATCAAGTAAGCCGTTTAAGCGAAGTATTCGGCAAGCAAATTCGCCATTCGGGGTGGTATCCTGATTATGTTGTGCGTTTGTATCGTCCCGATTTTGCTCAATATGGTGAAGAATTGGTACATGAAAAAGTGCATTATCCGAAAAATGCCACAGTGAAAAAACTCAGTGGCGATTTACTGCATTTTACCTATAAAGATATCTATCACTATTTAGTAAAATCGGCAAGTTATGCAAAAGCGTGGGCAATTCAACGAGCGAACGCGGGTAAAAAAGCGAGTTTATTAGACGGTGTAATACACGCTTTAGGTTGTTTTGTAAAAATGTACTTGTTGAGAGCCGGTTTTTTAGACGGTAAACAAGGTTTCCTGTTAGCGGTATTATCTGCGCATTCAACATTTGTTAAATATGCGGACCTGTGGAATCGAACCCGTAACTAATAGCAAAAAATTTTGAAAAAAAGACCGCTTGTTGAGCTGCCCCCTAAAAGTTGGACAAACCAACCAACTAATTAAAGGTGCAGATTTTGTTATGGGTAAACATTACACATCTTCTTTTAAGTTTCATGTCATTCAACATGTTTTAGATAACCGTATGGGTGTTAGGGAAGTGGCAGATTATTTCTCCATCTCTTCGCATTCCTCTGTTGTTATGTGGTTGCAACGTTTTGAAAAATACGGCCCCAATGGGCTTATTCGCCAACCTAACATTTTCGCTATTCATCAGGAAAATGATGGGCGAGATGGCTATCGGATGATTCGAGCTAAATTGCAAGCTGAAGGCATTTTCATAAGTGGTAAAATAGTGGGTGATGAAAAGCTCTATTTGTCTCCTATGATGGATTTGGCGAATAGAGAGATTATTGCCTATCATATTGGTCATCGTCCTAATTTTGCTTTAGTGGCAAATATGCTGAAGAAAACGTTAGTGCAACTGAAAGAGGACAGAGCTACCAATTATTCATAG
>NZ_KB893935.1 GCF_000374285.1 Actinobacillus capsulatus DSM 19761 | reverse complement strand
CTCTTCAATTCAAAAAGTTTAATCGCTCAATAAACTGCTTAGCTAAGTTTACATTCTACTTCTAAAGTAAAAATGAATTTCTAGTTTAAGCACCTATTAAGACTTCAAAATCAAAAATATTTTTTAATTAAGTCAATCAACAAGTGCCCACACAGATTGTCTGATAAATTGTTAAAGAACAAAAAACAACGACGCACTGCATTAAATCTAATTTCTCACAACAGTGCGTCGTTGTGTGGCATGCATTATAGAGAAATATGAAATCCTTGCAAGTACTTTTTGCAAAAAAATCTTGAAAAAGTGATTAAAAGAACATATTTGATACAAATCGTGTATTAAATTAACTAAACATGTTCTTTAATTGTTCTTGCAAGCCGCTTTGACGTTGTATACTCGCTTTTACACCTAACTTCCAGACTTTTTCTTCACTAAATAAAGTAAATGTCTCTTTCGCACGAGTGACTGCCGTATAAATAAGTTCTTTAGTGATAACCGGCGCACTGTTTAACGGCATAATAAAGAAAGTATGCTCAAACTCGGAACCTTGTGATTTATGAACCGTCATGACGTATGCAACTTCATGTTCAGGCAAACGACTAAGTGACAAACTTAAGTGGATATTTTCTACTTTCGTATCGAAATAGACTCTTAGCTGATTATGTTCATCCGGTAAAATGATACCGATATCACCGCTATAAATATTATTTTGAGGGGAATTTTGTGTAATCAAAATCGGTTTTCCCGCATAACTATCACGACTGAAAGCGAAATTAAGTAGGCGAGCTTTTTTTAATGCTTCCGCAATGCTCTGATTTAAACGCTCACTGCCTAATTCACTCACACGCAAAGCAGATAAAAATCTCACTTTCTGAAACGCTTCAAAAATTTCATTCACTGAGATCTTATTCGGATTACTCACGCGTTGTTGTACCAATTTTAGATACACCTGATAGTGCTCTACTGCTTTCTCAACCACTAAATTGACACAATGCTGAACCCACTGGCGTTTTTCTGTAAATTGAGTAGTACTAGGATATTTGATACAGACTAAATCCGTTTGGGATTTAGTAAAAATCCGCCA
Organism: Actinobacillus capsulatus DSM 19761; assembly: GCF_000374285.1. Lineage (GTDB taxonomy): Bacteria > Pseudomonadota > Gammaproteobacteria > Enterobacterales > Pasteurellaceae > Actinobacillus > Actinobacillus capsulatus. Next base: position 130,321 of record NZ_KB893935.1, on the reverse strand, counting down.
AGACTCATTCTCTTTCTGCTGATTCACTAATGTAGCCAATTGCCCGATACCAGAATGCTCACTAAAGCGATGACTTTTTTGTAGATGACAAAGAGCATCACAAATAGGTAATACATTAGCTTGTTCATTCAATGAATAACCTGTTACCTTATGTAGATAATCGCAATGTGCCGAGCTATACCCTTGTTGTACAAACTCACCGAGTTCTCCCATAATTGCACCGGCTTCTACTGAAGCAAGCTGATCTTTATCACCTAAAATGATCAAACGAGTACTCGGCTTCAATGCATTCATTAATTTTTCCATTAACGATAAATCGATCATTGATGCCTCATCCACTACTAATAAATCAAGATGTAACGGATTTTTCGCATGGTATGTCGGTGTATCTGAATTGGAACGCACACCGAGTAAACGATGAATCGTTGAGGCATAGGTAGGAATCTCAAATGTAAGTTGCATCTTTTCAAAGCTATTACTAATTGATTCTTTCAAACGTGCCGCCGCTTTACCGGTTGGAGCGACCAGCGCAATATTAAGTACGGATTTCTGCTGACGATATTGGCGAGTCTGTAAAGCAACTAATAATTTAGCAACTGTTGTTGTCTTTCCTGTTCCCGGACCACCGGAAATCACACAAAAACGTTGCCGCAATGCGGTGGCAACCGCAATCTGTTGCCAATCAATTTCCGTTGTTTTTTCTGGAAAAAGCTCAGAAAGAATTTGTTTGTCCAAATCAGTATTTGCAAATTCTTCCGGAAATTCGACCGCTTGTTGTAAATATCGGGCGATGTTATGTTCCGCCTGCCAATAACGATAAAAATAAAGTAAGCCATGCTGAAATAGCATTGGGGAAATTTTCATTGGAGAATGACTAAATGCAATATGCTCATGCAATATATCTTGCCACTCAAGCGGTGAGATTTCGCCTATTTTTTGCAAAATCTCATTCTGAAAATCACGCCCTAATTTTTTATGTTCCAATCCAAAAAAAGACTGTGCCGAATTTGAATCTAGTCGTAATGAGGTATGTCCTTGCATAACATGATATGAAAGCAATGCAGCTAATAAAATAGCGAGATTTTGTTGCTGTTCATTATAATTGTATGCCTGCTGCTTATGCGCAATCATTTTGGCAAATTGATAATTTAGTTCAGAGAGGTGATTTTCCGCTTTAAGCGTTTCGAGGAGTGTTAACATTGCTATTAAAATAAGAACGAATACATACTCAAATTATCTAATTTTCATTATACATTGTCCATTTATTCTCATCGGGCGTATAATTGCGCTTTATTATTAACGACTTCCAAATAAAAAGTGAAACAAATGAAACCCGCTACCGCAACCATCAGCCAATCTGCGCTTCGCCACAATATTGAGCTGATCAAAACTTTCGCTCCTCATCAGAAACTTCTCGCCATGATCAAAGCCAATGCTTATGGTCAAGGGCTATTACCGGCTGCCGGTGCACTTGCTGATTTAGTGGATGGTTTCGGCGTAGCACGTTTACGTGAAGCATTAGAAATTCAAGAATCTGGTTATACTGGCAAAATTTTACTGGTAGAAGGTTTTTTTGACCGTGAAGAATTGTTAAAAACCCTCTCTCGCCGCTTTGATACGGTTGTACATTGTTTAGAACAATTGGAATTGCTAGAACAAGTTGCGCAAGAATGGCAACAAGAGCAACAAAAAGGCTTTTGGAAGCGCAAAGCGAAAATTTACTTTCCGGTCAATGTTTGGTTGAAGATTGATACCGGTATGCACCGTCTTGGCGTACATCCTGAGCAAGTTGATATGTTCTACAAACGTTTACAAGCCTGTCCTTTGGTTGAACGTATTAGCTTTGTCAGCCATTTCAGTCGAGCAGACGAACCTGATTGCGGTTATACCGAAAAACAAATCGCTACGTTTGAAGCGGCAACAGCGTCCTATACAACACACGAACGCAGTATTTCTGCTTCAAGCGGTATTTTATATTGGAAACAAGCTCATTATGATTGGGTGCGCCCGGGTATTATTATGCACGGCATTTCCCCGCACTATACGCCAATCACTGATTTAGGGTTTAAACCGGTTATGACGCTCGCATCTTCTTTAATTGCGGTGAGAACGCATAAAGCAGGTGAACCGGTTGGTTACGGTGGTGTTTGGGTGAGTGATAAAGATACAAAATTAGGCGTGGTAGCGATGGGCTATGGTGACGGCTATCCCCGCAATGCGCCGGAAGGTACGCCGGTTTTAGCCAACGGACGTATTGTGCCGATTGTCGGTCGAGTTTCGATGGATATGTTGACTGTTGACCTTGGTGCGGATAGTCAAGATAAAGTCGGTGATGAAGTAATTTTCTGGGGTAAAGATCTGTTGATCGAAGAAGTCGCACAACATATCGGTGTAATCAGTTATGAATTGATTACTAAGCTTACACCTCGCGTAATTTTTGAATATAAGTAATCCAATATAATAAGCGGTCGTTTTTACAAAAAATTTTGCAAAAACGACCGCTTGTTTATTGTATAGCTTTGAGTAATTTACTCAATTATTTTGCACAACCGCAGTGTGAACCGTTTTCTTCGAAACGACGAGCCGCTTCATCCCAGTTTACTACGTTCCAAAATGCTTTAATGTAGTCCGGACGACGGTTTTGGTAGTTTAAATAGTAAGCGTGTTCCCAAACATCTAAACATAAAAGTGGGTAACCAGAAACGCCTGCAACTTCTTTACCCATTACCGGGTTGTCTTGGTTTGCCGTTGAAACAACCGCTAATTTACCGTCTTCAACCACTAGCCATGCCCAACCTGAGCCGAAACGCGTTGCTGCTGCTTTTTCAAATTCTGCTTGGAATGCTTCTACCGAACCGAAATCACGAACGATCGCATCTTTTAATGCGCCTTGTAAAGTTGTACCGGTTTTTAAACCTTTCCAAAAAAGAGTATGGTTTACGTGGCCGCCAACGTTATTGCGTACCGCTGTACGTTTTTCTGCCGGAACTTGGCTTAAGTCTTTAATTAACGCGCCTGGACATTTTTCTAAAAGCTCAGGGTGAGCTTCTAATGCTGCATTTGCGTTATTTACATATGCTTGGTGGTGTTTTGAGTGATGGATTTCCATCGTTGCTTTATCGAAATGTGGCTCTAGCGCATCATAAGCGTAGCCTAATTCTGGTAATTGATATGCCATTTTAGGGTCCTTTTTGTTAGGTTTATTAAAATCAGATGCAATATACCAAAAAGCGTTTAGAAAAGCACCATTTTTTAATCTAAATCAAAAAAATGTTATTTTTTAATCTTTTTACTTCTTTCCTGTTATAACTGAACATTATTTCCGCAAAAAGCCATTGACAAAGCAAACGCTTTCCCCCATTCTCTCCATAGATCACCGTTTTAATTAACCATACAGAAACAGATAATATGAATCGTTTTATTATTACCACCGGCAGCACTATTACCATTATGTATAAAGCATAGTGCGGGTGTCTGTACCAGTAAAACGGAAAGAATCAACCAAACCCGCATTATAAGCGGGTTTTTTTATATCCAAATTGCAAACATCAAACTAAACATCAGGAGAAACTATGCGAGTTCTTAAATTTGGCGGTACGTCGCTTGCTAACCCGGAACGCTTTATGCAAGCGGCCGATATCATCGAAAAAGCACACTTAAAAGACCAAGCGGCAGGTGTGCTTTCTGCACCGGCTAAAATTACCAACCACCTTGTGGCGATTGTTGATAAAGCGATTGCAGGCGAATCTTTTGAAACCAATCTCAAAGAAGCGACCGAAATTTTCCATAATATTATCAATGGCTTATATGCAGTAAATAATAATGTAGATCGTGAAGGCTTATTAGCACTAGTCGAAGCGGAACTGACCCAAATTCAAGGTGTTGCAAGTGAAGCGGCAAAAACAAAAGCATTGCCGGATAATGTCGCTGCAACAATTCATTGTCGTGGTGAAAAATTATCGATTGCAATGATGCAAGCGTGGTTCGAAGCAAAAGGCTACGACGTTACTCGTATTGATCCTGTTGAAAAATTATTAGCTCACGGTAGCTATTTAGAATCATCGGTAGATATTGCCGAATCAACCAAACGTGTTGATGCAAATTCAATTCCAAAGAAAAATGTCGTTTTAATGGCGGGCTTCACCGCTGGCAATGAAAACGGCGAACTCGTATTGCTTGGTCGCAATGGATCTGACTATTCCGCTGCGTGTTTAGCTGCTTGTTTAAAAGCGGATTGTTGCGAAATTTGGACGGATGTGGACGGTGTTTATACCTGCGATCCTCGCTTAGTACCGGAAGCGATTTGTTTAGAATCAATGAGTTACCAAGAAGCGATGGAACTTTCATACTTTGGTGCCAAAGTGATTCATCCTCGTACCATCGGTCCGTTAGTACCGTTAAATATCCCGTGCTTAATTAAAAATACCGCAAATCCTGATGCAAAAGGCACATTGATTGATGGCAACGTAGCGACTGACGGCTTAAAAGTGAAAGGTATTACTAACCTTGATAACGTTGCAATGTTTAACGTTTCGGGTTCAGGAATGCAAGGTATGGTTGGTATGGCCGCTCGCGTATTCTCTACTATGTCAAAAGCTGGTATTTCGGTGATCTTAATTACCCAATCTTCTTCTGAATACAGCATCAGCTTCTGTGTACCTGCAAAATTTGCTGAAAAAGCGACCGCTTGTTTAAATGCGGAATTTGCTCAAGAACTTGCAAATGGCGATTTAGATCCGATTGATATGATTCGTGAACTTTCTATCATTTCTGTTGTTGGCGATGGTATGCGTACAGCGAAAGGTGTTGCGGCTCGCTTCTTCTCATCGCTTGCACAAGCGAATATCAGCATTGTAGCGATTGCACAAGGTTCATCAGAGCGTTCAATTTCTGCAGTTGTACCGATGAATAAAGCGATTGAAGCGGTAAAAGCAACTCACCAAGGTCTATTTAGCAATAAAAAATCGATTGATGTTTTCCTTGTAGGTGTTGGCGGCGTAGGCGGCGAGTTGATTGAACAAATCAAACAACAAAAAGATTTCTTAGCAAAGAAGGATATTGAGATCCGTGTTTGTGCATTAGCAAATGCCGATAAAATGTTACTCAATGAAAACGGTTTAAATTTAGATAACTGGAAAAATGATTTAGAAATGGCAACCCAGCCTTCTGACTTTGATGTTTTATTATCATTCATCAAATTACATCACGTGGTTAATCCGGTATTTGTTGACTGTACCGCAGCACAATCTGTAGCAAACCTTTATACCCGTGCCTTAAAAGAGGGCTTCCACGTCGTTACCCCAAATAAGAAAGCAAATACAGGTAGTTATCAATATTATCAAGAGCTTCGTGATGCAGCTCGCCAAGGTCAGCATAAATTCTTATACGAAACAAATGTAGGCGCAGGCTTACCGGTGATTGAAAACTTACAGAATTTACTGGCTGCCGGTGATGAAGTAGAAAAATTCGAAGGGATTTTATCCGGCTCACTCTCATTTATCTTCGGTAAATTGGATGAAGGCTTAAGTCTTTCGGAAGCAACTTTAACTGCAAAAGAAAAAGGCTTTACCGAACCGGATCCCCGCGATGATCTTTCCGGTGCAGATGTAGCACGTAAGCTGTTAATTCTTGCTCGAGAAACCGGTTTAGCATTGGAATTTGACGATATTGAAGTGGAAGGCGTATTACCGAAAGGCTTCTCTGAAGGCATGAGTAAAGAGGAATTCTTAAAAGTATTACCGCAAGTTGATGCGGAATTTGCGCAACGTGTCCAAGCAGCAAAAGCGGAAGGTAAGGTATTACGTTATGTAGGTTCAATTACCGGTGATAAATGCCGTGTAGCAATTGAAGCGGTCGATGAAAACCATCCGCTTTATAAAGTAAAAGACGGTGAAAATGCGCTTGCATTCTTAACCCGTTATTACAGCCCGATTCCACTCTTATTAAGGGGTTATGGTGCAGGAACTGATGTAACTGCCGCGGGTATTTTTGCCGATATTCTTCGCACACTTCAAGGAGGCGCAAACTAATGACAATGTTACGAATTTATGCTCCCGCTTCTAGTGCTAATCTTAGCGTAGGCTTTGATTCTTTAGGTGCGGCAATATCTCCGATTGATGGTTCATTACTCGGTGACGTAGTACAAATTGAAGATTGCGAAACCACTTTTGAGTTGGAAAGTGCCGGTTATTTCGTACGTAAATTACCGAAAGAGCCACAAAAAAATATCGTTTATCAAGCCTACGTATTATTTAGCGAACGTTTAAAATTACGTGGCGGTGCGGTTAAAAACTTACGTCTTACCCTTGAAAAAAATATGCCGATTGGCTCGGGCTTAGGTTCAAGTGCTTGTTCAATCGTGGCGGCATTAGTTGCGTTAAATAAATTCCATGACGAACCGTTCTCAAAAATGGAATTGTTAGAAATGATGGGGGAATTGGAAGGACGTATTTCCGGCTCAATCCATTACGATAATGTCGCACCGTGTTATTTAGGCGGTTTACAGTTAATGACCCAATCGCTTGGTAATATTTGCCAAACAATCCCGTTCTTTGATGAATGGTATTGGGTGTTAGCTTATCCGGGAATTGAAGTTTCAACTGCAGAAGCTCGTGCAATTTTACCGAAGAACTATACTCGTCAAGATATGATCCAACAAGCACGTTATCTTGGCTCATTTGTACACGCTTGCCATACGCATCAAGACATCTTGGCTGCAACAATGATGAAAGATCTGATTGCTGAACCGTATCGTGAAAACTTATTACCAAACTTCCCTGTTGTTCGCCAAGGTTGTAAAGACTTAGGTGCATTAGCAGTGGGCATTTCCGGTTCCGGTCCGACAATGTATGCAATCGCTCCGGATCTTGAACACGCACAAAAACTGGTTGCTTATCTTGAAAAAGAATATCTGCAAAACAATGAAGGATTTATCCACATTTGTAAGGTAGATAATCAAGGCGCACGAGAGTTGAAATAATTATCTGTTAATTTAGTTTGTTACAAGCGGTCTAATTTTGCAAAAAATTTGTAAGATTAGACCGCTTTTTTATGTCCTAAAACCGCTTATTATTAGGTGATTCAAGCTATATATCTTTCTGTTATATTTAATGAATTTTCACCACTAACATCTTTATCCAAAATAACGTATTCTCATCTTAATCTCTTATTCATACTAAAGGAATAACAACTATGACTATCTATGCAGACAATTCTTATACTATTGGTAATACCCCACTTGTTCGTTTAAAAAACTTTGGTCAAAATGGCAATTTATTAGTAAAAATTGAATCTCGTAATCCAAGTTTTAGCGTAAAATGCCGCATTGGAGCCAATATGGTATGGCAAGCAGAAAAAGACGGTATCTTAACTGAAGGTAAAGAAATCGTAGATGCAACCAGTGGCAACACTGGTATCGCATTGGCTTATGTTGCAGCGGCGCGTGGCTATAAAATCACGCTTACCATGCCGGAAACCATGAGTACCGAACGTAAACGTTTATTACGTGGTTTAGGCGTTAACCTTGTGTTAACCGAAGGTGCCAAAGGTATGAAAGGTGCAATTGCCAAAGCGGAAGAAATTGTGGCAAGCGATCCGAATCGTTATGTGATTTTAAAACAATTTGAAAACCCAGCTAACCCGGCAATTCACCAACAAACAACCGGCCCTGAAATTTGGAATGCTACTGGAGGTCATGTGGATGTAATTGTAGCAGGCGTAGGTACTGGCGGTACGATTACCGGTATTTCTCGTTACATCAAGCAAGATCAAGGTAAACAAATTCTTTCTGTTGCGGTTGAACCGAAAGAATCACCGGTGATTACTCAAACCTTAAGCGGCAAAGAAGTCAAACCGGGTCCACACAAAATCCAAGGTATTGGCGCAGGCTTTATTCCGAAAAACTTAGATTTAAGTCTAATTGATCGTGTTGAGCAAGTCTCTAGCGAAGAAGCGATCATAACCGCACGCAGAATTATGGCGGAAGAAGGTATTTTAGTCGGTATTTCATCCGGTGCAGCGGTTGCAGCGGCTGATCGTCTTGCAAAATTACCTGAATTTGCCGATAAACAAATTGTTGCAATTCTCCCATCTGCATCAGAACGTTATTTAAGTACCTTATTATTTGAAGGTGTGGAAATTTAAGTTTTTCATACATGCCGGTAAAATTCCGGCACTTTCTTTCTAAAGCTATCTTACAAGCGGTTTAATTTCGCAAAAAATTTGCAAATTTAGGCATTTTGTTGTACAATCCTCTACCGTCAAATTACGGTATTCCGTATCATACAGATTTCCAATCTATTTTTTCATAATCAATATATTTCCTATGCATCTTACTCAATTAAAAAATACACCGGTTTCGGAACTTGTCGAAATGGGTGAAAATCAAATGGGCTTAGAAAATTTAGCTCGTTTACGTAAACAAGACATTATTTTTGCAATTCTCAAACAACACGCTAAAAGCGGTGAAGATATCTTTGGCCAAGGCGTATTAGAAATTCTTCCAGATGGTTTCGGTTTCTTACGTTCGGCAGATAGTTCATACCTTGCCGGTCCTGATGATATCTATGTTTCACCAAGTCAAATTCGTCGTTTCAATCTTCAAACCGGTGATAAAATCGAAGGTAAAATTCGCCCACCAAAAGAAGGCGAGCGTTACTTTGCATTATTAAAAGTTGATCTTGTTAATGATGACAAACCTGAAGTTTCTCGTAGTAAAATCTTATTTGAAAACTTAACCCCATTACACGCAAACTCACGTTTAAAAATGGAGCGAGGCAATGGTTCAACTGAAGACTTAACCGCACGTATTCTTGATTTAGCATCTCCAATTGGTAAAGGTCAGCGTGGTTTAATCGTTGCTCCACCGAAAGCCGGTAAAACTGTTCTTCTGCAAAATATTGCGCAAAGTATTACGCATAATTACCCAGAATGTGAATTGATCGTACTTCTGATTGATGAACGTCCTGAAGAAGTTACTGAAATGCAACGTACCGTACGTGGTGAAGTAATTGCTTCAACCTTTGACGAACCGGCAACACGTCACGTACAAGTTGCGGAAATGGTAATTGAAAAAGCAAAACGCTCGGTAGAACACAAGAAAGACGTGGTTATTCTATTAGACTCAATCACTCGTCTTGCTCGTGCTTACAATACCGTGACCCCTGTTTCAGGTAAAATCCTTTCCGGTGGTGTGGATGCAAATGCATTACACCGACCAAAACGTTTCTTCGGTGCAGCTCGTAACGTAGAAGAAGGCGGTAGCTTAACCATTATCGCAACCGCATTGGTTGATACCGGTTCGAAAATGGATGAAGTTATCTTCGAAGAGTTTAAAGGTACTGGTAATATGGAATTACACCTTTCTCGTAAAATTGCAGAACGTCGTGTATTCCCGGCAATTGAATTTAACCGTTCCGGTACACGTAAAGATGACTTATTAATGTCACCGGAAGAACACCGTAATGCGTGGATGTTACGTAAAGTACTGAATCCAATGGATGAAGTAGCAGCAATGGAATGGTTAATCGATAAACTCAGCGTTGCAAAAACTAACGAAGAATTTTTCGAAGTAATGAAACGTTCATAAAAAAACAAAGGCACTCTTTTGAGTGCTTTTTTCTTATCTGCGCTAGAACTTGACCTCTAAACTTAGCACATAGTTTCTTCCCGGAGCGACATAACTTGCGTGACCTCGATTGTATACCATCAAGCCCTTTTTCTTTTGCACTGACGCTCAAATCTCTATAGCGGTTATCAAAATAGCTTACTTCCAATACACCAAAATCACCGTTAAAATTACCTGCATCTATCCAATCATCATCCGATTTAAAGCGATGATAGTCATAACGTACACCTAAACCTAAATCCAATTTATCGCCAAAGAAAATACGATCTGATAAACTCCAACAGCCTTATCTTGACTATTTGTGTTATTGATAAAGCTACCGCCCATTTCTTGAGCATCAGCACCATAAAATCTACCTGAAACTGTAGCATCAGTGTGCAATGTTTTAGCATCTACTTTAAATCCTTCAGATGTAGTTTTGACTACACCGCAAAATCCATTTTTATCTATTTTTCCATCATTAAAAAGTAATGATCGTACCATTTTGCGTATTATCACCAAATCCGTCTTGAATCGTTTTTAAGCAAAATCGACATAGAGTCTCGCTTTGAAGGAGGCCACTTTACGGAACCGTCTTGACTAACTAACTGTTCCTGCCAACTTGTTTTATATTCAAATCCACTGGTTTTAGAAATTGCATTAACCGCTGTACGTTCTCCTATTAAAAATAACTGTTCTGCTTGATTATCTATTTTATATAGACCAAATTTCGTATTTGCCAAGTTGTTACAACAAGCGGTTACTTTTACAGATTTATTTGCAATTTTATGTTCCGTATTTGGGTTTAATAATGATATTACCTTACCATCAACGATCAGTTGAACAGCCTGACCAAATGTATCGATTTCTGCCTGCTGCAAGCCGCCTAAACTAAATTCGTCGAGCATCAAATTTAGTTTCCATTGCTGCTTTTCCCTCCGCTTATTTTGCTGCAAAAACAGCAAAGAGTGATTGGTCTGACGCTAACAATTACCAACTAACTCCTTCACGTTCTGTCCGTAGAATCCGCCTTCTAAAGTATTTTTAGCATCTATCCGAGTAAGAAAATTTACTAAGATATTTTGAAATAATTGAAAAAGCTGTAGTTATCATCAATTAAAGGCGATATAAATAAAAAATCCCTTAAAAGTCATAAACTTAAAAGGGATTTATTTAAAAGCTAAGGAAAAAACTTATAGTGTCTCTAATACTTCTTTTAACACAGTAACACCTTGCATTATTTGTGTTTCTGAAATAATTAATGGTGGTAATAAGCGTAATTTGGTTTTCGCCGTGAGCGTTAATACGCCTTTTTCTATTGCTTTCGATACCACATCACCGGCTTTTACACCATCTTCAAACTCAATACCAAGCATTAAACCTAAGCCGGAAACCGATTTTACTTTTGGTAAGCTAAGTAATGCTGCGCGTAATTTTTCGCCTTTAGCCGTAACATCGGCAAGGAATTTTTCATCCATTTTGGCTAACACCGCATTCGCCGCCGCACAACAAACCGGGTTCGCACCAAAGGTTGAACCGTGATCACTTTTACCCAATGTATTTTGGCATTTTTCACCCAGTATAAAAGCGCCGATCGGTAAACCGCCACCTAACCCTTTGGCAAGCGTGATAATATCCGGCTGTAAGCCGAAATGTTGATAAGCAAACAATCTTCCGGTGCGTCCGATACCGGTTTGTACTTCATCAATAATCAAAATGATATCTTTGGCTTGGCAAATCGCTTGTACACCTTGTAAATATTCGGCATCTAATGCACAAACTCCGCCTTCGCCTTGTACCACTTCTAACATCACCGCACACACATCATTTTCTTCAAGGCGTGCGTGTAAAGCATCTAAATCGTTAGCTGGCGTATGTTCAAAACCTTGTGTAAATGGGAAAAAGTGTTGATGAAATACATCTTGTCCTGTTGCTGCAAGGGTTGAGATCGTTCGTCCGTGAAATGAATTAACTAAACTGAGTACGGTCGCTCTGCCCTTGCCGTATTTGTCGTGGCTATATTTACGCGCAGTTTTAATTGCTCCTTCATTCGCTTCCGCACCCGAATTGCAAAAAAATACGCGTTTTAGACCGCTTGCTTTAACCAAACTTCTTGCCAGCAAACCCGACGGCTCGGTAAAGAATAAATTTGAAGTATGCTGTAATTTACCCGCCTGAGTAGTTACCGCTGCCAACCAACTGTCATCTGCCCAACCAAGGCTGTTGGTGCCGATACCGCTAGTAAAATCTAAATATTGATTACCTTCAAAATCCCACACGTCACAACCTTTTCCGTGTGAAAGTGCGAGATTAAATCTACCGTAAGTTTGTGCGATATAATCCGTATCTAATTGTTTGATATCGTTGCTGCTCATTTTCTCTTCCTAATTATTTTTTATAAAAAAGCGTGCCGTTTTTACCACCGAATAGTGAGACTAAAATGGCGTGTGGTACTCGTCCGTCAATGATATTCGCTTCAATACCGCCGGCGTTAATAAAATCAGTACAGCAGGCGATTTTCGGAATCATACCGCCGGCAATAATGCTTTGATCGATTAAGCCTTGAACGTCACTGACTTCAACTTCCGGAATCAACGTACTTTCATCAAAGCGATCACGTAATAAGCCAGCAATATCCGTCATACTCACTAATTTAGCCGCCCCTAACGCCATCGCAATTTCACTTGCTGCCGTATCCGCATTGATATTATAAGCCACGCCTTGCTCATCCACACCAACCGTAGAAATCACCGGAATCAAATTCTCATTTAACGCAAGCTCCAATAATTGGGTATTTACTTTAACAATCTCGCCGACAAAGCCGTAATCGACCTCACCTTGCAATTTCTCACATTGCAACATATTGCCGTCAATACCGCATAAACCCACGCCCTTACCTTTCAATAACGCTACTAAACTTTTATTCACTTTACCGGCGAGCATTTGTAATACCACATTAATCGTATCTTGGTCGGTAACTCGTAAACCATTGATAAATTGCGGCTCTTTGCCCAATAATTTAACCCCTTGTGAAATTTCCGGCCCACCTCCATGTACCAATACTACTTTCACACCTAATTGGTTCAGCAATAAAATATCCTGCATTACCAATTTTTTAAGCTCTTCATTGATCATCGCATTACCGCCGTATTTCACCACAATAATTTTTTCTTGAAACGGAGCAAGATAAGCGGTCGCTTTTTCTAAAAGATTTGCAAAATTTTCAACTTCGTTTTGTAACATTTTAAACCCCAAATAATTTCTCACGATGGCTAAACTTCTAATCCGGCAGTTTCTTCACGACCTAACATAATATTCATACATTGCACTGCAGCGCCAGATGCACCTTTACCTAAATTATCGAAACGTGCGCACAATAATAATTGTGTTTCATTGCCGTAAACAAAGATTTCAAGGTTGTCTTTACCGCTAAATTCATTCGCCGCTAACATTCCATCTTCGGGTAAAGTGCAGGCAGGGTGAACCTTAATTAAGGTAGAGTTCCGGTAATAGTCACTGAATAAATTTGCAATTTTTTCGGCAGAATTGACCGCTTGTGAAAGAGCTGAAACAGGGAGCGGCACAGTCACCAACATTCCGCTGTAATAGTCGGCAACCACCGGTGTGAAAATAGGGGGATGGTTTGAACCGGTAAGCGCTTGCATTTCCGGTAAATGTTTATGTTTGAGGGCGAGTCCATAAACACGAGGGGCATTAAATTTTTGTTCACGATCTTGGTTTTGATATTCAGCGATCATCAATTTACCGCCGCCGGAATAGCCGGTGAGAGAATGGCAAGAAAGTGGATAATCGGTACTTAAAGCACCTTTTTCAATAAGAGGACGAACCAACGCAATGTAACCTGTAGCATGGCAACCCGGTACGGCAACTCGATTCGCATTTTGAATTTTTTCAAACTGTCCGGAAAGCTCAGCAAAGCCATAAGTCCAATCTGGATTCACACGATGAGCAGTCGAAGTATCACAAATTCTTGCATTTGCCGGGGCGAGTGCCACTAATTCTTTAGAAGCCTTATCCGGTAAACAAAGAAAAGTCAGATCCGCTTCCGCTACTTTTGCTACCCTTGCATTAAGATCTTTACGTAATTCTTCCGGAAGGCTTAATAGCTCAATATCTTCCGCATTAGCAAGACGATCAAAAATACGTAAACCGGTTGTACCGACTGCTCCGTCCACAAAAATTTTATATTTACTCATCATAAATCCTTATTACTGTCAAAACGTTGAGCATCTTACTCTTATTCAAGTAGAATTTCAAATACAAAACAGAATAAAAATTCATTAAAAATGAATAAATAATCATTCAGTTTTAACATTGCCTATCACATATAAAAAATCCTCCGAGATTTTCACCTCGAAGGATTTGCAAAATAATTCGGAAAATTAACCGCTTATTCCGCTTGGTCACCGATTAACACAGATTCTAATGCAATCGTGATCATGTCATTAAAAGTTAATTGACGTTCTTCTGATGAAGTTTGTTCGCCGGTACGGATATGGTCTGAAACCGTACAAATTGCTAACGCTTTCGCACCGTATTCTGCCGCAACAGCATAAATACCAGCTGCTTCCATTTCTACACCTAAAATGCCGTATTTTTCCATAACGTCAAACATTTCTACATCCGGTGTATAGAATAAATCTGCTGAGAATAAGTTACCAACACGTACTGCAACACCTTTTTCTTTTGCTGCTTGTACTGCTGCTAGTGTCATATCAAAGTCAGAAATTGCCGCAAAATCGTTATCACGGAAACGAATACGGTTTACTTTTGAGTCTGTACAAGCACCTGTACCGATAATTACATCACGAACTTTTACATCTTGACGTACTGCACCACATGAACCTACACGGATGATTTTTTTCACACCGTATTCTGTAATCAGTTCTTTTGCATAAATTGAGCAAGAAGGAATCCCCATACCATGACCCATCACTGAAATACGACGACCTTTATAAGTGCCGGTATAACCGAACATATTACGAACATCCGTTACTTGTTCTGCATTTTCTAAGAAAGTTTCTGCAATGTATTTAGCACGAAGTGGGTCACCCGGCATAATTACTACATCTGCAAATGCACCTTCTGGTGCGTTAATATGTGGAGTCATTGTTAATTTCCTCTATTGTTGCTATTTAGTGTGTAAAAAATTAATAAATTTAAACCGCTTATCTTAGTAGCCGCTTACTTCTTGATTTGCCTGCTCATTTAACGCAGCTAATAAGTTAGTTAATAAACTTGAAGCACCGAAACGGAAGTGATCTGCATTCACCCAATCTTTTCCAAGAATTTCTTGCGCAAGCACTAAATATTGCTCCGCTTCTTCCGCTGTTTTCACGCCGCCTGCCGCTTTAAAACCGACTTTATCCGCTACGTTTAAATCACGAATGGTTTCTAACATGATGCGTGCTGATTCTAAAGTTGCGTTTACCGGCACTTTGCCCGTTGAGGTTTTAATAAAATCTGCGCCTGCTTTAATTGAAATCTCACTTGCTTGACGAATTAATTCAGCGTTTTTTAGTTCGCCGGTTTCAATGATCACCTTCAATAATACGTTTGATGCTTGGCAAACCGCCTTACATTGTTGAACCAGCTCAAAACCAATTTGCTCATTACCTGCCACTAATGCTTTGTAAGGGAATACCACATCCACTTCATCAGCACCATAAGCCACAGCTGCTTTGGTCTCCGCGACTGCGATTTCAATATCATCATTACCATGCGGGAAATTAGTTACCGTGGCAATTTTAACTTGCTCCGTACCTTGTGCTTTTAGCGCTTTACGAGCAACCGGTACAAAACGCGGATAAACGCAAACTGCTGCCGGTGTACCGAATTCCGTCTTACCTTGCTGACAAAGAGAAATTACTTTCTCATCCGTGTCATTGTCATTCAATGTAGTTAAATCCATTAAAGATAAAGCGATTTTTGCCGAATCTTTTAAACTCATACGAGCCCCCGTTTTACTTTTGTAAAAATATAGAAAAATTAGACCGCTTAGTCTTATAGACCATACGCAAACGTTTACCTAAACTCAAAACAACAACACCACTGTTTCCAGTGGTGTTGTTTGCTTAAAAGTGTAACGCTTACATTACCGCTCCGCCGATACCGATAAATAAACCGGCAATCGCTGCACTCATTAAGTTAGAGAGTGTACCTGCAATGACTGCTTTAACCCCCATACGAGCAACATCACCACGACGGCTTGGTGCCATACCACCTAAACCACCGATTAAGATTGCGATTGAGCTTAAGTTTGCAAAACCGCATAGTGAGAAGGTGATGATTGCAATTGTTTTTGGACTTAATGCAACGGCTGCTTCAGGTTTTAAGTAATTCACGAAATCAGCATAAGCTACGAATTCATTTAAAATTAATTTCTGACCGATTAATGAACCTGCAACTTGAGATTCTGCCCCCCAAGGTACACCGATTAACCATGCTAAAGGTTGGAACACATAACCGAACAGTGATTGTAATGTCACGTTTTCATAACCGATAAGTGAAGAAACGCCACCGATAAAACCGTTAAGCATTGCAATTAATGCGATAAATGCTAATAACATTGCACCTACATTCATTGCTAATTGCATACCTGAGAATGCACCAACCGCTGCTGCTTCAATTACGTTAGACGGTTTTTCGTCAATGTCATCTGCGCTTAATTCATCTTTAAACTGTTCTGATTGAGGATGAAGAATCTTAGCAAATAATAAACCACCCGGTGCTGCCATAAATGACGCTGCAATTAAATACGGTAGTGGTACGCCCATGCCCGCATAACCAATCATTACTGCGCCAGCAACTGATGCTAAACCACCACACATTACTGCGAATAACTCAGAATTAGTCATTGATTTAATATAAGGTTTTACTAAAAGAGGTGCTTCTGTTTGACCAACAAAGATATTTGCCGCCGCAGACATAGATTCTGATTTTGATGTACCTAATACTTTTTGTAACGCACCACCAAGGATACGAATGACAATCTGCATGATACCTAAATAGTAAAGGACAGAAATGAGAGATGAGAAGAAAATAATCGGAGGAAGAACTTTTAATGCGAAAACGAAACCGCCGCCGCCAAATACTTCAAACATTTTATCGCTTACTAAGCCACCAAATAAGAAGCTGATACCATCGTTACCATAACTAATAACTTTACTTACACCTTCTGCTGCCGCTAATAAGCCTTTACGACCCGTTTCCCAATAAAGGATTACCGCACCAATCCCGACTTGTAGAATTAATGCACCTAATACTGTACGAAAACTAATTGCCTTACGGTTATTTGATAATGCAAACGCAATAAGCAGGAGTACAACAATACCTAAGATACTATTTAACGCACCCATTTGAAAAAACCTCAAAAGTAAAAGGAATGAAAACATCATTTCAAAAGAAAATGACATGTAAAAAAGTTACGCCACTATACCTTTTTTTACATAAAAAATCTCTAAAATTTTATTGTTAAACGCACGAGATTTTAAATTTGAGAGGTAAATCACGTTCTCTGAATTTCAGATACTATACATCCCCTTACATTTTGAACAAAAAAGCCATCTTAATTTTACTAAGAACTAAGATGGCTTTTTTACTTAAGCAGTAAGTTGAATAACCTCTTTGACTAACTTACCGATTTCATCCCAATTCTTCGCTTGAATCAAGGATTTCTCCACAAACCAAGAACCACCACATGCCACAATATTCGGAATCGCTAAATATTCTTTAATATTGCTCGGACTAATACCACCGGTCGGCATAATTTGCAAGTTACCATAAGGACCCAGTAAGGCTTTAATCATTTTCACCCCTCCACTCGCTTCTGCCGGGAAGAATTTGACCGCTTCAATACCTAATGCCAATGCTGCTTCAATTGACATCGGGTTATTCACACCCGGGGTAATTGGAAAGTCTAAATCTTGGCAAAGTTTCACGATAGTCGGATTTAATCCCGGTGTTACTACAAAATCCGCACCAGCATTTTTCGCTTTAACGACTTGTTCTGCCGTTAATACCGTACCGGCAGCAATTAATACTTCCGGATAGTGCTGACGGACTAAACGAATCGCTTCTTCTGCGGCTGCCGAACGGAACGTAATCTCTGCAACCGGCAAGCCGTTTTCCGATAAGGTTTTCACTAACGGTAAAATATCTTCCGCTTGTTCTACCGCAATTACCGGCACCACTTTTAGTTGGCGGAGTTTTTCAATAATTTGAGTTGTTGTGTATTTCATTCTCTTTTTCCTTACTACATTACGACATCGCATTAAACTCAGCAAAGAGATGCGCAGTTGCCGATTTCTCAATAATCGCCCCTTGATGCTGAATCACAATGCCTGCTAATTGATTACCTTGACGACAACACACCTCTAACGGTTTACCTTGTAAATAACCGGCTAAGAATCCGGCATTGAAGGAATCGCCTGCTGAGGTCGTATCCACCACCTGCTCTACTGGCTGAGTCGGTACGAAAGTTTGCTGTTGATGTTCGCACACCACCGCACCACGACTGCCTTGTTTGACAATGATTTTAGGAATCCCATATGCCGATAAACGCATGATTGTCTGTTGCTCATCGGTATCCTGCCATAACATCGCTTCATCATCGAATGTTACTAAAGCGACATCGACTAACGGTAATAAAGCTTGATAACAGGATTGTGCCTGCTCAACGCTTTCCCATAGCTTCGGACGAAAATTACTGTCAAAAGCAATTTCTACACCGGCTTGTTTTAATTTCACTAAATAGGTAATCAATAACTTTCGATCATTTTCAGGCAGGATCGCTAAAGAAATGCCACTTAAATAAATCATATCTACCGAATCTAGCTCACTTAATACTTGAGGGAAATTCGGATGTTGCAATAAATAACGAGCTGCCGATTGATTACGCCAATATAAGAAAGTCCGTTCTCCTTGCTCATCTAATTGAATTAAATATAAGCCCGGCGAACGCTGTTCGTCTTTTAAAACCCATTGGGTATCAATGCCGTCCGCCTGCCAATAAGCTAACATCCCTTGGCTTAATTTATCTGTCCCTAAGGCAGATACATAATACACTTGAATCTGTTCGGAAGTGGATACTCGTGCCAAATAGGTCGCTGTATTGAGCGTATCACCGCCATAAGTCTGACGCATCTGCCCAAACGGCTCTCCATTCAGCTCTATCATACACTCCCCTAAAAGGGCTATTTTTTTCATCTGTTTTACCGATTATTTGAAATAAGTTTTTGCATTATGGTAACAAATGTTTTTGACCATATTACCTAATAACTCAATATCATTAGGAGCCTCACCTTTTTCCACCCAAGTGCCAATCATTTCACATAAAATACGGCGGAAATATTCATGACGAGTATAAGAAAGGAAACTTCTTGAGTCTGTAAGCATGCCTACAAATTGGCTTAGTAAGCCTAATTGTGAAAGCTGTTGTAATTGCCTTTCCATTCCGTCTTTTTGGTCGTTAAACCACCAACCTGACCCGAACTGAATTTTCCCTGCAATACCGCCTGTTTGGAAATTTCCAATCATCGAAGCAATCATTTCGTTATCACGAGGATTTA
The DNA here is from genome assembly GCF_000374285.1 of Actinobacillus capsulatus DSM 19761. GTDB lineage: Bacteria > Pseudomonadota > Gammaproteobacteria > Enterobacterales > Pasteurellaceae > Actinobacillus > Actinobacillus capsulatus. The sequence continues at coordinate 111,127 of NZ_KB893935.1, read as the reverse complement.
AGCAATACAAAATTGTTTTTGGTAATTGGTTAGTTTGATCCATAGCATCTAATAGATGGGAAAGTTGTGAAGCATAGGTAAGATCAGCGATTGAATCAAAACCAGAATCCGCACCAAGTAATTTAAACATCCTTGTGTTATTGTTACGTAAAGCGCCAATATGCAGTTGCATTACCCAATTACGTTTACAATATTCTGAAGCTAGCCATACTAAAACGGCAGTTGTAAATTGAGCTGTTTCTTGCTCTGAAAGCGGTTTATTTCCTAGTCTTTTTTGCAAAATTTGATCTAAATCTGCTTCATCGGGAATAGATGCAAATCGTAAGACTTCAATCCCATGATCCGCAGATTTACAGCCGTGTAAATCAAAATGTTCAATTCGTTTTAGTAACGCTTTCTTCAAATCAGCAAATGAATTAATTTCAATATCGCTCACATTGCCGAGTTGCTCTATATAATCATTAAAAGCAGGTAATTCGATTTTAAATGCTTTATCTGGTCTAAAACTTGGAATAACTTCAATATCAAAATTCGGATCATCTTTAATTATTTTATGATATTCCAAGCTATCAATAGGATCATCTGTTGTACCAGATAATTTGACATTCATTTGTTGCATAATGCCACGAGCAGAAAATTCGGGTTGTTGGAGCATTTCATTACATTCATCCCAAATTTGCTTTTCTGTTTTCGGACTAAATAAGATATTGGTTAACAAAAATGGACGACGTAACTCTAAATGCGTCCAATGATAAATCGGATTACCAATACATTGTGGAACAGTTTTTGCCCATGCTTGATATTTTTCATAATTGCTGGCATTACCGGTAATTAAGTTTTCACTAACGCCAGCAGAACGCATTGCTCTCCATTTATAATGATCGCCTTCTAGCCAAATTTCGGAAAGATCTTTAAATTGTCGATTTTCAGCAATTTCTTTTGGCGAAAGATGGCAGTGATAATCAAATATAGGCTGCTCTTTCGCATAATTATGATATAGCTTACGAGCAATATCATTGGATAACAGAAAATCTTCACACATAAATTGTTTCATGATTTATCTCCTATACCCCACTGTATGCAGAGAAACCGCCATCAATCGGTAGCACCACACCATTAATAAAACTTGCGTATTCTTCATCCATTAAGAATAAAATTCCGCCCATTAATTCATTAGCTTCGCCAAAACGTCCCATTGGGGTATTAGTGAGAATTTTATTTGCTCTTGGGCTTGGATTTCCTTGCTCATCAAATAATAAAGTACGATTTTGGTTACTAACTAAAAAGCCTGGAGCAATGGCATTACAACGAATACCTACATGAGAAAAATATACTGCTAACCATTGTGTAAAATTGCTAATTGCTGCTTTTGCACCTGAATATGCTGGAATTTTTGTTAATGGAGTGTAAGCATTCATACTTGAGATATTAATGATATTTGCTCCTTTCTTGCCAATCATATCTTTAGCAAAGACTTGGGTTGGTAATAACGTTCCTAAGTAATTCAAGTTAAAAACAAATTCAATGCCTGATTTATCTAATGAGAAGAAAGATTTTGTAGTGTCCGGTAAATTCAGTTCATGAAACTCATTATCTGTTGTTGCTTTAGGGTTATTACCTCCCGCACCATTAATCAAAATATCACAAGTCCCAAAATCTTGGGCGATTAAATCACGCGTAGATTTGATACTATCTAAATCTAAAACATCAGTTTTATAGGCTTTCGCAATATAGCCTTCTTGGTTGATTTCATTTACATAATTTTGTGCAGCTTCCAAATTAATATCTAATAATGCAACTTTCGCTCCGGTTTTTGCAATTTCCTTAGCAAAATAAGCACATAGCACACCACCAGCACCTGTAATAACAACAACTTTATCTTTAAAATTATGATTTCTTGCTAATGTCATTTCTCAATTCTCCCGAACATAATTTGTAAAAAACAGAGGGCGTGCTCACTCACGCCCGAAGGTAACAATTATCTTGCAGCATCGATTTTTTTAACAAACGGACCAATTACAGTATCTGCAAGTGCTTTATCGTGCATTGGTTTTACAGCATCAACAAACGGCTGTTTATCAACTTTTACAAATTCAACACTGAGTGTTTCTTTTGCTTTCTTCACTTCTTCAGCAGTCATTTTTGACCAAAGTTCTTTATGGCTCATCATTGAATTATCCGCAGCTTGTTTTACTGTTGTTTGTTGTTCAGGAGTTAATTTTGCCCAAGATTTTTCACTGATTAATAAAACATCCGGAATAATTGTATGCTCATCTTCACTGAAGAATTTAGATACTTCACCGTGTCGCATTAACGTCAATGCCGTCGGATTATTTTCAGCTGCATCCACAACCCCTTGCTGTAATGCAGTATAAAGCTCACCAAATGCTAACGGAGTAGGAGATGCTCCCATTAATTTCACCATTTCTAACGCACTCGGACTTGGTTGAACACGTACTTTTAAGCCTTTCAAGTCAGCAGGTGTTTTAATTGGTTTTGATGCATAAAAACTACGAGAGCCTGCATCATAATAAGTTAAACCAATAAAGCCTTTTCCTTTTGTTGACTCTAAAATTTTTCCACCGATTTCAGGATCTTTTAATACTTTGTAATAGTGTTCGCTATCTTTAAATAAGTAAGGAACATTAAATGCACCATATACAGGCTCAAAAGCTTCCAATTCACTCGCATTTGATTTTGCCATATCTAACGAACCTGCTTGGATCAATTCCATTGATTCACGTTGATTACCTAATTGGCTGTTTGGATAAATACGAATAACAACTTCACCGTTAGTTAATTTTTTAACTTCATCTGCCATATTTTGCATAGAGATATGAACCGGATGGGTTTTATCATTATTATGACTTAGTTTTAGTGTTGTTTTTGCTGAAGCTGATAATGAAACAGTAGCAGCTAATAAACTGCTAATCGCAATTGCTAAGGCACTTCTTTTTGTGAACATATTTGAGTTCTCCATCGTGAATGATATGAAAATAGAAATAACACTATATCTAGATAAAATTATTTCCCGCAAATAATGTTAGACCAATTAACAAAACTGTTCTAGCCAATTTAATTAAATCTGTGATAAATCTCACAAAACTCACAAAAAAAACTGTTTAAACATCAAAAATAGAGTATATTTGGTTTACCAATTTTGATAAAACATCAAAATCAGTCGTATTTTATTATCTTTTTTAGGAGAAACTTATGGTTCGGTTCATATCTTTACTTGATCGCATCTTAGCCACATTTTGTGTTGTTTTATGTATCGGACTTGTTATTTCTGTTGTATGGCAAGTATTCTCTCGTTATGTTTTAAATGATCCCAGTACGGTAACTGATGAGTTAGCCCGATTTCTATTTATTTGGGTCGGACTTATCGGTGCGGCTTACGGATTAGGAAAGAAAAAACATTTAGCAATAGATTTATTGTTAATGAAATTAGAAACCAGTCCAAAAAAATACCTTTTACTCCAATTTGTTATCAATGCAATTAGTATTTTCTTCGTCAGTATCATTATGTGTTATGGTGGTGGACGTTTAGTCTTAGATACAATTGCTGCCGGACAAATATCTCCCGTTTTAGGGATTCAAATGGGGCTTATTTATCTCGCCTTACCTGTAAGTGGATTCTTTATGCTCGTATTTCTAATGAGAGATGTATTCACTGATATTTATAAACTTTCAGCTCTACATTAAGGAGTCTATTTATGGAATGGACAACGATTATCACATTAGCCGGTAGCTTCTTCTTTTTTCTTGCTATTGGTGTACCAATTTCGTTTGCTATTGGTGTATCTTCATTTTTAACTATTTTATTAGCTATCCCTTTTGATTCCGCTATTGCCGTTATTTCTCAAAAAATGGCATCCGGTCTAGATAGCTTTTCTTTACTCGCTATCCCATTCTTCATTCTTGCGGGTAATATTATGAACCGAGGTGGGATTGCTATTCGATTAATCGAATTTGCTAAAGTATTAGGCGGTCGCTTACCAGGTTCTCTTGCTCATGTAAATGTATTAGCAAATATGATGTTCGGTTCTATTTCAGGATCTGCCGTTGCAGCTGCAGCGGCTGTGGGCGGAACAATGGCTCCGTTACAAAAGAAAGAGGGATATGCTCCGACATTTTCAGCAGCGGTAAATATTACTTCTTCTCCGACAGGTTTATTAATTCCACCAAGTAATACCTTCATTGTTTACTCATTAATCTCAGGCGGTACATCTATCGGTGCTTTATTCTTAGCCGGATATATTCCCGGTATTTTAATGGGCTTAGGTATTATGGTTATGGCATATTTCTTTGCTAAAAAACATAAATATCCTGTATCTCCAAAGCCAACACTTAAAGAAGTAACACACCGTACATTAGATGCTTTACCGAGTTTAGGGCTAGTTATTGTCATTATTGGCGGTATTATCGGAGGGATCTTTACTGCAACTGAAGCCTCTGCAATAGCGGTCGTTTATACATTAATTCTTTCAATGATTATCTATAAAGAAATTACTTTAAAAGAATTACCGTCTATCATTCTTGATGCAATGGTTACCACATCGATCGTGTTATTACTAATTGGAGCTTCAATGGGTATGTCTTGGGCAATGGCAAATGCAGATATTCCTTACACAATTAGTGATGCCTTATTTGGTATTTCTGATAATCCGATTGTGATTCTATTAATTATCAATGTTATCTTACTTATTGTTGGTACATTCATGGATATGACTCCGGCATTATTGATTTTCACACCAATCTTTTTACCTATCGTAACTGAATTAGGAATGGATCCCGTTCACTTCGGTATCTTAATGGCATTTAACTTATCTATCGGTATTTGTACACCTCCAGTCGGTTCAACATTATTTGTCGGTTGCTCCGTTGCAGGTGTAAAAATTGATAAAGTCATCAAACCGTTATTACCATTTTATGCCGTATTAATCGTAACCTTATTTATGGTCACTTTCGTTCCTCAATTAAGTTTATGGTTACCACAAATGTTATTAGGTTATTAATATAAGGAATTGATAATGAAAACATTAAACTTAATAAAGTTTCTAAAAGAAGAAAATAATCGAATTGATATCGAATGTGAACGTGATTATTTATTACATATTTTTGTTTTGGAAAAAGATATTATCCGTGTTGCATTTAGTAAAAATTATCAATTCAAATTAGATAGAACATGGGCTATTACTCCACATCAAGAGGATATTAATTGGTCAGGTAGAAACCGTTTTTTAACGGATGGTTTTTCATTACCTAATTATCAATTAGAAATAAATGATAATGTTATTGAAATTGCTACGGATTTATTAAAACTTCGTATACGTAAACCATTATATTTAGAATGGCAATATAAAGTTAATAATAGTTGGCAACCTTTAAGTCAAGATAGAAAAACCGGTGCTTATTTATTTAGTACGGACGACAGCAAAATTAGCCATTATATCGAACGGAATGCTTCGGAGAATTATTATGGCTTAGGCGAAAAATCAGGAAATCTAAATAGAAAAGGTCGCCGCTTTGAAATGCGTAATCTTGATGCTATGGGGTATAATGCAGAAACAACAGATCCGCTTTATAAGCATATCCCATTCTATATTACTCGTAAACATGATGTCAGTTTTGGTATCTACTATGATAACTTAGCCTCGTGTTGGTTCGACTTAGGTAACGAATTAGATAACTATCACATTGCATATAAAAGTTATCGTGCAGAAGATGGTGATCTAGATTACTACGTTATTCTTGGTCCTACTGTGCTTGATGTTACTAAAAAATATACAGCATTAACTGGTGGTACAATCTTCGGTCCTAAATGGAGCTTAGGTTATAGCGGTTCTACAATGAGTTATACCGATGCCTCTGATGCTCAAGAACAGTTAAAAAAATTTGTAGATTTATGTGCTGAATATGATATTCCGTGTGATTCATTCCAATTATCATCGGGTTATACTTCTATCGGTAATAAACGATATGTGTTTAATTGGAACTACGATAAAGTCCCGGATCCTAATGCAATGTCAGCTTATTTTCATCAAGCAGGTATGCATTTAGCTGCCAATGTAAAACCTTGTTTACTCCAAGATCATCCTCGTTATGAAGAAGTAAAAAACTTAGGTCTATTTATCCAAGATTCTGAATTTAACCTGCCGGAACATTCGGTATTCTGGGATGACGAAGGTTCGCATTTAGACTTCACTAATCCGAAAACTATCGAATGGTGGAAACAAAATGTAACTAAACAACTTCTAGAATATGGTATTGATGCAACTTGGAACGATAATAATGAATACGAAGTTTGGGATGGTAATGCAAAATGTGTCGGTTTCGGCAAAGAAATTCCGATTAAACTTATTCGTCCGTTACAACCGTTATTAATGATGAAATCTTCCTACGAAGCACAACGTGAATTTGCTCCTAATTTACGTCCGTATCTAATTTCTCGCTCAGGAAGTCCGGGCATGAATCGTTATGTACAAACTTGGTCGGGAGATAATAGAACCAGTTGGAATACCTTACGTTACAACATTCGTATGGGGCTTGGTATGAGTTTATCTGGTTTATATAACTTAGGCCATGATGTCGGTGGTTTCTCCGGAAATAAGCCTGAACCAGAATTGTTTGTTCGCTGGGTTCAAAATGGTGTAATGCACCCTCGTTTTACCATTCATTCTTGGAATGACGATAAAACAGTTAACGAGCCTTGGATGTATCCCGAAGTCACTCATATTATTAGAGATACAATTAAACTTCGTTATCGTTTAATGCCTTATCTCTACAATATTTTTTGGAAAGCCCATAATGAACTAGAGCCGATGTTACGTCCAACATTCCTAGATCATGAACACGATGTAAATACCTTCGAAGAAAATGACGATTATCTTTTAGGTAAAGATTTACTTGTTGCATCTGTAGTAGAAGCAGGGCAACGTAAACGAGAAGTTTATTTACCGAAAAATAATGTGGGTTGGTATGATTTTTATGATCGTACGTATTACCTCGATGGGCAAACGATTATGGCAGATGCGCCTCTTGAGAAAATCCCACTCTTTGTAAAAGCAGGTACAATCATTCCGATGTCAGCAAGAGAAGCTTATGTAAATTCTCAAAACGATACCTATAGAGAGCTTATGGTTTTCCCATTTATAAAAGAGGGTGAAGCAATAAATACGATTTACGATGATGACGGAGACAGTTTCGAATATCGTAATAATGAGTATTTACAATTAATGGTAAAATTACGTTGTACAGATACGAGTGTCTATATCAATATCCATAAACAAGGTAATTGGATTCCGTCTTACAAAGAACTAAAAATAACCCTTCTAAATGATGAAAAAAGACAACTTATCGTAAACGGTAATATTTTCATAGAAGGTCAGTTATTTTCACTAAATGATATTCCTAAAGAGAGTTAAAAATGACAACAAATGCAGATTTACGTTCATATAAAAAAATTGGTTCAATTTTAAAACAAGAATTAATTGACGGTGTTTACCAAGTCGGTGAACGATTGCCTCCTGAACGAGATCTTGCAGAAAAATTAAATGTAAGCCGAACAGTCATTCGTGAAGCAATCATTATGTTGGAATTGGAAAATCTAGTTTCCGTTCGGAAAGGTTCTGGTGTTTATGTTATCCGTCAACCACTCTCCGAAGCACAGAATGATGCCATTTATGAATATGAAGATGTTGGTCCATTCGAATTACTACAGGCTAGACAGCTATTAGAAAGTAGTATTGCCGAATTTGCTGCTATTCAAGCGAATAGAAATGACGTATTAAGATTAAAAGAAATTTTGAATCAAGAACGCATTACTCTAGAACAAAATGATGAAGACTATTCCGCTGATGAAGAATTCCATAGTGCTATTGCTGAAATTACACAAAATGAAGTGTTGATCAAAATGCAAAAGGAATTATGGAAATACCGAACAAATTCAATGTGGAAAGGCTTACACACACATATTAGTGATCAAAAATATCGTCGTAAATGGCTAAAAGATCACGAAAATATTTTAAATAGCATTCAACGTAAAGACCCTGCTCTTGCTAAAAAAGCAATGTGGCAACATTTAGAAAACGTTAAACAAAAACTATTCGAATTATCCGATATAGAAGATCCTAATTTTGACGGTTTTTTATTTAATGTGAATCCTGTTGCTGTCGGTCTTTAAACCATAATTAAGATTAAGGAGTTTCTTATGGAACAAGCATGGCGTTGGTATGGTCCTAATGACCCGGTATCCCTTTCTGATGTTCGTCAAGCTGGTGCAACCAGCATTGTAACGGCTTTACACCATATTCCGAACGGACAAATTTGGACGGTAGAAGAAATACAAAAACGCAAAGATATTATTGAAGCGGCCGGATTAGTATGGTCCGTTGTGGAAAGTGTACCGGTACACGAAGAAATAAAAACTCAGACAGGAAATTATCAAGAGTGGATTGATAACTATAAACAAACTCTGCGTAATCTCGCTGATTGTGGCATTGATACGGTATGTTATAACTTTATGCCTGTTTTAGATTGGACTCGTACGGATTTGGCTTACGAAGTAGCTGACGGTTCAAAAGCACTTCGCTTTGATCATATTGCGTTTGCCGCCTTTGAATTACATATTTTAAAACGTCCGGATGCAGAAAATACTTATACTGAATCAGAACGTCAACAGGCAAAAGCCTATTTTGATAATATGACCGATGAAGATATTGCAACGCTAACAAAAAATATCATTGCCGGCTTGCCAGGTGCTGAAGAAGGCTATACGTTAGAAGAGTTTCAAGCACAGCTAGATCGTTACAATGGAATTACTCCGGAAATTTTCCGCACTCACTTAGCTTATTTCCTCAATGAAATTATTCCGGTTGCTCAAGAAGTTGGGGTTAAGATGGCGGTTCATCCTGATGATCCTCCTCGCCCGATTTTAGGATTACCACGTATTATTTCTACAATTGAAGATATGCAATGGTACGTCGATACTCAACCATTATCGGCAAACGGTTTTACTATGTGTACAGGCTCTTATGGTGTTCGTCCTGATAATGATCTTGTAGAGATGACAAAACGCTTTGCTGACCGGATCTACTTTGCTCACTTACGTGCGACTCAACGAGAAGAAAACCCGTTAAGTTTCCACGAGGCAGATCATTTAGCTGGTGATGTTGATATGTTCGGAGTTGTTAAAACCTTATTGGATGAAGAATACCGTCGTAAAGCTAACGGAGATTCACGTTTAATCCCTATGCGTCCGGATCATGGGCATCAAATGTTAGATGACCTCCATAAAAAAACTAATCCGGGATATTCAGCTATCGGACGTTTACGTGGTTTAGCCGAGTTCCGTGGGTTAGAACTTGCATTGAAAAAAGTTTATTTTGAAAAATAATTTTAGTTAATTTAAGCCTAACGAGATATAAAATATTTCATTAGGCTTTTTTATTGGAAGTATACTATGCTTAGAAAATATCGAGGCGAAATTATTTTATTTTGGTGACGTTAATTACTGCGTCAGGATGGTTTTTCTCTAAATTTTCATTAGTTGAATTTCCTCCAATCGAATTTATTGGAGCAAGATTTTTCTTAGCATTTTTAATTTTTCTACCCCTTGCTTATAAAAAATTAAGAATACTCTCTAGTCGACAAATTATTAGTGCTTGTTCTGTTGGACTATGCTATACAATCTATCTGATACTATGGTTATTAGGCTTAATGCACAGCGAATATTTCGGTGAAGGAGCATTTATTATGATTCTTGAACCGGTTTGGACCTTATTACTTGGTATCATCATCTTAGAGGAACAACTCAATTGGTTAAAAGCAATGGAATGTTTTTTTGTCCTCTGTGCCCTAATCATTTATCGTTTCCCCTTCTCTCGGTTTAGCTCCTCTAAAAACATCTATAGTACTAAGAAAAACTAACATCTTGACAATAAATCACTATATGCTATGAATACTTAATATAAGCGGTCTAATTCCGCAAAATTTTTACCAAAATTGGGAGAAACATATGACGAACATTCGAGAAATTTATTTGGCCGGCGGGTGCTTTTGGGGGACCGAAGCATTTATGCAACGCATTAATGGCGTGATTGATGCACAATCAGGTTATGCAAACGGCAATACTGAAAACCCGACTTATCAAGAAGTGTGTGCCGGTAGCGGTCATGCGGAAGTGGTCAAAGTAACTTATGATGCGAATAAAATCAGCTTAGCAAAATTACTAGATTACTATTTTAAAGTGATTGATCCGGTGAGTGTGAATCAACAAGGAGAGGATAAAGGAATTCAATATCGTACCGGGATTTATTATGTTGATGCGCAGGATATTCCGATTATCAATCAAGCGCTTGCCGATTTACAAGCACAATATGCAGAGCCGCTTGCGGTAGAAAATACGAAACTTGAACATTATTTCCCAGCGGAAGAATATCATCAAGATTATTTAGATAAGAACCCGAACGGTTATTGCCATATTGATTTACAATTAATGAATGAGATTCTACGTAATCAATAAAAAATTAAGGCGTATCATTCGATACGCCTTTTACTTATTTACGAGTTAAGCTGTAAATTGCTTTTAATGCGCCAAGCGGTAAAATTCTTGGTAAACCTCGCATTAAGAAAATTGCGAATCCGGTTAACGGATCGTGAATTTTACATTCATTTTTTAGCTTCATTAAACGCCATTCGCTTTTGAAATAATTCCAACCGTGACGACGGCTTACCATACCGTTGCCTACTCGAGCATATACTAATAAATCGGCTAAGTTCGCCACGTTATTGCCGTTTGCCACCATTTTTACCCAAAGATTATAGTCTTCTTGTAAATCTTGATAACCGCCGCACGCCTGAACTGCTGATTTTTTATAAGCAACCGTCATATGATTAAACGGGCAACGCAAGCGGGTAAATTTGACAATGTCTTCCGCTTTGGTCGGTACATTTCGGTAAGCAACAATATCTCTAATATTCTCACCAAATTCAGCGATTTGCCCGCCAAAAATAACCATATCCGGATTTTGTTCGATAAAAGCCACTTGTTTTTCAAAACGTTCCGGCAAACAAATATCATCGGTATCCATACGGAAAACCCATTCGTGCGAGCAATAATTCAAACCGTCATTAAGCGTTTTACCTAAACCACGATTTTGCTCAAAACGCACCACTTTAATTGGCAATTGTTGCTCATATTCCACCACAATCGCATCCAGCTCCGGAGTGACTTTTCCGTCAAATAACACCACGATTTCATCTGCCGGTCGAGCTTGTGCTTTTAAGCTTTCAAAACATTCTCTTAAAAACTGCGGATTTTCTTTGAAATACAAAGACATTAAAACAGAGAATTTCATTAAATAAACCTTTTCATATTAATTGCCAATTTTGGCGAGATAAACGTAACCATTGCGATAATTAAATGTTTCAAGCTGTGACTACGTTTGAACATTTGCCAATAATAACTTGCCGCTTGGCGGGAAAGATTCATCGCACAAGGGTAAGATAAAATATACAGCGAATTCATATCAAAATTTGCTGCTTGCGCATCCGTTTTCACATATTTTTGGCGAATTGCAGCTAATGCCAATTCGGTATTCGTCGTATTAGTCGAAACACTGGAACGCTTAGTGTGGAAACCACAAACACTGAGAGGTTGCTCCACAAAGACCGGCGTAAAGTTTGAGCTCGAGACTAATTTCAGCACAAACTCATAATCTTCCAACGATTTCAAATCCGTAGCTAAACCGCCCAATTCAAAAAAGAATGATTTTTTGATACCAAACATCGGCATTCCACCAATTTTATTGGCAAGCAACATTGCATCTAAATTCAACTTTTCCGGAGGAAACGGTTTGGTTACATAACTGAATCCCTCATTTACCATCACACACTCGGCCGGATGATAGACAAAATTCGCTTGAGGGTGTTGTGCCAGAACTTGAGCAAGCACTTCACATTTTTGCGAAGCAAAACGATCATCATCATCAAGGAATAACAACCATTCATAATTGGCTTGTTCCGCCCCAACATTACGACTGCCTGCCGCCCCTTTATTCGTTTCATTACGAATTACTGTGACCGGAAATGTAAAATTTTGCTCAATTACGACCGCTTGTGTAGAGCAATCATCCACAATAATCACTTCAAAATTCTTTTTCGTCTGCTGCTCAAGACTAGCTAGCAATGCCGGAATTTCATTCGCACGATTATAAGACGGCACAATAATACTAAACATTTTTTCCATCTTTTCTTTTTAACAATACGAGCTGTTTACCTTTATCGCCAAATAACGATAAAAACATAAGTAGCACTAACATAATGCCCGGATAAGCATAAGTATCAGCTTTAATATTTAAAACACTCAGAATAAACAGTGTAGAAAGCGTAAATTTCCAACTTCCATCAAACCAGTTATCCGCAATACGCTTGACAAAATAAGCCATAAAGGCAAAGCAAACCAATACATAGCCCAGTCCACCATATAATGTTTGGCGAATAAAACCAGAGTCCGAGCCACCATAATAATGTAACTCTGGCGTATAGTAATAACCATCGCCCATCAAAATCTGTTTAATCTCCGGTAAAAATAAATGCTTATTCACCAAAGTATCGGTCGAAGAACTGACTCGATCCGCACCGGATAAAATATTAATCACCGGTTCTAAGGCATGTGCAACATAAGGATGTTCAGGCAAATAAATCGCTAATCCCAATACAATTGCAACAAAGAGCAACAGATAAGGGAGGTAACGCCACTTAAAATACAACAAGATACTTAGTACTGAAAAAGTAAAAAATGTCCGTCCGGAGATCACCCCAATAAATAAAATCAATAACACGAAAACACCGTGCATATTATTGTGTTTCGCATTGTACGCCAACAGAAAATTAAGCAGCATTAAATAAAAAGCGCTTAATTGGAAAAAGGCAGCGGAAGTAATGTTATATAAGCGATACTCTTGCTCTGATCCTCTAAATTTAGGTAAAAACAAACTCATGTTTGTACCTAAAGCGATGTCCGAAAAAATAGCGATTCCGGTTAAACCCAAAACACCAATAAGCGCTTGTGTTCCAATCCCCCATTTTAGATCGTTAACCAGTTGATTCTGCTTATCGGCACGGCTATAAAGCAGATTATAAATTACAACCCCGAAACTAAATAAAATCAAGGTTTTCGAATACATAATCAATACGGAAAAATCTTTCGTACCGTTAATCAGAAGAGGCACTGCTGATAATGCAATTAATGCAAAAATTACCGCAATACTATCGATCGGTACTCGAATACCGTCAATTCGTTTTTGGTACCAACGATAAGCAAGTAATACACAGGAAAATGCCCCTGCTACAAATGCCATTCGAATAAAGTGCATTACCCATGGATCATAGATATAAAACAAATTAATTAATACGCTCATATTTTCTCTAATTAAAAGCGTTACGTTTAATTGCTAATAATTTTTTCAGCGGATATTTTAAAATTTTCTTAAAAGTAGCTTGTCGCTGCGAAGCTCTTGCGCCTTCCAAATTACTGGTTAAGACCGGATTTTCAATTGCCATTAAAGGGCGAACCACAAAAATATCCAATCCCCACTGTTGCTCAAATAAAATAAAATCATCCGCTAACCAAAACGGTAATGCCCCCGTTGTTAACAATTTTCTAGCACTGGATTTTTTGATTAAATAAGCAACCGTACCTGCATAATAATTTCTATAAGGATAGGCAAAACGATAAGCTGTCTTCTCAATCACTTTCATTTGCTGCTTAAAAGTTGTAGGGAATTCAATTTCCAACAACAGATCTTCAAAACTTAAAATTTTAGATTGACCAACCAAAATAATATCTGCTGCAAAATCTTGCTGAACCAACTTATCTAACGTAGATTGAAAATCTTGATTAAAGAGTGCATCATCTTCGCATACTAAACAATATTCTTGTTCGGCAATACTTTCATCGTTGATAATTTGTTGATACACCCCCAAATGACTAAATGTACAACCGACCTCACCTTTGGTGGCTTTACGCTGATAGCGTTGCTCAAATTTGGTTAAATCATATTTTTGTGCAAGTTCTTGCCATTCAAGCGACATCGTATTGATTGCATCAAATACTTGAAAATCCGCTGTATCCGGTTGAGAAAAAAACAGTTCGCGGCGCGCACTATCTTTTGCTAAAGAAATTAAATATTTTTTCATTGTTTAAATATCAATAATATTAATACCAACTTGATCAAATAAATCATAACAAGCTAAGTACACAGGATTATTTAATGGTGGTCGAATTGAAATCACTTCAATATTCCGATGATTCATTACATTCAATACCGCACCACTAAAATAAGTATAGATAATATATTTCTGTTCGTTCGCAGCTTGGTAAATATAATCTTCAAAAATTAAATCCGTATTGATGTATTCAACTCCAGTCAAATGATAGCGTTCTCGAGGATGAGGTAAATACGCCGTAATCCCAAATTGTTGAATAACTCGCTCTGCCAACGCAATATTTTCCTTGGCATCATCAAAAAGCGGCTGGCCAAGTAATAACTTAATTGGTTCGTGCTGACAAGCGGTCTGATTTGGCGTTAATTTTGCAAAAGAAACCGCTTCAACATTCTCAATAATGTTCGGTAAATTCGGATATATCGTATAATGTTTATTCGATAATGCTCTCAAGGTTTGAGTGCTATAGCGATTTCCTAATAAACAATTCACCATTTTACGCTTTAATGTTTTCGGAGAATCTTGATAATAAATACTATTCGGTACGATATTTGCCGTACCGTCATCAAATGTATGTAGCTGCTTAAAGCTCACCGTACTGCAAATTAATTGCACCAATTGATCATCAATACTTGCTACAAATAATTTTTCAACATTTAAATTTTTTACTTTTTGCTTAGCACGCAATAGTGCGATTAATAAGTTCAGCTTGCCGGACTTTGGATAGCTAAATAAAAAAGCCTCTTTGCAAAACTTGCTAAATCGAGCCCAATAATTCTGAAACTTATGATTATTATAAGATTCAAAAGTAAACATGATGCCGAAAAATTCCTGTTCTGGGTATTTCTGCATAATTTTTTCCGCCACAAGCACCTGTAAAGGGGTATGGCAAATAATTAAATTCATTAGGTTTCCGCTCTCACTCTTTTAGTCATGCTATATAAAATTGGCAGTAAACTTGCTCCGCCAATAATACTTGCATAAGGCATATACTCAATTTTAGTCTTCGCTAACAATAATAAGCTGATTACATATACCACGGTAGATAATAGCGAAGAAAGTGAAATAATTTTATTTTTTCCGTAATAAAACAAATAATTCACCAAAATAAAATAGGGAACTGTTAACGAAGTTGATAATAAAAATAAGATAATAAAATACTTCGTGCCAATAAATTGATTCCCTAATAGCCAAACTACCACGGATTCAGGAATCATCCACATAGTTAATGAAGGAATCGGCACAAATAATAGTGAATAAGCAGCCCATTTATGCACCTTATTCAAAGTAATCGTTTTTTGTTTTAAGCCTTCATAAAAATAAGGAAGCGTCGCTTTATTTAATGCCTGCAATAAAATCATTAAAATTGCGGCAATTTGCGCCCCCATTGCATAAAGTCCTAAATCAATTTGGCTAAATTGATGGAAAATAAAAATTCGGTCTAACTGACCTTTTAAATAAAAGCTCGCTTGGTGTAACAACAGCGGCACACCAAACCCTAATAGATACATTAACCCAAGCTTATGCTGATGTAAGCTAAATCTTCTATGGCTGTTAATTTTTCTGGAATACAGAAAGTACGCTAAACAGAATACAATCAAATTACCAAACAAAATCGCTAAAATGCGTTTTTCAACCAAATCTGTTTGGTAAGACTCCAACATCGCCACTGTCAGAATTACAGAAACAAAACTCGTCAGCGATTGAATAACCATATACGGAATCGCTTGTTTTTGGCATTGGCGGACACTCAACTGCACCGCTAAAAACGATTGAAACACCGCAGAGATCGCCAAATAAGCAATGATTTCAGTCTTAAAGTACCAACAAACTGCCAAAATAATCGAGCCGACCAACATAGTATAGGCGTATCCGGTTGAGACAACTAAATTCAGCGAACGTTTTCCATAAAAATAAAAATAACGCGCTACCGCACCTTCTTGACTTAACCCAACTAAAATCAGGAAAAGAACAAGGTAGGTCTGATAATACGACAATTCACCATAACCCTGAACCCCTAACTTACGAGATAAATAAGGCAATAGCAAAAAAGGAACGGCTTTTGAAATCAACTCACCGCCAAGGTAAATAACACTATCTTTTACAGCTTTCATAATTTGCAAAAAATAAAGAAAATTAACCGCTTGTAAACACACAAGCGGTTAATTTTAAGGAAGATCATAAAAAGCTTTCGGTTGATCTTTTTCAACGTCATTCAAAAAGTGTTTAATCACTTTATACGCTTTTTCCATTGCATTTTCTTGGTAATAAGGATTTGTCATCTGCGGTAAGCGCTGATGAAAATCCACTGAAATTAATTGCTCAATGCCGACTTTAATCGCTTCGGTGGTCGTTTCCACGTCAATCACCGTTTCACCACGTACACGTCCTTGTTGGCGGTTGCCGATATTTAGCGTACCGACACCGCAACTTGGCGCTTCCAGTAAACCGGACGAGCTATTACCAATTAAGCCTTTCGAATATTTAATCAGTGCTAAATACTCTTCTGGTTTCACTGAAGTGAAAAAGCAATAGCCGTTCTGTGCGGTATAAGCTTGGAAACGGTTAAAGATTTGATCCGCACTTGTGTCAGAATTCGAACCGATAAACACAAATTGATAGCGGTCTTTAAACTGATCTAACGCAGCTAACAATTGATCCACTTGCTCTAACACCGGTTGCTCGGTAAGCGTTTCCGGATGAAACACGACCATAAAATAATCACCGCTCGGAATCCGGCGTGTTTCAATTAATTGTGCTCGGCTCGGTAAGCTGAGCAATACGCTGTTTTCTGCACCTAATGACCCCACATTATGCACATATTTCGGATCTTCACCCAGCTGAATTACACGCTTTTTATATTCTTCGGTCGCAGTTAAATGCAGCTTTGCCATTTTAGTAATGCAATGACGAATAAATTCATCATAATTACCAAGTGTTTGTTCGCCGCCGTGTAAATGAATCAATGGAATATTATGCATTGCCGCCGCCGTTGCCACCGCAAGCATTTCATAGCGATCACCTAACACCATCACCGCATCATATTTGTGTTGCTGAAAATGCGCCCCAAAATGGTCTAAGCACTCCGCCATCGAATGAATTATGGTTTGGTTATTTTCAGCATTGAGTGTAAGCGGAATACGTGCGACAATCTCAAAGCCGTCTTGTTCGATAACCGTCACTGTATTGCCGTACTGGGCATCTAGGTGCATTGCAGTCACCACCAATGAAAAATCCAATGCCGGATCGTCATTTAATTTTTTTAGCAGGCGTTTTACGATACCATACTCGGCTCTTGAACCTGTTATATACGCAATTCGTTTCATTACTTGATCTCTTGTTCCAAAATAGCGGTCAATTTTTCATAGCCTTTTGCGTTTAAGTGCAAGCCATCCGTAGTAAATTCCATCGCAAGTTTGCCGTATTGGTCACAAAATGCTTGGTATAAATCTATCCAAATCACATTGGTTAATGATGCTTTTAGTAACTGATTCAGTGCGATAATTTTCTCGTTACTACGTTCCGCTCTAAAAGCAACCGGAGTAATTTCTAAAAAGTAAATATTGATATCCGAGCGAATCGCTTTGAGCTTAGCAATAAAATCTTGAATGGCACAACAAATAGACTCATTCGTCTCACCATAGCGAGTCAAATCATTTGTGCCTAACATCACGACAACATCGTTACCCAATGTTTTAATTAATCCTTTGTCGATAACTTCTGCCAAATATTCTTTCGCTGAAATACCGGAAAAACCAAGGTTACACACACTTTTGCCGTTTAGTGATTGAATCGACCACTGATCTAAAATCGAATGCCCGACTAAAGTAATGTCCGCATTTTGTGTAAAACATTCTTTTTTACTCAAAATTCGGATACGGATGCGATCTAACTGTAATTTTTCTTGCTGACGCTGTTGCATGATAAAGTAGAAATATTCAAAATCCTTACGATCGTCAATATCAATCGAAACATCCTTATCCATAAAGTAAGCCAATGACTTAGCACCATAGAAATGTTTCTGCTCAAGATAAGCGGTCGGTTTTGCAATAAAAATTGCACCGTTCGGCGAATATTCCGGATGATATTGCTGACGAGCGTAATTGGAATAATCCAATTGGAAATGTTTCAGACTTTCGTCTTCTTCAATCGGGCGAGTTAATGTGGTTGGCTTGTGCGCATCAGAGACCGACACACAAAAATCGAAATGTTCAAACTGCGCTTCAAACTTGGCACATGCTTCTTGAATATGCTGTGCGGTGCGAAGCGGCGAGGTCGGTTGCAATAACACAAAATAATCAAACACAGTCGATTGATATTGTTGTAACACATCTTCAATAACCACAAATGAGCTGGCTTTATCGCCAGCTAAATGCGGCGCACGTTTGATGAATTCAATCGGATAATGTGCAAGCAAATCAATATATTCTTGCGAGTCTGTACTCACAATAATTTTTTCAAACTCATCTGACTCAATCGCCGCTTCAATCGAATATGCCATTAACGGTTTACCTTCGACCAATAACACATTTTTATTCGGCAACCCTTTTGAACCGGAACGTGCCGTAATAATTGCAATTTTTTTCATAAATTTGACCGCTTATAAGCTAAAAATGCCCCCAAATGGGAGCGAGAATTACATTTGGTTTTCAAAACGACTGTCGGCAATCAGCTGATCTTCTTCAAAATCCTGTTGAGCTTCTTTACCTAATACCTCATACCAGAACATCGGGCTAATACCATTGCCCGGGCGTTTGGTGGTAATGTTATCGGTGGTAAAAATTTCACCTTTTTTGATTGGACGAGCGGCAATAATCGATTTACGTGCCACGATTTTGTTTTTCGCTTCCGAATTGGTCACGATTTTTTCTGAAGAACCCAGTGATTTTTCTACCGCACGAATCCCTTCACATAATAACTTTAATTCTTCTGGAGTAACCGACGCTTTATGGTCCGGGCCTTCGAAGTTTTTATCTAACGTAAAATGTTTCTCAATGAAAGTAATACCGTAAGGTACTGCCGCAAGCCCCGCAAAGTAGCCTGCAGAATGGTCTGAGAAACCTAAACTGTATTCGCCGAACTCCTGTTTTAATTGATGGAACGCATTTAGGTTCACATCTTCGTAAGGGGTCGGATATTCGGTATTACAGTGTAAAATGGTGATGTCTTTTTTCGCCATCCCATTATCTTCCAAGACTTTAAGTGATTGTTTCGTCTCTTCAATCGTTGCCATACCGGTTGAAATCACAATCGTTTTGCCTTCAATCGGTAAACGTGCAATTTTTTCTAAATACGGTAAGTTGGTTAATTCGCCTGACGGAATTTTCCACACTTTTTGCTGCTGGTCGGCTAAGAAATCAATCGATTCGAAATCGAACGGTGTTGAAAATACTTCTAAACCTAATGAACGTGCGTAAGCTTCTAATTTCACAAATTCATCATAAGGTAATTCCAGTTTACGGGTCATTTCTAATTGAGAATCTGCCGTACCGGTCGTGACTTTTTGATATTCCGCTTTTGGCGCATATTTTGAAATTAATTTATCCGCTTTGAAGGTTTGGAATTTTACCGCATCTACGCCACACTCTTTCGCCACATCCACCATTTTTTTCGCTAACGCAGGGTCACCATTATGGTTACAACCGATTTCTGCCACGATAAATACTTTACTCATTTAATTTGCTTCCTATAGAGACTTTTCTTAATGATTATGTTCTTTAATAAATTTAGCCGGTACACCTGCCACCACAGTACGAGGTTCGACATTACGAATCACCACCGCACCAGAGCCAACCATCGCTTTTTCACCGATACGCAGCTGACCATTCACCACAGACGAGCTGCCAACAAATGCGTAATCTTCGACAATCACATCGCCGTTTAGTGTCGTATTGGTGGAAATATTGCAATGATTGCCGATAAAACAACCGTGTTCGACCAAAGCTTTGGTATTGATAACCACGTTATCACCGACCGTTACCCCCGCATTCACGATTGCCATCTTACCGACAAATACACCTTTCCCCAGTTGAGAACGGTTGGACACAATGGCGGTTTTATCAATCACATTGACAATTTCACAACCTAACTGAGTTAACGCTAAAAATTTTTCGAGACGATGCTCGTTATTGCCAATACTAATGAAATAGCAATATTGATCTCGCTGTTCAAATTCTTGGATCGTATGTGCCAGAATCGGATAGCCTAAGTGCGAACAACCGGTTGGTTTGAAATTATCAATAAACCCACAGAATTCGAACTGTTGCTCATCTAACGAGTCTAAAACAGACTTGGCATAACCGCCGGCACCTATTAGTACAATTTTTTTTCTCATCGTATCTTTCACTCAAAGAGAAATAGAATGTGCATTTTAGCAATAAATCGTAGAAAATACGCAAAATATTTATCTATCGGGAGCAACAATGTTTTTTCTAACCAAACTGCTGACATCAATTATCTTACCGCCGTTTAGCATTGCGCTACTTTGGATCCTTTCTTTAATACTCGCACATTTTCACTACAAAAAATTAAGCCGTTTCCTAGCCGCATTCGGCATTATCGTCTTGTATCTGATCAGCACTCCTCTTGTTGCAACCAAGCTCAGTGATTCATTAGTAACCAATGATAATTTAACCCTTGATGATTACCGAACTGCGCAAGCAATCGTGGTATTAAGCGGCGGTATGCGCGACAGCCAAGAATTATTCGGCAACATTGCTACCGGTGATTCCACCCTTGATCGTATGCGTTATGGGGCTTTTTTAACTAAAGAAACATCACTGCCGATTTTAGTAACCGGAAGCAGCCCAAACGGCAATTCCGAAGCAGCAATGATGGCAAAAGAATTTGAACAATTCTTCCAAGTCAAAGCAAAATGGTTGGAAGAAAAAGCGAAAACCACCAAAGAAAACGCTCAATTTTCTCGTGAAATGTTAGCTAAAGAAGGCATCAATAAAATTGTCTTGGTCACGAATCAATGGCATATGAAACGCGCCAAAATGTTATTTGAAAAGCAAGGTTTTGAAGTACTGCCGGCGAGTACCGGCGCTGGCGTCACACCGGAAGATTACTACAATTATTTCTATTATCTTCCGCAAGCCGGAGCATTGAGCAGTGTGATGATCTCACTGAAAGAATGGATGGGCTACCTAAAAGAATCCCTCTAGCCTTACATAACAAGCGGTCTGATTTTCGTTATTTTTTGCAAAAAACGAGGAAAATTAGACCGCTTGTCGTATGAATCCGCTGTTAGCCTATTTCTTGCGGATCAATATCTAAGGTTAAACGAATATTGTTTTGTAAGCCTAAATTGGCTTTATCCAAATCAAATTGATCGATCAGCTGTTGTAATACGCCTCTTGAGCGATGTTGAATTAATAAAAGCCAGCGGTAATACCCCGCTTTTTTTGCCATCGGTGCAGAAAAAGGCGGTAGAATTTGAATATCCTGTAAACCGAGTTCCGTGCTTTTTTGCTGGAAGTAAGCGGTCAAATTTTGCAAAAGATTTACTACTTGCTGATTGTCTTTACCGGTTGCTCGTAACAACACTTGCGCAGCAAACGGCGGCAGGCCCATCACTTTACGCATTTTTAATGCTTCTTGTGCAAACGCCAAATAACCTTGTTCTAACAAAGTCTTGAGCAACGGATGTTCCGGATAATGCGTTTGTAACACCACTTCGCCCTGCTTTTCCGCTCGTCCGGCACGCCCTGCTACTTGTACATAAAGCTGTGCCAAACGTTCTTCCGCTCGGAAATCAGTAGAGAACAACGCCGAATCGACATTCACAATCGCCACTAACGTTACATTCGGAAAATGATGCCCTTTCGCTAACATTTGCGTGCCGATCAGAATTTGGCTTTTGCCTTCTCGAATAGCATTTAAGTGACTTTCCAATGCCCCTTTACGAGCGGTGGAATCTCGGTCGATACGGCTAATTTGGTAAGTTGGGAACTGCTCACTTAACACTTGCTCCAACTGTTCCGTCCCCACTCCGGTGGTAATCAGATTGGTTGAACCGCAATGTCCGCACTGGCGAGGGATCACCCGCTGCGAAGAACAGTGATGACAACGCAAGATTTTTTGTTTCTGATGATAAGTGTAAGGCTTTTCACAAGCGTCACATTCACACATCCAGCCACACTCATGGCAGAGCAAAACCGGCGCAAAGCCGCGGCGATTTAAAAACAACATTACCTGATTTCCTTGTTCCAAATGCTGTTTCATCATCGCTAATAAGCGGTCGGAAAGTCCGGCGGTAATACGCTGTGTTTTTAAATCAATCAGTTGCTGTTTCGCCTGTTGGGCATTACCGGCACGGGCAGTTAAAGATAGTTCGATAAACTTGCCGTTTTGGGCATTTTGCACGCTTTCTAAACTTGGCGTTGCAGATCCTAAAATGATCGGAATATGTAAATTTTTTGCCCGTAAAATCGCCAGATCTCTCGCGTGATAACGCCAGCCGTCTTGTTGTTTGAAGGAACTATCATGCTCTTCATCAATAATCATTAAGCCCAATTTCTCAAACTGGCTAAACAATGCCGAACGAGTGCCGATGATAATCGCACTTTCACCGTTTTTTGCTCGCAACCAAGCATTCAAGCGTTCGGTTTCATTCATATTCGAATGTAGTACATCAATTTCAACATTAAAACGGGCTTTAAATCGTTGTACCGTTTGCGGGGTCAGTCCGATTTCCGGCACTAACACCAACACTTGTTCGCCTCGCTTTAACACCTCTTCAATCACTTGCAGATACACTTCGGTTTTACCCGAACCGGTCACACCGTTTAATAAAAAAGCTTCAAAACCGTTTTGTACTGTTAAGCGGCTCACCACTAAGCTTTGCTGTTTATTCAACACCAACCGATTCTGCAAGTTTACAAGCGGTCGATTTTGCAATTTTTTTTGCCAATGTTGCGGCTCAAACGGCACATTAACCGACTCGATATAGTTTTTTTCCAATAGCCCTTTCCAAGCCGATTGACTACAAGCGGTCGGTTTTTCAAAAAAATTTGCAATTTCTGCCAGTTCCGCCAGTAAATCTTGTTGTTTTTTTGCCCGTTTGTTCTCATCCGAGAGCAATGCCGCATGTCCGGCTTCGGTAACCGCAAAGTAATCTGGCTGCGATCTCTCGGTGCTATCACCATTGCGCAATTTCACCGGCAAAGCATTGATCGCCACTTCACCAATAGGCGCGTGATAATAACGAGCCGCCCAACTGAGCAGTGCCCAAATTTCCTCGTCAAAAATCGGTTCTAAATCTAATACCGCTTTAATCGGTTTGAGCTTATCTTCGGAAACATCGCTTGTTTTAGGGAAATCCACCACCACGCCGATTTTCGTTTGATTACCGAAAGGCACTTCAACACGCACGCCTTTGACTGCCGACAAAAACGGTGGCAGTAAATAATCAAAATAACGATGTAATGGCACAGGCAATGCCACTCTAACTAGCTTCGACATAAAATTAAAAAATGAGAGAGTAATAGATTAAGATCTATCACCCTCGTAGGTTGCTAATAGGTTTATTGAATCACAACATAACGTTGCTGAATAATCTTTCTGAAACTTTCGCTCGTACTTGCCCAATCAACAATATCGACTTTCCAAACTAAATCTGATTCTGAAAAGGCTTCTCGCAAATGATCACTTTCTAAAAAAGTTAAGGGCGTATCTGTAATAATAGCCAGATCGAGATCAGAATACTTTTTAGCTGTGCCTTTTACTCGTGAACCGAATGCCCATACCGATAAATTCGGTACATATTTTTGTAGAATTTCTTTTACGATACGTAATTCTTCAGGCTGAATATCAAGGCTATAATCACTTATCATCTTGGTTTCTCTGGCGTAATTGTTCTACTAAAAAACGGCTTTGCTCAAGAAAATCACTTATTCGGCTATAAACGGCATCCGCTTTTTGCTGATCATAAGTGTGCGAAGTTATATTACGCATATCTCGATACTCTATCCACTTGCTCATATCATTGATCAATCCTAAACGTAACGCTTCACGTAAAATATCTTTAAAACCGTAGCCACCGACATCATCATTATTAATCGCTTCTTGTTGTAATTGGCGTTTCATCATTTTTAAACTGAGTTCATAAACGAATTCGAATTTCTGAATAGCACCGGCAATTAAAGTATCTTGAACAATCCATTTTTGTTGATTAAACCATGCTAAATCCGAAAGCTGTTTGATTGTTTCTTCTAATGAATAAAATGCGTCTTCCAATGCATCTATCTTTAAACGCTCAACCATTAATTACCTCTCCTTAACTATTTATTCTGCCGAGAATTTACAAAAAAATTCAAAATTTTTAACCGCTTACTATTTAGTGTACCAACCCAATATTAGCGGCTAATAAGATACAAATAACACCGCAAACTTTATTCATTGTAGCACCTATTTGTCGGTTGTTCCGCAGTAAATTTCCGAATGGAGAAGCTAAAAAGATTAACACAATAACCCAAACCGTAGTGGTTGAAAATGAGGTTAATCCTAATAAGAAAAAGGGTAAAAAAATATTTTCCACGTTTGGGGCAATAATGTTAAAAAGAATAAAATTACTTTAGGATTCAATAAGCTAGCCAGCAATCCTTGACGACAAATTTGCCATAACGGTAATTTGTATAAATTTATTTACTTGACTAAAAACGGCTCTCGCCACATTTTAATCCCTAACCAACATAAATATGCACAAGAAACCCAGTCAAAATCCCAAATGAGGACATTAAACCGGCTTTTTTACCCTCTACAATCGTTCGGGTAAGAATATAAATCGTATCGGAACCCTGTGTCAGATTCAGTAAAATACAAGCGGTCAAAAATCCCCAATAATTAACAATATCACTCATCTACGTGCTAACCTAAAGTTATCAATAGTTAATAAAGTAATCGCTAGCGCTAAGCAAATCATTAACAGATAGGATTTGGAATCCAATACTTCGCCAATCATAAATGAAACGCAAAGCATCACCAGCGGTTCCACATAACCGAGTAAACCAAGCACATTGACCGGTAATAAATTACTGGAAGCAATATATAAAATAAACGCCGCACCGTTGACTAAGCCGAACAGTGCCAAGAAATAATAGATATGCTGATTGTTAGCCCACATCGGCTGCATATCGGTTTGAGCAATAAAATAACCGGCAAACGGCATCACTAACAGCAATTCAACGAAAAAGGTGGCAAGCGTATTAATACCGAAATAGCGGCGTAGCGTAATGTACAGCGGATAACCTACACCGGCGACAATAGTCGCCCACGAAAACGAACCGGTCAGCCAAATATTGGAAACCACACCGATCACCGCAAAGCCGAGGGACAGCCATTTTAACAGGGTAAAATGCTCTTTAAACACAATTTTACCTAACGCCACCGCCACAATCGGCAGCAATAAATAACCGATCGAAACTTCAATTGCTTGCCCGTTGTTCGGCGCCCATAAAAATAACCAAAGCTGAATGCCGGTATTCAAAGCAAGCAATAAAAGCACCAAGACAAGCGGTGGATTTTGCTTAATTTTTTGCCAAAGCTGCTGAAATTTCGCCGTTTGTTTAAACAGTAAAATCGCCAATAAAATAAAGGGCGCTAGCACCACAATACGGAAGCCAAACATACTTTCGCCATTGAGCGGACGTAATAAGATCGCAAAGTAATAGCCCAATCCAAATAAGAAATTGGCGCTCATACAGCATATTATGCCCTTTAACATTTAATTCTCCGCGATCACTTTTTTACGCTGTTTTCGGATACTGAAAAGACCGTCTAAAATTAAGAAAAATACTGCGATCACCAAACAGGTCATCAGAAAATAGGAGTTAGGCTCCAATCGCTCACCGATTAAAAATGAAATAATCATCATAAATGTCGGCTCTAAGTAGCCTAATAAGCCAAGCACATTAAACGGCAATATGGTGCTGGCTAATGTATAGGAAAGTAGCGCCGAACCACTCACTACACTTAGAGCCACAATAAAGTAGTAAATATTCGGATTTTGCGCATAAATAAAATCCATATCAGTATTCCGAATAAAATACAGCGAAATTGGAATTAGGAATATAATTTCGAAGATAAAACTATAGATATTACTTAGCTGGAATTTCCGACGGATATGGAAATAAATAGGATAACCAACAAAAACAAAAACGCCTTCCCAAGAAATACCTCCGGCAAAAATAACACTATTTAACACGCCTAATGTTGCAAAAATAATCGCTAGCCATTTAACACGGGATAAACTTTCTTTATAAACCAAACGTCCGAAAGCCACCATGACGATCGGCATCAGCAAATAACCTATTGAAACTTCTAAGGCTTTGCCGCTATTTGGTGCCCACAAGAAAAGCCACATTTGAGAACCGACAATTGCGGAAGTTATTAAGATAATGAAAATTAAATGAGGCTGTTGTTTCAAACGCTTCGCAAAAGCAAAAAATTCATGTTGTTTCTTTAATACAAAAATCGCTAAAAATAAAAATGGCAAGGTAACAACCATACGAATGCCGAATAAGCTCTCACTGGAAAGCGGACGTAATAAAGTGGCGAGATAATACATTCCACCGAATAATGTAGAAGCAGAAAGTGAATAAATAATACCGAGTTGCATATAGACAGATAAAAGTAATCTGCCCCGTAGATGGGGCAGAGAAAAGATTAAGATTGTTTATAATTTTTTAAGAAGTTAGCGAGGCGTCCCAATGCTTCTTCAATTTGATGCGTATAAGGCAGTGTTACAACACGGAAGTGATCCGGTTTATGCCAGTTAAAGCCTGTGCCCTGTACTAGCAATACTTTTTCTGCTTGTAATAAGTCGTAAATAAATTTCGTATCGTCTTTAATACCATACATTTCCGTGTCAATTTTTGGGAACATATAGAGTGCACCTTTCGCTTTCACACAAGAAATGCCCGGAATTTGTACCAACAACTCATACATTTTATCTCTCTGTTCTAATAAACGTCCGCCTGATAACACAAACTCATCAATACTTTGGTAACCACCGAGTGCCGTTTGAATTGCGTGTTGCATCGGCGTATTGGCACATAAACGCATTGAAGACAGCATATCCAAGCCCTCAATAAATCCTTTCGCATGTTTTTTCGGCCCGCTTAATACCATCCAACCTTGACGGAAGCCGGCAACACGATAGGCTTTCGATAAGCCGTTATAAGTTACACATAATAAATCCGGCGCAAGTGCCGCAATATGGTGGTGAACCGCCCCGTCATAAATGATCTTTTCATAGATCTCATCTGCAAAAATAATCAGATTATGCTGACGAGCAATTTCAGCAATCTCTAATAAAACAGAACGGCTATAAACCGCACCGGTCGGGTTATTCGGGTTAATCACCAAAATGGCTTTGGTACGAGGTGTGATTTTCGCTTTAATATCTTCAATATCCGGAAACCACTCGTTTTCTTCATCACACAGATAATGTACCGCTTTGCCACCGGCAAGCGTCGATGCCGCTGTCCAAAGCGGGTAATCTGGCATTGGAATTAAAATTTCATCGCCGTCATTCAGTAACGCTTGCATCGACATAGTAATTAATTCCGAGACACCGTTACCGATATAGACATCATTTACATCTACGCCACGAATCCCTTTAGATTGATAATATTGAACAATCGCTTTACGTGCTGAATATAAGCCCTTTGAATCACAATAGCCTTGCGCTTTCGGTAAATTGCGAATCACATCAACTAAAATTTCATCTGGCGCTTCAAAGCCAAATGGCGCAGGGTTACCGATATTAAGTTTTAAAATTTTATGTCCTTCTTCCTCAAGGCGAATTGCCTCTTTATGAATCGGCCCACGGATATCATATCGAACCTGTGCTAATTTATCTGATTTAGGGAAACGTTCCATTGTGTTTGTCCTGTTATGTTTTAGGTAAATTGGTGGTTTATTTTAGAAAATTGTTCAACTTTACTCTGATTTGGTAGGAATTTAAAGAGGAAATAAGCTAAAATAACCACCTTTTTTTACAATAGCTAAAAACTAGCGGTTAAATTCTTTAGAAATTTTGCAAATGTCTATTTTTAATCAATTAAAACAACAACTTAGCGAACAACCTACGGAAAACAAAACACACTTTGGTTTGATTGAATATCAAGCCTCCGTGCAATTTCCTGAAGAAAATGTTGCTTTATTGAACTGGTTAAAGGCGCAGGAACATTATCCGCATTTTTTTTGGCAAGCTCGCGACACTGATCAGACCATTGCTAGTGTCGGAACCGCTAAATCGTTTTCCAGCCTTGAAGAAGCGCAGCAATTTGTAACACAAACGCAGCTTGGTTTAGTCGGCGGCATTCAATTTGAAGGCAATTGCCAATTTATTCTGCCTCGTTTGCAATTAGTAAAAAATCAGCAAAATCTGACCGCTTATTTCTACTTGAATGAAACTGAATTAGCCCAACAAGCGGTCATTTTTGAACAATTTTTTGCGAATTTCACCCAAACCTTACCGCTTGAATTAACGGAAAATAATCTCCTTTCTCTGACTTCCGTTTACGACTTTGATAGCTGGCAACAAAATATTGAGCGAGCAATTAGTTATATTCAACAAAACAAATTTAACAAAGTGGTACTGGCCAATGCGAAAACATTGCAATTTGAACATGAGCTGTCCGCTTATGATCTACTTGCAGCTAGTCAAACCACTAATTTAGGTTGCTATCATTTTATTTGGGCGGAGAATGCCGACTCGGCATTTGTCGGCTCAAGCCCTGAACGCTTATATCATCGAAAAAGTGATCAATTGAATACGGAAGCGTTGGCTGGTACAGCTCCGGTAACCGACAGTGCAATACAAACCGAATTAAATGCGGAATGGTTACTCACTGATCCTAAAAATATTTATGAAAATCAATTGGTTGTAGATGATATTCAAATGCACTTGGGTGATTGCACCACAGAATTTGTCGTCAACCAAGCGGAAATTAAGCGTCTGCATAATGTGCAACATTTACGCCGTAAAATCGCTGCCCAATTAAAACCCAATATGAGTGATGCCGATTGTCTCGCTCGTATTCATCCGACTGCAGCTGTTGCCGGCTTACCTCGCCAAGCAGCAAAACAATTTATTGCGGAATATGAACAATTCTCACGTTGTTGGTATGCCGGCACATTCGGTTATTTACAACCGGACGAGGCGGAATTTTGTGTTGCTTTGCGTTCTGCGCAAATTGAACACAACCGCGTTACGCTCTACGCTGGTGCTGGAATCGTGGAAGAATCGGAACCGCAATCGGAATGGCAAGAAATTGAACGTAAGTCATTAGCATTAGCTAAGCTACTTAAAGTGAATTAAGACAAAAAATGGCAGGTATAAACCTGCCATTTTGTTTTATTCGGCTAAGCCGATAAATAGCGCTAATAATAATGGTGCAACCACATTCACGATAAAACCGAAGCTGATTGCCAGCGGTACAACTTGCGTACCGCCCG
The DNA here is from genome assembly GCF_000374285.1 of Actinobacillus capsulatus DSM 19761. Lineage (GTDB taxonomy): Bacteria > Pseudomonadota > Gammaproteobacteria > Enterobacterales > Pasteurellaceae > Actinobacillus > Actinobacillus capsulatus. Next base: position 81,433 of record NZ_KB893935.1, on the reverse strand, counting down.
ATTTTTGAATCACCGGCAACATACAATCTAGCGAAGTTGCTCCGCCTAGCCCGACAGCAGTAGAAGGAAATGCTCTCATAAAAAACGGAATGGTAAATAAACAGAGGATCTCACGAGAGAGGTCATTAAAGAAAGCAATGCTGCCATATATCGGCCCCCAAGCGTCATTCACCAACACGCTAGATAATGAGTACCAACCAAATGCCGAAGCAAAAGTGAGCCCTTGCACAATGCTTAAATCCAATACCAAAGCAGCAATAACCCCACCGACAAGACTACTAACAACCATCACTAAAGAAGTATAAATTCCTCGTTTGTTAAAAAACACCTCTCGCAGAAGAATCCCACTATTACGTAACTGAATCCCAACACCAAAGATCATCACTTCTAACACATAAGTACTGGCGTGTAATGGGAAATCTAATGTGCCTTTGCTCACAAAACCAACGACTCCGCCGGTAATGGTAGTACCGATTAATTTAAATGAATCCATTAGCATTATCCAACGAGAAGGGATTTCTTTCGGATTTACTTCTTCACGAACCATCGGTTGCCATTTATCGTAAATCGTTAAACCGATAATATTCGAAAATTGAATAATTAAACTCAAACCGAGCGCAATCCCACCGATTTGCGGCAACTTACTGCCAATATCATCTAACTGCCCGAGCGAAATTCCCATCACAAATAAAATCAAATATAAACAAATAGTTACGACCTGATTAACAACCTGCAATTTGCCTTTACCGACTTTAAATAAATAGCCCAAAAACAAGGGAGTCAGCACAATGACTAAACCGTATAACATTTCATCTTCCTTATCGTTACATATTTTTTGAGTTGAAATTTTAACGGTCCCCCCATAAAATAAAACTGTTTTTATATACAGCTAAATTATAAATAATCTAAATCATATGGCAATGCAACGCAAAATAATTCACATTGATATGGACTGTTTTTATGCTGCAATCGAAATGCGAGAAGATCCGACTTTAATCGGTAAACCTGTTGCTGTTGGCGGTTCTGTTGAAGGTCGAGGTGTACTGACCACTTGTAACTACGAAGCCAGAAAATTCGGCTTGCACAGCGCGATGCCGACTGCTCAGGCATTAAAACGTTGCCCGAATCTGATTCTTGTACCAGTTAATATGCCGCTATATAAATCGGTTTCCGAGCAGATTCATCAAATATTTCGCCGCTATACTGATATTATTGAACCGCTTTCATTGGACGAAGCTTATTTAGATGTGACAAATTGCCAACAATGTTCCGGCTCCGCAACTTGGATTGCTCAAGAAATTCGCTCGACAATTTGGAACGAACTATATTTAACCGCCTCCGCTGGCATTGCACCGCTGAAATTTTTGGCAAAAATCGCTTCGGATCAAAACAAGCCGAATGGACAATGTGTGATTTCTCCGGAAAATATGACCGCTTTTATTTATGATTTGCCGCTAAAAAAGCTCCCTGGTGTCGGTAAAGTAACCAATGAAAAACTGGCACAACTGGGATTACATACTTGCGGAGATATTCAGCATAGCAATAAAGCTTTTATTTACAAGACATTTGGTAAGTTTGGACAACGACTTTGGGATTTCAGTCATGCGATTGATAACCGGCAAATCGAAGTAAATCGCCCTCGTAAATCCTTAGCGGTTGAAAATACGCTACCGACCGATATTTGGTCTTTAGAGGAAGCCGAACAAATCGTTGATAAATTATTTAATAAACTCGTATTTCGTTTACAACGAAATTGGGGGGAGCGTTCTCTGCAAGAATTTAAAAAATTAGCGATCAAACTAAAGTTCGGTGACTTTACGCAAACTACCTTGGAGCGCACTACTGACGGTCTGTCATTAGAACGTTTTATCGAATTACTTCAACAAGTTTGGCAACGGACAAATCATCGTTCGGTACGCTTAATCGGGCTTTCGGTTCATTATCCGACAGAAAAAGTTAAAAAACAGTTAAATTTATGGGAATAATTGTTGCTAACGGCTTGAATTCTTATAAAATTACCTCATTTAATAACCCGTTTTTCCTCACTCTTTTTTGGAGATTTATCTATCTATGGCAAAAAGAATTGTCTTATTTTTATTAACTAACTTAGCGATTACCTTCGTACTCGGTATTGTGTTAAATATCATTTTCCAAGTAACCGGTATTCAAGGCGGTAGCACTGCTGGTATTTTAATGATGTCGCTTTTATTCGGCTTCGCGGGTTCTTTAATCTCATTATTTATGTCAAAAAGCATGGCATTACGTTCCGTTGGCGCAGAAGTTATTCAACAACCTCGCAACCATGCGGAACAGTGGTTATTTGATACGGTACGACGTCAATCACAGCAAGCAGGCATTCCAATGCCGGATATTGCGATTTATCACTCTGCCGATGTCAATGCATTTGCAACCGGAGCAACAAAAAGTAATTCGTTAGTCGCAGTAAGTACCGGTTTATTGGATAACATGACCGAAGATGAAGCTGAAGCAGTGGTTGCGCATGAAATTGCACACATTGCAAACGGTGATATGGTAACGATGACCTTATTACAAGGCGTACTGAATACCTTTGTTATCTTCTTATCTCGTATTATTTCAACCGCTGTTGCAAGTGGTAAAGATGAAAACGGTAATAACACACAAAACACCTTAGTTTTCTGGATTGTGGATATCGCTTTACAAATGATCTTTGGTGTAATCGCAACCATGATTGCGATGTGGTTCTCACGTTACCGTGAATACCGTGCGGACGCTGGTTCGGCACAATTAGTCGGCAAAGAGAAAATGATTGCGGCGCTACAACGTTTACAACACGTACACGAGCCACAAGAAATGGAAAGTTCTCTAGCGGCATTTATGATTAACGGCGTACGTTCTAAAGAATTATTTATGAGCCACCCGCCACTTGAAAAACGTATCGAAGCGTTAAGAAACTTATAATCGACAAGCGGTCTGATTTTGCAAAAAAATTGCAAGAATAGACCGCTTTTTTATTACGATTAAAATATAAAAGGATAAAGCATAAAAAGTAGTAACAAATAGCGCACTAACTTTCCTAATGTAATGAAAAATACCGTTTGCCAAATATTCAATCTGAGCCAGCCTGCCATACCACATAATACATCGCCAATAACCGGTAAGCTCGTCAGAAGAAGCGCAAACACACCATATTTTTCACATAAAGACAGCGCTAATCTTGCGGAACGATGTTGCAAATTAACCGGCTTAGGAATTAATAGCCCCATCGCATAAGTGACGATACTGCCGAGGCTATTGCCTAATGTGGCAATCAAAACTAACCACAGCATACTTGCAGAAAAAATCGTTTGTTCCGCCAATAAATTTTTTGATGCTAAAGCACTAAAAATTAATTCAGAATTACCGGGCAAAACCGTCGCACTTAAAAAAGCGCTAAGGAACATTGAGATTAATTGGTTTTCTTCTGAGAAAAAGAAACTAAATACGGAACTAAAATAATCTATCATGCTAATTTGTAATATTTTTGTTAATAAAATGATTGGTGTATTTTAACTAAAATTTTCAATTAAGTTTCAATTTGATTTGCATCAAAATTCGCTTTTGATTTACCTCAATATAATGGCAATTTTATTTTGAGTATTGCATTAACAGGTCTATAATTCTCAACAATTTCTGTAATTTTTCAAATTTATATTTAAGGATTATAAATGTTCTCACCTGCTGAAATGGCAAAAATCGCTGAAGACGGTGCAGTCTATAAGGCAACTAAACACCAATTATATTCTTTCATCTCGGCAATTTTAGCAGGCGGTTTCATCGCTCTTGCTTTTGTCTTTTACACCACAACACAAACCGATGCGGCAGATGTGCCGTGGGGGATGGCAAAACTCGTCGGAGGTACCGTTTTCTCTTTAGGCGTTATCTTATGTGTCGTATTCGGTGCGGAATTATTTACTTCATCAACACTAACCGCTGTTGCGAAAGCGACACATCGTATCACTTGGTTCCAAATGTTTAGAAACTGGTTCATTGTGTATGGCGGTAACTTTATCGGTGGTTTGAGTATGGTTGTACTTATTTGGCTTTCCGGTCAAATTATGGCGGCAAACGGTCAATGGGGATTAACCATTCTTAAAACGGCACAACACAAAATTCATCATACTTGGATGGAAGCTTTTACCTTAGGTATTTTATGTAACATTATGGTTTGTCTTGCGGTATGGATGGCAAATGCCGGTAAAAGTCTAACAGACAAAGCGTTTATTATGATTATGCCGATTGCATTATTCGTATCATCAGGCTTCGAGCACTGTGTTGCAAATATGTTTATGATCCCGATGGGTATGATGATTTCGCAATTTGCATCACCTGAATTCTGGACGGTTATTAATGTCGATCCAGCACAATACGCAGACTTAGATTTATATCATTTTATTGTTAAGAATCTTATTCCGGTAACATTAGGAAATATTGTCGGCGGGGTGTTCTTCATCGGCTTAGTACAATGGTTCTTATATATTCGTAAACACTAATAAAATTTCGATTTAAGCGGTTTAATTTGTGTAATTTTTTGCAAAAAGACCGCTTATAAAACTTAATTTACTAACAAACAGAGGACTTAAAATGACTCAACTAACTGAAGCTCAACAAAAAGCATGGGCAGGGTTTACTGGTGGCGACTGGCAAACTGAAGTAAACGTACGTGATTTTATCCAAAAAAACTATACTCCATATGAAGGCGATGAGTCTTTCTTAGCTGGCGCAACAGCTGCGACAACTAAGTTATGGGAAGAAGTAATGGAAAAAATCAAAGTTGAGAACAAAACTCACGAGCCGTACGATATTGATTGCGAAATTCCATCAACGATTACTTCTCACAAAGCGGGTTATATCGATCAAGCTTTAGAGAAAATCGTAGGTCTTCAAACTGATGCGCCATTAAAACGTGCGATTATCCCGTTTGGTGGTATCAAAATGGTTAAAGGTTCTTGCGATGTTTATCGTCGTACCTTAAACCCTGAAGTAGAAAAAATCTTTACTGAATATCGTAAAACACACAACCAAGGTGTATTCGATGTTTATACTCCGGACATTTTACGTTGCCGTAAATCGGGTGTAATTACCGGTCTTCCGGATGCTTACGGTCGTGGTCGTATTATCGGTGACTACCGTCGTTTAGCCGTATACGGTGCGGATTTCTTAATGAAAGACAAGCAAAAACAATTTGCTTCATTACAACCTCGTTTAGAAGCGGGTGAGGATATCCAAGCAACAATCCAATTACGTGAAGAAATCGCAGAACAACACCGTGCATTAGGTCAAATCAAGCAAATGGCTGCATCATACGGTTTTGACGTTTCTCGTCCGGCTGAAACTGCACAAGAAGCGGTTCAATGGACTTACTTCGCATACCTTGCCGCAGTTAAATCACAAAACGGTGCGGCAATGTCATTCGGTCGTGTATCTTCATTCTTAGATATCTATATCGAACGTGACTTAAAAGCAGGAAAAATTACCGAAGAAGAAGCGCAAGAGTTAATCGACCACTTAGTAATGAAATTACGTATGGTGCGTTTCTTACGCACGCCTGAATACGATCAATTATTCTCAGGCGACCCAATGTGGGCAACCGAAACTTTAGCTGGTATGGGCTTAGACGGTCGTACATTAGTAACTAAAAACAGCTTCCGTATCTTAAATACCCTTTACACAATGGGTCCATCACCAGAACCAAACTTAACTATCCTTTGGTCTGAACAATTACCGGACGGATTCAAACGTTATTGTGCAAAAGTATCTATTGATACTTCATCAGTACAATACGAAAACGATGACTTAATGCGTCCTGACTTTGATAACGATGACTATGCAATCGCATGTTGCGTATCTCCAATGGTTGTTGGTAAACAAATGCAATTCTTCGGTGCACGTGCAAACTTAGCGAAAACAATGTTATACGCAATTAACGGCGGTATCGATGAGAAATCTGGTGCACAAGTCGGTCCGAAAACTTCACCAATTACAGACGAATACTTAAACTTCGACGATGTAATGGATCGTATGGATCACTTCATGGATTGGTTAGCAACACAATATGTGACCGCATTAAATATCATCCACTTCATGCACGATAAATACAGCTACGAAGCGGCATTAATGGCATTCCACGATCGTGATGTATTCCGTACAATGGCATGTGGTATCGCAGGTCTTTCTGTTGCGGCGGACTCATTATCTGCAATTAAATACGCAAAAGTTAAACCAATTCGCGGCGACATCAAAGATAAAGATGGTAACGTAGTGGCTTCAAATGTAGCGTTAGACTTTGAAATTGAAGGTGAATATCCGCAATTCGGTAACAATGACAACCGTGTAGACGAAATCGCTTGTGACTTAGTTGAACGTTTCATGAAGAAAATTCAAACGCACAAAACTTACCGCAATGCAACTCCAACACAGTCAATTCTTACTATCACTTCTAACGTGGTTTACGGTAAGAAAACTGGTAATACGCCTGACGGTCGTCGTGCTGGTGCTCCATTTGGACCGGGTGCAAACCCAATGCACGGTCGTGACCAAAAAGGTGCGGTTGCATCATTAACTTCTGTTGCAAAACTTCCATTTGCTTATGCGAAAGATGGTATTTCATATACCTTCTCGATCGTACCAAACGCATTAGGTAAAGATTACGAAGCACAAAAACGTAACCTTGCAGGCTTAATGGACGGTTACTTCCATCACGAAGCAACTGTTGAAGGTGGTCAACACTTAAATGTAAACGTATTAAACCGCGAAACATTATTAGACGCGGTTGAGCACCCAGAAAAATATCCACAATTAACAATTCGTGTATCTGGTTATGCGGTACGTTTCAACTCTTTAACCAAAGAGCAACAAATGGACGTAATTACCCGTACCTTCACTGAAAGTATGTAATCTAAATTTGCAAAACTTTTAGAAAAATCAACCGCTTGCGGCATTTATGCCACAAGCGGTTTTTTGTGATCTCGCTCGAAAAAATGGCTATTCATTTACACAGCTTTAGAAATATTGTTTATAATTACAGTATTCTATATGGGAGAAAGAGATGCTTAAGCAAGATTTAATTCGTTCCTCTGTGGCAGAATATCTGACCTTTATCACGGCAACAGGGGAAAGCCAAGTTGATGCTATTTACTCTGATGAAAATGTTTGGCTAAGCCAAAAAATGATGGGAGTACTTTATGAGGTAGAGTCTCATACTATTACTTACCATTTACAAAAAATATTTTTTGATAAGGAATTAGATGAAAATTCAGTTACTCGAAAATTTCGAGTAACTGCCCAAGACGGAAAAAACTACCAGACGAAGCACTATAATTTATCTGCCATTATTGCAGTTGGTTATAAAGTCAATTCCGAGCGAGCAGTACAGTTTCGCAAATGGGCAACTGAAATTGTACAGAGCTTTGCGATTAAAGGCTTTGCGATGGACGATGAACGGCTAAAAAATGACGGCACTATTTTAGGCAAAAAATACTTTGAAGAACAGCTCGCCCGCATTCGGGAAATTCGATTATCCGAACGCAAGTTCTACCAAAAAATCACCGACATTTATGCAACCGCAGTGGATTACGACCGTACCGCCACTGCCACCAAACGCTTTTTTGCTACAGTACAAAATAAATTGCACTGGGCAATTCACGGACATACTGCTGCTGAGCTGATTATGGCAAGAGCCAATGCCGAAAAACCGAATATGGGGCTAACGAATTGGAAAGACGCTCCGCAGGGTAAAATTTATCCCTTTGATGTAGTCGTTGCCAAAAATTACCTGTCTGACAATGAGCTGGCACAATTACAACGGCTGGTATCGGCTTATTTAGATATGGCAGAAGATATGGCAGAACGCCAAATTCCTATGACAATGGCAGATTGGGAAACCCGCCTCAATCGCTTTCTTGCCGCCACAGACCGAGAAATTTTACAAGATGCCGGTAAAGTTACTGCTGAAATCGCTAAATCGTTTGCTTTAAGCGAATTTGAAAAATACCGAGTGAAACAAGATTTGAGTTATGAAAGTGATTTTGACTTACTGGTAAAAGAGATAGCAGCCAAATACCACGCAGGTTAGGTTTGCAAATTTTTACGGAAAACTGACCGCTTGTAAGCGGTTGGGATAGCCTTAAAACAATATACTTTAAAATAAAACAGCCCTGAATTGGGCTGTTTGTCAATAAATTGAGTACGCTAAATACAATAAATTTGTTTTGAACCTTTCGATTTAGGTTGGTAACACTGACCTCTAAAGTGAGCGGGAATACCTTTTAATCGTTTCACTTCTTTCGCCTCTTTCCCATTGATATAAGCATCAGTTTGATAGCCGTTTCCGCCCGTTGTCATTGCTAGATTGATATTGATGAAACTCACCACCGTGCCATTTGCAAAAGTATGGCTCTGTTCTTGCATTCCGTTTGAGCAGTTTTCGACTTTACTTTTAGTTAGCTTACCGTTTTTAAGATAGTAACCTGTGGAATAGCGTTGTCCTTAACCATAGTCTTCATTGCAGGCAACGGCAGGTAAGGAAATGGTAAGTACGAATAAAGTAAGTAGAAATTTCTTCATTTTTACTCCCTATGTATGGTAAACAGCAAATTCTCGGTAACTAAAGATTGTATAGCGAAATACCGATTGTAATAAACGGTGTAGAACTTACTTAGGTTTTCTCAGAAAAAAGATTTTTCCAAAACTTTCTGTATCATAGTAATTATAACTTATATCCTCACTATGAACTATCTCATATCCAGCATTTAAATAACCCATTAAGTCAGTTTGAAATTTATCATAATCATTATGAGTGTCATTATGATAAAACGGCTGAGCTATTTTTAGTAGCTTATAATCATACATATATTATTCCCGCCAGCTATTTGTTTCAGGATTATATTCAATCGAATTAGGGCAGTAAGAGCCACTTACTCTAATTGATATAGTCTCTCCTCCACCAAAAGGAGATGTACTATATCTACAGGTACGAAATGAAGCACCAAGATTTCCATTTGAAATACCATCTATACTATACATTGTAATCCAGTCAGCAAAAGCACTTACAGACGTTCCTAAACCAATAGTTAAAACAGCTAATTTTCTTAAACTACGCATAATGTTCTCCTATTAAGGTTAATTAAGAATTTGTTTTCTTCCAAAACGGAACTTGAGGTTTGCCAAAATCATTTTCTCCCTCATTACCTTTTTTAAAAGCAAGAGTAATCAGGCAACTAATAGAAAGTACGGCCATTACCAAATTAATTAGAAGCTTAATATCAGAAGTAATCAGCAAGGTAAAAGGTGAAAGAATATCTATCCACAAAATAGTTTGGAATAAATTAGTATTCGTCGCTTTTTTATTGAGATCGTGTATGCGTCTAACAATATGGGAATATTTAAACACCAGAACTAATGCAACAACTGCAAAAATTACGGCTAAACCTAAAAAATCCTCTGCGGAGCCAAATGTACCACGCATTGTTCTATTACTTATATTTTGGTTTATTAGTGTTATAAAACCCGTAATAAACAGATAAATTATTGTAAAAACAGGTAAAAATAAACCATAGTGTAATCGTCCAATTCTCCCATTAAACCCAAAGAAAAAACCGAAAAAATTTTTTAAGCTATTCATTTTTTATCTCCTATAAAGAAATTTTAGTTAGTAGGTGAATAATTTTTGCTAATTGTATTCCTCTACTGGTATTCAGTCAATGCACAAAATCACAAAAAATTATGCCATAAACGCATAATTTTATGAGATAGCTATGGCACAACTGATTTCAACAGACATCGACCGTCTTGTCGGTCAACGCATTCAACAAAAACGCAGAGAAATGGGCTATTCGGCGGAGAGGCTGTCGGAGTATGTGGATATTTCTCAACCACAACTTTCACGCTATGAACGAGGGGCAAATAAAATCAACGTGGCACATTTGGTAGCGATTGCGACCTTTTTGAAAACGCCGATCAGTTACTTTTTTGCCGATTGTATGGAGGGCTTCGATTGGAATAGCGATGAAGCCGACCGATATTGGCAGGAATTAACCCAAACGCAAAAATCGCTATTAGTAGATTTTCTGAAAGAGATCAAAAAATAGTTGGGATTTCTCGCTGAGTAAAGTTTGACGGCTTGATTTATTTCTGCGAACAATCTAAAAATTTGCTACAATTTGTCAAAATTTTTTGAGGTTCGAGGTAAGCAAATGTCTGTTGTTGGACGTATCCATTCTTATGAATCCTGTGGCACGGTAGATGGTCCGGGGATTCGCTTTATTCTTTTCTTGCAAGGCTGTTTAATGCGTTGTAAATATTGCCATAATCGAGATACTTGGGATCTGGACGGTGGCAAAGAAATTACCGTTGAAGAGCTGATGAAAGAAGTAACGACTTACAAGCATTTTATGAAAGCAACCGGTGGCGGTGTAACAGCTTCGGGTGGGGAAGCAGTGTTGCAAATGGAGTTTGTGCGTGATTGGTTCAGAGCTTGTAAAGCAGAAGGTATTAACACTTGCTTAGATACTAACGGTTTTGTTCGTAGCTATAGCCCTGTGGTTGATGAGATGCTGGAAGTTACCGATTTAGTTCTGTTAGATTTAAAACAGCTAAACGATGAAGTTCACCAAGATTTGGTCGGTGTGTCTAATAAACGCACGCTGGATTTTGCTCGTTATTTACACAAAATGAATAAGCCGGCTTGGATTCGCTATGTGGTTGTGCCGGGTTATACCGATGATGATGATTCTGCTCACCGCTTAGGGCAGTTTATTCGGGGAATGGATAATATTGAGAAGGTAGAGCTTCTACCTTACCACCGTTTAGGAGCTCATAAATGGGAAACCTTAGGCTATAAATATGAGCTGGACGGCGTGTTGCCACCACCGAAAGAAGATTTAGAGCGTATCCAAAAAATCATTGAAAGCTATGGGCATAGCGTAAAATTCTAAATACAAGCGGTTATATTTTGTAATTTTTTTGCAAAAAATTATGTAAATATGACCGCTTGTTTTCTTTTCTCTCCAACTTTGTGTATTATCTTGATACGAATTTTCATTTTGACCATATAAAGGAAAAAATAATGTCTAACCCTCTTTTAAATTACACAGGTTTGCCTGAGTTTTCCAAAATCAAACCTGAACATATCAAACCTGCGGTGGAAGCCGTGATTAAAGAGTGCCGTGAAACTATTGAGGCGGTGGCAAAAATTGAAACCCCAACGTGGGAAAATTTCTATATGCCACAAGCAATGGCGGGCGACAAATTCTCTCGTGCGTGGTCGCCGGTAGGACATTTAAATGCGGTGAAAAATTCCCCTGAATTGCGTGAAGAATACCAAGCCTGCTTGCCGTTATTATCGGAATACAGCACTTGGGCAGGACAACACCAAGGCTTATATCAAGGCTATGTAAAACTTAAAAACTCACCGGAATTTGAGAGCTATTCGCTTGCACAAAAAAAAGCGATTGAAAACAGCCTACGTGATTTCGAACTTTCAGGAATTTCGTTACCAGCGGATAAACAAAAACGTTATGGTGAAATTTCTGCTCGCTTATCGGAACTCAGCTCACAATTTAGCAATAACGTGCTAGATGCGACTATGGGTTGGGATATCGTGATTACCGATGACGCCCAATTGAAAGGCTTGCCGAAATCTGCACTTGAAGCAGCGAAATTGTCGGCTGAAAGTAAAGGTAAAAAAGGTTACCGCTTTACCCTTGAATTTCCAAGCTATCTGCCGGTGATGACTTACTGCGAAAACAAAGCCTTGCGTGAAGAAATGTATCGAGCTTTTGTAACCCGTGCCTCAGAACAAGGTCCAAATGCAGGAAAATGGGATAACTCGGCCAATATTGATGAAAAACTCAAATTACGCTTAGAAATGGCACAATTATTAGGTTTTGCAACCTATGCGGATCTTTCTCTAGCAACAAAAATGGCGGAAAATCCTCAACAAGTGGTTAATTTCTTAGAAGATTTGGCCAAACGTTCAAAAGTACAAGGCGAAAAAGAATTAGCAGAATTACATGCCTTTGTTGAGCAAGAATATGGTGTAATCGAACTTCAGCCATGGGATATCGCATTTTATAGTGAAAAACAAAAACAAGCGTTATATGCGATCAATGATGAAGAATTACGTCCATATTTCCCAGAAGATCGCGTACTCTCAGGTTTATTTGAATTAATGAAACGTATTTTCGGTTTACGTATCGAAGAAAAATTCGGTATTGATACTTGGCATGAAGATGTGCGTTTCTTCCAAATCTATGACGAACAAAACGAAGCATGTGGTTCATTCTATTTAGATTTATACGCACGTGAAAATAAACGTGGCGGAGCGTGGATGGACGATTGTATCAACCAAAAACGCCTTGCCGACGGTTCATTACAAAAACCTGTGGCATATTTAACTTGTAATTTTAATAAGCCGATTGGCGACAAACCTGCATTATTCACGCACGATGAAGTGACCACGTTGTTCCACGAGTTCGGCCACGGTATTCACCATATGCTAACCCAAATTGATGTCGGTGATGTTGCGGGGATCAACGGTGTGCCATGGGATGCCGTGGAATTACCAAGCCAATTCTTAGAAAACTGGTGCTGGGAAGAAGAAGCATTGCAGTTCATTTCAGGGCATTACGAAACAGGCGAACCGTTGCCGAAAGAGAAACTGACACAGTTGCTCAAAGCAAAAAACTTCCAAGTGGCGATGTTTGTGTTACGTCAGTTAGAATTCGGCTTGTTTGATTTCCGTTTACACTTGGCAGAGCCTCGCGAAGGCTTGGTGTTGGAGACTTTACAAGCGGTGAAAAAAGAGGTAGCAGTGGTCAAAACCCCTGAATGGGTACGCACGCCACACAGTTTCAGCCACATTTTCGCAGGTGGTTATGCAGCAGGCTATTACAGCTATTTATGGGCGGAAGTTCTGTCAGCGGATGCGTTCTCAAAATTTGAGGAAGAGGGCATTTTCAACCGTCAAACAGGTGCATCGTTCTTAGCGAACATCTTAACCCGTGGCGGTTCAGAAGAGCCGATGGTGTTGTTTGAACGCTTCCGTGGTCGTAAACCTACACTTGATGCATTGTTGCGCCATAAAGGCATTGCTAACTAAATTTAAAAGGGCTGAATATGAAATTCAGCCCTTCCTTTTTTATTTACTTTCTAAAATACGTTTTACGTTCTCATCAGTAATAAATTTCTCATACCCTGCACCCATCATTCTATATATTTGGGCGATAATTTCATGAATAGTAACCGTAAATTTAGATGTCGTTACTTTATTTGGTCTATAATCTTCACTCCAAACTGGCATATTATTTTTCAAAATTTGATAATTAATAATGTATGAATAATCAATACTATAGCCTAAATCATCCATTTTTAATTCTTTAACTTTACCTAGTATTTTAATATTTCCTTGTCCTAAAGTAACACCACTTTGTACTAATTCTTTTGCTGTTACTTGTTTGGCTATATCAGCAATAGAACGTTCAAGATATAAAGTGCCTACTGCAGTATTTTCAATTTCACTTTCTTTTAGACGTCCTTGTTCTGCTGGAAGATAGGTAAAATCACCTAATACAACAGAGGCGTTTACTTTATTGTAATTTTGAGCTTGATATGGGAGTTGAGCAGTATTTATCGTTGCAGAACAACCTGTTAATAACAATAATGTTGCAATAATCAGAAATTTTTTCATTAATCAAGTCAAATAACTAAGCTTTACAAGCGGTCGGATTCTGAAAAAAATTGGCAAAATTCGACCGCTTGTCTTTCATTTATCCCTCAAATAGCTATAATCGTTTCATTAAAGCAATACAACGAGAACTACACAATGTCTTTAGATTTATCGGATATCCGTACGCAAATCACACAACTTGATAGAAATTTATTAAAACTGCTTGCCGAGCGCCATCGCCTCGCATTCGACGTTGTGCGCAGCAAAGAAATTACCCAAAAACCGCTACGTGATGTGGTGCGTGAAAAAGAACTTTTACAAGAGCTGATCAACTACGCCGAAGCGGAAAATTACCAATTAGATCCGCAATATGTCACACAAATTTTCCAACGTATTATCGAAGATTCCGTGTTGACTCAGCAAAATTATCTGCAAAATAAATTAAACGAGCAGAAAGAACAGAATGTATCGATTGCCTTTTTAGGTATGCGTGGTTCTTATTCCAATATGGCGTCTCGTCAATTTGCTAAAAAATATCAAGGTTCTTTAATTGAATTGAGTTGTGATTCGTTCCAACAAGTGTTTGATAAGGTGAGTGAGGGTGAAGCCGAATTTGGTGTGCTTCCACTTGAAAACACCACTTCAGGTTCAATCAATGACGTATATGATTTACTACAACATACCGATTTAACGGTGGTCGGTGAATTGGCTTATCCGATCAAGCACTGCGTACTGGCAAACGGTAATATAGATCTTGCTGAAATTGATACGTTATACAGCCACCCGCAAGTGATTCAACAATGCAGCCAATTTATTCAAAGCCTTAATAAAGTCCATATCAAGTATTGCGAAAGCAGCTCACATGCAATGCAGATGGTCGCTCGCTTAAATAAGCCGAATATCGTCGCATTAGGCAATGAGGATGGCGGAAAACTCTACGGTTTAACTAATATCAAAACCGATATTGCCAACCAACAGAATAATATCACTCGCTTTATCGTGGTAGCAAAACAAGCAATTAACGTTTCACCGCAAGTACAAACAAAAACATTATTGCTGATGACCACTTCTCAACAAGCCGGTGCGTTAGTAGATGCGTTGATGGTATTCAAACAGCATCAAATCCGTATGACCAAACTGGAATCTCGTCCGATTTACGGCAAGCCTTGGGAAGAGATGTTCTATGTGGAACTAGAGGCGAATACGCATGCTGAAAATACCCAGCAAGCGTTAAAAGCCTTAGAAGATGTAACCAGCTATGTCAAAGTTTTAGGTTGCTACCCAAGTGAAATTATTGAGCCGGTAAAACTATAACAAGCAGTTAAATTTTAAGATCTTTTTGCAAAAAAATGCCCGATAAACAATGAATTATCGGGCATTTTAATTAGAAAGTTACCTCTGCGGTTAACTTAAAGTTTCTTCCAGGAGCAGTGAAACGATTTAATCCTTTACCTGTCGCTTGATTAATTAAGTTACTTGTACCAAACGGACGAATTGAACGAACCGATTCCCAAGTCAGATATTTGTGATTCTGTAAATTATAAACGCCTGCTTGTAAGGTGACGTTTTTCCACGGTTTAACATAAGCAATCATATCTAACAACGTATAAGCATCGCTACGCCATTTTAAGTAGCTGTCTTTTGCTTTTTCTTCGCTGTGATACATATTGTAAGTATCTTCCGCTTTCTTCGCGCTTACACGGGTAACATACACATCTACGCCAAACTTCTCTTCCGGATGTTCATAGCCTAAACCAAATACAGATGTTCGTGGCTGAATCGCATTTAACGGTAAATTACCTTCCATTTTCCCTTTCTGATAGATGTATTTATAACTTGCGTTAAAACCTTCTAAAGCTTGCCATAATTGACCAAAGTCCAATTTAGAACTAATTTCTAAGCCGTTAACTCTAGCTTCTTGACGGTTTACATTTTGATAAATTTGATAAGGTCTTGCCGTTGCACTACCGCCAAAAGCATTCATTAGATTTTTAGAACCAAGATACTTCAAATCAATAAAGTTATCATAATCCGTTTTAAAGTAACTAGTTGTAATAAAGCCCAAATCACCATGTAAAGTTAATGCGACTTCTTTGGTTTCGGCACGTTCAGATTTAAGCTCCACATTAGGCAATACGGTAAAATCCGGGTGCTTAAAGGTAAAATAAAGCTCATCAGAAGTCGGCGCTCTAAATCCATTTGCATATTTAACTTGTACGCGTAAGAAGCTAAATGGTTCCGCTGTTGCCGCTAATGAATAAGAATGTTTTTGATATTTAACATTGCGTGATAAATATTTAATATTTTCTTCCGCATTTTGGCGAATTTGCTCTTTTGTAGGTTGATCTGGTAACGGTACAAATAACCCTTGCAGCATATCATCCGGAATTTTTGCCGTTTGCCCAGCAATATATTTAGGCTTATAGCTAATATCATCATAGCGGTAGCCGATATCAAAACTTAAATAGTCATTCACTTTCAAATTATCAGCAAAATATAATGAACCGTTTTTAGCTTCAACCGGAATTAAGAACGAAAACGTGCCTTCATTCGGGCAAAGTAAACCGTTCCATTGATCGCTGCCGGTCGCATTTTTACAATTGATAGGTTCTTCCGTTCCCTTAAAGAAATCCCGTTTTATCCCCAGAAAACGTTTTGCCCACCATTGGGGGTTACTCGTTGCACCGAAACCGCTGCGGTTAACCATCTTTTTCTCTGTACGGCTATAGCTACCGCCATATTCCAACGAATGCTCTTGACCGAGTAAAGAGAAGGATTTGGTTAAATCAAGATTAAGTTGCTTCGTATCCGTATCTAAATCTCGTTCAGTATAAATATTTTCCGTATAGCCTTTACTTCCTGGTAATAGAATGTTTTTAAATTTACTTTTTGGATCTAAAGTCGCAAACTTACGTCCTTTTTCGTCCATATACGTTCTTGTAAGTAGGACCTCTTCCGAGGTTATATTATTTGAATAATCTTTATAATATGCCGTAACAGATTTATTACAGTCAAAAACACTACAATCAAACCAATAATCTCTCACCAAATTTACACCTGCAGTGTAAGTACCTTTTGAATCGGTAATTGTGGTTAAACCTAATTCATCCACACCTAAGTTCGGTTGATTACCGTCTCTATCCACTACTTTGCCGTCTTTTAACTGTAAACCTGCAGGGTTACTGCTTTCTTTACAATGGGCTCCATCACAATAATCATCCGTTCTGGCACGATTTTTAATTTTTTGTGTTGAGTAGGTAAGCTTTAATGTATCCCATAATGGATTAGCGCTAAAATTCTCATATACAAATGCATAATTTTGGCGTTTACTTTTGTCGTTCGTATGGCGTAACTCATATTCATCAACGTTAATGTAAGTTGTCGGCTTTAAGTTGTAAGAAAAGTCGTGTCCTCTATTTTTCTTCTCATACAAATCCGCAACGACACTAAAACGGTGATTATCCGAAGGTGAATAACCGAATTTAATTAAAGTACTGTCTTTCTTAATTGAATAAGGATCGGCTTTTTCTCGTTCTTTCCCTTGTACACTACCGTCAGCTGTCTTGTAATCATAATTTTCCAATTCATGACCGTCACGCCAAGTTTTTAACGCTAAAATATCAAAGTCTTTATAACGGCCGGCAAAAGTCAAAGAATTGGCTTTTTGATTATCCGCACTTGAATAACCGGTTTTATAACCAAAGTGGTAATCTTTTTCTGTTAAAAAATCGCGAGCATCTTTGGTTTCAAACATTACCGCTCCGCCTAAAGCGCCACTACCGACACGAACGGAATCCGCTCCTTTACGAATGGTTGCTTGTTTCAGAGTTTCGATTTCTACTGAGTTGCGGGTATTATTAAAATTGCCGTACCCTTCAAATAATTCTTTAAAACCCTGAGATGAAAGTGTTTCCGCTTGATGTAAGCCATCTACTGTAATTGCAACACGGTTCTCATCTACCCCTCGCACCGCATAACCGCTACTCCCCATACGTCCGGTTTCAACCACCGTCACACCGGTTTCATAACGTACGAGATCCCGTGAGTCTTGTACTTGCTGTTTTGCCAGTTGTTTTGCAGATTTTTTGATTTCAGAAATTTTTTGTTGCTGAATACCGTCCTTTACAATCACGGTGTCGAGTTGCATTTGCTCTTGTGCCAATGCACTGTTGTATTGCAAAACACAAAGTGCTGCAATAGACAGATTAAAACGAAGCTTAATCACAATCATTCTCCTTTAGGTGAAATAAAAAAACTGTGCCAGCAAACCACCAGCACAGTAAACGTTTAATAAATATAGTTATTCTGTTTTATGGCCTTCATCTAAGTGAACGATATTCACTAGATCATCCGAGCTAACTTCAAACGCTTTACCAAAGCCTTTTACAAAAAGCCCTTGCGTCGGTTTAAAGCTAAATAATTTGAAATCTTTCATTTTCGAAAGCTCATCAATAAGATCACCATGGCGAGCTTTCAATGCTTTCAAACCGCTTTCCCATTCTTCACCTTCACGCTCAATTAAACGAGAAGTCGCATCAAAGGTTAAACGGCGGCGCGCAAAAATTTGGCGGCTTTTAGATTCATCATCAATTAACATTAATGATACTTTCGGTACTTCAATTAAATTGCGTGCATGACGAGCAATTGTTGAAATAAGAACTTGGTATTCACCATTATTGATCACAAAAGGCGCATAGCTCACATTCGGGTTACCCTCTTTATCCACTGTTGAAAGAACAATAGTTTGAATATTTTCTTTTAATTCTTGAATTTCAGGTCCTAAACGATTTTGTAAGACTTCTTGGCGATTAGTCGCAGGCATAAGATCTCCTTCTCTAAAATTTATGTAAATTTTATCAACAGATATTATTAATACAAATTATTTTTAATTATATTTATACTGTTTTTTTTCGCAATGTTAAAAATGTAAATTTTTACTTTTGACGAACAAATGCTAAAACAGTGGTTGTATCTCTTTGAATTTAAGAGTAATTAATTACCCCTAAAGGGCTTTTCACTTTACTAAACTTACAATTTTGTGTCAAAATGAATCTATTCTTCTTGAATATTTACTTGGCCAAAAAGGATTTTGCTTATTAAACAGTATGTCAAAACATTTAAAAACTGACATATCTTACACTTATTAATAAATAGGGGTCCATATGCAGAAACGCATAGCTAATTTTTTCAATAAAAAATACCTCTGCACTTTGTCTGTGACAGAAAATAACCAACCTTGGTCTTTTGCATGCTTTTATAAATTTGATGAAGCTAATTGCCGCTTAATCTATATGAGCTCAGAACAAACCACCCATTCTAAAATCGTGCATAAAAATCCTAAAGTCGCTGGCACTATTTTCTCTCCAACCCGCTTTCATTCTTCTATTCAAGGTATCCAATTTCTCGGTACAGTAAATCGCTTAAGCGGCGAAGATGCTCAAGCTGCAAAAGAATTATATAAAGCAGAATTTAAACCTTATGTCGATGATGAGTTACCTATTTGGGAAGTACAATTAGAACAAGTTCGTCTTATTGATAATTCACTTGGTAAATTTGGCAAAATGGAATGGAAAAAAGGAGATCCGGAAGTATGCGATGATTTTCAAACCATACAGAAACAAGAATAGACAGTGAAGCATAAATAAAATAGCCCTTGAAAATCACACTTTAAGAGTTTGCTTTTCAGGGGCTGTTAATTTTTATTTCAAGGATTGACGAGCCATTTCAATACTTTGAATAATCGCTCTGCGATCGATTGATTCATTCTCTCCATCAAGCACTTGTCGCCAGAAATCAATCGCTTGTTGATACTGTTTA
Source organism: Actinobacillus capsulatus DSM 19761 (assembly GCF_000374285.1). Classification (GTDB taxonomy): domain Bacteria; phylum Pseudomonadota; class Gammaproteobacteria; order Enterobacterales; family Pasteurellaceae; genus Actinobacillus; species Actinobacillus capsulatus. Next base: position 61,932 of record NZ_KB893935.1, on the reverse strand, counting down.
TTCACATAAGCATGAGATGCGAGTAACAGTAAACTGGTACTCTCTTTTTTATCTAAACTCAGCGCTTTATCAAGCCATCGTTGGGTCTGAGCCGAGATTATTTTTCCTTCTTGATAATATTTGGCGGTTGCCATTGCACCAAAAATAGCGGCTTTCTCGCCCAAAACTTTTTGCGCATTGCCATAACAAATTAAGGCGGAATCAAAATCATTATTTAATGCGTAAGCTTGCCCCAATTCATACCATAATTCCCCGTTATTCGGGTTTTCTCGTAAGCGATCTTGTAGACTTAAAACATAACGATTATTTTTTTGTTCTTTATCTTCTTGCCCGGCTTGGATTTGAAAAGCTTGATGCAACTGCTCACCACGGTTCACAATTTGATAGCGCTTTGTTTGCCAATAAAAAATAGCAGCTACCATAAAGCTCAACACCAATAGAAATAGCCCGACAAGCGGTCTGTTTTTAGAAAAATTTTGCAAAGATTGGCTAGCCTGCTGCTCAAAATGATAGCGTTGTGCCGCTTCATTGAGATACTCCGCTTTCAGCTCATCTGCAAAATTTTCGGCAAATTTAACCGCTTGCTGATAATTTTCGTGATTAATTTCTGCTCTTGTTTTCATATTATCGCCATCAAATTCGCTTCAATAAATACGAGTTACTATTTCTTTTTCGTACGCCAAACAATTAGACTTAATAAAATTAGACATAATCCGAACGGCATTCCCCATAACACCCAAGTTTGGGCATTAACCGGCGGATCGTAATTCACAAAATGGCCGAAGCGATTAGTCATAATTTGAATAATTTCTTCATTGCTTTTACCTTGATTCACCATTTCATAAACTTCCAAACGTAGTTTATAAGCGGTAGTAGCATTCGATTCCACCAAGTTTTGATTTTGACATTGCGGGCAGCGCAGAGATTTCGCTAACGCCACAGCTCTTACTCGGTCTGGCTCTCGCTGAAATTGGAAGGTATCGACCATTTCCGCTTGTGCAATACCACTCAATACAAGCGGTAAAAAAAGCCAAATTTTTTGCAAAAGTTTCATTAAGGTTCCTTACGTAGCACTTCTAAACGAGGAAGAAAATCTTTTTCGAAATCCGGGTTATAGCCTTTTTGCTGATAACGCACGATCCCGTGTTTATCAATTAAATAACTTGAAGGCGCAGAAGAGACTTTTAACGTTTGAATTAAAAAGCCGCGTTCATAATCATCAATAATCAAGTTAAATGGGTTTCCCCAACGATTTAATGCCGCTCTCGCCGCATTCGGTTCATCGGTGTAAGTTAAGCCGACAATCGGAACGCCTTGCTCTTTAAGCTTTAATAAAATCGGAAATTCTTTAATACACCAAGCACACCAACTTGCCCACACATTCAGAATATAAGGCTCTTTCGGTAAGCTGTTATTATTTAAACGTGCGTGCGGATCTAATAAATTCTTACCGACAAATTCAGGAAACGGTTTATCGCGCCAATCTTCGGTCGGCGCTAATGCGTCTTTATTCATTAACGGCACGGTAAGAAACGCCACTAAAGCAACCAATAATAATAGAGGCAAAAACAAAAAGGCTTTTTTCATCTTATTCATCCATCATAAAATTTATTTACGGCGATAACCAAACAACGCCAAAATTGAGGCGATAACCATCATAATACCGCCAAGCCATAATGCTCTGACATAAGGCTTATAATGTAAGCGGAACGCATATTCTAAGTTACCGAATTTATCGCCCATTACGATATACACGTCATCTAAACCATGATGATACAAACCGACTTCCGCCATTGTCATGGTTCTCACATCATAATAACGGCGCTCCGGTATGACTATTGCTAATTCTTCTCCCGCTTTAGTAATACTAAAAATCGCTTGCTCCGCTGTATAGTTGGCTCCGATAACATCACGATAGCCTTCATATCGGAAAGTAAAACCGGCTAAATTCGCTTGTTGATCCGGCTTGAGGCGCACACCAATCTCATCGCCATAATAACTATTCATCATCGCGCCAATCACACAAATGGCAAAACCGATATGCGCTAAACGCATTGCAAGCGGTCGAATTTGCCACATATATTGCAAATAAGGAATATGGGTCAAAATGATCCACATAGCTAACGTCACAAATAATAAAGGTAATAGCTCGAATTGGTATAGCTGCATTTGCGCAATCGTATGTTGAATCAACCCGACCGCCAATCCTAATGCAATCGGCAACAAAGCCAGTTTGAATAAAATCGTTTTTAGCGGAATCTGCTTCCAACGCAATATTGCCGCCAGCCCCATCGCTAACATAAGAAACATGGTTAACGGCGCAAATATGCTATTAAAATAAGGCGCACCGACTGAAATTGTCCCCCAATTCATTGCAGTAAAAATCATCGGATAAAATGTACCGAGTACTACAGCACAAGTAGCAATCGTCAATAATCCGTTCAACAACAGAAAGCTGGTTTCTTTTGAGAACAAGCGGAAACGCACCTCGCCTTGCCATAAATTTACACGGAAAGCGAATAGCGCTAATGCGATAAAACTTAAACTGAAAAATAGAATTAGTAATGCCATACCGCGATCCGGATCAACCGCAAAAGCATGTACCGAGGTCAGAACACCAGAACGAACAATAAAAGTCCCGAGCAAACTCAATGCGAAAGCAAAAATGGCTAATAAAATCGTCCAATAGCTAAAAATGCCTCTTTGTTCGCTCACAATTAAGGAATGAATTAATGCCGTACCCAATAGCCATGGCATTAATGAAGCGTTTTCGACCGGATCCCAGAACCACCAGCCGCCCCAGCCCAACTCATAGTACGCCCACCAAGCACCTAAAATAATACCGGCGGTTAAAAATCCCCATGAAATCATTACCCATGGACGAATCCAGCGTGCGGTTGCCGCATCTAATACACCGGAAAGTAAACTCGCCACAATCATCGCAAAACTTACCGCAAAGCCGACATAGCCCAAATAAAGTAACGGCGGATGAAAGATCAACCCGACATCCTGTAGCATCGGATTTAAATCTCGCCCTTCCGGCGGCGGTGGGAAACTACGTTCAAACGGATTGGAAACCAATAAGATAAACAGCATAAAGCCAAGGCTAATCAACCCTAGCATCGCTTGGGTACGGTAGTTAAACAAGCGGTCGGATTTATCGGAAAAAATGCAAAACACGCCGGTCCAAAGGGTTAATGCGGCGAGCCAAAACAGCATTGAGCCTTCATGTCCGCCCCAAGTCGCTGCAAATTTAAAGAAGTCCGGTAATTGACTATTTGAATGCTGCGCAACATAAATGACAGAAAAATCATCGCTCAAAAATGCGTGCGCCAACGTCCCGAACGAGACAATGCAACATAGCGCCTGTACTCCGCTAAATAACGGATTCAAACTCAACAATTGCGGGCGTTTAAATAGTTCGCCCCACAATGATAAACCCACTTGAAAAACAGCTACGACCGTAGCCAAAATCAATGCAAAATAACCCAACTCAGGGAGCATAAATAAACCTTATCTAACTCTATAAAGACAAACGACTGCTAACCGAAATACGTGTTTTTCATAGCTATGCCATCATAAAGAGTTGTTAGCATGATGTAAATGAAAAGGGCGATAACTCGCCCTTTGTTGTAAAAAGATTTGATCTAATCCGAATTTTATTGCTTCGATAAATTAGCCGTTATTTATTTTCATTGCTCGCCGCCTGCTCGCTCTCGTCCTCTGCCAAAATTTCTGCGGCAGATTCATTCAGCGCTTCCGCTTCTTGTTGCGGTCTCACAAACGGTTTCGGCGTAAAGTATTTGCGTACAATTTCAACCGAAGAGCCATAAATTAGTTCTTCTTTAAAGCGTTCCTTATCCAAGGCTCTCACGCTCTCAATCACACTGTCCGCTTCAATATCATCAATACCTAATTTCATCATTGCCGCTTTACTTAACACTAAAGCCGATTCAAACGTCTCACGAATTTGGAAATCGACATGTCGCTTAGTTAATTCAATCGCACTATGACGATCATAGGTGCGAGCCAAAATCGGCGTTAACGGAAACTCTTGTTTAATCTGTTCAACAATGAGTGCGCTTCGCTCCGGGTTATTGATACCTAATACCACACAGTCCACTTTCGCCAAACCGCTAGCGCGTAATACATCTAAGCGAGTGCCGTCCCCATAATATACTTTAAAACCGAAACTTGCCGCCGCACGAATACGATCGGTATTAGAATCGATCACCGTTACTGTAATACCTCTCGCTAATAAAGTTTGACATACGATTTGGCTAAATCGTCCAAAGCCAATCACCAATACGTTATTTTCCAGATCTTCGGCAATCTCAATATCCGTCATATTCGGTGCTTCTTGGGCGGATTTTCGCATCATTACACGTTGTACAAACAGCACAACCAACGGAGAAATCAGCATTGAAACAATTACCGCAGCGGTAAAAGTTGCCTGCTGATCTTGATTAAATAAACCGATTGCCGCCGCTGCCGAAAATAGTACAAACGCAAATTCACCGCCATGCGACATAATCGACATTCGCATCATTGATTCTCTATGGCTTAAACGGGTTAAGCGAGCGATAACATACACAACCAATGCTTTACCCAACACACATATCGCCACAATACTTAATAGCCATAGCAAATCATTAAAGACAAAATTTAAATCGAGCGACATGCCCACGCCCATAAAGAATAAACCGAGCAATAGACCACGAAACGGCTCAATATCCGCTTCTAATTGGTGGCGGAACGCCGATTCCGATAAAATCACACCGGCAACAAACGCCCCCATTGCCATCGAAAGCCCGCTAGCTTCCATCAACCAAGCCGCGCCTAATACTACTAGCAGTGCAGCGGCGGTCATCATCTCACGCACTTTAGCTTTCGAAATCATTCGAAACAGCGGATTCATCACCCATTTACTACCCACCACCAAAATAATAATGCCGACTATCGCGATACCAATCGAAGTGAAATTAAATGTCGGTTCAGCCTCCGCTTCCGGTGAGAGGAAAGCAATCGAAGCCAGCAATGGCACAATCGCTAAATCTTCAAACAATAGTGTTGAAACAATGCGCTGCCCTTTTAAGGTGCTGGCAATCCCTTTATCTTCCAAAACTTGCATTACGATAGCAGTAGAAGACAACGCAAAACCGGCACCGGCAATAAATGCCACCTCTGGTTTAAGCCCTAGAATGTGAATACCGGCGAAAGTAAGTAATGTCCCACAAGTTGCAACCTGCAAAAAGCCTCGTCCAAAAATGGCTTTGCGCATACTCCACAGCAACTCTGGGTGCATTTCCAAACCAATAATAAACAAGAACATAACCACACCAAGTTCGGCTAAATGCACAACCGCTTGGGGATCTTGGAATAAACCAAGTACGGACGGGCCAATGAGGCAGCCGGCGACTAAATAGCCTAATACGCTGCCTAAGCCGATACGTTTAAACAATGGAACAATCGTAATACTGGTTGCCAGTAAAACAACAATTTTCGCCAATTCTGGATTGGCAAGATGGGAAATACCTTCGGACATAATGATGTTGTGTATAAATTAAAATTATAATGTAAAAAGTTAGCCAATTTAGACCGCTTGTAACTGCGCTAAATAGTTTCTATGTTGTTTACTTTGGAACGGCACAATTTGCATTTCGCCGTTAACCCGAATAAGTTGATAGAACTGAGGGAAATTAAAACTGCTGGTTGCCAAGGCGGCATTTTCTTCTACCGAATGCAGTCGATTAATTTCTTTCACTTTTTCTTCTTTTGCACCGAAACAGTAGTAATAAGCTTCTAACATATTCTTTTCATCTAAAATATAAACGTTAAAGCTCTCATCCAGATTGTCTTCAAAAAAGAATTGTAAGAATCCTTCACTCGCAAATTCATCAATTTCACGTGGAAACGCCAAGTCATCACTTTCTGAGCTTGATTCGGCATTTGCAAAATTTTGGGTAAAATCGACCGCTTGCTCCTCTATCTGTTGAATAGCAACCTTTTGTTTTCCAAAAATAAATTGCCACGTTTTCCCCGCAACTTTCAACGTATTCAACGAATGTCGATGGGAAATCGTACCGGTTTGAATCGTAATACAATGATGTACAAGATCAGCGATAAACTCTCGCAACTCACTTCGAAAACGACGACTATAGCAAAATACATTGACCGATTGCGGTGGTGCCGAACTTCGATAGATCTTATTCGAAATGAGTTTTAACGCTTTTAAGATCGCATCATCCCCTTCAAATTGGAGCGTGCGAATTTCGTTCCACATATTACGATAAATAATACTGACGCTGCCGACCAAATTCTCTTGCGAAGAACCGAAATTGAATAAATCACTTGGCTGCACGCTACGGCGCATTTCCGCCAGTTTTTGGGTCGGATCATTCACCAAATTCACCGCCAAAATCAAACTACGAATCTCATTCGGGTGCAGCATATCCTGCTCGCTAATCACCGGCGCGGCCATAGGAAAAGAAAGTCTTAAATCCGTAATAAATTGACGCAGTTTTGGTAAATCTAAGCTACGGCTAACTAGGTGTAACTGAGTACTTGAAGTAATCACCCCGTTAAAATAGCCCCAAGCCACCGCCTTGATCAGATTCTTCGCATGGCGTACATAACGTAATTCCGAATTGTACGGGCTTCTTGGCGCTTGATTAATTAAATACCAACCGGACTGCAATGTAGAGCCTTCTCTTGCCTCAATAAAAGTGACAGCGCTTTCCGATAAATTTTTAGCAATATGCGGATTAATTAATGGCACTTTTCCCGGTAATACTTCAAACACCGAATACAACTTACGCATTAAAGTATCGACATCATTGGTTAAAATGCTTGGATCAATATGAAACTTGCGGGCAAAATGAATTAAATTACGATAGCTCTGTAACAACAAATCAACAATAATTTGTTGATGGCTAATCGCCTGTTTAATTTTCCAACTCTCACGATTATTCAGTAATTTAATTTCGTTCACATTCCATTGCCAACCATGTACCAGCTCTAGTAACGCTTGCTTACGCCAAGAATCTGACTTATCTCCTTCATTCGCTTTCATATAAAAGCACATTCTGACATGCCCTAAACGCACGAATTCTTTACGATTGGTTAAATAAACCGTGACTTGCTCCAGCATGGCTAAATAAGGGTCAAAATGATATTTTTCCGACGTTTGATTAAGCAACTTCTGCTTGAATACTTTTGAGATTAAAGCCGTTTCCGGATAAGTCTCCGCATAACTTTCCAATAGTAAAATTTTAAGTGCCGATTTATACGGGCAATCAATCCCTTTATATAATTGCCACAAGCTTGCACCGAAAAACTCCGCAGTCGAAAGCGAAGAAAAATCACCGAAATCAATCCATTCACCGTGATCAAAATCCGTTAGCTGCATACATTCTTGGTATTGTTTATCACTTAAGTGAAGCCATAACAAACGCTTACCGGATAAGCGAATTGCCGAACGATAAAATTCATCCAGCAAGAAAAAATGCTGTGCAGAGCCGCTATGTTCCGCATTCACATCATTACTGATTAAATTCGCTTTGAAATGGTTAGGATTCATTAAATAAAAATTGAGTTCCACCTCAAAGTGTTTTGCCCAATGTTTTATTTTAGTCAGTTTTTGTTCGATTAATTGGTATTCCACCGCGCTCAAGCGATCAGAATAACAAAGCCACAAGTCTAAATCAGATAGACTTGTTTGAGTAATGCTCCCAGTACTCCCCATTGAATATAAGGCATCAAATGCAGGATTCTGTGAAAAACATTCAATCGTCTCAGCATTCAGATTAACACTAGCTAAACACTGATTTTGAAAATCTGATAGCTGAAATTGCGCAATACCGTTCGGCGCATTTTTTACATAGGCGGGCAATTCAGGGCAATTGACATGAATTAAGAGGGGTAATAAAGAAAAAACGTACTGAAACTGCGGATTATTCGCAGCTAAAGCACGTTTAATTCGAAAATCATTTAAGGCATCAATACGAGGAATAGACCAACTTAATTGGTTAATGATTGAAGAAAAAGTATCCGACACACCAGACAATGGCTGATGTAAGTAAGCCGTCGATAGCCCCAACTCTTCCACGTTAAATCCCTTGTTATAAAAAATGTGATCAATTTAACATTTTGCTCAAAAAAGTAAAGTCAGTCGCCTTGTTTCGCAAAAATTCGCAAAAAACAGCTCGGATCAGACCGCTATCTTTTGCGAAAAGAGTTCAGACCAGTCCTAAAATCATGTAAAATACATAAGTTTTAGTAGCTTACTTTAGCGAACAAGTGTAAGCTGAACCTAATATCTTATACGAAATCAATTATGATGAAGGAAGCAAAATGAAAAGAGTCGTTATCACTGGTTTAGGCGTAATTTCTAGTATCGGTAACAATAAAAAAGAAGTTTTAGCCTCATTAAAAGAAGGTAAATCCGGCATTGAATTCGTTCCTGAATTTGCTGAAGTAGGCATGCGTAGCCAAGTTGCCGGAACAATCAAATTAAATCCGGCAGAATTAATTGACCGTAAAATTTACCGTTTTATGGGTGATGCTGCTGCTTACGCTTATCTTTCAATGAAAGAAGCGATCGAAGATTCAGGTTTAACTGAAGATCAAGTATCAAACGATCGTACCGGTTTAGTAATCGGTGCGGGTACTGGTTCAGCACACAGCCAATTAGTGGCTTGTGATGCGGTACGTGGTCCACGTGGCGTAAAAGCGGTTGGTCCTTATGCGGTAACTAAAACAATGGCATCAAGCGTGTCAGCATGTTTAGCAACACCATACAAAATCCGTGGTGTTAACTACTCAATTAGTTCTGCATGTGCAACTTCAGCTCACTGTATCGGTCATGCAATGGAATTAATCCAATTAGGTAAACAAGACGTTGTGTTTGCCGGCGGTGCGGAAGAACTTTCTTGGGAATGTGCAACTGAATTCGATGCGATGGGTGCGGTGTCAACCAAATATAACGATAACCCAACTAAAGCAAGCCGTGCTTACGACGCAAACCGCGACGGTTTCGTTATCGCAGGTGGCGGCGCGGTTGTTGTGGTTGAAGAATTAGAACACGCACTTGCTCGTGGCGCAAAAATCTACGCTGAAATCGTAGGTTACGGTGCGACTTCTGACGGTTATGATATGGTTGCGCCAAGCGGTGAAGGTGCGGAACGTTGTATGAAACAAGCGTTAGCAACAGTAAACGGTGAAGTGGAATACATTAACGTACACGGTACTTCTACACCGGTTGGTGATGTGAAAGAATTAGGTGCAATTAAAAACGTATTCGGTGATAAAAAACCTGCGATTTCATCAACAAAATCAATGACAGGTCACTCTTTAGGTGCAGCAGGCGCACACGAAGCAATCTACTCATTATTAATGTTAGATAACGGCTTTATCGCACCAAGCATTAATATCGAAACATTAGACGAACAAGCGGAAGGTTTAAATATCGTAACTGAGCGTCAAGACAAAGCGTTAACAACTGTAATGTCTAACAGCTTCGGTTTCGGTGGTACGAATGCTTGCTTAGTATTCCAAAAATACAACGGCTAATCACCTAACTATATAAAGTAAAAAAGTGCGTTTATACGCACTTTTTTCTTATCACAAGCGGTCAAATTCTTCAGATTTTTTGCAAAATTTTTAGGGAATTTGACCGCTTGTTTTATTTAGCTTTAGAAGATTTTTTTATGTTCTTCTTAGACTTTGCGCTTTCTACTTTTTTAGGTTCTGCACTATCATAAGCTTCTGGAGATACATTTAGTTCCTTAGCTTGTGGCGGAATCCCCCAACGGAAGCCATCACCAATCATACAAGCTTCAATAAGCGTACTTTCCTTTGGAGCGTCAACTTTATTCATTCCCACTTTATACACACATTGCGCATAAAATGATTTAGCTTCATCTTCACTTACCCCATTTTTATACCAACGAGGTTCTTGATGAGGCTGAACAACACAACCAGCTAAAGCACTAGAAATACCAACCATTAATAGAAGAGAAAATACTTTTTTCATACTGTACTCTATTATTGTTTTTTACCACCAAAACTCACACCTAAATTACTGTTATTCTCGAACTGAACAATGCCCGCAGCTTCTTTTGCGCCATCACCAAATAATGCCCCCTCATAACGACCTTGATCATTGCCAATCACACTTGCTTGGCCTGCAAATTTTGCACCTGATAAATCCCCTTTATGTAAGGTAATATCACGTCTTAGCTCATCGCCTTTAAATACAGAAAATTCTACTTTTCCATCTACAGTTTTATTGCTGAAATCTACATTCAGAGTTGTTTCACCGCCTTTTGCAAAGCCTTTATCATATCCACTGATCCAAACTGCATCACCTTTATAAGTTGCAATACCTGAGGTTGGAATATTTGTCGCTTCAGTACCTTGATAACGCAATTCTTTCCACGTTTGTGCATCATTACGCCATACACCATAAAATGAATCTGCATTATTAACACCAAGTAAAATTCCATCTGCTGTTTTAGCTCCAACTGTACCTTCCGGGCTTAATGTTAGGTTAATTTTGTCACCATCTGGTGTTTTAGCAGTACCTGCTCCACCACCACCGCTGCCACATGCTGTGATCGCTAATACCAAAGAAGCTAAAAAAGAAATTTTCAATGTTTGCATAAGAAATCCTTAACTTAAGTTAACCAAAAATATTGTCTACTACAATACCCCAAATACTCAATCAATGAGTATTTGTGAGAATATACAATTTTAATGATAGGCAAACAAGAGTAAAAATCTAAAAAAATATCGCTCATTGAGTAAAATTTGATGAGAAACAAAAATGAATAGATTCGTTGCAGCAGAAGTAGATCTTGCCATTGGGAAAAAGATCCAACAACGTAGAAAAGAACTCGGGTTTACTGCTGAAAACTTAGCGGAACAAATCGGTGTTTCACAGCAACAATTTTCACGCTATGAAAGAGGGGTAACCAAAATCAATGTTTCACATTTAGTGAATATTGCGGTGATCTTAGATACACCTATTAGTTGGTTTTTTAGTAATAGTAAGGCAGAAAATTTAACATTTTCAGATAAAGAACAATATGTCCCTATTCGACAAGATGCTTTAAAGCAACGTTTAGACTTTCATTGGGCAAGGCTTTCTAATGATCAAAAAAGAAATTTAATCAATTTCCTTGATTCAATTAATAATCCTTCAACCTCACAATCTTACTTTGCAAAAAAGCGGCAAAATTAAGCCGCTTGTTAAACAAAAAAGGCTCCAGATCGGAGCCTTTTTTACCACCTTAAATCAATTTACGCTTTGGTTAAATCTAGGTCTTTGGTTTCTTTTGATACGAATAACGCAATTAAGGTTAATACTGCATTTGCCGCAAGATAAATTCCTACGCCTAGAATGCCGTAAGTTGCGTTAATTTTAATTGCAAATGTCGCTGCGACAGTTGCACCGACAATTGATGCAAAGTTATAAGCAAGTGATGCGCCTGAATAACGAACTTCAGTCGGGAAAAGCTCCGGTAACAATGCTGCCATCGGACCGAAGGTGAATCCCATTAACGCCATACCTACAACAAGGAAAGCAAACACCGAATACGGTGTGCCGTTTGAAAGGAATAACGGCATTGCTAAGCCGAAAATAGCCATCACAAAGGTTACCCATAATAGGAAGTTACGGCGACCGACTTTATCGGCTAAAAGACCTGAAATACTGGTAAACGCACCAAAAACGATCGCACTTAATAGCAACAAACCGGTAAAGGTATTCGGCTCAATACCGAGTCCCATCGGGTGACCTGCTTCAGAAAGTTTTGCCGGTGTTCTTGAATAAACTTGCGCAAAGGCGGTCATAATGTAGAACAACACATAAGTTGCCGTCATAATGAAAGTCCCTAGAATAAGCGGTTTCATATGATATTTAAACACTGCTCTCACCGGTGCTTTTTGGGTTTTACCTTTTTCTTCCACTTCACGGAATACGTGGCTTTCGTGTAAAGTTAAACGCATCCATAATCCCACCATAACTAACACGACTGATGAAATAAACGGAATACGCCATGCCCATTCAACAAGCCCTTCTTTACCCCAGATATAACTGACAAGAAAGAACGCTCCGTTTGCTAAAAATAAACCGATTGGCGCACCTAATTGTGGAAAAGTACCGTACCAAGCTCGTTTACCATCCGGCGCATTTTCAGTTGCAACTAATGCTGCACCACCCCATTCTCCGCCAAGACCTAAACCTTGTCCGACACGGCATAAACAAAGCAACACGGTTGCCCAAATGCCAATATCTGCATACGTCGGTAATAGACCGATACAAACGGTTGAACCGCCCATTAATAGCAATGAAGCGACTAACGTCCTCTTACGACCGATTTTGTCACCAAAGTGACCAAAAAGCGCTGAGCCGATAGGACGAGCGAAAAAAGCGAGTGCTAAAGTGGAAAGAGAAAGTAACTCATCCGAAACCGGATCACCACTTTTAAAAAATTGCGTATTAAAAACTAATACCGCAGCTGCAGCATAAATATAGTAGTCAAAGAATTCGATTGCCGTTCCCACCATGGAAGCAATCGCCACTTTTTTAGGATCATTCCTTAAATTTTGTGCTGTGTTAGACATAAATATAAATCTCATTTAATTGTTATAAAATGGCAGGAATCCTAACAGTTTCAATATACTAGAGCAATAACTCAGCAACCGATTAAAATTAACTAAAATTTATAAAAAACTAGTAAACTAATAAAATTCAGCATAATCCACTAATTCCATATCAAGCTTATATAATTATGCTTTAGCCAGCGCATTTCGGCTTACAAAATTTTTATCATTTTTTTTACAAAATTAATTAATCATAAAAAAGCGATTGTTTCTCTTAAGAATTTAGGCATACAATGCCTAAAAACGTATTAAATTTTTTACAATAAAAGGAAAGAAAACATGACACAAACACAACAACTAGAACCTGTTTCAAACTGGCAGTCAAAACTAAAAGCAATAGGACCAGGAATTTTAATGGCATCCGCAGCGGTAGGCGGTTCACATATTGTTGCTTCAACCCAAGCCGGCGCAATTTACGGTTGGCAATTAGCATTAATTATTATTTTAGCGAATTTATTTAAATACCCGTTTTTCCGCTTTGGCGTGCAATATACGTTAAGTTCGAATAAAACCTTATTAGAAGGTTATCAAGAAAAAGACAAAATCTACTTATGGATTTTCTTTATCTTGAATGTGATTGCAGCAATGATCAATACGGCGGCGGTGGGTATCGTTACTGCGGCAATTTTAAAATTCTTATTCTCTGCCGTTGGTGTACAGTTCGATCTGAGTATTCCGGTTGCCAGTACGATTATTATCACTATCATTTGGGGAATCTTATTATTAGGCAAGTATCGCTTTTTAGATTCACTTTCTAAATGGATTATGATTGCACTGACCGTTTCCACGGTTACAGCGGTAATTGTGGCGGCATCAAAAGGCGGTATACAAGTTGCGCCTGATTTTATTGAACCAAACCCTTGGAATCTAGCTTCACTCGGTTTTATTGTGGCATTAATGGGATGGATGCCGGCACCGATTGAGATTTCTGCGATCAACTCAATGTGGGTAGTGGCGAAACGCCGTTTAAATAAAGTGAGCTATGACGACGGTATTTTTGATTTTAATGTCGGTTTTATCGGTACTGCAATTCTTGCCTTAGTATTCTTAGCGTTAGGCGCATTAGTTCAGTATGGTTCGGGCGAAACGGTTGAACAGGCAGGTGTAAAATATATTGCACAATTAATTAAAATGTACGCTTTCGCTATCGGTGATTGGTCTAAATTATTGATCGCATTAATTGCTTTTATGTGTATGTTCGGCACAACCATTACCGTAATTGACGGTTATTCACGAGCTAATAATGAAGCGTTACGTTTATTGCTAAACAAAAAAGAAAGCTCTACAGCGAGTTTAAGTATTTGGATGACAATTACAGCAGCGATCGGGGTACTTATTATTTCGGTATTTATGAGCGATGTCGCTAAAATGCTTTCTTTTGCGATGATCTGTTCATTCGTTTCAACACCGATTTTTGCTGCACTGAATCTCTCGCTTGTATTAAAAGGAGAACATAAAGTGAAAGGTGGGTTATTTTGGTTATCAATTGCAGGTTTAATCTATCTCTCAGCATTCACCTTACTCTTTATCGCTTATGAGTTAGGTATGCTGTCTTAATTTTCAAAAAGAGAAATATACAAGCGGTCTATTTTCCGACTTTTTTTGCAAAAAATAAGGAAAATAGACCGCTTATTTTTACTCGTATTATGCGTCTGATTCGCTATCACTCATTAGCGGAAAGCCACCGAGATCTTTTAAACGATTCACCATTGCGCAGAATAACTCTGTGGTTTTTTCCGTATCATACAAAGCTGAATGCGCCTGTTTACCGTCAAACGGAATTTTTGCCATCTGACAAGCTTTGACCAGCACGGTTTGTCCATACATAAATCCAGCAAGTGTTGCGGTATCAAACATTGCAAATGGATGAAACGGATCACGCTTCGCATTGATACGTTTAACCGCCGCTTGCACAAATGCCTGATCAAAGGTAGCGTTATGCGCCACAATTACCGCACGCTGACAGCCTTGATCTTTCATTGCACGGCGTACCATTTTAAACATTTCAGGAATCGCAATATTTTCCGGCACCGCACCACGCAACGGATTATCAATATCAATGCCGTTAAATTTCAGTGAGTCGGGATTGATATTCGCACCTTCAAACGGCTGAATATGAAAATGGCATTTTTGATCCGGCACTAAATAGCCGTTCTCATCCATTTTTACCGTGATAGCTGCCAGTTCTAACAAAGCGTCTGTTTGTGCATCCAATCCGGCGGTTTCCACATCAATAATTACCGGTAAATAACCACGAAAACGATTTTTTAATAAATTATAGTCCGTTACTTGTTCTGTCATTGTCTATTCACTACAGGTGTTTTACACCTATTTAAAGAAAAAGCGGTCGGATTTTAAAGAGAATTTGCAAATATCTCTTAAAATTTGACCGCTTGCACTATGAATAGCCGAAGGCTATTTATAGCAAATAAAATTAATTACCTAATGCAGCCTGTGCATTTTTATTTTCAATAAACTCAATTTTATAACCGTCTGGATCTTCGGCAAAAGCAATTACTGTTTTACCACCTAATACCGGGCCCGGCTCACGCGTAATTTTACCGCCTGCCGCACGCACGCTTTCAATCGTTGCATAAATATCGTCAACACCTAATGCGATATGACCGTACGCCGTACCTAATTCATAGCTTTCTACGCCCCAGTTATAAGTTAATTCAATAACCGCACTTTCGCTTTCGTCCGCATAGCCTAAAAATGCTAATGAATATTTATATTCAGGGTTTTCGCTGGTACGAAGTAAGCGCATACCTAACACTTCGGTATAGAATTTAATTGAACGCTCTAAATCACCTACGCGCAACATGGTATGTAAAATTCGCATAATTCATTCCTTATTTAAGTTAAAAAACTACATATATTATGGCATAATTTTACATTAAAATCATTTTTCAATTTTACTTATCTATCAATTTTAAGTTATGTCGCACAATCACGATTCTAAAAAAAAATATGATATTGCCACACACGCACTACTACCAATGATACTAATGCTGTTTGTACAAATGTTACTTAATCACTATTTTGCGCCACAAAATGCGATTTTTATCTCGCCGTATTTACTCGCCTTTTTCGTTGCAAATCTCATTGCATTTTTTGTATTATGGAAAGGAGAAATTTGCCCAGGACAAACGGGTAGATTGTTATTCGTACTAAAATTCTTCATCGTATTTGCGCTTGGCAATTTCGTTTATTCCATCGGCTTCACACCAAAACACAATCCGATGGCACTTGCCGGAGTGGCGTCATTGATGATCGGTATTTTTTATTGGTTATTTAGCGCACATGAAAAACCGATGAACACCTTAATTTACTGCGCTTTTGGTATTCTTGCGGTGGGAATGATTCAGTATTTGGCGATTTATTGGGTTGAACTGCCGTCTTTATTTAACGGTGTGCGCGCCAATAATTTTGCTCAGCTGTTACTTGGTATTCTGCTTGCCGGTTGGTATTTAATGCTGGCAAAAAGTCGCCTTGATGTTTTCTTTAAATTATTAATACAGCTTGCGCTAATCGTGTTGGTGCTAAATTATTTATGGAGTGCATTTGTGCTTTACCAGCAATTGCAAATGATACCGGATATGGCGTTATTGCCTTATGTGCTTTACTTTATCGTACAATTTGTCATTTTTGCTTTACTCGCTTGGTTATTACTTGGCAAAGGCGAAAAACAGATTAAAAACCCACTCGGTTGGACATTAGCTACCTTATTAGCGATGCTCTATCCATTTACCAATATGATCTAATGCTGAAACGTAGCTTACTTGTTATCGGTACTTTTGTTGCACTGCTGATTGTCGGCGGTGCGACACTGCTTTCAGGTAAGCAACTTGCTACGGTAACTAATTGGTTGCTACCGGACGGCTGGCAAATTCAAATGTCCACCGGCGGTATTCAAGCTAATTTGGAAAATGCAAATATAGCGAAATTTTCTCTCACTTATCAAAATTGTCCTTTAATTACGGTTGATAACCTTGCTGTACATTGGCACAACCAGCATAGTATCTCAATCAATAAAGCGATTCTTGATTATCAATGTTTAACTCAATTACCGGCCTCGGATGAATCATCATCTACGTTCTCTCTTACACCAATTCTAGCTTTGCTCCCCGATGGCGAAGCGGAAATTAAAGCGTTACATTGGCTAAATTTACCTAATGATTTGCATCCTCGTTTAGCGCAATTACTAACCACGCCGAGTTACAGCAAATTTGCATTTTTTCAGCAAAAATTGACCGCTTTAATCCGCCAACAAGCGGTCGAATTAACGACAGAATTTACCAATCAAACACTTTCCGGCAATTTAAGCTATCAACCGAGCGAACAGGAAAAACACAATTTACTGTTTTCCGCCCACGTGAATCCGAAAAATTTGTTCGCCATTCCATCACAATTTGAAGGCGATTATCACTGGATTCTACCGAAAGAAATCGTCGCAAATGAAGTAATTCGAGAAGGCAGCTCTCTACTCAGTTGGCAAACCGATGAACAAAATCAGTTAGTCGGCGATTGGGCTTTCGCTTCTGAAACCGCCCCGAAAAATCGCTTAAATTTTCCATTCCGTTTTGATTCACAAACCCTTGAAATTAAACAGGGTAAATTCTATTGGGATTGGCTGGAAGATTTTCCGCTACAAGGCTTTATTAATGCAAAACTCACGCCGAACAGTTTTGCGAATGGCGATTATTATCCGATTAAAACCTACTTACGTTTTAACTTGCTATCGCAAAGTAAAAATGCCGGTAAAGGAAATATTGTATTGGAAAGCCGTGACGGTGAATTACAAGCTGACAGTTTAAATATGCCATTTCAAATTACCGGTAATGTGAAATATGACAATTTCATTCTGTACAGTTCTTTACCGGTAGCATTTAGCGGTAAATTTGATCATCTGAGTTTTAAATTTCAGCCAAAATCGCTGTTACGTTTGGTGGGGAAACAACGATTACTGGCAATTCATGAATTACGTTTTCCGCTTGCCGGGATTCAGATTAATAAGCATGGTGTAAATGGTCGCTTACATGCAGTATTCAAAGGTGAAAGCCCTGATTTTAAAAACATCAATCTGCATTTAGACGGTTTTGCCAAAAACTTCAAAATGGGACAATTAGACTTTTTTGAAGACATTGTGGATAAAAATGCAGTACAAGATTTGTGGCAATGGCGAGTTTGGGGCGATACTAATATCCACACAATAGCCAGCAAACTTAACATCAGCGGGCAAGGAAATTGGCACAAAAATTTAGTACAACTCAACAAATTAAGTGGTGAATTAGGCAAAATTCACCAGCAAGGCGTGTATATTCCTAAAACCGGATTACGTTTACTAGAGCCAATTAAATTTGCTTATGAAACATGGCAACTTAACGGCGGACTTCAAATCCAATCGCCTGAAATTAGTTTTGATTACGGCGGGAAAATTCCATCGCCGTCCGCAAAATTACAAGTGAACGGTGAAATTGAAAACTTGAACCTAAAAGGCGAACTGCAAGCAGAACAAATTAAACCGCTTCAATTATTCGCCCGCCGTAAACTGACCAAAACCGCGAGCGAACTGATTGGGCGATTATACTGGAAAGAACAACCGGCAAAAGTGTTCCAACCGTTAATTCCGTTTCGTCAACATTGGCTAATCACCAGCGGCACTGTTCGAGGCGAAACCGCTTTCAGCGCCAGTGCAGAAAAAGGTATTATTGCCGGTGGGTATTTTGCCATTCGTAACGCTGCGCTTTCCATGCCGAACGGTGAAGCGAAAGCGATTGAATTTAACCTGCCCTACCGCTTACAGAACAACGAGTTTGACTTCGGTTTGAAACAGCCTATCGACTTAAAAATCGGGCAACTGAATATTGGCTTACCGATTGAGAATATTCGGGTAAAAGTATTCGGGCATTATCCTTATAGCCGTAAAAAACCGTTAATGCTCAAACAGCTTTCAATGAATTTATTAGATGGTGCGTTGAGTGTTGAGCAATTTGCTTTGCCACAGACTCAAATTGCTTATTTAAAGCTGGCAAATATCAATTTTGAACGTATCCTTGAATTGGTGCAATATCAGCAAATTGAGCTCAAAGGAAAAGCCAATGCTACCTTGCCGTTTTGGTTGGAAGGTAAACCTTGCTATGTATGTGACGGCTTACTGACCCAAGCTGTAGAATCCAATTTAAAAATTCAGCCCGAATTAATGAAAGCAATTTCACAAACCAGTGGCTATTCCGAGCGACTATTACTCTATTTACTCAATGATACGAAAATTACCGATTTACGTAGCCTGATTAATGTTGGACCGAATGGTGAAATGGCGCTAGATGCCAAATTAAAAATGCAACTTAATCAGCAAGAAAAAGCCAAAATTAACTTTAATTATCGTCATAAAGAGAATATCTTTAGCCTTTGGCATATGATCAATTCAGGTTCTTATGTCGAACAGAATCTTGAAAATGCTATTTACCAGCAACTAGATAAAAGAAAATGAGAAAAAGCCTACTTTTTGCAATTTTTTGCCTAAATTTGACCGCTTGCACCCCCAAAGTACAGCTTGAAACGCCGGCGGAAGGGATCACGATTAATATGAATGTGGTGGTGGATCACCGTATTGATGTGAAATTTGATGAAAAGTCTCGTGCCGTATTGCAAACCTCAGATAACAAAGCGGCTAAATCAGAAGCAGTGGTAGCAACACCGGCAGAATAACCCTCATAAAAAAATGCACGGAACATTCCGTGCATTGGTAATTAGAACGTCACCATTTGATGATGTTTAAATTGTTGGTAAATTTCCGCTAATTTTTGACCGCTTGGCAGCACTAAATCAGGGGTAAGATCATACATCGGCACAATTACAAACTCTCGATTTTTCATTTCAATATGTGGTACGGTTAAACGTTCGTTTTGAATCTGTTCATCGCCGTATAAGATAATATCCAAATCCAGCGTACGCTCGCCCCAGCGGCGAATTCGTACTCGTCCTTGAGCGTTTTCAATACTTTGTAATTTATCCAACAATTCAAGCGCCGTTAAATCGGTATCGAATTTTGCCACCGCATTCACATAATCCGGTTGATCTTGCGGCCCGACCGGCTTACTGCCGTAGAATGGACTAATTTCAAAATTAATTGCAAATGTTTTTAAAGATTCGACCGCTTGTTTAACCTGTGCAAGCGGGTTATCCAAATTAGAACCTAATGCGATATAAACCGTTTTCATCATAATGTCCGTTTCTGTCAATCTAGCTAAAAGAAAAGGCACAAGTTCTCACTTGCGCCATACTTTAGTTTATTCAGCCATGGCTTTCTTCGCCGGCTTTTTCTTTCTAAATGTCTTACGACGACGTTTTTTCTTTTCTTCGCCTGCAAAATTCGGCAAATTTCTGACCGCTTTAAGCATTTCCGCACGTTGTGCGTCATTGCTAAATTGATATTCATGCCACCACGCTGAAAGCTCAACAAGGTCACCACCTTCAATCTCAGCACGCATCACTAATAAATCAAAACCTGCACGGAATTTTACGTGTTCTAAGGTCTGTTGCGGACGTTTACCCGAACGTTTGGTCATTTGGAATTGTAACGCCCAAATATCACGAATCACAGACGTATGACGGCGATGTAATGCAATCGCTTTACAACTTTCAGCTAAGACATCGTTAGCTGCCAACATCATCGCATCATGGCTATTTAAACCGCCTTCGTTTTTAAGCACTTCCATTTTCTCACGTAATGGATACCAAAGAAGAGCTGCGAATAAAAATGCCGGATTCACACGTAAATTATCACGAATACGATTATCAGTTGAGCTAAGCGCTTTGCTTAACATTCGCTCCGCATTCGAGTCATTATGTTCGGTAAAAAACGGCACTAGCACAGGGAATAACTGCTCAAACAAGCCGTATTCACGCATTAATTGATAAGTTTTAAAGCCTTGTCCCGATTGCAGTAATTTTAATGATTCATCAAATAAACGTGCAGCCGGAATATTCTTCAATAAATGGGCTAATTCACGAATCGGCGCATCGGTCGGTTTGTCCAAGAACATATCCAATTTCGCCATAAAGCGAACTGCACGTAACATACGCACCGGATCTTCTTGATAGCGCACAACCGGATCACCGATTAAACGTAATTTCCCTGCTTTCAGATCCGCAATACCGTTAAAGAAATCAAAAACCAGGTTATGTTTCGGATCGTAATAGAGCGAGTTAACGGTAAAATCGCGACGTTGTGCGTCTTCACGTAGCGTGCCGTACACATTGTCACGTAACAGCATACCTTCTTCACTGACTTTTGAGATTTTATCGCTGCTATGATTGCTATGATCCGCTCGGAAAGTCGCCACTTCATAAATATCACGCCCGAATACAATATGTGCTAAACGAAAACGGCGACCGATTAAACGACATTGGCGACCAAAGACTTTCTGAATTTCTTCCGGTTTCGCATTGGTTGCAACGTCAAAATCTTTCGGCTTATGCCCTAACAATAAATCTCGAATACAGCCGCCGACTACGTAAGCTTCAAAACCCGCACGCTGTAATTTTTCAACGATAGCTAGTACATTTTTCGGAAAATCTTTCGGCGTAATATCATAATGACCGGCACTTATTGTAAATTTTTTGTGCAACAGATGAGAAGACACATTTGAATTACTTGATTTCTTTGCTTTTTTAAACTTATGCGGCTTGCTGTCATTCGCTTTCGAGTCAGAACATTTTGTTCGTGATTCTGCCGTTTTAACTGTCTTGCCCTGCTTACGTTCTTCCGATTCAAACTCTACAAGTGATTGCTTTTTAACGTTTTTTCGACGAGTAAATAACAATTTGATATAGTTAAAAATGATACACCTCTGAAATTAACAATCAAGAACGGATTAAATAAAAATAATGGACAATGTGAGATTGCCCATTATCAATTTCGATTATCCATTTCTAATTAAGCTTATAAGCCCATTTGCTTTTCACGGATTTCTGCAAGCGTTTTACAGTCAATACACATATCTGCTGTCGGGCGAGCTTCTAAACGGCGTAGACCAATTTCCACACCACAAGTTTCACAGTAACCGTACTCATCTTCAGCAATGCTATTTAGCGTTTGCTCAATTTTTTTAAGCAATTTACGCTCGCGGTCACGGTTTCTTAATTCAAGACTAAATTCTTCTTCCTGTGTTGCGCGATCCGCTGGATCGGCAAAGTTTGCAACTTCCTCTTGCATTTGGCTTTTGGTGCGCTCAGCTTCTTCCATAATTTGAACATGCCACGCACGAAGAATTTTTCGGAAATGCTCTTTTTGAGCATCGCTCATGTATTCTTCGTCTTTTTTAGGTTGGTAAGGTGTAACGCCTGCTAGAGCTAATAAACCTAATGAAGTGGTACCTGCCACTTGAGCCATAATTTCACTCCTTGTTGGATAGTGTTGCCCCTGTTTAGAATAATTTGATATAAAAAATTTTAGGGGATAATTCAAAAGGGCGTATAAATAACAAATGTAATCCCTTTTGGCAATCAGATTTTGTAAAAATTTTTATAATTTTTACCGCTTAGCAGACAATAAAAACGGCTAAAGATTCCTTAGCCATTTAAATAAGCCAGTTATTTCCGTTACCAGCTTTGCTGCCAAATTGCGATCCATTGTTTTACCGTTTCCAGAGACGGCTGAGTAAATGTAAGTTGTTTATATTCAGGTAACGCCTTAAATGCTGGGTCTACTTCTGTACTTACCACCGGTTTCATCACATTATGGTAAGAAATCACATTTTGCGCTTGAGCTTGGTGTAAAAATTGCAAAAATTGTTTGGCTAATGCTTTTTGTTTACTCACTTTGATAATTGCCGCAACTTCCGTTTGAATCAAATGCCCTTCTTCAAATTGCGCCGCAACATATTTATCAGCTTTCTCGTGCCATTGATGATAAAGCGGTGAAGTCGCATAGCTCATCACCAAATCAGACTCGCCTTTCAAAAAAGCGCCATAAGTTTCAGACCAACCCTTGCCTACGGTTACCGTATGTTTGGCTAACATTTTCCAAGCTTGCTCAG
The DNA here is from genome assembly GCF_000374285.1 of Actinobacillus capsulatus DSM 19761. Taxonomy (GTDB): domain Bacteria; phylum Pseudomonadota; class Gammaproteobacteria; order Enterobacterales; family Pasteurellaceae; genus Actinobacillus; species Actinobacillus capsulatus. Next base: position 39,223 of record NZ_KB893935.1, on the reverse strand, counting down.
CTTTATCGCCATACACGCTGTTTAGCCAAAATAATAAACCTCGACCGACTGTACTGGTACGAGGATCTTGATAAATCACTTTTAAGTCTTGGCGTTCGACTAATTCTTTTAATGATTTCGGCGGCTGCACTAATTTCTCTTTATCATAGATAAAAGCATATTCGCTGTAATCATACGGAAAAAAGACTTTATTTTGCCAAGGAAAATCATTAATCGTTAATTCGTGTTCAGTGAAGAAACCTGACTTTTGCGCGTCTTCCATCGTAAAATTATCCAACCCGAGCATCACATCCGCTTTGGTTTTTTTGCCCTCTAAACGAATTCGATTGAACATTGTAATACCGTCTTCAAAGGGTAAAAATCTCACGTCACACTGACATTGTTTTTCGAATAATACTTCAAGTTTAGGTGCGGGTCCCCACTTTGAAGTGAAAGAATCATAAGTGTAAACCGTCAATACAGGTGTTTGCGCTACAGATTGTGCCGCAAAACAGCAAGCCGATAATGCCAAAAGTTTTTTCATTGTCGTGTATTCCTTCTAAAAATAAACTAGAAGGATTTGAGTAAACCAGCTACCTTTCTGCTCAGTCAGCCATTTTATCTATGGTAAACATAGCAAACGTCTCAAATCCCTACGCTGATACTAATCAGATCAGGTTCTATGGGTAGTTTCTCAGCTTTGTAAAGCACCCCAATGAGAACGAGGCAAATTGTAAGGTATGCATAAATATAATGCAAATCCAAAAAGCAAACGTTTGCCTTTTGTTATTTTAGAAGATACACTACAGTCCTAGTGCCAAGAAAGGAACTAGATAGATGCATATGCAAAACCTTACAACATACTTAAACACTCATTTAGCCAAACATCATTTCATTATGGTGCTTGGCTCTTTTTTTTGGCACTTCAACTCATTTGTAGATCTCTTTTTTAGAGATCTTTTTTTACCTAAAATTCAGCAAAATAAGTAGAGAGGAAAAGATTAATATGAGCCAATTAATTCGTACGCTCAAAAGTCATATTCGTGACGAAATCATTAAAAAAGGCGGTTGGGTGAATGCTCACGCCCATGCAGACCGAGCATTTACGATGACGCCGGAAAAAATTGCCATTTACCAAAATGCCAATCTACAACAAAAATGGGATTTAGTTGATGAAGTAAAACGCAATTCAACGGTTGATGATTACTACCGCCGTTTTTCACAAGCGATTGAATTAATGATTTCACAAGGGGTTACCGCATTCGGGACTTTTGTGGATATTGACGGCGTATGTGAAGATCGTGCAATTATTGCCGCTCACAAAGCACGTGAAGTGTATAAAAGCGATATTACCTTAAAATTTGCCAACCAAACCTTAAAAGGCGTAATTGAGCCAACTGCAAAAAAATGGTTTGATATCGGCTCTGAAATGGTAGATATGATTGGTGGCTTGCCATACCGTGACGAATTAGATTTCGGCAAAGGCTTGGAAGCAATGGATATTTTGATGGATAAAGCTAAATCACTCGGCAAGATGTTGCATGTACACGTGGACCAATTTAATACCCCGAAAGAAAAAGAAACCGAACAATTATGCGATAAAGCAATTGAGCACAATATGCAAGGTCGAGTGGTGGCAATCCACGGTATTTCAATCGGCGCACACCCGAAAGAATATCGTAAAATGCTTTACCAAAAAATGCGTGACTCACAAATGATGGTGATCGCTTGCCCAATGGCGTGGATTGACAGTGGTCGTAAAGAAGACTTACAGCCGTTCCACAATGCACTGACACCAGCGGATGAATTAATTCCGGAAGGTATTACCGTTGCAATCGGTACCGATAATATCTGTGACTATATGGTACCGTTATGTGAAGGCGATATGTGGCAAGAACTTAGCTTACTCTCTGCCGGCTGCCGTTTTACCAACTTAGAAGAAATGGCGAATATCGCTTCAATTAATGGTAGAAAAGTATTGGGCCTACTCTAATTTCCGACTATTCACTCATTTTTATACTTTTAAATACCAACAAGCGGTCAAATTTGCAAAAAAATCTGTAAATTCGACCGCTTGTTTCTTTTCCTCTCTCCAATTCTCGGCAATTTTCCGCTATAATTCCGAAGATTTTGTCTCCGCAATTTATCACAGCGGAAAACCTATTTTATAAATCTTAAGGATATTTTATGATGCGTTCTCATTATTGTGGTGTTTTAAACCGCTCGCACGTTGGTCAAACCGTAACATTAAGCGGTTGGGTTCACCGTGTGCGTAACCTCGGTCGTTTTATTTTTATGCAAATTCGTGACCGTGAAGGTATCGTGCAAGTTTTCTTTGACGAGAAAGACGAAGCGCTTTTCAAAATCGCTTCAAGCCTACGTTCGGAAGCGTGTGTGCAAATTCAAGGTGAGGTGATTGCACGCGATGAATCACAAATCAACAAAGAGATGGCGACCGGCGAAATCGAAGTGTTAGTTAAAAATGTGATTGTATATAACAATGCTGAAGTATTACCGCTTGATTTCAACCAAAACAACACAGAAGAGCAACGTTTAAAATATCGTTATCTTGATTTACGCCGTCCGGAAATGGCGGAGAAACTTAAAACCCGTGCGAAAATCACCAGCTTTGTACGCCGCTATATGGATGACAACGGCTTCCTTGATATCGAAACACCAATGTTAACCAAAGCGACACCTGAAGGTGCGCGTGACTACTTAGTGCCAAGCCGTGTGCACAACGGTAAATTCTATGCCTTACCGCAATCACCGCAGCTTTTCAAACAGTTGCTAATGATGTCAGGTTTTGACCGTTACTACCAAATCGTAAAATGTTTCCGTGATGAAGATTTACGTGCTGATCGTCAGCCGGAATTTACCCAAATCGATGTGGAAACCTCATTCTTAACCGCTGAAGAAGTGCGTGAATTAATGGAAAAAATGATCCACGGCTTATGGTTGGATCGCTTAAACGTAGATTTAGGTAAATTCCCAATCATGACATGGCAGGAAGCAATGCAACGTTTCGGTTCGGACAAACCGGATTTACGTAACCCATTAGAATTAGTGGACGTGGCGGACATTTTAAAAGACGTGGAATTTAAAGTATTTAACGAACCGGCAAATTCAGCAGACGGTCGTGTAACCGTACTTCGTGTACCAAATGGTGCAAGCCTTACTCGTAAACAAATTGACGAATATACGCAATTTGTCGGTATTTACGGTGCAAAAGGCTTAGCGTGGGCGAAAATCAATGATGTAAATGCCGGTATGGAAGGCATCCAAAGCCCGGTAGCAAAATTCTTAAACGAAGAGGTTTTCAAAGCATTAATTGAGCGTACTAACGCAACTAGCGGCGATATCCTATTCTTTGGCGCAGATAAATGGCAAGTGGTTACCGATTCAATGGGGGCTTTACGTCTGAAAGTTGGTCGTGATTTAGCATTAACCGATCTTTCAGCATGGAAACCGCTTTGGGTGATTGACTTCCCAATGTTTGAAAAAGATGATGAGGGTAACCTTTCAGCAATGCACCACCCGTTTACATCTCCAAAAAATTTAACGCCGGAAGAGTTAGCGACAAATCCGGTGAATGCGGTTGCAAATGCTTATGATATGGTTATCAACGGCTACGAAGTGGGCGGTGGTTCAGTACGTATTTACGATCCGAAAATGCAACAAACCGTATTCGGTATCTTAGGTATTAACGAAGAAGAGCAACAAGAAAAATTCGGCTTCTTATTAGACGCATTAAAATTCGGTACGCCACCGCACGCGGGGCTTGCATTCGGTTTAGACCGTTTAACCATGCTTATCACCGGTACGGAAAATATCCGTGATGTCATCGCATTCCCGAAAACAACGGCTGCTGCGTGTTTAATGACTGAAGCGCCAAGTTTTGCAAATCCGCAAGCATTGGAAGAGCTTGGTATTGAGGTCGTGAAAAAAGAGAAAGCGGAATAAGACAAGCGGTCAAAAATCGCTTATTTTTGCGAATGAAATATAAAAATCCTAACTCCATTTTAGTTGTGATTTATGCGCAAAATTCGGGTAGAGTCTTAATGCTGCAACGCCAAGACGATCCCGAATTTTGGCAATCGGTGACCGGTTCACTCGAACCGAATGAACAGCCGTTTGATACGGCGATTCGTGAAGTGAAAGAAGAAATCGGTATCGATATTTTAGCGGAAAAACTTGCGCTAACGGACTGCAACGAATCGGTGGAATTTGAGATTTTTCCACATTTTCGGTATAAATACGCGCCTGATGTGACACATTGCTCGGAACATTGGTTTTTACTTGCCTTAACGCAAGAACAACAACCGATATTAAGTGAACATTTAGCATTTAAATGGGTAAGCGTTGAGGAAGCCATCCGGCTAACAAAATCACCGAATAATGCGGCAGCAATTGCGAAATATTTAACTCCCCTCTTTAGAAAAGAAGGGGACTTTTTCAAAACATAAATTTAAAAGAAGGAAACAACAGAATGGCAGGTCATAGTAAGTGGGCTAACATTAAACACCGTAAGGCAGCACAAGATGCACAACGCGGTAAGATCTTTACTAAATTAATCCGTGAATTAGTTACTGCAGCTAAATTAGGCGGTGGTGATGTTTCTGCAAACCCTCGTTTACGTTCTGCAGTAGATAAAGCATTATCAAACAATATGACTCGTGATACGATCAATCGTGCAATTGAGCGTGGTGTAGGCGGCGGCGATGACACCAATATGGAAACCAAAATCTACGAAGGTTACGGCCCGGGTGGTACGGCGGTGATGGTTGAATGTTTAAGTGATAATGCAAACCGTACTATTTCACAAGTTCGTCCAAGCTTCACTAAATGTGGCGGCAACTTAGGTACAGAAGGTTCTGTTGGTTACTTATTCAGCAAAAAAGGTTTAATTTTAATTGCTTCCGGCGATGAAGACGCTTTAACCGAAGCGGCGATTGAAGCAGGTGCTGACGATATTCAACCACAAGAAGACGGCTCATTTGAAATCTATACCACTTGGGAAGATTTAGGTGATGTACGTGATGGCATTGAAAAAGCAGGTTTCAAAATTGAAAATGCGGAAGTTACGATGATTCCATCAACCACCGTTGAACTTGATGCAGAAACTGCACCGAAATTACTTGATTTGATTAACCGTCTCGAAGATTGTGATGATGTACAAAACGTATATCACAACGGTGAAATCAGTGATGAAGTTGCTGCATTACTATAAAGTATAATATATAAGTCAACCATTTAAGTTGGCTTCTTTTTTACTTAAATTGAACTAACTTCAATAAGTTGGTATCTAACGGATGCGTTTAAAACGTGTGTGTTTATCCCTAACATAAGGAATATAAAAATGAAATTAATCAAATTTGCTTCGGCGTTATCTTTAGCGACTCTTTTAGCAGCTTGTTCAGCAGCAGGCGATGTGGCTTCAACTGTAAGCGAAGGCGTATCAAACGCTGCTTCAGCAACAACTAATGCAGTAAAAGAAGGTGCAACAGCCGTATCTAACGGCGTTTCAAACACAGTAAATACTGTAAAAAATAAATTAACTGCGTCTTCTAAAACCGTGGTTTATCAATGCCAAAACAGCAAAACTGTGGTTGCAACTTATGATTTTGAAGGTGAAAAAGCAACCGGTTTAACTTTAACTGTGAATGATGTGGCGGTAAAAGAGTTAATGCGTGATGAGAAAAATAAAGACTTCGCTTCATTCGCCTCAAAAACGCACGTATGGAACTTAGATGAAACCTTCTCACTTTCAACCTTTAATAAAACCGAAGCGGGAATGTTATTCAAAAAAGGTAAAAATGCAGATGAAATCCTTGCAAAAAACTGCGAAGTTAATCAAACTGCAACTGCAAAGTTAAATAAATAACAGATTGATTCGTTTAGATAAGCGGGCGGATTTGTAAAATTTTTTGCAAATCTGCCCGCTTGTTTTCATTCATTGGACAAGTTATGCCGATTATTTTAGGAATTGACCCCGGTTCACGGGTTACCGGTTATGGTGTGATTCGTCAAACCGGACGCCATTTAGAATATTTAGGAAGCGGCGCAATTCGCACTTCCGTCGATGATCTACCGACTCGCTTAAAACGCATCTATGCAGGCGTGACCGAAATCATCACCCAATTCCAACCTGATATGTTTGCAATTGAACAAGTGTTTATGGCGAAAAATGCCGATTCCGCACTCAAACTCGGGCAAGCTCGTGGTACAGCGATTGTCGCAGCGGTAAATCACGATTTACCTGTGTTTGAATATGCCGCCCGTTTAGTCAAACAAACCGTAACCGGTATCGGCTCGGCGGATAAAATCCAAGTACAAGATATGGTCACCCGTATGCTTCAACTTTCGTCCAAACCACAAGCCGATGCTGCCGATGCCCTTGCGATTGCGATCACTCACGCTCACTCGATTCAACATTCTTTAGTGGTCGCAAAACAAAGTAATCAGAAAGTGAGTAGTGACAAGGAACAAATTCTCGCCTTGATGAAAACCCGTTACAGTCGTGGACGATTCCGCCTAAAAGGCTAATTGCAAAATTTTTGCCATTTTTGACCGCTTGTTGTCCCCATAAAAAAGCCTCTCTTTTCATTGAAAGAGCGGCTTTGTATTATTGCATTAAGCTTTATATAACGTTAAATCAATTTCTTGATCCGCAAAATGCGCTAATTCTTGTTGGTGAGTAATAAAAATTACCGAAGCACTCGGAAGCTGCTGCTTAATTAATTTAAACATTTGCGCCGCAGATTCCGCATCTAAGCTACTAGTTGCTTCATCTAAATAAATCACTTCCGGCTTATTCAATAAGATGCGCGCAAAAGCGATACGCTGCTGTTCTCCACCTGAAAACACATTATGCCAAGCATGAATTTCCGTTAAGCGGTTTAACCACGTACTCAGCCCGACTTGCTCCAATACGCTATTAATTTCCGTATTACTATAACAATTTTTATTCGGATAGCTTAATACGTCCGCTAATGTACCTTCGTTTAAATAACTGCGTTGCGGCACAAGCAAACTTTGTTTATTCGGTTGTTTATACTCTCCCTCATAATAATCCCAAATACCACTTAATACTCGCAATAAAGTCGATTTACCTAAACCACTCTTGCCCTTTAAGCGAATCCATTGGTTATGATCAATTGCCAGAGATAAATCACTAAACAAGCGGTTATTTTCCGGTGTGTAAACGGCAAGCTTTTGCGTATCCAATGCTTTATCACTGACAGCAATTTCCGTTTTAACACGCTTTTCCAATTCATCCATTTCTTGCTTTAATTGGGTTAAACGTTTAATCGCCGAACTCCATTCGGGTAAGCGAGAATAAGCAAAAATAAACCAGCTAAACGCATTAATCACTACACTAAAAGCACTGCGGATTTGCATAATGCCGCCAAAAGTGATCACTTTCATGACTAATAATGGAATGGAGAAAACCACCGGTAATAAATTCGACACACGATCGTAGCCGACGGTAAATAACCCTAACTGTAACTCTTTAGTCATCAGGCTACGCCAGTTGGTAACGATCGCTTTAAACTCATTGGCAAGCGTGATTTTTTCCGCTTCTTCCCCTTGGTAAAGTGCAATCTGTTCCGCATTATCTTGCTTGCGGATTAAGCTGGTACGGAAATTCGCCTCAAATATCTGTTGCTGATAATTTAAATCGTGCAGCTTACGACCGATTAAATGGGTAAATAACGTACCGAATATTGAATACACAACCGCAACCCAGACTAAATAGCCTTTCACCACAAACGTATGCCCGAATAGTGTAAATTCAGGGCTACCGGATAAATTCCATAACACCATAAAGAAGGCATATAATTGAATGATATTGAAGATAAACGATATCGTTAATTCAATGGTTAATTCGATAAATAAGCGAATATCTTCCGCAATACGTTGATCCGGATTATCCATTTTTTTACGATGTACCAAACGATAATAAATTTGCTTAGAAAACCACTGATTCAAAAACTGTTCCGTCATTGCCTGACGCCAACGAATAATCAGCAATTTACGTAACCAAGTACGATAGACATTCGCCAAGACAAAAACGGCAACATAAATAAAATATTCACCTAAAAGTGAATAAGCCTTTTCCACCTCAAGCCCTGCAAGCGTATCGTAGAACACTTTTGACCACTCGGTGATTTTAACGTTGATATAAGTAAAACCGGAACCAATACCGATGATAACAATCGCCATTAACCAGGCTTGCCCATTCGATCGGTTAACCCAATACGGCTGACATAATGCGTATAAATTTTTAAAAAATTGCGTCATGAAAATTCCTGAAAATTCCGAGAAAATACAAAAAAATAGGCGACGCCGCCCCGCCTATTCTAATTGGTACACAGCTATTTCTTCGGCGTCGTCACAAATAGCTTTTCACTATTTGGGTTATAAATATTTCCCGCCATTACTTTCACTTTTTCTAAGCTAATCTCATCAGTAAGCTGCTGCATATCCGAGAGATATTGCGGATTACCGAATTGCTCATCGCTTAAAATTAAACGTGAAAGCCATGTTCTTGGTTCATTCAAGCGACCTTTTTCCGCTTGTACGAACATCGCTTTAGCTTGTTTTACGTCATCTTCGCTAATTTGGCTCGGTAAATCGCTTAATACCAAGCGAGCTTGTTCCACCAATTTATCCGTGAGATCCGGATTTGCGACAAAACTTAATTCCGATTCAACTCGCTGCGTTTCAGGATTGAGTGTACTGTCGAAGCGTAAGCTATACACACCAAGTTGTTGATCACGTAACGTATTCTTCAACTTAGTGGTTGCAATATTGCGTACCAACGAAACTAACATCGCATCTTTACCTTGCCATTGATGCGGGGTAAAACTCCATAAACGGACATCGTCTTTCGGCTCTAGATTCATCGCAAATTCTGCTTGTGCTTTGCCGTCAACCGGTAAAGTTTGGGTCGAATTCAACCGCTTGTCACGAGGAAGATCCGCCAACAATTCAGCGACTAATTTCTTCACATCCGCTTCATTCATATCATTCATTAAATAGAATGTAGTCGGCGCACTCACCATTTTCGCCCATTGCTCATTCAGCTCTTTTTCGGTTAGTTGTGCTAATGAAGCCTTATTCGGCAAAGTATCGTCCACTTTTTCAAGATTAAAGCGTAATTTCGAGATCGCTTTTAAACGTTCGGTTTCATCGCTTTTCTCATTCTGCACATCAATCGTTCTGGCAATAGATTCTTTGGTTTCGTCTAAACCTTCTTTAACCTTAGTTTCCTTTTGGTAAGCGTAATAGAGACGAAGTAATTCCGCTAATTTGCCATTTTCCGCCGAACCGTCAAAACTTAGTTTAGTTGCGGTTTGCTTAATCGACAGATTAATTTTGTTAAGCTCTTTCCAACGTACCAGTTGCTCAATTTCCCAATCAAGCGGTGCGTTTTGCTCAATTAATTGCGAAGCGATTTGGCTTTGCCAAATACCTAAACCTTGCGCTTTAAAGCCGGCTGAACTTTGCGCCATAAATAAGGTGCGATCTTTAGCAAGAGGTGATTTAAGCCACACCACTTTATCACCATTTGAAAGCATCCAATATTTTACTTGTTGCGCATCAAAGCTTTGCTCACTGATGATTGTGCCTTTACCGGCTACTGTCTCTAATGACATTGGCACAATTTCTTTCTCTTTTTGCGGAGTGGCAATTTCCGATTTCTCTACTTGTGCTTGTAACTCATTCACGATCGCTTCCGTAATCGGGGCAATTTGTGTTTTACGAGGTGGTTGATAATTCACCAAGCGATCTTTCGCATTAAACCAATCTTGAATACGTTGGTTCACTTCTTCTACCGAGATTTTTTTTAACATCGGTTCGGTTAAATTGGCAATTTCCGGCTGAGTCAAAAACGGCTTATCAACTAACACCGTATCGACCATAACTTGCATCCATTTTTGGAAATCACGATCACCGTCATGCTTTTTCGCATTTTCGATTTGCGCAAAGATCGGTGCTTTTTGCTTATCCAATTCTTCCTGAGAAAGCGGGAAACGCTTAATGCGCTCAATCTCTTCGAAAATTTGTTTTAAACCAAGCTGATGTGCGGTCGGCTCAACGCTGGCGAAAATCGCAAGTGCAACACTGTTTCTACCGATATCCGATTTACGAGGAACCACTGCCGATACCCCTTGCGGCAATACATCCGCTTGATTACGTAAACGTTGAATTAACGAAGAAAGCGCAAGGCGATCTAATAAGCGTTGGTAACGGCCGTCTTCCGTCTGAGCTCGGCTCTTACTTTCATCAAAACGGAAAATATACGCAATTTGGCTTACCCCACTGCGAGGGTCTTGAATTTTGTTAATTAATAAACGCTCTTTTAAAGCCGGCTCAAGATAATCACGCTTAGGTAACGCTTTCGCTTTTACCTCGCCAAAATAGCGCTGAATCTCCGCTTTGGCTTTTTCCGGCTCAACATCGCCTACCACCAATAAGTTCATATTATTTGGCACATACCAGGTTTGATAGAACTGCTGTAACTGCGTTGCTGGCATTGATTGAATACTTTTTTGTGTACCAATAACTCGATGGCGAGCATAGCGAGAATCCGCTCTCACCGCAGCAGTACGTTGCTCGTTCATTGTTGCGCCAACGCCTAAACCTTGGCGCCATTCTTCCATAATGATTTTGCGCTCGTCATCCAGATCTTCTTGGGTGAAATTTGCGTGAAACACCATTTGGGATAACGCATCAAAACTTTGATCTAATCCTGAAGTTGCTGGAGGGGTTAATAAATAGGTTGTACTGTCAGTAGTTGTCACCGCATTATAGTTTTTGGCACGTACCCATTTTTGCTCATGTAAATAAGGCATTAAGCCGCTCGGGTGAGCATGCGTCCCTCTAAATACCAAATGTTCTACCATATGCGCCACACCAGCTTGATCATCATTTTCATCTACTCCGCCAGCATTTACACGTAAGCGAATTTCTAGATGCCCTTTTTCATCATGTAAAGGGAGAATCGTATATTTCAAACCGTTTTCTAATTGACCTTGAATCGGTTCACTTTTTTCCGCATAGCTTGCGCTTGATACCATAAATAGGACGAGCGCCGTTAAAATCACACGCATTTTTTTAACCTTCTAAAAATAAAAATCCTCTCGCTTAGAAAGCAAGAGGGCAAATAGGTTGCAAGCGGTCAAATTTTAGCAAAAATTTGCAAAATTTTCTGAAAATTTAACCGCTTGTTCACTACCAATTGTAGCTTACCCCAGCCCAGAAGTTACGCCCTTGTTTATAAACCGAACTTTTCTTACTGGATTTCGATAAAGATTTACGGTTTAACACATTATTCACATCAAGGGTAAATTCAAGGAATTGGGTTTGTGTGAGCGGCTGTTTATAGATAAAACGCCAATCGAGATTAAATTCATTCCCCATTTCTAAATCTTCATAAATATCTGCATTACCGACATAATCGCCACAAATCGCACGATTAGCACCCACTGTATATTGTCCATTACAGAGGAACGTTGTATCCACTTCACGTGTTTTACGACCTTTAGCAAAGCTAAAACGTTGATTCCAATTCAGATTAAGCGTTGGAAATTCGGTATTAACATTAAAGAAAGCACTCCACGGTGTGTTAAAGTCATTTGGTGGTAAGTCATCCGCATCAATTAATTTGCCATTGTAGATCGCTTTAGTTTTTAAACTTACATCCTTATCGTAAGTGCTGCTATTTGATTTGCTACGGCTAATTCGCACACCAAAATCCCAATGCAGTTTTGCATATTGCCATTCATAGCCTTTAATTGGCGCAACGCTTAATGTGAAAGTATCATTTTTACTTCTGCCGTTATTATTCATTACCCGATACATTGCACCGGAGAAATAACGGTTTGCGCTGGCAAATTGGTTTTTACTTTGACGATTTACCCATTTAAATGTCCAACGAGTATCCCAAACACGTTGCGCTAAACCAAGCACTTTTTCATCGCTGTAAGGTGTTTTTAATTTACGTGGTTGTAAATAGCGATTTGGCGCAGTACTTTGGCTATCCAATGTCCAATCACCCATTGTACCGTCATCATGAAGCTCTCTTACTTCTTTCTCGGCGGTTTCTAATCCCTGCCTTAAACGAGATGAAAGCAATGAGCCATTGTAATAACGGTTTGCACCTGCAAAAACAATCGTGCTCTGATCGTCAAATAAATCGTAAGAACCTGATAAGCGATAATCAATATTGGTATTATCTAAGAATCGGTTATAACTTAAACGAGAGCCCAGAGAGAGCTCTAATTGTTTCCATTTGAGCTGATCTTGCAAATAAAGCGCAAAATCATCATCTCTTACTTTTACTGTATGCTGATTATAATTTAAACGTTGGTATGCAAACTGATCACCATCAAAACAAGTCTCAGCGCCATTACAAATCACATTCGGTGCTTTGCGATAATAATAAGAATGATAACTGGTATCTCGACCTGACTTAGCTTTAGCAATTTCGGCAATCCAACCGAAACTTAATTTATGCTCCATTCCTGCAAAATCGAACGCATTGCCTTCATAATCTTGCTTGAGAGTATAAATTTCTTTTTCTAATGAACGTTTGCCATAACCGCCGTATTGTGAGTAGGTGCCATTACTTGTCCAGTAGAAATTATCGGATGACATATAACGGTGGTAGTCATTGACATCATATTCCGTGCGGTTACCGGTCTTTTTATAGCCGATGTAGGATTTTACTTTCGCCCAATCTAACGTTTTTTCCCATTCGAGATTAGCTTGTACACCGCCACCGATATTTTCAAACGCACCGTTTTCCGTGTTAGATTTAAACTGCTTCGCATAATTTGGCGAATACATCACAGTTGCACGCCATAAATCACCATTTTCAGGCAAATAAACCGCACGCAAAATATAGTTTTCATTAATACGGGATTGTTTTTTCTCAATCGGCGTATTCGGGCTCGCTAGATAACGCATATTCGCATGCGCATTTTTCATTGTGGATTGCAAACGATCATAAGAGAACATAATGGAAAAATTATCGCTTAGCTTTTCACTAGCATTTAGACCGAATTGATGCTTTACAAAGCGAGGCTGATAATCTAAACGACTTGCTCGTTCAAATGCATCTTCCTTACCTTCTTGAATATAAAATTTAGTCCAATCATCACGAGTAGTACGGTAATAAATTTTCCCTGTACGTCTTTCAAAACTTGGATCTTTTAATCTAGCATCAATCACACCGCCGGTAAAATTGCCGTATTTCGCAGAAACATTGCTATCAAAGACTTCAAGCGATTCTAATAAACTGGAATCAATCCACATTGACTGAGAAGAACCGTTTGGTAAATCGTAAGGGTTTGCACCCACGGCTTCGCCGTTACGCATCTTATTACCGATTGGGTTCATATTGTCATTGTTGGACATTCCGTCCAAAATGAAGTTATTGTTGTAATATTTTTCGCCGTGGAAAGAAACTTCATTTGGGCGGATTTCGCCTGCGTTAGTGGATAAATCTGCTTCATTTGAAAAACGAACATTTGGGTTTGATTTAAGCAAATCGGTAATGCCACCGTTTTTTGCAGCTTGGCGTTTAATTTGTTCAGCGGTAATTTTTTGTGTACCAACTTGCTGGCTGAATGATTGTCCAACAACAACCACTTCATCCAATTCAGCAACATCTTCTGCATAGGAGGAATGAGTTAATGCCAGCAAAATACTGGAATACAGTAAAGAATGTGAAAAATGTTTCATCATGTGTTCTCTAAAAAAAGCCAAAATTCGTGATTATTTTTTTCCTGCAAAAGCACCTTGCGCCGAAGAGGCTTTTTCTGTGCTATTTGTTTCAAAAGTACCGATCACTTCTTCCGCATTTTTGCCTACGAATACGCCTTTATAAGAACCTTCGGCATTGCTTGCAATCGCCCCGAATTTTGCTGAGCCACTAAAGCCTACTACGCCGTTCTCAACCCTGATCTTTCCTTCATTTAACGCTACATTTTCCGTTACTTTTTCTATACCTTTCGAATTAATCGTTTTTTGGAAAACCGAGCCGCTGACCTTGTCATTTTCCACTTTTAAGGTGAAGTCTCGTGTCATTACAGCAGGCACATTTTTCGCACTATAAGACGCTTTACCCGTATAGGTCGCATTTACAACCGCCGCACGCTCTGTAGTTAAATCACTCTCCTTCGCTAATACAATAAAAGCATTACTCGGCTGTAAGTTTTCATTATTGTAAGTCTCACGAATAACCGCATAACTTGAGTAAGCTTGGTTGTAATTGACTATGACACTACCTCTTGCCACTTCTTTATAGCAAGTTGACGTTTTTGCATTACTACAAGATGCCGGCGCATTTGAACCTTGTTTTTGTAATTTTGCTAATAATACTTCTCGTGCTTCACTATTACTATAATCATGCACAATCGAATCAAGGTTGTTATAAGATATTGCAGTAGTAATCGCTTTATTTGTCGCAATTTGCTTTTCTTGTGCGATTTTTTTCGTCTGCTCTTCGGCTTTTGTCACCTCTTTTTGAGTTAAATCAGCAAGCACCGACTGAATTTGATTAAAGGTGTTAGTTGCCTCTAATAACACGCTATTTGCCTGATTCGCAATGTTCATTACATTATTCGCTTCATCTACAGCAGTAGATAGTTGCGCACTTGCATTTGAGACCCGTGAAGCGGCATTTTTAGCTTCATTTTTAGCATTTTCGGCTGCCAATTTCGCTTTTTCTAATAAGCTATTGGCATCTTTTAATACTTGTTGTGCATCTGATGTCGAATTAGCCGATTGTGCTTTAACTAAAGCTAATTGAAGATCAACCAATGCCTTTTTTATTACTTCAAGGTGTTCTTGAGCTTGTAATTTATCTTCTAATAAATTTTGTACCGCCACTTGGCTTAAGCGTGTACTTTGATCAATTCCGGGCTGATCACTTCCTCCTGATGAACACGCCGTTACTACGATAGATAACAAAATTGTTGCTGCCGTATTTAATACTTGTTTATTTAAAATATTTTTCATTGAAAGTCCTTATATAAAATAAAGCTGTTAATTAAAAAGTTTTTTCCAGTATTATGTTGATACTTTTATCCGAGTAAGAATAAAGGCTTACAAAATTGCTACGTTGTTTTTTCCAGTGATAATTGAGCTTTGGGGTAATCCCCCATAAATGCCAATCTCTTTTCCAAACGGTTGCATTGATATGATAGATTCGGTCTTCACGCCGCCTGTCGAAATGAAAAACCGAACCGAGCGAAAGATTATCCTTATACTCTCGCTTAGAGGCTGAAAAGCTTAAACGAGAAGATATTCCCCAATGCCATTCTTGTCCCCAACCGATACGGGCTATTTTTAAGTCATAGCTGTAATGACGAACTTTAGTGCGTTCTTGAGCGTAATCCGCACCTAAATAAAAATAAGTACGAGGACTAGCGCGCCATAACATCGTTAGTGAAGCTAACTTACTCTTACCGTTTAAACTTGGGCTATTTGAATAGAAATTCCGAGCATACTCTGCAGCCGTTGAAAATTGCCAATTTGACGTTAGCCAACGATTAAATTCTATTCTGCTGCCATTACTGCGCTTATATCGATGACCACCATACCATTGCTGTTCATAAAACGGCAAAATCGCAAAGCGTTGCTGTGAGCCTTTATGTACATAGCCTAACGATAAGCGATTGGTAATATCATCGTAATCATGCTGATCCCAGTAACTTTTGCCGTATAAACTATTTTCGATATGCAAATAATGGGCATTCCATAAATTGATATCACGCTCTAAACCAAAGTAATAACCGATCCCCTGTGCTTTTTGCGGCAACATACTCTCGCCTTTTATAAAGGCGGTATTTTCAATATATCGTTCGCCTGAAACATTATTTACATTGTCTTCTCGCAAATAATTAGCGCTTAATGAAAGCTGCCACGTATTACGTTGTTCCAGCGCTTGTAAATAAAGATGAATCAATTGTTCAATATCAATGGGAAGTTGCGGCTCGCTCAAAGCTTTTTCAAACTGCTCTTTAGCCGCCTTGTCCTGTTGAGATTGAAATAACACGATGGCAAGCTGTATGCGAACGGGCGTAAGTTCCGGTTTTAGTGCCAATATGTCACGGTATAACTTGCTTGCCTTCGTATATTGTTGCTGTATTTTGGCAATTTGTGCCTGTGCAAAAAGAATTAAAACAGGATCGGTATCGGGAAATTGACGATAAATCGCCAATAAGTATTCAATAGAAGAAAGGTTACCTGTTTCTATTGCATGATTGAGTAATTGTTCGCTCAATACTTTATTACTGAATAAACCTTGAACGGAAAATTGAATATTTTCTGCCGTATCTATAACTAATTCAGGTAATTTTTTGGATTCTTTAAGTAATTTAGCAATTTCCATATTCTTTTCAGGTGTATTAATTTGCTGCTCTGCATAAGCAACACCAACGCGCGCTAAATAGAATAAAACTGCACATAAAAACGCTAATTTTTTAAGCATAGATTAAAGTCATTAAACGCATCATTCTGCGTTTATATTTACATTACAATGAAAACCTTACAATTTTTTGATACTAGCAATTTTGCAATCCCTATTCAATAAGAATTATTCGTAAATGCATTTAAATTTGATCCTTTTAAATAACTGTATAATTTACAACCCCCAAAATATATACATAAAAAATAAAAGGCTTATTATTTTTATTGATTAAATGCAATTCAAAGTTATTGAGTCATTAATAGAAAGCGGTGTAATTTGCAAAAATTTTTACAAATTACACCGCTTGTTTTTATTAAGAATTAAACTTTATGTCCCCCCAGTTATTCCGCTAATTCCGCACGTAATTTTTTCGTTACTTCAACCATAACTTGCAATTGTTCGATAGTTTCTTTCCAACCACGAGTTTTTAATCCGCAATCCGGATTCACCCATAAACGTTCTTTCGGAATGACCTTTAATGCTTTTCGTAATAAATGCTCGATTTCGCCGGCTGTCGGCACACGAGGGCTATGAATATCATAAACGCCTGGGCCGATATCATTCGGATATTTAAAATCAGAAAACGCCGTGAGTAATTCCATATCCGAGCGTGAGGTTTCAATCGTGATCACATCCGCATCAAGTCCTACAATCGCCGGTAAAATATCGTTAAATTCTGAATAACACATGTGAGTGTGAATCTGAGTATCGTCTTTTACGCCCATATAACTTAAACGGAACGCTTCTCCCGCCCATTGTAAATAGGCATCCCAATCTGCACGTTTAAGCGGTAAGCCTTCTCGAATTGCAGGTTCGTCAATCTGAATCACTTTAATACCGGCTTTTTCCAAATCTAATACTTCGTCAGAAAGTGCCACACCAATTTGCTTACATACGGTAGAACGAGGGATATCATTACGTACAAACGACCATTGTAAAATCGTCACCGGTCCGGTTAGCATCCCTTTCATCACTTTATCCGTCAAGCTTTGAGCATATTTCGACCAACGCACCGTCATCGGCTCAGGACGAGTGACGTCCCCATAAATTACCGGCGGTTTTACACAACGAGAACCGTAGCTTTGTACCCAACCGAATTTGGTGAAAACAAAGCCATCCAGTAACTCACCGAAATACTCCACCATATCGTTACGTTCCGCTTCGCCGTGAACCAGTACGTCTAAATCAAGTTCTTCCTGCTTACGTACCACAAATTCAATTTCTTTTTTCATTGCCGCTTCATAATCGGCAAGCGATAGTTCCCCTTTTTTGAATGCAGCACGGGCGTGACGAATTTCCAATGTTTGCGGGAAAGAACCGATATTAGTGGTTGGAAGAAGCGGTAAATTTAGCCATTTATTTTGCAATTTAATTCGCTCGGCAAACGGTGACTGGCGCTTATCCGCATTTGCAGGTAAATTCGCTAAACGTTGTGCCACTTCCGCTTTATGAATCATTTTACTGTTCACTCGTGCATCTGCCGCTATTTGGCTGTCATTGAGTTGCTCTGTAACCGCATCTCGCCCTGAATTTAACGCCTGTTTTAAAACCTGCAGCTCTGCCACTTTTTGTAAGGTAAAAGCTAACCAGCGATATAATTCAGGATTATTTTGCTGTAATTGCGTTTCTACCGCTAAATCATAAGGTGTATGCAATAGCGAACAGCTCGGTGCAATCCATAAACGCTGATTAAATTTCGCTTTTAACGGCTCCAACACATCCAATACACGATTTAAATTCGCTCGCCAAATATTACGCCCGTCAATCACACCGGCAGAAAGCACTTTCGGATAATCTTCAAATGCACTGAGTTGTTCCGGCGCACGTACCAGGTCAAAGTGTAAGCCGTCTACCGGCAACGCTTTTAATAAAGCAGCGTGTTCTGCCACCGAGCCAAAATAAGTTGCCAATAATAGCTTCGCATTCACTTTAGCTAACTGAGCATAAACTTCTTGATAAGCTGCAAGCCATTCTTGGGGTAAATCTAATGCCAATGCCGGTTCATCAATTTGAATCCACTCCACACCTTCAGCTGCGAGAGCGGTTAAAATCTCGAAATAAACCGGCACAAGCTGCTTGAGTAAATCAAAGCGATTAAAGGCTTCACCTTTTTCTTTACCCAACCATAAAAATGTTAATGGACCGACAATCACCGGTTTAACTTGATGTCCAGCAGCTTTCGCTTCACGAATTTGATTCACATAATGCGCTGGATTCGCCTTAAATTGAGTGTTTTTCTGAAATTCCGGCACAAGATAGTGGTAGTTAGTATCAAACCATTTGGTCATTTCAATTGCAAACTGCTCTTTATTACCACGTGCTAATTGGAAATATTGATCAAGGGTCAAATTTTGGCTATCAAAACCAAAACGAGCCGGTATCGCGCCGGTTGCTACTTGTAGATCTAAAATGTGGTCATAAAACGTAAAATCACCTACAGTAACAAAATCCGCATCAGCTTGTGCCTGGTGCTGCCAATTTTTTTCACGTAACGCTTTTGCCAGATCTAATAAATCTTGTTCGGCTAATTCTTTACGCCAGTAGCGTTCTTGTGCAAATTTTAATTCACGTTTTGCCCCTACACGTGGGAAACCTAAGATATGTAATGTTGTCATACTGCACTCCTGCGATTTATCTATTATTCGGCTAACTTAGCGATTAAATCAGCTAAGCTTGATGTTAAAAATAATGCAAGAATCGCAAACATTATGCAACTTCATAATTTTCAATTTAATCATGAATATTTTTAATAATTAGCCAAGTTATAGATTACGCATAAGGTATACCCTTTATGGTATGCTTAATTATACTCAAGACATTTTTTAGGGAGGAAAAATGAAACAATGGCTAGGACTTTTCGCCCTTTTAGCACTTAATACCGTTTATGCTGATGAATGCTTATATTCATTAATAGGGAAGAAACTAAAAAGCGTACAATATGATGTGGAACGACTTGAACAAGGAATCGTAAATGGTAATCAATATTTCAATCAAATTACCATCAATTATAATTGATTCTATGTTTCCGCCTATGAGTTAACATACGAAATTACTAGTGCGGAATACTGGCTAATTAGTAAAAAAATGCCAGATAAAACGAAAACCGTCTTCTTTTCTTTAGATGAAAATATGCAATGGGCAGATCATTACAGCTATTGGAGCTACTGGCAAAAAGAGATCGGCAAAGAAACAGTTTGTGCAAAAAACACTCAGTAAAAATAAAGCGGTCTAATTTATTCAATTATTTGCAAGACATCTTTGTTGCAAAAAAAGAATAAAATTAGACCGCTTATACATTTAATTAGCTATTATTGGCTAGCGCCGAATACTGCCCCCCAAGAAGTACCGCTGCCAATGTTAGACACATCTCTAATCATACCGCCAAGCTCTTTAGCATTTTCACCGTAGAATTTACCTTCTACATTTGCTTTCGTTGGGAAACTATTTGAATTTGCGGCACCGGCAAAGCTATCACCAGAAATATCTGCCGTAATATTCACTGCTTCAAGCGTATCAATATTTAAAGAACCATTTAGTTTTTTCGCACCGAAATCAACATTAAATTGTGACGTTCCTTTTAACCAATCATGCTCATCAAATTGCGCTGTATTACCGGCAATAATTGCATGACCATTATAAGTCGCTGTGCCGCTAGTTGGCATTGACGCTGTTGGAGAACCATTATAGAACATATAACTATCTACTTTAGGCCCATCACTATCAAGAACTCCAAAACGCACTGCGCTATATTTATCACAGCAAGCACTTAAAAGTCCCATATTTAACCAAGTACCAGCATAAATACCCGAACTTTTATAGCCAACGCGAATTTCTTTACCTTCTACATTTAAAAGCTCAGTATTTGAGTCATGTAATTCAACTCGTTTTTCAAAAACATCATCGCCTTGATTAGAGATAACAAGAACAGACCCTGTTGCAGAATTTGAAGGCATATTTCCTAATACCGGTGTATAGGTTCGATTATTATCATTAGAAGGATTGTTTGGCTGAGAAGGGGTATTTGGCTGAGGCATATTATCAGCTACCGGTGCATTTACAGCAGTATTTGATGAATCATTATTATCGCCGCCACCACTACTTCCACAAGCGCTTAATACAAACCCAGATAATATGGTTAAACTTAGTTTTGCAATTTTTTGCATATATACACTCCTAATATATCCTTATAAAGAAACTCATTAAAGCATATATAAGTTAAAATAAATAATCTAGAGTTATGTAAATTATTATTTTAATTTATTCAATATGGATTTCCTGCTCTACACAATAATAAAAAACACCATCCAAATAATAAAAAAACCATATAGGCAAATATAATTTTATTTAGTTCTATAAATTAAATCATTTATCTTTCAATTATAATGAAAAAAATTTACTTATTTAAAACAATAATTTATATTATACTCATCCTACTACTTAATTTTCTGAAGACTTTATTAATTGTAAATGAAACCCATCTTTCTTGAACTTCGCCATCTCAAAACATTACTCGCTTTAAAAGAAAGCGGCAGTGTTTCTCTTGCTGCAAAGCGTGTCCACTTGACACAATCAGCCCTTTCTCATCAAATAAAATTATTAGAAGATCAATATGAGCTCACATTATTTGAACGTAAAACACAACCTTTACGTTTTACGCCAGCTGGAGATCGTTTAGTAAAATTAGCCCATGAAATTTTACCTAAAGTTGCAGAAGCAGAGCTCGATCTTGCACGAGTAAAGCAAGGCGAAGTTGGGGAATTAAGAATTGCGGTCGAATGCCATACTTGTTTTGACTGGTTAATGCCAGCCATGGATACTTTCCGTCAAAGCTGGCCATTAGTCGAATTAGATATCGTATCTGGTTTCCATACTGATACCGTCGGTTTATTATTAACACATCGTGCAGATTGGGCAGTAGTTGCAGAGGCAGAACAAACGGAAGGGATCATTTATCGCCCACTCTTTTCGTATGAAATGGTAGGTATTTGTGCTAAAGATCATCCTTTAGCTCAAAAAGATATTTGGGAAGCAGAAGACTTTATTGATGAGACTTGGATTACTTATCCGGTTCCGGACGATATGTTAGATTTACTACGCAAAGTCTTACGTCCAGTAGGAATCAATCCAACCCGTAGAACTAGCGAATTGACCATTGCGATTATTCAATTAGTGGCAAGTAAGCGAGGAGTTGCAACCTTACCTTACTGGGCAGTCAAACCTTATTTAGATAGAGGTTATGTTGTCGCCAAGAAGATCACTCAGAAAGGCTTATACAGTAATCTTTACGGTGCATACCGAGAAACGGAGCAGAACTACGCTTATCTAAACGATTTCCATAATACGGTAAAATCTCAAAGTTTTGCGACGTTACCGGGATTAATGGTTTTAGAAGATTAAACGTTAATTGCACTGAATATGAAAACGGCCTGATTCTTATCAATCTGGCCGTTTCTTTTATTGCTAATTTATTATACTTTCACACGATATTTAGAATGCTGTTTTACCGCTTTACGAATTTGACGGATGTTAGTGCGACGGCGATTTTTCGTCACATCTACTTTGGTTTCGGTTTCCGCCGGTAGACCAACAAGCTCACGCAAATAGTTTACTTGCTCCAAGCCCATTTCTTCCCAACCACCGCGAGGTAAACCTTTTTCTAATTTGATATTACCGTAACGGATACGAATCAAACGGCTGACTTCAACACCTTGCGATTCCCATAAACGACGTACTTCACGGTTACGCCCTTCGGTTAAAGTTACATCAAACCATTGGTTTAAACCTGTGCCACCAACCGTTTTAATTTGCTTAAAGTTTGCCGGCCCGTCTTCTAACTGAACACCTTTACGTAAACGTTGCAACATTGCTTCATCAATAATATTACCAAACACACGCACGGAATATTCACGCTCTACTTCACGGCTCGGGTGCATTAAACGATTCGCTAATTCACCGTCTGTGGTAAACAGTAATAAACCTGAAGTATTGATATCCAAACGACCAACCGCAATCCAACGCGCACCAGTTAAACGAGGTAAGCGATCAAACACCGTTGCTCGACCTTCCGGATCAGAACGGGTACATAATTCGCCTTCCGGTTTGTAGTACATCAACACACGACAAATTTCTTTTTGTGCCGGAATTAGGCTGATTAAATTACCGTCAATCCGAATTTTAGTTGCACTGCTTACTTGCACACGATCGCCTAAGCTTGCGATTTTACCGTTAACGCTCACACGCCCTGCTGCAATAATCTCTTCCAACTCACGGCGAGATCCCTGACCTGCACGCGCTAGAATTTTCTGTAGCTTTTCACCGACTACTTTGGCTTTTTTCTCTGTAACTTCTACACTAGAAGCGGTCGGTTTTACTGATTTTTTTACTAATGGTTTAGACATTGGACGAGCACGTCTTTCCGATTGTTCATCAAATTTTTTAGATGATGAACGCTTATCTCCGCTACGTTTATCAAAACGCTTTTCGCCTTGCGAATGTTTAAAAGACGCTGAACGTTTATCAGTTTGTTTTTTTTGAAATACTGTCATTAAAATTCCTTAAATTGTCGCTCTCACGAGCGTCTGAAATATGGATTTCTCCACTTTTCCTATACACAATAGGAGAAAATGCGATTAGTTAAAAGGCGTGATATCGCCCGATCCTTCACGAATAATTCTAGGACTATCTTCGGTTAAATCAATCACAGTTGTCGGCTCTTGACCTAAATAACCGCCGTGGATAATTAAATCCACACGATGCTCCAAATGTTCTCGAATTTCATCCGGATCCGATTCGGTAATTTCCGTATCAGGTAACATTAGCGAGCAAGATAAAATCGGCTCGCCCAGCGCTGCAATTAAAGCCAAAGCAATTGCGTTATCCGGCACACGAATCCCAATTGTCTTACGCTTGGTCATTAATCTACGCGGTACATCTTTGGTTGCCGGTAAAATAAAGGTGTAAGGATTTGGGGTGTTATTTTTGATTAAACGATAAGATTGATTAGTGACTAATGCATAAGTAGAAAGCTCTGACAAATCACTACATACCAAGGTAAAATTGTGATTTTCAGGCAATTTCCGAATCGCAACAATGCGATCCATTGCGTGTTTTTCACCGATTGCACAGCCTAAAGCATAACCTGAATCTGTCGGATAAATAATAACGCCACCATTTTTAATAATTTCTACCGCTTGATTAATCAAACGCGCCTGAGGGTTATCAGGATGAATATAAAAAAATTGGCTCATAGCGTAATATCCTTCGAAAAAAATGTTGGTACATTATACACCAACATTCTTATATTCTCTAAAGAATTATACCGTTCTTATAATGCTGCTAATTGTTCTAACGATGGCGCAAAATAGTAACTACCTGAAACCGGCTTAGTAAAGCCTAACAAGCGGTCGGTTTTGCCATCTAATTCACCAAACATACTTTTAAGCTGTTGGTCGATATTGTATAAACGTTTCGCAAAAGCAATAAAATACAAACCATGCTCGCCACTTGCTAAACCATACGGCAAACTGTGGCGTAAAATTTTTAAACCTTTGCCATTTTCTTTTAAATCCACACGTCCTACGTGAGAATTTTCCGGCACATCATCAAGCTCAACGCTATCCGCTTTTGTTCTGCCGATCACTTGTTCTTGACGCTCCGTGTTCATCTTATGCCATTTTGCTAATTGATGAACATAACGTTGGCTCAATACATAACTACCGCCAGCATCTTCACCGTCTTCAATTAAAGCAACTTCACGCAATTTTTCATCGGTTTGCGGATTCTCAGTGCCATCAATAAAACCGGTTAGATCACGCTCTTCCATCCAACGAAAACCATGGGTTTCCTCCACAATTTCCGCCACCTCTTTTAATTGTTCCACTACCATCAACGCGATAGAAAAATTAATATCCGGACGATTTGATTGAATATGCACTAAAAAATCACGTTGGGTTGCCGGCGCATACTCTCGTTCCGCTTTACCTAGCGCAACAAAATTCTTTAATTCGGCAGCGGAATTAGTCTTTAGCTGGTTCCAAAGCGCTTTACCAAAAGCAAGGGTAAGCCCTAGCGCCTCCGCAGGAAACTGCTGTTGAAGTTCTTGAAACTTATGCAGAATGGTATGAATTCCAGGGCGAAACGTTTCAATATTTAAAATATTCGCTTCAATAAAAATGCCCGATTTACGATGCGTTAGTGTAATGCCGGATTGTGGAGTTGCCATAATGTATCCCATAGATAAGAAAATAGGTAAAAAATAATGGTTATTGTACAAAAGCGAGTAAATAAAATCAGCCGTTTTAGTCAAATTCCCAGTATTAAAAAATTACTTGACTTATTATTTTCACACTAGTTTAATAGTGCAAAAAAACTGAAGGATTAAACAAGGAATCGTGAAATGAATCTAAATACTCAGCAAACACAACTTCCCTACTATGCAGATACCACGGTCGCTTTTTACCACTTATGCGATAATAAGCCACATACACTTTTATTAGACTCAGCAGAAATTCACAGTAAAAACAGCCTAAAAAGTTTATTGTTCACCCAATCTGCATTACATATTTATTGCGATGCTCAAACCGTCACTTTTGAAGCGTTAACTGAAAACGGTAAAGCCGTACTTCCTCATATTCAAACTGCGCTTACGCAATTATCTCCTGCACCCAATTGCAAAGTTTCAGCGGAATTTAACCGCTTGTCGGCAACCTTTCCGCCAATTTCACAGAATTTGGATGAAGACAGCAAATTGAAAACTGCTACTATTTTTGATGGTTTACGTTGCGTGAGCCAACTTTTTGCGAATGAAGCGGATCCGATCTATTTAGGCGGTTTATTTAGCTACGATTTAGTCGCCCATTTTATTCCGATGGACGGTATTCAATTACAAGATGACGGCTTACGTTGCCACGATTACAGCTTCTATCTTGCCGAACAATTAGTATTTATTGATCACCAAAAACAAGAATCGGTGCTACATACTTTCTGTTTCGATAAAACCCAACAAAGCCGTTTACAGCAACAAGCGGTCGAATTTAGCCAAATTCTTGCAAAATATCAGCCTTGCGAATTACGCCTTCCGATTCAAACCGACAGCAGCGAAGTAAAAACTAATATTGAAGATGAAGACTTTAAGCAAATCGTTCAAAAGCTAAAACATCATATTCATATCGGTGATGTGTTCCAAATTGTGCCTTCACGCCGTTTTAGTTTGCCTTGTCCAAATATTTTAGCGGCTTATCGCCAGCTTAAAATTAATAATCCAAGCCCGTATATGTTCTTTATGCAAGGTGAAAACTTTACTTTATTCGGTGCTTCGCCCGAAAGTGCCTTGAAATATTCGCAAGCGACTCGTCAATTAGAAATCTATCCGATTGCCGGCTCTCGTCCGCGTGGTTTTGATGCCAACGGCAATATCGATCCGGAATTAGATTCACGCTTAGAATTGGAATTGCGTTTAGATCAAAAAGAATTAGCCGAGCATTTAATGCTAGTGGACCTGGCTCGCAATGATGTCGCCCGTGTCTGCCAAGCCGGTTCACGCCGAGTGGTGGATCTGATGCAAATCGATCGCTATTCACAAATTATGCACCTTGTTTCTCGTGTAGTCGGTACATTACGTAGCGATTTGGATGCGTTACACGCTTATCAGGCGTGTATGAATATGGGTACTCTAACCGGTGCACCTAAAATTAAAGCAATGCAGTTAATCTATCAAGTGGAACAACAAAAGCGTCACAGCTACGGAGGTGCGGTCGGTTACTTAACCTCACAAGGCGATTTAGATACCTGTATTGTGATCCGCTCTGCTTTCGTGCAAAACGGTATCGCTTATGTACAAGCCGGTTGCGGTGAAGTGCTAGATTCGGACCCTCAATCGGAAGCGGATGAAACGCGTCATAAAGCGAAAGCCGTATTAAAAGCAATCGCACAAGTGAATACCAAATAAGGACGAATAAGCTATGGCACATATTCTTTTTGTTGATAATTTTGATTCGTTTACCTACAACTTAGTTGATCAATTTCGTGAATTAGGTCATCAAGTGACGATTTTCCGTAATGATTACCCGTTAGAAGATTTTCTGAAAAAAGCGCACACCACCGAAAATTGTATCGTAGCACTGTCGCCCGGCCCCGGCACACCGGCAGAAGCCGGCAATATGTTAGCTATCATTAAACGACTCAAAGGCGTTGTACCGATGATTGGTATTTGTTTGGGACATCAAGCGATTATCGAAGCGTTAGGCGGACGTATCGTACATACCGGTACCGTTTTACACGGCAAAGTATCTAAAATTGAACACGATAACCAAGCAATGTTCCACGGCATCAATAACTTGATGCCGGTTGCCCGCTACCATTCATTGATGGGGGATAATCTGCCGGATGAATTAGAAATCAATGCTCGCTTTAATAATATCGTGATGGCAGTGCGCCACAAACAATTACCGATTTGCGGCTTTCAATTTCACCCAGAATCGATCCTGACCGTAGAAGGCACCAAATTATTAAAACAATCGGTCGAATGGCTGCTTTCCACACAACATTAAGCAAAAAAATTTAGAAAAATAACCGCTTATCGGCATACGAAAACAGGATAACACTATGCAACTCGACAACATTCTTAGCCAATTATTTGAGAACCAAGCACTCACAAAAGCAGAATCACAATACTTTTTTGAACAAGTGATTCAAGGTAACCTTTCTAACGAACAACTCGCCGGCGCATTAATTGCCTTAAAAGTACGAGGCGAGACAATCGAGGAAATCGCCGGAGCAGTTGAAGCGGCATTCGCAAACGCAACCGAATTTCCGACACCTGATTACGCCTTTGCCGATATTGTCGGAACTGGCGGTGACGGACAAAATACGATTAATATTTCCACCGCCAGTGCGATTGTGGCGGCAACCTTAGGTTACAAAGTCGCAAAACACGGCAGTCGCAGTGTGTCCAGTAAAACCGGTGCCAGTGATGTGCTCTCCGCATTAGGAATTAATGTCACGATTTCACCTCAAACCGCACGTCAAGCGTTAGATGAAACCAATCTCTGTTTCTTATTTGCACCGATTTATCACGCCGGTTTTAAACACGCCGTACCGGTACGCCAAGCACTTAAAACCCGTACCCTATTTAATATTTTAGGGCCGTTAGTTAATCCAGCACACGCTAAACGCCAATTACTCGGTGTTTATTCGCCGGAAGTATTAAAAATTTATGCGGAAACGGTACGAACCTTAAATCATAAACATTCAATTGTGGTACATGGTTCCGGGTTAGATGAGGTGGCGGTACACGGCGAAACGTTAGTCGCTGAAATTGAACAAGGCGAGATCCATTATTTCAAACTGACACCAGAAAATTTCGGTATTCAACGCCATTCAATTGGGGCATTAAAAGGTGGAGAGCCTGCAGAAAATGCCGAAAAAATTACCGCTTTGTTACAAGGCAAAGGCGAAGCCGCACATATTGATGCAGTTGCCGTAAATACTGCTATGCTTATGCGTACTTTCGGTGAACGAGATTTAAAGACCAACGTACAACGTGTCAAAGATTTGCTCAGAACAGATAAAGCCTATCAGACCTTGCAAAAACTTACTCAATACCAGTAACATATCGCCCATATTTGTGGGCTTTTTTATAGGAAAATTTATGTATCAGCTTTATATCAATCCGCCTAAATCGTCTTGGTCACTTCGTCCTTGGATTCTACTGAAAATACTGGATATTCCTTTCGAACCTAAGATTGTCCGCTACCTCGCAAATATAAATGAACAACGACAACAATTTTCCACCTTTTCAGCAACAGCAAAAATTCCTGTTTTATATGACAATGAGCTACAAATTTGGGACAGCTTAGCTATTTTCGAATATATTGCTGAAGATCATCCGCAAGTTTGGCCAAAGGATAAAAAAGCTCGAGCATGGGCTCGTTCTGTTTGTGCCGAGATGCATTCCGGTTTTGAGTATTTGCGAAATATTTGTGATTTTCGACCGCTTGAAAAAATTACGCTTACGGAAATTCCTCAACAATTAGAAGATGAGCTCAAACGCTTAAACACGATTTTTGCACAGGGCTTACAACAATTTTGATCCATAGTGAGATAAATAATACAGTCTAAGTGAGATAAATGGGACTTAACGAAACTTTAGCCCACTTGTTGGGACAGGAAAAATGAAAAGGTGTTACAAAATATGAAAAAGAAAGGCGGCAGATAAAATAATAAAGACAGCTCCATTTTTAGAACAGCGGAGCTGTTTTTTTAACCGAATAAATCGGGCTGCTGATGTTTAGCAACACGTTTACGAACCCGATTAATCACCTTACGAATACCTGATTCGGTCATATTATATTTTTTCACCAAGAAGAACCAATTATTACCCGTAAATTCATTGTAGATATCTAGGTCACGTTGAGCAATTTTATAATGAAAATCTTTCGGAAATGAAATCACCATACCGGCATAATGTTCAGCCAGAAAATCAGCAACGTTTACAGCAATCTGCTCGCAAATATCCGAATCTAAGTTATAATTTTTACACAGCGCACTCACTTGGTCTTCAATATCCCGTAAGAGCTCATGTCGTGCCAGTTCCATTTGTGTGCGCATTATATGCCTCCCAATTCACGTTGCTGCCATTTCTTCAGTGTCTCTAAAACCCTTATAGCCTGGACGTTGTCAAGCTGGGTAACAAAAGGAATCGGCTGTCCGTCTTTATTCTTTGCAATCTTTGCAATGTAAGCATTTAATGAAGCTTCACTGCTATTTTTAATTATACCCTGATAATGCATTTCAAGCCATTTTGACCGAATTTTTTTAACGATATTACTGCTTTCAGAGGTAAAACTTTGCGGAGGCTTGTGGTTTGCATATTTAAAACGCCCGCTGGTAACTTGAAAACCTCGTTTTTTCATGGCTTCAAGCACTTTATTTAACTCAGCCAAATTCATCTGCGTACAGCTATCTTTGTCCACTATATTAATCAGGAAAATACGATATACTTCTTTATCCATTTGTAACTTGCTTTTGCCAATATGAATGAGCTGAATTAGCTGTTTTCTTCTTGCTTCCTGTTCCATTTTTGTCTTCTCCGTAATATGACTAAGCCTTCTCTGACGAGAAGGCTGGATAATATGTTGGGATTTTTAGGTATGACTACAGATTTAACACTTTACTATAATAGTTAAAAGCCTCTCTAAACTTTTCTTTGCTATTGATATAATCTCGTGCCGAAATCGGCAAAAGTGGCAGTTTATTCAAAAACTTCCAGTATTCCTCGTGCGTAGGCAAAGTATCAAAAAACACTTGCTTTTCAGCTTTTAAAGCTAATAAATCTGCAGTTTTCACTGCTGTTTCGGCTTCGGGGCTGATGTTGATTTTAAATTTGGTGCGAATAACCACCTCAAATGCATGCTCTATCGCTTTGTAGTCAGGTAATAGACTTTTTAACGGAGTGGTAACGTCTCCCAAATAAGCTTCTTGCGCATCATGCATTAACACCGCAAATACTGCCTCGTCCTCCATTTTCATAAAAGTTTTGGCAATCGTCGCCGCGAAAACACTGTGGTCTAATACTGAATAGTGCACATCTAATTTCCCACCGAAGCGTGGAATCATGGATAAATGGTGAATAATATCGTCAATGTGAATATCGCTGTTTTGCGGATTGGCAAAATCTATTAAGCGATTACCGTGTGTAATAAATATGTTCATTTTTATTCCTTATCACGTTCAACACTTACAATATATCCAAGCCATAGCAACTCACTTATTGCGTCGTAAAACATCTTGCTAATCCCAAACATGGATGTAGGAGATTTGATGTAGCCCTTATCTTGCCAATCCATCAAAATTCGGCGTTCTTTGTTGTTAACTGATCTTGGGTCTATGTTCTTGTCATTTATTGCGCAATATTGTAAATATGGCATTAAACGTAGTTCATCTTGTGTGAGCTCGTATCCCAACAGCTCTTGGGATTTTTGTTTAATCTCTTCAGATAATATTCCTCTCATATTTTATTTCCCCTGTAACATTAAAAATTCACTCTGTTTGATTTCAGTTAAATATTCAGGAATTAACGGAAACTCATCACCACCATAACCTTCGGATTTAACCGGTATAGACGCAATAAAGTGATTACTTGTTATGCCGCATGCAGATAAATAGGCCATACGCTGCCCAAGTACCAAACAATTCAGTTTTAAATTTCTAAGCATAAAATCATTAAAGCTCGGGTATTTTTGCAATATCCCTCTGATTTCCTGAATCTTAGCATTAAATGCTTTACCAGCTTTAGTTCGCTTGTTCCCAGTAATGCAAACTTTGCCATTATTAAGCTTTTCAACTTTGTAAGTATTGTCCGTTTTGAGTTTCTCAAATTCCGAGTTGTCCGCATTACACATAATGCCAAAAATACGGTTTTCATCACCATGCCAATATTCATAAAACGGGATGGTATCAAAGATGGCGTTTAATTCTTCATTCCGCTTTTTACGCTTATGACGCCATTGTGCATATAATGATTTAATTGGTTCAACGTCAATCAAACATTTAAAATAACGAAATTCTGGTCTCATATTTCCTCCTAAATTTCTTCAACTTCAAAAATGTCAGAACTAACCTCATCTGCGAAAAAAATCTACTAATTTGATTCCGACATATTGACCATAAGCGAATCCTTCCTCTTCATTCCACAGATACTTATCCATGCTTTCAGCATCAGATAATCTCCAGCTATTTTGACTTGCGTGATATAACGAGCTTGCTGCGATTGGTAGTATAAATTCAAGATGTTCTTTAATTGAGCTGTTTATATTAGGACTCCCGGACCAGAACGTTGACATTTCGATGATTTTGTCTTTCACATTCGGAAAATCGAAATCAATTTCAAATACTGCGGAAATCTGAATACTTTCAAAAATACCGTTGCTTACTTTAAATTCTTTCTTGCCTGTAAATTCCATACTTACTCCTTAATTCTCAATCAATTCAACATCTTCAAATTTTAAAACATAGCCTCCTTGTCTTTCCGATTTACCTTGACTCTCCATCTTTTTGTTATATTCCATCTGTTTTTCAGTTAATACACAGTATCTGGCTGGATCGTATTCATAAACTCGATTGATAATACCGATAGCCTCGTCATAATGCGCGGGCAGGTGCACATTTGCCCCTATCGGGAAAGGTGGTTTGATGTCATTATCCTTAACCCATTGCAGCTCTTTTTCTTTTAGTCTATCTCTAACAAAAAAGCTAAAATGCTGAATTTTATCCCAGTCGTCAGAAGTAAACTCCCAATCATAATCCCTGATTAAAATGTTCATTAAAACTTGTGGGCCATCATATAAATAGAACTCCTCAATTAATGCTTCATAGATACCATCTTGAAATTCTTCTGCAACTAAAGCATCTTCATGATAAGAATCCGGATAATATTGTTTAATAAAATCATGTACGGTTTGCTCGGCAAAACCTTCATCTTGATAAGTGGGTCTTGGTGGGTTAAATGTCACTTTCATTTTATTCTCCTTAATTCCCCGCTAATTTCATTCTTGCTACCGGTAAGATATTCTGTGCATTACCAACAAAGATACTTGCACCAACAAATCGCTCTTGATGTATATATTTCAGGGCTTGTTGCAGTTGGACAATCGCTTCGTTAAGCTGTAACTTAATCGTTTCTTTTTCGCCTTTGGTCATCTCATACCCCCGCAATATCAAGCGAAATTGGTTTATATTGGTCGGTATTGCCAACACGCTCATATAACCTTACATATGCTTTAGAGTTGACTATTTGCACACTTTCGCTAATGGCTTTCATCGCATTTAACCAGCGCGGGTCAGTAATCTCCACGCGGCGTAAGCCAAGAATGCGTGAAGTGTTTAAGTTACCTTCTTTATCTACATTGAATGCACGCTCAATCAACGCTTTTAATTCAGGACGAGAGCCTTCAGACCACTCATTTAAACATTCGTCAATTAGCACTTTGGCGGCTTGAATACGCTCGTCAAATTGCAGGTGGTCATTAATGGCACGCTGGATTTTATACTTACCATCGTAAGAAAATAGCGTCACATTGCCCTTAGCCCCGCCCAGTTTGGCATCGTATTTTTCCGCAGATAGCTCAATAAACGCCTGAATATCATTAAAAATACCGGTCTTAAATCTATCTAACTCGCCACGTAATGCTTTACCTTTCGCAATCCATTCTTGTACCAAAGCATCACGCTCTTTATCAATTTCTTTGACTAATTCATCGGCGGTCAGGCTGCCTTTTGCATCCTGCCAGTAGATTTTGCCGTCAATCGTTACTTTGCTCATTTGTTACTCCTTAATGTATGAATTGTGTTGGTTGATAACGCGGAAAAGAAAATATTACCCGGCAACCACATAACCGACGTTGTGCCGTAGATATCATCTGATTATTGGCATTATTGCTATGCATATAAATAATGGCTTTATGGTTATCCAACCATTTTTGCGTAATTAGGTTATATTGCACTTCTAAGGTCGGCATAGCGCCGTTAAAACGAAGCCCGATAACGGTTAAGCCATATCTGGCGCATGCCATTACCGCCTTATGTGCCGAATCTAATTGTGCAAGCAGAGACATATTGGCTAAATTTAAAGCCACTTGGCGTTTTTGATTATTATTTTTCATCATCACACTCCTTTAACCACATCTGCCGTCACTAACGGTGCGCCAAGTTCAGCGGCTAAGTTCATTGCGGCAGTCAGCAGATTACCGACCGCAAGCGGATATAACAGGCTGGTCTGGGTTTTATTACGGTTATTCATCATCACTAGACGAGTACGCACCGCTTCCAGCGCATCACGGTCAAAAATATCGCTAACCTTGCGGTTAACCGCTTTCAAGCGCCATTCCACATACGGTTCCAAGCAACTATCTAATGGGGCAAGCTCAACCACTTCACAACGTTGCACTACCTCACGCACCTCAAAATTACGTTCGGATAACTTTAATTTCAGTTCAGGCTGACCGACTAACACAATAGAAAGCAGTTTTTTAAAGCCGTCTTCAAGTTCAAAAAAGCGTTTTAAGTGTTTCAGCGTTGGTACTGGCAGGCTGTGCGCTTCTTCGATAATCAAAATGTGCTGATTGCCGGCCCGTGCGCTGTCCTTCAACACTCGATGCAACTGGCGAAAACGGGCTTCCGGCGAGCGTTTTACATTTTCTAGTGGAGCAATGGTATTAATAATTGCTTCGGCAATATGGGAAGCTTTCAGCGTTTTGCCCTTAAGGTCATTGTCTTCCATCGCGATAATGTAGGGTTCAATCGCTATAACCGGCAGGTTCTCGCTGTGAATACGGTCAATTAAATCACGGCGCAGTGTCGATTTACCGGCGCCGGATTCACCGACGACCGCAACAAAACCGCCGAATTTAGCCGTCTGAAACAGTGCTTCACGCACATAACGCACGTCCGGTGAACTGAAAACTTCATCGGCAGACCGCACTTCATCAGTAAACGGATTAGAAAAAAGTGAAAAATGTTGTTTTGTGGCTGGAAATAAAGCCTGTTTTGCGAGTAACATAGTATCGTCCTCTATTAATGTTGGTGGTTCTTCATTAGTGGTTGACACCTCCGTCACTGTTGGCGCAGTGGCGGAGACTTGTTTGAGCAGCTCGGAAAGTGCGGTCGAAATTCCCAGATTTTTCAGCACTTCCTCAAGCCGGAATTTAAATTGCTCCGTATCCGTTTTAATCAATAAGCCGTGATTAACCAGATTGGCAATCACTGCAGGCGATACGGATAACCAGCCTGCCAGCTTGCGTTGAGAGATATTATTCTCTTCCAATACCTGTTTTAGCTTTAGCATTGTTATGCTCCTTTAACTTCATTCATTTAAGCGGCGATTAACCGTAAATGTGATTTTGTGGTAGGTTCCGGCGCCACAAACTCCGCTTTAAAATCATCAAATCCAAGACTTAATAAACGTTCAGCTTCCTCACTTGGCACACCTTGCGGATATCTGCCGCTTACCCATTGATAACAATCCGCCGTCCATAAATCGCCCCATTGCGCTTTGCCACTTTTGGCAAATTCCACAACCGACATCGGCAGCAACTCTACGCGGCGGGCGTTGATAGTCAGTTCGTGTTCTTGACCTCTTTTCGGGATAAACATCACATCAGGACGTTCATCAATGGTTTTAAATGGATCAATACGACCATCAAATAACGGTTTGCTGGCTTTCTTCGCTGCTTTCACGCCGTTATCATCCGTTGCACTGTATGCCAAGCGTTCCACCGTTTCACGGTTGCGTTCAAGCTCAGTTTTAGCGTGTGATTTAAAGGCTTCACCAATCACAGCCGCATTCACATCCAACCCAAATTTATCCTTTTCAATCGGTTCAACCACAAACCAGTAAGGTTTCAAGCTCATCTCGTTATGTTCATCAAACACCTGTTCAAAGCATTCCACCTGTATGCAGTTCGGACGATATGGGTTTTTGCCCAGCCGTAGTTTGTCGCCCACATTCAGGTTTGGTACATGGCTCACATCATAAGTCAGCCCTTCAAACTTCACTTGCAACTGACCGTCCACTGTACGTTCCACCAATTTCGACACCATCAACTCTCGGCATAAGGCAAGTGGTGGGGCAAGTACCAACTGTTCAGCAGTAATATGTAACCACGCTTTATAGCGTGACATCTTATGTCGTGAATGAATTTTACTCGCGTTGAAATCTCGCATCCATTCATGAGCACGTTCGTTTAGTTCATCAATATTGGCTACCGATTTAAACCGTAAGCGGCTCTCAAATTGACGTTCAACAATATCATTCGCCTTTTCTACTTGGCCTTTCGCTCGTGGATTGCCAGGCTCGTTGATTTGTAGCTTAACCCCTAGCTGATAGCACAAATGTTTCATCATATCTGACTTATTTGCCGAGCCAGGGTCAAGCATTACCAGCTTTGGCACACCGCAAAATGGTTCGTCATTGCGTGGTTTACGTTGCATGGCATTGATAAAGGTATTACACAAGTTTTCTGAGGTTTCACCGCCGTAAACATATTCCACATAAATCGTACCACTGGTATGATCGGTCACCACATAACGCCACACACGATCACTTTCTATCTTTGCTACATTCTCAGGTTTATTTTTATAAAACCGCTTTTCTTCCATTACCTGCAAACCATTTTCATTTTCTGCGTGTGTACGTTTTAAGTAATACAATACACATAAAGAAGGGTCGATTTGCCAAACGTGATTGGGGTGCAGGCTACGCATCTGAATAGCAGGTGTTGGTTTTAATAATTGGTCAGGGTGCAATTTCGCATTCACTAACGCCCGATTGACCGCACTTTCCGAATAAGGTCGCACTTCACCTGTTGTCTTATCCACAAATTCCGCTTTAATCTCACCATTCGCTCGTAACATTTTTAATACCTCCTGTAATGGCAACATTTCTTTCTTATATTGATTACGCCGATTTTCTAACCAGGCCGCCGAAATCGTTTTTAACTCAGCAAGCGTTAGCTGCGTGGAGTTTTTATCCGATCGCACTTTGCGACCAGTCTGCGGTAAATAAGGCTTTAATTGCCGAATTAACGTCGAGCGCGCTAATTTTGTTGTTTCCACCCATTTCTGATAAATCGGCTCAATTTTTTCACCGCTGGCTTTGGCGCACTTGATTTCCAGGGCGATACTCATCAACACTTCGGGTAAAATCGCCATATGTGATCCTCAAGCCTGTTTCTGTGCAATAATCGCATCTAACGCATCGCCTAAACTCTCATCGCCTTTCCCTGACCAATCCACCGAAGCCGATGGCACATCATTTAGCCCATAGGTATCTTTCAGTTCAATCAAAGCCAGCTCAATTTCTGCCACAACACCACTCATAAATTGCGTATGGTCCATGCCGCTTTCTTCACTATGTTCAAGCAAGGCATCAAAAGCAGGGCGAACCTGTCCGCGTAAAATAGCTTCCGCACCGTAGGCAATTTGCGACACTTCTTTGCGTAAGTCGCCACCTTTGCGGTCAGGGCTTCGGGTTTCGATATCTTTTTTCTTTTTCGCCAATTCCATATCTAATTCATTAATTTTATTATCTTTATTAGCTAACACTTTGCCCATGGCTTCTTTTTCGGCTTTCGCATTGCGTAATGCCTTGCGAAGTTCCTGTACGCTCATGCGATCAACTT
This sequence comes from Actinobacillus capsulatus DSM 19761, assembly GCF_000374285.1. Classification (GTDB taxonomy): domain Bacteria; phylum Pseudomonadota; class Gammaproteobacteria; order Enterobacterales; family Pasteurellaceae; genus Actinobacillus; species Actinobacillus capsulatus. The sequence continues at coordinate 2,584 of NZ_KB893935.1, read as the reverse complement.
CATCAAGAGTTAAGTTGGCAATGGTGCCACCTTCGGCAAGTTCTTTTAAGTCATCGTCATCTTGAGCCATCAATTCGAGCAATTTGGATTTACCTAACTGCACTAGTTTCGGGGTGGTATCTTGTAAGCCATCACCACAAAATTTAATGGTTGCTTGCATAAAGCGTGAGGCAGTTGAGCGGGTAATACCAAATTCAGTTTGAACGGTTTCCGTAAATTCACCATGGGCTAAATGTTCTTTTAAAATAATTAACACCCGCCCGAATTCCAGCATTTGTCCGGTCATAGCTTGCTGACAATGTTTGCCACGATCAACAAACAGCTTTTTATCAAATACCTCGCCGTTACCCCATTTCTGCATTATTGCCATACTGTGGCGCACATAATTCTCGGTCGAAAGTGCGGTGGAATTTTCAGTTAATTCGGTCATTTTCTGATTCCTTTTAATTTTGTGTTTTTTATTCAAATGTTGCGATGTCGCAACATTTGCTTGTTTCTTAAGCAAATGTGCCAGCTCGCACACGTTGATCGATTTCGGTCATACGCTGCTGCATTTTTTCCCATTCTTGACGATATGCCTCGGCTACCTGTAATACACGCACACTCAACGTAAATCGCCCTGTTGGTAGTTTTTCCGCAAAGCCTTCATCAACCAAAATTGCCAGTGCACGGGTGATATTAACCGGCGTATCATTGAGTCGTTCGGCGATTTCGCTGTTACTTAACCCATTAATAGAATGCCCTTTGAGGGCGTAAATAACATTTAATACGCGACGGGTCGCTTTGTTATTAGTGCCTTTTAATTCAGTCATATTCACACCTCATTAATTAATCTTGGTTTGTAAACTTTTAACTTGATTAACTGGAATATTGTGTTTATCGGCGATTTGTTGTGTATTTTGTTCACGAAACTTATTCAAAATCGCCTGATTTTTAATGTCTTTGCGTTCGCGTCGTCTATATTCACGCGCTAAATACCAAGTACAGAATTTAATCAGTAATCTTTTCATGACTGTCTCCTATGCAGCTACTTTAAGTCCAAGCTTTACAGCAATTTCGTGGCTTTTTCCGTAACTGGCTTTAATAGTGCCGTTAAGCACGCGTGATACATGTGTAACGTTATAACCATGGCATTTAGCCCAATGGGAAAACGTCTCACCTCGTGCACGAAATTCCGCTTTTATTTCATCGGCGGTTTTTGCAGGTTTCTGCATTTTTGTTCCTCCTGTGTTAAAATTGGATTAAAAATTTAATCAATTACAATAATGCTTATTTTGCTCAATTGAGCAATTTAAGTCAAGGAGAAATTTCACCAAATGGGCATAAATTTAAGACTTAGATCAATTATTGAACAATTAAACCTTAATTTAACAAAATTTTCTGAACAATCAGGCATACCATATCGTTCACTGCATAACTATTTAAGAAATGAAAGGGAGCCTAACTCTGAAAGCTATATGAAGCTTGCACAAATGGGCATAAATATAAATTGGTTACTGACTGGGGAAGGAGATATGTTTGTTGAGGGTGTTTCTAAATTACCAAATGCTGAGGCAGATACCCTGACAACAGAAGAAGCAAGCCTAATAGACGATTTCCGGAACATGAATAATCAGGGCAAGGTAGCAGTTAAAACCACCGCTCGGGCAATGGCGCAGCAAGAGCTGTTTAAAAATAGTAAAGTAGGCTAATCAATGGAGAACACCATGCAACCCCTAACCGACCAAGAACAATTGTTAATTGATGTGGCATCCGAGGCGTTACTGCTGGATATTTTCGCCCGAGCGCTTGCCTTTTCCACGCTCCCTGTCGAAACCCGTCGCGAAAAAATGCAGCAAATCCGCGACATGCCTTTTGCTGAAAGATGCGAGTATTTAACCGACCTATTAAAAGACGTCTATTCTATGGGGTTTGATACGGCAAGAATGGGAAAATGTAATTAAAAATATTGATTAAGCAATAACGAAGTGTTGATGATAATTGTGAGCTCTTAGAACCGCAAAGCAATAAGTCAATAAGGAGAAAATATACTATGTTAAAGGAAACTATTGAAACAGCTAAATTAATAAAAAACGCTTTTGATACGGTCGGTAAACTTAATGATGATATTACCAAATTAAAAGAATTGGGAGAATCAAATGTAAAAACAGTAGAGCTCACCCAAATTGCAATTAATTTACAACAACTTATTATCTCACTACAAAAAGATTTATGGGCATTACAAATAGAGAACAAAGAGCTTGAAGAGCAAATTAATAAAGCTCACGAATTTGAAGTAGAAAAAAGCCAATATGTGCCATTTCAGTTTCCTACTGGAGCTTTTGTATATCGTAGTAGCGAAGGTATAACTAATGAAAATAGTGAAACTGCATTTCATTATCTATGTGCAAATTGTTACAGCCAGCAGAAGAAATCTATACTTCAACCTGCAGGGATCACAAATGGACACCACTCAATGAAATGTAACAATTGTCCATCAGTTATATTATATAAACCGGTTAAATCAAGCTATTGGTCTATTTAATGATTAATTATATTTATTAAAAAGGAGAAAACCATGACAGATCTAGAAGAAATTATTATT
>NZ_KB893934.1 GCF_000374285.1 Actinobacillus capsulatus DSM 19761 | reverse complement strand
AACAAAAAAGGCGTGTCTTTCGACACGCCTTCTCTAGCATTTCGCACTCAAATATTAAGTCTAATACCTAATTATTTGATAATTTTCGCTACAACACCTGCACCTACTGTACGACCACCTTCACGAATCGCAAAACGTAAACCTTCGTCCATTGCGATTGGGTGAATTAAGCTAACAGTCATTTTGATGTTGTCGCCTGGCATTACCATCTCTACGCCTTCAGGTAATTCGATTGTACCTGTTACGTCTGTTGTACGGAAGTAGAACTGTGGACGGTAACCTTTGAAGAATGGAGTATGACGACCACCTTCCTCTTTTGATAATACGTATACTTCTGATTCGAAGTCTGTGTGTGGTGTAATTGTACCTGGTTTCGCTAATACTTGACCACGTTCGATTTCTTCACGTTTTGTACCACGTAATAATGCACCTACGTTCTCACCTGCACGACCTTCGTCAAGTAATTTACGGAACATTTCAACGCCAGTTACGGTTGTTTTCGCTGTTTCTTTGATACCAACGATTTCAACCTCTTCACCTGCTTTAATGATACCACGCTCAACACGGCCTGTTACTACTGTACCACGACCAGAGATTGAGAATACGTCTTCGATTGGTAACAAGAATGGCTTGTCAATCGCACGCTCTGGCTCTGGAATGTATGTATCTAAGTGGTTCGCTAATTCAAGGATTTTTTCTTCCCATTCTGCAACCCCGTTTAATGCTTGTAATGCAGAACCACGTACGATTGGTGTATCATCGCCTGGGAAGTCATATTGAGAAAGAAGTTCACGAACTTCCATTTCTACTAATTCTAATAACTCTTCGTCATCTACCATGTCGCATTTGTTTAAGAATACGATGATGTATGGTACACCTACTTGGCGACCTAATAAGATGTGCTCACGAGTTTGTGGCATTGGACCGTCTGTTGCTGCTACCACTAAGATTGCACCGTCCATTTGCGCCGCACCAGTAATCATGTTTTTAACATAGTCCGCGTGTCCTGGGCAGTCTACGTGTGCGTAGTGACGTGTTTCTGTATCATACTCAACGTGTGAGGTGTTGATGGTGATACCACGCGCTTTTTCTTCCGGCGCATTATCAATTTGGTCGAATGCACGAGCTGCACCACCGAAGTGTTTCGCTAACACAGTTGTGATCGCTGCTGTTAAAGTTGTTTTACCATGGTCAACGTGGCCGATTGTACCCACGTTAACGTGCGGTTTTGTACGTTCAAATTTTTCTTTAGACATTTTTAAAAGCCTCTTAAACAAACACGGTTACAAATGGTACATAACCACATTAACCAAATGTAGAAATTGTTACTAAGATTTAAAACACTGAAAAGAAGATTTTAGAAGAGTAGTGGTGCTGATAGGCGGATTTGAACCGCCGACCTCACCCTTACCAAGGGTGCGCTCTACCAACTGAGCTATATCAGCGCTTGGAGCGGGCAGCGGGAATCGAACCCGCATCATTAGCTTGGAAGGCTAAGGTAATAGCCATTATACGATGCCCGCTGTTCTAAATTCGTCTGTCCGATGTCATATGCGATTCAATTAAGTAAGAAATGGTGGAGGGAGAAGGATTCGAACCTTCGAAGGCTGAGCCAACAGATTTACAGTCTGCCCCCTTTGGCCGCTCGGGAATCCCTCCACAATAATTGAATACTTAATTACGATTTGCAATAATGGTGCCGACTACCGGAATCGAACTGGTGACCTACTGATTACAAGTCAGTTGCTCTACCTACTGAGCTAAGTCGGCATTGCGCTGTCGTAAGCAAGTGAGGTGCATTATAGGGAAATTTTGAAACTGTGCAAGCATTTTTTCAAAAAAAATTGAAAAACTTGTTTTTTCGCTTGTTTAATACGCAAAACGTCTGTTTTTTGTATGTTTTACGTGATTTTAGCGAGATAAAACGCCCTATTTTTAGATTTATATTGTATATTTGTGACTGCGCATTCCATTGGAAATGCAATCTGCACTACCTGAAAACTAGAGAATTTGGCTATGAGCCTGCAAAAATCAAACAAAATTACTCCTTTTTTAACTTTTGATCGCCAAAAATGGGCTGAATTACGCAAATCGGTGCCATTAAAATTAACAGAACAAGATTTAAAACCGCTACTCGGCTTTAATGAGGATCTTTCATTAGAAGAAGTGAGTACAATTTATTTACCTTTGGCACGTTTGATCAACTATTACATTGAAGAAAATCTTAAGCGCCAAACGGTATTACACCGTTTTTTAGGGGTTGCGGCGCCCAAAGTGCCTTACATTATTAGTATTGCTGGCAGTGTTTCTGTTGGCAAAAGTACTTCGGCACGTATTTTACAAGCTCTGCTTTCACAATGGCCGGAAGAACGCAAAGTCGATCTCATCACCACAGACGGCTTTCTCTATCCGCTTGCTACTCTAACCGAACGCAATCTATTAAAGAAGAAAGGCTTTCCCGAATCCTACAACATTCACCGCCTCGTGCAGTTTGTGTCCGACATCAAATCAGGCAAACGCAATGTGCAAGCCCCGATTTACTCGCACCTCACCTACGACATCATTCCCGATCAATATAATGTGGTCGATCAGCCCGATATCGTGATTTTAGAGGGATTAAATGTGCTACAAAGCGGAATGAATTACCCGTCCAGTCCGCACAACGTGTTCGTGTCAGATTTTGTCGATTTCTCCATTTATGTCGATGCGGACGAAACCTTGCTCAAAAAATGGTATATCCAACGCTTTTTGAAATTCCGCCGCAGTGCCTTTTCCGACCCCAATTCCTATTTCCACCACTATTCCAAACTCTCGGAAAGTGAGGCAATCGCCACAGCCTCAACCATTTGGGACGAAATCAACGGCTTAAACCTCAAACAAAACATTCTGCCAAGCCGAGAGCGTGCCAATTTGATCCTCGAAAAAGGCGAAAATCACGCCATTCAAACCGTCAAATTGAGAAAATAACCGATAGGCGCTAGAGGAGATAGTGCCTTTTTTTATAGGTAAAATTTAGCAAAAAGTTAACAACTTAGATAAAACACAAAATACAGCGAATTAGTAGGCGATTAATACGCAAATTTTTGTTAAGCTAACATTCTATTTGCAAAATTTTAAACAAAACAGACCGCTTGTTATGAATAAGAAACTTTTACTTCCTCTCATCATTTTTTTAGCTTTAACCATTACCTTTATGGTACAGCTTTCCCGTAATGCTCAAGGCGATGATCCGAAAAAACTCGAATCCGCATTAGTGGGGAAAGCCATTCCTAATTTTCAACTAGAGTCCGTTTTAGATGAGAAACAGCTACTTGATCAAAATGTCGTAAAAACAGGCAAACCTCGTTTATTAACCGTTTGGGCGACATGGTGTCCGACTTGCTATACAGAACACGAATATTTAACGCTACTAGCGAAACAAGGCGTAGAAATTGTCGGTGTGAATTATAAAGATGAGCGCTCAAAAGCAATGAAATTCCTCGCTAATTACGGCAATCCTTACAAAGCGAATATTTACGACCCGAAAGGCTCACTGGGCTTAGATCTCGGCGTATATGGCGCACCGGAGACCTTTATTATTGACGGTAAAGGCGTAATTCACTACCGCCATGCCGGTGATGTAAATGACCAAGTATGGAATGAAGTGTTAAAACCGATTTATGATGGGTTGAAGTAAGGTTAATGTAATATGAGCTTAATAGATTATAAGAAGAGAAGAATTATTCAGCATTATTTCTCATACATAACCATCGCAAGAATTATGTTCTGTTCTTTTCTGTTTGGAGCATTCACTACATTTATATACTTAAATGAAATTGGAGCAAGAAATTTATTTTCTCTCTCCTCTTCAAAAGAGATATATCTATCTCTAACGGGGGTAGCGATCTTTTTTACAACACTTTTTATGATATATGGAATATCATCCATAGCATTTAAAACAGGAAAAACAAAAAAAAGTAATAACTTCATTAGTAAAAAAATACAAATAGGCATTTTCCTTCTATTAACTTTTATATCTTCTATAGCATTTTATTATCTATACGAACATTTCATATATATAATCCTATGCTTAATGGCTGTTATCATATTAACTATAACAACTATTTTAAAATCTAAAGACAAACAAGAGAAATACGAATTAATTGATTATGTCGATATATATTTTGGATATGGATTTTATATCTTGGCAGCAATTACGACTTCACTATTTATCTCATTATTTGCATATATATTTTTTGATGAAAGCATAGCGGCTTACTGGATAAGTATAATTATAGTAGCCTTACTTCATACGAGTTATTCTTTTTACTTTATGGGAAAGATAAAACGTATCAAAGATGTTATCAATCTACATATAATTATGTTTTTTATTATTATGATCTTTATGTCCGCCAACGGAAAAGTATTATTGACTATTCTAGGAATCCATAATAACAACGAAAAACCATATATAATTACAAATCATGAGGAATACATTTTAGATTATCCTAAGAATGTTATAAATATTGCTGTAAACAAATTAAATAAAAACAAAAGGACTCATTGCGGAAGAATATTATATGAAGATAGTAAATATAAAGTATTTCTCCCTTACCACGAAACAAACGTTAAAAACAACATAATAATTCCAGATCAAAATATAAAGTTATATCAAGGATTATTTAAAGATCTTATTTGCGAACCATCAATTACATTATGGAATGTAGGATATTTAATAAAATGAAAAAACTCCTCCCAATTTTTTTAATGGCAAGTGCCGTAGCAACTGCCGCACCGATTGAATTCAACCAATTCGATAATCCGCAGCAAGAGTCAGATTATCGTGCATTAATTCAAGAATTACGTTGTCCGCAATGTCAGAACAATAATATTGCCGATTCAAACGCAACGATTGCAACCGATATGCGTGCCAAAACATTGGAATTGTTGAAACAAGGCAAAAATAAAGATGAAGTTGTGGATTATATGGTTGAGCGCTACGGCAATTTTGTCACTTATAATCCACCGATGACGCCGGCTACCGTATTACTTTGGGCGTTACCCATCGCATTACTGTTATTTGGTTTTGCGTTGATTTGGAGACGCAAATCTAAGCAAAAACAAGCGGTCGAATTTATCCAAAATTCTGCAAATTCGGCTCTTGATCAAACACGTTTAAATCAAATTCTTAACGAGAAGGACAACTAATGAACTTTTGGATTATTGTAGCATCAATGACCATGGGTATCTGCTTAATTGCGTTTTATCCTTTGCTTACCAAGCAAACAAAACGCCAAAGCTTAAAACGAGATAACCTGAATAAAGCTTTTTACTTTGACCGTTTAAAAGAAGTTGAACGTGAAGTGAATGAAGGGGTAATTGATGACCCTGAAAAAACCAAATTAGAACTTCAACAAAGTTTATTAGACGATATTCCCGAGCAAGCGGAAGCAGTGCAGGCTAAACAAAGTCATATTAGCAAAATTTGGTTTGCAGCGTTACTGATTGCTGTAGGGATTATCGGCACCAGTGCTTATGTCAGCGTTGGTTCATGGCAAGCCGGTACGATGATTGATATGACCCATAAAAAATTAGAATATTTTTATGAACGTATCAAAGATGAAGACACCAATCCGTTGTCTGAACAAGAGTTAAATCAATTTGCCATGGCGTTACGTGTCGAATTACAAAATAAACCGAATGATGCCAAAGGTTGGTTTATGTTAGGTCAAATCGGGATGGCAAAAGATGACGGTCAATTAGCATTGGAAAGCTATGAAAAAGCGAGCAAATTAGATCCGAAAAATCTGCAATATAAAGGCCGCTATGCACAGATACTGATGTTCTCGCAAGATCAGGCGGATAAAGACAAGGGTAAAGAGGTATTAAAAGAAATTTTACGCCAAGACCATACCAATTTAGATGCGCTTAGCCTACTCGCTTTCAGTTCTTTTGAAGAAGAAGACTACAAAATGGCAGCAATGACTTGGGGTATGATGTTAAAACTGATTCCTGAAGGCGAGCCACGCCGTGCTACAGTTGAAAAAAGTATCAATATGGCGATGTCGATGCTAAAAGAACAAGAAAGCAAACAACCGGCAAAAGCAGAAGAGAAAAAATAATAGCGCTTTAGCGAACCTAAAACTGATTCGGGCGGGTTTCATACCCGCCCTAAAATTGCAAAAGGATAAATAATGTTAAGTAAAGAGACATTAAAAATCGGTTTGGTTTCTGTTTCAGACCGTGCTTCTAGTGGTGTTTACCAAGACCAAGGCATTCCTGAATTACAAACGTGGTTGGAATCCGCATTGACTGCCCCGTTTGAAGTTGAAACACGTTTAATTCCGGATGAACAAGCTGTAATTGAGCAAACATTGATTGAATTGGTAGATACACACCACTGCCATTTAGTATTAACTACCGGCGGTACTGGGCCAGCAAAACGAGATGTCACACCGGATGCAACCATTGCAGTGGCACACCGTGAAATGCCAGGCTTTGGCGAACAAATGCGTCAAGTAAGCCTGCATTTTGTACCAACCGCAATTCTCTCTCGCCAAGTCGGAGTTATTCGTCACAATTCGTTGATTTTAAATTTACCGGGACAGCCGAAAGCGATTAAAGAGACGCTGGAAGGGGTAAAAGATGCACAAGGTAACACGCTGGTACGAGGTATTTTTAGTGCTGTGCCATACTGTTTGCAGTTATTAAGTAAAATTTATATCGACACACATCCTGAAATCTGCGAAAGTTTCCGCCCGAAATCAGCGAGAAGATAATCTTTAAAACCACGGAACACACTGATAACTCAGAAAACTAAACAAGCGGTCAAATTTACTAAAAATTTTACATTCCGAGTAATCTGCGTTTTCTGTGGTGATTAAAAAATAGGAATTTCTTATGAAAAAAATTGAAGCAATTATTAAACCATTTAAACTGGATGATGTGCGTGAAGCGTTGACTGATGCGGGCATTACCGGTATGACTGTCACTGAAGCGAAAGGATTTGGTCGTCAAAAAGGTCACACCGAGCTTTATCGTGGTGCGGAATATGCGATTGATTTTCTACCGAAAATTAAACTGGAAATTGTAGTAGCAGATGACCAAGTGGACGCTTGTATCGAAGCAATTATTGATACCGCACAGACAGGCAAAATTGGTGATGGTAAAATCTTTATCTATGATGTCGAGCGGGTGATTCGTATCCGTACCGGCGAAGAAAACGAAGACGCCCTTTAACCGTTTTTAGCAATGTTCCCTCCTGTGAGAAGGGCAACATACCGACCAGACATACTATTCACATTCAAATAGGAAAACTATGAAACAAACCGGAATCAAATGGTTATGGCTAAGTTTAGCGACTATTATTATTGATCTATGGATCAAATACCTTGTAATACAACGCTTTGAGCTGTATGAAAGCGTAAACGTATTACCGATTTTCAATTTAACCTACGTACGCAACTACGGTGCGGCATTCAGCTTTTTGGCTGATCACGGCGGTTGGCAGAAATATTTCTTTTTAGGATTAGCCATTGTCATTTCACTAGGTTTAATCGTAATGCTGTGGCGTAATCCAGCGATCAAAAAATTGGAAAATTCTGCGTATGCACTGATTATCGGCGGAGCAATCGGTAATGCAATTGACCGTGCATATAATGGCTATGTGGTTGATTTCTTTGATTTTTATTGGGATATCTATCATTATCCTGTGTTTAATATGGCGGATATTGCCATTGTAGTGGGTGCAGGGTTGCTCATCTTGGAAGCATTCCTCGACAAAAAGAAAAAGAGTGGTTAAATGGATATTTTATTAGCAAACCCTAGAGGTTTCTGTGCTGGTGTTGATCGAGCGATCTCGATTGTGGAACTCGCCCTCGAAATTCACGGCGCTCCGATTTATGTACGTCACGAAGTGGTACATAACCGCTTTGTGGTGGACGGCTTAAAAGCCAAAGGTGCAGTGTTTGTCGAAGAGTTGGACGAAGTGCCGGACGATGCGATTGTCATTTTCTCGGCGCACGGCGTATCGCAAGCGGTTCGCCAAGAAGCTAAACGCCGCGGCTTAAAAGTATTTGATGCAACTTGCCCGTTAGTAACTAAAGTCCATATGCAAGTGGCACGTGCCAGCAAAAAAGGCACTAAAGCGATTTTAATTGGGCATGAAGGTCATCCGGAAGTGATTGGTACAATGGGGCAATACGATAATCAAGACGCCGGCATTTTCTTGGTGGAATCTGTCGAAGACATTGCCAGATTACCGGTTAGCAATCAAGACGAATTAACTTTTATGACGCAAACCACGCTCTCGATTGACGATACTAGCGATGTGATTGAAGCGTTAAAAGAGAAATACCCAGCGATTCAAGGCCCGCGTAAAAACGATATTTGTTATGCAACAACCAACCGCCAACAAGCGGTACGAGAATTGGCGAAACAATCACAACTGGTATTAGTAGTCGGTTCTAAAAATTCTTCAAACTCAAATCGTCTAGCGGAACTGGCTTCACGTATGGGAGTGCCGTCTAAATTGATTGACGGTCCGCAAGATATTGATCCGAGCTGGCTGGAAGGTGTTAACATCATCGGTATTACCGCTGGCGCTTCAGCACCGGAAGTTTTAGTACAATCGGTAGTGGAACACTTAAAAACCTTAGGTGCAATCGGTGTGAGCAACTTAGAAGGTTGTGAAGAAAATATGGTGTTTGAAGTGCCGAAAGAACTACGTATTCATGAGGTGAAATAATGGCTGAATTAAATCGTTTTAGAATTGAGTGGGAATGTCGCCGTGGTATGCGCGAATTAGACAAAATGATTATGCCTTTTTACAAAGCACATTTTGATGCTTTAAGCGAAGCGCAACAGCAAACTTTTGTAGCAATGCTCAAATATACCGATCCGGAATTATTCCGTTGGTTTATGCACCAAGCCCCTGCTCCAACGCAAGAAATGACCGATTTAATCGAATTGATTCGTTCTAAAATCGAGCGTTAATTTACCCTATTACAAGCGGTTGTTTTTGGTAAAAAATTTGCTAAAAACGGCCGCTTATTTTTTGGAAAGCGACTATGCCAATGAGCCGTTTAGAGCGAATCTTTCACGCTGCTTTGTTTGAACTCTTCGCCATTTTGTTTACTGTTATCGGTATGAGCCTGTTTACTTCGCATCATACCGGTTTACTGACCGGTACGCTTGTCTCAATCTCAATAGTGGCAATGTTGTGGAATATGCTATTTAACACAGTTTTCGATCGTATCTTTACCACCCCTCGCGAAACTCGCACGATCGGATTACGCATTTTCCATACCTTATTTTTTGAAGGTGGTTTACTACTCTTCACCATTCCGTTGGTCGCTTATATGCTCGATGTCGATTGGTGGACAGCGTTTATTATGGATATCGGTATGACGCTTTTTGTGATCGTGTATACCTTCTTCTTTAATCTTAGTTACGACCATCTGCGTGCTTGGTGGCTTAAACGTTCAACCCAATAAAACAGGCGGTCAAATTCGCAGAAAATTTTGCAAATTTGACCGCTTATCAGTTTTCTTAATCATCATAATGACGGCTATGTTTTTATAATGGCCGTGATGGTGACCGTAATCTTCGATATCCTACTTTATGTTTATGGTGTTTGTGATAACGGCGTTCATGTGCTCGTCTTTCGTAATATCGTTCCGAACGATAACGTTCGTCACGCTTTCTTTCAATTTTATGTGCATTCCATTGGCTACCAACTACCCCGCCTAATGCAGCTCCAGCAACTGTTGAAGTGATATCTTGCCCTGCAACCGCACCGGCAACACCGCCTAGCACAACCCCTACAGCCGTATCATGTTGTGAGCGACTTAATGCATGTGCCGTGACCGATGTAGATAATAAGGCAATCATTAAGCCTTTGAGCATTACTGATTTCATAAATTACCTCGAATTTCCAATGCTAAGTCTGTGAAAAAATAAAAATAATAAGCATAGTGAATCAATTTCTGAGGCGTATTTTCAATATTGGACTTAAGCTCGTCAAGCCTAGAAAAGCTAACTGAAACAATAAGATAGATTTGTAACAGCAGTAAAATTTTTTTGAACTTTTTGCTTTTGTATTATCTATATGCAATCACTACAATTTTTGTGTAAAGCCAAGAACTTCACCTTTTGATTTACCTCTAACACAGGCAAGACTAGGAATGAATAATAATATGAAAAAAACCGTGAACTGCGTGGTGAAGGAAAGTATCACTGAAGCACTCTTACGTTTAATGCAAAAGAAAAATTTCTATGCTATCAGCATTACCGAACTGACTAATTTGGCAGGCGTTAGTCGTATTTCGTTTTATCGCAACTTCGAATCAAAAGAAGATGTTTTGATTAAACATATATACGAACGCTCTGTTGCGACCTTTGCCAATTTAAATGCAACCAATGTTCGAGAACGTTTAATCGGCTTATTTAAAGTTACCGATGAATTAGGCGATATTTTAGATTTGCTCTATTCACAAAATCTCTCGCACCTCTTTTTACAATATTTTGCCCACACAATTGGCGCCAAGCCGGAACAAGAGAATCTTGAAGCATTTCAAAATTCAATGTTAACGGGAATTTGTTTCGGAGCGTTAGATGAATGGGTCAAAAGAGGCAGAAACGAAAGCCCAGAACAAATGGTTGACCTGCTACAAAATGTTGCCAGATGTTGTTTGGCAGACTAATTTCTTACTGTAATTTACTAATATTTTTGCACTTCTCTTTATCATCAAAACAATTGACATTTGGAAGAATAATTTTGACTCTAAATTACAAACCTTGACCTTTTCTAGAAATTAAGTACACTCTCATATTTCTGCAACCAAGATCAAAAAAGCAATGATTGCGAACTGTAATATCAACCATTATCCATTATGGTTGTGTTTTCAATAAATTACCGTCTATGGATTAGTCGCAGTATAACAACGAGGTTCAAAATGAAAGAAACAAATCTGGATGTAGTACTTGAACAAGGTTCTCCCGAAGACAAAAAACTGAAACTCCGCCAAACCTTAGCAGAAATAAGTGTCGAGCTCAAATTGAGTCATTTGCGTGAAGAATTGCACATTACTCAACAAGAACTCGCTCATAAACTCAATATTAGCCAACCGTCTGTCGTTGCGCTGGAAAAGCGAGGTAATGACATCAAATTATCTTCCATTCAACGCTATATAAACGTAATCGGTGGCAAAATCCATTTAGCAGTTTCGCTGCCTACTGGTAAATCCGTAATTTACCGTCTATAGGATAAAATTTTCTCGTTAACCAAGCGGTTTAATTTCACTCAATTTTTTCAAATATAAGTGAAATTAAACCGCTTGCTTTTTCTATCTTTCTTTCTATAACCACCCACCTTATATCAAGCTCATTTATATTGTATATAAAAAATAGTGATTGGATTTTATATCTAGAGATGATTAGGATCTATACAATTTGTCGAAGGACGATAACGATAAAGTTATCACTCTTACAAAACTTATTAGAAGGAAGTTTTATGTTTAATATTCAAAAAGAAAATGTGTTAGAAGCTTTCAAATACCGTCGTGCAACACGTAACTATGACGCTTCTAAAAAAATCAGCGATGAAGATTTTGCATATATTTTAGAATTAGCGCGTCTTTCACCAAGTTCTGTCGGCTCTGAGCCATGGAAATTTGTGGTGATTCAAAACCAAGAATTACGTAATAAATTAAAACCGGTTGCATGGGGTATGGCGGCACAAATGGACGCAGCAAGCCATTTAGTGGTGTTGCTTGCCAAGAAAAATGCAAGCCACGACAGCGAATACTTCAAAAAAGCATTAGAACAACGTGGTTTAACTGCTGAAGAAATGGAAAAAACGTTAGCGTTATATAAACAATTCCACGAACAAGACATCAAAATCGCAGGTGATGAACGTGCATTATTCGACTGGTGCTCAAAACAAACCTACATTGCATTAGGTAATATGATGAGCGGTGCTGCATTAATCGGTATTGATAGCTGCCCAATTGAAGGTTTCAACTATGATGCGGTAAATCAAATTCTTGCCGAAGCAGGCACATTCGATCCGAATGAATACGGCGTTTCTGTGATGGCAACTTTCGGTTATCGTGCCGGTGAAATCGCACCGAAATCACGTAAACCGATCGAAGAAATCGTAAGCTGGATTAAATAATCACAAGCGGTGTAAAAAAGCTAATTTTTACACCGCCTTTTTATTGCTACTCTAACGCAAAAAGGAACACACTATGACATTCAAAGTAAAAGGTTTTGCTGCCTTAGATCCGAAATCTCCTCTCCTGCCACACACATTTGAACGCCGTGACGTACGTGCGGACGATGTAGAAATCGATATTCTTTACTGCGGCGTATGCCACTCAGATTTACATCAAGCTCGCAATGACTGGGGTTTTGCCACTTATCCTGTCGTACCGGGCCATGAAATTATCGGTCGTGTTAGCCGTGTGGGTAACAAGGTTAGCAAATTTAAAGTCGGTGATTTAGTCGGCGTAGGTTGTATGGTAGATAGTTGCCAACACTGCCACTCTTGCGAACACGGCTTAGAACAATATTGTGAGAATACCGCAGTACAAACTTACTGTGATACCGACCGCTTCGGCGACAATATGCCGACTTTCGGTGGTTATAGTGAAAAAATCGTAGTAACCGAAAACTTCGTACTAAGCGTACCGGAAAATCTAGATACCAAAGCGGTTGCCCCATTACTTTGCGCTGGTATCACTACTTGGTCGCCATTGCGCCACTGGAATGTAGGCAAAGGCTCAAAAGTGGCGGTTGTCGGTTTAGGTGGTTTAGGTCATATGGCAATCAAACTGGCACACGCATTAGGTGCAGAAGTGACGTTATTTACACGCTCACCGGGTAAAGAACAAGACGCACATCGTCTAGGTGCAAGCCGTGTAGTGATTTCAACTGATGAAGAACAAATGAAGTCAGTGGCAAATACTTTCGATGTCATTATTGACACCGTACCTTACACACACGACCTCAAACCTTACGTACCAACCTTAGCAATCAGCGGTACACTTGTATTGGTAGGTTTAATCGGCAATCTCGATCCAAGTATCACGACTGTACCATTAGTATTAGGCAGACGCTCAATCGCAGGCTCAATGATTGGCGGCATTAAAGAAACGCAAGAAATGCTAGATTTCTGCGGCGAGCACAATATCGTACCGGACGTGGAGACGATCAACATTCAAGACATCAACCACGCTTACGAACGTATGCTCAAATCCGACGTGAAATACCGCTTCGTGATTGATATGCAATCATTGAAAGCGTAATAAGACAAGCGGTGGAAAATGGTGAAAGATTTACAACCGCTTTCTTTTTAAATGATTAAACATTGATAATCTAGATGCCACATAACAAAAAACCCGCAATTGAGCGGGCTTTTTATTTTTCAAACGCCAAGAATTAGGCGCTTTTTACGTTACCCCTGCGCAAATATACGCTCAGTTGCAACTTGAGCAAGAAAACCACTACGAGTCTTATACTTTGGATTTCTTGCTACTAATTCGTCAATTCGGCGAATTAGTAACGATGGTAAAGTGACATTGATTTTTTCAGATTTACCCATTAAATGGGTTAAATCAACATCAACGATTGCAAACATTAGTCCCTGATATTCAGGATTATCTTTATGTTCGCTTAATGATTTTGGGTGTGGAATTTCGTCTCCATCCTCAATCATGCCTTCTATATGAAACGCAATTGCATCTTTTGCGTTCATAAATGCTTCTTCCAATGTATCGCCGGCTGAAAAACACCCCGGCACATCTGGCACAACCACACCGTAAGAATGACTTTCGTCACCCATTTCAATGACGATTGGATATAGCATTTTTTATCTCCAATAATATTACTATTAATTTTTGTTAATCCAAATCAAAATAGGCTAATAACTAGCTAAATGGGGCTATTCTAGCCCCGCTTGCTTTAATATTGATTTAACCGTTCCATTTGGTAAATCTTTTTTTGGATGAGGCACTGTTACACGTCTTTTTTTGTTGGATGCTTGAATTGGTGATGGCTGCCTCTTATTGCCACTTCATACCAACCGTCATCCTCAATCCTTTTGATTAAAGTTCGGCTATCCATACACACCTCGCCTATCTTTGGATCAGAGTTATAATAACCCTAAAATACGTTTATCACAAGAGTTATTAGAGTTATTTTTACTAATTGTGAACAAAACTCCGGTATATAAAGACTTTTAATATAGCAGGAGGAACTAACTATACTTTTACTACTATTCTCCCACAATTCCCTTCTCCAACTAACTAAGCTATTATTCACTTACAATCAACAAACCTTAGCGAGCCACAATGAACTTTCTTGCCCACAGTATGATTTCCTTTGAGTTAGACAAAATAATGCCGAATAGCCGTACTTTATTTGGTAATTTTGCCGGTGATTTTTATAAAGGGCGAGTTGAGAATTTAGCGGTGGCAAGTCATATTCAAAACGGGATAAAGCTACACCGTTTGATCGACAGCACGACAGATCGGCGAGAAAACGTCCTCAATCCGTTACTTGCCGAAGAATTGGGGCGATTTAAAGGGATTGTGTCGGATATTGTGATTGACCATTTTATCGCAAAAAATTTTAACCGCTTGTTTGGGCAAGAACTGGCACAAGTTGAAACCAACATTTTGGATAATATTATTCAACATCAACCGATTTTCCCACAAGGGTTCTCCTCGCTATTTAATTGGTTGGCACAGAACCGAGCCTTGTCTCACTACGCTGACGTTGATTTTTTAACTGACCGGGTATTTACAGGAATGGCGCAACGTATCACACGTGGCGAGATACTACGCTCCGCAGGAAATGTGCTGAAAAAGCACTATGTGGAACTGGAGATATTGGCGATACAAGAATTTAGCTACACCAAACAGGAAAGTCTGCGCAAATATTTAGCATTGTTGAACAAGTAAAACAGCAAACAAGCGGTCAAAATTCGCAAATCTTTTGCAAAATTTAACCGCTTGTTATCAATGTTCCTTACACGCCCATTCCGTAACAACTAGTTTCATCACGGCGATGCGGTTCAGTTCGTTTTCCTCAAACTGCCAATCGGATTTGCTGGTATAATGTTCCATTAAATAGTGCAGAATCGTGATTTTTTCCGAACGTTCTTCAATCAGAGAAATTTCGCCCTTGCCGATAATACTTTGATAGCGGAAAGAATAATGGCAAGCAATCTCTGCCGTTACCAGTTCGTGTTTACGATCCATTTGAAAGCCCACAATCTTTTGTTGTTTGATTAAATCGATCTTCTTACCTTTTTGATGACCGTGAAAATAAAGCTCTAAGCGATCATCAAATTGTTTGAAAGCGAAGTTGAGCGGCAGAATGTAAACCCCTTGTTCTTCTTGAAAACCCAATCGACATACATCGCACTGGCGCATAATTTCAAGCATTTGTTCATAATCATTCACCGCTCGGTCTTTACGTCGGATTTTGTTGTGTTGCATATTTTTCCTGTAATGTTTAAGTTTGACATTGCAAAACAAGCGGTCAAAATTCGCAAACTTTTTGCAAAATTTAACCGCTTGTAAATATTACTCTCTCGCCAAAATTTTCTGGATTTCCGCCATAATTTCTTGGTCTTGTTCGAGAGCGATACGATACATTTCTTCGTTTTTGAAACGCTCGATTTTCGGGTCATACACTTCTGACATAAGCTTCACACTATGGCGATCTTTGCCAAAGTACATATTACCGATTTCATGCACTTTATCTGCATCCAGCCCGAGTTCTCGTAGCGCTTGTTTACCGGTACGTAATGCACCGTCAAAAGTTTCGCGCACTTCAATATCCGCGCCGGATTGTACCAACTCGTACACGTGATAACGGTCGTAAGCACGTGCGATAATTTTAATATGTGGATTCACACTGCGTGCATATTTCACGATTTCTAACGTTTGTTTCGGATTATCAATCGCCACAATCAACATTTGTGCAGTTTGAATGCCCGCCGCTTTGAGTAAGTCTGAATGTGCGCCGTTGCCGTAATAACTTTTCACCCCACGCTTTTTCATACCGGCAATGAGTTTCGGATTCAGCTCGATAATGGTCGGGTGATAGCCTGTCATTTGCAATAAATGATTGACCACTTGTCCGAAGCGACCTAAGCCGACCAAGATAATCGGGTTTTGCTCTTCAATATGATCATGCGGTTTGATTTCGTCAATTTTCTGCAAACGAGGCACGATAAATTTCTGGCTCACAATAATCATTAACGGCGTGAAGACCATTGATAGCACCACAATTGCCGTCATATTGGCGTGTACCGTGTCATCAATTACTTTTTGAGCGTGCGCTGCAGCAAACAACACAAACGCAAATTCACCACCCTGCGCCATTACGATTGCACGATCGTGTGCGTCTAAATTGTTACTGCCGGAAAGGCGAG
This sequence comes from Actinobacillus capsulatus DSM 19761, assembly GCF_000374285.1. Lineage (GTDB taxonomy): Bacteria > Pseudomonadota > Gammaproteobacteria > Enterobacterales > Pasteurellaceae > Actinobacillus > Actinobacillus capsulatus. The sequence goes on along the minus strand of NZ_KB893934.1, from coordinate 115,471 downwards.
CGACTAGGAAAATCACCCCACCTTTAACCAACATCATTAATGCCACACCCGATAAAATCAGCCCTAAGTTATCCCACACCACATTCAAATCCAGAGACATCCCGACCGCAAGGAAAAATAAGCCAAGCAATAAGCCTTTAAACGGGTCTATATCCACCTCTAATTGGTGGCGGAAGCTGGAAGTGGAAAGCAATACGCCGGCAGCAAATGCCCCCATCGCCGCTGAAAGCCCGCTTACTTCCATTAATAGCGCTGAGCCAAGCACCACGAAAAGTGCTACGGCGGTCATCATTTCTCGGATTTTGGTACGTGCCAGCATTTTAAAGAATGGATTTAGCACCTTGGTGCCGATGATAAATAAGAAAACCATTGCAAACACGGCAATCGCAATTTTTTGCCAAATCGGCGTACTTGCGCTTTCTACTGAATGAATTGGCGAGAGAAAAGCGACAACCGCCAATAACGGTACAATCAACATATCTTCGAATAACAAAATCGATACCATCTTTCGGCCTCGTTCGGAAGTCATCTCACCTCGTTCGCTTAACACTTGCATCACAATCGCCGTGGAGGTCAACACGAAACCTGCCGCACTGACAAATGCCACTTGCCATGAATAACCGAATGCCATCACCAAACCTGTAAGAGCAATCGCCGCACCAACCACTTGAAAACTGCCTAAGCCAAAAATATATTTGCGTAAGCCCCATAAATGCGCCGGTTGCATTTCCAATCCGACTAAAAATAGGAACATTACCACGCCGAGTTCAGCAACGTGCAAAATCGTATACGGGTCGGTAAATAAGCCCAAACCGAACGGACCAATCGCAAGTCCCCCCGCTAAATAGCCTAATACCGAACCTAAACCGATACGCTTAAAAATCGGCACGGCAATAATTGCCGCCCCCAATAAAGCTACCACACTTGTTAATTGACTTGCGCCTTCTGCTGCCATAAAACCTCCAAACTCAGAGAAAAAAAACAAGAATAAAAATAACATAAAATATATAAATGTTTGATAAGAATTGAAAAGTTAAAAAAATTCTAATTTTCAAACTGCTAATAAAGTCATAAAACAAGCGGTCGAATTTGACAAAACTTTTGCAAGTTTTTATCGAAATTCGACCGCTTGTTCTTGGAAGCTTATCGGCGACTACGCCGCTAAATACTCACGTAAAGCGGCGATTGATTGCTGAGCATCAGCTACGCCCAGATCATACATTTGCTGTAATTTGTTAGGATCTTTTTCCAAACGGCTTAACGGAATGGTTTGTGACGGGCGAATCACAAAAATTTGTTGCTTTTGATTAAGCTGAATAATGCGCTCCACCGTTTGATTGTAATCTTGATAACGCTGTTGCCAACGCTCAATTAAGTGGGGGTAACCGCGATAAATCCACTTAAACAATGCCATTAAGCTAGGCTTTTTGCGATATTCCAACGGGCGAGTTAAAACCAGTACAATTTTATCATAGCCTAAATCAAGGCATTTCTGTAACGGAATGCTATCGGCGATCCCGCCGTCTAAATATTTTTTTCCGTTAATTTCAACAAATTGAGACACAAACGGCATCGCTGAAGTAGCACGAAACAACTCCATTTCCTTAAACACGTCTTGCACCTTAAAATATTCCGGTTCACCGGTTTCCACATTGGTTAGCGTAACCCAAAAGTCCATTTGCGATTGGGCAAAAGTAGCTTGATCGAACGGATCATGAATAGTGGGCAATTCATAGAAAGCGAAATCACGATTAATTAGATTACCGGTAGTAAGCCAGCTTTTCAGGCTTAAAAAGCGCTTATCATTCATATATTTTTTATTGTAGCGTAACACTCGCCCACGTTGTTTAGACGACAGATTCACTCCGAATAATGCCCCTGCGGATACGGTAACTGCTCCATCAAATTCAAGTTGTTCATCCAAAAATACATCTAATACGCCGGCAGTGAACATCCCTCGCATCGCACCGCCTTCCAGCACTAATCCTACTTTCATCTGCTTCTCCTCATTCAGACCACTATTATAGGCAAAGATTCCACTCTATCTTGGCGCACCAAACGAAGTAAAATTCCACAAACATCTTATAGATTTAAGTTATTTACTTAATTTTTTCGGATTTGTGAAAATGATCACAGTATTTTTTTCTGAGATTTTGTATGCTTCGCCCAACTACTTTAACCGTAGCTCATCATAATACTTTTATACCAGAGGGTAACTTTATGAAAAAAACCGTATTAAGCACCTTAGTATTAGCGATTGCATTAGGCGCAAGTATTAGCACCGCACAAGCTGAAACACGTATCGGTGTGACCATCTACAAATATGACGATAACTTTATGGCGTTAATGCGTAAAGAAATCGACAAAGAAGCAAACCAATTAAAAGATGTGAAGTTATTAATGAATGACTCGCAAAACACTCAATCCATTCAAAACGACCAAGTAGACGTATTACTGTCTAAAGGCGTAAAAGCGTTAGCGATCAACTTGGTTGACCCTTCAGCGTCAAAAACCATTATTGATAAAGCAAAAAGCGAAGATTTACCAATTGTATTCTTCAATAAAGACCCGGGTGCAAAAGCCGTAGCAAGCTATGATAAAGCTTACTATGTAGGTACTGATCCGAAAGAATCCGGTTTAATCCAAGGTGACTTAATTGCAAAACAATGGAAAGCGAATCCGGCATTAGATTTAAATAAAGACGGTAAAGTGCAATATGCGCTATTAAAAGGCGAACCGGGTCACCCTGATGCGGAAGCACGTACTAAATACGTAGTAGAAGGCTTAGCAGCACAAGGTATCCAAAGCGAACAAATCTTTATGGATGCGGCATTGTGGGATGCAGCACAAGCAAAAGATAAAGTGGACGCTTGGTTATCCAGCGGTAAGGCGAAAGATATTGAAGTGATTATCTCTAATAACGACGGTATGGCGTTAGGCGCATTAGAAGCGACTAAAGCGCACGGTCGTAAATTACCGATCTTTGGTGTGGACGCATTACCTGAAGCATTACAATTGATCAAAAAAGGCGAATTAGCCGGTACGGTACTTAATGATGCTGCCGGTCAAGGCAAAGCGGTTGTGCAATTAGCGGCAAATCTTGCGGAAGGTAAAGCCGCGGGTGAAGGCACCAGCTGGAAAATTGAGGAACGTGTTGTACGTATTCCTTATGTTGGCGTAGATAAAGATAATCTAGATAAATTTTTAAAATAAGTGAAGTTGTTTAGGCACGGGTGGATCACTCGTGCCTATTTTTTAGGGAGTGAGATATGACAAGTGAAGTACTGCTCACAATGACAAATGTTAGTAAATCTTTTCCCGGCGTAAAAGCGTTGGATAAAGCTAACTTAACCGTAAAATCCCATAGCGTACACGCCTTAATGGGCGAAAACGGCGCAGGTAAATCCACCCTGCTCAAATGCTTATTCGGGATTTATGCCAAGGATGAAGGTGAAATTCTATTTTTAGGCAAACCGGTGAATTTTAAAACCTCAAAAGAAGCGCTTGAAAACGGAATTTCGATGGTTCACCAAGAACTGAATCTAGTAAAACAAGTAAGCGTCATGGATAACCTTTGGCTTGGGCGTTATCCGCTAAAAGGGCCGTTTGTCGATCACGATAAAATGTATCGTGATACCAAAGCAATTTTTGATGAATTGGATATTAATGTCGATCCGCGCGATAAAGTAGCGAAATTGTCCGTATCGCAAATGCAGATGATTGAAATCGCTAAGGCCTTCTCGTACAACGCTAAAATTGTGATTATGGATGAGCCGACTTCTTCGCTTTCTGAAAAAGAAGTCGAACATTTATTTAAAATCATTCAGAAATTAAAAGATCGTGGCTGCGGCATTATTTATATTTCGCACAAAATGGATGAAATCTTCAAAATTTGTGACGAAATTACTATCTTGCGTGACGGTAAATGGGTAAACACCGTTGCGATTAAAGATACCTCAATGGAACAAATCGTTTCAATGATGGTAGGTCGTGAACTGACTCAACGTTTCCCGGAAAAAACTAATACACCGAAAGAAACCGTACTCGTGGTAGAACATTTAACCGCCAAAAATCAGCCGTCCATTCAAGATGTTAGCTTTGAATTGCGTAAAGGCGAAGTGTTGGGTATTGCCGGTTTGGTCGGTGCAAAACGTACCGATATTGTCGAAACGATTTTCGGTGTACGTGAAAAATCCGGCGGCAGCATCACTTTAAACGGCAAAGCGGTAAACAATCGTAATGCGTTTGAAGCAATCAATAACGGTTTTGCGCTGGTTACCGAAGAACGCCGTTCAACCGGTATTTATGCAAATTTAAGTATCGAATTTAACTCATTGATTTCAAATATGAAATCTTACTTAAGTAAATTAGGTTTACTCAGCAATAAAAAAATGAAAAGCGATACCCAATGGGTGATTAATGCGATGAATGTTAAAACACCGTCCCATCAAACAAGCATCGGCTCACTTTCCGGCGGTAACCAACAAAAAGTGATTATCGGTCGTTGGTTGTTAACCCAACCAGAAATTTTAATGTTGGACGAACCGACCCGAGGCATTGATATCGGTGCGAAATTTGAGATTTACCAATTGATTCTCAATTTAGCCAATAAAGATAAGGGAATCATTATGATTTCGTCCGAAATGCCGGAGCTATTAGGGGTAACCGACCGAATTTTAGTCATGAGTAACGGGAAAGTTGCAGGCATTGTTGAAACCGCCAAAACCTCTCAAGAAGAAATCTTGCAGCTCGCTGCAAAATATTTATAAAAGCAAGGAGTGATGTATGTCCGCTTTAAAACAGAATCGCACCATGGATTTTTTTAAACAAAATGCGATTTATTTTGTGTTATTAATTTTGTTAATTGTCATTATCGTACAAGACCCAAGTTTCTTAAGTTTACGTAACTTCAGTAATATTTTATCGCAATCTTCCGTGCGTTTAATTATTGCATTAGGGGTTGCCGGTTTAATTGTGACGCAAGGTACCGACTTATCCGCCGGTCGTCAGGTGGGATTGGCAGCGGTAATTACCGCAACCTTAATGCAATCAATGGAAAATATGAACCGAGTGTTCCCCGATTTAGCTGAAATTCCGATTCCGGTTGTGATTATTGCAGTATGTGCTGTCGGTGCGGTTATTGGCTTATTAAACGGCTTTGTTATTGCTTATCTCAACGTAACGCCGTTTATTGCTACCATGGGTACGATGATCATCGTTTACGGTATCAACTCCCTCTATTACGATGCGGTAGGCGGCTCACCGATTGCCGGCTTTAGCGACAGCTTCTCAACCTTTACTCAAGGTTTCTTCCGTTTCGGTGATTTTAAACTCTCTTACATCACGATTTATGCGGTAATCGCTACGTTAATTATGTGGACACTTTGGAATAAAACCCGTTTCGGTAAAAACATTTTTGCAATCGGTGGTAACCCAGAAGCAGCACGTGTTTCAGGGGTAAACGTACCGCTTAACTTAATGGGTATTTATATGTTATCCGGTGTGTTTTATGCGTTTGGAGGTATGTTAGAAGCAGGCCGTATCGGCTCGGCAACCAATAACCTCGGTTTTATGTATGAAATGGATGCGATTGCGGCTTGTGTAGTGGGCGGTGTTTCATTTGCCGGCGGTGTCGGTACGATTATTGGTGTGGTGACCGGGGTAATTATCTTTACCGTGATCAACTACGGTTTAACCTATATCGGTGTAAACCCGTACTGGCAATACATTATTAAAGGCGGCATTATCGTGCTTGCAGTGGCGATTGACTCGCTCAAATACGCGAAGAGAAAATAAAGATTGTCCTTGTCCAAAAGCGGTGCTTTTTGCAAATCGTACCGCTTTTTTCATGCCTAAAGCGGTTAAGCAATGGATACAACAAGCGGTCTATTTTCATCCCAAACTTGCAAAGTTCAGGTGAAAATAGACCGCTTATCAACATATAACGCATTACTCTAAGGTAATTGCGTCTTTGATTTTTTTCAGTGCCGCATTTTCTAATTGGCGTACACGTTCGGCTGAAATACCGTATTTATCTGCCAGATCTTGTAAAGTGGCTTTATCTTCATCCAACCAACGGGTTTTAATAATATCTTGGCTACGTTCATCTAACGTCGCCAGTGCATAAGCCAACTGGGCGGTCGCTTCGCCCGTATGTTCTTCATCTTCCAGTTCATCAGCAAAATTTGAGCTATTGTCTTCAATATACATTGAAGGCGCATAAGCCTCGTCATCATCTTCACCAGTTGACAAATCAAAACCTAAGTCTTGACCGGCCATACGAGACTCCATTTCTCGTACCTCTTCAACCGATACCCCTAAATCCTCCGCCACTTTTTTGATTTCTTCTTCATTAAACCAAGCGAGACGGTTTTTGTTTTTACGCAGATTAAAGAATAACTTACGTTGCGCTTTGGTGGTTGCCACTTTCACAATACGCCAGTTTTTCAATACGTATTCATGAATTTCCGCTTTTACCCAATGCACCGCAAAAGAGACTAAGCGCACACCGACATTCGGGTCAAAACGTTTTACCGCTTTCATCAAGCCAATATTCCCCTCCTGAATTAAATCGGCAAGCGGCAGTCCGTAACCCAAATAACCGCGCGCAATATGAATCACGAAGCGCATATGCGAAAGAATCAGTTGTTTTGCCGCTTCTAAATCTTCGTCATAATAATAACGTTCAGCCAGCTCTTTTTCTTGTTCGGCACTGAGAATAGGATATTGATTTGCCATACGAATATAGCTATCGAGATTCCCTTGCGGAACAGGCATACCACCTTGCACTAAAGCAGGGTGCATCGCCTCACTCGGCTCATTCTCTAGCACTTCTACTTCATCCGGCTCAATAATTTCTGCATCTTCTATCTCGTGTTCGTCAAATTTTCTCATCTTATTTCTCATTGGCTATTCATGACCCGTATATTATAACAGCGTTAGAATGATCCGGTGCGAATTTCTTACGAAAGCATTGGACGACAATAAAAAAGCAGAGTTCCCGACTGAAAAATCCGCTTTTGAGTATATGAATTTATTTAAGCTTTAATGGTTTTTTCTTCGTGTTTCGCTAACACTAAATAACCCACTGCAGAAAACACAGAAAGCGCTGCAATCACTACATAAGACCAGAACCAACCGAAGTTATCCGCTATAATCAGCATAATCCAGTTTGCGCGCATATTACCGATTAGATAGGCAGTGTTCGGATAGTAATTGGCAATCATACTTTGCGATGCCGGCGCTAACGCCCCCTGCACCACGCCGCATAACACCAATAACACCAATAACACCAATAACACCAATAACACCAATAACACCAATAACACCAATAACACCAATAACACCGCAAGCGTAATAAAATCGGAGTTTATTTGTAAAATAGAAAAGTGAAATACTTGAACTACTCCGCAAATTAATTTACCAAGCGGTCGAATTTGCAAAACTTTTTGCAAAATCAACCGCTTTCCATTAGAATTGCAAGACTTTTGGGGCTGATTCTGGATTCGACGGGATTAGCGAAGTCCAAGGTGCACGTCGAGGTGCGGTAGGCCTCGTAAACAAACCGCAAAAAAATAGTCGCAAACGACGAACAATACGCTTTAGCAGCTTAATAACCTGCTCATAGCCTTATCGCCTCAGCTTCCGCTCGTAAGACGAGGGCAACGATAAGTCACCCAAAACGAGATCGTGTGGACGCCGCCGTTTGAGGATCGAAACACTAAATTGAATCAAACTAGCTTATTTCTTGCGTGTCTGTCCGCTGGAGATAAGTGAAACTAAAGACCAGACTAAACGTGTAGTGCTGAAGATGGAGTAATTTCGGACGGGGGTTCAAATCCCCCCAGCTCCACCAAATCATGGTTCTATGAGAACCTGCCGAATACGAAAGAGCCTTGAAATTCAACGTTTCAAGGCTTTTTTATTGCCCTATACGTGCCTATGCGATACTATGGAAACCTAAGATTTTAGGAGTATATTTAGGAGTACGCCTGAAATACTCCTAAAAACCATACTCCTAAAACATAAAAAGGGCTTGATATGGCAAGGGAAACAACGCCACTGAACGACACTCAGATTAGAAAAGCGAAATCTGAAGATAGTCCGCTTAGAGACGGTAAAGGGCTACTATTATTCATCACTGCAAAATCTAAGTTGTGGCGGTTTAGGTATGAACGCCCGATTACTAAAAAGCGAAATGATTTAAGCCTTGGGGCTTATCCTGAAATTAGCCTAGCAAGAGCAAGGGAAATCCGTGAAGAATATCGTGCTTTACTGGCTCAAGGCATAGATCCAGCCGAACACCGCCAACAACAAGAACAGGCAAAGCTAAACGAGCAGAATAACACCTATGAAAATGTTGCGTGGGCGTGGTTCGAATACCGCAAGACCAAGAAAAATTTTTCCGTTGATTATCAGAAAGACGTAGAAAGCCTAATCAGAAGAAATCTTTTGCCTCATTTTGGTCATTTGCCAATCACGGAAATTACAGCACCAATGGCATTAAAGGCATTCAAACCGTATCAAGACGCCGGCACACTAGAAAAACTTAAACGCACTATTCAAAAGCATAACGAAATTATGACCTATGCTTTACACCGTGAAATGATTAGCTTTAATCCTACGGCAAACATTTCAAAAGAGTTTGATAGTCCAACGGTTGAACACTTTAAGACGATCAAGCCCGAAGACTTAGGGGAATTTCTTTACACCTTGAATAACGCCCAAATTCATTTACAGACCCGTTATTTAATTTTGTGGCAATTGCTCACAATGACCCGTCCAAATGAATCCGCTAGTGCTGAATGGTCGGAAATTGATTTAGAGCGTAAGCTATGGATTATCCCCGCTGAAAAAATGAAACGTGGCACAGAACATAAAGTAACGCTATCACGCCAAGCATTAGCCCTACTGCGTGAAATCAAAAAACTAAGTGGCGGTAAGTCCTATTTGTTCCTAAACACGAAAAACCCACAAAAGCATATTAATGCCCAAACCGCCAACGCGGCTATTAAGCGAATGGGCTTTGAAGGGAAGTTAGTGGCTCACGGTATGCGGTCGATTGCTTCCACCTACCTAAATGAGCAGGGCTATGACAGCGATTTAATCGAGGTGGCACTATCGCACCTCAACAATGACCGTATTAAAACAGCTTACGATAGGGGAGAGCGGTTAGAACAACGCTTTAAATTGCTTCAAGCGTGGGCGGATTTTGTTGATGAATGTTCGCAAGGGGCGATTCCACAATATCATTTGAAAATGGTTGCTTAAGAAATAAAAATCAGTCCCTTTTTATGGACTCGCAAAAATCAGGCTGTTCTCAATGCTAAAGCGTTGTCGATAGATGATAGTAAGCTGATAGCCCAATGTAAAAGGTACTCCGGAGGGGGTACCCTTTCCACGGGGTTGGGGGCTCGCGGTTTTCGGCAGATTTTACGATTTTTAGGCATCATCATCATTTAAAAATATTTTCATTGAGCAATAAGCTACTATGATCTAGGAACAAGCCGGCACAAGGCTTTTACCTCATTTTATAAGAAACCTTCCATTCAGCACAAAGGCTTAAAAGATGACGATTGATGTCGAATTAGGTACAAGCCTCATAAATTAGGGCAGCATGGGGGAAATCCCCACGCCGCACACTAAAACAGCTAAACATTAATAACGAAACAAACGAACAGGAATTAAAACCGTTTACCGGCTGAATTATCCGATAGCGGAATCTCGCTATCACCTAATTATTCGCACAAAGGGCAAGACTTCCCCCCGACGAAGGAAGTTAAAAACAGTAGCTGGATAATCTGTTATTTTATCCACCCATCTGATACAATACAGACCAACCGAAGCCGATTTAATCGGTAATCAATTTGAGCAACTAGGAACGGACTAATTACCCGAGCCGAAAAGAAACTACCCCTATTAGTTTCCTGTTGCTCACTCTCTTAATAGGGCAACGTGTGGGGGCGTTTTATGGTTGATATTTACAAAGAATTACAGTCACTAAAAGATGAATTTAACGAAAAATATGTATCTGTTTTTGATTTAATTACACACTTGCAAAATACAAATGAAAATCTAAGCAAAGAAGATGTTATTGATTGGATATTTATAAAATTAAGAAAATTCAATAATTTTCAAGAGTTTTTTTCCTATGATGATTTTAATTGGGTAAATGAAGCTAATAATTTTGTTTTGGAAAATGGCATTCCAGTATATAAAAAAAGAGATGATGGCGTGGTTTGTATTTACGATACAAGTACGCCAAATTTATTTTTTGAATTTTTAATTTACGCAAAGAATACAAAAAGGAGTTTATCCGCTCTTGAATTTGATATGGATGAGTGGGGATTTAAAAAAGCACGAGCCAAAGATTTACTCTTAAATAGACAAATGATTGAAAAAGAAATAGGGGAAAAAATTGGATGTGTTAAAGATGATGGTATATTTGAAAGACTTAATGCTATTCAATTGCAAACTAAGCTTAAACGCGCAGAAGATAAAATAAAAATTCTTGAAGAACAAATCGTTAAACTGCAAGCGGAAGAACAAAACGCAAATAAAGGGGTTTTACATATCAACCAAAATGAGCCGAAAGATAATCAAAACTACTCACCAATCGAAAGAGAAACGCATTTACAAATCATTGCGACACTTAGCTTTGAACTTTCTAAAACCGCTCAAAAATATAAGCGTGGCAATGATAAGATAAACTTTTCTGCAATAGCCAAAATGTTGGAAGAACACTCCGATAGTTTTGAGAATAGAAGAACGGCTGAGGCATACCGAAAGCGTATTGTAGAAGCGGTAAATAGTTTTAACGGGGCGGACTAACCGCCCTTTATTTTTGTCTAAAATCCACCAAATTTAACCGCTTACCAATTCTTAAGGCATAACTTACCAAATTTTTGACAACTTAAAAAACAAGATAAGGCGTTGAAATACAAAGGATTATGCTTGTTTCCCAAATTAACTTACCAAGTTTTTTTGGTAACTTCCCAAATAAAAAAAATCACTTTCATAAAATCCACCTCGTACCGCCAAGACTTACAACGGTTTACGGCAAGTTATTCAACTTTACGAGGAGGATTCTCAATGACTTACCAAGACACAAACATTTCTGAACGCATTATCCGCAAGCCGGAGTACCTATCACGCTTAGGCGTAAGCAAATCTACCCTGACAGACTGGGAAAACCCTAAATCAAAACGTTATCGCCCTGACTGCCCGAAGAAAATCAAATTAGGAGCTAATTCAGTCGGCTATCTCGAAAGCGAAGTAAATGCATTTATTAAGGCGTTAGCAAATAACCGAATTGAAGCGGCATAGGAGGAATATTCAATGGAACTCAAAACCATCAAACATATTCAAGCCGTAAGCGGATTTAGTCGTGCTTTTATCTACAAGCAAATTCAAGCGGGCAAACTTTCCCCGCCTATCAAGATAGGGCGTGCTTCACGTTGGAAATCATCGGACGTAGAACAATGGCTTAATGATTTAATCAACAACGAAAGAGGGCTTAGCACGTTATCGGCAAACAGTACCAAGGCTATTGATAAGTTAGCCGGTAATCAAGTGTAAGGAGCTAACTTATGAACGCTAATATTACACGCAAAGAAAAACTAGGAAGCTATTTATTAACAAGCCGTAACGGTTTTTCTGAACTGGACGGAATGAGGGAATTAGGCATCACCAGCGGTCGAAACGAGCTCAACGAGCTAGAAGCTATTACACAGACTGAATTTATTCGTATTCAAGAACATAACCAAAACGGAGGTACGCATTTTCGCTATTTCTTAGCAGATAAGACACAGGCGGAGAGATTAATCACTTTCCTAAATGGAAAAGCAGTAAGTCGTAACGCAGCGATTCCCTATCCGCCAACGGTGGCGGAATCTGTACTTAATCAGTTAGCAGCACCAACACAGGCGCAATTACAGCACAAAGTACGTAAACCGGTGAAAGGAGTGTAACAGGAGTGATTCAGTATGAAGTGTGAAATAGCCAAGATGAATACGGTATTAATTCAGCACGCATTTGATTACTACGCTGCCGGCAATAAGAACGTATTCACGTTTAAGAGCCTGTACAACGACGAAGAACCCTACCCGCTTGAGGAGCTTATTACTTGCCTTGCTACGCATATTCAGATTTTAGAAGCGGAGCAACAAATACGACAAACCGAGAGCCGGCAGACTTCAATATGGCTATATGCGAAAAGAATTAAGCAATTGGAACTGATTAGAAAGGGAAAAGTGAGATGAAAGGATTAAATGAGCAATTACCGATTGAAGCGGTATTTCCTAAAGTGTTTCGTAAAGAAACCGTTGCAATGACAAACACTCTCAAAGTAGCGGAATACTTCGGAAAGCAGCATAAAAACATTTTGCAACGTCTTGAAAATTTAGAGTGTTCAGAAGAATTTAACCAGCTGAATTTTAAGCCCGTTAAGTACACCGACCAAAAGGGAGAAAGCCGGAAGATGTTCTTAATGACCCAAGACGGCTTTACGCTTTTAGTCATGGGATTTACCGGCAAAAAAGCAATGCAATTTAAAGAGATGTATATCGCCGAATTTAACCGAATGAAAAAGCAACTTGATAGCAAAGACCGCCTAAGAGATACGCAACACTTACTTAATGAAGCGATTGATTTCAAGCAGCAGACTTCTGAAAAAGAAGATCCGCACGCGTACAGCCGCGAAAATACCCTCGTTTATTGTGTAGCGTTGGGCATGAGTAAAAAGAAATGGTTATCACAGAATAGTTATCCGGCAGATGCTGAAATCCGCCAATTTCTCACGCCGGAACAACTTGATTTAATCCATTTACTTGTTACTGAAAACGCCACAATGATTAAGTTAGGTTTGGAGTACACAGTACGTAAAAGTCATTTACAAGCAAGTGCATTACATTACTGGCGCAAACTGGCAGTAGGGAAGAATCAAAATGTTAGCGGTTAAGTTCGGAGGTTAGCGCAATGGGATACGGTCATCAAATCCGGCAAAGGTTCGCTATTGAGTACGCCCACAAGGGCAATGCAACACACGCCTTAAAAGCCGTATTAGGTACAGAACGAGCCGAGCGAATGAAAGCGGTAACGCTACGAGCAAGAGCAAGCGAACTGCTAAATAACTATCGCACCATGGAACTAATCGAGCAAGAAAAGCAAGCAATGGCGGAACGAGGGGAACGGTTGCCAAGATTTAGAAAGCGAACTTATCGCACGGATTTAATGAGTGAATACAGCAAGCGGACACCATCACAACCGACAGTCGTTCTACAAGAAATCAGAGGTTTTAAAACAATATTGAAACAGTTATCACGAGCAACAAAACGAGGACGGAAACGGTAACAAAACGGTAACGATATGGAATAGATGCGGAACACTTTTTCAAAAGTTCCACTAGTAAAAGTTGACTTTATTAGCAAATAAAAACGCCCTCAAAGCGACACTAAGAGGGCGAAAACAAAAATTTAAAAAAGGTATTTAACCGATGAATATTTTACAGTACATCACAACAAATAGCGACACAATCGACAATAATCCGCAAGGTTATTTGGATATGGTTCATTCCGTGCTATCAGCGGAATTTGCAAAAAATGAAGAAAATTTGACCGCTTGTAAAAAGAATTACTTTACAAGTTTAGCGAATAAGGTTTATGCTATTCTCGCTTTCGCAAAATCGGAAGCCGAGCGTCGAAACTCGAATAATAAAACTTTGGCGAACACTAGCACGCCTTTAATTCGTGCTTTTTTTGTTCGTAGCACACGCACACCTAAAGAAAGTGCGTTCCTGAAAACTGAGGAGCGTTCAATTCTTCAATATGAATTAGGTATGTCCAAATTTGGACACTCCCTATTTTTCTCAATGGTAGCGTGTAATGGGAAAGGTTCGCCCTTTGCTGTGTTCCAAAGTTCGCAGTTTTCGACCCCGTTACACGCTATCGCCAGAATCGTCGAAAATTCAGCGGTAGTCTTCAATAATTTAACTTTGGAGCTATCAGCCATGATCTATCTATTCAAAGCCGTAAGCCGTTTAGACTTACGCAACACGTCAAAACCGATTTCATCATTCCCTTGCTATACCGTGCGTATTAAAGCCAATAGCTTAGAACAAGCTAAAGCTAAGGTCTGCCCTTTCTTTGCCGTTAAGGAGGTGGTTTATGCGTAACACAAATAAATTGATAACAGATATTCATGAGCAAACCGATAAAATCGATATGCTACTTGTCTATGCGAGCAGTTTATCAAGTGCGATTAGCATTGATCATTCTGAGTGCCTAAGCGTAGATGAGGAAAGCGAATTTACTTATAGCAGCGATATTGCCGACGGCTTACTTGCGCTTAATGATTACCTTATTGGGCAGATTAAACAGGCAAACCGCCAACGTGATCAACAGATTTATGAATTAATCAAAGCTCACGAAGCACAGACCGAAGCATTGAATGCTTACAAATTGGCGGAATGTGAACGAAAAGCGGTGGAGGTAGCAAAAGATGAATAATCTAGAAACCCTCCATTCAATCAAGCAGCCGTTAGATATGGCGAAGATATTCCTTGAGATTGCTTTAACCGGCAATGGCGCGGTACGACGTGAAAACGGCACGCTGATGAGCAGAGATGAAATACTGGCGGAAGCCTTCCAATACTTAGATGAAGCGCACACTTACTTACAGGAAGTGATCGAAGAGGTGGAGTATGAACAAAATCCGCTTTTATGATGACCAGTTAGCAAAAACGAACGCCTTCAACGATTGGATTATTCTCGCCGGTCAAGACGCACACAAAGCCTATTACCGATGGAATAGTACGATGAGCCGCTCAGAAGCCGGCAAGGGAGAAAGATGGGCGTTAATTCGTGATAGCTTCAAACTAGGCAATGATATGATTCCGTGCTTGTTGGATAGCAAAGATTTAAGTCAATTAGACCGCTTGTTACTGGCGCCGGCAGCACAGCGATTCATTAAAATATTCCAAGTGGGGGAACTCCCCACTTTGGCGAAAGATAAAGACGATTTTCGCACCCGAGTATTGATGAATCTCGCAGAACATTGCCCGAATCTTACCGCCGTAGAATGGCTAGATGAAGGCTTTAATACGGAAAACCTAACCAGCGAATATCAGCGCATTAAGAACGGACAGCACGCTACCGCAGAGCTTTTAGAGCAACGCACACTTAACCCCGAAGATGATACAGCCCCACGTGTAGAAATGCGTAAGCGTGGTGGATTAAAAGGCTTGTACTACATAACTACTCGTATTGTGGACGGTGAGAAAGTCGAAAGCGAAAAATGGTTATCCGATTTTGTCGAGGTCATCGGGCTAGGCAAAGGAGAAAGTGAACATTTCATTATTTTGCAAAAAGAGAAGCAAGAACGACCGCTTGTTATGCCGCTAAAAGATATTGGCGAGCGTGACGGCTGGCAGTATTTGAAACGTAATGATGTGACGGTAACTACTAAGCAAGCATTGCGGGCAGAATTAGCCGATTATTTTCAATTTAAAAGCCGAACCGCCAAGCAGTATTACATTACCGATAAAACCGGCTGGAATGAAGATTTAACCGCTTTTACCTTGCCAAATGGGGAAACCCTAGGACAACCGCAAACCCCGACTATTTTCCGCAATTTAACGCAGAATATCGAAGGGTATAGAGTAAGCGGAACAACAGCGGACTGGGTGGAGAATATTGGGCGTTATTGCGTAGGTAATCCGTCTATGATGTTATCGGTTGGCGTGGCATTAAGTGCGCCATTGCTGAAACCCTTAGAAGCGGACGGCTACGGGGTACACCTCTACGAAGATTCAACATTCGGTAAAACAACCGCTTTAAATATTGCCGCTTCAATTTACGGACACCCAAGAGAAACCCGTACAGCGTGGAATGCGACACCGTTAGCCTTACAGAACGAAGCCTTTAGCCGTAACGGGCTATTTATGCCGTTAGATGAAATCAGCGAAGCCAGTCCGAAAGCCGTCGCACAGACCGCTTACAGCTTGTTTAACGGACAAGGTAAGTTACAAGGTGCGAAAGAAGGTGGGAATCGCAAGTCGATTAAATGGCTAGTAGCGAATCTCTCTACCGGTGAGGAAGGTTTAGAAAGCTATCTCAAGCAACAAGGAATAAAGGTCAATGCCGGTCAATTAGTCCGCTTACTTAATATCCCGATGAAACGAGCGACAGAGTTTCACGGCTTGGCGGACGGTAAAACGCACGCTGATGCGCTCAATGCGAACGTCATGCGCTATTTTGGTGCGGTGGGCGTAGATTGGCTCACTTATCTAGTCCAAGCGGAAAAAAGCGCATTGAGAGCGTTATACGACAAAGTAAAACAATCTCGATTAAAGAGCTTGCCGGATAATTCAGAACCTCAAATTAAGCGGGTGATGGCGGATAGATTCGCCCTCATTGAAACCGCCCTATTATTGGCTAAGGATATCTTACAATGGACGGAACAGGATATATCAAACGCTATCACGGCTAACTTCAATGAATGGGTAAATGCTTATGGCTGGCACTCGAAAAAGCATACCCAAATCATTGAGCAGGTGAACGGTTGGCTATTGGTAAATGCTGATACTCGTTTTGAAGAGTTTCCACCGGACGGCACACAGAAGCCTATCAGCAATAAAGCCGGTTATCGACTGGTAGAAGATGACCGTTATTTTGTCTTCAAAAGCGTATTTGAAGATGAAGCCTTACAAGGGCAAACGAAAGAGGTTGCTTTACCCGTGCTTTTAAAAGCGGGAATTCTTCACAAGGGAGAAGGCAACGGCTACGCATATCTTCAACGAATGCCGCGCAAGATCAACCCAAAGAGAACACGGGCGTATCTTGTCGAGATTCTCAACGAAGACAGCGAAGTATAGCCATGCTATAAAACTACATTCAGACCGCCACTATTGGCGGTTTTTTGTTATCTTTTGTTATGCTTCGTGCTTATAAAATGTACTTTTTATACAGCCTGTATAAATTTATTCTCTCCTTTCTATTAGGAAGCATATTTTTAATAGTCCAATAGTCCCAAATACCCTTTTTAAGGTATGAAACCATTATATATCAATAAGTTAGATGTAAAATTATTGGACTATCATGGGACTAAAATCGCCATTTTGGGACTAAAATACCCCCTTTTGGGACTAAGTGCTTAAGCTAAAAAAATGAAAACACTCAAAAGTATTTAGTCCCAAAACCACCTAAAATAGTCCCAAACGGGAAAAAATAGTCCCAAAAATTTTATTTAACTTATTGAATGTAAAGAGAAAAGTTAGTTTTGGGACTAATTGGACTATTGGACTACGAATTTTTCCTTATATAATAGAGAGGGTGGAAGGTGTGAAAATCTTATACAGTAGTTTTTGGGGTGAAAATTAATTTTATCTTGCTATATCGAACAGCGAGCAACAGAAACCGCCCCTTGAGCTCAATTTTTACAATCGCAAAATTAAACGAGTTTAGGGAACAATACGCGCGCGCGTACTGCTGACAAAATTCTTATATTTCGTATGAATTGACCAATAAAAGAACCTTATACCCAACACCGCCAACATTTAACCAGCCCAATACGTTCTGCGGGTGGGTGTAAGCCGTTGGCTGATACGTAAGGAACTCCTACTGTATGGGGGAAATCCCCACACAGTACACCGACACAGGCAAACATTAATAAGTTGTGGTCATATAACCACAACTAAGCCGTTGCGATGAATCCTAGCTAAAGAACACTAAGAACCTTATCCGAATATAGATAGGGCTTTTTATTACCGGCGAATTATGGCTATTACGACCACGGTTCGTAGTCGTGTACATAAGTACACCACAGCAACAACCCTAGAGAGGTATGCCCACTTTTGGACGCACTCTAAATTTGAGGCTCCCCCCTAATGCTTTTACCGAAACAGTCAAACATTAACCAAAACAGTAAAAGTAGATTCTGCCTCTAGCGGATTGTGTTCATATACTCCTAATAATTGCCTATAAAACAGGATAATTTATAGATGACTTTTGATTTTAGGAGTAGATTTAGGAGTATGATTTAAAAATCAAATGGTAAGAATCTAGTATTTACAATGGTTCAACGTGTACAATTCAGATGACCCCAGCCCACCAAATTTATATACTTTTAATAGGTTATTTGAAATGAAATTCCACCAAAAACTAAATAGAACTGCCAAAACTGCAGTGGCTATTGCACTTAGTAGTTTTGGTGTATTAGATATGTCTTCATTAGATAATGTCACTCAATCTATTGAAAATATAAGACTATTATCCTCTCAAAAAACTAATATTGATTTTGTCTTCTTAAACGTTAAAGAATTATCGAAAGAGATCGAAAATATTAGCCAAGCAATTAATGCTAATTTAGATAAAGTTAATACAAAAGAATTTAATCATTTAGTATTAATCAATCAGGTTATCAATTTTGCATTTTATATGTTGAAAAATGAATATAAGATGCAAATCCTCTCTAACGCTGAATATAAATTAAGTTTTAGATCTTTTTCTAACGCTAAAAATAACTTTGAGAATTCTTTAAAAGAAAATATTAACGGTGTTGATATTGTAACCATAAAAGATATTTCTTTATCTGATATTCAAGTAAATGAATTAATGCAGGCTCTCGCTATAAATAGAGAGAGCTAGAATGTCAGCAATTGTATCTATTCATCCAAACTTACTACGTCTTCCTTATCTTGATAAAATAGTCATCGGTTTAGCTTTATATCATGATACGGGAAAAGACACGCTGGTGGATTTCTGTATTTTAGATATTCTTACTCCCGATGCCCACAAAACAGTAAATACTAGGTTAGCAACATATATTGATATGGCTGAAGATTTTCATTCTCTATCTCAACATGAACTAGATCAATTAACTGCTTATAATGCAAATAACATTGAAATGACTAAAACTATCAAATTAACTCTTCCATAAACAAAGGCACGATATTTTTTCGTGCCTTTGTTTTATATTTTTCTTATACAGATATCTGAGTGTCCTGTGCTATCCGTATGAAATAAAGTGTTACAACTTACTCAAATCCACTAACGCATCACGGGTGATGTCGCTGATTTTTTGGTTGCTGGTAAGGGTCATTGCGACGTGCATTTCTTTCTTGAAGATATCTAACATATTTTCCACACCGGCTTTGCCTGCCACACCGAGAGCGTAAACAAACGCACGTCCTAACATAGTAGCGTCCGCACCTAATGCGAGCATACGTACAATGTCTAAGCCGTTACGAATGCCTGAATCGGCAAGAATTTTAATATCACCTTTCACCGCATCCGCAATCGAAGGTAAGGCTCTTGCGCTGGATAATGCACCGTCTAGCTGACGACCGCCGTGATTTGAAACCACAATACCGTCCGCACCGAAACGTACCGCATCTTTCGCATCTTCCGGATCTAAAATGCCTTTGATCACCATTGGACCGTCCCAGAAATCACGAATCCATTCCAAATCTTTCCACGAAATTGACGGGTCAAAGTTCTCGCCTAACCACACTACGTAATCATCTAAACCCACCGCTTTACCGGTATAAGCCGAAACGTTACCAAGCGTATGCGGTTTACCTTTAATACCGACATCCCATGCCCAGAACGGGTGAGTCACCGCTTGTAATGTACGGCGAATTTCTTTGTAATCACCGCTCATACCCGAATGGCGATCACGATAACGTGCACCCGGCGTCGGCATATCCACGGTAAAGACTAAGGTTGAACAACCAGCCGCTTTGGCACGTTCTAACACGTGTTTCATAAAACCACGGTCTTTTAACACATAAAGTTGGAACCACATTGGGCGTTTAATTGCGGCGGTCACTTCTTCAATCGGGCAAATTGATACGGTCGAAAGCGTGAACGGAATACCTTTATTTTCCGCGGCCTGTGCCGCCTGTACTTCACCACGGCGGGCATACATACCACAAGCGCCTACCGGTGCAAGCACCGCTGGCATTGCAAGCTTTTCACCAAATAATTCAATTTCGGTATCAAGCTTCGACATATCTTTTAACACACGTTGACGTAATGCGAGATCGGCGAGATCAGTCACATTGCGCTCTAGAGTACGCTCTGCAAATGATCCGCCGTCCGCATAATGAAACATAAACGGGGGAACACGGCGACGTGCGGCTTCACGATAGTCATTGGCTGATGAAATAATCATTTTTACCTCTTTATTCTAAATATTATGGAGCTAATTAAAATACGAATAATTAATATTTAGATTCTAGATCAAAAATGTTAGTGAAGATATAACATAATGTGAATTTTTTGTGAAAATGCGTCAGAGATCACACAAATTTTCGAAATATGCTGGAAAGTAGGTAAAACAGAGGGGGAAACAAGCGGTCAATTTTGGCGATTTTTTTGCAAATTGCAAAAGTCACACTAAAAACGACCGCTTATCCGTTAGTTGAGGGTAAGTTTCAGACTTGAGGCAAAGCGTACTTTAAGCTGTGTATAAAGTTCTGGCTCATTGCGTAACGCTTTATTGAAAGAAGGCATCATTTGTTCAAGTTTAGTCTGCCATTCAGGCAACTCATCAACAAAGCAGCGACAAATCACATCTAGCATCGCTTTTACTGAAGTGGATGCACCCGGGGACGCACCAAGCAGCACCGCAAGCGAACCGTCTTGAGCGTGAATCACTTCCGTACCGAAGCGCATATCGTTTTGGCGAATCACCTGCACACACTGACCAGCAACTAACAAATCCCAATCTTCACTTTTCGCATTCGGCATAAACTCACGTAATTCCGCCATGCGCTGTTCTTTGGTTAACATTGCTTGTTTCACCAAATAATTGGCTAGCGGTAAATTTTTAACGCCAGCAATTATCACCGAGCTAAAATTCGCCGGACGAATAGAGGTAATTAAGTCGAAATGGCTGCCTTGTTTTAAAAATTTAGTCGTAAAACCGGCAAAAGGCCCGAACAATAATGTTTGCTTACCATTGATAAAACGGCTATCTAAGTGAGGCACGGACATTGGCGGCGCCCCCACTTTTGCTTTGCCATACACTTTAGCCTGATGTTGGGCAATCACTTGCGGATTGTTACACACCATAAATAAACCACTAACCGGAAAACCGCCGATACTTTTCGCCTCGGCAATACCGGATTTCTGTAACAAATGCAAACTACCGCCACCACAGCCGATAAACACAAATTTACTACGATGTTTACGTAGCTGATTGGAAGCATCAATCACGGAAATTTCCCACTCGTTATTCGGTAAGCGGATTAAATCCGAGACTTGATGATTTAAGTTTAGCTCCGCACCTTGCTCAGTTAAATAAGCGAATAGTTTACGAGTTAACGCACCGAAATTGACATCGGTTCCTCCCGCCATATAACTGGCGGCAACCGGCTGATTAGCAGGGCGATCCGCCATCATCAACGGCATCCATTGTGTCAGTTGTTCCGGCGCTTGGCTAAATTGCATATCGGCAAAAAAATGATGTTGAGTTAATGCTTGATAGCGTTTTTTCAGAAACACGACATCGGCTTCGCCCTGCACGAAACTGATATGTGGAATCGGCTGAATAAACGCCTGCGGTTGCCCGATTTTTCCCGCTTCAACCAAGTAACTCCAAAGCTGTAACGACAACTGGAAATCTTCGAAAATTTTCAATGCACGTTTGGTTTCAATTTCACCGTTCGCTTGCTGTGCGGTGTAATTCAGCTCACATAATGCCGCATGACCGGTGCCTGCATTGTGCCATTCGTTTGAGCTTTCTAAACCTACTGCCGATAATTTTTCAAAGACACTAATGGTCTTGTGAGGTGAAAGTTCTTTTAACAACGTACCTAAGGTTCCGCTCATAATCCCAGCCCCGATTAAGGTGACATCCGAAAATGAGGAAACAGCAAAAGGCGAGTTACTCATAACATTCCCTATTAAATTATTGTTAAATTTTTGTGAAATTATACCGTAAAATAGGTGTCAAAAATGTGAATAAGATCACATTTTTATAAACTCTATGTAGAAATGAGGCAAAATAAAAGCGGTTTCTTTCGTGCAAAGTTTTGCAAAAAAATGACCGCCTATAAAGGGTTCATGCGTTATAGATCGTCAATCAAGCTATTCGCCTTTTTCAGCTGATAACGCAAGTTCAATTGCGCCGGTACTGTAGTCTGCCCCTGTGGGGTGTCCACTTTTGCCGCTGGAATGAAGATTAAGCGAATACTGTCGTCATCAAACACCATAAACCATTTTTGATCGGTTGGTAACAGCTGTCCTAATTTGATATTGCCGGAAATATGAATCGGCTCACCATATTTTTGGCGTAAACCTTGGCTGACACGATCTCGTTCATGCGCCGCCAGCACTAGATTGATTAATTCTAACTTCTGATCGGCAAAACGGATAATAGCTTTTATCGGCTGTTCGGCAAACTTAAACTGATTACAGCGCCAAACATTATTGGCTTCCAGTTCTTCCCACATACTCTGACATAATTTACTCTTACGCACCTCATCAATTGAGCTGCCAAATTTTAGATCTTTATAGCCTTCTGCCGCCAAAGCATTTAAAGAGAATAGGCTGATTAATAACATTAGATATTTTTTCATTAGAATCCTCAGTAAGCGGTCAAATTCGCAAAAAATTTTGCAAAATCAGGCGCTTGTCTATTAGGGCTACACCCTATTTACATTCAAAACTAGTGGCTTTGTTTTCATCTCCACCAATATAAGCCGCAATTTTCGGATATGGGCACAGCGGCATTTCTTTCGCTTTATTTGACATCTCAGGTCCGGCTTTTGCAAGGATAAAATCCGGCGCTTTGCCCTCATCCGTCCATTGCTCTAATGCCGTAAGCGGATCGAAGTTCTCCATTGCCGGTCCCATACCGCAATGGTTCATACCCGGCACCATAAATACCCGAGCAAAACCTTGTACGTCTTGCATATTCGCCTGCAATTGGTTATACCAATCACGTAAATCATGTGCGGAGAATACCGGATCGGACACACCTTCAAAAATGATCATCTTGCCGCCCTTCGCTTGGAAGTAAGATAAATCCGTTTCATCGGCATCATTTACCCCAGCAATTTCAGCCGTTTTGGCGACATCTTTATCGAAATCAAATGTGAGCGTATCAAACGCCGGATTGTGCGGTGTCATAAAATACTGCGCTAAACTTTTCACGCCCATTGTAAAATTGATGGCGTTCGGTTCGGTCGTTTGCGAAGAACCGTGTTTCCACACACGCCAGCCGTTAGTATTAATTCCACTATCATAAGGCCAAGAAGCATATACGTTTTCACCTCGGCTGTTTTTCGCACCGCCAAAAATCGCATTTAATAACGCTACTTTTTGCTCTGCTCGTTCACCTAATTCTACTTTTACCATTTCCGGTTTAAAGTCGCATTGTTCCCAAGCATTAATAATACCGTCAGCTAAGCCATCTTTGGCATCACACTGTTTAAGTACCCCTTTTACCACTACATCCAAATCCGCTTGTGTCAGCGCATTAGCAACTATTTTTTCGCCTTTTTCATTGGTTGGCGCATATTTCAAGAAATGTTGGTTATCCCACGCTTCCGCCACAGCTGCTCTCGATAAACGAAAACCCGGGTTGCCGGCTACCACGCCATCAAACTCTTGCGGATAACGCATTGCCGCTTGCATTGCCTCTCGTCCGCCATTCGAGCAGCCCATGAAGAAGCTCTTACTCGGCTTTGTTTGATACATTTGTTCGATAAGTTGTTTAGCAACCGCTGTTACTTTACCGGTAGAAGCTAGTGCATAGTTAAAACGTGCCAATTGATCTTCCGAAAACGAGGTATCCCGAGAACCGCCGCCATGCCCACTATCGGTACTCACCACCGCATAGCCACGAGACAGCGCCGGTAAAGCATCCGAACCACGCACCGGTGTTTTACCAATCGCAGGAGACACTACACCGTTCGTGCCACCACCGCCTTGAAATAAGAATTTTTTATTCCATTGCTCCGGTAAGCGAAGTTGGAAACCTATCGCATACGGTTTGCCGTTTACCCCTATGCGTTTTTCTATTTCACCGGTAACAATACAATGTGCGCCGGCGGTAACCCGCTTCGCACTTGCACCGTTCATCGCTGCATTCTTATCTTGAGGTAATTCGCCGGCAGGCAACCATTCGGTTTGGATAATCTGCGTATCGTAAATTTTTGCCTCTTTTAATGCGGCACATTGCTGTGCAGCGGAAGAAGGGGTAGGGGTAAGAGTTGTAGCATATGCCATTTGACTTATGCCGATCAGCGCTATCGCACTGGAAATTGCCGTGAGTTTGAGCATAGGTTCACTTCCTTATCATCATGTCATCAAAATAATTACCGTCTAATAATACCGGCCTTTAAAAGCGTTGATTGCCGCCAGCCCGAAGAAAAGACCAAATAAAAAATCACCGAAACCATAGCTGGCAAAAAAACAAAACATCAGCATAGACTGTCCAGCAAGTGCGTCTAATTTTTCGGGCTGGGTCGCTAGCCAATATGCCCAAGCGGCGGCATACAACATTTTTTCTAAACAAAAAATTAATACTAAGTGAGGCGTTAGCCAAAAGCGACGAGCGACCGACCAATAAGCCAAGCCCCATAAAATAATCGCAATTTGACCAAGCCAAGAGAAAACGATCGGATCATTTTCCATTAAGGTAGGATTGGTGAAAAACTGAGTAAAACCTAAAATACCGACAAGGTTATATAACCCTGCCAAAATAAAGCCTTGAATCGCTGACTGTTTACTTAACACTACAACACTCCATAAATAAATCTATTCCACACATCAATATAGGCAGACTAAGGATGTGCAAGTTCGCATTCTAAGACTATTTTGCGAAATTTCATACAATCTATGGTGCATTGTTATACGTATATGTAACAAAAAAGCGGTCCAATTTGCAAAAAATTCGGCAAATCAGACCGCTTGCTGACGGTTAGCGCTGCTGTGAATAGAAATATTCCTTATTAACCAATGCCTGAAGTTGAGGTAACAACTGCACAATCAAACGCAATTGTTGCGTTAGCACCAAGGCTAATCGGTCTTCTCCGGCTTGATGTGCAATTTCAAATTGATTTAACGCCTGATCTATGTCCGCCAATTGTTGTTCAATCTGAATTCTATCTGCTTTTGCATAAGTCATTTCATCTAAAACCTTCACGACTTTTTTACTCTGGCTAAAGAAAATTGCGGAAAAATCAATATGATGATTAAGCTCATGGCTCTCTACCCGATAAGCACCCAATGCGGAAATATAGCCTAACAACGTATAAGTTACCCCCAATAATGTCGGGGCAAAATGCAGCGCGTTTTGATATTTTTGCGGTTCGCTGTGCATATTTGAAATTACCGCACTCAACGCTGAAATATGGTTATGTACGTCTCGGCGTGCCACTCGATAGCCAAGCCGATCGTTATAACCGAATTGCAACTGCGCCAAAATATGACGTAAATATTGTCCGCTTGCTTTTAGCGTATTCTGTAGATTTTGCTGTAAATTTAAATATTTCCAGTCCGGATAAATAAATGAAACCGCCAACCACGCAATTGCCGTACCTAACAGCGTATCGAACAAGCGAGGCAATAAGGCATTTTGTGCGCCCAAGCCCGCCACATCTAGGCTCACAAACACCAACAGCGTAATAAAGAAGGTGGAAGAGCCGTAATTACTTACCCTAAAAAAGTAATACAAACTGCCGGTTAAAGTAATTAGCCCTAATTGTGCTTCCAAACTGGGTGAAAAATACTGGAAACTGTAGCCGACAACCACCCCGAGCATTGTTCCAATCACTCGCTGAATTAAACGTTTTTTAGTGGCGGAATAATTCGGCTGACAAACGAAAATTGCGGTCAGCAAAATCCAATAACCTTTGTTATCTAAGCCGGATAAAAACACCAGTAAACTACAAGCAAATACCACTAACGATAAACGTAACGCATGACGAAATAGCTGTGAAGAAAGCGTACATTGGCTTCGAATCGCCGAAAACATATTGCGTAAACCCGAGACATTTTCCGCCGTTAAGCGGGCGGATTTAGCAAAATCTTTGCGTAAATTATCTACTGATGTCTGTTGCTCAATTTGGCTTAACTGCCCTTCAATATTGCGTAAGTTCTCTGCAATTGATAGCCAACGATGCGCACTATGTAGCCCTCTTGCTTGATGATAATTCAATGAATTTAATAGCCCTTGTAGTGCTTTCTCGCCTCGCACACTGTGCTGATAGCTCTCTCGATGACGCAGCGCTGAAGCAATTCGTTGGCAAGCTATCGCCTGAAGTTCCACCATCCGCTGAAAACGGAACATCAGATCGCTATTGCTGAGTTGTTGGAAAAGTTCATGGTATTGATAATGACTGGAACTCGCTCGCTCTAAAATATCTTGCGCAGTAAAGTAATAGCGCAATAAACGGCGAGTGCGGACATGGCGATGTTGTCCTTGTAAACGATAAAACAGTGAAACACGAGTTTGGTCGAAAGCCGCCATCACTTGCTGATTTGCCTTTGCCAACGCCAATTGCTTAGCCGGCAAATCATCATCGTCCGGATCGAAATATTCCGATTTTGCCTGTAAATAGGCGGCTAACGCATCATACGCTTTCGCTAAGTTTTCCTGCACCAAACGATTCGGAAAACATAAATGCACGACAATACTGACCAGCCCATATAACAGCGCGCCGGCTAAAATCATTAACGGACTGCCGTACCAGCTATCGTCTGCGCTGTAGGTTAGGCAAGTATAAACCGACACAATTAACGTGCCGAAAGCAATCGTACTATAACGCTGCCCAATCGCCCCCAACATCACTAACGCAAAAGTGCTAACCATTGCCACCGGCAAAAACAACCAACCTATGCTAAGCGACCACTGCGCACTTAAAGTGGATAACGAAAAAGCGACCAAGCTCAGCGCTAAATTCTTCACCCTGCCGGTTAAACTACTATCCAAATCCACCAAACCGCCGGCAATTACCCCCAGCACCAACGGCATAGCAAGATGTGACATCTGTAATTGCCACACCACAACCGAAACAAGGTTTATCGCAATAAAGATAGGAAGCGTTTTAATAATGTTTTCCGACAACCAATCGGTTTGAATCTTTTTGAATAGGCTTTTCATAGGCTATAAGCGGTCAAATTTGTGCAAAAGTTTGCAAATTTTAAAGCAAATTCAACCGCTTGCAAAAGAGAATGGCGAGATATTTCTTTGTACTTTACCTAAGCGGTGAAGATTTTAAAAATTTGCGCAAATAATCACGCCTTTTGCATTGACTAACGAAGGATAATGGCTAGAATCAGATAAATTACTCTTAATATAAAGGACCCATCCTAATGAACTTATACAACATCAAACACCCCGAAGAACAAGTGAATTTTGCACAAGGCGTGCGCCAAGGTTTAGGTAAAGATCAGGGTTTATTTTTCCCTGAAGTGTTACCAAAATTTGACGATATTGAGGCGTTACTCGATTTACCTTTAGTTGAGCGCAGTCAAAAAATTCTTACGACGCTGATTGGTGAAGAGCTCCCGCAAGAAACGGTAAATGCTATGGTAAAAAATGCATTTACCTTCCCCGCACCGCTCGCAAAAGTGAATGACGATATTTATGCACTTGAGCTGTTCCACGGACCGACACTGGCGTTTAAAGACTTCGGCGGTCGTTTTATGGCACAAGCGCTTGCAAGCGTGCGTGGTGACGGCAAAATCACCATTTTAACCGCAACCTCAGGTGATACCGGTGCGGCAGTTGCACACGCATTCTACGGTTTAGAAAATATCAATGTGGTGATCCTTTATCCGAAAGGCAAAATCAGCCCGTTACAAGAAAAATTATTCTGTACCTTAGGCGGCAACATTCGTACCGTAGCGATTGAATCAGATTTTGACGCCTGCCAAGCGCTAGTTAAACAAGCGTTTGACGATGCCGAATTACGTCAAGCGATCGGCTTAAACTCAGCAAATTCAATCAATATCAGCCGTTTATTAGCGCAAGTTTGTTATTACTTTGAAGCGGTAGCGCAATTACCGAAAGCAAAACGTGCTGACGTAGTGGTTTCAGTACCAAGTGGCAACTTCGGTAACTTAACCGCAGGTTTAATCGCAAAAACCTTAGGCTTACCAATCAAACGTTTTATCGCTTCAACCAATGCGAATGACACTGTACCTCGTTACTTAAAATCAGGTAAATGGGAACCAAATGCAACGGTTGCAACCCTCTCAAACGCAATGGACGTAAGTCGCCCGAACAACTGGTCTCGTGTGGAAGAATTATTTAAACGCAACGGCTGGACGTTAAGCGATTTAGGTTCGGCTGCATTAAATGACGCAGAAACCGAAGCGGCATTAAAAGCACAATATGCGGAAGGCTACTTATGCGAACCGCACGGTGCGATCGCTTACCAAGCGTTAAAAGATCAGCTTCAAGCAGGCGAAACTGGTATTTTCCTCTGCACCGCTCACCCGGCGAAATTCAAAGAAAGCGTAGAACGTATTCTTAACATCGAATTACCGCTACCAGAAGCATTGGATAAACACAACAAAATGGAACTTTTATCTGACACAATGCCAGCAGATTTCGCAAAATTACGTGAATATTTGTTAGCAGGTAACAACTAATCTAGCTATCAAAACAAAAGCGCTCAGAAATGAGCGCTTTTTTATTCTCCTAAAAACACGATAGCACCCGCACTGACAGTTCTCCTAGGCCGTACTAGGTTAAGCATAACTCAGCTCCTCTGGAGCTGGAGTGAAATCAACACTTAGCTAATCGCTTGATTTCGTCTGTTTTGCAATATAAACACTAAAACGAGTAATAGCGCACAAGTTAATGAGATAATGAATAACGTGCTGAAGAAACCGTTCCATTTGAATTGTTCGATAATCAATGATAACGGTAAACCGGCAATTGCCGCACCAATATAGGCGAATAAACTCACAAAACCGGTTGATGCGCCGGATGCATATTTATGTGAGTTTTCCGCTGCCGCCATCGCAATTAAGAATTGTGGTCCAAAGATAAAAAAGCCCATCAAGAAGAATAAACTCGACATAATGAATTTATCATCACTTGGAATCAACCATAACCCCAAAGCAACCGAAATAATCCCTACCACATAGATAATGTTCATTTGTGTGCGGTTACCTTTAAAGAATTTATCAGAACCCCAGCCTGCAAATAACGCCCCTAAAAAGCCCCCGATTTCAAAGAATGCGATAACCGTATTCGCTTGCAATAAATCATAATGATGGGCCTCGGTTAAATATAAGTTACCCCAGTCATTAATACCGGTTCTAACGATATAAACCAAACCATAAGAAATCGCCAACGCCCAAATGATTGTATTTTTAAATACGTATTGTTTGAGGATTTCCCATGTGGTTAAGCCCAAACCATCACTTTCATGTTTTTGTTCCGCAATATCATTACGCCACTCCCCTACAGTCGGCAGCCCCATTGAAGCCGGTCTGTCTCGCAATAAAACACACAAACCAATCCCGACAACAACCGCAATCACACCGGGAATAATCATTCCGTAACGCCAGCCCCAGGCTAAAGTTGCCGCCCCTGCGAGTAACGGAATCACCGCACCGCCTAAATTATGCGACGTATTCCAAATCGCCCACCACAAACCACGCTCATTACGAGAATACCAAGTGTTTAAAATTTTCGAGCATGGTGGCCAGCCCCAGCCTTGGAAGAACGCATTAATCATCCACAACGTAACGAACATAAAAATGGAAGAACTCATCCCGAAGAAGATATTCACCAAGCCAGTTGCCATTAAGCCTAATCCCATAAAATATCTCGGATTAGAACGATCTCCGATGACACCGGATAAAAACTTAGATACGCCGTAGGTCAAATAAAATACCGTTCCCATCATACCGATATCCGCTTTTTGCAGCCCCAAATCGGTCAACATTGCCGGCATCACAAAATTAAAACCTTTACGGGTAAAATAGAAAACTGCATAACCGACATAACTGACCAACATCAACTGTATCCGCCAATAACGATACGTTTTATCGATCTCCTCTTTTGTTTTTGTCACAGGAAGATCCGGTGCTTCTTTAAACATATTCATTTGATACTCCCAATCAGAAAATTTACTCATCCGACCGGACTATATATGAAAATGCACGCTAAAAAAGTGACCACTATCACATTTTAATAACGTGCGAGAATAGTATTTACAGCCTATTTGATTTCACTAAAGGTTTTCACCAAGAACCACAGCGTGGCTCAACAGGCTCAAAGAGCCTCCTAACTACGTACGGCTCGTGCATGGTTATATGCCCCACTAGAGCTGGAGTAAAAACAACAAGCGGTCAAATTCCCCTAATATTTTGTAAAGTTTTAGGGAAATTTGACCGCTTGTTTTAACATTACACGATAACGCCCGTCTCCCGACAGGTGCTGGTAATTATTTAAGAAAGGAAGCCATCAAGTCTTTTGAAATCGGCATAAGACCTAGCTTTAGCCCCATCGGTTTAAAAACCTGATTAATCGTTTCTATACTATAATTTCCCTTATCATTTTCAATATTAGAAAGTGTTTGCCGAGAAACTTTCGCTAATTTCAGATAATCTTGCTGGTTTATTCCCAATGCTTCCACTCTTAATCGACGCAGCGCTTGTCCTTGGCTAATCTCACCTTTTAAGAGCTGCACTATAATCGTTTCACGGATTAATTGTCGTTCAATGCCATTAATTTTAGGGCGCGTTGGTGAGGAATTTTTATGTTGAATCGTCATACCAGCCCCCAACGTTGTAACTTCTCAGGTAAGTAATCAAAACCAATTGCGGGAAAGTCTAAAATGCTTTTCGGAACACCTCGCTTCGTAAGTCTAGATTTTAAATCTACTAATTGGGTGGCAAGCATTCTTAATTTTCTTAACAATATATCTGGTTCAATAAGGTCAGATAAACCGTCAGCTATTTTATCAAAGCGATATTCTCCGGCGAATTCTTGAGGGTTATCTCCATTTTTAGCCCAAGTGGTCGTTCTGATAATACCTTCCGGATCTGCCCGCATTGGAGCAAAATCATAGATTGGGGATAGCCAAATACGATTATCATCACGTAAAAATGCGCTATTTCTGCCATGATTATCACTATTTCCAAAAGCAATATTCAACAAATCCCGCTTTACCCATTCAATAACAAAATGCTGGTTATCAAAATCATTAGAAAATTGCGAAGCTGAAATAACATTGAGCAAGTTACGAATAGTCTGTTCATGATCAAGATTTCCACCGTATCTTTGCAACATAGAATAAACCGATTCCATAGCATATCGCTCCCATTTTCCATCTTTGAACTTCATATCGAATCTAGGTAGCCATAAAGACGGATAACGTTCCCCCTCTTCTAATTTCATTAGATCAGTATCTATAGTTGAAAACCCTAATGCACGCAGCTCATGATAATAATGATATTCAGCTCTTAAAATATCACAGTCCAACTCTGAATAATTCCCACGAGGATATTTCACTAAATAAGCCGTATCGCAATCTAGACCTAATTGTAAATTATCAATCCAAACTTGTTTATCTTGACGTTTAAGTAATAGCTTTGGGGCTTCTCCCCCAGCCCCAGTCGCTCCGCCTACAATAGCTCCTGTCTGATTTGCATATTCTAAAAAATCACTCTGCCTGTTTTGTACCACATTTAATGGAAAATAACGCTCACTTTGTATTTTGGGCACAGCCTCTTTAACTCGGACATTGCCAATAGGGGATATTGCGCCATTTTTTAACAATAAGTAATTTTGATGAGAAATAGATAAGTGCTTGATATCAAGAGCTTCCAGCCAATAACGCCGACTCGCTCCGGCCGGAATAATATCGGCAAGCGTAGTCATCAGCTTATCAGCATGATCAATAAACACATTTACAGGATAATTAATTGATATGGATCTGGCATTCGCTTGCCCAAAAAAATCGATGGCATAGTCTGTTAAATATTCCATGCTCTTTAATTCATACTGAGCATTGAAATAAAGCTCCGCCATATCTCGCCATAGATTATCAACATAGGTCTGCAATGTTAATTTTTTACTTTTGATTGATATATCACTCATAACCTCACCTTTTTGGCTTGTTTTGTATGATATATTACACAAAATAAACTTATGGAACAAGCTATAATCTAAGATCAACAAACTGCTTTCGGCTACATATAACTAAGTTCTACGGATAGGAAACACAAAAATACAGAGCCACAGCGTGGCTCAACAGGCTCGAAGAGCCTCTTAACCACGTACGGCTCGTACGTGGTTATATGCCCCGCTTGGGCTAGAGTAAAAACAACAAAAATACTATAAATGATAGCGCTCGTCTCCTGACGAGTGCTGATAATTAGCTAGGATAGAAAAGAAAAAGCACCCGCCGGGAGACGGGCACCATCGGGAGTCACATTCCCTAATATTTTGTAAATTTTTAAGGAAATTTAACCGCTTGTTTGCGACAAAAATATCATTTTGATATACTTTGCCCAACATACCTGCTATGCCTATGACTGAGTTTTCTTAGTTACGCACAAATTTGCAGGTTTTTCACTTATATAATACCTTTCAACTTAATAGTCCTTATTATCAGTTCTCTTAAACAATACACATATCAATACAGAAAAACTTCTTACCCGATTTTAGTCGCAATTCAAGTGCTACTTTATACCATCAGCCCAAATTCGACATGGGCAAAGCGCTTGAAGGAACTGTTAGATAGTTATCCGAACATTCAGAAAGAATATATGGGTATTCCACAAAATTGGGAATTAGATAGCTTTTGGGATAAGGCTTTGAGATAAAAAATGAGCCACAGCGTGGCTCAACAGGCTTGAAGAGCCTCCTAACCACGTACGGCTCGTACGCGGTTATATGCTCAGTTTGGGCTGGAGTAAAAACAACAAACGGTTGAATTTGCAAGATTTTTTGCAGATCCAACCGCTTGTTGTTTATAAAACTATCTATTTCGATTTGCAAAACGCTCTATAATTTCCATATCATTCATTTCATCATTCAGATCTTCACTAAAGAAAAAACTTAGATTAGTATCCGCTCTAAAATGAGCATATAAAATAGGACGTAATAATTCCGCCTTATTGCTATTCTCAAGACTTCTAACATTAAGTGAACCATTTTCCTTATGCCCATTTCGTCGTACATCATAACAATAAATAGCATTAGGATTATTTGGCTCAAGTCTACGAACTATTAATTGGTTTTCTAACACATTATTTCTTTGTATTATTTTTTCTTGCGGAATAACATCTGAAAATAGCTCTGCAAACTGAACAAATATATCTCTCCAATGACCTCCATTTTCTGGTTGTATATTGAAAAAGTGACAGAATTGATGCGTATTATGAAAGTGTACTTCATAAAAATCACAATATGCTTCAATGCTATGATTCACATCATTCACATCAATAAACTCTAATTTAGCTTGAGCATATATATTAGGTTTATGTTCATTATCAGCATATAACCGCAGAATTACGATAGTCTGTACATTATTATATTCAAATCTAAAGGCATCAATAACCCAGCCTAACTGATTCATGCTATTTAATAACAATGGTAAATTTTGGAATCTAATTGGCATATAAAACTCCTATAAAAAGGATAATAGTAGAAACTATTACCCTTCTAAATAATTATTACTTCAATGCTACTCTCGCATTTCTAAACAATCTCATCCACGCCCCATCTTCGGTCCAGTCTTCTGGATGCCATGAGTTGCTGACTGCGCGGTAAACACGTTCTGGGTGTGGCATCATGATGGCTACACGTCCGTCTGAGTTTGAGATTGCGGTGATGCCGTTTACCGAGCCGTTCGGGTTAGCCGGGTAAACTTCGGTCGGTTGTAAGTTGTTGTCGATATATTGTGCGATCACAAGTTTTTGTGCGGTTAAGCCGGCAAGTTGTTGTGCCGATTTGAATTCCACTTGACCTTCACCATGTGAAACGGCAATCGGCATGTGTGAACCCGCCATACCTTGGAACCAATGGCTGTTGGTTTCGTTGATTTTCACTAAGCCAACACGTGCTTCAAAGCGTTCCGATTTGTTACGCACGAAACGTGGCCAATTTTCTGTACCCGGGATAATTTCCGCAAGGTTTGAAACCATTTGGCAACCGTTACACACACCTAATGCAAGGGTGTTTGGGTTCGCAAAGAATTGGCTGAACTGTTCACGCAACATTGGGTTGAATAAAATCGATTTCGCCCAACCGCCGCCAGCACCGAGTACGTCACCGTAAGAGAAGCCGCCACATGCTACTAGCGCATTGAAATCTTTAAGATTTCTTCTGCCCGCCATTAAGTCTGACATATGTACGTCAATCGCATTAAAGCCGGCACGGTCGAATGCTGCCGCCATTTCGTAATGACTATTTACGCCCTGCTCACGCAAGATAGCAATAGTCGGCTTCACGCCTTTATTGATAAACGGTGCGGTAATATCTTCGTTAACATCATAGGTTAAAAAAGTCGATAAGC
The DNA here is from genome assembly GCF_000374285.1 of Actinobacillus capsulatus DSM 19761. GTDB lineage: Bacteria > Pseudomonadota > Gammaproteobacteria > Enterobacterales > Pasteurellaceae > Actinobacillus > Actinobacillus capsulatus. Next base: position 80,976 of record NZ_KB893934.1, on the reverse strand, counting down.
CTTTGTTATTCGGGTCTTTTTTGGTTTCAAATTCTTGATCCGCACATTCCGGATTATCACGTAAACGTTGCATTTGGTGAGTTAATTCCGCCCAAATACCACGTAATTCCGAACGTTTTTCGTTAAGAAGTTTGAGGCTGCCACGGCTAATCACAAAGCGATCGTCTTCGTGTACCGTACCTAAATCTTTGGTTAAGCCCAGTAAATTATGTGCATTTAACACTTCACGCACACGCGCTAAATCCGCATCTTTTACTTGAATAACCGCACCAAGCTCTTCGTTGAACAATACCGCTAAATCATCATCGCCTAACGCTGAAATATCAATTTCTACGCCGCAGTTGCCGGCAAACGCCATTTCCGCAAGAGTAGTAATTAAACCACCGTCCGAACGGTCGTGATAAGCAAGTAATTTGTCTTCCGCCACCAAGGTTTGCATTGCATTAAAGAAGTTTTTGAGGCTCTCTACATTGACTACATCCGCCGGTTTGTCACCGAGTTGTTTGTAAACTTGCGCTAATGCGGTCGCACCCAAACGGTTTTTGCCTTCACCTAAATCGATTAATAATAGGCTTGATAGGCCTTTATCAGTACGTAGCTGTGGTGTAACGGTTTTACGTACGTCTTCCACACGAGTGAATGCCGAAATCACTAATGAAAGCGGTGCAGTTACTGATTTTTGCTCACCATCCTCGATCCATGTAGTACGCATCGACATTGAGTCTTTACCTACCGGAATCGTAATGCCTAACGCTGGGCAAAGCTCTTCACCGACCGCTTTTACCGCTTCATAAAGACCAGCATCTTCACCTTCGTGACCTGCTGCCGACATCCAGTTTGCCGAAAGTTTAATACGTTTTAATTCACCGATATTGGTCGCAGCGATATTGGTGATCGATTCTGCCACCGCAAGGCGTGCAGACGCACCGAAATCTAATAAAGCAACCGGCGCACGTTCGCCCATCGACATAGCTTCGCCGTGGTAGCTGTCTAAACTTGCTGTGGTTACCGCACAGTCTGCCACCGGAATTTGCCACGGACCGACCATCTGATCACGTGCCACCATACCGGTTACCGAACGGTCACCGATAGTGATTAAGAAAGTTTTTTCTGCCACAACCGGTAAACGTAACACACGATGTAGCGCTTCTTTTAATTGGATTTGTTGGCTATCAAACGGTTGATTTTCAACGGTTTTTGACGAAACGTCACGGTGCATTTTCGGTGTTTTACCGAGTAACACATTCATTGGTAAATCAATCGGGTTATTGTCGAAATGATCGTCTTTAAGGGTTAAATGTTTCTCTTCGGTCGCTTCACCGATCACTGCAAACGGCGCACGTTCACGCTCACATAATTCGGTAAATAACGCTAATTTTTCCGGCGCAACCGCTAATACATAACGTTCTTGCGATTCGTTACACCAAATCTCAAGCGGTGACATACCTTTTTCGTCACATAAAATTTTACGTAAATCGAATTTACCACCACGATCGCCATCGTGAACTAATTCCGGCATTGCGTTAGATAAACCGCCCGCACCCACGTCGTGGATAAATAAAATCGGGTTGTCTTCACCTAATTGCCAACAACGGTCGATCACTTCTTGGCAACGGCGTTCCATTTCCGGGTTTTCACGTTGTACCGAAGCAAAGTCCAAATCTTCTTTTGATTTACCGGAAGCCATAGACGAAGCCGCACCACCACCTAAGCCGATGTTCATTGCCGGACCGCCAAGCACGATTAATTTCGCACCTACCGGAATTTCACCTTTTTGTACGTGTTCAGCACGGATATTACCGATACCGCCTGCGAGCATAATCGGCTTGTGGTAACCACGTACTTCTTCGCCGGCAAAGCTGTTTACTTTTTCTTCATAAGTACGGAAATAACCTAATAACGCCGGACGACCGAATTCGTTATTAAATGCCGCGCCGCCCAATGGGCCTTCGATCATAATATCGAGTGCCGAAGCGATACGATTCGGTTTTGAAAGTTGGTTTTCCCACGGCTGTTCAAAGTTTGGAATCACAAGGTTAGAAACCGAGAAGCCGGTTAAACCTGCTTTTGGTTTTGCACCGCGACCGGTTGCACCTTCATCACGAATTTCACCGCCGGAACCGGTTGCTGCGCCCGGGAATGGTGAAATTGCTGTTGGGTGGTTATGGGTTTCCACTTTCATTAAGATATGCGCATCTTCTTGGTGCGCACGGTATTGACCGTCTTGATCCGGGAACCAACGACCGACTTTCGAACCTTCCATTACCGCCGCATTATCTTTATAAGCTGAAAGCACGTAGTCCGGCGTTTTCTCGAAGGTGTTTTTAATCATTTTGAATAATGATTTTTCTTGTTTTTGCCCGTCAATCGTCCAATCCGCATTAAAGATTTTGTGGCGACAGTGTTCTGAGTTCGCCTGTGCGAACATATAAAGTTCGATGTCATTCGGATTACGATTTAAAGCGGTGAAATTTTCGACTAAATAATCAATTTCATCATCCGCTAACGCTAAACCTAAGTTCACATTCGCTTCTTCTAACGCTTTACGACCGCCATTCAAAATATCTACGGTGGTAAATGGCTTCGGCTCCTGTTGAGCAAATAAATTTGCCGCTTGCGCTTCGTTATCCAACACCGTTTCTAACATTCGGTCGTGTAATAAACCTTTTAAGGTTTCAATTTGTGCCGCCGTCGGCTCTGCGCTGAATTCAAAATAGTAAGCTAAACCGCGTTCGATACGATTTACCGCTTGTAAACCGCAGTTGTGCGCAATATCGGTCGCTTTTGAAGACCATGAAGAAATCGTGCCGATACGAGGGGTCACAATTAAGCAAAAACCGGTCGGCTCATGTTCGGTGAGTGTCGGACCGTAATGTAAAAGCTCTTTAATTTCAGCGGTTTGTGTTGCGCTAAGTTCAGCATTTAAATCGACAAAATGCACATATTCCGCATAGACCGATTTTACCGGTAACGCATTTTGTTGGAATTTGGTTTGGAATTGGTTAAGACGAAATTCAGAGAGGGCAGGAGAGCCACGAAAGGTTTGTACAGTCATTGTTGATTCCGTATTTGAAAAATAAAAAAATTCTCTGCCATTATAGCGGATAACGCAAACGTTTGCATTGCAAAGTTTTACTCAAATAACACGAAAATCAGATTTTATTTTCACAGAAATTTTATGAGTGTTCTCTTGAAATTCTTTAGATTAAAAATATAATGCAAATCATTTTTATTATTATAACTATGTTTTTATATGCTAAAGAAATTTTCATTATTGCTCAGTTTGAGCTTTTTTTTATTAGGTTGCGCTCAAAAATCACTTTCAGAACAACAACTACATTCACTTGGCAACATTATCGATTTGAAAACTCAACAATCGCTTTCCCTATCAGAATTACTACAACGCTTACCCACTTACACTTATATATTGATCGGTGAAGAGCATGACCAACCCGTTCACCATCAAATCGAAACTTACTTGGTGCAAAAATTAGCGCAAAAACGACCGCTTGCCGCAGTGATATTAGAAATGCTGTCGGTCGATCAACAAGCAAAAATCAATCAATTGCAACAACAGCAAACAACATTGTTAGCCAAAGAAGTTCCGGCACAAATCGGCTGGAAGCACTGGGATTGGCATCAATATCAAGACTTAATCATTAGCCGTTTGTCTTCAACGATACCGTTAATTGCCGCTAATTTAACTGAAACTGAAGTAAAGACCTTATATGCTGGAGCGCAGCCGTTACGAGGCTCAATTTCTGTTACACCACAAGTACGAATGCAATTGGCGCAACTGATTCAAGCGCATCACTCATTACCACCGAACATCTTAGAAAAAGCGGTTACCGTACAGCAATTTCGTGACCGCCGTATGGCGGAAATGTTAGTAAAAAATACGCAAAATTCGACCGCTTATGCCCTCTTGGTGGCGGGTAATAATCACGTGCGTAAAGACCTAGCCGTCCCGCTCCATTTACAAGACTTTGATCACAAAAATAAAGCAAAAACAATTTCAATAATGCTTAAAAGTCAACGTTCGGAAGCTGAAGCCGTCACGCTACAGCAGGCCGATTACGTTTGGTTTACTGAGTAATTTTTATAACATCTATAATTAAGAGGAATGAATGAGATTAAAGCGTTTAAATCAACTATTGCTCGGTAGTTTAGCCGGTATCTCAAGCCTACCGAGTATGGCGACGGAACAAAATCTGGCACTCGATCCAGTTTACGTATTAGAAAAAAGCCAAACTAATGCGAATTTCAAATCATACGGTAAAGCCGGTGCGGCAAGCAGCCGTGGTGTCGGCGAAAATGCAATGCAGAATCTGGATAGCGTGGTACGCTCGATTGCCGGTGCTTATACACAAATCGATCCCGGTCAAGGCGCGGTAAGCGTGAATATCCGTAATATGACCGGCTTAGGTCGTGTGAATATGATGGTGGACGGCGTACCACAAACACAACTCGGCACATCAGCAAACGGCGGCGGAAAATTCCATGAGGGAAACGGACCGATGAGTCAATTCGGTGCATTAATCGACCAAAACTTTTTGACACGTGTTGACGTTGCGAAAGGGCATTCAGACGGTGCGGCCGGTGTAAACGCATTAATGGGTAGTGCCAATTTTAAAACCCTTGATGCGGAAGACATTTTATTAGAAAACCGTAAAGTCGGTGCATTAACCAAACTGAATATCGGCTCGAACGGTTTAGGGCGCAACGGTATGCTTGCCGTTGCCGCCAAAGACAATGTGTTACAAACCGGCAGTCTCAGCGGTTTATTTGCATTGAGTAAACATAAACTTTCTCAAAGCTATAGCCGTGGTGACGGTTCTCGATCAGAAGAGGCAAGCTACCTTAGCGGATTAGAGCAACAACCACGTTCTTATTTAGCTAAAATTGCCTTTAAGCCGCAACAGAACAGTGAATTAAAAGTTTCTCGCCGTGTTTATCATAACAACATAGCCGGACGAGAAATCGACAGTTACACCAATGCGCTCGAAGCGAAATACGATGCGCATCCGTGGCTGAATTTACACCTACTCGCCTCGGATGCAAAAACAACTCAGGTTTACAACCAAGGCGCAACCTTATGGACATTAGATGATGCGGCAACCTTAAACCGAGCAAGAACATTCGATATTCACAATAACGCAAAATTTGATTTTGGGCATAGCAAATTGGATTTAGCGCTAGGTTTTAACCTATTCAATAACAAATATGTGCGTGACTTGCCGATAAATGAAAATGGTAACAACAGTGGTGCGGTCGCCAATGCGGCTTTTGCTCCGCAAGGCAAGCAGCGAATCAAATCGTTCTACTGGAACAGTGTTCTTGAGGCGGGCATTTTTACCCTTAAAGCCGGCGCAAGCCATTCACACTATCGTTTAAGCGGAGATAAACCGGCATGCGATATTGATGATGCGATCTATTGCGTACCCTCTTGGCATTTACATGTGAAGCGAAAATACAGCTCTGCCGATCCTTCGGTAAATTTATCGGCAAAAGTGACCTCTTGGCTTGAACCATTTATCGAATATGCTGAAACGACCCGCGCGCCGAATGTTCAAGAAATATTCAACACCAGTCGTAATGGCTTAAGCGTTAATCCGTTTCTTCGCCCGGAAAGTGCCAAAACCGCCCAAGTCGGCTTTAACATTACCCAAGACAAACTGTTAAGCGAGAACGATATGTTAGGGCTAAAAGTAGTCTATTTTAACTCACATATTAAAGACTATATTTTCAAAGAATCGTTTTACGGTTGCGGTAATCATTTATGTAATGACTTGAACTTATCGGATGATAATTTACAAGCTCAACTTTATGTGAATGCGCCAAACAAAGTAAAAAGCAAAGGCTGGGAAGTGGAACTCAACTATGATGCAGAGCAATTCTTTACCAATTTCTCCTACACTCGTAGCGCAACCACGCAGCCAACTTCTGTCGGTGCCATTATTCTCGGCGGGTTTGGTACGGAATCTTATACGGTGCAACCGAAAGATCATGCAACCTTAGAACTCGGCACTCGATTACTGGAGAAAAAACTGACGCTCGCCACCACTTTCAAATATACCGGTAAAGCGAATCGAGTTCATATCGAAGGTGTTGATTCGGACGGCAAAATGTTGATTGAAAGACTGCCGAAAATTCCGGTGATCATTGATTTTTACGCAAACTATAAGATCAACCGACACTTGACATTAAAAGCCGGTGTACAAAACTTGATGAACAAAAACTATCTGGATGCGCTTAATTCATATAACTCTTCAACTCAAGAAGATTACGACTATGACACCGGGCTATATAAATTCAGTAATACCGCACGTGGTAGAACCTACACCGCCGGTGCGGAAATTCGTTTCTAAGCGCGGAACAAGCAGGAGAACAACATGAAACTGGCAAAATTTTTGGCTTTTTTAACCGCTTGTATCGGGCTGAATCCGGCGCTGGCACAAGAACGTATCGTTAGCATTGGCGGCGATGTCACTGAAATTATCTACGCATTGGGTGCCGAGCAGACGCTTGTCGGACGAGATAGCACTAGTATCGCACCGCTTGCCGCACAACAACTGCCGGATGTCGGTTATATGCGTCAATTAAACGTGGAAGGGATCTTGGCACTAAAACCGACTAAAGTGATCAGTTCCGATGTGGCTCAGCCTTCCGCCGTCTTTGAACAACTAAAAAGTGCTGGGGTGACGGTCGAACGCGTCCCTTTCGAATATACACCGGAAAGCGTGATGCAAAAAATCCAACGAGTTGGAAAATTAGTTAACAAGCCGCAACAAGCGGTTAAATTAGCCGAAAAGTTTGCAAATGAGCTGAAAGCGGTTTCCACTTCGCCTTTAGATGTCCGTATTTTATTTATCCTAAATCATGCGGGTTCGAATTATATGGCGGCAGGCAAAAATACGGTGGCAGATAGTATTATTCGCTTAATTGGTGCCACGAATGCTATGCAAAATAGCATTCGTTTTTCGCCGATTTCACAAGAAGGTGTCATCGCTGCACGTCCGGATTTATTGGTGCTAACAAAAATGAGCTTAGATAGTTTAGGTTCGATCGATAAAGTATGGTCATTACCCGGTATGGCGCTAACGCCTGCGGCTAAAAAGAAAAATGTTATCGTACTAGATGATTTAGCCGTTCTTGGTTTCACGCTAACGACACCGACCGAATTGTTAAAAATGCGCCAAGCCGCCGAACAGGTGCACCATGACTAAAACAATTTGGTTATTCGGATGCGTCTTTATGCTCTTATTAAGTAGCATAATCGCCGCAAATCTCGGCGCACTCTCGATTACGTGGCATGATTTGTGGCAATTAACTTTTGACGATAGCCAGTGGCAAATTTGGTTAAACATTCGCTTACCTCGCATTTTACTTGCGATCTTAGTCGGTGCCGGACTAGCGATTGCCGGCACGTTATTTCAAGGTTTGTTTCACAACCCAATGGCGGATCCAGCGCTCATCGGTGTGAATAGCGGCGCTTCTTTAGCAGTGGCATTGTTTATCTTACTACCGAATATTCTGCCGGAACAATGGCTATTATACGGCACAATGTTGGTCGCTTTTAGCGGCAGTATGTTAGTTGCTACGTTGATTTATTGGTTAGGTTATCAAGGGCAAGCATCGGTCAATAAGTTGTTGTTGGCAGGGATTGCGGTTAATGCACTCTGTTTTTCTTTAGTCGGTATTTTGACTTATGTGAGCAATGACCAACAATTACGCCAATTCAGTTTATGGACAATGGGCAGCCTTGGACAAGCGCAATGGCAACCGCTCATGGCTGCAAGTTGCGTGATGATTCCGACTGCTTGTTTTGCCTTAACACTCGCCCGCTCACTCAATTTACTGCAGCTCGGCGAGGAAGAGGCGCATTATCTAGGCGTGAATGTCGTACGCTTAAAAAAAGTGTTAGTTTTAAGCGGTGCATTATTAGTCGGTTGTGCGGTAGCGGTAAGTGGTGCTATCGGCTTTATCGGTTTGGTGATTCCACATTTAGTACGTTTTAAATTCGGTGCGGATCATCGTTGGGTTATCCCCGCTTCCGCCGTATGTGGTGCAATCCTATTGTTATGGGCGGATACCTTAGCACGTACTATGGTTGCACCGGCGGAAATTCCGGTGGGAATGCTGACCAGCTTTCTCGGTGCGCCCTACTTTTTATGGTTGGTAATTAAATATAAGGAAGGCAGATGATTTGCAAAAAAACCACAGAATTTGACCGCTTATCCGAGGTATTAAGTGCCAAACAATTGGCTTATCAGATTGACGGACGCATTATTTTACAATCGGTCAACTTGTCGCTGAAAGCTGGTGAAATCAGTGTATTAATCGGTGCGAATGGCGCTGGAAAATCTACGCTGTTACGTCTACTTGCCGGCTATTTACCGTTAACCGAAGGCGAAATTCAGTTCAATCTGCAAAATTTAGCCGATTTTCGACCGCTTGCATTAGCACATCAGCGAGCGGTGATGCAACAACACAGCCAAATTAACTTTCCGTTTTTGGCGGAAGAAGTGATCCGAATGGGCAGCTATCAACACCATATTAGTGAGACGGATATAGCACAAGTCGTGACCGCAACCGAATGCCAATCGTTGCTGAAACAACAGTATCGTTATCTATCCGGTGGCGAACAGCAGCGGGTTCAACTGGCGAGAGCTTTATTACAGCTATGGCAACCCGATATGTGGGGTAAAATTTTGTTCTTAGACGAACCGACTTCCGCTTTTGATTTACACCATCAACAACACTGTTTGCGTTTATTACGCAAGCTCTGTGATGAACGAGGCTTAACGGTTTGCGCCATTCTGCATGATCTTAATCTTGCTGCACTTTACGGTGATCGATTAATGTTATTGGCTGAAAGAACTATTCAGGTGCAAGGCAGCCCGCAAGCGGTTATAAATCAGACTAATATTGCAAAATGGTATCGCTCGGAAGTAGCAATCATCCCTCATTGTATCCATTCAACCCCACAAGTAATGCTATTACGTTAAAAATTGCAATAACTAAATAACATTAAAATTACACATAAACGGAATTTTTTTAAATCTTAAAAAAATTCCGTTTAAGCGGTTTATTTCACAATAAATTAGATTGCAATTTATATTAATTAGGCGGAAAATGATAAACATATTTCTGAAATGCTGTTTCAGAAATGGTGTAAACTCAATTTCACCTTAATTTTCGTTTATAGGATTATTAATATGGGCCTTTTTGAACAAACAAATCCTAATCGTCGTCGTTACGGTTTAGCAGTATTTATCGGTATCATCGCCGGCATTATTTCCGCATTCGTAAAATGGGGTGCAGAACATCCGTTCCCACCACGTAGCCCGGTTGATTTATTCCAAGCAGCATGTCCACAACCTGTTTTAGATGCGTTAAGTTCAGGTTCATTAGCGATGGAAGGTGCATTAGCACAATGTTCACGTGCGGTATTAAACCCTCCGGCAGTTTTCTTACGTGATTACATTGGTATCGATCCTTATAACACAGTGGCATTTACTTTTGCGGATCACCCGTTTAACTCAATTGGTGTAACCCATATGATTTTCTCATTAGTATTCGCAATAGGTTATTGCTTAGTGGCTGAAGTGTTCCCGAAAATTAAATTCTGGCAAGGTATCGGTGCGGGTATCATTGCAAATATCTGTGTACACTACATCACATTCCCAGCGTTAGGTTTAACACCTCCGGTTGCAGAATGGCCTTTATATGAACACATCTCTGAATTAGTCGGTCATATATTCTGGTTCTGGACAATTGAGGTAATTCGTCGTGATTTACGTAACCGTATTACCAAAGAGCCGGATGCGGAAATTCCTTTAGATCAACCGCACCGCTAATCGAAACCTCGTTTCAACCACAAAGCCACCCACCGGGTGGCTTTTTCATAACAAAAAGTTATAAAGAATAGCTTCTTATACTTTCCATTTCCGATGGATTCGATCGAAAATCTTTTTCAGTTTTTAAGCATTTTTGTCTTAACCTCACCTACTACTTACTATGAATTGGTCTTACGTTGTTAATGCGATTCCACGCTTTATTGACGCAGCAATCATTACCCTCCAGCTTTCATTTTGGGGGATTTTACTGTCGTTAGTCTTCGGCTTATTAATCGCAATTGTTACCACTTATCAAGTTAAACCGTTTTACGGATTAGCTCGTGGTTACATCGAATTATCTCGTAATACTCCTCTGCTCATTCAACTCTTCTTTCTTTATTACGGTTTACCGAAAATCGGCATTAAATGGGACGGTTTTACCTGTGGTGTTATTGCGTTAGTTTTTCTTGGCGCAAGTTATATGGCGGAAGCACTACGTGCCGGTTTACTTGCAGTGCCGAAAGGTCAAACCGAAGCGGCAAAAGCGATTGGTCTAAACCGTTTTCAAGTGTTTCACTATGTCATTTTTCCGCAAGCATGGGCGGTATCCATTCCGGCTATTGGTGCAAATGTTCTGTTTTTAATTAAAGAAACCTCGGTGATCAGTGCAGTCGCCGTAGCGGAATTAATGTTTGTTACCAAAGATATTATCGGTATGGATTACAAAACCAATGAAGCGCTGTTCTTGTTATTTGCCAGTTACCTAGTGATTTTATTACCGATTTCACTGCTAGCTCGCCACTTTGAAAATAAAGTACGGAGTGCAAAATATGGGGTTTGATTGGTTATTTGAGGGGCAAAATGCTGCTAGACTCGCTCAAGGTTTATGGCTGACCGCCCAGATTTCGTTTATTTCGGTCGGTTTCTCATTAGCATTCGGTACGTTATTCGGCTTACTTATGCGAGCGAATAATGTTTTTGCACGTGCCGCTTGTCGTTTTTATTTAGAAACCATTCGGATCGTACCGATTTTAGTGTGGCTGTTTGCACTCTACTTTGGGCTATCAACTTGGTTTAACCTGCATATCAGCGGTTTTTGGGTGTGTATTTGGATATTTACCCTATGGGGCATTGCTGAAATGGGTGATTTGGTACGTGGTGCATTAGCCTCAATTGAAAAACACCAAATCGAATCCGCCCGTGCGTTAGGCCTAAATCGTTGGCAGATTTTCCAATATATCGAATTACCGCAAGGTACACGTCGAGTATTACCGGGGGCGATTAATCTGTTTACCCGTATGGTAAAAACCAGCTCGCTCGCTGCCTTAATCGGAGTGATTGAAATGGTTAAAGTCGGACAACAAATCATTGAGAATTCCTTATTGACGAACCCAAACGCCTCCTTTTTTGTCTATGGATTAATCTTTATTTTATATTTTCTGATTTGTTACCCGCTGTCATTGCTTGCAACACGCTTAGAACGCAAATGGGAGAGTTAAATGGCGTTACTTTCTATCCGTAATTTACAGAAAAAATATGGCGAAACGGTCGCAATTCCCAATTTAGATTTGGACTTAGCCAAAGGCGAAGTAGTAGTAATTTTAGGCCCGTCCGGCTGTGGCAAAAGTACCTTACTACGTTGCATAAACGGCTTAGAGGAAAAACAAGGCGGCAGCATTGTGATGCAAGATGTCGGGGAATTCGGCAAAGATTTAAGCTGGGAAGCCTCTCGTCAAAAAGTCGGTATGGTGTTCCAAAGCTATGAATTATTCGCCCATTTAAATGTAATCGAGAATATTTTATTAGGGCCTCTCAAAGCGCAAAAACGCTCACACCAAGAAGTGGAGGCGCAAGCGGATAAATTACTTGCTCGTGTCGGTTTGTTAGATCGCAAAAACGCTTTCCCTCGAGAATTATCCGGTGGACAAAAGCAACGTATTGCGATAGTGCGTGCCTTGTGTATGAATCCGGAAGTGATTTTACTTGATGAAATTACTGCAGCACTCGACCCGGAAATGGTGCGAGAAGTGTTGGATGTCGTACTGGAACTGGCGGAAGAAGGAATGTCGATGCTAATCGTTACCCACGAAATGGGTTTTGCCGAAAAAGTCGCAGATCGAATTATCTTTATGGATAAAGGTGTGATTATCGAACAAGCACCGCCGCATCAATTCTTTAGCCAGCCTCAAACCGAGCGAGCCAAACAGTTCTTAAGCGGTATGGATTATTAATTCGCGATATGCAAGCGGTCAAATTTCGCTAAAATTTTACAAAATACGGCTTTTAGCCGAGCAACGATTTTAAATAGGAGTATTTTATGAAACTGAACACAACATTAAAAACATTACTGGCAACCGCAATTACCGCTTTTGCCTTAACGGCATGTGACAATGGGAATAGCGCACAATCTTCCTCTCAAGATAGTATTGCGCAAATTAAACAAAACGGCGTAATTCGTATCGGTGTATTCGGCGATAAACCACCGTTCGGTTATGTTGATGCAGAAGGGAAAAACCAAGGCTTTGATGTCGAAATTGCCAAAGAAATAGCCAATGATTTACTCGGTAGTCCGGATAAAGTGGAGTTTGTCTTAACTGAAGCGGCAAACCGTGTCGAATATTTAAAATCGAATAAAGTTGATCTGATTTTAGCTAACTTTACTAAAACACCGGAGCGTGCCGAAGTTGTAGATTTCGCTGCACCTTATATGAATGTGGCATTAGGTGTCGTTTCACCGAAAAGTGCATTAATTACCGATCTTAAGCAGTTAGAAGGCAAAACTTTACTAGTAAACAAAGGCACGACCGCTGATGCCTATTTCACCAAGAATCACCCTGAAATCAACCTATTAAAGTTCGACCAAAACACCGAAACCTTCGATGCGCTTAAAGACGGGCGTGGAGTAGCATTAGCGCACGATAACGCATTGGTGTGGGCATGGGCGAAAGAAAACCCGACCTTTGACGTGGCAATCGGCAGTGTCGGTCCTACGGAACAAATCGCCCCTGCGGTACAAAAAGGTAATCAAGCACTATTAGATGTGATCAATAAAGAAATTGCCGAGTTAAAATCAAACGGCAAATTAAAAGCGGCTTATGAGAAAACCTTAGTGCCGGTTTACGGTGATAAACCTGAGTTGCTTGCACAATAATCTATGCTCTTTACAAAAAAGCCCAAAGAAAGCTTCCGTTTCTTCGGGCTTTTTAATCGGCTAAAATTTACTTTGTCAGCCCTAAAGAGTAAACTCTATATTTTGTAAAAGTAGATTTACGAACCGATTAAAACAAATTTAACTATGACAAAATCCCTTATTTTCTCACGTGGAATTTTAAAAATTCCGCACCTTAATACTTTCTTACATGATAGTGAGATTGTTGCTTTTCCTCGTATAGGAACAGTACCGATTGTGGACAATGTCATAGGTTGGGGAATGCGCCCTTCTACCCAAAAAGCTCGAGAATATGCACAAAAACATAGCTTACTTTATATCGCATTAGAGGACGGATTTCTACGTTCGCTTGGTTTAGGTGTAATGGGCTATCCACCATTTTCGATGGTCTATGACGATGTCGGTATTTATTATGACACGACTCGACCGTCTCGTTTAGAAGCACTTATTTTACATTCGCAACTTACACCGGAACAAATGTGTGCTGCTGAGCGAGCAGTTTGTTTAATTCAACGAAATCAGCTCTCCAAATATAATCACAATGCCGATTTCACCGAACAAGTAGATAAATCATCCTCTGTTGTCTTAGTCGTCGATCAAACTTTCGGTGATATGGCGGTTAAATACGGCTGGGCAAATGAAATCCACTTTAAACAGATGCTAGATGCCGCAATTCGAGAAAATCCTAAGGCACGAATTTGGGTTAAAACACATCCGGATGTGATCAGTGGCAAGAAGAAAGGCTATCTAACCGATTTACACTGTTATGGTAATCGTATCCGTTTATTTGCCGAAGACGTTAATCCGCTTTCGCTGCTTAAACAGGTGGCAAAAGTTTATTGTGTAACTTCTCAAATGGGGTTCGAGGCGTTGTTACTCGGTAAAAAAGTCATTACCTTCGGTATTCCGTGGTTTGCCGGCTGGGGAATTACGGACGACAGACATCCGGACATTGATATTTTAAAATTGGAGCAACGCCGCAAAAACCGCTCGTTTATTCAGTTATTTGCTGCGGCTTATTTGCAATATAGTCGTTATATCAACCCAAATAACGGCAAGATCGGTACAATTTTTGACGTAATAGACTACCTCAGCAAAACTAAAGCATTAAATCAACGTCTAAGCGGAAACCTGTATTGCGTAGGCATGTCGTTATGGAAACAAGCGGTCATTAAACCGTTTTTTGATTTACCATTATGTAAATTACATTTCGTACGATCGCTAAAAAAACTCGAAAATCGACCACTTGCTACCGATGCCAAACTGCTGATTTGGAGCCAAGGCAAACCAGAAATTCTCGCTTTTGCCGCCAAACATAATCTACCGTTATTACGCATGGAAGACGGTTTTATTCGTTCGGTCGGTTTAGGTTCAAATCTAGTCGCACCTTTATCACTAGTGATTGATGACCTAGGTATTTATTTTAATGCGCAAACTCCTTCTCGCTTAGAGGAGATTTTGCAACATCAGGAATTTAGCGAGCAAGATTTAGCGCTAGCCAAACAATTACAACAACGCCTAATTCAAGCCAATATCGCTAAATATAATGTAGGAAATACCGGTTTCCGCTTATCGGTTACTGATAAAAAAACAATTTTAGTGCCGGGACAGGTTGAAGATGATGCTTCTATTCGTTTCGGTTCGCCACAACTGCAGCACAATGCCGATTTACTGCAAAAAGTTAGAACGCTGAATCCGGATGCCTATATTATTTATAAACCGCACCCGGACGTGGTCAGCGGCAATCGACAAGGGTTTGTTTCTTACGAGCAAGCGGGCAAATTTGCTGATGAAATTGTAGAAAACGCCAATATCTTAGATTGTATTAATCAAGTAGATGAAGTCCATACAATGACGTCATTAGCCGGATTTGAAGCGCTATTACGCGGGAAAACAGTACATTGTTACGGCTTACCGTTTTACTCTAACTGGGGATTAACACAAGACCACATCCCTTTGGCAAGACGTACTCGACAATTACGCCTTGAAGAATTAATTGCCGCGGTATTAGTTTATTACCCGCAATATGTCGATCCTGAAAAACGTGTCATGATTGATGCCAACCAAGCAATCGAAATTCTTCAGCAACAAAAACAAAAATTAGCCAACAGTGGAATTAAACGTCCTTGGCTTGCAAAACAATTCGGTAAGTTAAAACAGCTTTACCGAGCATTAAAATATTAAAATAAAATTCTCAAAGAGTATTTAACGATGATCAGCCATTATTTAGATGATTTGATTGAGCAATCAAATCAGATTTTGCTACTGCAAGGCCCGATAGGCTCTTTCTTCACCCAATTATCGGAATGGTTACAAGCTCAAAATCGTACTGTATTTAAAATTAACTTAAACGCTGGAGATGAATTTTTTTATCCGAATAGCATTGTCAATACCTTTGCTTATCGTGATACGTTAGAAAATTTTCATCAATATTTAATGGATTTTTGCCAAACGCATAATATTGATAGTATGGTGTGTTTTGGCGATAACCGTAAATATCACAAACTGGCGAAAACAGTTTGTAAGCATTTAAATATTACATTTTGGGCTTTTGAAGAAGGCTATTTCCGCCCCGATTACGTCACATTTGAAAAGACCGGGGTAAACGCTTATTCACCCATTCCAAAGCATACGGACTATTTCAAACAGTTTGAACAATTGCCAGATCCAAGCAAAGCACAAAGTGTAGCGAAAGGTTTTTGGCCAATGGCAAAATTAGCAGTCCTGTATTATGTATCCGCTTATTATCGCCGCCACCAATATCCGGAGTACCGTCATCATCGCCTATTGAATGTATGGTATTACGTAAAATTATGGATGGTTTCAGGGATTAAACGGCTGCACTATTATATGCACGATCGCAGTTTTTCTAAGCGTGTTGAGCAAGGTGAATTCGGTGATTTTTTCATTCTACCATTACAGGTTTATGATGATAGCCAGATTCTGATTCATAGCGATTACTCTAATATAGAAGCGTTCTTACGTGAAGTGTTATTATCTTTCGCCACAAAAGCACCGAGGTACTTACGTTTAATCGTAAAACATCACCCGATGGATCGTGGCTTTATTGATTACGGAAAAGTGATTGATGAATATATGGAACAATATCCCAATCTGAAAAAACGCATTTACTATATTCACGATGTACCGATGCCGGTTTTCTTACGCCACGGTAAAGGAATGGTTACGCTAAATAGTACCAGCGGTATTTCGGCATTATTACACAATATGCCGGTAAAAACATTAGGTCGAGCCAATTATGATTTTGCAGGACTCACTTATCAAGGCAGCTTAGATGACTTTTGGACAAATCCGGAAAAGCCTGATGAAGGGTTATTTAATGCTTACCGAAAATTCCATTTACACAAAACGCATATTAACGGTAGCTTCTATAACAAAGTGATTTTGCGTTATCCATATAACCAGAAGTAACGAACAAGCGGTTATTTTTCGAGATTTTTTTACAAATAAAAAAGACTGCGTAATTTGTTTTACGCAGTCTTTTTTGATCATACGAAAAGTTAAAAAACCACTTCTAAACGCACAAAGGTATTAATAAAATGGTTACGGTCTTTGTCTTTATCGTTATAAAAACTGATTTCCGGTTGAATAAATATCCAATTACGGAAAATGGATTGACGATAGTTAATAAACGGTCCGTAAGTATTGAATTTGGAGTGTTCTTTATCAAAACGTCCCCCCATAAAAATGCCGTAACTTAAATGTTTAAGCGGTGCAAAGTTATGCTGACGATACAAACTATTGCCCCAACCGGTTTCTTCATCCACATCATGCGTATATTGTAGGAAAGTATGATTCATAATGAAGGTACTTTCACTATCAATATAACGATTTTCTAAATTGGTACGCAGGTAATGTTTACTGTTGGTACCATAACGATAAATTTGTTCTAAACGAGTACCAAAATTATCGGTAATATTCCAAGTTTTGCTTAAACGCAAACGCCCGAAAATATCACCGCCCGAACGTAAACCGCCGTCCAAATCACTTTCAATGCCTAAACGCTTAATCTCATTTGACCAACGTAAACCGATAGAGGCATTATCGTTACGTGCTTGGCGGCTGTCATAATTACGATCACGCGGTAAATTACGGTAATTTTGTCCGACATGATTTTTATCGCGCGCTTGGTTTTCCAAATCTTCATCACCGAATACCACGCTGACGTGTTTTTTCAATACCGGTAATCTGATTTTGCCTCGTACACGAGGTTTATAAGAAAAACGATCATGCTTATTCCATTGATTGTCTAACATCACACGTAAACTTGCCGATGCCGGTTTACTTGGATCCGTTTCACCCAACCAATCATTAATGCCGTTTGACCAATCATGTAATTTAGTACGAATCGAACTACGTTGTTGATCCGCCCAAGTGTTCTTTGCATCATTGGTTTCATTCGCAACGGCGGAAACTGCAAATGTTGTAAGTAATGCGATATAGGTAAGTTTAAAATATTTCATGTGAGCTATCTTTCTCAAGGAATTTGCCCGTATCATAATCCAAATGCGTAAGTAATTCAAAAAATACATTTTGTTTTAATTATAGCCGATTATCCACTTAACTCATTAAGCTTATAGTTTATGAATATATTTCATGCTTGTTAATAAAATGTTTCATTTTGATTCATAACAAATATGAGATAGATTACCTCTATCAATTAGCAATGAAGCTTAATACAGAGGTAATAATGAGCAATCCATTTCACTACACTATTAAAACACTGAGATTTGATGAAGACTATGCACCCGCTCAAAGCACACGTTTAACAACAAATTTTGCTAACCTTGCTCGAGGAGAAAATCGTAAGAAAAATTTACACAATACCTTACGTATGATTAATAACCGTTTTAATGACTTCGCTCATTGGGATAATCCGAAAAATGATCGTTATGCGGTTGAGGTTGAAATTGTGTCTGCGGATATTGTGATAGAAGGGCAAGAGGAGCATTTCCCTGCGATTGAAATGCTAAAAACCTACATTGTGGATAAGCACACAAATCAACGCATTGATGGCACTGTTGGCAATAGTTTCTCATCTTATGTACGCGATTATGATTTTAGTGTCTGGTTGATCAACCATAATAAAAACCAAGAAAAATTTAGTGTGCCAGCTAATTATGGTGAGTTGCACGGTAAATTGTTCAAATTATTAGTCGATTCAGAAGCTTATCAACAAATTTCGGCTAAAGCTCCTGTATTCTGCTTAAGCGTGGCGAGTACCCGTACTTATACGCAAACCACTAACCACCACCCTATTTTAGGTACGGAATATACTCAAAATACTTATTCATTAACAGATGATTACTTTGCAAAAATGGGGATGAAAGTTCGTTACTTTATGCCACCCAAATCGGTTGCCCCGTATGCATTTTATTTTACCGGCGATTTGTTGAACGATTACTCTAATTTAGAGTTAATCGGCTTGATCAGCACAATGGAAACCTTCCAAAAAATCTATCGTCCAGAAATTTACAATGCTAACTCGGTTGCAGGACAAGTATATCAACCAAGTTTAACCTACCAAGATTATTCATTGACCACCATTGAATATGACCGTGAAGAACGTACGCAATTAGCAATTAAACAAGGCGAATTTACCAATGAACGCTTTATCAAACCGTATCGTGAATTACTAGCGAATTGGGCAAAAACAGAAGTAATTTAATAAGTTAAAGAGAATTTTATGGAAACATTATTACCAACCTCAACCGCTGGCAGCTTGCCGAAGCCTTCTTGGATCGCCGAACCAGAAAAATTATGGTCAGAATGGAAATTAACCGGCGATGATTTACTGCAAGCAAAACGTGATGCGTTACTTGTCTCATTACAGGAACAAATTCAAGCGGGCATTGATATTGTGAGTGATGGTGAGCAAACTCGCCAACATTTTGTGACGACTTTTATTGAACATTTAGAGGGGGTGGATTTTACCAAACGTGAAATTGTACGAATCCGTAACCGCTATGATGCCAGCGTACCAAGCGTAGTCGGTGCAGTACACCGTCCCAAACCAGTTTTTGTTGAAGATGCTAAATTTTTACGCGCTCATACCGATCGCCCTATTAAATGGGCATTACCGGGTCCAATGACGATGATTGATACTCTATATGATGGACATTACAAGAGCCGTGAGAAATTAGCATGGGAATTTGCCACGATTCTTAATCAAGAAGCAAAAGAATTAGAAGCAGCCGGTGTAGATATTATTCAGTTTGATGAACCGGCATTTAATGTATTTTTTGATGAAGTAAACGATTGGGGTGTTGCGGCATTAGAGCATGCCATCGAAGGCTTAAAATGCGAAACAGCGGTACACATTTGCTATGGTTACGGTATTAAAGCCAATACCGATTGGAAAAAAACATTAGGTTCGGAATGGCGTCAATATGAAGAAAGCTTCCCTAAACTACAAAAATCAAACATCGATATTATTTCTTTAGAGTGCCAAAACTCTCGTGTACCGATGGATTTAATCGAGTTGGTACGTGGTAAAAAAGTGATGGTAGGCGCAATTGATGTTGCTACTAACGAGATTGAAACGCCAGAACAAGTGGCGGATACTTTAAGAAAAGCTTTACAGTTCGTTGATGCCGATAAGCTTTACCCTAGCACCAACTGTGGTATGACACCGTTATCTCGCCAAGTTGCCCGTGGCAAATTGCAAGCCTTAAGCGCGGGGGCTGAGATTGTTCGTCAAGAAATTCTGGCTACAAAATAAGGCATAAATAAAAATCCTCGTGCTTGAATATATTCACGAGGATTTTAATCTTTGAACAAGCGTTATTCATAGCAAAAAATTTCCATAAATCGACCGCTTGTATGCCTTAACGCAACACTAAATATTATGCCCAATATTTATCAATTTCAGCACGAATCGCTTCGGCGGTTTGTTTACCTTTTTCACCGACTAAAGCGCGACCGGCAATAAAGGCCTTCGCATTTTTAATTTCTTTAAATAAATGAATTTCTTCCGGTACGATACCACCGGTAATCGATAATTCTAAGCCGAGTGCAGAAAGTTGTTTCATCAGCTCAACGTCTTCCGCCGTCCAACCCTTACCTGCTAATTCCGCATCGCGAGAACGGTGGTAAATCGCTTGTTTTACGCCTAATTCAACCCATTCTTTCGCATCTTTTTCTACTGTCCAGTTGCCGTAAATTTCGATTTGGATTTCTTTCTTCACTTTTAATTCCGGATGTGCCGCATTGAAATCATCCGCTACTTTCTTACATGCCGCTTTAGTTGCCGGATGTGCTGCTGCTGAAACCGTTAACCAGTCTGCGCCCGCTTCAAATGCCATTTTCGCTAAAATCGCTCCACCGTCCGTGGTTTTTAAGTCACATACGATAATATGGTTCGGGTGTAACGCACGTAAAGTTGAAACCGCTTTCATCCCTTCTGCACAGGCAAGAATCGTACCGCACTCAATAATTTCTACTACACTTTCCGCTTGTTTTGCATCTGCAACCGCTTTTTCTAAACTTAATGAATCTAATGCAATTTGAAGTAATGGTTTTGACATATTTTGTTCCTTTTACAAATTTTTAAATGGTACTTTATTCCACTCTCCTGCTGGCGGGAGAGAGACCGCTTGTTGAAGTGTTCAGCAAAACAAGCAGAGAGAGGAAATTTCTAGCCAGCTAACGCCTGATCAATCACAGCATAAACATCTTCTTTAGTTTGGCAACGTAAGATTTTGGCTAAATCTACGCCGGTATCACTGTCCGGATCGTCCAATACTTGAGTAATTTCCATTAGACCTTCCATATGTTTATCCGAATCACTGCCAGCTAAGGTGACAAATACCGAAATAGGCTCATCTTCGCCATCAAAATAAACCGGCTCTTTTAAGGTCACTAAGGCAAACGAGGTTTTAATAACACCTTCTTCCGGACGAGAATGCGGCATCGCAAGACCCGGTGCAAGAATGATATATGGCCCCATTTTTTCAATATTTTCAATAATACTGGTGTAATAACGAGGTTCAATCGCACCTGATTTTTCTAAAACATCCGTGCCTAATTTTATCGCTGCTTTCCAATCTGCCGCGCTTTGATTTAAAAGGATTGAGTTATTTTCGATAAGCGATTCTTTTAACATAGCTTTACTTCCTTTAAGTGGATAGGTTTAAATCAAGGTGACCACCACCCTTTTTGGAAGGTGGTCTTGAGGAACATTTTTCATCTCCCTACGTGCCAACTTGGTGACCACCTCCCTTTTTGGAAGGTGGTCTTGAGGGTTATTGATATTTTTTGATAAGAGCCAATAGCTCTTCACCAAAGGTATTTGGATTTAACATATTTTGTACGCCTAATACCGAGATATGATCATTCGCCACAATCTCATTTTGTAAGTGTTTAGAACATACGATGATATCTACCGAACCGACTTTACCTTTATGGTCGGTTACCGCACATGAATCCATCACATTTGGAATACTGCGTTTATCAAGGTATTGTTTAATTTTCATTTTCATCATCATTGATGAACCTTGACCAGAACCACATACCGCTAAGATACGCACCGCTTTTGTATCACCTTCCGCATTGCTTTCTCTCGTTTGAGCCGGTTCAGCTTCTTGTTCCACCGATTCACCGAAACCGTATAATTGGTCAACGGTTTTACCTTCTGCTTTCGCTCTTACTTCGTCAGCACGTAATTGTTTGCCCGCAAATGCCATATATACAAATGCTAACACGACACATACGAAAGTTGCGCCGGTCGGGCTAAAGAACATACCTTGGATAATCGGTGGAAATAATAACGCCCAGTCCGCCATACCCATCCAGCCATTAAAGCCTGCACCGCCTTCTGTGCTGGTAATTAAGCTTACTACCCACGCAGAACCAAGTACTTCAATAATACCCATCACGAAACAGATTTTCATCACTGCTTTCCAACCACCGAAATGGTTTGCGAATACACCGATTGTTGCGTTAGAGAAGAACATAGGGATAAAGCCCGGAATAATTAATACCGCAGCTGAAGCGTCACCGCCACCGAATTGTTGATAAGCGATTAATCCCCCCACCGCAACAAACTGACCGATAGCACCCCACATGAAACCGAATACCACCGCATTTGGCGAGAATGCATAAGTTGCCGCACAGTCAATTGCTAATACTGCATTTGGAATTAAACGTTCAGAAATCCCTTTAAATGATTCAGATAATTCCGCCACGAACATACGCACACCAAGCACGATAACTTGGATTGCTACCGCAAATTTTAAGCCGGTTTCAAAGATATAAATTGTCCAGTGCGTTTTACCTGCCATTTGTTGTAGGTTATCTAAACCGAATGACATCAGGATAATGCCGAAGAACACCGTCATCACGATCGCTGTTGCAGAGATACTGTCATGGAAAATATGTAACCATTTAGGTAAGTTGAGTTTATCAACCGTTTCTTCTTTTTTACCTAATTTCGGTGCGACTTTTGCCGCTAACCAAGATGCGAATTGTTGTTGGTGACCGATAGAGAAACCCGCACCACCGGTAATTTGTTGGGTTGCTTGGTACATCATATTAGAGAAGATACCCCAATAGAGCGCCATAATGATTGCGGTATATACAACCACTTCCCACGGTTTTGAGCCGAGTACCCAGAACACTACCGCAACTAAGCCTGCTTGTTGGAACATAATATGACCGGTAAGCATAATAGTACGAATACCGGTAAAGTGTCTGAATAATACAAGTAGGATATTAAGAAATAAGGCTAAAATTACTGCATAACCCACATACGCATAAGCGTCACCCATGGTGCTCATTGTAGCTTGCCAACTTGTATATGGGTCAATCACCGCACCTTTAAGGTTATGGTATTTAGATAAACCTTCGATAACCGGTTTAAAGTTTTGCACAAGCGTACCTGAACCGACTTGTACCAACATAAAACCAACGATCGTTTTAATGGTACCTTTAAGAATGGTGGTTGAATCTTTTTTTAGGAAAATGTAACCGATACAAGCGACAAGACCGAGTAACAATGGCGCTTTCGAAAGTATCTGGTCATTGATTGCCATAAAGATACTCATTACTGTATCCATAGTGAGCCTCTCTTTTATATGTTGAGTAAGAATGATGAGATTTGGAAGATCTCGTTATTTTTAGATTGGTTAAGTTAAAGATTAAAATATATAGGCATATCTATACCTACAGAACAAATGATAAACAGTTATTGCACCTCAAAAAAGATTATTTTTGATTATTTGTGAACAAGATCACACTTTATTTTTCATTTTTCTGACTTTTGTGCTCACTTGTTAAAAACATGTATAATTTATTTCCTTTCCCAACAACCATAAAACAATATAACCTATTGATTTTATTAGGAATCAATTGTTTGTTAAAAATAGCCCTATCCTATAAACAAAATAAAAATAATTTGCATCCATGCAAAAAACACAAAAAAATTAGAGGTAGATCACATTTTTGACAAAAAGCGTTTTACAAAAAAATATGATTACTTATGATTGTAAGTGATTAATTTTTTCATCTCTTCCTTTTACACAAACTAGGAGTTTACTATGGCGA
Source organism: Actinobacillus capsulatus DSM 19761 (assembly GCF_000374285.1). Lineage (GTDB taxonomy): Bacteria > Pseudomonadota > Gammaproteobacteria > Enterobacterales > Pasteurellaceae > Actinobacillus > Actinobacillus capsulatus. The sequence goes on along the minus strand of NZ_KB893934.1, from coordinate 57,405 downwards.
ACGTTAATGAAATCACACGTGAAAGTTGGATTCTTTCTACCTTCCCTGAATGGGGGACTTGGCTAAACGAAGAAATTGAAGAAGAAGTGGTACCGGAAGGTAACTTCGCAATGTGGTGGCTAGGTTGCGTAGGCGTGTGGATTAAAACACCTGCAGGTGCAAACATTTGTATGGACTTATGGTGTAGTCGTGGTAAGTCTACTAAAAAAGTAAAAGATATGGTGCGTGGTCACCAAATGGCGAATATGGCGGGTGTGCGTAAATTACAGCCGAATCTACGTGCGCAACCTATGGTATTAGACCCGTTTGCAATTAACGAAGTGGATTTTATTCTTGCGTCTCACTATCACAGCGACCATATTGATGTAAACGTTGCAGCAGCTATCGTAAACAATCCTAAGTTAAATCATGTGAAATTTGTTGGTCCATGGCACTGCGGTGAATTATGGAAAAAATGGGGCGTGCCAGAAGATCGTATCATCGTAGTAAAACCGGGTGATGTCGTAAAAATTAAAGACGTAGAAATTCACGCATTAGATTCTTTCGACCGTACTTGTTTAGTGACCTTACCGGTGGAAGGTGCGGAAGAACGTGGCGGCGAATTAAAAGGTTTATGCCCGTCTGACGAAGAAATGGGTCGCAAAGCGGTAAACTACGTTTTCAAAACACCGGGCGGTAATATCTATCACGGTGCAGACTCACACTACTCAATCCAATTTGCGAAACACGGTAAAGAATTCGATATTGACGTAGCGTTAAATAACTATGGTGAAAACCCGGTGGGTATCGCAGATAAAATGACCTCTATCGACTTACTCCGTATGGCGGAATGTTTACGTGCGAAAGTCATTATTCCGGTACACCACGACATTTGGACAAACTTTATGGCAAGTACGCAAGAAATCATTGATTTATGGCGTATGCGTAAAGATCGCTTACAATACAAATTCCATCCATTTATTTGGGAAGTTGGTGGCAAATATGTTTATCCGCGCGATAAAGACTTAATTGAGTACCACCACCCACGTGGCTTTGATGATTGCTTTGAGCAAGAACCAAATATTCAATTTAAATCTATGCTTTAATTGAAGTAAAGCCACTCTTAATTCGAATTAGGAGTGGCTTCTTTAGTAATTGTTCATGATTTAAAACGTGATAAGAATGAAAAGGAAAATAGTCATGAATGAAAGTTTTAGACATAAGAAATTATTAGCCATGTTAGAAGCAAGACAAATGCTTTCTACCTTGGAAATTATGAATCTTTTAAATATTTCGCCGGCAACCGCCAGACGAGATATTAATAAATTAAGCGAACAGAAAAAATTACGCAAGGTGCGTAACGGTGCGGAAGCAATCGACACACAGCATTCGTTAGAAAAAGATAAACCAATTAATAATTTTGAAGAAAAACGTCGCATTGCCGAAGCAGCAAGCAAGTTATGCCGAGAAGGTGACAGCGTTCTTCTTACATGTGGCTCGACCATGCAATTGCTCGGGCAAGCGTTATGCGGACAAAAATTGCAAATTATTACCAATTTTCTACCGCTTGCGAATTATCTGATCGAGCACCAACACGAAGACATCGTGATCATGGGCGGACAATACAATAAAAATAAAAAAATCACCCTATCGCTCAATCAACAAAATGAATTTACTTATGCGGCAAATATTATGTTTACCAGCGGCAAAGGCTTTACCCATGAAGGTTTATTTAAAACCGATATGATTATCGCTAATTCCGAAGCGCAAATGTCATCAAAGGCGAATAAATACGTAGTCTTGCTGGATAGCACTAAACTCGGCACGGAAATCGGTATGCTGTTTAGAGAGATTAGTCAGGTCGATTTACTGATCACCGGTAAAGAAGCTGACCCGAAAATCATTCAAGCGATTCGCGATAAAGGACTAGAAGTAATCCTTGCATAGTAACATTTAGAAAAACCATCAAAACAAGCGGTTAAATTTACCTGATTTTTTACCAAAAGCATCATTCAAACCAGGGGATGAATATGAGAAAACATAAACTCGGTATCTATGAAAAAGCATTGCCAAAACATATTTCTTGGCAAGACAGGCTTTCTATTGCTAAAGCATGCGGTTTTGATTTTGTGGAAATGTCTGTTGATGAAACGGATGAACGCCTAGCTCGCTTAGATTGGACAAAAGAACAACGTATAGAATTAGTCAAAGCGATCATCAATACCGGTGTAACAATTCCGTCAATGTGTTTATCCGGTCACCGCCGTTTTCCGTTCGGATCTCGTGACGAAGCTACACGTCAAAAAGCCTATGAAATCATGGAAAAAGCAATCCAACTTGCGGTGGATTTAGGTATTCGTACCATTCAATTAGCCGGTTACGACGTGTATTACGAAGAACAAGATGAAGGCACGATTGAACGTTTCCAACAAGGCTTAGAATGGGCAACCGAGCTGGCGGCAAGTAACCAAGTTACTCTCGCAGTCGAGATTATGGATACCAAGTTTATGAGTTCGATTAAACGTTGGAAAAAATGGGACAAAATTATCAAATCGCCATGGTTTACCGTCTATCCGGATATCGGTAATGTTTCGGCTTGGAATGATGATATTGAAGTGGAATTTGCCTTAGGCATCGATAAAATCTCGGCGATTCATTTAAAAGACACGTATAAAGTGACCGAAACGTGTAAAGGGCAATTCCGTGACGTGCCGTTCGGTGACGGCTGTGTTGACTTTAAAGGCTTCTTTGAAATTCTCGCCAAATTAAATTATCGCGGTGCGTTCTTGATTGAAATGTGGACGGAAAAAGCGGAAGAGCCAATTGCAGAAATTATTAATGCTCGCCGTTGGATTGAACAAAAAATGAAAGAGGGTGGTTTCCAATGTTAACAGAATTATCTCCAAAATTACTGGCAATGCGTGATCGCGTATTTAAAGCAAATCTTGAATTACCAAAATACAAATTAGTCACTTTCACTTGGGGCAATGTGAGTGAAATCGACCGTGAAACCGGTTACGTTGCAATTAAACCTTCCGGTGTGGAATATGAAACAATGAAGCCGGAAGATATCGTGTTTGTCGATTTGCAAGGTAACAAAGTATTCGGCGATAAAAAACCTTCGTCTGATACCGCAACCCATTTAGAGTTTTATCGCCAATTCCCGAATATCGGCGGTGTAGTGCATACTCATTCACGCCATGCAACCGCATGGGCTCAAGCCGGTGAAGATATTCTTGCTTTAGGTACAACACAAGGCGACTATTTCTATGGTTCCGTACCTTGTACACGTCGTATGACACCGGAAGAAATTGCTGGCGAGTACGAATTAGAAACCGGTAAAGTGGTGGTGGAAACCTTCCGTAAACGTGGTATTAATCCGGATATGGTACCGGGCGTATTAGTCCACTCACACGGGCCTTTCACTTGGGGTAAGGATGCGCATGATGCGGTACATAATTCCGTCGTGTTAGAAGAAGTGGCGTATATGAACTTCGTTAGCCACCAAATTCGTCCGAACATCGGTTCAATGCAACAAGAATTACTTGATAAACATTACCTACGCAAACACGGTGCGAATGCGTATTACGGTCAATAAGCTTTTTTGACATTGTGTGTGTTTAAGCGGTCAAATTTGCAGAATTTTTTGCAAATTTGACCGCTTTTTTATCAGCTATTTCTGAATTAAATAGCGTAAAGTCGATCCATCTTGCTCCACGCTTAATAAGGTATAACCGTGATTTTTAACATCTACGGGAATATTATTAATCGACTGAGCACAATCACTTAACACCTCCAACACTTCGCCTGATTTTAACGTTGGCATCGTTTCTAAAGTTGCAATCGCCGGATAGGGACAAGGTTCACCGAGCATATCCAAAGTGTAATCCGGTATAATTTCCGAAGGGTGTTTATCTTGTTGTTGAATTACTGTAAAAGCCATAATGTTTTCCTTATTTCTTAATCACGACAAGCGTTATGCCGTTGTATCACGCTGAGTTGCTGCCAAGCGAGCTTTTGCTTTGCGAATAAAGCGTTTTTCCCACCAAACCACAAACACTAAACAAGCAATCATTAAGCCGTAATTGAGTAATAACCCCGAGATAGGTCCAAATGATTTCAATAAATTGATTTTTTCATAATCTAACGCCAATACCGGTGCGAGACTATCCCACCAATATGCCAGTAGGGTTGAGCCGGCGACATTACCGACGCCCACCCACATAAAATGAACTTGTCCTTCCATCGCTCGATACATCCAGCCGGTTTCACAACCGCCAGCAACGACAATACCGAATCCAAATAACAAGCCACCGATCACTGCGTTTGGCCCCGCCCACATAATTTTCGGACTCGCACCAAGCTGAATATAACTAAATACACAAATCGTACTAATCAACATGCCATAGATAATCGCCTTACCTATATAAGCACGGCCGGTTGCCCACAAGTCACGAAAGGCGGAAGTAAAACAAATTTGCGCCCGCTCAATTAACAAACCGAAGCCTAAACCGAATAACATTGCAAAACCTAATTTGATTGAACTTTGCATCACATAGAAAGAAGTAATCAACCAAATGGCAAAGATCAACATACCGAATCTAAAACGGCGTTTAGCTTGCTGGGGATCAGCCTGCTCTACTTTGCCCGCGCCTTTTTTGAGTTTCAACGGCGGACGAAATATCGGCAGTAAGGTAAATTTTACCCCTGCATAAGAGCCGATAGCAGTGGTTAATGTGAAAAACCAGGCATGTAATGAAAACTGAGGAATACCGGTAAATAACGAAGCTAAATTACAACCCATGGCTAAACGTGCCCCAAAGCCGGCTAATGCGCCGCCGATTAACGCTTGCGCAATACGAATCCGATTTTGCGGCATCCGAATCTTGATATTGTTTGCCCATAACGCAGCGGTAATACAGCCGGCAAACATCCCCAGAATCATCAACCCGTCAATGCGGCTGAAGATCGTACCGTCTAAACCAATTATTTTGTAATAGCCCCAGTCTGAGACATTTACCCCCATAGACTCTAGAATTTCTCCGCCCCAACGAGTGAACTCTCCCGTCACTGCCCAATATGTGCCGGTTAACCCGAAATAATAAGCAGAGAGAATGCCCGCAGCAATGACCGCCGCAGTCGGGTTCCAAAATCTAATCAGATAATCTTGTTTGAATTGTTGCCAAATTTCTAACATAAAATTTCCTAAGCAAAATATGAAGAAAGGCAAGCAGGTATAACGATGAATAAATAGAATTGCGCCTAAAGCGACGATTGGATTTGCTCATTTCCTATACACAAAACTTGCGATATAAATAAATGATGTCAAAAGACGTATAAATTCTAATCTTTTTAATTCCATTGTCAATTTAGGCGTAAAAAAGCCCCGAGCTTATTTTACTCGGGGCTTGGTTTTCATATAGCAAGCGGTCAAATTCCGCCGCTTTTTTGCAAATTACAAGATATCTAATAACTCCACTTCGAAAATTAAGGTTGCAAACGGAGGAATTGATGCGCCTGCGCCACGTTCACCGTATGCTAACTCTTGTGGAATAGTTAAACGCCATTTTGAACCGACTGTCATTAATTGTAACGCTTCAGTCCAACCTTTGATTACCCCCCCCACTGAGAATTCCGCCGGTGTACCACGTTTTACAGAGCTGTCGAATACCGTACCGTCAATTAAAGAACCAGTGTAATGTACACGGACTGTGCTATCTGCTGTTGGTTTTGCACCTGAGCCTTCAGTTAATACTTCATACTGTAAACCAGACTCAGTCACCACAACGCCTCTTGCTTTCTTGTTTTCTTCTAAGAATGCTTTGTTGTCCGCTTCAATGGCTTTAAACGCTTCCGCTTGCGCTGCTTCTGCACGAGCGCCTAATTCTTGTAACGCTTTCGTCACTTCGTTAAGATCAATCACCGGTGGATTTTGATTTAACACATCGTTGATACCTCGTGCAACCGCTTCGGCATCCACTTCCATACCGCTACCTAATAATTGTTGACCGATTTGTAAACCGATACCGTAGCCACCTTTTGCTTCTGTGCTTTCTAAAGTAACTGCGTTGAAATCTAATGCCATTTATTGTTTCCTTTTTTGTTAAAAATATAAAGACATTTAATGTTATGAGGTAATTTTTGAAAATACAAGCCTGATAACAAAGAAAGCGGTCAAATTTGGCAAATTTTTTGCTAAATCCAACCGCTTGATTCGTATTGAGTTTAAATTAAAAACTTAAGTACGGTGCAACTTTTTGAATGGTTGCTTCACCAATACCAGAAATGTTTGACAATTCCGCTGCATTTTTGATTTTGCCAACCTTGTTACGGTAATCAATAATTGCTTGTGCTTTCGCTTCGCCAATGCCGCTTAATGTTTGTAATACTTTCACATCCGCTGTATTCACATTTACTTTTGCCGATGCAGGCACTTTTGTGACTGCCGATTTTATTGCCGCCACTTTTTCAGCAGTACTTGCTTTCACTGCCGTTGTTTTCTCTGCTGCTTGCGCTTTCACTTTTTCTTTAGCATTTGTTTTCACCTCATCCAATGCATTCGCTTTAGACGTCTTTAACGCTTCTTTTGCGTTGGTTACTTTATCTGTCGCAGCTGCTTTTACTTTCTCTAAGTTTTCTTTTGTCGCAGCCACTTGCGTTTTAGCTGTTGCTAAAGTTTCTTTTGCGGTCGGCGCTTTATTTGCTACCAAATTTTTTGCATTAGTTAACGCCGAGGTCTCTGAGTTTTTAGCTTGCCTCATTTGATTGGTTACAGTACTTTTAGCGCTATCTTCTACAGAGGTTAACGGATTTGTCGTCTCTGCGAATGAAGTTGCAGAAACAGCCATTGTCACGCCTAAAACGAAAAGAGTTTTTAATGATTTCATAATTTGCTTCCTATAAATGTTACGAATATACAAATGGGGAAAGTCGAGAAGCCGGCTCAACCTAAACTGAACACTAAGACTGAATGCAAAAATATTAGTTCAAGTTTATTCGCCGGCTGAATGAATATTGTACAGCATTTTATGTAAAATTTTGTTCTAATAATGACCTTTTCACCTATCATTAAGATAAGCAATAAAATGAGAGTGACAGGATAAAAATAATGAATATAAATAACGAATTATCGCAAGCAATTTTAGCTACCGTGCAGCAAGAAGTTGTGCCTGCATTAGGTTGTACCGAACCCGTTTCTTTAGCCTTAGCAGCAGCCGTTGCTCGCCAATATTTAGGAGCATTACCGGAACATATCAAAGCTAAAGTTTCGCCTAACTTGATGAAAAACGGAATGGGCGTGACCGTACCCGGTACGGGTACTGTTGGTTTAACAATGGCGGCAGCCATTGGCGCAATTGGTGGCGATCCGAACGGTGGTTTAGAAGTATTAAAACAAATTACCACTGAGCAAGTTGCACTCGCTAAACAGATGATTAGCGAGCATAAAATTGAAGTCAGCATTTCCGATACCGATCATATCCTCTATTCCGAAGCAACTTTGTTTAATGCGGATCAGCAAGTAAAAGTACGCATCGCCGCTCACCATACCAATGTGATTTATATTGAGAAAAACGGCAAATTACTGTTTTCCAAACCTTGTGCTGTGGAAAACGAAAATGCAGAGAATGTCTTTGCAAACCTGACCGCAAAAGATATTTATGATTTTTCCTTAAATATAGCGCTAGAAAAGATTCGCTTTATTCAGCAAGCAGCGATTTTAAATAGCGCGCTTTCACAGGAAGGATTGAGTCAAGATTACGGTTTACATATCGGACGTACCTTGCAAAAACAAATCGGCAAAGGATTAATTAGTGATGACTTGTTAAATCGCATCGTGATTGAAACCACTGCTGCCAGCGATGCACGCATGGGCGGCGCAAATTTACCAGCGATGAGTAATTCTGGTTCGGGTAATCAAGGTATTACTGCAACAATGCCGGTTGTAGTGGTTGCTCGTCATTTAGCAGCAAGCGAAGAACAGCTGATTCGTGCGTTATTTCTTTCACATTTAATGGCGATTTATATTCATAGCAAATTACCGAAACTCTCTGCGTTATGTGCAGTAACCACGGCAGCAATGGGCAGTTGTGCCGGTGTAGCGTGGTTGTTGACTGGTAAATTTGAAACGATCAGTATGGCAATCAGCAGTATGATTGGCGATATCAGTGGCATTATTTGTGACGGTGCGGCAAATAGCTGTGCGATGAAGGTATCAACGAGTGTGAGTTCCAGTTATAAATCAATTTTAATGGCGTTGGATGATACCCAAGTGACCGGCAACGAAGGGATTGTTGAACATCAAATTGACCGTTCGATCAACAACCTTTGTGCGATCGCTTCTCGTAGTATGCAATATACTGATCGTCAAGTAATCGAAATAATGGTGAGTAAACCTAAAACGCTCTAAACATCTTCTCATAAAATCATAGCGCTAATCTTATTACATTAGCGCTATACTCTTAACGTCGAACTCCATAATCAAAATTACAAATTATATACAATTTCATATTAACTTTTGATACTTATGGAAAAAGTGATTCATAATTGAGCAATTGTAAATTTTTAAATATAATCTATAGACTCTTTTTTGATCGATGCAGGGTACTCGAAACGGGTGCTTAGAATTATCAATAAAATTGTCTCATCTTCATTTTCAATGGCTTTTTTAGGAGCGCTTAGTGGTCAGCTGCTTATTCATACGGATGGGCACAAGCTTATTTCTACGGATTTTCATGGTGATATGCAGATGTCGGCGCAGGTAACGTAGCTCGCAGTTTAGGCTATGTGTTATATATTACTTTAATAATAAATCGTCATATCGGTAACATAAATATTCATACGGCAATCAACTTGTACAAAGTCACGAAAATTATGTGATGATTTTCATCTATGCTTACTTCGTGCTATTTGCCTTCCTGGTCGGCTACTTACGTCCACATTTTAAAACCCGTTTTGATATACTCAAAGTAGATCACAATATGTACTAGCCAAATATAACAAGACCTTTATCTTGTCGAAAGAACTTAGAATTGATAACGATGATTTTTATCTCTATGAATTAGTGCCTAACCACCAATTAGATCATGTTCAAATGGCTTGTATTAATTACCCGTTTTAAGCCGTAAAAAAACGGTTAGATTCTGCAAAAATATTGCAAAATTTAACCGCTTGTTTAATACATTACGTTAGTTCTTCATTGATTGAACCGGAGCAGGAATACGCCCGCCACGATTCACAAACACTTCGCATGAGCCTTCTTTAACCGGCATAATCGGTGCATAACCGAGTAAGCCGCCGAATTCTACACTTTCACCTACATCTTTACCGGTGACCGGAATAATGCGAACCGCCGTGGTTTTGCTGTTGATCATACCGATTGCCGCTTCATCAGCGATAATACCCGAAATGGTATGTGCTGGCGTTTTACCCGGTACGGCGATCATATCTAAACCGACCGAACAAACGGCTGTCATCGCTTCCAGTTTATCTAGGGTTAAAATACCGCTTTCTGCAGCTGCAACCATCCCTTCGTCTTCCGAAACCGGAATAAATGCGCCACTTAAGCCCCCCACAGAACTGGACGCCATCATACCGCCTTTTTTCACCGCATCATTTAATAATGCTAAAGCAGCTGTCGTGCCATGTGTGCCACACACGCTTAAACCCATTGCTTCTAAAATACGTGCGACGGAATCACCGATTGCTGGTGTCGGTGCGAGTGATAAATCTAAAATACCGAACGGAATACTCAGCATTTTTGACGCTTCTTGACCAATTAATTCACCGACACGAGTAATTTTAAACGCTGTTTTCTTCACCACTTCCGCCACTTCGGTCAGTGTGGTTGCATTTGAATTTTCTAACGCTTCTTTCACCACGCCAGGGCCGGAAACCCCAATGTTAATAATCGCATCCGCTTCGCCCGAGCCATGGAATGCACCCGCCATAAACGGATTATCTTCCACCGCATTACAGAACACCACGATTTTGGCGCAACCAAAACCTTCCGGCGTAATATCAGCGGTACGTTTAATCGTTTCACCGGCAAGTTTTACCGCATCCATATTAATACCGGCTCGGGTTGAGCCGATATTAATTGAGCTACATACGATATTGGTAGTTTTCATCGCTTCCGGAATTGAGCGGATCAATACTTCATCGGAGGGTGACATACCTTTTTGTACTAATGCGGAAAAACCGCCGATAAAAGATATACCGATAGCTTTTGCCGCACGGTCAAGAGTTTGTGCGATAGAAACATAAGAATCCGCTTTAGTTGCCGCAGCAATTTGTGCGATAGGGGTGACAGAAATACGTTGATTAACGATAGGTACGCCGTATTTGGCAGATAGGATTTTGGCAGTTTCGACTAAGTCTTTGCCGATGGTGGTAATTTTTTGATAAATATTTTGGTTTAATTGGTCGATATCGGCGCTGATACAATCGTGTAAATCTATACCGATCGTAATGGTTCGCACATCAAAGTTTTGGTCGGCGACCATTTTTATCGTTTCAATAATTTCGCTGGATTGAATACTCATTTCGCCACTCCCTTAAATACGGTGCATAGCTTTGAAAATTTCTTCGTTTTGGATACGAATATCTAATGCAAGTTTTTTACTTTCTTGCGTAAAAAACTCCGCTAATTGTGGGAATGACTTTTCACATTTTGTTGTATCCACCAGAATCACCATCGTGAAAAAGTCATCCATTAATTGTTGGCTGATATTCACGATATTGATTTGATTTTCCGCTAAGATCTTCGATACATCGTACACGATACCTACACGGTCTTTACCAATAACAGTAATCACTGAATTGCTCATTGTTGCTTCCTCGAGTTTGCATATTATTAAATAGGAAGAATGAGTATAGCGCTGTTTCAATTATTTGACTAGATATTGCGCAAACGTTTGCGCAAAAAAAGGAAAAAACCACGGAATAAATCCGTGGTCACCTTTTAGACTAAATCGAATAATAAGAACTCAACATCGCTATCGGTTTGAATCGTGAGTAATTGTTCGGCACGAATACCTAACGCATCACTGGTTTCAAGCAATGTACCGTTTACGCTTAATTGACCTTTTACCACTTGTAGCCAATATGAACGGTTGCTATCCAATTCAATTCGCGCATTTTTATTGGCTGTATATTGATAACGCCATAATTTCATATCTTGATAAATCTTAAATGAACCTTGTTCGGCAGTCGGCGATAAAATTAACGTACCACCCTCACGATCGGCAAATTTATCTTGATTATAACGAGGCGTTACGTCTTTTTGATTCGGAATAATCCAAATTTGATAAAGATGTAGCGTTTCCTCTAAATCCGGGTTCATTTCCGAATGAAAAATGCCCGTACCTGCCGACATAATTTGGAATTCGCCCGCTTTCACTTCCGTTTGGTTGCCCATACTGTCTTTGTGGGCAACACGTCCGTTTAATACATAAGTGAGAATTTCCATATTATCGTGCGGATGCATACCGAAACCGCGAGCCGGTGCGATAAAGTCTTCGTTAATCACACGCAAATGTGAAAAATGGATATGTTTCGGATCATAATAGTTGGCAAAAGAGAATGTGTGATAACTTTCTAACCAATCGAATGAACCGTCACCTCGTTCATTTGCTTTTCTTACTTGTAACATTTTAAATTCCTTATACTTTGCAAATTTTTGCGGCAATTTAACCGCTTGTTAATAGTGCGCATTGTAATACCGCCCTTATGAGTAAATAAATATATGTATTATTGAATAACTATTTACTTTTGGTTGATAATATTCTTATTGCAAATGAATATCACAATTATTAATTGCCAATAACTATCATATAATCAGATTCGATTAGTTTTAACTATTGAAACCAATCACACTTATCAGTGATAACAATTAGACAACATCACGACTTTTACTCATAATTTGCCCAGTTAAATGATGAAAAAGAAAACAATAGGAGTATAAATTATGACAAATAAAACGATTACCTTCCCAGTCTTAAAATTAAACACTCAAACACAAGAATTAAGCGCAGATATCAATAAAAATGCTACTCACACTGTTCCCGGCTTAACTGTTTCTACCGGTCATTTAATTGCTGATGCGCTACAAATGCGCTTACAAGGTTTAAATGAATTATCAATGATCTTAAAACATGCACACTGGAACGTTGTCGGCCCAAATTTTGTTGCGGTACACGAAATGTTAGACAGCCAAGTGGATGAAGTGCGTGATTTTGTTGATGAAATTGCAGAACGTATGGGCGGCATTAGGCGTTGCGCCGAATGGCTTATCAGGCAATTTAGTTGCAACACGTCAAACGCCTGAATATCCGTTAGGTCGTGCTACAGCGCAAGACCACTTAAAAATGATTGATTTATATTACTCGCACAATATCGAAGCACACCGTGTGGTACTTGAACATAACGGCCATCTAGATCCAATTAGCGAAGATTTATTAGTCGCACAAACTCGTGCATTGGAAAAATTACAATGGTTTATCCGCGCACACTTAGATAACGGCAGTGGTAATATCTAGTTAAAAATTGAACAAATCCCTCTAAGTAAGCGGCTAGTTGTTGCAATATGCAAACAATTAGCCACTTTTTATGACCTACCTCTCATTCTGAAATTAAGCCAATTTACATCTCCAATTTTTTAGAGTATGGTATTTCTTAGTATTTTAGTAAGGTATTAATATGCTGACTAAAATCAATATCAACACAACTTAACTAACATGGAGCTTCAATATGGCTGAACAAATCGTGCCTTCAAATGATGCAATTCTAAAAGCAGTACAAGATACTCTCGTGATTTCAACCACCGATTTACAAGGTGTGATTACCTATGCGAACGATTTATTTTGCAAACTTACCGGTTTTTCACGTGAGGAATTAATCGGTCAACCGCATAACATCGTACGCCATCCGGCAGTCGCAAAAGAAGTTTATAAAGAGATGTGGGATACCATTCAAGCAGGAAAAATCTGGACAGGTATTGTGCCGAACTGCGGAAAAGGCGGCGTTGTTTATGTGGTAGATACGACAGTTCAACCGATGTTTGATGAAGCGGGTAATATTACCGGCTATATTAGCGTGCGTCGCGTGATTAACGACTTAATGGATAATTTCGAAGCTGTTGAGTTATCAAAAGAAATTTACGACGAATTCTACGATAAATAATTTGCTTAAGCGTACGCAATCTCTCCTGCGTACGCTTTTTAGTTCAGGGGAATATTTAATGCAATCTATTTCTCATGTCCATATTGCTTACGGTTCAGAATCAGGTAATGCAGAACAACTCGCTCAGCAGCTTGCACAACAACCCTTTCTACAACCATATCAGCCAACTATCGCAACACTAAACGAGACCGAACTCACTCACTTAGAGCCACAGAGCCTGTTATTAATCATTACCAGTTCGTTTGGTGACGGTGAACCGCCAGAGAATGCGGAAGATTTCATTGAAAATTTCCTTGCAAATTCGACCGCTTATCAAGGGCGTTACGCCATTTTTGGTTTAGGTGATGTCAGTTATGATAAGTTTTGCGGTTATAGTCGCAAACTCGACCAATTCTTTCAAACGCAACAATTACCCGCATTGATTGAACGAGTGGATGCCGATCTAAACTATCAGGAAATTTTTAAACACTGGCTCCCGTTACTTGAGCAAGCGCTGAATAAACCGGAGGCTGCGCCACTAACACACGAACTCTCCGTGAAAGTGTATGATGAAAACCAAACCTATGCGGCACAAGTATTAGAGATTCAGCGATTAGCGCAGTCCGAACCGGCGGTTTATCACCTACGCTTATCGCTTGAAAATAGCGGCATTTTTTACCAAGCCGGCGATTTAATTTATGTGCAAGTTCAACAGCCGGATGATTTACTCAATATGTTCGTCCAATGGTTTGGCGATGACAATGCGGCACAGCAATTACGCCATAAAGAATTGCGCCTATTAACTAAAAACGTATTAAGAGATCTAGCAAAAATTTGTTCGAATCATGCGTTAAAAGAGTTACTTAAAATTGCCAATAAAAAAACGCTTGAACAATATCTTTACGGACATGATTTACTCGATGTGTTGCGTGATTTTGACCCACAAAAAACCATCTCCCTTGCTGATCTGCAAGCTATTTTGCCGAATCTTACCGCTCGCGCCTACTCTATTAGCTCTTGCGGTAAAACGCATCCGGAATATGTCGACTTATGTATTCGCCAAGTACAATACCAGCTTGCTGACCGCCAATATTACGGCACGGCAAGCTGTCATTTGGCACAATTACAAGCAGGTGATTTTGTACAAATTTTTGCAAAAGCAAATCCTCACTTCCACTTGCCGGAAAATGATAAACCGATTGTGATGATTGGCTCTGGCACCGGCATTGCGCCTTATATCGGCTTCTTACAAAATCTTGCAGCACAAACATCCGCTCGACAAACGTATCTGTTCTTCGGCGAACGGTATGCAGAGAAAGATTTTCTATACCAAACCGAATTGGAAAACTATCTGAAAGCCGGCACGCTGACCCAGCTTTTCACCGCATTTTCTCGTGATCAAGCGGAAAAATGCTATGTACAAGACGCATTGGCACAACAAGCCGCATTAATTTGGCAATTAATCGAGCAAGGCGCTTATTTCTACGTATGCGGCAGCAAAACGATGAGTAAAGCGATTGATGAAACATTATTGAATGTTGCGGCACAGGTTGGAAATCAGCCGTATGTCGATGCGTTCAATAATATTGTTGCACAGCTTGTGGCGGACAAGCGTTTGTTCCGAGACGTGTACTAACCGGTAAAATAAACAAGCGGTCAAATTTGCAAAAAATCTTACAAATTGAACCGCTTGTTATATTTGCCCGCAAAGCATCCGCTATGGAATATCATACCCTTGTGAGGCGAAATAAACATTGATCCACTCCTCTTCGGTAAACGTAATATCTAATGCGCGGACCGCACTTTCAACTCGGGCAATTTGTCCGGAGCCAATAATCAGCATAATCTTCGCCGGGCGTGCTAAAAGCCAAGCGTAACTCAACACATCCAATCGTTGTTCGCCGTATTTTTCACCAATTGCACGCAACGTTTCTGCTACACGTAAACGTCTCTGATCTTGATTAAATATTTGACCACCAGCAAGTGGTGACCAAGCCATTGGACGAATCCGTTTTTCCAATAAGAAATCTAGCGAACCCTCATCAAACAGCGCTAATTGTAATGGAGAAATTTCAATTTGATTGGTCACTAAAGGTAGGGAAAGATAAGATTGCAACATTGAAAATTTAGCAGCTCCTATCTACTCTTGTTCAAATAACAGTCAGTGTACACCCGCTCATTTATTTACTCTATGCTTCTTGATATATCAATTTAGATAAAAAAATACCTTTAGCGCATTGCAAATCGCTAAAGGTATTTATGTCTCTCTAAGTATTACAGCAATAATGCCGAACCCCATTTAATAATATCGAAGAAAAATTTATTGTCATTCGTTGCAATACTATCACCGCTTTTCGCATCGGTTTTAACTTCTTCAACCATTCCGCTCTTATACTGACCCTTGACCACAGCTAAGTCATCTTTTGCTTGTGCGCGTAGCGTTTTACACTGTTTATTACTCATCTTATCTACATCGGCCGGCGAATTTTTAAATTTCTTAAATTGATATTGTGCATAGCCCATAGACTTCTCATCGCCTTGCACGATCTTCACGTATTGTTCGCCAATCACTTCTTCCAACGGATAGAAGAAAACATACTGTGAATGAATATAGGCATCTTCTTTAGAAAAATGCGCTTGCTGAATGCGTGTTAGATTCGGATAAATACACTGAGAAGCTTGTTCACTTAACGCTACCCAACGTTGTGCATCCTGATCCGATAATACATAATCGGCATTCGCAAATTCACCCGGAAATGCTTCTTGTTGTACCGATTCACCTGAGAATGAACAGCCTACGGTCAACACTGTCATTCCGACTAACATAATTTTTTTTAACATGGTTAACCTTGAATTAATCTAAATAAAGATGGCTGATTGTAGCATTTAGCAATAAATGCGCAAATAAGCGGTCAAATTTACCTATTTTTTACATATTTAACACAAAGCCCTCTACAAAGAGAGGGCTTTATCTATATGGCACTATTATTTAACTAATTCGCCTTTCGCCTGTAAATCTGCATGATATGAAGAACGAACAAACGGGCCGCAAGCAGCGTGTTCGAAACCCATTTTTTCTGCTTCGCTACGGAACATATCAAACTCTTCCGGCGGTACGTAACGTTCTACTTTTAAGTGATGACGACTCGGTTGTAAATATTGACCGATAGTCAACATCGTTACGCCATGATCACGTAAATCTTGCATTACTTCTAAAATTTCTTCGTTGGTTTCGCCAAGACCTACCATTAAACCTGATTTTGTCGGAATATCCGGGAATTCTTGTTTGAAGATTTTAAGTAGCTCAAGCGACCATTTGTAGTCTGCGCCCGGACGCACTTCACGGTATAAACGTGGCACGTTCTCAAGGTTGTGGTTAAACACATCTGGCGGATTTTGTTTTAAAATGGCAACCGCTTGTTCTACACGCCCACGGAAGTCCGGTACTAAAATCTCTACTTTACATTCCGGATTTAGCGCTTTGATTTCACGTACGGTTGCCGCAAAATGCGCCGCACCGCGATCAGCTAAGTCATCACGGTCAACCGAAGTAATTACCACATATTTTAGCTTCATATCTTGGACGGTTTCCGCCACTTTACGCGGCTCTTCCGGATCTAACGGTAACGGTTTACCGTGTGCAACATCACAGAACGGACAACGACGAGTACAGATGGCGCCCATAATCATAAAAGTTGCCGTACCGTGGTTAAAACATTCGTGCAAGTTTGGGCAAGACGCTTCTTCACACACAGAATGTAAGCCATGACGGCGCATACCGTGCTTGATACTATCAATTTTTGCCGAAGCCGCCGGTAATTTAATTTTCATCCAACTTGGTTTTGGTAATAACTCTTGGTCAGGGTCAATATTACGCACTTGGATTACAGAAGTTTTGGCTGCGTCGCGATATTTAACGCCACGCTCCATTTTAAATGCTTCCATTTTTGTAGGCTTAGTGCCTGTAGCAGTTGTCATTAAGTTCTATCCTTTTCTATGCAATTTAAAGGGCGGAGATAAACCCCGCCCCTACACAGATCTTACAATTCTGATAATCTTTTTATTAACGGGCAAATGCCTTACGAACATTATTTGTTAACAATTTGTTGATTATTATACCCTAAAATGTTGCAAAAGTGAGCTACTAATTTAGGGGAAACGAAATCACATTGCGCTTCTGCTTCCGCAATATAATCTTTCAATTGTGCCATTTCCAATCCGGCATAGCCGCACGGATTAATATTTCTAAACGGCGTTAAATCCATATTCACATTAAATGCCAAGCCATGAAACGAGCGACCTTGGCGAATGCGTAACCCTAACGAACAAATTTTCTTACCGTCAATATACACGCCCGGTGCATCCGGTTTTGGATAACCTTCAATCCCATAATCCGCTAATGTTTTAACCACACATTGTTCTAAAGCAGTAACAAGATCTCGTACCGATACCTCTTTGCCCTGTGCTTTTAAACGCTTGATATCAATCAGCACATACATAATCTGCTGCCCTTCGCCGTGGTAAGTAATTTGTCCGCCACGATCAGTTTGCACTACGGGGATATTAGTTGGGTTTAACAGATGTTCCGGTTTACCGGCAGAACCTTGGGTAAATACAGCCGGATGCTGAACGAACCAGATTTCATCCGCGGTATTTTCATCACGAGTATCGGTGAAATCTTGCATTTTGTGCCAGATTTCTTCATACGGCTGCACGCCAAGTTGGCGAATGATGAGTTGATTCATTAGATTATCTCCGTCTGGGAAAAAGGTTCTTATAAAACCATTCTCACGCCGGCGATTTTAGCAAGCTCGGTATAAAGTGTTTCAACTTGATCAATATGCTCCGCTACAATATCAATTGAAACGGAATTATAAGTCCCTTTTGAGCTACGTTGCTGACGTGGGTTATAATCACCTTTTGCGTGAATTTGCGTTACCGCCACTACATCATTCACTAAATCTTCACGATGCGTCCCCACTACTTTAAACGTAAATGAGCATGGGAATTCTAATAAATCTTTTAATTTTGCTTGGGGTAAATCTTGTAGGTTTACTGTTCTTGATTGTGTCATATTTATATCCTTTTCTCTCTTTTGCTATTAAGATCAAGCGGTATGATTTTGCAAATTTTTTGCGAAATCATACCGCTTGTTAATTTATCGCCTGAATATGGGGGCGATTTTGAATATTACAAGTTAACAGAAATTAGTCGAATAAACTCTTAACCGTTAATACGACCCAGTCCCATGCTTTGCCGAAAATGCCTGCTTCAGGCACATCTTGTAGTACTTGTAAATCACTGCTTGCAACGTCTTTACCGTCTAATTGATAAATCACTTTACCGATTACCTGACCTTTAACTAAAGGTGCTTCAAGGTTCTTACGTTCAAGTTCATAACGTGCTTTTAAGTCTGAAGCTCTACCTTTTGGTACAGTTACAAAACTGTCTTGAATTGAACCTAACTGTACTTTATCTGCTTCGCCATAATAAACGTTTTGTTCGGAAACCGCTTGACCTGCCGGTAATGATTTAATCGTTTCAAAGTTTGCAAAGCCCCATTGTAACAACTTTTTGCTTTCAACTTCACGGCCTTTATAGGTTCCTACACCCATTACTACCGAAATCAAACGGGTATTGCTGTTGGTTGCCGACGCGACTAAGTTATAGCCCGCTTGGCTAGTATGACCGGTTTTCATACCGTCCACATTCATCGTTTTGTCCCACAATAAACCGTTACGGTTTGGCTGTGGTTTTTTAATGTTGTATTTAAATTCTTTTTCTGCGTAAATCTTATATTCTTCCGGCTGATCACGAATAATATGCGCACCGAGAATTGCCATATCACGTGCTGAAGAATATTGGTTTGGCTCATCTAAGCCGTGTACAGTTGTAAAGTGGGTATTTTTAAGACCAAACTGCTGTGCAAATTTATTCATTTGGTCGATAAAGGCTTGCTGTGAACCTGAAGTATGTTCTGCTAATGCCACCGCAGCATCATTACCTGACACAATAATCAAACCACGCATTAAATCTTCAACAGATACTTGCGTATTTAAATCTAAAAACATTAATGATGAGCCGGGGAATTTTTGTGCCCAAGAATTCTCAGTCACCGTCACCATATCACTGTTTTTCACTTTACCTTGTTTAAGCGCGTCACCTACCACATAACTTGTCATCATTTTAGTTAACGATGCCGGATATTGGCGCTGATCAGGATTTAAACTTGTTAAAACATTGCCTGAGTTATAATCCATTAAGATATAACTTTGCGCATTTAATTGCGGTGCCGAAATACCGAAATCCACATTTGCGTCAGCAACGGCAAATTGGGAAAAAACTAAAGCACAAAGACCTACTGATTTAAATAATGTTTTTTTCATATAAAAGCATCCAATCCTTCAGGAAATGACAGGTTATATAACGTAAGCAAGGGTTTGTTGATTACTCAACAAACCCTAATGCAAGAAAAGCTAAACGATTAACCTTCTTCTCTTACTACTTGAGTATTTTTCTTGTTTTTATTTAGCACTGCTAATTTGACGTGAGCCGTTCC
The DNA here is from genome assembly GCF_000374285.1 of Actinobacillus capsulatus DSM 19761. Taxonomy (GTDB): domain Bacteria; phylum Pseudomonadota; class Gammaproteobacteria; order Enterobacterales; family Pasteurellaceae; genus Actinobacillus; species Actinobacillus capsulatus. The sequence continues at coordinate 37,709 of NZ_KB893934.1, read as the reverse complement.
GCTATTGTGCATTCCTAATTGGCGAGCAGCCGCTTTAGATAAATCCACTATGCGAGCGTGTGCATAAGGCCCTCGATCATTTACTCGTACCACAACTGAACGTCCGTTACGCATATTGGTCACTTCTACTAAAGTGCCAAACGGCAACGTTTTGTGTGCTGCGGTCATCGCTGAATTGCTAAATCTTTCGCCGTTTGCAGTACGGCGGCCGTTAAATTTATCTGCATAGTAGCTTGCGATGCCAGACTGATAATGGCTACGTGCAGTATTTTTATGTAATTCTTTAAGCGTTCTGCTTTTAACTAGTGCGATTTTATTCGCTCTCGCTTTTGCCACTAAAGCGGCGTGCTTTACTGATTTTTGTGCAGTTTTAGCAATTAAATACTTCTTTACTGCGCTAGGTTTTGCGTGTTTGGTTGCTGCAACAGAATTCAATGATCCGAATGTTAAGAATCCAGCTAACAACAGGGTTACCATTTTACTTAATCGCATAAGTTTTCCTCATTTAGATATCGTACTGTGTAACGATGTGTTTTGCCCACAAAACAGGATTATCTTGTGGTGGCTGTTTATCTTTCTTTTGATAGATAACTGCTCTTGTATGTGCTTTTTGATACCGCAAAAAAGCAAAGGTTCAGACTTTATAAATCAGTCTGTAAAGTCTGACTAAAGTTTACTGTAAGGATTATTTGTGTACGCACGCTTACGATGAACATAAGCGGACATCATTAATCCAAACGCAGCCATTAGGGTCACATAGGAGGTTCCCCCATAGCTAAACAGTGGTAAGGGTACACCAACTACCGGTAAAATACCACTCACCATACCAATGTTTACAAAAACATAAACGAAGAATAGTAGTGATGTACCGCCTGAAATCAAGCGTCCGAAAGCGCCGTCCGACTTAGCGCCGATAACCAATCCTCTAGCAATAATAAACAAATAAATCGCTAATAAGATCAATATACCAATCATGCCGTGTTCTTCGCCCAACACGGCAAAAATAAAGTCCGTATGCGGTTCTGGTAAGAATTCCAACTGCGATTGAGTTCCTTCCATCCAGCCTTTACCGTTAATCCCGCCCGAACCAATCGCAATTTTCGACTGAATAATATGATAACCGGCACCAAGTGGGTCTTTTTCTGGGTCAATTAAAGTCATTACACGAGTTTTCTGATAATCACGCATCAAAAAGAACCACATAATCGGAATAAAACCGGCTAAAAAAAATACACCTGCACTAATTAATTTCCAACTTAATCCGGCTAAAAAAAGCACGAAAATACCGGCGGCACACACTAAAATCGAAGTACCTAAGTCCGGCTGTGCCGCCACTAATAAGGTTGGCACGCTAATTATACCCAATGCAATAAAGGTATCTTTTAAACTTGGCGGTAAAGCACGTTTTGCCAAATAAGTCGCCACCATCAACGGTACGGAAAGCTTAGCGATTTCTGACGGTTGGAAACGTACAAAACCCAAATTCAGCCAACGTTGCGCCCCTTTACTGCTCTCACCGACCAAATCCACCAAGATCAGCATCACAATACAGACTACGTAGAGGTAAGGAGAGACCCGTTCATAAAAACGAGGCGGAATCATTGCCATAAAAAACATGACACCCAAACCAAGCGTAACCTGAATCACTCGGTTAGAGAACATTCGTTCACTTCCGCCACTGGCACTATATAACACTAACAGTCCGTAACTGGTGATAGATAACAGACCTAGCAATAACCATAAGTCGAGAGAAAAAATTTTCCAGAAAAGTTTTTTAAAGCTATTATTCATTGTGAGTATTTCCTTGCTCACTTATAAGCGGTTGAATTTGCTCAATATTTTGCGAAGGTTGTTCCGATGTTCCGATTGGTTCTTTTAGCGTTTTGCTTAATGCAAAATCCATCACTTGGCGTGCCACCGGTGCAGCATTTGAACCACCACCGCCCGCATTTTCTAAAATAATCACCACCGAAACTTTCGGCTCTTCATACGGTGCATAACTAATAAACCACGCATGGTCGTGTAGTTCTTTTTTCAACGCATTCTTATTGTATTTACCGCCGTTTAAGTTAAATACCTGCGCCGTACCACTTTTACCCGCTGCACGATAGAACGAACCGCCTGCTTTACGTCCAGTGCCGTTTGCCGCATTAATTACGTTGTACATTCCGAATTTCGCCACTTGCCAGAAACGCTCCGGCACGCCTTTAATATCTTCATACTTCAGCGGATCTTTGTACAGTTCAACTTTATCGCTGCTGATCACTTCCATCATCAAATGGGGCGTATTAACACGTCCGTTATTAATTAAGATCGCTTGTGCTTTTGCCACTTGTAACGGCGTTGCAATCCAGTAACCTTGCCCGATACCGACCGGAATGGTATCACCTTGTACCCAAGGTTTTTTATGACGGCGTTGTTTCCACTCACGATTCGGATATACGCCAACGGACTCTTCAAAAATATCAATTCCCGTTTTCTGTCCGAAGCCGAACTTACGCATCCATTCAGACATTTTGTCGATACCGGTATCATACGCAAGTTGATAGAAGAACGTATCGGAAGACTCAGCAATCGCTTTATTCACATTGGTTGAACCGTGACCGCCTTTCTTCCAATCTCGATAACGCTGTGTTGTGCCAGGTAATACCCAAAATCCTGGGTCATAAATCGCACCATAAGGCGTAATTTTCTCTTCTGCCAATCCCATTACCGCATAAAACGGTTTTACCGTAGAAGCAGGGGGATAAGTCCCTTGCGTAGCACGACTATATAGCGGACGAGCGGGGTCTTCCAATAAGCGTTTATAATCCGCACCCGAGACACCACCGACAAACAAATTGTTATCATAACTTGGGTTAGTTACCATTGCCAATACGCTACTGTCACGAGGATCAAGCACTACAACCGAGCCTTTTTGGTTGCCCAACAAATTCTGAATATATTGTTGTAGCTCAACATCAATGGTTAAGCGAATGCTACTACCCGCCACACCCGGTTGATCACGCAATTTACGAATCACTTTGCCTCGGTTATTGATTTCTACCTCTTCAAAGCCGGTTTGTCCGTGTAATTGGTCTTCGTAATATTTTTCGATGCCCAATTTACCCATATCGTGCGAGCCGGCATAATTACCAAACTTACCCTCTTCCTCGAGCTTTTTCTTATCTTTTTCGTTGATTTTCGCCACATAACCGAGAATATGGGTTAAAGTTTCGCCGTAAGGATAATTACGTTTGTAATATGCCTGTACGTCTAGGCTTGGGAAACGATATTGGTTTACCGCAAAACGTGCCATTTGTTCTTCGTTTAAATTGCCCTTTAATAAAATCGGCATATAACGAGAGGTACGTTTTTTCTCTTTGCGGAACGCTTCCACATCTTCATCGGTTAGTCCAATCACATCACGCAATTCAACTAATGTTTCTTCTAAGTTTTCCGTTTTTTCAGGAATGATATAAAGCCCAAAATAGGTAATATTTTCGGCTAATACTTTACCGTTGCGGTCGTAAATTAAACCACGGGTAGGCGGGACCGGGAGCAATTTGATACGGTTGCCATTGGAACGCGTTTGGTAATCGTCATAATTCACAATCTGTAAATGATACAAATTGGTTAATAACACGCCCGTAAGTGCCAATACCCCTAGAAAGGCGACCAATGCACGACGGGCAAATAGATTGCTCTCCGCTTGCCCATCTCGTACTTTTTCACGAGGTTTTGGATTAGTTAATTTTCCGAGTTTACCAAACATTGTTTATCTCATTTTGTTCTTGAGTGAACGGAACAAGCGGTCAAAATTTTAGAACTTTTTATCATGTCTATTTAAGTTCAAGCTATTCTCGATGATAAGGGTGATTTGTTGTCAGTGACCACGCACGATATAAACTTTCCGCTACGATCACTCGTACCATTGGGTGCGGTAAGGTTAGAGGTGAAAGCGACCAACTTTGTTCCGCTGCTGCTTTACATTCCGGTGAAAGTCCTTCCGGACCGCCGATCAACAAACATACGTCTCGTCCGTCATTTTTCCATGCTTCCAATTGGCTCGCCAATTGTTCTGTTGTCCAAGGTTTGCCCGGAATATCCAACGTCACAACTTTGCCTTTACCGGCAGCCGCTAACATCGCTTTGCCTTCTTGCTCTAAAATGCGTTTAATATCCGCATTTTTACCACGTTTACCGGCAGGAATCTCAATCAGTTCAAACGGCATATCCTTTGGGAAACGGCGTTGGTATTCTTCGAAACCAACCTTCACCCAATCCGGCATTTTTTGCCCCACCGCAATTAATTGTATTTTCATTGTGCTACAACAAAAATGACGGTTATGCCCAAAGTTTTTCTAATTGATACATTTCACGGGCATCCGCTTGTAGTAAATGCACAATCGCTTGACCGAAGTCGACCACGATCCAATCCGCTACCGCTTTACCTTCTTCACCAAACACTTCAAAGCCCGCTTGTTTTGCTTCTGCGCTTAAACGATCAGCGGTTGAAGCCACGTGACGCACCGAAGTACCGGTTGCGATAATCATAGTATCGGTAATACTCGATTTACCACGCACATTAATCGCTAAAATATCTTGCGCTTTTAAATCATCTAAAGTTTTTGTTAAAAATTCGACTAAATTTTGTTCCACGTTCAGTTCTCTTTTAAATTTACTAAAATACAAGTGTTGAATTTTAGCACAAATTCGTTGCAATATAACAAATAGACAAAAGTAAAGCGGTCGTATTTGTAAATTTTTTTACCAATACGACCACTTGTATTAAACCGGCTTAAAACTGTGCCATTTGTTCTAATAATTGAGGAGATTTGTCCACCATACGTAGTAAAAGTACCGCTTGTGGATTCGGCTTGGTTTTACCTTGTTCCCACCCTTGATAAGCCCGCACGGAGGTATGCAATTTATGCGCAAAAACCGCTTGCGACAGATTTAATTTTTCTCGAATCAATTGAACTTCGGACGGACTAAAGCCTACCGGTTCAGGCTTTTCTAATACCGTGGTTCGCAAGGTGATTTTGCCTTGGAGATGTTTTTCATAAACATCAAGCCCTTCCATTAAATCAATTAAATAATCGTCCCATTTTATCGGTCCTATACATTTTCACTCCATACGAGCCGTATGGAACTAACTTACCCGAGCCACGCTGTAGCTCTCTCCCTTTAAGCCATTAATTTCTTTAAACGATATAACTCATCCAACGCTTGGCGTGGAGTAAGTTCATCTGGATCGATGCTCATTAATGCTTTTTCCACGTCACTTTGTTGTACAACAAGCGGTTGAATTTGCGGGGATTCTTGCAAATCCGCACTGAATAAGAGATCGCCTTGCGGGTTATCGTGCGCTTCTTTGGTTTGTAATGAGATTTCTTCCAAATGCACTAAACGCTGTTTCGCTAGTTGAATAACCTGTTTCGGTACACCGGCAAGTGCCGCTACCGCCAAACCGTAACTTTTACTTGCTGCACCTTCTTGTACGCTGTGCATAAACACAATGGAATCTTGATGTTCTCGAGCATCTAAATGCACATTCGCCACACCTTTTAACTGACTCGGTAAACTGGTCAGCTCAAAATAATGGGTAGCAAATAAGGTGAGCGATTGGGTTTTCTTGGCTAACCATTCGGCACACGCCCACGCTAGCGATAAACCGTCATAAGTTGAAGTTCCACGCCCGATTTCATCGATCAGCACTAAGCTGTTTTCGGTTGCCTGATGTAGAATATTCGCCATTTCGGTCATTTCCACCATAAAAGTCGAACGGCCAGAGGCTAAATCATCACTTGCGCCGATACGGGTAAAAATGCGGTCTAACGCACCGATTTCAGCACTATCCGCCGGTACAAAACTGCCGATATATGCCATTAAGCTGATCAATGCGATTTGGCGCATATAGGTACTTTTACCGCCCATATTCGGACCGGTGACCACCAATAAATGACGTTGTGCGTTTAAGAATACTGGATTGGCAATAAACGGATCTTTCAACACTTGTTCCACCACCGGATGGCGACCGCCTTTGATATTCACACCTCGTTGTAAGCTGAACGTCGGACGCACATAGTTCAAACTTTCCGCTCGTTCTGCAAGATTGGTCAGAACGTCTAATTCGGATAATGCCATCGACGCCAACTGCAATTCGCCCAAACGCGGCATAAGTAAATCGAACAACTCATCATAAAGTTGTTTCTCCAATGCCAATGACGCACCTTTTGCTTTCAGCACCTTATCTTCATAGGTTTTCAGTTCGGGAATAATATAGCGCTCGGCATTTTTCAAAGTTTGACGGCGAACATAATGCATCGGGGCTTTATGCGCTTGCCCTTGGCTAATTTGAATATAGTAGCCGTGTACCGCATTAAAGCCAATTTTAAGCGTATCAATACCGGTTGCTTCTCTTTCTCGAATTTCGAGATTTTCCAAATATTGCGTTGCACCGGCAGAAAGCTCTCGCCATTCGTCCAACTTCGCATTGTAACCTTCTGCAATCACACCGCCGTCACGAATTAATTGTGGAGGCGTTTCAATAATCGCACGTTCAAGCAGTGCGTGTAATTCACTGAAATCGCCTATTTGTGCCACAAGTGCATCAAGAGAAGCGGTCAAATTTTTCGCATTTTTTGCAATATCAGGCAATTGTGCCAAGGCAGTACGCAAACGGGTTAAATCACGAGGGCGAGCCGAGCGTAATGCAACACGAGCAAGGATTCGCTCCATATCACCGACATTTTGTAGTAACGGCTGAAGCAGTTCGATACATTGCTCTTGTTGTAAAGTGTTAATTACATCTTGACGCTTTTTCAACTTTTCTAGGTCACGAATCGGTTGATGAATCCAGCGTTTCAGCAAACGACTACCCATTGGCGTAACACACTTATCTAAAACTGCCGCTAAAGTATTTTCCGTTCCACCAGCTAAATTTTGGGTGAGTTCTAAGTTACGGCGAGTTGCCGCATCCAGCAAAATGGTATCGCTATTTTGTGCCAGATGAATACAGTTGATATGCGGTAAGGCGGTACGTTGTGTTTCTTGTGCATAGTGTAAAACACAACCCGCCGCACATAATGCCACCACGGCTTTTTCCACCCCAAAACCGGCTAAACTTTGTGTACCGAATTGGCGATTTAATAAATTAATCGCCGTGACTAACTCAAACTCCCACACCGGACGGCGACGTAAACCTTTATAATTATTTAAAATTTCAGCGGCAGAAAAATCTTCCGCATATAAAATTTCCGCCGGTTGTAAGCGTTGTAATTCGGCAGCGAGTGCTTCCTTATTTGGTAATTCGGTAATTAAAAAACGCCCGGAAGTCATATCCAAAGTTGCAATCGCAAACACGCCTTTTTCTTCATAAATCGCTGCGACTAAATTGTCCTGACGTTCCGGTAATAATGCTTCATCACTCACGGTACCGGGGGTAACAATGCGCACAACTTTACGTTCAACCGGCCCTTTACTGGCTGCCGGATCGCCTATCTGCTCACAAATCGCAACTGACTCACCCAATGCGACTAATTTGGCTAAATAGCTTTCCACCGCATGATAAGGCACGCCCGCCATCGGAATCGGCTCGCCTGCCGAAGCACCGCGCTTGGTCAAAGAAATATCTAACAACGCCGCAGCTTTTTTTGCATCGTCATAAAATAATTCGTAAAAATCGCCCATACGATAGAACAACAAAATATCGGGATTTTGCGCTTTAAGTTGCAAATATTGCGCCATCATTGGAGTGTGTTTAGAAAGATCTTGAGTCATAAGTTCGCAATTTAGTTAATCAAAATTGGGGATTAGTGTAACAGATTGAAGAAATGGAAAAAACAGTGGGACATAAAAGGAATGAGTAAGGGAATGATAAGAAGAATAAAATAAGCGGTTTAAATTTACAAAATTTTTGCTAATTTAGACCGCTTGTTAGCAGGGTTAATCCGCACGGATTTGATGTAAGAAACGCTTAGTGCGTTCGTGTTGCGGATTCTGGAAAAGTTGTGCCGGTGAGCCTTGTTCAACAATTTCACCGCCGTCCATCACGACCACTACATCCGCTACATCTAATGCGAATTTGATTTCGTGCGTGACCACTACCATTGTCCAGCCTTCTAGCGCCAACTCTTTCATGGTATTCAATACATCTTGCACTAATTCCGGATCAAGTGCCGAAGTCGGTTCGTCAAATAACATTAGTTCCGGTTGAATCGCTAACGCACGTGCAATGCCGACCCGCTGCTGCTGACCACCAGAGAGCTGGAACGGGTAAAGCTGTGCTTTATCGGATAAACCAACTTTTACCAATAATTTCTCAGCTTCCGCTTTGGCTTGTTCCGGCTTTTTGCCTTGCACAAATACCGGACCTTCCATCACATTTTCTAATGCTGTTTTGTGTGGAAATAAGTTGTAATTTTGGAACACCATACCCGATTTACGACGTAAGGCAAGAATCTGTTTTTTGATATTTTTTGCTGAAAAATCTATGCTTAATGGCTCTGAGCCGTCAAACGTGATTGTGCCTTGCTCCGGCATTTCCAGCGCATTTAAACAGCGTAAAAACGTAGTTTTACCGGAACCGGAAGGTCCGAGAATCACCACCACTTGACCTTTTTTAATTTCTAAATCAATGCCTCGTAAAATCGTGTTGTCGCCAAAGGTTTTATGAATATTACTAATTTTTATCATCTTGTTTTCCGTGGTTAACCATTATTTCGCCACAAAGCGGTTAAAGCGGCGTTCGAGTTTTGCTTGAATCAAGAAAAGCACCCAGCAGAAACACCAGTAAATAAAACCCGCCTCAATATATACCGGTAAGAAGTCGTAAGACATATTCGCCATTTGTTGTGCGACACGGAACATTTCCGTTACTGTCACCACAGAAGCCAACGAAGTATCTTTAAACAAACCGATAAAGGTATTACTTAACGGTGGCACTGCAACTCGAATTGCTTGCGGCACAATAATACGGCGAAAGGTTTGCATATAGGTCATACCGATTGTATAACCGGCTTCCCATTGCCCTTTCGGCACGGAAGAAATCGCCGCACGCACGGTTTCCGAACCGTATGCGCCGATATTCAATGAGAAACCGATAATCGCCGCCGGAATCGGATCAATATACACACCGATCGCCGGCAAACCGTAAAACACCACCGAGATTTGCACCAACATCGGCGTGCCTCGGATAATCGAGATATACACTTTCACAATCGCAAGTGCAATGCGGTGTAGCATACCATTTACCGGTGTCACTCGAATTAACGCAACACCGACCGCAATCGCCATACCGATAATAAAAGAAGCAATCGCCAGCGGAATGGAAACCAACACCGCCGCTTCAACCATCGGGAAGAAAGCATCCATCACCAGTTTCACACGTGCCTCGTCCATAAATGGAATTTGCAGTAATAAATTTTCTAACACAAACTATCCTAATAAAAATTGATTTAATGAAATTCTAAGGGATATAGATAGAAATGTATACGTCTAGACGTCTAAATAATTTAAAAAGAAAAACAAGCGGTCTAAATTTGCTAAAAATTTGCAGATTTAGACCGCTTGCTTCAAAGCGTCTGAACGTATTGAGTTATTTCACACTAATATCTCGGCCAAAGAATTGCTCGCCGAGCTTTTTCAACGTGCCGTCTTTTTGTAACTCAACAATTGCCGCACTAATTTTGTTTAACGCTTCTTGGTTACCTTTGTTCGCTACTAAACCGGCGCCCACTTTTTCAGGTGATTCCCAAACAATTTTTAAACCTGATTTCGGGTTTTTCTTCAAATAATCCAATAACGCAAGATTATCGTTGAAAGTTGAATCCGCACGTTTTTGTTGAATGAGTAATAAGCCTTGCGCCATACCGTCAATCGGCACAATGTTCGCACCGTTATCACGCGCTAATTCGCCGTAGTTTGAGCTTAACGTTTGAGCGGCTTTCATCCCTTTAACATCCGATGCTTGCTTGATTTTTTCTTCGTCATTACGCACCACTAATGCCGCACCTGACCAGCTATACGCTTCCGATTTATCAAAAGTAGCTTGGCGTTCCGGTGTGGTTAAACCTACTTGGTTTGCCACTAAATCGAAACGATCCGCTTTTAAACCGGCTAACATTGCGTCCCATTGCGTTTCTTTAAATTCAACTTTAACACCTAACTTTTCAGCAACCGCACGCGTTACTTCCACATCATAACCGGTTAATTTACCGCTTGCATCATGATAAGTGAACGGCGCATAAGTCCCTTCAGTACCGACAGTAATCGTCCCTTTGGCATTAATTCTTTCAAGTAATGTTTCTTTAGCAAACGAAGTTGCTGATGTTGCAAGAGCGATAGCTGAAACCGTAATCACTGATAATTTTTTTAACATAGTAGGAACCCTCTTAATTAGAGAAAATCAATAGATAAAATGTATGAAGTTGTGTTTTTTCGAATTATTAGAGAAATTTATGCAAGCTTCAAATAACTAAATGGAATAACACTTAGCTAAATGTTGTAAGGATGTTAATTTGAACGAATTGGAGATAAAACAAGCGGTCGAATTTTCGCAAAATTTTGCAAAAAATAACCGCTTGTAATCAAGACTAGACGAGATATGCGCCGCAACAATGTTTGAATTTTTTAGCAGAGCCACATATACAATTTTGCTTTTGCGAAGGCAGCTGCACCGTTGGATCAACAAAATACCAACGTTTGTCTGCTTGCACGAATAACGATACTTCGTGATGCGCCTCTACGCCGTTTTCGGTGTTAAATAACGCTTTAAATTCTACTAAACTGTGAATTTTACTGATATTCGGCTTGTGAGAGAGAATTTCTAATCCCGCCCATTTGGTACTTTCACCCCACGCTTTCATCGCTGCCTGATCCAAAAATTTCTGCTGGCTAGGGACGGTAGTCTCCACAATATAATCAATATTCACCAAAGTATAAGCCGCATAGCGTGAACGCATTAACTGCTCTGCCGTTGCCGGATAAGCTTGCTTGAGATGAAACGGCTGACAACATTGCGCATAATGCTTACCCGACTGACACGGACAAGCGGTTAAATTTTTTGACATTTTTGCATTCCTCTTTTTACGCACGATATTGTAACGATGAAACAAATGAAATACAGCAAAAATCCCATCACCATAAAAAGAAAAGAGCACAATTAATCATGTGCTCTTCCGTTTATAATTAGTGTAATTCCGCCCGAGTTGGAATTGAACTTTGTGCGCCCATACGAGTGACTGAAATCGAAGAGGCTTTGTGGGCGAACATCACAGCATCTCGCATAGACTTGCCTTCTAATAAAGCCACCGCCAATGCGCCGTTAAAGGTATCGCCGGCGGCGGTTGTGTCCACAGGTGTCACTTTAAAACCGGCAATGATTTCGCCGTTACCGTTTTCACTTAAAAACGCCCCTTTCTCCCCCAAAGTAATTAACACGGTTTGAATACCTTTTTGATGGAATACATTCGCTGCTTGTTGGGCGGTTTGTTCATCGACCACTTGAACGCCTGTCAGTAAGACGGTTTCGGTTTCATTTGGGGTTATCATATCGATATTCGCCAAAATGTCGTCCGAAAGAGGGTGTGCCGGCGCCGGATTTAAAATCACTTGGGTGTGATGAGCTTTCGCAATTTTTAGCGCTTTTTCGACCGCTTGTAACGGCGTTTCGAGCTGAATCAATAGGCAATCTGCGTTTTCAATCGTAGTTTGATGCTGTGCCACCACGCTTTCATCTAGCTTTTCATTCGCGCCGGCGGAAATCACAATGCTGTTCTCGCCTGAGTCCGCCACTTGAATCATGGCAATGCCAGTCATTTGATCAGCCACTTCAACAATGTGTTCGGGATTAATGCCGTCCTGCACAAACGCTTGTTTCATTGCTCGCCCAATATCATCAGCCCCAATACAAGCGATAAAATCCACTTCAACTAATGATGTATCTCGCACACGAGCCGCAGCTACCGCTTGATTCGCCCCTTTGCCGCCATAAGCGATATGATAATCACCGCCTTTCAGCGTTTCGCCCGCTTTCGGGAAATAAGGAACTCGAATAACATGATCCGCATTTACGCTGCCCAACACACAAAGTTTTTTCATAATTACCTCAAACCGACCTCAAACAAACCTAGCGATGCCGGAACAGTCAAAATAACGATTCCGGAGCCAAAATTACTGACTAATTACTTTTAACGGCACTGGAATTTTCGCTTCAACTTTTTCGCCTTTAAGCAATTTATCCGCTGTTTCCACGCCTAGCTCACCGATTTTATCCGGTTGTTGTGCGATGGTTGCCGCAAGTTTTCCGCCTTTTACCGCTTTCACCGCATCATCCGTACCGTCAAAGCCGACGACGATAATATCTTTACCCGCCGCTTTAATCGCACGTAATGCGCCTAACGCCATTTCATCATTTTGTGCAAATACCGCTTTTGCCGCACCGTGGCTTGCCAGTAAGTTTTCGGTTACGTTTAAACCTTTGGTACGGTCAAAATCCGCCGGTTGGCTAGCTAATACTTCAAATTGGTTTGCCGCTACCGCTTGTTTAAAGCCTTCACCACGCTCACGTGCCGCTGATGTGCCAGCAATCCCTTCTAATTGGATAACCTTAGCGTTTTTACCGACTTTCTCCGCAATAAAATCGCCCGCCATTTTACCGCCGGCAACATTATCCGAAGCGATGTGGCTCGCCACTTCGCCTTTATTCGCACCACGGTCTAAAGTAATGACGGGAATATTTTTCTTATTCGCAATCGCCACCGCATTACCGACTGCTTCCGAATCCGTCGGGTTAATCAGTAATACTTTCGCACCACGCACCGTGAGATCTTCCACATTCGCTAATTCTTTTGCTGGGTCATTTTGGGAATCTAACACCACTAATTTGTAACCAAGGTCTTTGGCTTTTTTCTCTGCCCCTTCTTTTAAGGTAACGAAGAACGGGTTATCCAGCGTAGAAACCGCTAACGCCAATGTGTCTTGCGCCATTGCTTTTGCACCGAATGCCAAACCTAATGCAAGCGCTAAAGAAGTTAATTTTTTCATAGGAATCTCCTTTTGAGAGTAGGTTACGCTTTTTTACGGCCAAGGAAGTTATCCAAAATAACCGCTGCTAAAATTACTAACGCTTTTGCGACAAGCTGATAGTAAGAGTCAATATCTAATAAATTCAACGCATTGCTGAGGAAGCCGATAATTAACGCACCGATTAATGTACCGATAATACGGCCTTTACCGCCCATTAAACTAGTTCCGCCAACCACAACCGCCGCAATCGCATCGAGTTCATACCCGGTACCGGCGGTCGGTTGTGCCGAACCTAAACGAGAGGTAACAATTAAACCTGCTAGTGCTGCTAACACGCCGCTGACTGCAAACACAAATAGTTTGATTTTATTCACGTTGATACCGGAAAGTGCGGTTGCCGATTCATTACCGCCAAGCGCATAAATATAACGACCGATACGGGTTTGAGTCAGAATAAACCAACCGATCGCAAATAAGATAAACATTAACCAAACCGGCACCGGTACACCGAATAATTCACCAGTACCAATCTCGGCAAAATAATCGGCATTGTCGGAAAAACCGGTAGAAATCGGGCGACCTTCCATATAAATCATGGTGACACCACGTAATAACAACATAGTGATTAACGTTGCCATAAACGCCTGTACTTTACCGAAGGCAACTAACGCACCGTTTAACAAGCCGATTGCCGCACCAAATAACAATACAGCCGGTACAACTAAATAAATCGAGAGATCTAAACCGATTAAGGTTGCCGCTACCGCTCCGGTTAGTGCTAAAACCGAACCGACCGAAAGGTCAATCCCGGCAATTAAAATCACAAACGTCATACCGATCGCAATAATCGCATTCACTGACGTTTGGCGTAGGATATTCAGTAAGTTATCGACACTAAAAAAATTCGGATTTAAAAATGACACCACTGCAATTAATGCGAGTAATGCAATGATAGAACGTTGTTCTATCAGGAATTTTTTTAGATTAAATGCTTTGTTCATATTGATTCCTTTTGCAAAATTCTTGCTAAATTTGACCGCTTGTAAAAGCGCCTAACTTATTTGCCGATTGCTGCTGCTAATAATTTTTCTTGAGTAGCTTCTGTACGAGAAAACTCGCCACGAATGGCGCCTTCTCGCATTACAATAATGCGATCGGACATCCCTAATACTTCCGACATATCGCTTGAGACTAAAATAATGCTCAAACCTTCGGCTTTGAATTTATTAATCAGTTGATAGATTTCTTTTTTCGCCCCTACATCCACACCTCGGGTCGGTTCATCTAAAATCAACACGTTCGGGCGAGTCATTAAGCCTTTGGCAATCGCCACTTTTTGCTGATTACCACCGGATAATTCGCCGATAATCTTATCCGGACTTGGGGTTTTGATATTAAACAGATCGATAAAATCCACCACGGTCATATTTTCTTTTTCGTGGTTAATACGTCCCCAATTCGATAAATATTCCAAAGCGGTCAGCGACATATTTTCTTTGACCGACATACCTAAAATTAAGCCGTCACCTTTACGGTCTTCCGAAATATAGACAATGCCGTTATTTAAGCCGTCTTGACTGGAGCGGTTATCAATCACTTTTCCGTCTAATCGCACTTCGCCGGCGGTTTGCGGTAATGCACCGTACAACACTTTCATTAATTCGGTACGACCTGCGCCCATCAAACCGGAAACACCTAAAATTTCGCCTTTATGTAATTCAAACGAAACGTTATTCACACCGCTACCGGATAAATTTTTAACCGATAAACAAACCTCGCCGATCGGATTATCAATATGCGGATATTGATCTTCTAACTTACGCCCAACCATCATCTCAATTAAACGATCTTCGGTTAAATCCGCCACTGTACTTTCACCGATAAATTGACCGTCACGCAGTACAGTCACATCATCACAAATTTGGAAGATTTCTTTTAAACGGTGAGAAATATAAACAATACCTCGTCCTTCCGCTTTCAGTTCTCGAATCACGCTGAATAACGCTTCAGTTTCGGCATCGGTCAGCGCATCGGTCGGCTCGTCCATCACAATCACCTGTGATTCAAAACTCAAAGCCTTGGCGATTTCCACCATTTGTAATTCGCCGATCGATAATTCGTTTGCTGCTTGGCGACTGGAATGTTTTACCCCGAGACGCGCCAACAAGCGGTCGGATTCCTCATACATTTTGCGCCAGTCAATACCGCCCCAAGCGTTAGTAAATTCACGCCCGAGGAAAATATTTTCCGCAATCGACAAGTTACCCAAAATATTGAGTTCTTGATGAATAATACTTAAACCGGCTTCTTGCGAGGCTTTTGGATTGGCAAAGCAGACCGCTTTACCAAGGTATTCAATCGTACCGGCATCACGCTGATAAATACCGGTCAGAATTTTCATCAGGGTTGATTTGCCCGCACCATTCTCGCCCATTAGCGCCATTGCTCTACCGGCATACACATTCAAACAGGCATTTTTTAACGCTTGCACACCAGGAAAGGCTTTATCAATCCCACTGATTTTCAACAAGGTTTTCATAGTTTCCTCGCTCTAGAACGGTACGCCTGAATAAAGAATCACATTCGCATACGGCGAACATTCACCGGTACGCACCACCGCTTTCGCTTGATTACTACGTTGCTTAAATTCACTGTGCGCCACGTATTCCACCTCAATTCTACGCCCTTGCTCTTGCTCAAGTTCATCAATAATTTCAATTAACTGCTGTTCAATGCTCGGGTTAAATTGTTTAATTTCTTCCGCCAATAAAATACGTTCGACAAAGAGTTCAGTTAGCACCACTTCCAAGGTAGATAAAAAACTTGGTACACCTTTAGTAAGGGCTAAATCAACACATTGTTGTTCAGAAGGAATCGGTAAGCCAGCGTCACAAATGGTTAAGCCGTCCGTATGCCCTAGGCTGGCAATCACACCGGAAAGTTGTGCATTTAATACCGCTGTTTTTTTCATATTTCCTCCTTTTTGGTTACTTTTTATTTTATCGAAACGTTTCGATGAGTAAAAAAATAAAAAAAATTACGTAAAAAAGCAAACGCTTCTTGTCGGATTTGAGAGGTCTATCACAAATTTTTTAAAAAGAACGGCGAACGACAAGTTCGGGGGTAAGTTCGATTTCTTGATAGGCTTTATCCGGCTGATGAATACGGGCAATCAATTGTTCCACCGCATTTTTTGCCAAACGAGCTTTGGGTTGATGAATCGTAGAAAGCGGTGGAGCGAGATATTGTGCTAATTCGATATTATCGTAACCGATCACCGCAATATCTTGCGGAATACGCAAACCGGCTTGCCAAGCGGCTTGATATACGCCGATTGCAATGCTATCGCTCATCGCAAAAATCGCTTGAGGGCGAGCGTTTAGCGCCAATAATCGACTTGCACATTCCAAACCGGCTTGATAATCAAAATGACCTTCAACAATCCATTCCGGATAAATTTGCAAATTTGCCTCCAAAATCGCCCGCTTGTAGCCATGTAAGCGGTTGAGAGTATGTGATTTTGATTGTTCACCGGTAATCACCGCAATCTCGCTATAGCCGGCATCAATTAACGCTTTTGTCGCAAGATAACCACCTAATTCTGAATTTTCATGCACTTTGTCCGCATTTAGCGCCTGTTGCCACCAGTCAATCACCACCATCGGTAATTGAATATTCGCCATCACGCTTTCGTCTAAATCTTGCGGCTCGGAACACATCAATAATAAACCGTCCACTTGTTTGCGTAACAAGCGAGCTAAATGTTGTTCTAAATTGGTACTGTTACCGTCAGTATTCACCAAAATTAAATGATAGTTATGTTGTTCGCAATAACGCTCAACATGACGCACCACTTCCGCAAAAAACGGGTTGCTGCTGGTGGTTACCAACATACCGATCGTGTTGGTTTCTTTTACTTTCAGGCTGCGAGCCACCAATGAAGGCGTGTAATTGAGTTCCGCCACCACTTTTTCGATCCGCTGACGAATTTCATCACTGACAAAACGTGAGTTATTGATCACATGGGAGACGGTGGAAGTGGAAACGCCCGCAATACGAGCTATATCTTTCATTGTTGCCATAAAATTGCCTTCATAGGTGCTTACAATAGGGTTTTGCAAAATTTTGCTAAAATCTTACCGCTTGTTATTTTGCAAATAAAACATAAAATCATACTTTCCGTTAAAATAGCGACATACTTCACAAAATTTCACATTATGATCAAACATAAACGCCCGACTTTACAAGATATTGCCGAACATTTAGGCATTACCAAAATGACCATCAGTCGCTATTTACGTAATCCGGCTTCGGTGGCAGAAGAGACCGGTAAACGAATTGCCGTTGCGATTGAACAGTTCGGTTATATCCCGAATCGAGCACCAGATATTCTGTCCAATGCCAAAAGTAAAGCGATCGGCGTGTTGCTGCCGTCTTTAACCAATCAGGTATTTGCCGATGTGTTAAAAGGGATTGAAAGCGTAACCGATGCAGCAGGGTATCAAACCATGCTCGCCCACTATGGTTATAGCGAGCAAAAAGAAGAACAACGTATTGAATCGCTCCTTTCTTATCATGTGGACGGATTGATCTTATCGGAAAATCACCACAGTGAGCGTACGCTCAAAATATTAAGCGTAGCGAAAATTCCGGTGATTGAAATAATGGATACCAGTGAACAAGGGCTACAACAAGCAGTCGGTTTTGACAATATTTTTGCAGCTCAAGCCATGGTTGAAACCATGATCAAACGCGGTTGTCGCCAAGTCGTTTATTTTTCGGCAAGAATGGATAAACGTACCCGTTTAAAAATGCGTGGTTACGAACTAGCCATGCAAAAGCATAAACTAACGCCTTACACTATTGCTACGGAAGAATCATCATCTTTTACTTTGGGGGCAAGACAACTGCATATTGCGCTGGAAAAATACCCGAATATCGACGGTATTTTCTGTACCAATGACGATTTAGCCATCGGTGCATTGTTCGAATGCCGACGCCTAGGTATCAAAGTGCCACAACAAATTGCGATAGCCGGTTTTCATGGACATGATGTTGGTCAATCGATTACCCCTCAATTGGCGAGTGTAATTACCCCTCGATTTGAAATCGGCAAAGTTGCCGCCCAGCAATTACTAAATCGAATTAATCACCAAACGCCACAAGATGAAGTTATCAATCTTGGCTATAAAATTCATATAGGTGAAACGATTTAAGCGATAAAAAAGCGGTCACATTTCGCAAAAAATTTGCAGAAAATGACTGCTTGTTCTACCCAACATTCCGTTCTCTTTATCACTGTGCTTGAATTGCCTGTACGCACAATTGCACTACATTTTCAAAACTGCCGCTGATATCAATCGAAATGACATCCGGTTCGTCCGCTTGCGGAATTTCTAACGTATCAAACTGGCTTTTCAGCATTTCGGTTTTCATAAAATGCCCTTTACGCTTTTTCATTCGCTCTAAAATAAGCTCAAATGAACCGTGTAAATGAATAAATTTCACCTTTTGATTGCCTTGGCGAATTTGATCACGGTATTTCTTTTTCAACGCTGAACAAACAATAATTCCGATTTCATTTTTTTGTTCTAAGCTAAATGCGGCATCATTAATCCGTTCCAACCATGGGAAACGATCTTCGTCATTTAACGGCTGCCCTTGAGCCATTTTGAGGATATTCACTCTCGGGTGTAGATCATCACCGTCAATCAATTTAATGCCTAAACGACGAGCCACTTCACTGCCTATAGTGGTTTTACCGGTGCTCGATACCCCCATTAAAATAAAACTTTGACCAGATTTCATTTGAGCTTCCTCCTATTTCCTTCCAACATAACAGATTTTTTTACTTAATGTTACAGGTAACATTTGATTTTGTGATATATATCTCAAATTTAAAATTAATTCTAACAATCTATTTACATCGCAAACGATTAAATTTATGTTACCAGTAACAATTTAATACTTCTATTCGAGGTTCTTATGTTAATTTTTATTATGGCAATAGCTATCATCGCGCTATTGGTATTGATCATAAAATTCAAAGTACATGCGTTTGTCGCATTACTGATTGTCAGTTTATTAACTGCACTGGCTGCCGGTATTCCGGTAGATAAAATTCTGCCGACTTTACTGAGCGGCTTCGGCAATACATTGGCATCAGTCGCCTTATTAGTCGGTTTAGGGGCGATGATTGGGCGCTTATTGGAAATTACCGGCGGGGCAAAAGTATTAGCCGATACGCTAATCAATAAATTCGGCGAAAAAAAAGCACCATTCGCATTAGGTGTGGCAGCATTACTCTTCGGTTTCCCGATTTTCTTCGATGCCGGTCTGGTAGTGATGTTACCGATTGTATTTAGCGTAGCAAAACAATTCGGCGGTTCGGTATTACGTTATGCTTTTCCGGTTGCTGGTGCGTTTGCGGTAATGCACGCTTTTCTACCTCCACATCCGGGTCCAGTCGCTTCGGGTGATTTACTTGGGGTAAATATGGGATTGATGGTGATTGTCGGTTTAATCTGTGCGATTCCTACTTGGTATATCGGTACTTACCTATTTAGTATGTTTATCAGTAAACATATTCACGTAGAATTACCGAAAGCATTTTTAAATGCGACGGCAATTAGTGAAACCTCGGTACAAACACCACCGTCATTCGGTCGAGTGTTATTTATCTTAGTATTACCGATCTTCTTAATTTTATTTGATACCGGCTTAAATACGTTAAGTGTGGCTAAAGTGATTGACGGTTCCGAACTTTGGGTACAAAGCTTACGTTTAATCGGTAAAACACCGGTGGCATTATTAATCACTTTATTACTGGCGATTATGTTATTACGTGGTGAGCGTAGTTACGAACAAATTGAAAGTCTATGTAACAATGCGTTAGGTCCGATTTGCTCAATTATTTTAGTAACCGGTGCGGGCGGTATGTTCGGTGGCGTATTACGTGCCAGCGGTATCGGCGATGTATTATCTTCAATGCTTTCGGATACCGGTATGCCGATTATTGTGGCGGCATTTATTATTGCGGTAGCGATGCGAGTCGCACAAGGTTCGGCAACCGTTGCATTAACTACGGCTGCAGCATTAATCGCGCCGAGTGTTGCCGCATCAACCGATTTAAGCCAATTTGACCTTTGCTTTATTGTGATTGCGATTGCTTCCGGTGCGACAGTACTTTCTCACGTGAATGACTCCGGTTTCTGGTTAATGAGCCGTTTCTTAGAAATGGATACAAAAACCACTTTAAAAACGTGGACGACATTAGAGACCTCAATTGGTGTAGTCGGATTTATCATTGCATTAATCGGCAGTATTTTACTTTAATAAATAACAAGCCCCTTGTTACTAACAAAGGGCTTTTTTATAAAAAACTGATCTAGATCTCATATTTGCCATTATCTGTTTGCAAAAAAGCAAACGTTTTCATATTCTCACCACACCGCTAAAGCGGTTTAGCAAATTAATAAATGAACACAAACACAGAGGTGAAAAATGGTGCATTTGATCATCGCCGCTCATGGCAAATTAGCCCTAGAGTTGGTCAATTCCGCACAAATGGTATATGGAGAAACGGATAATATTCATCCGGTTATCTTTGTGCCGGGAGAAGGTCAAGATACGCTAGTCGAAAAATATGAAGCGATTATTGCGACGCTTCAGCCTACCGATAGCGTCCTGTTCTTGGTCGATTTATTTGGCGGTAGCCCGTACAATGCGGCAGCTAGAATTGTCGCAAAACGTCCGCAAGACGATATCGTAACCGGTACAAACCTACCAATGCTACTTGAAGTTATGGATGCTTCAGCCGATGCAAAAACAGCAACCGAACTTGCTGCAACGGCAAAAGAAGTCGGACACTTAAGCGTTAAAACCTTCCATACCCCACAACCAACATATTCAGTTCCATCAGAGGAAGCCTCTTACGAAGAATCCTCATATCTTCCTGCCAATTTCGATCCGAACGGACGTATGAATATTTCATTAATGCGTATCGACAGCCGGTTAATTCACGGTCAAGTGATGACGTCTTGGGC
Organism: Actinobacillus capsulatus DSM 19761; assembly: GCF_000374285.1. Taxonomy (GTDB): domain Bacteria; phylum Pseudomonadota; class Gammaproteobacteria; order Enterobacterales; family Pasteurellaceae; genus Actinobacillus; species Actinobacillus capsulatus. Next base: position 16,653 of record NZ_KB893934.1, on the reverse strand, counting down.
GAAAACGGTGAAATGTGAAGCAATTTTTGCGATCAGTGATGAAGTGGCAAATGACGATATTCGTCGTGAATTATTGCTACAAATCGTACCGGAACACTTAAAAGGCTATGTGATTACGGTCGATAAAGCGATCAAAGTCTGGCATAACCCTAAATACGCCGGTAAAAACATTATTTGGTTGGTAACCAACCCGTCAGATATCGTTCGCTTAATTGAAGGCGGCGTAAATATTAAAAATGTCAATGTCGGCGGTATGACTTTCCGTGAAGGTGACAAACTTATCTCTCAAGCGGTGGCGATTAACCAAATCGATTTAGCCGCATTCTACAAACTCCTCGAGTTAGGCGTAGATATGTCGTTACAACAAGTGGCGGCAAACAAAAAAGAACCGCTTGATAAAGCGCGTCTTGATGCAATCAAATTCTAATTAAGGATTTTATTATGACTAGTATTGAAATTATTTTAGTAACCTTAGTAGCTGCAATCTGCGGTATGGGTTCCGTACTTGATGAACGTCAAACCCACCGCCCACTTGTGGCTTGTACCTTAATCGGCTGGGTGTTAGGCGATTTACAAACTGGTATTATCGTTGGCGGTACACTAGAAATGTTAGCCTTAGGCTGGATGAACGTGGGTGCAGCAATGGCGCCGGATGCAGCATTAGCGTCTGTGATTGCGGCAATCTTAGTAATCAAAGGAGGTCAAGATAAAGGCACAGCAATCGCAATCGCTATTCCGGTAGCGGCAGCAGGTCAGGTATTAACCATTTTCGTGCGTACCCTAACCATCTTCTTACAACATAAAGCGGATAAATTTGCAGAACAAGCAAACTTCCGTGGCATTGAGTTCTGTCACTTTGCCGGTCTTTCTTTACAAGCGTTACGTGTTGCGATTCCAACCTTCTTCGTAGCGCTGGTAGCCGGTACCGATGCGGTAACCGAAGCGTTAAATGCGATTCCTGAAGTGGTAACCCGTGGCTTACAAATCGCAGGTGGCTTTATCGTGGTGGTAGGTTATGCGATGGTTATCAATATGATGCGTGCCGGTGCGTTAATGCCGTTCTTCTTTATGGGCTTTATAATTGCATCATTCTCAAACTACAACTTAGTCGGTCTTGGTTTCTTAGGTGCGTGTTTAGCAATGCTTTACATCCAATTAAACCCACAATTCAACCAATCGGTAAATGCACCTCGCACCACTAAAAAATTAGCGGATAACGAGTTAGAAGGTCTATAAGGAGCAAATTATGTCAGAGAAAAAACAACTTACCAGTGCAGATATTCGTGCGACTTATTGGCGTTCAACTTTCCTATTAGGGTCATTTAACTTTGAACGTATGCAATCAATGGGCTTCTGCGTATCAATGATCCCAACGATTAAACGTCTTTACAGCCGTAAAGAAGACCAAGCGGCAGCATTAAAACGCCACTTAGAGTTCTTCAATACCCAACCTTGGGTCGGTTCTGCGATTATGGGTGTAACCGCAGCGATGGAACAAGAACGTGCTAACGGTGCGGCAATTGACGATGCGGCGATTAGCGGGGTGAAAGTCGGTTTAATGGGGCCGCTTGCCGGTGTCGGCGACCCAATTTTCTGGGGAACCTTACGTCCGGTATTAGCCGCACTTGGTGCCGGTTTAGCGATTAGCGGTAGCATCCTTGGTCCACTATTGTTCTTTATCGGCATTAACCTTTGCCGTGCGCTTACCCGTTGGTACGGCTTTAAATACGGCTATCAAAAAGGGACGGAAATCGTTTCGGATATGGGTGGCGGTCGCCTGCAAAAAGTAACCCAAGGTGCTTCTATTCTCGGTTTATTTGTGATGGGTTCCTTGGTGTCGAAGTGGACCAGTATCAATATACCTTTTGAGCTTTCTCGTTATAAAAATGCAATGGGTGAAGAAGTGGTTACCACCGTGCAAAGCGTACTTAACGACTTATTACCGGGCTTAGCGGCATTATTGCTGACCTTCTTATGTATGTGGTTATTGCGTAAGAAAGTAAATGCGATGTACATTATCTTTGCACTATTTGGTGTGGGTATTTTAGGTTATCGATTAGGCATTTTAGCTTAATTCATTCTATAAAAGCGTTTACCCCCTCTTTATCCAAGAGGGGGTATTTTTTATAATACAAGCAGTCAAATTTACAGGAAATTTTGCAATGGATTTAAAAAAAGCTCTCAAAGCCCCCGAACAACCTTACATTAAAAACAGCTCAATGCTGATTACCGCATTATTTATTATCGCCGGTGTTTTATATTACCCGACAGATGGTTACGGCTCAGTGATTGCACTTGCACTGGCGATTATTGTGATGTTTGGTCAGAAAATGTTGATTAGCCAAACCCGTAAATATTTTGCTGAGATATATGCGGCCAAACAACAATATGAACAAACCCAAAACAAAGATTATTTAGAATTTATCCGCTTGCGCGGTACCCAAATGTTAAATGACAACAAAGTGCTTTCCGAGCAAGCAAAACGCGAAATAGATGTATTACTCAATTTCGTCAAACAAAATAGCGAATAATTAATAAGCAGTCGTATTCTTGCAATGTTTTACAAAAATATGATCGCTTACTCTTTATGAAAATAGCTTATCTAATACTAATGCAATGCCATCATCATTATTTGATGCTGTCACATAACTTGCCGCCGCTTTAATCTCATCCGGCGCGTTAGCCATTGCCACGCTGAAACCAACATATTGCAACATATCAAGATCATTAAAATTATCGCCAAAGGCAACAATATGTTCAGTTGCGATCCCTAAACGTTTTTGCATAAAACGGATCGCTGCCGATTTTGTTGCATTACGGTTCATAATTTCTAAATATTCCGCCTTAGAACGATGAATGGAAAGTTGTGGAAAAAGGAATTTCAATAACGTTTCTAATCGCAAAATTTCATCCGCCTCCCCCATAACCAAGATCTTGTGTACATTGGTAAGTTTTTCGGCTTTTTTAACCGCTTGTAAGCCGGTAATTTCGCCTTCTTGCTTGGTCCAATAATTATCAACATCATTACTAAACCATAAGGTATTCGCATAATAATTAATAGATAAATACTGAAAAGGCTGCAATTGTTGTTCCAATTGTATGAGCTCCAATTCATCTATCGACACGCTATAAAGAGGGGTTAGATCATGATCTAAAATTAATGCACCACTATAACATATAATAGGCTGATTCGCTTGAATCTGTTGAGAATAAGGAGTGATAGCTAGAGGTGGGCGAGCGGAGACAAGAATAAAGGGAATGTTCTGTTGAGCGATACGCTGAATGGCAGCTGCCGTTTTCGGTGTTATTTGATGTTGGTTATTGAGCAACGTGCCGTCAATATCGCTAAAAACGGCTTGATAGTGAGTCGTTTGCATTATCTTCACTCCATTTTTATTTATTAAATAGGATGCTTACTATACGCCTTTTAAATAGATTTTTACATCAATAATTTATTTTTTCACTTGTGGATAACGTTATATTTTCCTCTTTAAAACTTGAGATTTATTCTAGAATAACTTTAAAAGTTTACCTCCCTGTGGATAACTAAACCTTTTATCCACAATTAAGATCATAATAACATTCAAGATCTTTACACAAAAAGATCTTCTGTAACTTTATGATTCCATTATTAAAAATAGACTTATCCTCAAACATTTAAAGCACTAATAATTATAACGATAAAGATCTCTATACATAGATCTATGTTACTATTAGCGATCTGCAGATCCAAGCTTAAGATCACGTTTCAGACCCAAAAATTTGCATTTTCCAGATCGATGTGTTTTAAGGTAGAATAACGAACTTTTATTTAAGTAAAACCGAATATAAAACAGCGAAGGCAAAGAATATGATTTATCGTGAAATTTACGATGTTATTGTGGTTGGTGGAGGCCACGCTGGGACTGAAGCGGCTCTCGCACCAGCCCGTATGGGATTAAAAACCCTGCTTTTAACACATAATGTAGATACTTTAGGACAAATGTCTTGTAACCCGGCTATTGGTGGTATCGGTAAAGGACATTTAGTAAAAGAGATCGATGCTATGGGCGGTTTAATGGCAATTGCGACCGACCAAGCAGGGATCCAATTTCGTACTTTAAATAGTTCTAAAGGACCAGCTGTACGCGCCACTCGTGCGCAAGCAGACCGAGTGCTTTACCGCCAAGCGGTGCGTACCGCACTAGAAAATCAACCGAATTTAGATATTTTCCAACAAGAAGTGGTTGATATTTTAGTCGAAAATAACCGTGCGGTGGGTGCAGTCACTAAAATGGGGCTAATCTTTAAAGCACGTTCTGTGGTATTAACCGCTGGTACTTTCCTTGCCGGTAAAATTCATATCGGTTTAGACAACTATGCCGGTGGTCGAGCAGGTGATCCTGCAGCAACAATGCTTGCAGATCGTTTACGTGATCTGAACTTACGTGTTGATCGCCTTAAAACAGGTACGCCACCGCGTTTAGACGCTCGTACGATCAATTTTGATGTATTGCCGAAACAGCATGGTGATGCGGAATTACCAGTAATGTCATTTATGGGTTCGGTCGATCTCCATCCGCGTCAAATTCCATGTTATATCACACATACCAACGAACAAACGCATGACTTGATCCGAAATAGTCTAGATCGTAGCCCGATGTATACTGGTATTATTGAAGGGATCGGTCCGCGCTACTGTCCATCGATCGAAGATAAAGTGATGCGTTTTAGTGATCGCAATAGTCACCAAATTTATCTTGAGCCTGAAGGTTTAAGCACAATTGAAGTTTACCCGAACGGGATTTCAACTAGCTTACCGTTTGACGTACAGATGGGGATTGTAAATTCGATGAAGGGTTTAGAAAACACACGCATTATTAAACCGGGTTATGCTATTGAATACGATTATTTCGACCCACGTGATCTAAAACCGACGTTAGAAACTAAGGCGATTGAAGGTTTATTCTTTGCCGGTCAGATTAACGGTACGACTGGTTATGAAGAAGCGGCTGCACAAGGTTTGTTAGCTGGTATTAATGCAGCATTACAGGTTCAGGGCAAAGAAGCGTGGTTCCCTACACGTGATCTTGCTTATACCGGTGTATTGGTTGATGACCTTTGTACGCTTGGCACAAAAGAACCGTATCGTGTATTTACCTCGCGTGCGGAATATCGTTTATTGCTACGTGAAGATAACGCTGATATTCGTTTAACATCTATTGCATACGAGTTAGGTTTGATTGATAACGCACGTTGGGCGAGATTCAACCAGAAAATGGAAAATATCGAACGTGAACGTGAACGTTTAAAACAAATTTGGATTCATCCACAATCAGAACACTTAACAGCAGTAAACGAATTAGTAAGCAGTCCGCTTACCCGTGAAGCAAGCGGCGAAGATTTATTACGTCGCCCGGAAGTGACTTATGACAAACTCACACAAGTTGCTGCATTTGCTCCAGCTTTAGACGATAAACAAGCCACTGAACAAGTTGAAATTTCGATTAAATACCAAGGTTATATCGAACATCAGCAAAATGAGATTGAACGTCATAAACGTCATGAAAATACCTTAATTCCGGCTGAATTTGATTATGACAAAGTTGAGAGTCTGTCAAACGAAGTGCGTGCGAAGCTTATGCAACATCGTCCGGTTTCAATTGGACAAGCAAGTCGTATTTCAGGTATTACGCCAGCAGCCATTTCAATTCTTCTCGTGAATTTGAAAAAGCAAGGTATGCTTAAACGCGGCGAGCTATAAGGAAATTTGCAAAATGAAAGCAAAATTAGACCGCTTGCTCACACAAGCAAATATTCAGTTAACCGAGCAGCAAAAAGATCAGCTTGTAGGGTTTGTGCGCTTGTTAGATAAATGGAACAAAGTCTATAATCTGACTTCGGTGCGTAATCCAGATGAAATGTTAGTGAAACATATTTTAGATAGTCTGGTAGTTAGTGAGCATTTACAGGGTGAAAAATTTATTGATGTAGGCACAGGACCAGGTTTGCCGGGTATTCCGCTGGCGATAGTGAATCCTGATAAGCGATTTTTTGTATTGGATAGCCTTGGTAAACGTATTACCTTCATCAAAAACGCCCTCAGAGAGCTGGGAATTGCCAATGTAACTCCAATCCTGAATCGAGTGGAAGAATACACTGAAAATGAATTTGACGGTGTTTTAAGCCGTGCATTTGCTTCGCTCAATGATATGGTAAATTGGTGTTACCATTTGCCGAATGCGAACGGGAAATTCTATGCGCTAAAAGGTGTGTATAATGAAGTAGAAGTGCAAGCGGTCGAAAAAGCGGTAAAACTTGCCAATGTGATTAAATTGAACGTGCCTGAATTAGTCGGCGAACGTCATTTAGTGGTGTTAGAAAAAACAGAATAATCGGCACGGGCTGATGATACAAGCGGTTAAATTTCCTGATTTTTTGCAATAGGCAAAGTGTTAGGAAAATTTAACCGCTTTTTTATTTTGTTTTGATTAGATCAAAGAAAAATAAATTGTTGAGAGAATTAATCAACTATCATGACTTGAAATTTGAACGTATTTAAATAACAATTATTCTTATTTTACTCAATAAGGAAATTTTATGTTCAACAAAAGTTATCTTGCCATTTTTGTGGCGACGTTATGTGCCAATGTTTCTGCGGAACAACAGAGTACGCAACTGGGTGAAGTTTCGGTTGTGGCACAAGCAGATAAATCCTCTTCGCAGGTGATCACTCAACAACAAATTCAGCGACAACAAGCGGGTGATATTAAAGATCTTTTTGCAAATAGCTTGGATGTAAGCGTGTCGGATTTGCAAAGTAGCCGTTCGGGTAACCAAGGGGTGAATGTGCGTGGATTGCAGGATAACCGAGTTGAAACAACGATTGATGGTATTGAGTTGCCAGAAGCGCAAGAAGCCAAACATTTTATTTCTTATGGCATGGAATTTGGGCGTGGGGATTATGTAGAACCGACCGCGTTACGCAGTGCAACGGTGGATTATGTTGGTTCTGAACGTGCATTATCAAGTAGCGTGAATTTCAATACGCTGACGCCACAAGATGTTCTGAAAGGTCGTGTGAGTGGTGGATTTGTTGGAACAGGCTATGACAGTAAAGATAATTCAGGCTATTTAACGGCGGCAGGCGCAGTGGCAGTCGCAGGCTATCAAGGCATGGTGATGTCCACGGTGCGTAGTGGTGATGAAACAGAAAATCAAGGCACAGTAGGCGGCACGGGAGATTCTCGTACTAAAGCAAACCCTGCAGATAGCAAAAATGTGTACGTATTAACAAAGCACGCTTATCAGATTAACGATCGTCATCAACTTAAATTTGATTTTGAAAGCCAATCTAAAAAAACAGAAACCGATTTATTATCCAAAGATGGCACGCGTATTGATGCTCGTACGGGAACACAAACTTCAGGCAATAGCACAGACAGTGTAAAACGTCACCGTTTTTCTCTTGGCCATGAATACCATGCTCAAGAAGGCGCCGTTCAAAAAGCAACTACTCATGTGTATTTCCAAAATGCGCGTACGCATAATGATCGCTTGCGCCAATCAGCTAGCAATTACCGTCATGAAACTTCTGAAAGTAAAACCAAAAGTTGGGGCTTTACCAGTGATTTAATCAGTGTGATTGAGTCAGCTATTCCACAGGTTTTGCGTTATGGCGCGAGTTATAGCCGTACTGATTTAGATAATTATCTCTATTTAGACCGTCCTGCGTATGGAGCTGTGGCAAATAAAAAACCGACAGCCAATGCGACGCAAGATAAAGCGACGTTATATGTTGAAGATCAAATTGCGCTGGGCGATGTGGTCATTACGCCACATTTGGGCGTGGCACATTATCGTGTGAATCCATCAATGGAGGGACATTATAGCCAAGCTGGCTCACGAGATGTTGCGGTAAGCAAGCAGCATGAAACAAAATTTATCCCTAAATTAGGTTTAGAATGGAAAATTGCGGCGCAATTTGAACCCTTCTTTCAATATTCGCGAGGGGTAAGAACACCGTCTTCACAACAATTAACTTCTTCATTTGGCGAAACCGTGCAATATTATATACCTGGTCGTGGTATGCAAACGGTTGAAATTGCTGTGGTGGGGAATCCAAATCTGAAGTCAGAGACAGCGAATAACTTTGAGCTTGGCTTCAAAGGTCAAACAGAAACCTTACAATACCGTGTGGCAGGTTATTACAATCGTTATAAAAACTTTATTGATTGGCGTGATTTAACCAGCCAAATGTCAGGTTACACGCAGTTTTTACAATACCAAAATAGCGATAAAGCGAAAATTTATGGGCTAACCGCGCAAGCAAAATGGCATTTCTATGAAGATTTCTATTCAACGGCGGGGATTGCTTATGCACGTGGTTCCGCGAAAAATGATGGTGTAAAAACACCGATTAATAGTATTCAGCCATTGAAAGCACAATTAGGCTTGGGCTATGAAGGCGAATTCTATGGCGCAGATGTGCGTTGGACTTATACGCGTGGTAAAGCGGATAAAGATATTAATGGTTCAATGTACAACCCAACGGGCGGTTATAGTTTGGTTGATCTTGGTTTTTATTGGAAACCGGTTAAATCATTAACACTAACGGCGAATATCAACAATCTGTTTGATAAAAAATATTGGAACTGGAACGATATTTCTTATCTTGCCTTGTTAAAAGGTGAGGCGACTACGGCTGGCAGTCCACCGATTGGTATTGATGCCGCCAATGCCGATCGTTATACTGCCCCAGGGCGTCATTTTAACCTCGGTGTGCGTTATGAATTCTAATTAACGATAATCCCATAAGTGAAAACTTATGGGATTTTTCTTTTGAATTAAATGAGCGTAAATGTTTCGTGGCTTAAAAACGGGTTAGCCAGTTGTGCCAAATTATAAAAAGCTGTTGGGTTGCGCTAAAAGTCTTTTTACTTTTGCTTACTAAATTAACAATTAGTAATGTTTTTTAACATTTTTGTAAAAGACAACGCTTTTTATACCGCTTTTGTTTTGAAAGTCAGCGTTTGTGGAGTATAATTCTAAACGTATTTTTCATTGATTTTACAGTGGGCTATCATTAGCCTAGTGTGGTTAAATTTAATCAGAATGAGGCAAAAATGTCTGCTGTAATCAATAAAGCAAAACAACATTATCGTAAGGCATTAACCATTGAATTTGGCGTTATTTTCGTCGCTGCTATCGTGCTGGCGGTGCTGAATGTAAATCAAGGTCTCGCCTTTTTGGGCGGGAGTTTGGCTAGCTTTTTACCGCATGTATTGTTTGTCTATTGGATTTTCTTTAAAGAATCTGCAAAAAATCAGTCAAAAATGACCGCTTTCTATCGCGGGGAAGGGCTGAAATGGCTGGCAACAATCATGCTGATCGTTGCCAGCTTGAAGTTCATTCCTGAACTTCATCTGGTACTTTTTTTTGTAGGCTATTTTGTGGCGTTGTTGCTCAATAACGTCATTCCGTTTGTGTTAAGCAAGCGCTCTTACTAAATTTTAATTCTAAAAGGATAGATTATGGCTGGAACGACTGCAGAATATATTAGCCACCACTTGAGCTTTTTAAGTTCGGGTGAAGGCTTTTGGGCTGTGCATTTAGATACACTCTTCTTCTCTTTATTAGCGGGTGTGATTTTCCTTTTCGTATTCTCTCGTGTGGCTAAAACGGCAACATCAGGAGTACCAGGGAAATTACAATGCTTTGTCGAAATTGTGATTGAGTGGGTTGATGGGCTTGTGAAAGACAATTTCCATGGTCCTCGCAACATGATTGCACCACTGGCATTAACGATTTTCTGCTGGGTGTTTATCATGAATGCGATCGACTTAGTACCGGTTGATTTCCTTCCTCAACTCACAAATTTATTTGGTATTCATTACCTTCGTGCAGTACCAACTGCGGATATTAGCGCAACACTGGGTATGTCTATCTGCGTATTTTTCTTAATTTTATTCTATACCGTGAAATCTAAAGGCTTTGGCGGCTTAGTGAAAGAATATACTTTACACCCATTTAATCACTGGGCATTCATTCCAGTAAACTTCATTCTTGAAACGGTGACATTACTTGCAAAACCAATTTCATTGGCATTCCGTTTGTTCGGTAATATGTATGCAGGTGAGTTAATTTTCATTCTAATTGCCGTGATGTATATGGCTGATAACTTTGCGCTTCAAGCGCTAGGTATTCCATTACATTTAGTCTGGGCGATTTTCCATATTTTGGTTATTACGCTTCAAGCATTCATCTTTATGATGTTAACGATTGTTTACTTAAGTATTGCTTATAACAAAGCAGATCACTAAGGCGTTTTGCGCATTACAAGCGGTCAAAAACAGTAAACATTTTGCAAATGTATTTGAGTGGATGCACTTAGTGCATCCTTACAATCCCGTTTATTTTCAATTGAAAGTAAACACATTTTTTAGACTAACCGCCTTCGGGCATTATTCCTTAACTTAATGGAGAACATTATGGAATCTGTAATCACAGCAACAATTATTGGTGCATCAATTTTATTAGCTTTCGCTGCACTTGGTACAGCTATTGGCTTTGCGATCTTAGGTGGTAAATTCTTAGAATCATCTGCTCGTCAACCTGAATTAGCAAGTAGCTTACAAACTAAAATGTTCATCGTGGCAGGTCTTTTAGATGCTATCGCAATGATCGCTGTAGGTATTTCTTTACTTTTCATCTTCGCGAACCCGTTCATTGATTTATTGAAATAAGTCGGGTCTCTCTTTTCCGTTATTCTTTGAATAACTTAACCGACTTTTAGGAGGGCGTTGTGAATTTAAATGCAACACTAATTGGTCAACTTATTGCATTCGCACTGTTCGTTGCGTTTTGTATGAAATATGTTTGGCCACCGCTTATTAAAGCGATCGAAGAGCGCCAAGCGAATATCGCTAACGCTTTAGCATCAGCTGAAAAAGCGAGACAAGAACAAGCAGATTCTAAAGCTGCAGCGGATCAAGAAATCCTCAAAGCGAAAGAAGAAGCACAGAAAATTATTGATTTAGCAACCAAACGTCGTAATGAAATTTTAGAATCTGTACAAGCAGAAGCTGAAATCGAACGTCAACGTATTATTGAACAAGGTCGCGCAGAAGTAGAAAGCGAGCGTAAACGTGTTCAAGAAGAACTTCGTCAAAAAGTGGCTGCCTTGGCTCTTGCCGGCGCAGAGAAGATTGTTGGTCGTTCTGTTGATCAAGCAGCGAACAATGACATTATTGATAAGCTAGTTGCAGAACTATAACAAGGTGGGGCAGATGTCAGAATTAAGTACAGTAGCTCGCCCCTACGCTAAAGCAGCTTTTGATTTTGCTTTAGAGCAAGGTCAGTTGGATAAATGGCAAGAAATGTTACAGTTTTCAGCATTAGTTGCTGAGAATGAACAGGTGGCGGATTATATTAATTCGTCTCTTGCAAGCGGTCAGATTTCGGAAACTTTTCTCCAAATTTGTAGCGACCAGCTGGACCAATATGGGCAAAATTTTATTCGTGTAATGGCTGAGAACAAACGTCTTGTTGTGTTACTTGCGGTACTTAATGAATTTATTGAGTTACGTGCGCAACATGAAGCGGTAAAAGATATTATCGTTGTTTCGGCAAGCGAATTAAGTCAAGCACAAATCGATAAAATCGCAAGCGCGATGGAAAAACGCTTAAATCAAAAAGTACGTTTAACTGTTCAATTAGATAACTCTCTCATTGCTGGCATTATTATTAAGTATGATGATGTTGTCATTGATGGCAGTAGCCGTGGTCAGTTAAATCGCTTAAGCCAAGCGTTGAGCTTGTAAGAGGAATAAAAAATGCAACTAAATTCAACTGAAATTAGTGAATTGATTAAAAAGCGTATTGCCCAGTTTGATGTGGTGAGCGAAGCTCAAAGCACTGGGACAATCGTTTCAGTAAGTGATGGTATTATTCGTATCCATGGCCTTGCTGATGTAATGCAAGGTGAAATGATCGAATTACCTGGCAATCGTTATGCTATTGCTCTAAACCTAGAACGTGATTCTGTAGGTGCGGTAGTAATGGGACCTTATGCTGACTTAGCTGAAGGTATGACGGTAAAATGTACCGGTCGTATTTTAGAAGTGCCGGTAGGTCGTGGCTTATTAGGTCGTGTAGTAAATACACTTGGCCAACCGATCGATGGTAAAGGTGAAATCGATAATGATGGTTTCTCTCCTGTCGAAGTGATCGCTCCGGGGGTTATCGATCGTCAATCGGTAGATCAACCAGTACAAACCGGTTATAAAGCGGTTGACTCAATGGTTCCAATCGGTCGTGGTCAACGTGAGTTAATCATCGGTGATCGTCAGACAGGTAAAACAGCATTAGCAATCGATGCGATCATTGCACAGAAAGATTCAGGTATTAAATGTATCTATGTCGCAATCGGTCAAAAAGCATCTACTATCGCTAACGTAGTACGTAAATTAGAAGAGCATGGCGCATTAGCAAATACAATCGTTGTTGTAGCATCAGCTTCTGAATCTGCGGCACTACAATATCTTGCACCATACTCTGGTTGTGCAATGGGCGAATATTTCCGTGATCGCGGTGAAGATGCGTTAATTGTTTACGATGATTTATCTAAACAAGCGGTTGCTTATCGTCAAATTTCATTATTATTACGCCGTCCGCCAGGTCGTGAAGCTTTCCCAGGTGACGTATTCTACCTACACTCTCGTTTATTAGAGCGTGCTGCACGTGTAAGTGCGGATTATGTAGAGCGTTTCACTAACGGTGCGGTAAAAGGTCAAACCGGTTCATTAACGGCATTACCTATTATCGAAACACAAGCAGGTGACGTATCTGCGTTCGTTCCTACAAACGTAATTTCAATTACTGACGGTCAGATCTTCTTAGAATCAAGCCTATTTAACTCAGGTATCCGTCCAGCGGTAAACCCGGGTATTTCGGTATCTCGTGTAGGTTCTGCAGCGCAAACTAAAGTAATTAAGAAATTATCTGGCGGTATTCGTACCGCATTAGCTCAGTATCGTGAATTAGCGGCGTTTGCTCAGTTTGCTTCAGACTTAGATGATGCGACACGTAAGCAACTTTCTCACGGTCAGAAAGTAACAGAATTACTTAAACAAAAACAATTTGCGCCAATGCCAGTAAGTGAACAAGCATTAATTCTTTTTGCGGCTGAATTTGGTTATTTAGATGATGTAGAACTTGAGCGTATCGGTTCATTCGAATCTGCTTTACTTGCTTACGCAAATAGTAACCACACTGGTTTTATGAAGGATTTAGCAAAATCTGGCGATTATAACGATTCAATCAAGGATCAATTAAAAGCTATCGTAGAAGACTTCAAAAAGAACGGTGCGTGGTAATCACGACTAGCGGAGAAAGATTATGGCAGGTGCTAAAGAGATAAGAACCAAAATTGCGAGTGTGAAAAATACCCAAAAAATCACCAAAGCAATGGAAATGGTTGCTACCTCTAAAATGCGTAAAACGCAAGAGCGTATGGCTGCCGGTCGTCCTTATTCGGAAACAATCCGTAAGGTGATTAGCCATATTGCTAAAGGAAGCATTGGTTATAAGCACCCGTTTTTAACTGAACGAGATATTAAAAAAGTTGGTTACTTTGTCGTATCAACCGATCGTGGCTTATGTGGCGGTCTTAATATCAATTTATTCAAAGCGACTTTGAATGAATTTAAAACGTGGAAAGATAAAAACGTTAGTGTTGAGCTTGGCTTAGTAGGTTCAAAAGGCGTGAGCTTTTACCAAAGTCTCGGTTTAAATGTGAGATCTCAGGTAACGGGCTTAGGTGATAATCCTGAAATGGAACGTATTGTCGGTGCGGTTAATGAAATGATTAACGCTTATCGCAATGGTGAAGTGGATGCGGTTTATATCGCTTATAACCGTTTTGAAAATACGATGTCGCAAAAACCTGTTATTGCACAATTACTTCCATTACCTAAACTAGAAGATGATGAATTAGAAACTAAAGGTTCATGGGATTATATCTATGAACCAAGTCCACAAGTTTTATTGGACAGTTTACTTGTTCGTTATTTAGAAACTCAGGTATATCAAGCAGTTGTCGATAACCTTGCTTCTGAACAAGCCGCTCGAATGGTAGCGATGAAAGCCGCAACAGATAATGCGGGTACATTAATTGATGAATTACAATTAGTGTATAACAAAGCTCGCCAAGCAAGCATTACAAATGAATTAAACGAAATTGTTGCGGGTGCCGCGGCAATTTAATGGAGAATAGGTAATGGCAACAGGAAAAATTGTACAGATTATCGGTGCGGTAATCGACGTTGAATTCCCGCAAGATGCAGTACCAAAAGTATATGATGCCTTAAAAGTTGAATCAGGTTTAACCCTTGAAGTTCAACAACAATTAGGTGGTGGACTTGTGCGTTGTATCGCATTAGGTACATCAGACGGTTTAAAACGTGGCTTAAAAGTTGAAAATACGGGTAACCCGATTCAAGTACCGGTTGGTACTAAGACTCTTGGTCGTATTATGAATGTATTAGGTGAACCGATCGATGAAAAAGGTCCTATCGGCGAAGATGCTCGTTGGGATATTCACCGTGCAGCACCAAGCTACGAAGAACAATCAAACAGCACGGAATTACTTGAAACCGGTATCAAAGTTATTGACTTAATTTGTCCATTTGCGAAAGGTGGTAAAGTTGGTTTATTCGGTGGTGCGGGCGTAGGTAAAACCGTTAATATGATGGAATTAATCCGTAATATCGCGATCGAACACTCAGGTTACTCAGTATTCGCAGGTGTTGGTGAGCGTACGCGTGAAGGTAATGACTTCTATCACGAAATGACGGATTCTAACGTATTAGACAAAGTATCACTTGTTTACGGTCAGATGAATGAGCCACCAGGTAACCGTCTTCGTGTTGCTTTAACAGGCTTAACTATGGCAGAAAAATTCCGTGATGAAGGTCGTGATGTATTATTCTTCGTAGATAATATTTACCGTTATACCTTAGCTGGTACAGAGGTATCTGCATTATTAGGTCGTATGCCATCTGCGGTAGGTTATCAGCCGACACTTGCAGAAGAAATGGGTGTATTACAAGAACGTATTACTTCAACTAAAACAGGTTCTATTACCTCTGTTCAAGCGGTTTATGTTCCTGCGGATGACTTAACGGATCCATCTCCGGCAACAACTTTCGCACACTTAGACTCAACAGTGGTATTAAGCCGTAATATCGCATCTCTTGGTATTTACCCAGCGGTTGACCCATTAGATTCAACTTCTCGTCAATTAGATCCATTAGTTGTTGGTGAAGAACACTATAATGTAGCACGTGGCGTACAAGGTACATTACAACGCTATAAAGAGTTAAAAGATATCATCGCTATTTTAGGTATGGATGAATTATCTGAAGACGATAAATTAGTGGTTGCTCGTGCACGTAAGATCGAACGTTTCTTATCACAACCATTCTTCGTTGCGGAAGTATTTACTGGTTCTCCGGGTAAATATGTATCATTAAAAGATACAATCCGTGGCTTCAAAGGTATCTTAGAAGGTGAATTCGACCATATTCCAGAACAAGCGTTCTATATGGCGGGTTCTATTGACGAAGTAGTGGAAAGAGCGAGCAAGATGTAATTGTTCCCTAACCTCAATTAGGAACTAAAGGAGAACAACATGGCATCTCAATTTGAGCTTAGTATCGTAAGTGCTGAAAAAGAAATCTTTAATGGCGATGTAATTAGCGTTCGTGTAACGGGTATTGATGGTGAGTTAGGAGTATATGCAGGACATACACCTTTATTAACCTCGATTAAACCTGGTATGGTTAAATACACACTTGAAGGTGGTAAAGAAGAGTTTATCTATGTGTCTGGCGGCTTTTTAGAAGTTCAGCCAACTATTGTGACTGTTCTTGCTGATATTGCGATTCGCGGTGAAGAGTTGGATCAACAACGAATCCTTGCTGCAAAACGTAAAGCAGAAGATACATTAAGCAAATCAAATAATGCAGAGCTTTCTGCAAAACTATCTCGTGAAATTGCTAAATTACGAGTTTATGAAATTGTAAATTCGAAATTAGCAAATAGACGTTAATCAAAAAACCTCAGTGAAAACACTGAGGTTTTTCTTTTTCTACTTCTTAATATTCCTCTATTTTATATTTTGTTAAGCTATTCTTATATATCTTTGTTAAGCTATTCTTATATATCGTTGCAGTGAAATATTCTTAGAATTAAAAGAAAGAATTAAGTTTTATTCGATTATTGTTAATAATTTATTCGTTTTGTTCTAAAAATTAGCAAGCGGTAGATTTTTCTAAACTTTTTGCAAAAAAGTACTTGCAAGGATTTCATATTTCTCTATAATGCACGCCACACAACGACGCACTGTTGTGAGAAATTAGATTTAATGCAGTGCGTCGTTGTTTTTTGTTCTTTAACAATTTATCAGACAATCTGTGTGGGCACTTGTTGATTGACTTAATTAAAAAATATTTTTGATTTTGAAGTCTTAATAGGTGCTTAAACTAGAAATTCATTTTTACTTTAGAAGTAGAATGTAAACTTAGCTAAGCAGTTTATTGAGCGATTAAACTTTTTGAATTGAAGAGTTTGATCATGGCTCAGATTGAACGCTGGCGGCAGGCTTAACACATG
>NZ_KB893933.1:90408-163808 GCF_000374285.1 Actinobacillus capsulatus DSM 19761 | reverse complement strand
CTCAATAACGTATCTTGGACAATCCAAGGCAACGGTGTTGAAAAAGATAAAGTAACGGCAGGCAACCAAGTTAACTTTGTGAATGGTACTGGTACAACCGCAGAGGTAAATTCTGACGGTACGAAAACTAATGTTACGTTCAACGTAAACAAATCAGGTTTAACTGTGAATAACGGTAAAGTAACGGCAGATAAAAATGGTGATACATTTGCAACAGCAGAAGATGTAGCAAAAGCGATTACAGACTCAGAGCTAACTTCAACGGTCGTATCGGGTAATCAAAACTTAAACGTAACATCGAGCACGCAAGGTAATAACACCGAGTTTAAAGTCACATTATCAAACAATCTTGACCTAACGGATAAAGGCAGCGTGAAGATTGGTAACACAACGCTAAACAACGATGGTTTAACTGTAGGTAATACTTCAGTGACAGCGGATGGCGTGAAAGTGGGTAATGTAACCATTAACAATGACGGAATTGATGCCGGCGGTAATAAGATTACCAATGTTGCAAACGGTACTAATGCAACCGATGCAGTAAACGTATCACAATTAGATGCGAAAACAGCCGCGGCGAAAACCGAGTTAGCAAACGGTAATACCACGACCGTTACACCAACAACAGGTGATAATGGCCAAACCATTTACACCGTTGAGGTAAACAAAGCACCAGTAACGATTAACAGTACAACCGGTGTAGCGGAAACTTCAGCAGCAGGTGATAAAGCGAATAATAGCTTTGCAACTGTAGGTGATGTGGTAAATGCCCTCAACAACGTATCTTGGACAATCCAAGGCAACGGTGTTGAAAAAGATAAAGTAACGGCAGGCAACCAAGTTAACTTTGTGAATGGTAATGGTACAACTGCACAAGTGACAGCAAATGATGCTGGCACACAAACTAACGTGACATTTAACGTAAATACCACGACGGCTACGATTACTGACGGTAAAGCAAAAGTAGCAAATGGTGATGCATACTTAAATGCAACAACGGTGGCTGATCTTGTGAATAACACGAGTTGGTCGATTAATGCAGGTACTGTAGCCGGTTCAAATGGTAGAAGTGATTATGTTGCGAATAGCAATAGTTCAATTTCTGCCGGTGAGAAAGTTAATTACCAAGCCGGTCAAAATATTGTCATTGGCGGTGAAGGTAAGAATGTGGTTATTGCTACGAATTCGAATGCAAGTTTTGATTCAGTAGCGGTGAAAAATCAAGTGACTGTCGGTGATACTACGATCAATAACGAAGGCGTGAGCATTAATCGTGGCCCTAGTATGACGAAATCAGGTATCGATGCTGCAGGTACGAAGATTGCTAACCTAGCAGACGGTTTAGTTTCTGCGGATAGCAAAGAGGCTGTGAACGGTAGTCAGTTATATGCAACTAACCAAAATGTGACGAATTTAACCAATGAAGTTGCAAAAGGTTGGAATATCGAAGCGTTGACTGTTGAAGGCTCTACAGGTTCAGTGACTACGACGGGTAAATCGAATGTTGCGATGGGTAATACTGTTACGGTAAGAGCAGGTAACAATATTAATCTTGCGAAGAAAGGCAATGAAATTGCAATTGCGACTTCAGATAAGCCAACCTTTAATACGGTATCAACCAATAACGTTGTTCTGAAAGATAACAACGGTAAGGATGTGGCAAATATCAATGCTGTAACTGGTGAAGATGGTGTAAGTGAAGTATCTATTGCAGGTAATAACGTTACTCAGGCGGACGGCTCAGTAAGTAATGCTAGTCGTATTACCAATGTTGCGGCAGGTAAGAAAGATAACGATGCTGTAAACGTAGCGCAATTAAAAGGTGCGGTGAACAACATCAACAATAGTATCAATGCAGTGAATAACAAAGTTGATAAGGTTGATCGAAACTTACGTGCAGGTATTGCAGGTGCAATGGCAGCGGGTAACTTATACCATGTAACTATCCCTGGTAAGTCTATGGTAGCTGCCGGTGTGGGTACTTACAAAGGTCAAAGTGCGGTAGCGGTAGGTTATTCACGTTTATCGGATAACGGTAAGATTGGTGTGAAATTCTCTGTAAACACTAATACACGTGGTGACTCCGGTGCAGCGGCAAGTGTAGGTTATCAGTGGTAATCACTAACTTGTAGCAAGCAATAATAAAAACCTCAGTTCGAAAGAACTGAGGTTTTTTTATGAGGAAAATGTGCAAAAAATCAGTGAAATTTGACCGCTTGTCAGGTCATCGGAAAACAAAAAAGCACGAGCTAAACTCGTGCTTTGTCATATCAAAGTTAATGACCGCTTAATACTTTCGCCGGTTCTAATTTTGCCGCTCGGGTTGCCGGATAGAGGCTGGCGAATAGACTTAACACAATGGTTGCAATTAGCACATAAGCGACATCTTGCCAATGTAATTCGCTTGGTAGGAAATCTACGAAGTAAACGCCGTCTGATAGCAGCTTGATACTGAAAAATCCTTCGATTGCTTTAATCATTACGGTTAAATTCAGCGACAGTATCACGCCGAGTATAATCCCAGCCAACGCCCCTTTCATACCGGACAATAAACCGTACCATAGAAAAATACGTTTGATAAAACTATTATTGGCGCCAAGTGTGCGCATAATCGCAATATCACCTTGCTTATCTTTTACCGCCATTATCAGCGTAGAAATAATATTAAAACACGCCACGCCAATTACTAAAACCATCGCAATATACATCACGGTACGAACCAGCTGAATATCGTTATACATATAACCGAATTTTTCTATCCAAGTGTTGAGATACAGCGGTTGATTAAAGTTAGCGAGTTCCGGCATCTGCAGTTCTTGTACTTTGAACGGTGTTTTTAATGCCAACTCAATGCCCGAATATTCATTCGGTTGATATTCCAATAACTCTTGGGCTTTTTCAATCGGTAATAATGCATAGCTATGGTCAAGTTGCCCTTCCAGTTTCAGTACGCCGGTTACCGGTAGGCTGAAACGTAACGGTTGAGCTAATTTGCCGTCCTCGGTCGGTTGTGGCAATAATAGCGTGACTTCATCACCTGCGGTCACTTCCAAATCTTTAGCAATACCGGCACCAAGAATCAAACCGCCTTGTTGATGGAAAGCCTGCCATTGCTCACTCGGAATATAATGGCTAAGCGAACTGACTTTATCTTGCTTAACCGGATCAACGCCTCGAACCTGAGCAATCTTCAGTTGTGTACCGTTTTCGATCAAGCCGGTAAAGCTAACGAAAGGCGAAGAAGCGGTCACATTCGGATTGCTATTTGCAAGATTTTCCAGTTTTTTGCCCGCTTGTATCGGGGCGTTTTCATTACCATGATAGGAATACAGCTCGGCGTGCGGAACAACGGAAAGCACTCGCTGATTTAGCTCTCGCTCGAAGCCATTCATCGCACTTAAGCCGATAATTAATACCGCCACACCAAGTGCAATGCCGATACTGGAAAATAGTGAGATCAAGGAGACCAACCGATTTTTTTGTTTGCCTCGTTGATAACGCCAGCTAATAAAAAAGGGGGTATTCATTAATCTGCCTCGCTTAATACACCATCTCGCATCACAAAGCGACGAGCTAATTTATTTGCCAAATTTAGGTCGTGAGTAACTAACAAAAATGCGATATTTTGCTCGGCATTCAGTTGTTTGATCAGATCAAAAATACTTTCGGTGGTTTTTTGGTCGAGGTTACCGGTCGGTTCATCAGCTAACACGAGCGCCGGATTATTGACTAACGCACGGGCAATCGCCACACGTTGGCGTTCGCCACCGGAAAGAGCCGAAGGACGATGGGTAATTCGGTGCGATAATCCGACCGCTTGTAGCATTTTTTCGGCACGATCGCGTGCTTCGCTTTTGTTTTGATTACCGATTAGCATTGGCATCATCACGTTTTCAAGCGCAGTAAAATCTGCCATTAAGTGATGGAATTGGTAAACGAAACCGAGATTTTGGTTACGCAGTTGCGCCAGTTTATTCGCACTTAATTTTTGCAGCGATTGTTGTTTGATCCAAACTTCACCCGAACTCGGTTGATCTAAACCGCCAAGCGTGTGCAATAGAGTGCTTTTGCCTGAACCGGATGAGCCGACAATTGCGACTAATTCACCGCTATTCATCGAAAATGAAACGTCTTTGAGGACTTGCACCTTTTGGTTGCCCTCATCATAAAATTTGCTGATATTTTCACAGCGCAGTAATTCGATCATATTGTTTTTATCTTCATTTAAGTGGAAATATTTAGAACCACGGAACACACTCAATACACAGAAATTTTTTCCGTACTATCCTAGTATTCCGTAGTTAATAGTATTTATATCCCAATCCGAGGTTTCTCCTGTAAACCACAGAACACACGGAATACTCAGAAATCATTGAATTTTTTTCCGTGTTATCTGTGTATTCCGTGGTTGAAATTATTCATATCTCAATGCTTGAGCCGGTTCGATTTTTGCTGCACGGTATGCCGGATAAAGGGTACAAACCAATGACAACACAATCGAAGTCACGAGAATGGTTGCCACCTGCATTGGCGAAATCAGTGTCGGTAGATGAATATTCGGATTGAGTAACACCACAATCTCATCCAAATTGAGCGCGATAACCGTACCAATAATACCGCCTAAAATCGAACCGATTACTCCGACAATCACACCTTGGAAAATAAAAATTTGTGTTACTTGTCGTTTAGTTAAACCTTGGGTTTGTAAGATGGCGATTTCACCTTGTTTGTCCACCACCATCAGACTGAGTGAAGTCACGATATTGGAAATTGCCACGATAATGATCAGGCTGATCAATAAACCCATCATATTTTTTTCCATACGAACCGCTTGGAAAAATTCGCCTTTTTGTTCACGCCAGTCACTAATTTTGTAGCTATTTGTATCGAAATATTGGCTAAGTTCGGTAACTTGAAACGGATCTTGCAAATATAGACGCATACCTTGCACTTGGTCTTCGGTGATCCGCAATAAACGCCCAACGTCGGCAAGGTTGGCGAAAAGGGTATATTCGCTCGCTTCATTGTTGCTGTGATAAATCCCAACCACGTTAAAGAGACGCTGCACCGGCACACGCCCCATCGGCGTATATTGGCTGTTTTCAGTAATCATCAAGCGGATCTTTTCGCCAGTGCCAATATTTAACTTGTTAGCAAGACGTGAGCCGATCAACACGTTAAATTCACCTTGTGGCAGTAGTGCTTTGACATCTTCACCAATCAACATTGGATCATCGTTTTCATTTTCAACGCCGAGTAATTGACCGGCGTTGATTCCTTGCTGGCTTTGGATAATTACATTCGCTTTATTAATCGCTACGCTTTTACTTGCAAATGCCGGTAAGTTAAGTGATTGATTTTTATAGAAATATCCGTCTTGCGGTAACACAATGGCGTGCGGAAGTGTAGAAAGCAAATTACGCTTTTGCATATTCTCCAAGCCATTCATTACCGACAGCACGATCACTAATGCCATCACGCCAAGTACGATCCCAAAACTTGCCAAGTTGGTCACTAAGCGTCCAAACCGGTCAGCACTTTTAGAACGCCAATAGCGAAAGGCAATAAAAAGAGTTGTTAAATTCATAGTTTATATTGTTAGCCATTTATACCTAATACTTAAAAAGCAAGCGGTCAAATTTACCGAATTTTTTGCAAATTTTCGCTAATTTTAAACCGCTTGTATCTTTTAGGAATCAGGCTATTTCGTGGAATATTATTTTCCGTTGAGCACAAATTCTTCCATATTCTGCGTCACTTTATTTACTAAAGTAGTGACTGCCGAATCGCTTGCCCACGCAACGTGCGGGGTAATTAATAAATTCGGTAAGCGTTTTGCCGCCTGCATTAACGGATTGTCTTTTTCCGGTGGCTCTTTGGCTAATACGTCCAACGCTGCTCCGGCAATCTTGCCGCTCTCTAAAGCATCTAATAATGCAGCTTCATCCACTAACGGACCTCTGCCAGTATTAATTAAATAGGCGGTCGGTTTCATTAATGCCAAGGTTTCGGCATTAATCAGGTTTTGAGTTGAATCGGTGAGTGGGCAATGTAATGAAATAACATCCGCTTGCTTGAATACTTCTTCAAAAGCGGTATAACCTTCACGAATTTCAGTTGCACCTTTGTGTTCTGCAAAAATTACCTTCATTCCGACCGCTTGTGCTAAGCGGGCAACTTCCGAACCGGTATTACCTTTGCCGAAAATACCTAAGGTTGAGCCTCGAATATCGGTTACCGGATAATCGACATAACAGAACTGCCCACACGTTGCCCAACGATCCGAGGTAATTTGATCTCGGTGATAACCGATTAAGCTGTGTTTCAGCGCAAAAATCATGCCTAAAACGTGTTCCGGCACCGCTGTGGTGGAATAGCCGGTGACGTTTTTTACTGCGATCCCTAATTCTTTCGCCGCGACTAAATCAACATTATTGGTACCGGTGGCGGTAATTGCGATTAATTTCAGTTTCGGTAATTGAGCCAGTAATTCTCTGCCGAGTAATACTTTGCTGGTGACGATAATATCGGCATCTTTAGCACGCTCCAAGGTTTGTGAGGCATCGGTACTGTTGTATTCCGTCCAAGTATGAGGAAAGGAAGGGCGAGGGATTTCGTGGGTGGGTACACCGGTTTTATCCAGAAAAACGATATTAAACACTGTCATGGAAGGCTCCTTAAATTTTTACCACGAGAAGTGATGACTCCCCGTGGTAATAGGCATTAGTTTGACGTATCAATTTCTTCGAATGATTTAACTAAATCATCAATCGCTTTCATTTGGCTAACGAATGCTTCTAATTTTGATAACGGTAAGGCTGACGGACCGTCACATTTTGCACTGTTCGGATCCGGATGCGCTTCAAGGAATAAACCGGCTAAACCGATCGCCATACCGCTGCGAGCCAATTCGGTTACTTGAGCACGGCGACCGCCTGATGCTGCACCGAACGGATCACGGCATTGTAATGAGTGAGTCACGTCAAAAATTACTGGACAGCCTTTCGATACTTTTTTCATAATGTTAAAGCCGAGCATATCCACCACTAAATTATCGTAGCCAAAGTTGGTGCCACGATCGCAAAGAATCACGTTTTCATTACCGCATTCCGCAATTTTCTCTACGATATTACCCATTTGACCCGGGCTTAAGAATTGTGGTTTTTTCACGTTAATCACCGCACCGGTACGCGCCATTGCTTCGACTAAATCCGTTTGGCGAGCTAAGAACGCCGGTAACTGGATAATATCCACCACTTCCGCTACCGGTTTGCATTGATAAATTTCGTGCACGTCAGTAATGATATTTACACCGAATGTATCTTTTAATTCTTGGAAGATTTTTAAACCTTCTTCCATACCCGGTCCACGGTAAGAGTGAATTGATGAGCGGTTCGCCTTATCGAAAGAAGCTTTAAATACATAAGGCACACCAAGTTTGTTGGTCACTTCTACGTAATTTTCACAGATACGCATTGCCATATCGCGGCTTTCTAATACGTTCATACCGCCGAATAAAGTAAACGGCTTGTCATTCGCCACTTCAATCTTGCCGACTTTTACGATTTTATTGTTCATGTTCTATTTCCTTAATCCAAAAGGATTTTAAGTAAGTTAAAGGATTTTATGTTGATGTTCTTGCTACAAAAAAGCGATCTGGGATTAATGTAATCTACTTTCTTTGCTTTTTTGCTCTAAACCTTTCATTTCGAGTTTGAGCATTACGGCGGAAGGATCTTCCGGACATTGATCGATAAAATAACTGAGATCTTCATATGCCGCTTGGTAGCAATCCATACTCGCTAGCACCATTCCCCGATCACGAATTTCATACGGATCTTCCGGACTGAACGCAAGGCGGTATTCAATTACGCGTAAGGTTTCTTCGTATTTTTTCTCACGCGTCAGCGCCATTTTAAAGACAGTTTCTACTCGTTCAAGTAATTCGTTCGGCTGAGCTTTACGCAGTAAATCCGGTGATAATTCAACGCCATAACCGACTTCGCCTTCAAGCCATTTAATCAAGAGTTCCATCGGTAAGAAACTACCGTCCCAAGGGTTAATAAAACGTACTGTGGTTTTACCTTTTTCATCTTTCATTTCGGCACGTAAGATTAATTGGGTTGGGAAGTTTACTGGATAAAGCGGTAAATCAAGCGCTGCCGCTAAATATAACACAATCGCGCCAACAGAAACCGGCATACCTTGATGACGACGAATCACTCGGTTAAGTAATAAATTATCCGTATGGAAATAACCCTCATAATCACAGTTAAATTTCCATTCTTGATAGACGAGATCAAGTAATTGTTGAATGCGTTCGGCATCTGATGTGGCATTTACTTGATAACGGGCCTTTTTTACTAGTGCAGACATTAAACCTAATACTTGCGGCTCACTCAAAGAATCATCAATCAGTAACGTTAGACGAACCATTTCTCGGTATAGATATTTTTGCAATTCGCTACGACTAATTTCTATTTTCGGATCTTCCAATTCTTTGAGTAATTCTTGAATAATATCGTCCATTATTTTGCCTTTCTTACTGCTTTCGTCAGGCGGTCATTACCGCCATAATCTTGGAATGAGGCTATTTCATCCCATTGATATTGGTGAAAAATTTGTTGAACCGATTGAGCCTGCTGCCAACCGTGTTCCAGCATTAATGCCCCGTTATTGGCTAAATAAAGTGGTGCATTTTGAATAATTTTTTGCAAATCGTTCAAACCATTTTCTTCGGCAACCAGTGCGGAGAGTGGTTCAAAACGTACATCGCCGTATTTCAGATTTTCATCTTGTTTATCAATATAAGGCGGATTGCTAACAATAAGATCAAATTGCTGATTTTCAAGAGCGGAAAACCAATCGCTTTGTAAAAAGGTTACGTTTTGAAAACCTAAATTTTGTCGATTGGTTTCGGCAAGCGCAACCGCTTCCGGCTTAAAATCCACGCCGATGATTTGGGCTTTATCTCCAAGTTCGGAAGCCAGTGCTAAGGCGATTGCACCAGTGCCGGTGCCTAAATCTAAAATTTGCAAAGTTTTTTGGATTTCTAACCGCTTGTAAGCCCATTCTAATGCGACTTCAACCAAGCGTTCCGTATCCGGTCGAGGGATTAACGTATGCGGCGAAACTTTTAATGGCAACGACCAAAATTCTTTTTCACCTAAAATATACGCCATTGGTTCGCCTTGTAAGCGGCGAGTAAGCAACGCTTCCAATTGAGACATTTCAGTTTGGCTTAGTTTGCTCTCACCAAAAGCAAAAATTGCAGATTTTGAGCGTTTTGTGACCGCTTGTAACAGTATGTTTGCATCCGTTTTAGGATGAAGATAGGGATCTTGAGCTAAATTTGCTTGTAACACATTTACTGCATAAGCGAGCCATTCGGTATAAGTCATTAGAACCTTTTATCAGATTATTATAGGGCAGAGAGCCTTCTGCCCCTGTCAATGATGAGTTTAGTTTGTCGGGCGGACACAGTGACCTGTACGCGCGGTGTTTCCGACTTTTTGTTGAATAGTAAACGAATTCTGAGCAAAGTTACTTACCGCTAAATTAATCGGGTTGCTCTTTTTCGTCATCTGCTTACTCAGTGCATTGTAGTATTGTTGTTCAGAGCTGTTTAACTCTTGATCCATTTTCAATGCTTGCTGAATTTCATCTGTATGTGCGCGGGTTACGCTACCTTGAGTAAATTTATACATCAGGGTGTGGTTAGCATAGCTCCAAGTACCGTTACGGTTAATATCATAGCTGAAAATCGGATTATCGTTCGGTAACACCATTTTGCCTAAATAGGTCGCTTTACCGTCTTGGCTAAGCTTCACTTTATTACTTGTCGCAATACTGCCGCCGTCCATACGGCATTCCCATTTACCGATAAAGCTTTGAGTTGTCGCTTCACGGCTCGCTGATGGCGCATTATTGGTTGTGTAAGTGGTACAGGCGCTTAAGAGTGCAACCGCAGTTACTAAGAAAATTTTATTCATAATTGCTTTCCAGAAAGTAAGAGTAAAAGATAGAAGGTGGTTAGCCCCACCTTCTATCCAAATTAAGCGTTATCAGAAAGCGCAGCTAACTGATCCGCTTGGTATTCGGTAATAATCGGCTGAATTAATTCGTCAATTTTACCATTCATCACTTCATCTAAACGATAAACGGTGAGATTGATACGGTGATCGGTAACACGACCTTGTGGGTAGTTGTAGGTACGAATCTTATCCGAACGGTCGCCCGAACCAAGTAAGTTACGGCGAGTATCCGCTTGTTCCGCCGCTTGGCGTTCTTGTTCAACCTGAACGATACGAGAAGCTAATACCGCAAGTGCTTTCGCTTTGTTTTTGTGTTGTGAACGTTCGTCTTGGCACTCTACTACGATACCGGTCGGAATATGGGTAATACGTACCGCAGAGTCGGTGGTATTAACGTGCTGACCGCCGGCACCTGATGAGCGATAAGTATCGATACGTAAATCAGCTGGGTTAATTTCCGGCATTTCGGATTCCGGTAATTCCGGCATTACCGCAACGGTACACGCAGAGGTGTGAATACGACCTTGCGATTCAGTTTTCGGCACACGTTGTACACGGTGACCGCCCGATTCAAATTTAAGCTGACCGTATACGCCTTCACCGCTAATTTTAACGATAATTTCTTTATATCCGCCTTGTTCGCTTTCGTTGGCAGACATTTCTTCGATTCTCCAGCGTTTGCTTTCGCAATAACGGCTGTACATACGGTATAAATCGCCGGCGAAAATACCCGCTTCATCACCACCGGTACCGGCGCGAATCTCTAAGAATGCGTTGTATTCGTCATTTGGATCTTTCGGCAGTAATAGAATTTGTAAGTGTTGCTCCAGATTTTCGATCTCGGCTTTATTTTCCGCAATTTCTTCCGCCGCCATATCTTTCATATCCGGATCGTCAAGTAAGATCTGCGCTTCTTCAATATCGTTGTTTAATTTTTTCCAACGATTGAAGGTGGTTACCACTTCTTCAAGTTGTGAATATTCTTTTGAATAAGCACGGAATTTGTCTTGATCGTTAATCACGGAAGGATCGCCTAATAAGGCTTGTAATTCCTCATGGCGTTCGCTCAGGCTTTCTAATTTGTTGATAATAGATTCTTTCATTGCTTTTGTTTAATAAATGATGGACAGAATATAGAAAAAATTATAGCGGAATTTTGGACAAATTGCTTGTATAAAAATCTAGAGTGATTTTTTCTTGAAAATTTACAAGATTTCCACAGGATTTTAAGGTATTATTGACAATTCATTTTAACTTTAATTCCTTGGAGCAAATCGTGTCTTCCCTTTGGTCTGATTGTCTTAATCACTTACAAACGAAAGTATCGCCGACTGATTACAGCACTTGGTTACGCCCTTTGCAGGCAAGTTTTGCAAACGGGGAACTCACTCTTTATGCTCAAAACCAATTTGTGGAAAATTGGGTAAAAGATAAATTTTTGGTGGAAATCGTCGATCTTGCTCGTTTTTTATCCAAAAATGATAATTTAGCGGTTTCAATTCGGGTCGGTATTAAACCGGCGGAACATAAACCGACTTTAGCCAGTACGACAAGCACCGATTTAAAAGAAGAAACACAAGAAGTTGTGAAGAATTTTAGAACTGGTTTAAACGAATCGCTGACGTTTGAAAATTTCGTACAAGGTAAATCCAACCAATTAGCTAAAGCCGTTGCTCAACAAGTGGCGGATAATCCGGGTGAAAGTCACTGTAATCCGTTCTCGCTTTATGGTGGTACCGGTTTGGGTAAAACGCACTTATTACATGCGGTAGGTAATGAAATCCTAAAACGTAACCCACAAGCGAGAGTGGTCTATATTCACTCCGAGCGTTTTGTGCAAGATATGGTCAAAGCATTGAAGGGCAATACGATTGAGAATTTTAAGAAATTCTATCGTTCGCTTGATGTGCTGATGATTGATGATATTCAATTTTTTGCTAATAAAGAAGCCTCACAAGAAGAGTTTTTCCACACATTTAATTCATTATTCGAGCGTAATAAACAGATTATTTTAGCTTCGGATAACTTCCCGAAAAATATTGAGAATATCGAAGAACGAATTAAATCTCGACTCAGCTGGGGGGTAAGTACCGCAATTGAACCGCCTGAATTGGAAACCCGAGTGGCGATTCTGATGAAAAAAGCGGAAGAACGTAGGGTAGAGCTGCCGGAAGAGGTGGCATTTTTCATCGGGCAGAAATTACGTACTAATGTACGTGAGTTAGAAGGTGCATTAAACCGAGTGATTGCGTGGCGTAATTTTACTAAGCGTCAAATAACGATTGATGCGGTGCGTGAAGCTTTAAAAGATCTGATCGCTTCTTACGATCACTTAATTACAATTGAAAATATTCAAAAAACGGTTGCCGAATATTACAATATTAAAATGTCTGACTTAAAGTCAAAGAGCCGTACCCGTTCGGTTGCTCGTCCTCGTCAAATGGCAATGGCATTGGCAAAAGAATTAACCAATCACAGCTTACCGGAAATCGGTCGAGAATTTGGCGGACGTGATCACACTACCGTGATGCACGCTTGTAAAACGATTAATGAATTACGTGATACTGATAGCGGTATTCAAGAAGATTATACCAACTTAACCAGAAAATTATCGTCATAGGCGATAAGGGATTATTATGCAATTTACGATAACCAGAGAACAGTTACTTAAGCCTTTACAACAGGTCTGTGGCGTATTAAGCAATCGCCCGACTCTGCCTGTGATTAATAATATTCTGCTTGAAATAGAAGGTGACCGTTTATCATTAACCGGAACGGATTTAGAAGTGGAATTAACCACGGTGGCAACCCTTGAACAAGCGGTTGATTTTGGCGGAAAATTTACTATTCCTGCCAAGAAATTCCTCGATATTTGCCGTAGTTTGCCGGAAGATAGCAGCATTTCGGTACAATTCGAAGAAGATCGTGCCTTAGTTAGAGCGGCCCGCAGTAAATTCAATTTAGCCACATTACCGGCAAGCGATTATCCGAATTTAATGGATTGGAAGCCGGAAGTGGATTTTTCGATTGAACAATCTACCCTTGCTCGTTTGATTGATGCGACGCAATTCTCAATGGCGAACCAAGATGCTCGTTATTTCTTAAACGGTATGAAGTTCGAAACCGAAGGCAATTTATTACGTACAGTGGCAACGGACGGACATCGTCTGGCGGTTTGTACCATGGCGTTAAATCAAGAGTTATTAACTCATTCGGTAATTGTGCCTCGCAAAGCAGTATTAGAATTATCTCGCCTTGTTGCCGTGAGTGATGAAACGGTACGTTTAGAAATAGGTACCAGTAATTTACGTGTGTCAATGAACGGTGTGGTGTTTACTTCTAAACTGATTGACGGGCGTTTCCCTGACTATCGCCGTGTATTACCACGCAATGCAGATCGCATTCTAGAAGCGGAAACTGAAGTATTAAAACGTGCATTAATGCGTGCGGCAATTTTATCGAATGAAAAATTCCGTGGCGTGCGTTTAGCGTTAAGTGAAAACTTACTGAAAATTACCGCCAATAACCCAGAACAAGAAGAAGCGGAAGAAATCATTGACGTGGCGTATCAAAGCCCGGAAATGGAAGTCGGCTTTAACGTGAGTTATTTGTTAGACGTGCTGAACACCTTAAAATGTGAGCGTGTGCGTTTCAATTTGGTGGATGCAAGTTCAAGCTGCTTAATTGAAGATTGTGATAACAGTACTGCCGAATACGTTATTATGCCAATGCGTCTGTAATTCTATTTGCGGAGCTACGATTATTTCTGTGTAGCTCCGTGTTTTCCGTGGTTATTTTATGCCCCTATCTAGATTAATTATCAATAATTTCCGTAATCTCCAATCTCTTGATCTTGAACTGAGTCCAAATTTTAATTTTATCGTAGGGTGTAACGGTAGCGGTAAAACCAGTTTGCTGGAAGCGATTTTTTACTTAGGGCACGGTCGGTCATTTAAAAGTCATATCAGTAATCGAATTATTCACTACCAAGCAGAAGATTTTGTGTTGCACGGTCGTATTGATGAAGGGCAACATCAATGGTCGGTCGGGATCCAAAAAAAACGTTCGGGCGATACGCTGCTAAAAATTAACGGTGAGGATGGTAATAAAATTTCTGATTTGGCACATCTATTGCCGATGCAGGTGATTACGCCAGAAGGGCTGACGTTATTAAACGGCGGGCCAACTTTCCGCCGAGCATTTTTAGACTGGGGGCTATTCCACCAATATACCGAATTTTATAGCTGTTGGGCGAATTTAAAACGTTTACTCAAGCAACGGAATGCCGCATTGCATCAGGTACGTAGCTATACCGAATTAAAGCCGTGGGACATTGAGTTGACGAAATTAGCGAAGATTGTTAGCCAAATGCGTGCGAACTATGCGGAAGCATTACGACTGGAAATTGAGAAAACATGTCAGTTTTTTTTACCTGAATTGGAAATAGGCGTGAGTTTCCATCAAGGCTGGGAGAAAGGTGCCGATTATGCTGAGATTCTTGCTCAAGGTTTTGAGCGAGATAAAGCGATGGGCTATACCATGATTGGTCCGCAAAAAGCGGATTTTCGTTTTCGGGCGAACGGTTTACCGGTGGAAGATGTGCTTTCTCGCGGGCAGCTTAAATTACTTATGTGTGCGTTACGTTTGGCTCAGGGGGAATATTTGGTGGCGCAAAAAGATCGTCAGTGTTTATTCCTGATTGATGATTTCGCTTCCGAATTGGATCCGACTAAACGAGAACTGTTGGCGCATCGTTTACGAGAAAGCGGTTCACAAGTATTTGTCACGGCGATTACTAAAGATCAGCTAAATCAAATGCAATGGCAAGAAAGCGAGCAAGATAGGTTGTTCCAGATGCATCAAGGTATGCTAACTAAATAACAAAAGGGGATGTGTTAAACATCCCCTTTTTCATACGTTTAAATTTATTTAATGTTATTTAATTACGCCACACGCCATACGAGGGCCGCCACCGCCTAATGCTGCCGGGTGATCAGAGTGGTTATCGCCACCGGCGTGGATCATTAGTGAATGGCCTTTTACTTCCTCAAGTTTTGTTAAACGTGGTGCAAGCACAGGGTTCGTTGCTGTACCGTCTTGCATTACCGATAATGCAGGTAAGTCGCCTAAGTGAGCGTTATCAGACCATGGGAAGCCGTGTTGTTTTGCACCTTTAGGATCCCAGTGACCGCCGGCACCTAAGCCTGCTACTAATTTGCCATCTTTTTCTTTTGCTTCACAGCTTGGATTTTCATGAATATGGAAACCGTGTAAGCCTTGTGTAAGGCCGGTTAAGTTTGGTGTAAATACTAAACCGTATGCCGATTCGGTAATTTCAACGGTACCGACATTTTTATTTCCGTTAACCGGATCAAGTTGTTGAACTTGTACTACGAGTTTCTCTGCATTCGGATTATCAGTAGCATGGTGGCCCGGATGTGCAGCAGCAAAAGCCGATGCGCTGAATAATGTTACAGAGAGCGCAAGTTTTGTGAATTTCATTGTAATTTCCTTTTAGTTTTTAGTGTGAAAGAGGGAATATTTTAGGTCGGTAAGCCCCATTTAACATAGATTACCTTAATGACCTAAAATCGATTGCATTTTTGTATAAAATCTTGTATTTATCACATCTATTTCCAAAATAAATTCAAACACAACTTTGTACTTTTCAATTTAGGAGCAACACAATGCAAAATGTAGGTTTTATCGGTTGGCGTGGTATGGTCGGTTCAGTTTTAATGGATCGTATGGTTCAAGAAAACGACTTTGCAAACATTAACCCAATTTTTTTCACTACCTCACAAGCGGGTCAAAAAGCACCGGTTTTTGCGGATAAAGATGCCGGTGATTTAAAGGACGCTTTCGATATTGAAGAACTGAAAAAGTTAGACATTATCGTAACCTGCCAAGGTGGTGACTACACTACCGAAGTGTATCCTAAATTACGTGCTGCAGGCTGGAACGGCTATTGGATTGATGCCGCATCAACCTTACGTATGGAAAAAGACGCAATTATCGTATTAGACCCTGTTAATCAACATGTTATTACAGACGGTTTGAAAAATGGTGTAAAAACATTTGTTGGCGGTAACTGTACCGTAAGTTTAATGTTAATGGCGATCGGCGGTTTATTCGAAAAAGATTTAGTAGAATGGGTTTCTGTCGCAACTTACCAAGCAGCTTCAGGCGCAGGTGCAAAAAATATGCGTGAGTTACTCTCACAAATGGGTGAATTAGAAGATTCTGTAAAAGCAGAATTAGCAAACCCTGCATCATCAATTTTAGATATTGAGCGCAAAGTAACGGCGAAAATGCGTGAAGACGGTTTCCCAACCGATAACTTCGGCGCACCGCTTGCTGGTAGCTTAATTCCTTGGATCGATAAATTATTAGAAAGCGGTCAAACTAAAGAAGAATGGAAAGGTTATGCGGAAACCAACAAAATTTTAGGTTTAAGCGATAACCCGATTCCGGTTGACGGTTTATGTGTGCGTATCGGTGCATTACGTTGCCACAGCCAAGCATTCACTATTAAACTGAAAAAAGACCTACCGTTAGCGGAAATCGAGCAAATTATTGCGGCGCATAACGAATGGGTGAAAGTAATTCCAAACGACAAAGAAACCACCTTACGTGAATTAACACCGGCGAAAGTGACCGGTACATTAAGCGTTCCGGTCGGTCGTTTACGCAAATTGGCAATGGGTCCGGAATATCTTGCGGCATTTACCGTAGGTGACCAATTATTATGGGGCGCGGCAGAGCCGGTACGCCGTATCTTAGTTCAATTAACCAAATAATTCGGATTAATTAGAGACGGACAAGCAGTCGGATTTTGCAAAAAAATTGCAAATTTTGACCGCTTATTGATGACATTAAAAAGCCCAAGCAATGCTTGGGCTTTGTTGTTTTCGGATAATATGAAATTACCAATAAGCACGGAAACCAACAACGGTTGTATAGTCACGTGATTTATTTACACCACGTGCTACTTTAGCTTCCGGATGTTTAGTGCGAGTTGCCTGCCATTCTACGAAAAGTTTAGTTTTTAGCTGATCAACCACTTTTGGTAAATAATATTCGGTACCCACCATAAATTGGTGTTTTCTTTCGTTATTGTCTCGACCAATCGCACGTTCAAGCTTATTGGTTTTATAAGCATACATGCCGTATGCACGCCAGTCATCGGTTAAACGATGATAAACAAGGGTGCGCACTTCTTTCTCTGTACGTTCGTTGCCTTGTACCGATTGGTTTTCGGTTTTACGACGTTCTAAATCCACACCGAATGTGGTTTTATCGTAAGTATATGCTGCACCTACCGAATAAGCATTGCGATCGTAAGCGGGCGCTGAACCGACACGCTCAAAACGCTCACGCGAGAAACCGGTTGCCACTTGTACGCTTTGTACATCATCAAATTTATGATTATAAATTGAACCGAAACCCCATGCTTCTTTGCGATCTTGGCTTAAATCCATATTCGTATTTGAGCGTTGGCTATGACCGCCATAGTACGCACCAACTTTTAAGCCTTCAATACCTTTGTAAACATACTGAACTGAACGACGAGCACTAGAAGCTAGTAAACCGTCTGATAAGCTTAAGGTATTTGGAATATCGGTTTGTTTTACTTCATCGGTAATTACCGTTTGATTACCGTAAGTCACTTCACCGTATTGTTTATGGCCTAAACCTGCATAAAGTTGGTGAGCATAGATGTGGTCTAAATCGTGTTGAGAACTAGATACGCCACGTTCGTCCGCACCGCGTAAACGCCATTCTACACGGCCTAAAGCGTAGAAGCCGCTACCAATCTGTTGGGTTAAACGGAAGCCGAAACGTGAACCGTTATTTTGTACCGGTTTATTTACGTGGTTACGGATTGCCGAACCGTTTTGGTAAGTGTCTTTGGTCGAAATACTTGTCCATTTTAAACGAGCAGAACCGATAAATTCCGCTTTAGTACCGGTTGAATCTAAGTTAAATAATTCAACCGCTGATGCTGAGCTTGCCACAAGAGCAGAAGCTAAAAGGGCTAACGTTGTTTTTTTCATATTCACTCCAAATGAAATATAAATTAAAAGCTATAGTTTACTTAGAGTGAAAAATTCAATCAATGTGATTTTGTTAGTTTATATTGTGATTGGTTATAATCAGCCTATAATAAAAGTGATGAATAATTGATGAGAGTGAAATTATGATGACAAAAGAAGCGCCTCTTATTGCCCTGGTTGCTGGTGAGATTTCCGGTGATATTCTAGGTGCAGGGCTGATTAATGCCCTTAAATTGCATTATCCAAATGCCCGTTTTATTGGGGTTGCAGGCCCGCGAATGATACAAGCC
The DNA here is from genome assembly GCF_000374285.1 of Actinobacillus capsulatus DSM 19761. Classification (GTDB taxonomy): domain Bacteria; phylum Pseudomonadota; class Gammaproteobacteria; order Enterobacterales; family Pasteurellaceae; genus Actinobacillus; species Actinobacillus capsulatus. The sequence continues at coordinate 145,427 of NZ_KB893933.1, read as the reverse complement.
GGCTGCGAAACCTTATTCGATATGGAAGAGCTGGCAGTGATGGGGTTAGCAGAAGTGGTAAAACATTTGCCTCGTTTGCTCAAACGCCGTAAGCAAGTGATTGAAACAATGTTGGCGGAAAAGCCGGATATTTTTATTGGTATTGATGCGCCTGATTTTAATTTAACGGTTGAAGAAAAACTCAAAACGAGCGGAATCAAAACTATTCATTATGTTAGCCCATCAGTTTGGGCTTGGCGTCAGAATCGAGTGCATAAAATTGCCCGTGCAACAAATTTAGTGTTGGCATTTTTACCGTTTGAAAAGGCATTCTACGATCGTTTTAATGTGCCTTGCCGTTTTATTGGTCATATGATGGCGGATACCATTGCACTGAAACCGAACCGTTCCGAAGCTTGTGCAGCTTTGGAATTAGATGAAGCAAAACGTTATCTTACAATTTTAGTAGGTAGTCGGGCAAGCGAAGTCTGTTTTTTAACAGAACCTTTTTTAAAAACCGCACAGATTCTTAAACAGAGATATCCGGAATTAGAATTTTTAGTACCGTTAGTTAATGACAAGCGCATTGCTCAATTTGAACAGATTAAAGCGCAAATTGCGCCGGATCTGGACGTGAAAATTCTTAAAGGTAATGCTCGCCAAGCGATGATTGCGGCGGAAGCAACTTTGCTGGCTTCCGGTACTGCGGCGTTAGAAGGAATGTTATGTAAATCACCGATGGTCGTGGGCTATAAAATGAAAGCCAGCACTTACTGGCTGGCTAAACGTTTAGTGAAAACTAAATATATTTCCCTACCTAATTTATTAGCGGACGAAATGTTAGTACCTGAATTAATTCAAGATGAATGCAATCCTGAAAATTTAGCATGGTATTTGGGTAATTATTTGGCAGATGATGCAGACCATAGAAAACAGCGAAACGAATTAAAACAACGTTTTACTGAATTACATAAATTGATTCAATGTGATGCGGATACACAGGCGGCACAAGCAGTGGTCGATGTGTTAGAAGCGGAAACAAGCGGTCAAAATTAATTTTATTTTTACAAAAGGAACTTCACAGAATGTGGAAAGAAATTTTACTTAATTACGGTATTTTCTTATTGGAATTACTCACGATATTCGGCATTGTTGCGGTTGTTGTTATGTTGATTTTAGAAGCGAAAAAACAACCTGAAAATGGTGCAATTTCAATGACAAATTTAACTGAAAAATACAAAGAACGGAAAAAAGCTTTAGCGAGTTTTTTCCTTAGCGAAGAAGAGCAGAAACAGCAGGAAAAAGATGAGAAAAAAGCCGCAAAAGAAAAAGCGAAAGCGGAGAAAAAACGCCTTAAAGAAGGTGGAGAGAAAACCAAAGCGAAAAAAGCTCGTTTATTTGTGTTGAAATTTAACGGGGATTTACAAGCCAGTGCAGTTAATGCGTTAAGTCAGGAGATCAGCGCCGTGTTATCGCTGGCTAAATTGGAAGATGAAGTGTTACTTAAATTGGAAAGTCCCGGCGGTGTCGTTCACGGATATGGCTTAGCGGCTTCACAATTACAACGTTTACGTGATCACAACATTCCGCTCACGGTTGCGGTGGATAAAGTGGCGGCAAGCGGTGGCTATATGATGGCGTGTGTGGCGAATAAAATTGTTTCGGCGCCTTTTGCGATTATCGGTTCGGTTGGTGTGGTGGCACAAGTACCGAATATCCACCGATTACTGAAAAAACACGATATTGATGTAGATGTAATGACTGCCGGTGAGTATAAACGCACAGTCACTTTAGTCGGTGAGAATACTGAAAAAGGTAAGCAAAAATTCCAGCAAGAATTGGAAGAAACGCACGAATTATTTAAACAATTTGTGGCACAGAATCGTCCGCAATTAGATATTGAAAAAATTGCTACCGGCGAACATTGGTTCGGTAAACAAGCGTTGGCGCTTAATTTAGTCGATGAAATTTCAACAAGTGATGATTTATTGTTGAATGCGGTAAAAGAAAAAGAAGTGATTGAGTTAAGTTTTAAAGAGAAGAAAAATCTAACTCAGCGTTTAGGCGTACAAATGGAGCAATCGGTAGAAAATATTATTGCGAAGTTATTATATAAAAATCGTACCCCAATGATGTAAATCCTTCATGTGATAAAGATAAGCGGTCGAATTTCTGCAGTTTTTTACGTATTGGTAAAAATCTAACGAAATTCGACTGCTTGTTTTAGTGAACAAGTTCAACTGACTTGTTCAAGATTAGATAACTGCAGCTTCGTATTGCGGTGTGGCAAAGCCGGAGAAATTAGCCGCTTCAGGGTAGCTAAATTCACCATCATTCGCTGCTAAGCTAACTTCATCTAGACTGTCGTCATTCACACTAAATTCACTTAGTAAGTTCAATGTTTCAGCTTCAAGCGGTTGTTCGAATTCAGTCGCTAATAAGTTAGATTCAGTAGTTTTGCTTTCTAACGCCATCGGAGCCACAGTTTCTACTTTATGTGATTCAGCCATTAATGCTATAGGTTGCTCCGCATGAATACTGTATGCGGTACTGTTGCTATTTGCATTGAGATCAACGATCTGGATACCGTTGTCCGTAAGCGTTGGAATAATATTTGATGCAAGTGCGTCAGAGCCTAAGTGAGTTTCAAGCCCATCTGCATAGCCGTCATTATCTGTATCTGCATTGTTGATATCAGTGCCAATACGTTTTTCCATCACATCGGTTAAGCCGTCATGATCTCTATCATCATTTGAATAATGATAATCCATACGGTAGCCTTGAGAGAATTCTTCTTTTAGTTGATCGTCTTTTTCAAAGAAGCTAGATAAAGCGTGTAGTCCGGATAACTGACCTTTTTTGAAGTCAAAAGAGGTTGTTCCGTCATAACGGCCAAGGAATTTATCTACAAATTCGCCACTAATGATATAAGAATCCGTTTTATGTTTGGTGACAATATTTGATTTATCACTATCATCAATCATATCTGTTTTGGTAAATTTATTGGCTAAATCAGCCGCTTGTTTGAGTGTTTGGCTTGAAAGACCGTGATGTTTTAAAATCGCAGGGTTAAATAATGCGCTACGCTTGAACATATCATCCCAACCGGCACGGCTTTGAATGGTATGTGCCACGAAATATTCCGCTAAATAACCGCCCAGCGAGTGACCTGTCGAGTAAACATTTTTCGGTTTATACGCTTCAATATATTGCGCAGCTTGATCTAAGTAAGCAGTTTGCATTGGCGTATCGCCGAATGCTAGGCGTAAATCTGCAGTTAAATCCGCAAATTCGCTCGTACCACGGAAAGCGATGACGACATTATCATAGCTACCATCGGCATTTTTTCCGTTACCGAAGATCACGTAATCCAAACCGCTTCCTGGGCTTTCGGTGCGTAAAATTTCCCAGTTATTAACAACTTCCTTAATTTGTTGGGCATAAGGTGAGTCTGAATATTTACCGCTAAAGTAGGTACTGAGTTTGGCTTTGTCTTGATAGGAGAGAGAGGAGAAAATTCTCAGATCACGATCTGAAACATTCCACATATTTGGATTTTTATCATGTAAATCAATGATGCCATCTTTATCCGTATCGGGTTTATAAGCCGAGTTTACATTTTTAAAAGACTCTAGCTGATGTTGTGCAGCATAATCTTCTAAAGCTTTAATAACATTGGTGGGAATGGATGGTTTGGAGGATGTGGATAAGGCGGAAGGGTGCAATTCTAAATTCGGTTCGAATGTCGTCTCAGCTCGAGAGGCTGACATCAACTTCGAAATATTAGGGTATATGTGTGCATATTTTGCTAAAACATTATCAACGATATGTGTTGATGCGGTGTGTTTAGTAAATGTGTTGATCATAGTGATCTCCTTATAATTATAGACTGGGATAATTCCCATGGAGATTCTATGATAGTCAAATTTTAGCCGCAATAATGTTTACAAAAAAGCGGCTGAATTGGTAAAAAATTATTTAAATTCAACCACTTATTGTTATGTGTTTTGATCTATAAATTTAACTTTGTTAATTTGTCCACTTCTTCTTTAAATTCCATAATGGCATTTTTATCAAAGAAATATTGGGTGCCGCAGCACTCGCATTGCATATCAATTACGCCATTTTTTTCGGCAAGCATTTCATCAATTTCTTCCATTGGTAATAATAAAATCGCATTGCCTGAACGCTCACGAGAACAGCCGCAATGGAATTTGATCTCTTGCGGTGGATAAACTTCTACCTGTTCTTCGTGATATAAACGGAATAAAAGTTCTTCCGCTTCTAAGCCGAATAATTCTTCGTCTTTCACTGTTTCGGCAAGCGTCATTAAATGCTCGAAGTCTTCCGGCATACCGGTACCGTCAGGCATAATTTGTAATAATAGACCGCCGGCAACCGCTTTACCTTCATATTCGCCGGTGCGAATAATTAAATGGGTTTGAAGTTGCTCTGAACGAATAAAATAATCTTCTAAACATTCACGAATGGTCGGTCTGTCTAAGGCGATCACACCTTGGTAACGTTCTCCGTCATTTGGCATAATCGAAATGACTAATACGCCGTTACCAATCATTTCGCTCAATGTTGCGTTATCAGCAATTTCAGCTTGAGTACGCGCTAATGCACGTAATTGTTGCTGTTCATTACTATTTACCACTGCTAATTTGAGCGGGCCGTCACCTTGAATTTGTACCGTAATCGTCCCTTTAAATTTCATAATTGCGGTGAGTAAACTGGTTGCGACTAACATTTCACCTAATAGATTTTGTACCGCTTTCGGATATTGGTGGGTATTCAGCGTTTTGGTAAAGGTATCGTTTAAACGAACCCATTCACCACGCACGGCACGGTTTTGGAATAAATAGCGATAAAGTTTGTCGTTGTCTTTTGTATAACTCATGGTTTTTCCTAGTAAAAGCGGATCTGCAAAAAATTTGCAAATTTTACCGCTTGTTAAAATAAAAGAAGGCCCACGTAAAACGTGCGCCATAAATTTAGCCTGAATATGGAGATTAATTTATAAATTACAATATTTGATCTTTAAATTTTAGCAAATCACGGCGCTCTTTTTTATTTGGGCGGCGATCAGGATGTGGCATCGAAAGCGCATTCGCTTTGCGGGCAAAGGCAATTGCTTCACGTTGCTTAATACTTTTTTCGGTTTCTTGGTAAAGTAATTGCGCTTCCGGTGCGCCTCGGCGTTGGTCACTGAGTGCGGTAACGATTACTTCTTTTTCATCATTACCTTGGCGTAGTTTAATCGTTGCTCCAACTTCCACCGTTTTACTGGTTTTTGCCCGTTGCCCGTTATAATGTACTTTACCGCCTTCGATCATCGCTTTGGCAATCGAACGTGTTTTATAAAAACGTGCCGCCCATAACCATTTATCGAGGCGAACTTCATTATCTTCTTTTGATGTCGGCTGTTTCATTTTATTTCTCTTTAGTGCGTTTTTTATAGGCAATTCGCTGATGATTTCCTGTAAACACACATTAAAATTCAGAAAGTATTATGATAACAAGGTCATAAAAAAGAACAAATAATTTTGAGTAAATGTGGTATCTTAGTGACATCATTTTGATGTGGGAGCAAAGTATGCAGACTCAACAACTTCCTAAAATTTTGAATGTTGAAACAATCGCGAAAACCCGGATTTTTGAGGTTCAGTCGGTTGATTTGCGTTTTTCAAATGGTGAAGAGCGGACTTTTGAACGCCTCACACCGCAGCGCCGTTCTTCCGTAATGGTGATTCCGATTCAAAACCAAGAACTGATTTTTGTTAAAGAATATGCGGTTGCTTCCGAGCGCTATGAATTAGGATTTCCAAAAGGGATTGTTGATCAGAGCGAAGAACCCATCATAAGCGCAAATAGAGAATTACAAGAAGAGATCGGTTTCGGTGCAAAACGAATTGAATTTTTACGCTCGCTTTATACCGGTCCGAGTCATATGTTTGGGCTGATGCACGTATTTATTGCACAAGATCTCTATCCGTCTAAATTAGAAGGTGATGAGCCGGAGCTGCTAGAAGTGGTAAGAATGCCTTTGGCAAAAATAGATGAGCTACTTGCTGATCCAAATTTTGCGGAATCACGAAATCTGGCAGCCCTTTTTATGTTAAGAGAGTATCTTATAAGCGGTCAAAAATAGGGAAATTTAGCATGCAATCATTGAATTCAACGCTTTTACAATCAGTCAAACAGATTGCACAGCAAGCCGGAGAATATCTGAAAGATTTTTATCAGTGCTCGGTCGAAATCAAGATTAAAGCAGATCATACGCCGGTAACCGAAGCAGATCTGTTTATTAACCAATTTATCACGGAGAAATTGCGCCAACTCACGCCAAATGTGCCAATTTTATCGGAAGAAAATTGCAATATTCCATTGGAAGAGCGCCAGTCGTGGCAAGAATATTGGATTATTGATCCGTTAGACGGTACACAACAATTTATTGATCGCACCGATCAATTTGCAGTGGTGATCGGTTTGGTTCAACATAATCGCCCGGTGTTAGGTGTGATTTATGCGCCAATTTTAGCAAAAACGTATTTTGCCATGGTGGGAAATGGTGCTTTTTTGCAAAAAAATGGTGAAATTCGACCGCTTGTAGGGCATCAAGACTTGCTTAATCACAACCGCTTAAAGATTGCGATGGGGGCATCGGCACAAAGTAAAGTATTAAATTCGGTCAATCAATCTTATCAAGCGGAAATTTTTCAATATGGTTCAAGCAGCTTAAAAGCCGGTTTGATTGCTGAAGGAAAAGTCGATTGCTATGCACGGTTCGGAGATACCGGCGAATGGGATACCGCTGTGGCAGAAGTGTTATTGGCTGAGGTTGGCGGCAAAATTTTTGATTTGAATTTTGAGCCGTTAACTTATAATCAACGTCCGACTTTTGTAAACCCCCATTTTGTGATGGTGGCGGATAAACAGCTGGATTGGGAAAAAATCTTTCAATTTAATTCGTAATAGCTATTTGCAACATCAGTAAAAATGTTACATATTAGTTAAATGACTCACGAACTCGGGAATAATATAAAAATGAATATCGAAAATAGTTGTATTGTTATTTTTGGCGCATCAGGCGATTTAACCTTCCGTAAATTAATTCCTGCACTCTATAACTTATTTAAAATTGGTCGACTCGGGGAACGTTTCTCTGTATTAGGTGTGGCTCGTTCCGAGCTTACGGATGATTCTTTCCGTAGTAAAATGCGTGATGCGTTAATCAAGTTTGAAAAAGCAGAAGGACAATCATTAGAAGATTTCTGCTCCCACCTTTATTATCAAGCGATAAATACTTCTGATGCGGTAGATTATGCGAAGTTATTGCCTCGTTTAGATGATCTACATGATAAATACGGTAGTTGCGGTAACACGCTTTATTACCTTTCTACACCGCCAAGTTTATACGGCGTTATTCCTGAATGTTTAGCCGCTCACGGCTTGACCACTGAAGAGTTCGGTTGGAAACGTATCATTGTGGAAAAACCGTTCGGTTATGACATTAAAACTGCCAAAGAATTAGATGAAAAAATCCATCATTATTTTGAAGAGCATCAAATCTATCGTATTGACCATTATTTAGGTAAAGAAACGGTACAAAATTTACTTGTATTACGTTTTTCAAACGGTTTATTTGAGCCTTTATGGAACCGTAACTTTATTGATTACGTAGAAATTACCGGAGCGGAAGCGATCGGCGTAGAAGAGCGTGGCGGTTATTATGACGGTTCGGGGGCTATGCGTGATATGTTCCAAAACCACCTATTGCAAGTGTTAGCTATGGTTGCCATGGAGCCTCCTGCAATTATTAATGCCGACTCAATGCGTGATGAAGTGGCGAAAGTATTACATTGTTTACATCCGTTAACTGCTGAAGATGTGAAAAATAACGTAGTGTTGGGTCAGTACGTGAAAGGTGAAGTGGATGATCAAATGGTTGCCGGCTACTTAGAAGAAAAAGGCGTACCGGCTGATTCAAATACCGAAACTTATATGGCGCTTAAATGCGAGATTGATAACTGGCGTTGGGCAGGCGTTCCTTTTTATGTGCGAACAGGCAAACGTTTGCCGGTGCGTGTCACGGAAATAGTGATTCACTTTAAAACGACTCCGCACCCGGTATTTAGCCAAAATGCACCGGAGAATAAACTGATTATTCGCGTACAGCCGGATGAAGGTATTTCAATGCGTTTCGGCTTGAAAAAACCAGGCGCAGGTTTTGATGCGAAAGAAGTCTCAATGGACTTCCGTTATTCTGATTTAAGTTCGGCATCAAGCTTATTAACAGCTTATGAACGTTTATTATTAGATGCGTTAAAAGGCGATGCAACTTTATTCGCCCGTACTGATGCGGTACACGCTTGTTGGAAATTTGTGCAGCCGATTTTAGATTATAAAGCGGAAAGAGGCAGAATTTATGAGTACGAAGCGGGTACTTGGGGGCCGACCGAAGCGGATAAACTTATTGCGAAACACGGTAAGGTGTGGCGTAAACCGTCAGGTATGATGAAGAAAAAAGTATAAATTTAGCTAACAAATCTCCCCCTTCCCCTCTTTACTAAAGAGGGGAAGGGGGAGATTTAAGTATGAATTAAAAGGAAATGTTAATGAACTACATCACTTTCTCATCCGCCCAACAAGCGGTGGAAAAAATTGCACAAGAATTTGTGTTATACAGCCAATTAAACCGCCCTGTACATATTTCATTATCCGGTGGTTCAACCCCGAAATTATTGTTTAAAACATTAGCGCAAGCGCCATTTAATACGGCAATTCAATGGCAAAATCTGCATTTTTGGTGGGGTGATGATCGCATGGTACTACCAACTGACCCTGAAAGTAATTATGGTGAAGTACAAAAGTTACTCTTCGATCATATTCAGATTCCTCAACAAAATATCCACCGTATTCGTGGCGAAGAACCGGTAGAACAAGAACTTGCAAGATTTTCACAAGAATTGACCGCTTGTGTGCCCGATTTAGCTTTTGATTGGATCATTCTCGGCATGGGAAATGACGGCCATACCGCTTCACTTTTCCCTCATCAAACCGATTTTAATGACCCGAATGTGGCGGTGATTGCTAAACATCCTGAAAGCGGTCAAATTCGTATTTCAAAAACCGCTAAATTGCTTGAGCAAGCAAAACGTATTACTTACTTAGTCACAGGTGCAGCAAAAGCGGAAGTTTTAAAGGAAATCCGTGAAACAGAAGCGGAAAAATTACCGTATCCGGCGGCTCGTATTAAAGCGAAAAAAGGTGTGACCGAGTGGTATTTAGACCAAGAGGCGGCAAAATTATTATAGCTTATGGATTATGAATGAAATTCATAATAAAGCTTAATATTTTTCAATGCTGGTATTGCATATTTGCATTGTTCTTTGTGATTGTTTCATTTAGGATTCCAATTAAATGAAAATCTTTAATAAGGAATTCCTATGACGATTCAAACGCAGCAACATACAAATAATTTAAGGCATGCGATTGATAACAGCCCAATGGGCGTATATCAATGGGCAATCGTAATCATGGCGGCCGTGATGAACTTTTTAGACGGCTTTGATGTATTAGCGATTGCGTTTACAGCGACGAATATTTCTAAAGAGTTCGGTTTATCTAAAACCGAATTTGGTGTGTTAGTCAGCGCCGGTTTAGCCGGTATGACGATTGGTTCGCTTTTCCTTGCGCCACTTGCGGATAAATTCGGTCGCCGTCCGTTATTGTTACTTTCAGTGGCATTATCGGCGATTGGCTTGTTGATTTCAGGTTTAGCGACCACGCCATTTGTACTTGGTTTTTCACGTGTGATCACCGGTTTAGGGGTTGGCGGTATTTTAGTCGGCACCAATGTGATTACTAGCGAATATTCTTCAAAGAAATGGCGTAGTTTTGCCATTAGTGTTTATGCGGCGGGTTTCGGTATTGGTGCGATGATCGGCGGTATGATGGCAAAAGAATTACAAGCGGCTTATAGTTGGCATGCGGTTTATTTTGCCGGCGCTGCAATGACTGCGGTAGTGTGGGTGGTATTATTTATTTGGTTACCGGAGTCGATCGACTTTTTAACCACCAAGCAACCGGCAAATGCGAAAGCGCGTTTAAATCAAATTGCTACCAAAATCGGCTTTGGGTTTAATGGTGAATGGGATTTACTGGCAAAAGTAGAAGCGGTAAAAACCAAACTACCGATTTCACAACTGTTTAACGATAAATATCGCCGCTCGACATTACTATTATGGCTTTCATTCTTTGCCATTATGTTCAGTTTCTACTTTATTAGTTCGTGGACCCCTGCATTGCTCAAAGAAGCAGGAATGACGGTAGAAGATAGTATCAACGTGGGAATGGCAATTTCGATTGGTGGTGCTGGTGGTTCATTAATCTACGGTTTAATTGCCAGCCGTTGGCAGGCAAGAACGGTATTAATGCTATTTACCGTGTTATCAGCAATTGCGATAGTGGTGTTTATTCTTTCGTCTTCAGCGCTCGGTGTTGCGATGGCAATGGGAGTTGTTGTCGGTGCGTTAGTGAACGGTTGTATCAGTGGTTTGTACACCATCAATCCGGCAACTTATGATGCGGATATCCGTAATACCGGTGTGGGCTGGGCGATTGGTGCAGGGCGTGCAGGCTCGATTCTTGCTCCGACAGTCGCGGGAATGTTGCTCGATGGCGGTTTGGCAAAACGAGATTTATACATTGCCGTAGCAGGTGTAATGTTACTATCAACTTTGGCGCTAGCATTCAAGAAGTCGAATGTATAAACTCATTATTTAAGGTGGGAATACTCCCACCTTTAGGCATTTCCAAGTAGGTCGAATTTGCAAACTTTTCTGCAAATTCGACCGATTGCGTAAGGAGAAAGTATGAAAACACTTGGCATTCTAGGTGGAATGAGTCCGGAAAGTACGGCTTCTTATTATTTGAATATCAATCGAGCAGTCAATCAGGCACTAGGCGGTAATGCCAGTGCTAAGATCCTGATGTCTAGTGTCGATTTTGCCGAAATTGTCCAATGCCAGAAAAGTGGTGATTGGCACAAAGCTGGCGAAATTCTTGCGCAACAAGCTAAATTACTTGAACAAGCAGGAGCGGAAGGTATTTTACTTGCTACAAACACTATGCACAAAGTGGCTTCTCCGATTGTCGAAGCAATTTCTGTACCGTTTTTACATATTTTGGATGCGCTTGCAGACAGTGTAAAAGCGAAAGGTTTAACCACTGTTGCTTTACTAGGCACTGCTTTTACGATGAGCGATAATTTTTATGTGGATGGGTTACGACAGCGTGGCATCACGCCGTTAGTCCCTGATGAGCAAACGCAACAAGGAATTCACCGCATTATTTTTGAAGAACTATACATAGGGCAATTTTTACCACAGTCGAAAGCATTTTATCTTAAAACAATTGAAAAGCTAACCGCTCTCGGTGCTCAAGGCGTTATTTTAGGTTGTACGGAAATCGGTTTATTAATCAATCAATCGGATTCAGCGCTACCGTTTTTTGATACAGCGGAATTGCATAGTGAAATGGCTGTAGGGTTTGTATTAAATTGATAATATTAAAATTTTAGATATTGTGATGAGCGACATATTTTCCTTTTTAGGTATATTAATTGCTGTCTATGCAGGTTATTGGGGATATAAAGGGACTAAATTGACATCTAATAAGAATGATGATGAGCAATGGGATTATTTGGTTAGTCATTTAGATGATGTGAAAAGTAAAGATAAGATATATCAATGTTTATTATTAAAATCTATCTCATTCTTTAAAGGCTTTAACTTTGGTGAAGGGTATTTACTCACTAAATTTGCTCTTCGAGAAAATATAACATTGTTTGAATTGAATGAAATATTAAAGCTTAGAAAGAAAAAGTATTTAAAGTACTCTTATAGATATAATAGTGAGGTCGATTTATATTTATCTCTAAAAGCCAGAAAGAAATATAGCATGATGTTATTTATAACAGCAAACCTTTTTAAGATAGACACTAGAAAAGCTATAGAGAATTTCTGTCTTAAATATAATTAGTGAAGTGACAACCTAGCACTTACGTACTAGGTTATACATAGTATTGCCACGCTTATTGCCACGCTGTGGCAAATGAAAGATTAAGTTGGTTGTAGGGCAACCATACAAATTTATCACTCCATACGTAGTTAGTGTGGGGAGCAACAAGCGGTCAATTTTGCAAAAAATTTTACAAATTCGACCGCTTGTAACGAATCAAAACCAACAGGAGAAAACAATGTCAGTAAAAGGCGATATTGGCGTTATCGGTTTAGCGGTAATGGGTCAAAACTTAATTTTAAATATGAACGACAACGGCTTTAAAGTGGTGGCGTATAACCGTACCACTTCAAAAGTGGATGAGTTCTTAGCAGGTGCGGCGAAAGGTACGAATATTATCGGTGCTTATTCGTTAGAAGACTTAGCGGCGAAATTAGAAAAACCACGTAAAGTGATGTTAATGGTGCGTGCTGGTGAAGTGGTGGATCAATTTATTGAAGCGCTTCTTCCACATTTAGAAGAAGGCGACATCATTATTGATGGTGGTAACTCAAATTACCCTGATTCAAACCGTCGTGTTAAAGATTTAGCTGCGAAAGGTATTCGTTTTATCGGTACTGGCGTTTCAGGTGGTGAAGAAGGTGCGCGTCACGGGCCTTCAATTATGCCGGGCGGTAACATTGAAGCGTGGGAACACGTTAAACCGATTTTACAAGCGATTTCAGCGAAAACCGATAAAGGCGAGCCTTGCTGTGACTGGGTAGGTAAAGAAGGTTCTGGTCACTTTGTGAAAATGGTTCACAACGGTATCGAATACGGTGATATGCAGTTAATTTGTGAAGCTTACCAATTCTTAAAAGACGGTTTAGGTTTAAGCTACGATGAAATGCAAGCGATTTTCCAAGAGTGGAAAAAAACTGAATTAGACAGCTACTTAATCGACATCACCACAGATATCTTAGGCTATAAAGACGAAGACGGCACACCGTTAGTTGAGAAAATCTTAGACACCGCAGGCCAAAAAGGTACAGGTAAATGGACCGGTATCAATGCGTTAGATTTCGGTATTCCATTAACCTTAATCACTGAATCGGTATTTGCTCGTTGCGTATCTTCATTTAAAGATCAACGTGTGGCAGCTTCGAAATTATTCAACAAAACCATCACGCCGGTTGAAGGTGATAAAAAAGTGTGGATTGAAGCAGTTCGCAAAGCGTTACTTGCCTCAAAAATCATTTCTTACGCACAGGGCTTTATGTTGATTCGTGAGGCGTCAGAAAACTTCGGTTGGGACATCAACTACGGTGCGACCGCGCTGTTATGGCGTGAAGGTTGTATCATTCGTAGCCGTTTCTTAGGCAACATTCGTGATGCGTATGAAGCAAATCCGGACTTAGTATTCTTAGGCTCGGACGATTATTTCAAAGGTATTTTAGAAAATGCGATGGCAGACTGGCGTAAAGTGGTGGCGAAATCGATCGAAGTGGGAATCCCAATGCCGTGTATGGCGTCTGCGATCACCTTCTTAGACGGCTACACTTCAGAACGTGTACCAGCAAACTTACTGCAAGCGCAGCGTGACTACTTTGGTGCGCACACTTATGAACGCACCGACAAACCACGTGGCGAGTTTTTCCACACCAACTGGACTGGTCGTGGCGGTAACACCGCCTCAACCACTTATGATGTGTAAGATATCTCTGAACTAATTGCTTAGAGAAGCTTCTAAAAAGCGGGTAATAAATGAATTACCCGCTTTTTTTCAACTCAAATTAGGATTTCACTATGAAAAAATTACTCGGTATTTCTACTTTGGCGGTATTATTAGCAGCATGTTCATCACCAAATGAGCCGTCTCAAGTCTCTCAAGTGGCGGAAACAAATTCGCTTTCAAAAGTAGAAGAAGCGCTAAAAGCTTGCCAAGAGTCTGTCGGTGAAAGCAAAGATCAGATTAAATTTGATGCTTGTATGAAAGAAAAAGGATTTGAAAGACCGGCAGCGCAGCAGGAACAGGCTGTGCAACAAGTGCAAGAAACGGTAAAAGAAAACGCTACGATGGCAAAATCGGAAGCTAAAAAAGCAGTTAAAAAGGTGAAAAGCACTAAAACTAAATAACTAAAAAGCCTCTCGAATGAGAGGCTTCTTTTTGCAAAAAACAGCAGAAATCAGACCGCTTAGTGGGGCGTAATATCACCACTACGTACGTCAGGATTTACTACGCCAGAATGTGTTTCTGTACTGAGTTCTCTGCTTGGTTTTGTGGTGTAGTCCGCACTGTCAAAATCACCGGTTTTCCCTAACATAAAGTTACGGTATTCTTCTACCCACATTGCAGTTGCACCGCATACGGCAACAGGCATCACAACTAAATTCACAAAAGGTAAAGCGGTAAAAATACTTACAAATGTGCCAAAGGTGAAATTTAAAATTTTGCGTTGCCCAAGAGCGTTACGCATACGTTTAAAACTGATTTTATGGTTATCAAACGGGTAGTCACAATATTGAATTGCTAATAACCAAGTGCCGAAAATAAAAGTTAATACAGGCACCGCAGTTTGTCCGATAACCGGTACAAAACTTAATAAAAACAACGCAATGAAACGAGGGATGCTATACATCATCTTTTGCCATTCACGTTTTAGCATACGCGGTACGTCTTTTAGCATTTCCATCATCGTCATATTATTAAGCTGTTCACCAGTCAATTGTAGTTCAACTTTTTCCGCTAGCAACGCATTAAACGGGGCGGCAATAAAATTGGTAATGGTAGTAAAGGTAAAGTAAAACAGCATAATTAAAGACAGCACGGCAAGCGGTACTAAAATAATGGTTAACCAATCCAACCATGACGGCATAAAGCTGACGATCCAATCCGCCCAACCTACAATATTGCCAATAAAAAACCATAGCAGTGCAATCATCAATGCGCTATTAATCGCAATGGGAATTAATACAAATGGCAGGAGTTTGCGCTGCAGCATAAGCCTCCAGCCATAAATAAAGTAATGAAACCCTAAGCCTAAATCGCTTTGCGGTTCGTTAAATGCAGATGACATATAGATTCGATCCTTAATTTGTTCAAAATCTGGAAAGAAATATGTTAAGCTACGCACATTATTTTCGCAAATAGTGAAATTTAAATTTTGTAGATTATCTTAAGTGAAAGAGGACCCCAGATGGAGCTTCATATTCTTTTCTTTATTCTCGCCGGCTTATTAATTGCCGTGTTAATCGGTTTCAGTATTTGGTCTGGACGTCGTGAGAAATCACGTATTTTTTCCAATACGTTTTCAACTCGCCCGCCGGCAACACCGATTAATAATGTTGTGTCGGATATGCCAGCATCGCTTAACCCGCAACAATATAATGCGCCTGCATCAACTTCTCATATTGAAGAAGCAGAGAATCCGGTGCAAATACAGCAAGAAGTCGAAAGCACATTACGCGAAATTAAAATTAATTTACCGGGGCAAGAAGCGAGCGTATATCAAAACGAACCAGCCGTACCGATTTATGGTACAGCACCTATTCAGCCTGTAGTGAAGCAGCAAGTGGCTTATCAACATTCAGTTGAGCCAGCATTTACCCAAGCACCTCAATCACCGATTGCTGAAGCAACTTCAGTATTAGAACAGTCTGTTGAAGAATTAGAGCGTCAAGCCGCATTGGGTGAAGTAGATATTTATTCTGATGCATCGGTACGTGTTGAATTAGCGAAGAATTCAGTTCAGGCTGAAGCAGAACAAACGCAAGAGCCGGCAGTTGCAGAAAATAATATGATTACCCTTTATGTTGTTGCATCGGAAGGGCAGCAGTTCCGTGGTGATTATGTGGTGCAAAGCCTTGAAGCGTTAGGTTTCCAATATGGTGAATACCAAATTTTCCACCGTCATCAGCATATGGGCAACAGCGCATCACCGGTAATTTTCAGCGTGGCGAATATGATGCAACCGGGCGTGTTTGATTTAGCTAAAATTGAGCAGTTCTCAACCGTAGGTTTAGTATTGTTTATGCACTTGCCGTCAGAAGGTAATGATGCAGTGAACCTCAAATTATTACTCAAGACGACAGAGAATCTCGCACAAGCACTCGGTGGTTTTGTGTTAAATGAACATCGAGAAATCTTTGATGAGCATTCACGCCAAGCTTATTTAGCTCGTGTAAGCTAATTTGCAAAACTTTTAGCATAAATGACCGCTTGTTAAGCGGTCTTTTTTATCGAGAATTTTCCCAATGTCTTTATTATCACAAATGCAAGCTCAAGCGGACACGATTTTCGCACACTTAGAAGCTTTACGTCAAAAATTACGAGAATACGAATACCATTATCACGTGCTAGATAATCCGTTAGTGCCGGATGCGGAATACGACCGCTTAATGAATGAATTAAAAAATCTGGAATGGCAACATCCGGAATGGATTACTGCAGATTCGCCGACCCAACGTGTCGGTGCGAAACCGTTGGACGGTTTTGCACAAGTGACACACGAAATTCCAATGTTATCGTTAGATAATGCCTTTTCTGATGAAGACCTAGACGGCTTTTTACGCCGTATGGAAAGTTATATCTCAGAAGATCCGCTTTCACTTTCTTTCTGCTGTGAACCGAAATTAGACGGTTTGGCGGTCAGTATTTTGTATGTGGACGGTGTGTTAAGCCAAGCAGCAACACGCGGGGACGGTACAACCGGCGAAGATATTACCTCGAATATTCGTACTATTCGTAATATCCCGTTAAAACTGAATATGGATGACCCGCCGGCACGCTTAGAAGTGCGTGGCGAGGTGTTTATGCCGCAAAAAGGCTTTGAAGAACTGAACGAACGTGCGTTGGAAAAAGGTGAGAAAACCTTTGCTAACCCACGTAATGCGGCGGCAGGTTCATTACGTCAGTTAGATCCGAAAATTACCCGTCAGCGTCCGCTCGTGTTAAATGCTTACGGGATTGGGGTGTATGAATCGGATGATGAATTACCCGCAACCCATTTTGAACGTTTGCAATGGCTGAAATCTATAGGTATTCCGGTAAATAACGAAATTCGTTTAGCAAAAGGACGTAAGCAATTACTTGCGTTTTATGCGGATATTCAAGCGAAGCGTCCAACATTGGGCTATGACATTGACGGCACAGTGTTAAAAGTGAATGACATTGCTTTGCAGGAGCAACTCGGTTTTATTTCTCGTTCGCCGCGTTGGGCGATCGCCTATAAATTCCCGGCACAAGAAGAAATGACGGTACTGAATGATGTGGAATTTCAGGTGGGAAGAACCGGTGCGATTACTCCGGTAGCGAAATTAGAACCAGTATTTGTTGCCGGTGTGACGGTAAGTAATGCCACTTTGCATAACGGTGATGAAATTGAGCGTTTAGGCATTGTCATCGGCGATACGGTGATTATTCGCCGTGCTGGAGATGTGATTCCGCAAATTGTCGGGGTGGTGATGGAACGCCGTCCGGAAAATGCAAAAAAAATTGAATTTCCGACCGCTTGTCCGGTCTGTGAATCGGCGGTGGTGCGTGTTGAAGGCGAAGCGGTTGCTCGCTGCACCGGCGGCTTATTCTGTGGTGCACAGCGTAAAGAGGCGTTAAAGCATTTTGTTTCTCGTAAGGCGATGGATATTGATGGTGTCGGCGAGAAATTGATCGAACAATTAATGGAACGTGAGCTGGTGCATACACCGGCAGATCTATTTAAACTTGATCACACCACTTTAATGCGTTTGGATCGAATGGGTGAGAAATCAGCGCAAAATGCGTTAAACAGCATCGAAAAAGCGAAAAATACCACTTTAGCTCGTTTCCTATTTGCATTAGGGATCCGTGATGTCGGTGAAGCAACAGCACAAAACTTAGCGAATCATTTCCATAATTTAGAGGCAATTCGAGTGGCAACCTTTGAGCAATTACAAGAAGTGCAAGATGTCGGTGAAGTGGTGGCAAATCGTATCGTGCGTTTCTGGCAAGAACCGCACAATGTTGCTGTGATTGATGATTTAATTGAACAGGGCGTACATTGGCAGGATGTAGTTCAGGCTGAAATTGCGGATAACCCGCTAAAAGGTAAAAATGTGGTGTTGACCGGTACCTTGGCTCAATTAACCCGAGATCAGGCAAAAGCGCTCTTACAAAGTTTTGGTTGTAAGGTGTCCGGCTCGGTTTCAAGCAAAACCGATTATTTGGTTGCCGGCGAAAAAGCCGGTTCAAAATTAGCGAAAGCGCAGGAGTTAGGGGTTAAAGTCTTAACTGAACAAGAATTGGTCGATTTAATGTCAGCTCAATAAATAAAACCACGGAATACACTGATTACACAAAAAAGTTTTTGAAGGGCTAAGTGTTCCGTAGCAAACGGCTAGTAGAATTTTATAGAAATTTAACCGCTTGTAAGCTTTAATTATAAGAAAAGCCATCCGTGATAGGATGGCTTTTTTTGTTCAATTATTGATAACGATTATTAGCGGTTGGTTTAGTACAGTTCAGAACAAAACCATTTAATTTTACGCTAGCTCTTTCAAAATGCTGCAGTGTTGCTTCTAGCTCAGGATGAGTTGTCTCTTCAAACCTACCGACTAAAATTGTCGAGCCTGCATAGCGACCGATAATTGCGGCGTCACTTGAACTCAATACCGGCGGTGTATCAATAATGACTAAGTCATAATGTGTATTTGCCCATGATAGAAGTTGTTGGAAACGCTCACCAAGTAAATGTTCGGAGAGATTTTCCGTGATTTTACCTTTTGAGATTACATCAAAAGGCGCATTAGCCGCAGAACTTACTACCGACTCGAATGATAATGATTGGGTTAAGGCTTCGCCAATACCATTTTTATTTTCGGTATTAAATAGTTTGTCTAAATAGCTATAACGTGTATCAACATCAATCAGTAAAACTTTTTTGCCTGATTTCGCCACGATATTGGCTAAGTTTGTAGCGATAAAGGTATTACCGGTGCCATACGAAGCACTTGAAACCATTAAAACTTTATTTTCCGCTTCTTGCATTGCAAAGTGAATATCTGCTCGTAAGCCACGAATCGCTTCAATTGCTGCATCTGTCGGTGCGCTTTCTGATAATAATTTTGCATTATTTATATTTAAACGCCCTTGTTTGAATTTATCAAATGAGAAATTCGGCTGCTTCTTGCTATTTGGTATGCTGGTATAGGCAGTCAGCCCTAATTTTTTCGCCATAGCCGGTGATTGAATCGTACGGTTAAATAGCGCTTTAATTAACGAGATGATAAGCCCTAATACAAATCCTAAAAAGCCGGATAACAAAGTCGCCACTGCTTTGCTTAATACGCTTGGATTCGGTAGTACTTGAGCCGTATCCAGAATGCGCGCATTTCCGACCGCACCGGCTTTAACTACATCCAGCTCCTGTAATTTATTAGAAAGCTGCATATAGATTTGCTGATCAACTTCAAGTTCACGGTTCAAGCTGACCATATCTCGTTGAGTTGCCGGTAGATTTTCCATTTCCTTAGCGATTTTTGCTTTTTCATTACGTAAGGTTTTTTTCTGGTTTAATAAGGCAACATAAGTTGGGTGGCGCTTAGTAAACTTCTGAGCGATTTCACCTTCTTTAATGGTTAAAGCGTTTAAATCCGCATCAATACGTACAAGGCGATCTAAGTAAGACTTCGCTTCTAAATCTAAGTCGATAGAGCTATTGTCTTCTTTATACTTATTTAAGCTGTTTTCCGCTTCAACTAATTTTTCTCTTACTTCAGGTAAGCGATTTCGAAGTAGTTCTAAGCTTTTTGAGGCTTCAGCCGCATTTTTATGCGCATTTTGTTGCACATAACTTTCGGAAACGCTTTTAATGATATTTTTGATATCTCGCTGGTTTTCACCACGGATAGCAATTTCAATCACACCGGTTTGTTTACCTTTTTCATTAATATGTAAACGTTGTTGTAATCTTTCTATTGCCGCCAGTTCTGCGATCTTTTTCAAACTAAAGCGTTGCCCTGCATTGCCGTGCAAGATAGACACTTTAAATTTAAGTTGATCGTTAGCGTAAGAACGATTAACCAATCCTTCTAAAATTAGTGTTTCGCCATCTTTGTGATAGAGACGATACTCCCCCTTATTTGCTCCGATTTCGAGAACTAACTCTTCTAAATCCTCATTTTCAGGGGTAAATTCAGTCACAAAAATATCTGGCATATAACCTGAAAGATTTTCAAGCCCTTTGCTGATAAAAGGAATTGAGCGTATCGGTTTTACTTCTGTGGTCAGATTGAGATCCTCAACGGTTTTTGCCAGAACTAAGCGAGATTTAATCACCTCAATTTCAGTATTCGGTGAAGACTCTTGCGTAAAACCATCGGACAGTTCTTTTAAAATATTACCCGACTTCTTTTCATCAACCTGCACAACCGCATTCGCGGTATAAACAGGTGTAGAAAGAGTACTGTAACTTAAACCTAAGGTGGCACAAACAATGGTGCAGAATAGGAGCAGATACTTATTATCAAGTAATACATTGATGAATCTCATTAAATCAATATCATCATTTCTAGTGTCTTTGTTATTCATTCCATTACCTTTTTGATTGAGGTTTTATTACCAATTCTTAATGCGAAGTGTACCTTCGGTTAAATCGTTAAAGCCGGTAATTGTTGGTAATACTTGGGTGATCACACGGTTCCAGCGGGTAAGTGGTGCTGTTGTAACATAAACGACATCGTACGGTTTCAAGAAGAATTCGGTTCCTAAAATATAAGAGGTTGGGTTGGTTACGTCCAGTTGATAGATATTTGCCACTTTTTCGATTTGGTTACCATGATTATCATCAACCAACTGTTTTGAGCCTCTTTCTCCTCGGATAACGAAAATGCCGGTTGCATCGGCTGCGAGTTTATCAATACCTCCGCTAGCGGAAATAGCTTCGGTTAAACTCATACCGTTACGCCCGATTTTTAATAATTGCGGCGCTTGTACTTCTCCTATTACAAACACTTTTTGCGCATCATTACGTGGAATATGAATAATATCGCCGTCGGTTAATAAGCGGTTTTGTGTAAGATCACCTTTCTGTAACAGCGCTTCTACTGATACGATTTCATCTTGTCCACGATGAGTAATCGTAACGTTATTCCAATCCGCATCAGCAGAAAGTCCGCCGGCTTTATTAATGGCATCAAGCAAAGTTAAAGGTACATTGCTGATGAATTGTTGTCCCGGATTTTTCACTTCACCAGTAACGTAAGCCTTTTTAGACTGGAAAGAAGCGACTGTTACTTCCACTTGCGGCTCCATAATGTAGTCGGCAAGGCGGCTAGTGATACGCTCACGAATTTGGTTGACGGTTAAGCCATTTACTTTAATTGTGCCTACATAAGGGTAAAAAATCGTACCGTTCGCATGGACTTGGTTACCGCTATCCGCTGCCGAGCGATAAGTCCCAGCCGGCGTAGTTAGCTCTGGGTGATCCCAAACAGTGACATTTAATACGTCACCGATCCCGACGTGATATTGATAAGCCTTGATTTGCTGATCCAGTGCGGGATTGTTCTGTGCGCTCGCTTTGAAAGGAGCGAGTTCTTTCAATAACTGTGGGGTAATCAGATAAGCATCAACCGCTTTATCGACATCAAGCGCTTTACCCTTTACTTCTACGTTTTTATAACGAATCGGAGAATAACTACTCGGAAAAAGAGAGCAACTCGCCAATACTAAAGAAGCGGTAAGAATTGAGAGTTTTTTTACTAATTTCTTCATAAATATAATACTCTTTTGCAAAAAATAGTCGAAAATAGACCGCTTAGCGGGCGCCAAAGCCGGTTAACATGGTTTGGATCGTCTTAAAGAAAATTAATACGTCAAGCGCAAAAGAGAAATGTCTAATATAGTAGAAGTCATGTTCAATTTTCACTTGCGTTTCATCTTCCGTTGCAGCGTAACCATGTGTTACTTGCGCCCAACCGGTAATGCCCGGTTTTACAATATGGCGGTAGTTATAAAACGGAATATTTTGGTCGAACTGTTCCACGAACGCTTTTTGTTCTGGGCGCGGGCCGATTAATGCCATATCGCCTTTCAGTACATTGAAAAATTGCGGCAATTCATCAATACGTGTTTTACGAATAAATTTACCGACCCGAGTGACACGTATATCGCCTACGGTTGCGAGTTTTGCGCCGTCTTTTTCCGAGTCTTTACACATACTTCGGAATTTATAAATGCTAAATTCTTCGCCTTTCTGACCAATACGTTTTTGAATAAATAGTACTGGTCCTTCGCTTTCTAACTTGATCAGAATTGCGGTAATCAGCATCACAGGTAATACGATTGGGAAGCTGAGTAAGACTAATACGGAATCAATAAATTGCTTAGTTCTTAAATAGGCTACTGAAGGTTGAAGTGAACCAAGGTCATTTTCATACATATGAGTAATTTTAGTACGCCCGGTAAGTGATTCACGGATTTGGCGCACGTTATAAGTATTAACACCCGCTAGTGTTTGTTTTGAGATAAAGCGTTCCCACTCATCGGTTAATTTTGGTGAGTACAGGTCTGCAACAAGCGTTTGCATATTTGAAACAACTTGATTCGGAGCTTCGAGTTTTACCCAATTTATGTTTGGGATTTGTTCAAGATTTTTAGCTTTACCTAATGGAATATAGTGAATGGTCGGATTTGGACCGCTATATTTCATTCGGTTCGACCAATAATCTAAACCAATCACCAATAGGATATGCCAAACAAAATAAGCAACAGAATAAGTTACTTGGAATAAAGTGATGACAACTAAACTAAAGCTATATGTTACGATTACGCTTGGTAATAAAATGAGATTCTCATATTTACCTGGGTAATTTGATAATTTATGTGAAAGTAATAAGTGGAATACATAGCACACTGCCCCGATAAAAATACTGTGCGAAATAAAACCTTCCGGTAAATCGGCAAATATACTTAATATGAATGCAGGTAGAAAAATGGCAATTACGCCACAAATAATAAATCTCATCTTAGCTCTCCTCTAGAATAGAAATCAGTTTGTCGTTGACTTTGGCGATATCAAATTTTTGTTCGGCCATTTTGCGGCTCTCAATGCCCATGTTGAGAATTTCCTGTTTATTTTTAACAAAATAGCGCATTGCTTGTGCAAGTTCATCAACCGAGTATACTGGCACTAATAGTCCGTTTTTACGATGCACAACGGTTTCTCTACATCCCGGTACATCTGTCGTAATAACAGCTCGGCCGATTGCCATTGCTTCTTGGGTACTTCTTGGTACGCCTTCGCGATAAGACGGCAATACGAATATCGAACTGTTAGCAATCACTTCTGGGACGTTATCTACATAGCCAAGATATTCAATAACACTGTGTTTGATATAATCGTCCAATGCATCTTTTGATATTGCAAAAGGGTTACCTTCATCAAAGCCACCAATAATAGTGAAGCGTGTAGTTGGATATTCCGCTTTGATTTTTTTTGCCGCTTCAAGATATTCAAAGATCCCTTTTTCTTTTAATAGGCGAGCGATAAATAAGAAGGACACTTCTTTTGTGATATCTACTTCTTGGTAGCCAAATCGTTTCAGATCGACACCAATTCCCCCGAGGATCGCCGTAGATTTTGTTGAAATACGATAGCTATCAACTAAATCTGTTTTATCATCAGGATTTAAGAAAATTAGCTTATCTAAGAAAGGAAGAGACACTTTATAAAGTAAGATCTGAATAGCCTGAACAATCTTTGCTTTTTGAGTTTTTCCTTCTTTATAAGGCGTAAATGCATTACCTAAGCCTTCAATCATGCCGATTACTTTAGGCACTCGAGCGAGTTTTGCAGCCAATGAGCCAAAAATAACTGGTTTGATAAAGGTGCTAAATACGATATCAGGCTGAAGCTGTTTTAGTTCCTTCATAAGAAGATAAACTGCTTTTAAATCTTTAACTGGATTCATTCCTTTTGGATTGATGAAATGCGCCTTAGGAATTGCTCCCCAATCGTTGACTTCTTTTTGCTCCTTTTCCGTATAGCCATAGGCATAACAATAGACTGTATAACCTCTGTTCACTAATTCAATAACTAGTTCTTTACGGAAATTAGTAATCATAGAGGCAACATTGCCGACAAGTACGATCTTTTTCATAATAAGCTACATAAATAAAACATTTCTGTAATCGAAACAGCACAAAGCATAAGGTGAATAATTTATCCAAATGAAAAATAGCATAGTATTTTCAATAATTAGAGCAATTAAAAATAATGCTTTTAATTCAAAGGATTTTAAATATTCAAAAAATTTTCCGAATACAACAACGTCGAAAATCACAAAATAAAGATTAAAACGGTCAGCAATGGTTGAGTAAACAAAGCTAACGGGTAAGAAAATTAGAATTAAAATACACATTAAATCTAATAATCGGTAAGTATTCGGATAGCTTTCCACAAAAATATGTCTTTGCCATAAATAAACGGCAATAGGCAATAAATGGAGGGCAATCCTAAATACCGCACCTGCAGAAGATAATTCACCGGAGGTGTATGCACTTTCTCCTTGCGAAATCATATAAATGATATAGAAAGAAAAAAGAATCACGAATAAAGAATATAAATAAAATATTTTATTCTTATAAAATTTCGAGTTAATTAATGGTAAAAATGCGAGAAAAATAATTGCGGATTTATGAAATAAATAGGCAAATGAAATCCACACGAAAAATTTCCATTTTTTCGGGTTTTGTGCAAATAAAGTTGAAAATGCATAACATACTAAACCTATTGCGGCAGATTGACGGGTATACCCCATACCTACTGCGATAATGGTGTAGGAAAATGCAATCAGAAATGCAAGAAATAGGTGTTCAAATCGGCGAGATAATTGGTAGAAGCCAATGATCAAGCAGAATGCGCAAACAAAGTTAACAAATGAAATAGAATAATTTAATTGATGAGCTAACCAGTTAAAAAAACCATATCCATATTCGGATGAGCCGGCTACTTTGAAAAAACTATCTGCTTTATATAAGTCAAAAATATATAGGTAACTGAACCAGTCACCACCTACTTCAAATCTTCCACCAATAAAAATAAAAATAAATGCGGAGAAAATAAATAAGAAAATTTCTCCACCTTTATTTTTAGGAAGATTTACGAGGTTCATGACAACAATGGTTGCCCAAATATACCAATATATAAACATAAATACTTATTTATTTGTTTTCTAAAATGTGGGTCAAAAATTCCGTGAAGTGACAATTGTCTAGAATAGCTTCCCAAGAATACATAGACATATTGATACAATGATTTTTATCTTGCGATAAATCGCATTGTTTAGCGTTTATGTTTTCAAGCCAAATTGGTTCATAGCCAATTTTTTTGCAAAATTCTTCAACCCAATAATAACGATTTGAAATCAAGCGTAATCCTGATGCTAAATATTCCAACGTTTTTGTGCTAGTTTGAATATTAAATGGGTACGCATCTGGTGTGTAATTTAATCCAAAACGCGCATTAGCATAAATTTGCGGTAAGTCGGTTCGATCGACTTTACCTGTCATATAGATGCCAGCTGATTTTAAAATTTCATAGGTTTCATTATCGACTTCGCCGACTACAACCGCTTTATAGTATGCAGAGAGATTAATCAGACTCTGAATCAGCCCCGTTCGTCCAACAATGGATCCTGCATAAACCACATCGTATTCGGGATGCGGATTTGGCGTTTGAAAGAGTGCCGAATCAATGCCCATATCTCGATAGATATAAGGAATGTTATCGGAGAAACCAAACTCTTTTTTCACAATTTCATTAAGAAATATGCGCCCTTGTGGTTTTGTATTAGCATATTTTTTAATGAAATTTTTTACACTGGAATATTTAGGCATTGAAAGACTTTGGTATTCATGTATTTCTAATGCCGATTGCGGGGCATACCGTTTCCAAACAGGACGCATTCCCAAAAAATAGATATTAATATCGTTATTAGGATCTAAATTTTCTTCGTAATCTAACTGAACTAAATGGTTGCGTTTAGTTAAGTAATCTTGATAAGCAAAGGCCTCTGGGGTATAGGCCTGCCTTTTTAACGTAATGCCGATTTTCAATTGTTATTACCACCTAAATAATGCCAAGCTTAATATTTTCTTTCCGATAATAATTCCACACTAAGGCTTTGATCATATTCACGCCCAGTGCCGTGGAGATAGCCGCACCGATAATGCCGTATAGATGAACTAAGAATACGCATAAGAGAGCGCTAATACAGAAAACAACGGCTTGATATTTCAATAATATCTTTTTATTTTCCGTATAGCTGGCGAGTGTCATTCCAAATCCCCATATTTGGGAAAGCGATACCCCTAACATTAAAATCAGTAATGAAGCATATCCTTCGTATGTATTTTCAACACCGTAAAGATAAAACAAGAAATCACCAATTACCGCACTTACTGCGGCAATTGAGAAACTAAATAAGCATAAGAAAACCGTGTATTTTTTAGTGTAGCTATAAAGTTTCGTATATTTCTGTTGTTTATATAAATTGACGATATTTGGTGTTACCACCGCCATTACAGAAGCGGAAAAGTAAGAAATTAGCGCCATAAAGCTGTAACAAATGACATAAATTCCTACGGCATTATCATCAACAAAATAAGAGAGGATAATACGGTCGAATTGAGCATTAAGTAGTACAAAAAGTGCCGATAGTGTCGGGATCGAGCCGTATTTCAGCAAATCTTTATAGCGATAAGCGGTCGATTTCGAGTCATTTGAGTCATTTTTTACATATTTTTTAGTTAAGCACGCAGCAAATAGAAAGAGCGCAAAAGTAGCATAAAAATACAACCAGAAGAAATTTACGTCTTCCATAAAATAGCTAAATACCAAGATAAAAATTAGTGGTAACAAATAACGTAACCCGTCATCAATTGAGGTATTGAGATACTGCATCTGGTTTACGATAAAAATAGAGGATTTAAAGTAGAAGAAAGAATAGAACAGCACTACAAATCCTATATACCAAAGCCCGAATTCAAACTGAAACAGCCAAACGGAAAAGGTGGTAATCAAACATGAAGTCAATGCCCAAAAACCAAGGAATTTCGGGCTAATCATACGTTGATTAAACTCAATAATGCGAACATAATTCCCCCAGTTGGCAATTAATGAAAGAATCAAAATATAGGTTGTAACTAACCCATATTGACCTAACACATCAACCCCGAAATATCGAGAAATTGCCATACCTAGCAGTAATGATGACCCAGCACCAATCACTTTTAGTAAAAGTAGGAAAAATACTTTTTTCATTCTTATTCAATAAATGTCACGTTATTAGAGTTGGACATACTTTGTTCGTATACACCCTTGCATTTATAGTATCCATTGTTATAAATTCTCAATTTTTTATTTAGTAGGTAAGCACCGACTGCTACGTGTAATCTATCTGTTTTGATTTCTTCGTATAAGTTAATAAGTTTTAGAAATTGTTTAGCGCTATAAAGCGAAGTCTGATAATTATCTGTTCCGAAACTGGCAACGAGTGATAAATCATTTGCCAAACTTCTTTTTACATTTAAATTTTGATTACTCTCTTTATCGGTACGTATTGCATTAATTTGAGAGGTAAATAGTGCGCGTAAACGGTGGAAATTAATTAATATTTTACGAATAATGTTTTTACTCGATAATTTAATTTTGAAATGAGGATTGCTTGTCAAAATTTGTGCTGGATTTATGTAAAAAGCCATATCGTCAGCAAGATAAACGGCTTTAGCATTGGATATATTTTGACAGTATTCAAAACTATATTTTTCTCTACAGAAGATTATGCTGTCTTCCGGTAAATTTGAAATTAAATCATCAATGCCACGAATTGAATGAGGTAAAATAATTAATTTTAGTTTTAGCTTTAAGTTAATCAGAGATTTTAAAAAATTAGGTGTTGAATTCCATTCCGGAACTAAACAGCCGCCTCCACCGATTAATACGATATCATTATCTTTTAATTGACTGACTTTACCCTGTGAGATTAATGAAAATTTCAGATTAAACTGTTGTGCCAGAGTATAGAATCCCATATCTATCAATGCATCACCCGCATTTCCGCCATTAGGATAATAAAAAATATTTCCTTGTTGATTTGCTGATAATTCTTTAAAAATAGTGTGTAAATTAGACATAAAGACCCCTGTAATATTTATTAGTTAGTAGATGCACTCTCTAGTTTTTAAAACTACATATGTATTTTTATTTTTCATTGAGTATTCTTTTTGTGTATATAACCATGTTTATAGGCTATCTGGATAAATGGGGGTATATGTAATTCGTTTAGTTTTTGAAATATACAAGTATATTGCTTAACTTTAGTATAAGAACAATATGTTTAAATCTGTTCGTTTTGTTTGAAAATCTATTTAAATGTATAAATATAGTTTAATTCATTATAGATTAATGTTTATAGTATAATCAATAGTGATAGAGGTCTTATATGTTATATAAAATAGTGAAATGAGTGGTGGTCTTATATGTTTTAAATATTGAACTTTCCTAAAGTATTTGCAATACGAATATTATTATCCTTTAATAACTTGTGAAAAGTTAGATGTAAACCTATGTGAAGCTTGTTCACTGTTATCCTAAAACGGGTATAATAGAACTGAGAGTACTTTAACCTAGGGGGCTTGTATGGCTATTTTAGTGACTGGTGGTGCGGGTTATATCGGTTCGCATACGCTCGTTGAATTATTAAATGCAAATCGTGAAATTGTCGTGTTAGATAATTTATCTAATTCCAGTGAGGTTTCATTGGAACGAGTAAAGCAGATTACAGGTAAAACGGTTACTTTTTATCAAGGTGATATTTTAGACCGTAATATTTTGCGTAAAATTTTTGCAGAAAATAAAATTGAGTCTGTTATTCATTTTGCCGGTTTAAAAGCGGTTGGTGAGAGTGTGCGCGAACCATTACGTTATTATCAAAATAATGTAACTGGCTCAATTGTGTTAGTCGAAGAAATGTTAGCGGCAGGCGTGAATACGATTGTATTCAGTTCATCTGCAACAGTTTACGGTGATCCGCAAATTATTCCGATCGTAGAATCTTGCCCAGTTGGCGGTACGACAAATCCATACGGCACATCAAAATATATGGTTGAGCGAGTATTGGAAGATACAGTGAAAGCATTCCCACAATTAAGTGCGGTAGTGTTACGTTATTTCAATCCGGTCGGTGCGCATGAAAGCGGCTTAATCGGTGAAGATCCAAACGGTATTCCAAATAACTTATTACCTTATATTAGCCAAGTTGCAGTTGGTAAATTAAAAGAGCTTTCAGTATTCGGCAGCAATTATGAAACACACGATGGCACTGGTGTACGTGATTATATCCACGTGGTAGACCTAGCGCTAGGACATTTAAAAGCGTTGGATAAACACCAAGGCGATGCAGGTTTCCATGTTTATAATTTAGGTACAGGAGCGGGTTATTCAGTGCTTGATATGGTAAAAGCATTTGAAACGGCAAATGAAATTAAAGTACCTTATAAATTAGTTGATCGCCGCCCGGGGGATATCGCAGTTTGTTATTCCGAACCGTCTAAAGCGTTAAAAGAGTTAGGTTGGAAAACCGAACGTGGTTTAGAACAAATGATGAAAGACACTTGGAATTGGCAAAAAAATAACCCAAACGGTTATAAAGGCTAACAAGCGTTAATTAAATGATGGCACAAGCGTTTACGTTTGTGCCTTTTTTATCTCTGAATATTTCTGTTATGATGTTTGATAATTAAGCTAACACAAAGTTGGTGTATTATCATTTCATTTGCAAAAGAAAAGGAAAAAATGACCGCTTATCATTCTTCACCTCAACCCTCAATTTGGCGACAAATTTTTACTAAAAATATGTTGCTTTGTATTTATACCGGTTTTTGTTCCGGCTTGCCTTTATTTGTGCTTATCCAATTAATGCCGGCTTGGTTTACTTCGGCAAACCTTGATATTAAAACCATCGCTGCTTTTACCTTAACCTCATTGCCTTATACGTGGAAGTTCTTATGGGCAGCATTATTAGATCGCTATTTCCCACCGTTTTTAGGTCGCCGCCGCAGTTGGATTTTTCTTGCTCAATTAGGCTTATTGGCAATTCTAGCCGGCTTTGGCTTTTTTGATCCAGTAACGGATATCGGTATTATTACTGTGCTTTCAGTGATTTTAGCCTTTCTGTCTGCCACTCAAGATATTGTGGTGGATGCTTACCGCCGAGAAATTTTATCGGACAATGAATTAGGGCTAGGTAATTCAATTCACGTGAATGCTTATCGTATCGCCGGGCTGATACCGGGCGGTTTATCGCTTTTCTTAGCCGATCATTACCCATGGCAAACGGTATTTATTATTACCGCTACATTTATGTTGCCATGCCTATTCGTTACGCTATTTGCTAGAGAGCCACAAAGTACACTGATTGACCGTAGTAAACCGTTTTATATGGCGTTTGTTGATCCGTTTAAGGAGTTTTTCAGCCGTAAAGGTGTATGGGGTGCAGTAGGACTTATTCTATTTATTTTCTTATATAAGCTTGGTGATTCGCTGGCGACTTCACTACAAACCAAATTTATCTTGGATATGGGCTTTACCAAATCGCATATTGCTGCGGTGGTTAAAACAACTTCGCTTTGGTGTAGTATCGGTGGTGGGATTATCGGCGGAATAGCAATGCTGAAACTGGGGGTAAATCGTGCGTTATGGATTTTCGGAACGGTACAGTTAATTACCATTTTGGGTTTTGCTTATCTTGCAAGTTTTGAGTATTTTCCGACTGTTTCTATCGGATCTGCCGAGCTATTTAAATTAGGTATTGTGATGGCTGGCGAATATCTCGGTGTCGGCTTGGGTACGGCAGCATTTGTTGCCTTTATGGCTCGGGAAACCAACTCGATGTACACTGCAATGCAATTGGCAATTTTCACTAGCCTTGCTGCTCTACCAAGTAAATTTTTAGGTGCTTATACCGGACATTTGGTCGAAGCTTTCGGTTATTATCAGTTTTTCTGGATTTGTTTCTTTGTTGCCATTCCAGGGATGTTGATGCTGATTAAGGTTGCACCGTGGAAGACATCTAAATCGTAAAAAATGATATAAATTTAACCGCTTGTAATTAAGCGCTTACATAAAAATTTGCCCCCTAATTGTTTGGAGTTTATTCAACTTTTAGGGGGCAAATATTTACTTTGTACGATCTCTAAACTTGGTTTAGAAAGTGTAATTCACGTTTAAGCGTAAGTCACGTCCAACAGCCGGTAAGGTTGTACCGCGTTGGCTATGCGGGTAGTAGAATTTATTGAATGCATTATTTAATGCTAAATTTACATTTAAGCTATCATTTTTCAATGGTTTCCAGTTAACGTAGAAATCATGATTGATATAGCTGTCACGATGTGTATTTGCGATAGTCTCGTCTGCATTCGCTAGTGCATAGCCATCTTCATCTTCTACATAACGACCTTTCCAACCTAATTCTAAATTAGGGTTTTCAAAGCGATAAGCTAAACCTGCAGTCCAAGTACGACCTACTTGTACGGCAAATTCCGGATTTAAAGTAGAATTAACTTTTGTATCATTTAAGTAGAATCTTGGTTTACTTTCCGATACACCGAAGCGAGCGGTTAAGCCTTCATAGCGATAAGCAGCATTTAACTCATAACCGTGGTTTTTAGAATAACCATCATTTACTGCTTGTGTAATACCGTTAATGATATTGCCATTTGCATCATGTCTTGCTTGAGGGTTAACAATTAAGTTATTTACTTTTTGCCAGAAGTAGCTACCTTCAAAAGTAAAGTCGCCATTATTATAGTTGAAACCGATTTCAGTATTACGCGCACGTTCAGCTTCGATATTTGGATCTACTGATACACGTCTTAAGCCAACCATTAATGCATCGTATAAACGAGGGCTACGTGATGCGTAGTTGTGGTTTGCACTCAAGCTTAATTCAGGTGTCGCTTGATAAATCAAGCCAACACTTGGATTCCATTTACCGTCTGACGCTTTTACCCCATCGTTGGCTTTCATATCGAAATAATCGTAACGTAAACCGGTTGTGAAAGTGAAATCATTGATGCCGCTAATCATTTCAACATAAGCACCACTATCAGTTTTTTCCGGATTATTGGTTACAAATGGGCGTTTAGTATGCGGCTCAATTTCCTGATGGCGGTAATTTATACCGTATTTAACCAAGATGTCTTCGCCAATGAATGAATCAAAGTTCACATTTGTACCTTGAGTTTTAATTACGGTTGTTGTAGGGCCTTTAACGCTACCGCAATATCCACAACCGCTATCATCAGCAGAATAGCGTTTATTCTTCATTAAATACGCATTTGCAGTTAATTCATTAACGAAGCCTAAGTTTTTACCGATATATTCAAGATTGGTATTGCTTAAGGTTGTTTCTCGATAAGATGGTGATTGACGAGCAACACTAAGGCGAGGATTGTTGGCTGCACTAAATGTAGCAAACTCTTCACGTACTAAACGCTCACCACGATGTTGATCTTGTAAGTGGCTTAATACAAAGCGATGATCACCAAAAGTTGCACCTAATTTAGCGATATAGTTACGTTTATCTAATGCGCTATAAGGTACTTTATTACTACCGTCTAAACCGTTTACAAAGTTTCTTCCTGCCTTGTAATCATCTTCATTGTTACGGTTGAAAGAAAGTAATGCATCGAAGTTACCCGCTTTACCGAAAACAGTTGCACCATAAGAGTGACCATCGTTGCTGGAATAGCCGCTATTCAGTTTAAATCCGTAATCACGATCACTATTTTTTAAGAGATCTAAAGCATCCACGGTTTTCACGATAATCGCACCATTCGTTGCACCGATACCGGCGCTTGCTGAACCTGCACCTTTTTGTACAGAAACACTTTTAAGTAATGATGGATCGATAATAAAACGTCCTTGGTGATATAAAATTTGACTGTCAGATGATGCGCCGTCCACTTTAATATCTACCGAGTTTTGTCCCATGCCACGAATAGTTAGGAATTGAGACGTTCCGTTACCACCGGCAAATTCAATAGCGGGTTCTTTTGAAAGTAAACCGCGTAAGTCCGTTTCGGTACGTTCATTTTTTTCAGCCAGAGTTATAACATTCGTTTTAACTTTAGCACCTTGGCGATCAGTTACAACAATTTCCGATAACTCTGTAGTGTCTTTTGGTCGTTCAGGATTTGCATAAGCAAATGAACTAATAGTAGCTAGTACTGCGATGGTAATTTGGTTTCTTTTCACAGATAAATCCTCGTCAATATAGAATGCGCTTTAAGATAACGGGAATTATTATCAATAAGAATTGTCTTGTCAATGGAAAATATAACTTTACGATAAATTTAAATTTATTTTTGTTATAGCGCCCTACAAGCGGTCAAATTTAGTAAAAAATTTGCAATTTAAGGCAGTAATCGGTAAGGTTACTGCCTTAGCTTTTTTATTCATTCATCTTTTATTTTCAAGAGGCTTTACAATGAAAATTATCCTATTAGGTGCGCCGGGTGCAGGTAAAGGTACACAAGCACAATTTATTATGAACAAATTCGGTATTCCACAAATTTCAACGGGCGATATGTTCCGTGCGGCGATCAAAGAAGGTACAGAACTTGGTAAACAAGCAAAAGCGTTAATGGATGAAGGTAAATTAGTGCCGGATGAATTAACCGTTGCATTAGTAAAAGATCGTATCGCACAACCGGATTGCGCAAACGGCTTCTTATTAGACGGTTTCCCCCGCACAATTCCACAAGCGGATGCATTAAAAGATTCAGGCGTGAAAATTGATTTAGTATTAGAGTTTGATGTAGCGGATGAAGTGATTGTTGAACGTATGAGCGGTCGCCGTGTACACCAACCGTCAGGTCGTACTTACCATGTGGTGTACAATCCACCGAAAGTTGAAGGTAAAGATGATGTAACCGGCGAAGATTTAATTATTCGTCAAGATGATAAGCTTGAAACGGTATTAGAGCGTTTAGCAATTTACCATAAACAAACTAAGCCATTAATTGTTTACTACACAGCGGAAGCTGAAGCAGGTAATACGCGTTATGAACGTTTAGACGGTACAAAACCGGTTGAAGAAGTAAGTGCTGAATTAACAAAAATCTTAGGTTGATTTAAATAATATAAATATAAACAAGCGGTTATTT
Source organism: Actinobacillus capsulatus DSM 19761 (assembly GCF_000374285.1). Classification (GTDB taxonomy): domain Bacteria; phylum Pseudomonadota; class Gammaproteobacteria; order Enterobacterales; family Pasteurellaceae; genus Actinobacillus; species Actinobacillus capsulatus. Next base: position 111,238 of record NZ_KB893933.1, on the reverse strand, counting down.
TTGATGAATATTTTGCAATATTTCACTTAAAAATAACTGCTTGTTTATTTTATTACTCAGAATGGTAACGAGAAATAATTTGTTTTGCGCCACCGTTGCCGACACAAGCTTCATTTAGCGGTGAAGTTGAGTAACTTCCGTCTACACAAATTGCTGTGACATTAGCAGGTAAAGCTTGTTGAGGAGAATGCGGATTACGAATAGGTGTGTATTCCGTTTTTGTTGAAGGTTCTTTAACGATTTGAACAGGTTGATTTGAGCTACAAGCAGTAATCGTTACAGCAAGAGCCAGTAAAGAAAATAAATGTGCTTTCATACATAAATCCTTGTATATTCATAGACTACAATTAATGCTTATTACCATACTTGAGTTTATAAAAAAGGGTTGAATTGCTCAACCCTTTTATAAATTTCAAGTTATGAATTTACAAAATTTTTCCCTAATTCAATATCTGCTTTAAGAATCGGTTTAATTTCGTCTAATTTTGCCTGTTCATATTCACTTAATTTACCGATTGGTAGAATGTCTTCTACACCAGTTAAACCAAATCTTACAGGATGTGCAAAGAATTCTGGATAATCTGAACTTTCTTTACTTTCTACATAAGCGTAGCGTACACAATCTTCACCTAATAATGCTTTGAAAACCGCCACGGCAAAACGTGCACCGGATTCCGCCATTGAAAGTGTTGCAGATCCGCCACCTGCTTTTGCTTCCACCACTTCTGTACCGGCATTTTGAATACGATAAGTTAATGACTCAATTTCTTCTTGAGTGAATGAAACCGGACAACCTTCTGCAAGTGCTTGAGAAAGTAACGGTAGAATAGTTGGACCTGAGTGACCGCCGATAACGGGCACTTTAACTGTTTCGACATTTTTATCTTTTAATTCAGACATAAATGTTTTTGCACGAACAACATCAAGTGTAGTTACACCGAATAATTTACGTTTGTCATACACGCCGGCTTTACGTAATACTTCAGCAGCAATTGGAACAAGTGTATTTACTGGGTTTGTTACAATGCCGATACAAGCGTTCGGACAAACCTCAGCGACTTTTTCAACCAAGTTTTTAATAATGCCCGCATTAATATTAAAGAGATCCGCACGAGTCATGCCTGGTTTACGTGCGACACCTGCAGTTAATAGGACAAGATTAGCGTCTTTAAGTGCTTCGCTCGGATCTTCACCCGAATAGCCGACAGCATTTACCGATGTTGGAATGTGACTGATATCTACCGCAATACCTGGAGTGACTGGCGAAATGTCATATAACGCAAGATCCGTTCCGGCTGGTAAACGAAGCTTTAATAAGAGAGCAAGAGTTTGCCCGATTCCTCCAGCAGCGCCTAAAAGTGCAACTTTCATAAACAACTCCTAATCAATAATAGTTATAAAATAAGATTAAGCTAAGTTTAGCAAATATTTATTAAGATTGATGCTAAATAAAACGAATCATTGGGAAAAATTTTTCTAATGTTTGATTTAGATTGATTTTTTAACACTTGTAGGCAAAAATTATACTTTCAATTGAAGCAATATTGCATAAGAGAGATGAGATGGAAAAGCTTGATAATTTATCCGAAGCGTTTAAGGCATTACTAAAGCAAGAAAAATTCGGTTCTCAAGGTGAGATAGTAAATGCATTACAAGAATTGGGCTTTGAGAATATTAACCAATCTAAAGTATCACGTATGCTGTCTAAGTTCGGTGCGGTAAGAACGCGTAACACTAAGATGGAAATGGTCTATCAATTACCTGCCGAATTAGGTGTGCCAGCAACTTCTAGCCCTTTAAAGAATTTAGTGGTTGATATTGATTATAATGATGTGCTGATTGTAGTAAAAACCAGCCCGGGTGCGGCCCAATTAATTGCTCGTCTATTAGATTCAATGGGAAAAAGCGAAGGTATTTTAGGCACGATTGCCGGTGATGATACGATTTTTATCACCCCAACACGCTTAACAGCAATGGAAGATCTAATCCAAAATATTACTGAGTTATTTGAGTCATCGCTCTAATGAAAATTTTAATTACGGGTGGAACCGGTTTTATCGGACAGCGCCTAGTTCAAGCGTTGTTGGCGGAGGGGCATTTGCTGACAATCGTTACTCGTCAATCAAAGCCGAATGCTCCTTTTAGACAAGCGGTAGAATTTTGTCAAAATCTTGCAAGTTTTACGAATTTGGATGGATTTGACGCCGTCATTAATTTGGCTGGAGAGCCGATTTTTGATCGGGCTTGGACTCCGGCACAAAAACAGCGGTTATTGGATAGCCGCTTACAAATCACTTTGTTATTAGTAAAACTAATTCAGGCAAGTCAAACACCCCCACATACTTTTATTTCAGGCTCAGCAACCGGCTATTACGGTAATGTCTGTTCTGACTCCTTAATGGATGAATCTCTTGCTTGTGGTACGAATTTTAGTGCAGAGCTTTGTCAACAATGGGAAGCGACTGCATTAACTGCCGAAAGCCTAAGAACACGAGTATGCTTAATTAGGACGGGTATGGTACTTGCTCCGCAAGGCGGTGCATTATTAAAAATGTTACCGTTATATCGGTTGAATTTAGCCGGTAGACTTGGTTCTGGGCGGCAACATTGGGCATGGATTGCTTTGGAAGATCATATACAAGCGGTCTTATTTTTATTAAAAAAAGCAAATTGCCGAGGTGCTTTTAACCTCGTTGCTCCTCACCCTATTATGAATGCGGAATTTAATTTTCGTTTAGCCGCCTATTTGAAGCGTTGTGCGTGGTTTGCGGTGCCGTCTTTTATGTTGAAACTGGTTTTAGGCGAGCGTTCGCAATTATTATTAGATAATCAACCTCTTATCCCAAGCAAATTATTAGAAAATGGCTTTACGTTCCGGCAGCCTGATTTGGATTTTAAACAGATCTTTGAGCAATAAAAAAACCCACCGACCGGTGGGATTTTTTATGCCTTATTATTGAAGGATTAAGTAGAAGTTTGAGTTACCGCGTAAAATATTTAATGCGATAACAGAAGGTTTCGAATCTAACACTTCACGTAATTGTTTGATATTGTCGACTTTAACACGGTTTACACCGACGATAATATCGCCTTCCGCTAAGCCTCGGTTTTCAGCAAATGAACCTTTAGTCACTTTTGCGATTTCGATACCTTTTACACCGTCTTTATCAAGGTTAGCAAATTCTGCGCCTTTTAAAGCCGGAATAATGTCTTTGGTGGTAGCTTTATTGGAATTTTTGCTATTTTTTGCCATATTGTCAGTACTATCCGATTGGAGCGTTACTTTCGCTTTTTCTTCTTTACCGTCACGTAAATACGTTAGTTCAATTTCCGTACCCGGACCTGAAGTCGCTACTTTGGCGCGCAATTCACTGAAGCTATTGATTTTTTTGCCGTTTAGCTCAGTAATCACATCACCTGCTTTTAAACCGGCTTTAGCCGCGGCAGAGTCAGCAAGTACTTCGCTGATAAATGCACCTTTTTGGGCGTCAATCTTGAATTCTTTTGCCAGATCAGCATTTAATTCTCCGCCTTTAATACCTAACATACCGCGTTTTACTTCACCAAACTCAATAATTTGTTGCACGAGATTGTTTGCCATATTACTTGGGATCGCAAACGCAATACCGGCATTGCCGCCGCTTGGTGAAATAATTGCGGTATTAATACCGATTAACTCACCGTTTAAGTTAATTAATGGACCGCCAGAGTTACCTTGGTTTACCGCAGCATCCGTTTGGATATAACTTTCGTAGCCTTCATCAGAATTACCTGTTGAACGACCTAATGCTGAGATAATCCCTGAAGTTACGGTTTGACCTAAACCGAATGGGTTTCCAATCGCCACACTGAAATCGCCGACTCGTAATTTATCTGAATCGGCAAATTTTAGTTCAACTAAATTTTTAGGATTTTCAATTTGCACTAGTGCGACATCCGATAGCGGATCCGCACCTAATAATTTCGCTTTAAATTCACGACCGTCTTCTAATTTAATCGTAATTTTATCCGCATTTTTAATAACGTGATTATTCGTAATTACATAACCTTTTTCGGCATTGATAATTGCACCTGAGCCTTGCCCGCGGAAATTACGTGGAGCGCTGCGTTCACCAAACATATCAGGACCAAAGAAAAATTCAAATTCTTCAGGAATGTCACGACGATAACGAGTTCTTTCTTCCGTTTTTCCTTCTACTGAAATACTAACTACCGCAGGACGAACTTTTTCAATCATTGACGCTAAGCTTGGAAGTGCTTGGTCTTCAACAACGGTAGGTAATGTAGCTTGTGTCGTTGTTGAAACTGAGAATAAACCGAGACCTAATACTAGTGAAGTTAAGATCGATTTTTTCATTACTTTATTCATTTATATTTATCCTTTTTGTTGTGTTAAAAAATTCAACGAGCTTCAAGTCAGCTCGTATCCATTCAGACTATCTAATTTGGTGGCGGTTCCTTTAAAAAGCAAGAGTGTTGCTAAAAAATAATCAATTGTTTATGCAAAAGTTTATTAAAAATGGTTATTAAATTGTACATTTTCTGTCAAAAGTTAAAAATCCTTTGACTTTATGTGGCGGTTAATAGAGTATTGTCAACCATTCTATGTTTTATATAAATTACTAAAGAAAATTCCAATGCGAGATAATAAATACTTAGTTGAAGTGAAAAACCTCACCTTTAGTCGGGGTGAAAAGGTGATTTATAACAACTTAAATCTGCGAGTGCAGAAAGGAAAAGTTACCGCGATTATGGGACCGTCAGGAATTGGTAAAACGACTTTACTACGCTTAATCGGCGGGCAAATTATTCCTGAAAAAGGCCAAATATTATTTGATGGCGAAGATGTGTGTAAGGCGTCTAATAAAAGGCTTTATGAGATTCGTCAGCGTATGGGGATGTTATTCCAATCAGGTGCATTATTTACTGATTTATCTACCTTTGATAATGTTGCCTTCCCTATTCGTGAACATACAAGATTACCGGAAGCATTAATTAGAAAATTGGTGCTAATGAAGCTAGAATCGGTCGGATTACGTGGTGCAGCACAATTAATGCCGGCGGAACTTTCGGGCGGAATGGCGCGTAGAGCGGCGTTAGCGCGAGCAATAGCGTTAGATCCCGAGTTAATTATGTATGATGAACCGTTTACCGGACAAGATCCGATTAGTATGGGCGTGATTGTCGAGCTAATCAGAAAACTTAATCTGGCACTGAATTTAACCTCAATTGTGGTTTCACATGATGTGACGGAAGTACTGAGTATCGCTGATTATGCTTATATTGTAGCGGATAAGCATGTGATTGCTGAAGGTACGCCGGAAGCATTGATGGCAAGTCAAGATCCGCAAGTGGTTCAGTTCTTAGCTGGTAAGGCAGACGGTCCGGTTCGTTTTCATTATCCGGCTAAAGAATATACGGAGGAGCTGTTTAGTGATTAATTTTATTAGTGGCATCGGTTCTTCTGTGATTGGTTTTGTACGAGCGTTTGGTCGGGCAACTTTCATGTTGCTTGGTGCATTGATCGGCAAACCACAATTTCGTAAGCATACACCGTTATTAATTAAGCAATTATATGTATTAGGAGTTCAATCTCTCCTGATTATTATGCTGTCAGGCTTATTTATCGGTATGGTATTAGGCTTACAAGGTTATGTGGTATTAGTCGATTTTGCCGCCGAAACCAGTTTAGGTACGCTAGTTTCACTATCACTGTTAAGAGAACTTGGGCCTGTTGTGACTGCACTGCTTTTTGCGGGGCGCGCCGGATCTGCATTAACGGCAGAAATCGGTTTAATGAAAGCAACGGAACAGCTATCAAGCCTTGAAATGATGGCGGTTGACCCGTTAAGACGTATTATTGCGCCGCGTTTTTGGGCGGGTGTGATTTCAATGCCGATTTTAGCGGCAATTTTTACCGCTATCGGGATTTGGGGCGGTTCGTTAGTCGGAGTCGATTGGAAAGGTGTTGATGGTGGTAGCTTTTGGTCGGTAATGCAAAACTCGGTCGATTGGAGCGATCTGATAAACGGCTCGATTAAAAGCATTGTTTTTGCTTTTGCCGTAGTATGGATTGCGTTATTTAACGGTTATGATGCCGTTGCGACTTCAGAAGGCATTAGCCAAGCAACAACAAGAACAGTAGTACATGCTTCGTTAGTAGTACTTGGGCTTGATTTTATTTTGACCGCTATTATGTTCGGTGGTTAATTCACAAAGGAAAAGACAATGCGTCAATCAATTAAATATGAATTTTGGGTGGGCTTATTTGTATTACTTGGCTTAGCTGCTTTAGTGTTTTTAGGCTTGCGTGTTGCGAACGTACAGGGCTTTACCTCAGATAAGACTTACACTCTTTACGCAACTTTTGATAACATCGGGGGACTAAAAGTCCGTGCGCCGATTAAGGTTGGAGGGGTTGTTGTAGGACGTGTGGCGGAAATTAATTTAGATGCACAAACCTATACACCTAAAGTAACTTTAGCGGTAAATGAGGATTTTAATAAGATTCCTGATACCAGTTCACTTTCAATTAAAACTTCAGGTCTGTTAGGCGAGCAATATATCGCTTTAAATATTGGTTTTATGTTGGAAGGCGAAACGGAATATATGAAAGAGGGTAGCAGCTTTGTTGATACGAATTCAGCAATGGTGTTGGAAGATTTAATCGGTCAGTTCTTATACGGAGATAAAAAATCGGATAAAACTGGCGGAGAAAAAGCGGAAGGCGAAGCAGAGCCTAAAGCGCAATAATTGCACAGTGATTTTCACTGAGTGATATTTTATTTCGGGTGGGAAGACACCTTACATTTGGAGATTTTAAATGTTAAAAAACATCAAAAAAGTAATCGTAACCGGTTTTGTAGCAGTCGCAACGTTATTCTCAGCACAAGCATTTGCTGAAACAAGTCCATACGTTTTAATGCAACAAACAGCAGATAAACTCTTTAACGATATTAAAGCGAATCAAAGTAAAATTAAGGCGAATCCAGAATATTTACGTACAATTGTACGTAATGATTTAATGCCTCGTGTACATGTGAAATATGCAGGTCAATTAGTATTAGGTAAATCACTTTCTTCTGCATCAGAAGCACAACGTGAGCAATTCTTTACTGCTTTTGGTCAGTTTATTGAACAATCATATGCGCAAGTGTTAACGCAGTACCAAGACCAACAAGTACAAATTGAGAGCGAGAAGCCGGTAGGTGACAAATCTATCGTAAGCATTCGTGTAAATGTGTTATCATCAGGCAACTCCGCGCCAATCAAATTAGATTTCAAATGGCGTAAAAACAGTAAGACTGGTGAATGGCAAGCATATGATATGGCAGCGGAAGGTGTGAGTATGATTGCGACCAAACAAAATGAGTGGAGCGGCGTCTTACGTCAAAAAGGGATTGATGCTTTAACGGCACAAGTTGCGCAATCCGCTAAACAACCGATTACATTAAGTAAATAATTTTAGTTTTATGAAGCCACAAAAAACATTACGATGGGGCGTTCAGCAGAATACTGAAAGCCTATTTTTAAAATTGTCAGGCGAATTAACTCGAGACACGTTGCTTCCGCTTTGGAAGCAACGTGCTTCTTTTTTATCGCTGAAAGGTAACCAACATATTTATTGGGATTTAAAAGATCTTAAGCGTGTTGATTCCGCCGGTTTTACATTGCTTGCTGAATTGCTCAATCGTTATCAAAAACAAACGTCGAACTGGTTAATTAATATTCCTGAGACATTGAAAGCACTAGCCGAATTATTTGATTTATCAGAATGGCTTAACCGATTTATAGTTTGCGAAAAAGGCAAATTATGTTGTGAAAAAGCTTAAGGAACTTATAAGCACATGGAACCAAAACAACTCGAAGAAATTTTAAGAAATGCGTTACCGACAGCTGCGGAGATTCATGCGCAAGGTGAAAATTCGCATTATGGTGTAATCGTTGTTAGCGACGAATTAGCACAGTTATCAAAAGTAAAACAACAACAAGCGGTATATGCACCATTGGGTGAATATTTTGCAACGAATGCTATCCACGCATTGACGATTAAAGTTTTCTCGACAGAACAGTGGAAAAAAGATCGCTTACTTAATATGGTAAGCTAGCATGTTCGATAAATAATAGAGAATGATAGCTAAGCGGTCGCTTTTGTAAAAAATTTTGCAAAAATGACCGCTTGAGTTTTACGTATTATCCTTATCTATTATCACTAATTTATTTTCTAAGGATTTTATAATGGAAAAATTTCGTGTTCACGGCCCTTTTACATTAAGTGGGACAGTTGATATTTCAGGTGCCAAAAATGCCGCACTTCCAATTTTGTTTGCAGCCATTTTGGCTACCGAACCTGTTACTTTAACGAATGTGCCAGATCTTAAGGATGTGGACACGACTTTTAAAATCTTACGTAAATTAGGCGTAGTAGTTGAGCGTGGTGAGACCGGAGTGGTACAAATTGATGCAAGTCAGATTGATCACTATGTTGCGCCTTACGAATTAGTAAAAACTATGCGAGCTTCGATTTGGGCATTAGCACCGCTTGTAGCGCGTTTCCACGAAGGCCAAGTTTCATTACCGGGCGGTTGTACGATTGGTGCTCGCCCTGTTGATATGCATATTTCCGGCTTAGAAAAAATGGGGGCGGCAATTGAGTTGGATGAAGGCTATGTAAAAGCAACTTCAAATGGCCGTTTACAAGGAGCTCGCATTTATATGGATAAAGTGAGTGTGGGGGCGACACTATCTGTGATGATGGCGGGTACTTTAGCGGAAGGCACAACAGTGATTGAAAATGCTGCGCGTGAACCTGAAATTGTGGACACAGCATTATTCTTAAATGCAATGGGGGCAAAAATTTCAGGTGCAGGTACAGATACTATCACGGTTGAAGGCGTGGAACGTTTAACAGGTTGTCAGCACCGTGTTGTGGCTGACCGTATTGAAACGGGTACATTCTTAGTTGCTGCTGCAGTATCCGGCGGTAAAATTACTTGTCGAGGAACTAAGGCGGATACATTAGACGCTGTAATTGAAAAATTACGTGAAGCTGGTATGGAAGTTACTGTAACCGAAGATACGATTACTTTAGATTCGAAAGGTCAGCGCCCGAAAGCAGTAAATATTCGTACTATGCCGCATCCGGGGTTCCCAACCGATATGCAAGCGCAATTTACTTTGTTGAATGTTGTGGCGGAAGGCACAAGCCGTATTACTGAAACGATTTTTGAAAACCGTTTTATGCATATTCCGGAACTTAACCGTATGGGAGCCAAAGGTGAAATCGAAGGTAATACTGCGATTTGTCACGGTGTAGAAAAATTAAAATCAGCAGAAGTGATGGCGACAGACTTACGTGCGTCAATTAGTTTAGTATTAGCCGGTTGTATTGCTTCAGGTGAAACTATTGTTGATCGTATTTATCATATCGATCGTGGTTATGAGCATATTGAAGAGAAATTACGTGGAATCGGTGCGAAAATCGAACGTTTTTCTGAGCCGTTTACAGGCGAATAATTTAATATAAATATCAAAAGGGCTGTTTTAGAGTATGAATACTTTAAACAGCCCTTTTTTGTTAATGTCGTTTATTGACTAGCTTTTTTCATCATTTTCTTTTTATGTTTTTTTGACATCATTTTATCGTCTTTCATCATATGCTTATCAGACATCATTTTGTCATCTTTCATCATATGTTTATCAGACATCATTTTGTCGTCTTTCATCATATGTTTATCAGACATCATTTTGTCGTCTTTCATCATATGTTTATCAGACATCATTTTATCGTCTTTCATCGTATGTTTATCAGACATCATTTTATCGTCTTTCATCGTATGTTTATCAGACATCATTTTGTCATCTTTCATCATATGATGAGAATCTTTCATGTCATTTGCATGTGCGTTAACCATAAGCGCGAAGCCCATCATAATAGCTGAAAGTGAAGTAAGTTTTTTCATTAAAGTCTCCTTTTATAAATTATAAGAATAATAGGTTGTGCATAAAATAAGTTGCGAAAATTGGACGCTATAAAAGGGAACTTCTTACAAAATATTTCCTATCAAGTAGCACTCTTTGCTTGTAAAAAGACAAAAGACTGCAATACAAGCGGTCTTTTATGTGAATTTTTTTACGATTATTTTATGCCTTTACGCAATAAATCTTGGTAGCCACCGTGGTTTGTCACTTGGCGATAGCCCAGCTTCTGTAATTCAGTTAATGCTACGTCAGCACGACTCCCTGAACGGTAATATAAGTGAATCGGTACATCTTTATCTTCTGTCAGTTGATGGATTTTTGCACTAACCTGTTCAACTGGAATATTGATTGCGTCTTCAATATGTCCCGCGGCAAATTCTTCTGTGGTACGTATGTCAATCCAAATACCTTGCGCTTTTTTTTCAGTGATTGATTGGCTGTTTGCAACTTGTTGATTGCTTTCATTTGCTGATACTGTAATAGGAAAGCTTAATAAAAGTGCCGCAATAGGCGGGAAAGTTCTTTTTAGCATAGTGGTAGCTCCTAGTCTTGATTATAGCTTTTAGTGTATATTTGTCTAAATATCTTACAACAAGCGGTCGAATTTTATGAAAAATTTGCAAATGTAGGAATCCCTATATTTCGCCCCTGTTTTCAAGTAAAATAGATAAAATTTTTTTATGAGGAATACATAATGTCAACTCAATTTGTATATACGATGCATCGCGTCGGCAAAGTCGTGCCACCGAAGCGTCATATTCTTAAAGATATTTCTTTAAGCTTTTTCCCAGGCGCAAAAATCGGGGTACTTGGTTTAAACGGTGCGGGTAAATCAACCTTATTACGTATCATGGCGGGCGTAGATAAAGAGTTCGAAGGTGAAGCTCGTCCGCAACCGGGTATTAAAATCGGTTATTTACCGCAGGAACCAAAATTAGATCCGCAACAAACCGTGCGTGAAGCAATTGAAGAAGCGGTTTCGGAAGTAAAAAATGCGCTAACTCGTTTAGACGAAGTTTATGCGTTATATGCCGATCCGGATGCAGATTTCGATAAGTTAGCTGCAGAGCAAGCTAACTTAGAAGCGATTATTCAAGCACATGACGGTCATAATCTTGATAACCAATTAGAACGTGCAGCGGATGCGTTACGTTTACCGGAATGGGATGCGAAAATCGAACATTTATCCGGTGGTGAACGTCGTCGTGTTGCGCTTTGCCGTTTATTACTCGAAAAACCGGATATGTTATTGTTAGATGAACCGACCAACCACTTGGATGCGGAATCGGTAGCGTGGTTAGAGCGTTTCTTACATGACTATGAAGGTACAGTAGTAGCGATTACCCACGACCGTTATTTCTTAGATAACGTAGCGGGTTGGATCTTAGAGCTTGACCGTGGTGAAGGTATTCCTTGGGAAGGTAACTATTCTTCTTGGTTAGAGCAGAAAGAGAAACGTTTAGAACAAGAAGCAGCGGCTGAATCCGCTCGACAAAAATCGATTGCGAAAGAGTTGGAATGGGTACGTCAAAATCCGAAAGGTCGCCAAGCGAAAAGTAAAGCACGTATGGCACGTTTTGATGAGCTTAATTCAGGCGAATATCAAAAACGTAACGAAACCAACGAACTCTTTATTCCACCTGGTCCACGTTTAGGTGATAAAGTGATTGAGGTGCAAAATTTAACCAAATCTTACGGCGAACGTACTTTGATTGATGATCTCTCATTCAGCATTCCGAAAGGGGCGATTGTTGGCATTATCGGTGCTAACGGTGCGGGTAAGTCCACCTTATTCCGTATGCTTTCAGGGCAAGAGCAACCAGACAGCGGTTCAATCGTGATGGGAGAAACCGTAGTATTAGCGTCTGTGGAGCAGTTCCGTGATGCAATGGACGATAAGAAAACCGTGTGGGAAGAAGTATCAAACGGACAAGATATTTTAACCATCGGCAACTTTGAGATCCCAAGCCGTGCTTACGTTGGACGTTTCAACTTCAAAGGTGTGGATCAACAAAAACGTGTCGGCGAATTATCAGGCGGTGAACGTGGTCGTTTGCACTTAGCGAAACTTCTCCAACGTGGCGGTAACGTATTATTATTAGACGAACCGACCAATGACTTGGACGTTGAAACCTTACGTGCGTTAGAAAATGCGATCTTAGAATTCCCGGGCTGTGCAATGGTTATCTCGCACGACCGTTGGTTCTTAGACCGTGTCGCAACCCACATTTTAGATTACGGCGATGAAGGTAAAGTGACCTTCTACGAAGGTAACTTCTCTGATTACGAAGAGTGGAAAAAGAAAACCTTAGGTGATGCGGCAACGCAACCTCACCGTATCAAATATAAACGTATTGCGAAGTAATACTTAAATAAGCGGTCGGATTTTGGTGAAAATTTGCAAATTTTCCTTGAAATTCGACCGCTTGCATCTTTTGATTAGGCAATAAAATGAGTGAACAACCGATAGTAAGACAGGTGGTGCTGGATACCGAAACCACCGGTATGAGTTTTAGCGGGCCACCACAAATTGGGCATAATATTATTGAAATCGGTGCGGTTGAAGTGATTAACCGTCGCTTAACCGGACGTACTTTTCACGTCTATATTAAACCTCCACGCGAAGTGGAAGAAGAGGCGATTAAAGTTCATGGCATTACCAATGAGTTTTTGCAAGATAAGCCTGTGTTTGCCGAAGTTGCGGACGAATTTATTGAATTTATAAAAGGTGCAGAACTAATCATTCATAATGCCCCCTTCGACGTGGCGTTTATGGATCAAGAGTTTTCTTACTTGGAAAACCCACCGCCGAAGACGGCTGAAATGTGCAGTGTGACCGATAGTCTTGCGGTAGCTCGAAAAATGTATCCGGGCAAGCGTAATAACTTAGATGCATTGTGCGATCGTTTAGGCATTGATAACAGTAAACGAGTACTTCACGGGGCGTTACTGGATGCGGAGATTCTAGCGGATGTTTTCCTAATGATGACTGGTGGGCAGCTGGCGTTATTAGGTGAAGATGATGCCAGTGCGAATCATGAAAATATTGCAGATCTCGGTTTAGGTACGATAACGAAGTTTGAAACAAGCAGTTTAATTGTGTTACAACTGAGTGAAGAAGAGCAGGCAGCGCATGAAGAATATCTCAAACTGATTGATAAGAAATCCAAAGGGAATTGTATTTGGATGCGCCCGAATGAAACAGAATCGGAACAAATTCATTAATTGCTTGATTTATTTGATTTTAAAATAAGCAAATAAATTCATTTCGTGAAAAATTATTTGACGCTTGTGGCATAAATCCGTATTATGCGGCTTACCGGTTGCGGAGTGGTAGTTCAGCTGGTTAGAATACCTGCCTGTCACGCAGGGGGTCGCGGGTTCGAGTCCCGTCCATTCCGCCAATTAATTTTTAATTATTGAATTTAATTTGATAATGCTGTGTGGAGCGGTAGTTCAGCTGGTTAGAATACCTGCCTGTCACGCAGGGGGTCGCGGGTTCGAGTCCCGTCCGTTCCGCCACTTTTTCAAAAAAAAGCCTCTGAGAAATCAGAGGCTTTTTTGCTATTTAGCTTTTGAGGCTTTTCTATGTCTAAACCCTTTAATGGTCGCTACCAACTTGCCGTTGTGATAGTAACGGTTGGGCGCGAATCTTTACTACGTGCCGTTCGTTCTGCTTTTTCGCAGCAATTTAGCGGAAATATTCAAATTTTGATTGGTGTCGATCTCGATTTATCCGGTCAGCTTCCGCATTATCGACAAATCCTAAATCAAGAACGCCCGACTAATGTGGATATCGTTTGGCTAGATCTCGGTTATTCAACCTCTAAACGTCACGGCGGTGTACATGATTGCTATTACGGTGGTTCATTGCGTTCAGCATTGACCTTACTTGCTGATAGTGAATTAGTTACTTATCTGGATGATGACGATTGGTTTTTACCGCAACATATCGACAAAATGTATTCAGTATTCTGCCAATATCCGGATGTGAATTGGGGACACGCTTTGTGTTACTACGCTGATGGTAATACCAGTGAAATACTGTGTTTAGACGAATTGGAAAGTGTTGGTGTTAATCAGGGTATTTTTAAGGATAGTTTCGGCGGCTTTGTGCGTCCATCGGGCTTAACACTTAATAAGCTTAAAACGCTGCCCTATCTCCATTGTTGGTCGCAATCTTTAGCGCAAGGAGACGGAGAAGATCGAGTGTTGTTTGATCAGCTAAAAACACTACGACATTTTTCTTTGGCGGAAGGCACAGTTTGTTGTGCGTTGGATCCGAAAGATCCGGGGCATGAAATTCGCCTTGCTTTCATCAAGCAAAAAACAGGGCGAGAAGTGGTGATGCAAGCCAAGCAAGGCTCAACCCGTTAAAGTTAAGTCGTAAGAATCAGTTTGTTAATTTGCTGTAATCCGTTTAAACGTGTACTCGTCAGATTTTGTGAGATTTTTAATTGTTCAAACAGCTGAGCCAAATCAATACGAGCGAATTGTGCTGAATCGGCTTCGTTTAACAGTGTTACGACAATAAATAAAATCCCTTGCATTAAACGAGCATCACTATAGGCGCTAACTTTACGTGGTGTTGCTTGAAATTCAAACCATAAACGGCTTTCACAGCCGTGAATTTCAGGTAATTGTGCTAATTCTTCTTCAGTTGGTTTAGCTAACTGACGGCTTAATTGGATCAGCAAGCGGTATCTTTCTTCCCAAGATTTGCAAAGTTCGAATTTTTGATAAATATCGGCTAAAGTCATATTTTTATTGATTAAGGCTAAGTTTTGCAAAATATTGTAACAATCTGACCGCTTGTTGTTAATGATTTTCTTAAAGTTTGATAGAATTAACAGTATTTCTCAGATTTCGGATAAGGAACCCAAAATGGCAGTAATCCCAATGGTGGTTGAACAAACCTCAAAAGGCGAAAGATCATACGATATTTATTCACGTTTACTTAAGGAACGTATCATTTTTTTAAACGGTGAAGTTGAAGACCATATGGCAAACTTGATCGTGGCACAGCTTCTTTTCTTAGAATCGGAAGATCCTGAAAAAGATGTTTATTTATATATTAACTCACCGGGTGGCGTGGTAACTGCAGGCTTGGCAATTTACGACACAATGAATTTTATTAAACCGGATGTTGCAACACTTTGTACCGGACAGGCTTGCTCAATGGGTGCTTTCTTATTATCCGGCGGTGCAAAAGGCAAGCGTTTTGCTTTACCTCACGCACGTGTGATGATTCACCAACCTTTAGGCGGTGCAAGAGGGCAGGCGACTGATATTCAAATTCAAGCGCAAGAAATTTTAAAATTAAAAGAAATGCTGACAAGAAGAATGGCGGAACATAGCGGTCAACCGTTTGAGAAAGTAGCGGCAGATACCGAACGTGATAATTTTATGTCTGCATTTGAAGCGGCTGAATACGGTTTAATTGATAAAGTTTTAACACACAGAGATACAAAATAATGACAAATTTCGAGAAAGAACCACATTGTAGTTTTTGTGGCAAAAGACGTACCGAAGTTGATCAATTGGTTGAAGGTACGGAAGGTTATATCTGTAATCACTGTATTGAGGAGTCTTACGCATTGTTAAACGGCGAAGAAGAGCCGTTAATCAATGAAAAACAAGATGAAGAGAAATTCTTTGAAAATGTACCGACTCCACACGAAATTCATGCGCATTTAGATGAGTATGTTATCGGTCAAGAACATGCGAAAAAAGTGTTGTCCGTAGCGGTTTATAACCACTATAAACGTTTACGCAATGCGCTTTCAGGTCATAAAGAAACTAACGGTGTAGAGTTAGGGAAAAGTAATATTTTATTAATCGGTCCGACCGGTAGCGGTAAAACCTTGTTAGCGGAAACCTTAGCTCGCCGTCTAAATGTACCGTTTGCCGTGGCGGATGCAACGACACTTACTCAAGCTGGTTATGTCGGCGAAGACGTAGAAAACGTGATTCAAAAATTACTAATGAAATGTGATTTTGATGCGGAACAAGCGGAGCGTGGTATCGTCTTTATTGATGAGATTGACAAAATTACCCGTAAATCGGAAAGTCCGTCAATTACCCGTGATGTATCCGGCGAAGGTGTACAACAGGCGTTATTAAAATTAATTGAAGGAACGGTCGCGAATATCAACCCGCAAGGCAGCCGTAAACACCCGAAAGGCGAAACGATTCCGGTTGATACCTCTAAAATCTTATTTATTTGTGGTGGTGCATTTGCCGGTTTAGATAAGCTTGTTGAAGCACGCACCAACAAACAAGGCGGAATCGGTTTTGGTGCAGAACTGAAAAAAGATAAAGAACGTGAAGATCTCACCGAGTTATTCAAACAAGTTGAGCCAGAAGATTTAGTCAAATTCGGCTTAATTCCGGAATTAATCGGTCGATTACCGGTTGTGACTCCGTTACAAGAACTTGATGAAGAGGCGTTAATTCAAATTTTAACCGAACCCAAAAATGCGATTATTAAGCAATATCAAGCATTATTCCAAATGGAAGGTGTTGAGTTGAAATTTACCAAAGACGCGTTAATTGCGATTGCGCAGAAGTCTATTTCGCGCAAAACCGGTGCGCGTGGTTTACGTTCGATTGTTGAGAATCTACTGTTAGATACGATGTATAACCTTCCGACACTTAAAGCAGAGAAAGATGTGAAAAAAGTGACGATTGGTAAAGGTTGTGTTGAAAACGGCGATAAGCCGAAGGTAGAGTAAGCATAGCTAAAATGGACAATGTTTTTCATTGTCCATTTGTTTTATGGGTATGAATGTATCATGATACAAGCAACGTATCGTTAAAGAAATAATATGAATATTTGGCAATCCACATCACTTATCACTTGGCTGCTTGCGCCGTTTTCATTGCTGTTTTGGCTGATTAGCCAAATCCGCTTGTTTTTGTTTCGCAAAAAAATCTTAAAATCTTACCGCTCTTCGGTGCCGGTGTTAGTTGTCGGTAATATTTCGGTGGGCGGTAATGGAAAAACACCAGTGGTTGTATGGTTAGTGGAACAGCTACAACAACATGGTGTTAAAGTCGGTGTGATTTCACGTGGCTATGGAGGCAAAAGCAAAGACTTTCCTCAGTTAGTCACCAAACAGAGTTCAGCGGAAATGGTGGGCGATGAACCGGTATTGATTGTACAACGAACCGGTGTGCCACTAGCAATTTCACCGAATCGTCAGCAAAGTATAGAATTGCTATTAAGCCAATTTGAGCTGGATTTAATTGTCACTGATGACGGTTTGCAACATTATGCCTTACAGCGAGATATCGAATGGGTGGTGGTTGATGGCGTGCGCCGTTTTGGTAACGGTTTTGTTCTGCCCGCCGGTGGCTTGCGTGAGCTGCCAAGCCGTTTACAAGCGGTACAAGCAATTATCTGTAATGGCGGAGTAGCTCAACCGAATGAACATTTAATGACGCTCGAATCTGAATTTGCTGTTAACTTAAAAACAGGTGAACAAAAGCCGATAAGCGATTTTATCAGGCAAGAGTGTGTGGCGATCGCAGGGATCGGACATCCGCCGCGTTTTTTTAATATGCTTGAAGATTTAGGTATTAAATTATTTAAAACACAAGGTTTTGCCGATCACCAAGCATTTGAAGCGAATCAGCTTAAAGCGCTTGCATCTGAACAAATTCCGTTACTGATGACAGAAAAAGATGCGGTAAAATGCCGAACCTTTGCCCAGTCAAATTGGTGGTATGTGCCTGTTTTTGCAAAATTTTCGCCGAAATCGACCGCTTGTTTACTTGAACCGATTTTAAAACGATTAGGAAAATAATATGAACGAAAAATTTATCAATCATCTTGCTTGTCCGGTAACGAATACCAAACTGGAGTGGGATAAAGCCAATAATCGTTTGATTAGCCATGAGGCAAAATTAGCGTACCCAATCCAAAACGGCATACCAGTGTTATTACCGGAAGCGGGCGAAAAGCTCGAAGACTAAATGTCTTAAAAATTTAAAGTACAAGCGGTCAATTTTTACGGACTTTTTGCAAAAATCGTTGAAACTTAACCGCTTGCGAACTATGGTCATCATAACCATAACTCGTCAGCAATAAAAAAGCCCTATCCATTTCTGGATAAGGCGTTTTAAATTACTGATCATAATGGTATCTACAAGCTACTATTAAAAGTGCTTCATCTTCCACACTGTAAATTAAGCGGTGTTCTTCATTGATTCGTCTTGACCAAAAGCCCGAAAGATTGAATTTTAACGGCTCCGGTTTTCCTATACCTTCGAATGGTTGGCGTTGAATGTTTTTAATCAGGCTATTTATACGTTTCAAAATTACTTTATCTGTTTTTTGCCAGTATAAACAATCTTCCCATGCATTAGACGAGAAAGTTAGCTTCATTTGATTAAATCTCTTTCAATGCCTTGCCCCTGTCTTAATTCCGCTACACTATCCAATAGCCGTTTTGCATTGGTAGGCGAACGCATTAAGTAGGCTGTTTCTTCAAGTGAACTATACTGCTCATACGACATAAGCACGCAATTTCCGCCCTTGCTTCTCGTAATTAAAATAGGCTCAAAATCTTCTGTTACTTTTGACATTGTACCGGCTAGATTTTGGCGTGCTTCTGTGTAGGTTATTGCTTGCATTTATTACCCCCTTTTTGATTTTTATGTACAATATATTGTACATGTGGATGTAATAAAAGACAACGATAAACAACAAAATAGAGCCGATTAGTTATGCTCCGATCATTAAATGGTCGCTATCGTCGAGGTTATACTCTTTATCTTGCGGTTTAGCTTTATCTACTTCGGTATTAGTAAGGGGCTTCGTAGTTATTGCCATGTGTAACACTCATTTTAGTAACACTGATTTTTACTATTTGTGCCGATGTTACTTACAGTGTTACTAAAAATCAATGATTTAAGAAGATGTGAATTGACAATAAAAAAGCCTTAAAGCGTTGTGCTATAAGGCTTACGTAGACGTTTATTTACATCAGTTTATTTTGAATTGGTGGAGATAATCGGGATCGAACCGACGACCTCTTGAATGCCATTCAAGCGCTCTCCCAACTGAGCTATATCCCCAAAAAGTTGCAACATAATAAATGCTGCAATTTTAGCTGTCAATAGGAAATTATGCTTGTGCTTGAATAAACTCAATCGCTTTTTGGATACGAGCTAAAGTACGCTCACGACCGACTAATTTTGCGGTGATATCCATTGACGGTGATTGACTAGAACCAGTTACCGCTAAGCGGAATGGCATCCCCACTTTACCCATACCGATTTCTAAATCAGTTGCTGTTGCGTTCATCGCATCATGAATCGCTTCTACACTCCAATTCGTTAAAGCGGTTAGTTTTTCCAATAATTTTGCAAGTGGTGCAACTGCTTCCGCTTTGAAGTTTTTCGCGGCAGCTTTTTCATCATAACCGTCAAATTCTTGATAGAAATAACGGCTTGAGGCAGCTAATTCTTTTAATGTTTTCGCACGTTCGCTTAATACCGGAATAATTTCTTCTAACATAGGACCGTTTGACGTATCAATTGCTTGATCATTCATATGCCATGCTAAATATTTCGCCACGTGGTCAGCCGGCAAGCTACGCATATAGTGTTGGTTTAACCATTGTAATTTATCGGTATTGAACGCACTTGCTGATTTACTCACCGAGTGAATGTCGAATAATTCGATCATTTCTTCACGGCTAAAGATTTCTTGGTCACCGTGACCCCAGCCTAAACGTACTAAATAGTTTACTAAGGCTTCCGGTAAATAACCGTCATCACGATATTGCATTACGCTTACCGCACCGTGGCGTTTCGATAATTTTTGACCATCGTCACCGTTAATCATGGATACGTGTGCATAAGTTGGAATCGGTGCGCCTAATGCTTTTAAAATATTGATTTGACGAGGTGTGTTGTTGATATGGTCTTCGCCACGTACAATGTGAGTAATGCCCATATCCCAGTCATCTACCACCACGCAGAAGTTATAAGTTGGCGAACCGTCTGTGCGGCGAATAATTAAATCGTCTAACTCGCTGTTACTGATTTTGATACGACCACGTACCGCATCGTCAAACACTACCGAACCTTCTTGCGGGTTTTTAAAACGTACAACGTGCGGTTCATCCGCTGAATGTTCGTGATTACCTAAGCAGTGACGATCGTAACGAGGTTTTTCTTTATTTGCTTCTTGTTCGTTACGTAAGTTTTCTAAACGTTCTTTTGAACAGTAGCAACGGTACGCTAAACCTTGCTCGATCATTTGATCGATTACTTGGTTATAACGATCAAAACGTTTGGTTTGATAGTACGGGCCGTGTTCCCAAGCGAGATTTAACCATTCCATACCTTCAAGAATAGCTGCGGTAGCTTCCGGTGTAGAACGTTCTAAGTCGGTATCTTCGATACGTAATACGAATTCACCGTTAAAGTGTTTTGCATATAACCAAGAATATAAAGCGGTACGCGCACCACCAACGTGTAAATAGCCAGTCGGGCTAGGCGCAAAACGTGTGCGCACTTTTACATTCGGATCTAAAGGGAAAAGAGTTTCGATATTCATTATTGTCAGCCTATTAAGTAATTTGCCGAGGACGGCCTTTTTAAACAAAAGATTTATCTATTCTACTACGGTTAACCTAGCGGTTGAAGGTTAAAAACGTAAAAAATGAAGGTTTTGGACGAAAAATTCAACAAACAAGCCGAAATGTTAAAAAAAGGGTTTGACGATAGGTGAAAAATCTCTATAATGCCACTCCACAACACGGGCGATTAGCTCAGTTGGGAGAGCACCTCCCTTACAAGGAGGGGGTCACTGGTTCGAGACCGGTATCGCCCACCA
>NZ_KB893933.1:0-90128 GCF_000374285.1 Actinobacillus capsulatus DSM 19761 | reverse complement strand
GGGCGATTAGCTCAGTTGGGAGAGCACCTCCCTTACAAGGAGGGGGTCACTGGTTCGAGACCGGTATCGCCCACCACTATTTCTTATCTTACTTCTTTAATTTATCATCAAATAACATTTAAAATTTGCTATTTTACCTTCTATCTTTGCATTTCATCACTTTTTTTGCGATCTTGATCGAAAATTTCAGATTAAAAACTTCCCATTTCGTTTAAAAATCACTAGCCTTAAACCCTATAGACGAGTAAAATTTGCGGTCTTTTTATTTTATCAACCTGCAAAACTAATCCTTTTGCCGTAAACCGTGTAACAACGAGGCTTTTACTCTCATGTCAGAACAAACCCAAACTTGTACGAGCGAAATTCAAGCAACGAATGCCGCAGTACAGCACCCTAAATCAGAAAAAATTAACCTCATGAACTTAACTCGCCAAGAGATGCGCGAGTTATTTGCCGAAATGGGTGAAAAAGCGTTTCGTGCCGACCAATTAATGAAATGGATTTACCATTTTGGTGAAGACAATTTCGATAATATGAGCAATATCAATAAAGTATTGCGTGAAAAATTAAAACAAATTGCAGAAATTAAAGCACCGGAAGTGTCTGTTGAACAGCGTTCAAGTGACGGCACAATCAAATGGGCGATGCAGGTAGGTGATCAGCAAATTGAAACCGTGTATATTCCAGAAGCGGATCGTGCGACTCTATGTGTTTCTTCACAAGTTGGTTGCGCATTAGCCTGTAAATTCTGTTCAACCGCTCAGCAAGGTTTTAACCGTAACTTAACCGTTTCTGAAATTATCGGTCAGGTATGGCGAGCTTCGAAAATCATTGGTAACTTTGGTGTGACCGGTGTGCGTCCGATTACCAACGTGGTAATGATGGGGATGGGTGAACCGTTACTCAACTTAAATAACGTGATTCCTGCAATGGAAATTATGTTAGATGATTTTGCGTACGGTTTATCAAAACGCCGTGTAACACTTTCAACTGCGGGCGTAGTGCCGGCGCTTGATATCATGCGTGAAAAAATTGACGTGGCATTAGCGATTTCATTACATGCACCGAACGATGAGTTACGTGATGAAATTATGCCGATTAACAAAAAGTACAATATCAAAATGTTAATGGATTCCGTGCATAAATACCTTGAAGTATCGAATGCGAACCACGGTAAAGTGACGATTGAATACGTTTTATTAGATCACGTTAATGACGGCACGGAACACGCACATCAATTAGCCGAAGTCTTAAAAAATACCCCGTGTAAGATCAACCTGATTCCATGGAATCCGTTCCCGGAGGCCCCTTACGGTAAGAGTTCAAATAGCCGGGTGGATCGTTTTCAAAAAACTTTAATGGAATACGGTTTTACGGTAATTGTGCGTAAAACACGTGGTGATGATATTGATGCTGCTTGCGGTCAGCTTGCCGGTGATGTCATTGACCGAACCAAACGTACCATGGAAAAACGTAAGTTTGGCAAAGGTATTGCGGTACAAAACCATTAACCAATTTCTCCCTAAGCAACTCAAGCGAAGGGAGTATATCTTGAGGAGAACAATATGAACCTTGCAAAATTTTTGCGAAATTTGACCGCTTGTATGCTGTTATCCGTGTTGTTCGGTTGTTCTTCTAATTCTCCGACCTCCCAAACTACTTTTAATCGCTCGGAAGCGGTTAAAGCCCGTATCAATTTAGCCTTAGCGTATCTCGATCAACATGATTTACCCAAAGCGAAAGAGAATATTGATAAGGCACTAAGCCACGATCAAAACGATTACTTACCCCACTCCGTTTTAGCTTATTACTATCAGCAAATCGGTGATCAAGTTCATGCAGAACAGGCTTATCAGCAAGCATTGAAATTAAGTGATAATCGTCCGGACGTATTAAATAATTACGGTACTTTTCTGTGTAAACAAGCCAAGTTTGATCAGGCATATCAGCAGTTTGAGCAAGCGGTGAAAAGCGAGCAGCCTTACTATCATCAAGCGGATAGCTTAGAAAATATTGTATTATGTGCCAAACAAGAGCCGAATTTAGCTAAAGTAAACGAAGCGTTAAGCCAATTAGAAAAGCTGGATAAAGCAAGAGCAGCGGTACTGCGCTAGCTCGAACTTTTATTTTTGGGCATTGTCTTTTTTACTGCTAAAATAAAGCGAATTTTATTTGTTAGGAAAACGCAATGTCAGAGCTCAATACACAAATTAGCCAGATTATTGCCACAGAACTTTCTGTTGGCTCACATCAAATTCTCGCTGCAATCAAATTACTCGATGAGGGTAATACCATTCCATTTATCGCACGTTATCGTAAAGAAGTCACCGGCGGTTTAGACGACACTCAATTACGTCATTTTGAAACACGTTTAATTTATTTACGTGAGTTAGATGATCGCCGTCAAACGATCCTTAAGTCAATTGAAGATCAAGGTAAATTGACAGATGAATTACGTGTCAAAATTGAAACGACTGAAAGTAAAACCGAATTAGAAGATCTTTATCTGCCTTATAAACCAAAACGCCGTACTCGTGGGCAAATTGCGATTGAGGCGGGGCTTGAGCCGTTGGCAGATAGCTTATGGAATGATCCGAGCCAATCACCGGAAGTGTTAGCAGAATCTTTTGTTGATGTGGAAAAAGGTGTAGCGGATGTTAAATCTGCGTTAGACGGTGCGCGTTATATTCTGATGGAGCGTTTTTCAGAAGATGCCGAATTACTTGCAAAATTACGCCAATATTTAACCGATTACGCAACGTTGGAATCAAAAGTGATTGAAGGTAAGGAAGAAGAAGGCGAAAAATTCCGAGATTATTTTGTCCATAGCGAACCGTTTAAATCAGTACCTTCGCACCGTGCGTTAGCGATGTTCCGAGGCAGAAATGAAGGTATATTATCGCTTTCGTTAAATGCGGATCCTGAAGCGGAAGAAGGCGCTCGAACAAACCATTGCGAAGAAATTATTCGCCAGCATTTAGGCGTGATATTCAATCAACAACCGGCAGACAAATGGCGTGAGCAAGTGATTGCTTGGACGTGGAAAATTAAAGCGGCACTTCATTTGGAAACCGAATTAATGGGTGCATTGCGTGAGAAAGCGGAAGAAGAAGCGATTGACGTATTTGCTCGCAATCTGTCTGCGTTATTAATGGCTGCGCCGGCAGGAGCAAAAAATACCATGGGTCTAGACCCGGGCTTACGCACCGGTGTGAAAGTGGCAGTGGTAGATAATACCGGTAAATTATTGGCGACCGACACCATTTATCCGCATACAACAGGCAAAGCGGCAGCGGAAGTTTCGCTGTATAAATTAATTAAGCAGCATAATGTTGAGCTGATTGCGATTGGTAACGGTACGGCTTCTCGTGAAACGGAGCGTTTTGCGAAAGATGTGTTAAAACAGATCAAGGAAAGTAAACCGGATATGTTGATTCCGCAAACTGTAGTGGTAAGTGAGGCAGGTGCTTCGGTTTATTCAGCTTCCGAATTAGCGGCAAATGAATTCCCTGAGTTAGATGTTTCATTACGTGGTGCAGTGTCGATTGCTCGCCGTTTACAAGATCCACTCGCGGAATTGGTAAAAATTGAACCGAAAGCGATTGGTGTTGGGCAGTATCAACACGATGTAAACCAGTCACAACTGGCTCGCAAACTGGATGCAGTGGTTGAAGACTGTGTAAATGCGGTTGGCGTAGATCTTAACACTGCCTCTGCGCCATTACTGGCTCGTGTTGCCGGTATGAGCAAAACATTAGCGCAAAATATCGTGGCGTTTCGTGATGAAAACGGACGTTTTAACGCACGTTCCGACCTGAAAAAAGTGCCTCGTTTAGGACCGAAAGCCTTTGAACAGTGTGCCGGTTTTATGCGAATTGTCGGTGGTAAAAATGCGTTAGATGCTTCAAGCGTGCATCCTGAGGCTTATCCGGTAGTAGAAAAAATTCTGCGAGCGACTGATTCGACTCTTACCGAATTAATGGGCAATACAACTCGTATTCATCAACTGAATGCAAAAGATTTTGTTGATGAGCAATTCGGTTTACCGACTGTAAACGATATTTTCAAAGAGCTGGAAAAACCGGGACGCGATCCACGTGGTGAATTTAAAACCGCAACCTTTATGGATGGCGTAGAAGATATTAAGGATCTGAAAGTCGGAATGATCTTAGAAGGGACGGTAACCAATGTTGCGAATTTCGGTGCTTTTGTGGATATTGGAGTACATCAAGACGGTTTGGTGCATATTTCAATGTTATCGAACAGCTTTGTAGAAGATCCGCATAAAGTGGTGAAAGTCGGTGATTTGGTGAAAGTGAAGGTCTTAGAAGTGGACGTACAGCGTAAACGTATTGCGCTAACTATGCGTTTAGAAGACAAGCCGACCGACAAACCGACAAGCGGTCGAAATCCGCAAGAAAATCGCAAAAATAGCGAAAAATCTGACCGCTTCTCTGGCAATAAATCACAACGTAATCAGTTCGCCAACAATGCGTTTGCCGATGCGTTAAAAGGTTGGAAGAAGTAATTCCCCTCCTCTCTCTGCTTGTTTTCGCTAAACGATTCAACAAGCTGTCTCTCTCCCACAAGGGGAGAGAGTAAGATATAGACCAAATAAAACCACGGAATACACTGATTACACAGAATAAAATTTCCGAGTAATCTGTGTATTCCGTGGTTAATTTTTTGCAACATTTTGCGGAAATATGACCGCTTGTTTTGCTTAATGTAACTTCATTGACGGTCTGAGGAAGCGGTTAATTTGACCGACTAATAAAATCAGACCGGTTTTTACCCAGCCGTGTAAAGCAACTTGGTGCATACGGTATAACGAGAGGTAAGCAAGGCGTGCAATTTTACCTTCGATAAACATATCACCGCTCATTAAGTTACCCATCAAGTTACCGACCGTACCGAAGTGAGAGAACGAAAGTAGAGAACCTTTATCATTGAATTTAAACGGTTTTTGTTCTTGGCCTTCAAGTACCGCCACAATGTTTTTACCGCATTGTGTCGCCATTTGGTGTGCGGCTTGCGCTCGTGGTGGAATCGCTTTGCCATCTTGGATAAGCGATGCGCAATCACCAATTACATATACCGAGTCATCTACCGTTGTTTGTAAGGTATCTTTGATTTCAATTTGGTTTAGACGATTAGTTTCAAAGCCGAATTCTTTTACAAAATCAGGCGCTTTAACACCGGCAGCCCAAACCATTAGGTTAGCTTCAATTTTGTCACCGTCTTTAGTGATTAAGCCGTTTTCTACCGCTTCAGTAATCATGGTATTTAAGCGAACGTCTACACCAGCTTTACGTAATTCAGCGAGGGCGGAAGCCGATACTTTTTCAGTTAATGCAGGAATTAAGCGTGAGCCAGCTTCAACTAAGGTGACTTTTAGACTCGCTCGATTCAATTTACCAAAACCGTATGAGTTTAAGTGTTTTACCGCATTATAAAGTTCTGCTGAAAGTTCAATACCGGTTGCACCGCCACCTACGATCGCAATTTTTACATCTTGATCTTCACTGTGAGAGAACTGTAGGAATAATTCCATCATACGCTTTTGGAATTGTTGCGCCTGTTCCGAACCGTCTAAGAAAATACAGTGTTCCGCCACACCTTTAGTATTGAAATCATTCGATTTACTGCCGATTGCAATCACTAATTTATCGTAAGCGATATGGCGTTCTTCCACTAACAGCTGATTTTGTTCGTTATAAATTGGCGCAAGCGCGACTTCTTTTTTATCACGACTTACTGCGGTGAGCGTGCCTTGTTGGAATTCAAAACCGTGATTTTTAGCGTGTGCACGATAGCTGAGTGCATCGGTGCCCTCATCTAAGGAGCCGGTTGCCACTTCGTGTAGCAGTGGTTTCCAAAGGTGGGTTGCATTACGATCGATAAGAATAACTTTTGCTTTATTCTTACGGCCTAATTTATTGCCGAGGTAGGTAGCAAGTTCTAAACCTCCAGCACCGCCACCGACAACAACGATAGTTTCCATTGTCATAAAATACTCCAAATGATAATAAATTGATAAAAGTCAAAAAATTGCGTTAATTTTAGGCGCTTATAGAATAATGTCTAGTACCTTTTAACGTTATTTTAACGCTTGTTACAAATTGTCTTTGGAAGTGAGGATTTGTTTACACTGCTTACAGAGGTAACGGCGACCGTCTCGTACGATGGCATTATGACGACGTAAAGAAAGTAGATGCGTTTGACAGCCGCATTGATAGGCAAATTGTTTGCCGATGACATTTTGTGTATCAAAACAGTGATAGGTTTCCGCCGGTACACCGAAAACTTGTTCCATCATCATTTTCCATTCTTTACCGTGTGGTTGGACTCGCCCGAATTGTTGATAAACCAAAGCGTGAGCAAGTTCATGCGGTACAACCTGCTGAATAAAAGATTGCCCGTTTTCTACCAATAAAACAGGATTGAAACGAATTTCATTACGTTGTAGATAAGCGACACCGGCTTTTACACCACGCACGGCATAGCTGACTGTCGGCGGTGTAAAAGTTTTATTGAAGTGAGTATTGGCTTGCTCCAAATTGCGTTTAAGCTGACGCTGAACCTGCATTTTGAGCTGACGCATGAGAGCAGTATTTGAGACTGATTCCGTCATTTATTTCGGGCAGTCCATTGGCTGCCATTGTTTATCGTAGCAAACGTAGAGTTCGGTCTTGCTTGCGCCTAAATAAACGCCGCGTAGCTGCGGATTATGTTTACGCATCCATTGGAATAAATCATTTCGGCGTAGATTTTTTGCCGGTAGTTTCAGGCTGTAAAACAACTCTTTTTGTTTGGCAAAATACCTTTCCGCACTATCGAAAGCGCAGCTGCCGTGTTTTTCCCATTCGCCTTGTAATAATGCAGCACCCGGTGATTCCGGTAGATATTGCTCAATAATTTTTGCTGACACTTCCGGTAAATCGCCTTGGCAATAGCGAGGATGCTGATCAACCGAACGTGCTTTAGCATTTTGTGGCCATAAACCGTGAATAACCCAGCCGAAGTTTTGACTGCCGGCGCATTGATAAGCTAAACGTTGCGGCACATCACCTTGGTTTTTATTGCGTTGTGATTCACAAAAAGCCGGTGACCAAGAAAGTACCAGCATATAGTAATCAACCGGTGCGTGCTTGTTTTGCCCAATTTTATCTTCATACATTTTGGCATCATAATTCATCGAAAGCGCTGCTTGAGTCGCTGAAGCGGATTGTGCCTGCGGTGCTTTGGCAATCGGCGTATCGGTTTCCGTTGCGTAGTCGTTTTGTTGCTGCTGCGGCTGTGGTTGTTTAACCGGTTCTGACTTATTACTTTGATTACCGAAAAAATAAGAGATTGCCGAAACAATCAGTAATACAGCTAATTTTATAAGTTGCTTTTGGTTCATATTTAATGGCGTTGGATCACTAGAAAGGGCGCTACTATAAACAAAAAAGAGAAGTGAGGGAAGAAAAAATAAGCGGTTAAATTTGTAAAAAAATTTGCAAATTTAACCGCTTGTAACAAGCTATTTTATCGTGCCGCAGCTGAGGCAATATAAATAGGCGTGTTTAGGATCGTTAAACTGTTGTAGTAACTCGAGTGATTGCTGAGCTTGAGTTGCAACTGGAAGTCCTAACCATGAACTCAATTGGAATTTGAGTTTAGAGCCTTTTAGGAATGAACCTAGTAGACTGTCATCACTGTCAATAAACCATTGCGCTCTAAAGTGTTCGATTGCGGCTTCGCCTTTCGCTTTGCGTTGTTGATTGACTAATTCGGTGATAACGTCATAAGCGGTGTCAAAATCACCTAATTCATCCACTAAGCCGTGTCTTAACGCATCTTCACCCGACCAAACTTGTCCTTGTGCCATTTTATCTACAGCCTGTTTAGGGATATTTCGCCCGCGGCTGACCAATTCTAGGAATCGGTCGTAGCCATTTTCAATGCTGATTTGAATCACTTCCGCTTGTTCTTTCGGCAATGTTTTTAACGAGCTGGAAGAGGCAAATGGTGAAAGTGAAATACCGTCTTCCGTTACACCTAAATTTTTAGCGGTTTTTTCAAAGCTAGTGGCTAAGCCGAAAATCCCGATAGAACCGGTAATGGTAGTCGGGCTGGCGATAATTTTATCGCTGGTTGCCGAAATCCAATAACCGCCAGAAGCCGCCATACCGCCCATTGATGTCACAACCGGTTTACCGGCAAGTTGAATCGCTTCTAATTCTTGGCGAATAATTTCCGAAGCCATTGCGCTGCCGCCGGGGCTATTTACTCGTAAAATAACGCCTCTCACATTTTTGTCTTCACGTGCTTTACGCAACTGTTTAACAATGGTGTCGCTGCCCGCTGAATTTTGAGAGCTTTTGCCACTTACGATTTGACCTTCTACGTTAATAATCGCAATTTTGTTTTCGGCTTTAACATGAAAACGATCTGTAAGCCCGTGAGCATAATCAAAATAATCAATGTGATTATAGTTACCCTCTTTATCTTCTCCGAATTGTTGAATTAAAGCGGTTTGAATTTGACTTGGTGTGGTAACTTCCGTAATTAATTTTTGATTCAATGCATATTGCGCATCATCGCCTTTTAGCTGTTTATATTTTTCGATATAAGTTTGGCTGTCCGGTAGAACTTGTTCCGGCTGAATTTGGCGATTGCGAGCAATGTCTTGGCGGACATTATTCCAAATTGATGTGAGCCATGTTTGTGTGTTTTGTTTTGCTTCTGGCGACATATCATCACGAATAAACGGCTCTACAGCCGATTTGTAAGTACCGACACGGAAAATATGTGGCACGGCTTCGATTTTATCGAGCAAGGCTTTGAAATAGATATTGCTATAGCTAAGTGCATGAATATCAACAAAACCGGCTTTATTCAGGTAAATCTTATCGGCAAAACTTGCCAAATAATATTGTGCTTGGCTGTATTGTTCGCCAATTGCAATAACCGGTTTGCCGGATTGTTTAAAATAGTTGATTTGTGCACCGATAAATTGTAATGATGCAATGTCCCCACCTTGGAAATAACCTAAATCAAGCACCAAGCCGGTAATACGCTCATCTTTCATGGCTTTATTGATACTACGAGCCACATCAAAGGTTGAGATTTTTATCGGCTCATTATTACCTAATTCGCTTTGAATTAAGCGGTGTAAATCACCGTATTCGTCATGATTATCGGCTAAGTAACCATCTAAATTGAGTTGTAATGCCCCTTTTTCGAAAAAAGGTTGTTGATTTTGATGTTTTGATTCTTGTTGTAATAATGTGGTAAGTGCAAAACAAATCAGTACGAAAATAATAAAGAATAGGCTTAAGACAAATTCTCGAATACAGCGGAAAATCTGATAAAGCCCTTTCAACATTTTTAACATAGTAGTCCTAATGAGTGTAAGTATTTTGTGGGATAAGCTACCATAAAAACGGCTTAGAATTAATAAAATATGTTATTCTTAATGCAATTTTTACATAAAGTACAGCAGACTATGGAAATTTTAGATTTATTACATCGCCGTCGTTCAAATAAAAAATTTGGTGAAATTGCGCCCTCTGCGGAGCAAGTTGAAAATATGATTAAAGCGGCATTGCGTGCGCCGGATCACGGCAAAATGAAGCCTTATCACTTTGTGGTGATCGAAAAAAGCGGAATGTCGAAATTACGAGAATGTTTAGCTGCTGCCGCAGTGGAATTTAATATGGATGAGAAAAATGCGGCTAAGGCGGATAAACTTTCCAGCCAAGCGCCGATGGTGATCGGCATTGTGGCAAAAATTGATCACGAATCACCGAAAGTACCTGCATGGGAACAAATTGTTAGTGCAGGTTGTGCAACTTATGCAATGCAATTAGCTGCTAACGCTCAAGGTTTTGAAACGGTTTGGATCAGCAAAAAATGGGTGGACGGAACGCTATTACGTGAAACGTTCGGTTGCCGTGTCGGTGATAAAGTGATCGGCTTATTGTTAGTCGGATCACCGAAAGAGGATGAAGGTATTTCGTTAGCCAGAGAAGCGGAAGCTACCGAAGGTTTTGTGAGTGTGATTCGTTAACGATTGCAGAAAGTATCGAGGAAAGTATGAAAACGATTCTAATCACCGGTTGTTCTTCCGGTATCGGTTATGCCACCGCTAAATTGTTGAAAGACAGTGGCTGGCGAGTGATTGCCAGTTGCAGAAAACTGGCGGATATTGACCGCTTGCAAGCGGAAGGTTTCGAATGTATTCAGCTTGACGTGCAGGATTCAGCACAAATTGTCGAGGCGTTTGACTATATAAAAGCAAGTGGCGGTTTAGATGCAATATTTTGCAACGCAGGGCAGGGGCAACCGGGCTGTGTGGAAGATTTACCGCGTGAAGCATTACGTGAATTATTTGAAATCAATGTGTTTGGCGTGTGGGAAGTGATGAATCATGCACTTAAAATTTTCCGCGCGCAGAACCACGGACGTATTTTACTTACCAGCAGCATTTTAGGCTTTGCCGCAATGCACTTTCGAGGTGCTTATAATGCCTCTAAATTTGCGGTAGAGGGAATGGCGGATACGTTACGTCACGAATTACACGGCTCAAATATTTATGTCAGTTTGATTGAGCCGGGCCCGATTTTAAGCGATTTTCGCTCAAATTCTTTGGATAAACTCACCAAATATATTGATGTGGAAAATACTGCTAAAACGGCATTTAACCAAAAGCAATATCAGCGTTTGGCAACTAAAAAGAATGATAATCCGTTTGCTAAACCAGCATCAGCAGTGGCGGAAGCCTGTCTAAAAGCGTTAACCGATCAAAAACCAAAAGCTCGCTATCAAGTCACATTCCCAACTAAACTGTTTTGGTGGCTAAGACGCATTTTACCAACTACATGGTTTGATTTTGTGTGCCGTAAGTCGGGGGGCTAGTGGCAGAATAAAACCACGGAATACACAGATTACACCGAATAATATTTCCGTGTTGTTCCGTGTATTCCGTGGTTAATTTTTTTTAGAATTTGACCGCTTGTTTATAAGCTACTTCAACAATCTCTGACTATTCAGTACTACGGTGATGGAAGACATTGTCATTGCAACGGCGGCGATCATTGGGTTGAGTAGCCAGCCGGTAAACGGATAAAGCACGCCAGCGGCAACTGGAATGGCGATCACGTTATACATAAATGCCCCGAGCAAACTTTGCTTCATATTGCGTAGTACGCGTTTGGCAAACGGCAGAATTTGTACTACCGGTGTTAAGCCGTGTTGCATCAGCGAGAGATCGGCGGTTTCGACCGCAATATCCGAACCGTTGTGCATCGCAATGCCCACATTTGCTTGAACGAGAGCCGGTGCATCGTTAATCCCGTCACCAATCATCGCCACTTTTTTGCCTTTGGCTTGTAGTTCACGAATTTTATCCGCTTTTTGTTCCGGTAAAACTTCGGCAATCACGCCGTCTAAACCGAGTTGTTGTGCGAAATATTCCGCAGTCGCTTGGCGGTCGCCGGTTAGCATTAAGCATTGATAGCCTTCTACTTTAAATTTTTCGATCATCGCTTTGGATTCATTACGTAACTGATCTTCCACCGATAAAATACCGGCTAATTGCTCATTTACCGCCACAAAAATTTGCGTGGCTCGAGAAGCGATTAAATTTCCGGAAAAATTGACAAACTTCGCATTACCCACCTTGATTTGATCTTCGCCTAAGTTGGCGATAATCCCTGCACCTTTTACCACTTGAACGTTTGTGACTTCACAAGTGGTCTGATTTTCAGCAAATTTCACAATCGCTTTGGCAATCGGGTGAGAAGCGTGGACTTCTAAGCTTTTTGCTAGTCGTAACACACGATTCAGATCGAAACCGTTAAAGGTTTGAATATCCGAAACCGTCATTTTGCCGGTGGTTAGTGTGCCGGTTTTATCGAATACCAGCGTGTCGATTTCAGAACCTGCTTGCAAAGCCTCGATATTCCGCACTAATACACCGAATTCAGCGGCTCTCGCCACGCCGGCAATGGTGGAAAGCGGAATCGCCAAACCGAGCGCACACGGGCAAGCGATAATTAACACGGTGGTAAAAATCGAGAGGACAAATGAAAATTCTTTGCCTAAAAACAGCCAAATCAGACCGCTTATCAATGCAATCGCAACTACAACCGGTACGAAAATACTTGCCACTTTATCGACAAATTGTGCGAGCGGCGGTTTACTTGATTGCGCGTGACGCACAGCATTAATTACACGGGCAAGGGCGGTTTGGCTGCCGACTTGTTCGGCGATATAGATGCCGGCTCCGTCTTGAATCAGCGTTCCGGCACGTACTTTATCGCCAACTTTTTTCTCAATCGGTAACGCTTCGCCGGTCAGCATTGATTCATCAACCCAAATAGAACCGCTTTCCAATCTGCCATCTACCGCAAGGCGGTCGCCGGTGAGTGCCTGCACACGCATTTCCGGTTTGATGCCTTTGACTGGAATGGTTTGAGTTGCATTATTTTGATCAAAAATGACCGCTTGTTGTGGAGCAAGATCGAGTAATTTTTCTAAAGCGAGTGAGGAACGCTGTTTGGCTTTTAATTCAAGAAATTTGCCAAGATTTATAAAGCCGATAATCATCACGCTGGCTTCATAGTAAACGTGTGCTTGCGGTTGGGGAAAAAGCGTTAGCCAGAAGGAGTAAAGCCAAGCGACACCGGTACTGAGTGTGACTAAAGTGTCCATGGTGGAGGCTTTATTTTTTAAGCTGATCCACGCACCGACAAAGAAATCTTTACCGGTAAAATACATGGTAAATAAACTGATCGCAGCGGCAATAAACCAATAGATTAAATTGGTTAAATTTGGGATCATGCCGATAACTAAACCCAATGCCACCAAACCAAAGCCGACAATTAACGCTACAATAAACTGCCATTTTTTATGGCTTAAGGTGCGTTGGGTTTGGGCTTGTTGTTTGGCTCGGCGTTCTTGTTCGCTTTCTAAAATTTCCGCACCGAAACCGATTTTTTCGACCGCTTGTACCATTGCATTTGGATCCGCTTCGCCTTGTACAAATGCAGTTTGATCGGCAAGATTGACCGAAGCAAAAGTGACACCTTCCACTTTCATCAAGATTTTTTCAATCCGACGCACGCAAGCGGCACAGTGCATTCCGTCAATTAAAAGTTGTTGTTCTTTAACCATATCTTTTATTTCTAGTGAATTTAACCACGAAATACACGGATTTCACGGAAATGTTCAGTGTTTTCTGTGTATTCCGTGGTAATAGTTAAATAACTTCCGCTTCAAAGCCAATGTCATCAACGGCTGCGATAAGGGCTTCGGCAGTGGCGGAACCTTCAACAATCGCTTGTTGCGGATCTAAAGTTACGGTCGCTTTGGTTACACCTTCCACGGCATTAAGCGCTTTTTCCACACTTTTTACGCAGTTACCGCAATGTAAGTCGTCAAGTTTTAAAGTAATACTCATATGAATTCTCCTATTTATAACTAAAGATTTTGGCGTATCATAGACCTTAACCCTAGGTTAAGGTCAAGAGGTAATAATATGAATATCAGTCAAGCTGCGGAGCATTCCGGATTATCGGCTAAGCAAATTCGTGATTATGAAAAAGCCGGTTTACTGCCACAGGCAGCCCGTTCAAGTAGTGGCTATCGAGTTTATTCGGCGGCGGATTTAGAATGTTTACATTTTATCAGTAATGCACGTAAGGTCGGATTTTCTTTAGTGCAGATCGGCGAGTTACTAAAGCTAAATGATTATCCGCATCGCACCAGTCGAGAAGTGAAACGGCTTACCGAGCAACATATTGAAGAACTTCAGCAGAAAATTGCTGATTTACAACAAATGCTTTCTTTACTGAAAAGTTGGAGTAAGTCTTGCTGTGGCAATGATAGCCCGGAATGCTCGATATTAAGCGGTCTAAAACGATAAATTTTTTGCAAATTGCTGGTTTTATTTATTTTTAAATTGTCATCAAACCGTCATATTGTTTTTTTAGAATGTGCATAAACTAAATAATCTATTCCAAACGGCTGTTTCAAACATCTATGAGGAGAGCAATATGTTATTGGTAAAAGCAGCTAAAAAATGTGTAGTATTCGGGCTTTCATTAGGCGTAATAGTATCAAGTTATGCGGAAATAATTACTGGTGCAGGTGCTCCATTTCCCTATCCGATTTATGCGAAGTGAGCTTCACTTTATGAAAAAGAAACGGGCAATAAAGTAAATTATCAATCTATCGGTTCCGGTAGCGGTCAGCAACAACGTTTATGTATTGCGCGCAGTATTACGGTTAAGCCGGAAGTCTTGTGGCTAGATGAGTTTTGCTAACCTCTTGCTCCAATTTCAACAATGAAAATTGAAGAATTGATTTGTGAATTAAAACACGATTACACGGTGGCGATTGTGACCCATAACATGCAACAAGCGGCACGCTGTTCGGATTATATGTATTTAGGCAAGTTAGTCGAATTTGGTGAAACAAAGCAAATCTTTGATAAACTGAGATTTCAACGTACCGAAGATTATATTCGAGGTTAAATGGGTTATTCTGCTGAAATTTTGTAAATTTTTTGCCAAATTTGGCCGCTTATTCGTAGCAAAAGGTTAGGAGCCGGAGATGAATGAAAAAATCTTGATTGTCGAAGATGAAAAAGCGATTCGAGAAATGATTTCACTGTTTTTAGGGCAGAAGAATTATCAAGCTATTGAAGCGGAAGACTATTAGAGCACGGTAAAAAAATTGGATGAAAAAACTAAACTGATTTTGCTGGATTGGATGTTACCGGGGCGTTCGTTCCGGTATCCAATTTATTCAATATTTAAAAAAATCGGAAGACGATTGCATTACTTGCCTTAATTCCGGTGTGGACGATTATGTGACCAAACCTTTTTCTCCCAAAGTGTTGATTGCTCGTATTGAAGCTTTGTTTAGACGTACCTATCAAAATAATGACATGATTAATATTGATGATTTGATTTTTTAATCAAAATGCCAAACGAGTGACTTTTTAGAAAAAAGAAATTAGTTTAAGCGGCACCGAATATAAATTATTACACTTCTTTATGATCCATCCGGAAAAAGTCTATAGTCGAGAACAATTTAATTGATTCAAACCGGAAAAGTAGCCGTAAAGTGTTCACCACTTGGGTACATATTTCGCAAGCTTTATGAAGAGTTTAAAAAGTATTTTCTGAATTTATTGGTGAAAATCGAAATGTCTTCCAGTAAAAAAACATTATGTAGTTGAAATGTCGGCAATGATTTTGGCATTACAAAAAATGCGGATTTTTTAAAGTACAGTAAACAACAAATTATTTTTAATATCACTCCGAATATTACCGTGTTAGGCGATGAAAGCCAGCTACAAAGTGCGCTTTCCAATCTAATTTATAATGCGGTTAAACACGCTGGTGATGGTTCGATTATTGAAGTGGATTGGCACTGGTGTAGCGGAGGAGCTGAGTTTAGCGTGCGAAACAATGGGGGTGGGATTGAAGAAACACACTTACCGCATTTGACCGAGCGCTTTTATTGAGTGGACGAATCACGCAGTAATCAAACCGGCGGAAGTGGTTTAGGGCTGGCGATTGTGAAATATACCTTAGAGCAACACGGCTCGCAATTACAAATCAAAAGTGAATTAGGTAAGGGGAGCCAGTTTAGTTTTATCATCAAAAAATCTTTGCTTGGCGAAACAAAAAATCATTAAAACAGTATTTTTTACTCAACAAATGGGGAATTTGCCAGTAAAATACCTGTTTTTCTGTCCATTAAGAGAGTTTAGTCATGTCTGATAAACGCTACGGTGCTGATGAAATTACCGTTTTAAAAGATCTTGAACCCGTCCAACTTCGTCCCGGAATGTACACGGATACCACTCGTCCGAATCATTTAGGGCAAGAAGTTATCGATAATAGTGTCGATGAAGCGCTATCCGGCTACGCCTCTCAAATTGACGTGATTCTCCATGCGGATAATTCGTTGGAAGTAATTGATAACGGCCGAGGAATGCCGGTTGATATTCACTCTACGGAAAAAATTTCCGGTGTGGAATTAATTCTCACTAAGCTACACGCAGGCGGTAAGTTTTCCAATAAAAACTATACGTTTTCAGGCGGCTTGCACGGGGTGGGTATCTCGGTAGTAAATGCCCTCTCGCAACGTGTGGAAATCAAAATTAAGCGTAACGGTGAAATTTATACGATTGCCTTTGAAAACGGAGTAAAAGTAGAAGAATTAACTGTAATTGGCAGTTGTCCGAAAAAACAAACCGGTACGACCGTTCGTTTCTATCCAAATCCGAAATACTTTGATTCGCCGAGATTTTCGGTAAGCCGTTTACGCCATTTATTACGTGCCAAAGCGGTACTTTGTCCGAAATTAACCATCAACTTCGTTGATCATATCAATAATAATAGTGAAACCTGGTATTACGAAGACGGTTTATCCGATTATTTAAGCGAAGCGTTAAAAGAATTCGAATGTTTGCCGAATCCGCCGTTTATTGGTGATGTTACCGCCGAAACTGAAGGGGTAAGTTGGGCGTTAACTTGGTTGCCGGAAGGTGACGAGTTATTAGCTGAGAGTTATGTGAACTTGATTCCGACTGCACAAGGCGGTACGCACGTAAACGGTTTACGTAATGGCTTATTAAAAGCAATGGTGGAATTCTGCGAAATTCATAATTTATTGCCGAAGAGTGTTAAATTAACCGCTGATGATGTGTGGAATCGCTGTGCTTATGTGCTTTCGTTAAAAATTCAAGAACCGCAATTCGCAGGGCAAACTAAAGAGCGTCTTTCGTCTCGTCAAGCGTCAAGTTATGTGGATGGTACAATCAAAGATGCGTTCAGTTTATGGCTAAACCAAAACGTGCAAACCGGTAAATTGATTGCCGAAATGGCGATTTCATCAGCGCAAAGTCGTTTACGTGCGGCGAAAAAAGTGGTGCGTAAAAAATTGGTGAGCGGTCCTGCGTTACCGGGTAAATTAGCTGATTGTACTTCGCAAGATTTAAGCCGTACCGAGCTGTTCTTAGTGGAAGGGGATTCTGCGGGTGGTTCGGCAAAACAGGCGCGTGATAAAGATTATCAAGCGATTTTGCCATTACGAGGTAAAATTCTGAATACGTGGGAAGTGTCTTCCGATCAAGTGCTTGCTTCGCAAGAAGTGCATGATATTGCGGTAGCACTTGGGATTGATCCGGACAACGATAATTTAGATGAATTGCGTTATGGTAAGGTATGTATTCTTGCCGATGCGGATTCGGACGGTTTACATATTGCGACTTTATTATGTGCATTGTTTTTGCGTCATTTCCCGAATTTAGTCAAAAACGGTCACGTTTATGTGGCAATGCCGCCGCTTTATCGGATTGATATCGGTAAAGATGAGGTGCATTACGCACTTGACGAAGCGGAAAAAGAAGCGATTTTAGCTCGCTTAGTCAAGAAAAAAGGTAAACCGAATGTGCAACGTTTTAAAGGACTAGGCGAAATGAATCCAAGTCAGTTACGTGAAACAACAATGGATCCGAGTACGCGCCGCTTAGTACAGCTTACACTTGATGAGTTGGATACAACCGAAGAAAATGAGCCGAATACGTTTGAAATTATGGATATGTTGCTGGCGAAGAAACGTGCGGAAGATCGTAAACAATGGTTACAAAATCGTGGTGACGAAGCGGATCTTAGTGTGTAGCACCCAATAAAAATAAGCGGTCGATTTTTACTGAATTTTTGCAATTTGGCAGGCTAAAATGATAGAGCCTTCCGCTTGTAAAATATTAGCGAAAATCGACCGCTTTTATTGTTATAGAAATGTTAATAAAAAGCTAAAAATATTTTTGATAAAGTTCACATTTTTATTACATATCTATTTCTTTCCTTAAAATTTTGTGTATAGTGCCTCTGAATTTTAATTGTCCGATTGTGGGGGCGCTATGGACGCAACT
Source organism: Actinobacillus capsulatus DSM 19761 (assembly GCF_000374285.1). Classification (GTDB taxonomy): domain Bacteria; phylum Pseudomonadota; class Gammaproteobacteria; order Enterobacterales; family Pasteurellaceae; genus Actinobacillus; species Actinobacillus capsulatus. The sequence goes on along the minus strand of NZ_KB893933.1, from coordinate 72,187 downwards.
TCTTTATCTATCAAGAAAACCAATATGCGTAATAATGTGATTTTTATTGCAAATGTTGCATTGTTTTTCATTCTTCTCAATACATTACCTTTTGCGCCTGAAGCGAATAAAGGTTTAGCGCTGTTAATCTTTGTTGCTGTGTTATGGCTTACCGAAGCCTTACATGTAACCGTAACGGCGTTACTTGTGCCGATTCTCTCAATTGCATTAGGGCTGGTTAAATCTAAAGATGCGTTAGTAGCGTTTGCCGATCCAACAATTTTTCTTTTCTTTGGTGGTTTTGCCTTAGCGACCGCATTACATATTCAGCAATTGGATCGTCTCATTGCGAATAAAATTATGGCAATGGCAAAGGGTAAATTTTCTGTTGCGGTGATTTATTTGTTTACGGTGACGGCATTCCTTTCAATGTGGATGAGTAACACTGCAACCGCTGCAATGATGCTACCGTTGGCGATGGGGATTTTAAGCAAATTGGATCGCTCTCAACATCATAATACTTATGTATTCGTATTACTGGGTATTGCTTATAGCGCAAGTATTGGCGGAATGGGTACTTTGGTCGGCAGTCCGCCAAATGCGATCGCGGCGTCACAATTGCATATGTCATTTGCAGACTGGATGAAACATGGTTTACCGATTATGTTTATTTTGCTGCCATTAATGGTGGGTGTGCTATATGTGGTGTTTAAGCCTAAATTTAATGTACAGTTTGAGCAAACCTTTGAAAAGATTGAGCTTAATCGTGATCGTATTCTGACCTTGATTATTTTTGCCTTTATTGCTTTAAGTTGGGTATTTAGTTCACAGCTTAATCCGTTGCTTTCAGGCTTATTAGGTTTAAAAGGCAATATTGGTAGCTTTGACAGTATTATGGCAATGGTCGCTGCCGCATTAATTTGTATTACTCGTGTGGCAACTTGGCAACAGGTTCAAGAGAATACGGAATGGGGCGTGTTATTCCTATTTGGTGGCGGTTTAACCTTGAGTGCAGTGCTCGGGCAAACCGGTGCAAGTAAAATTATGGCGGATGGTATTGTCGCATTAATTGACGGCAGCCATTTTTATGTAATTGGACTTATTGTTGCCGCATTTATTATTTTCTTAACCGAATTTACTTCAAATACGGCAAGTGCAGCGTTATTAGTGCCGATCTTTATCTCGATTGCACAAGCACTTAATATGCCACCGCTTGGTTTAGCGTTAATCATTGGCTTAGGTGCAAGCTGTGCCTTTATGTTGCCGGTAGCAACGCCGCCGAATGCGATTGTATTTGGTACGGGGCAAATTAAACAAAATGAAATGGTTAAAGCCGGTTTCTGGTTAAATATCATCTGTATTATTGTGATCGCAACAGTCGGTTATCTATTTTGGTTATAAATATAGCATTACAAAAAGCTAGTTAAAATCAACCGATTACGCCTTATTACTTGGTTAAAATATAAACCGGAATAGGGCGTTTTTTTATATAAATTGGTAGTACCTATTTAAATTTCTTACTAAAAATTATGATATACCTCATATTTTTGTATTTTGGTTATTTTTTTGAAATGATTTTTTGATATAGTCACTTTGTTTTAAATAAATCGTAACATCCTAATCAAATTCGAAACATGAGGGACATTGAATGCCAGAAGCTAAGCAATTTAAAGAAGACGTGGCTAAAAATCGTCGGAATACCATCATTTATATTCTTGATGTTATTTTATTTTTAGCATTACTTAACTTTCTACCTTTTGATCCTGCTCCGACTAAAGCACTTGCTTTACTTGCTTTTGTTGCGGTGTTATGGCTTACCGAAGCAATGCACGTTACTATAACTGCATTATTTATTCCGGTTCTTTCCGTTTTGTTAGGATTAGTTGAATCTAAGCAAGCTCTCGTAGCATTTGCTGATCCGACAATCTTCTTATTTTTTGGTGGCTTTGCATTAGCTACAGCACTGCATATTCAAAAAATTGATAAATTAATTGCAAACAAAATTATGGCACTTGCCAAAGGTAATTTATTTGTCGCAGTACTTTACCTCTTCCTTGTAACCGCAGTACTTTCCATGTGGATGAGTAACACTGCAACGGCGGCAATGATGTTACCGCTGGCTCTCGGCTTATTAAGTAATATGGATAAAGAGCGTGATCATAATACTTTTGCGTTTGTGATTTTAGGTATTGCTTATAGTGCAGGTCTTGGCGGTATGGGGACTTTAGTGGGGAGCCCCCCGAATGCGATTGCCGCATCACAGTTAGGTATTGGCTTTGCCGAATGGTTACTCTATGGTTTGCCGATGGTGGCTATCCTATTACCAATGGCATTAGTGGTGTTGTATTTTAATTTCCGTCCGAAGTTTTCAGGTAGTTTCGAGTATCATGCAGAAGATATTCCAATGAACCGTAAACGTCTGATTACCCTAAGTATTTTCGTGGTGATTGCGCTTTGTTGGGTTTTCGGGCAACAAGTAAATAGTTTTATTTCGCCATTGTTAGGACTATCAAAAAATATCGGTAATTTCGATAGTATGGTTGCAATGGTGGCGGCACTTGCTTTATGTGCTTCACGTGTCACCACTTGGAATCAATTACAAGAGGGAACTGAATGGGGCGTGTTGTTCTTATTCGGTGGTGGTTTAACCTTAAGTTATGTGTTAAGTCATACTGGTGCGAGTAAAATTATGGCGGAAGGTATCGTTTCATTAATTGAAGGTAAACACTATTACATTATTTGCTTGATTATCGCAGCGTTTATCGTGTGTTTAACCGAATTTACGTCAAATACGGCAAGTGCGGCGTTGCTTGTACCGATTTTTATCTCAATTGCAGAGTCATTAAACCTTGACCCTCGTGCATTCGCTTTAGTTATCGGCTTTGGTGCTTCATGTGCCTTTATGATGCCAGTGGGGACGCCGCCAAATGCGATTGCATTTAGTACGGGTATTGTAAAACAAAGCGATATGTTACGTTCGTATAAACTCAGTATCGTTTGTATTCTAGTCATCTCTCTTATCGGTTATTTCTTCTGGTTGAAATAAATTGATTTAATTCTGAAAAGCGTAGCGTATCGGCTACGCTTTTTTGTTTTGTGAAATGAATATTTATTGGTTTATTTTGAGTTTATATTCAATTTTATAGTAAAAAGATAATTGTTTTTGCGTAATTAGTTAATTGAGTACTCTAGATAAAATAATTGGTTGATTTTCCGTTTTATCTCTTTACTTTTGATAAAAATACGCTATTGTCGAATTTAGCGTCTATAACAGACCAATATGCAAACAATAAGAGGTATAACTATGTCAAGAACAACCAAAAGCCCAATGAGGGGCATGATAATTTTATTGCTGGATCTGATACTATTTTTTACGTTAATTAAACTGCTACCCTTTAATCCGCAAGAGAATCAAGGACTGGCATTGCTTATTTTTGTCGGAATCTTATGGCTAACCGAAGCTTTCAATATTACTGTTACCTCTTTAATGGTGCCTATTTTTGCCATTTTCCTGAATGTCTTATCAACCAAAGCGGCTTTCGCTCCTTTCTCTGAACCTATTATCTTTATGTTTTTTGGTGGTTTTGTTATTGCTGCCGTACTTAATTTGCAGAAAATCGATTTATGGATCGCAAACCATGTGATTCGTTTAGCCAAAGGTAATTTAAAACTTACCGTTATCTATTTATTTGGTGTTACGGCAGGGCTTTCATTATTTATTAATAATACGGCGGTTGCGGCGTTAATGTTGCCTTTAACGCTTGGGATTTTGCATCAGTTAGATTTTCAACAACATCGCAGATTATATGTATTTGTATTGCTTGGCATTGCTTTTAGCTCAAGTATCGGTGGGATGGGAACATTAGTAGGTTCTGCGCCAAATGCGATTTTAGCCTCTTATATTAAAGTGTCATTTTCTGAATGGCTTGCGTATGGTATGCCTGTCGCTGTGTTATTAATGATTGCGATGGTGTTTTCATTATTAGTTGTGCTACGCCCGAACTTTAATGTGCCGTTTGAAGCAAAAGTTGAACAAATTCCATTAACGGCACAACGTTTAACGACATTAGCTGTTTTTTGCGTGACCGCAATTTTATTAACCTTTAGTAGCGTGATTGAACCTGTTGTACGCCAAGCTTTTGCATTAAAGGAATCAATTAAAAGTTTTGATGCGGTGATTGCAATGGTTGCAGTTGTCGTGCTTTGCATTACGAATACGGCGACATGGGCGCAAATTCAAGAACGCGCAGAGTGGGGGGTATTAATGTTATTCGGCGGCGGTTTAACCCTTGGGATCGTATTGAAAGATACCGGTGCAAGTAAAATTCTGGCTGACGGTATCGTAAATTATATCGGTAATAAGCATTGGCTGATTATGACGCTTTCTATGGCAGCGTTTATTGTGTTTTTAACTGAATTTACTTCAAATACCGCAAGTGCTGCATTGATGATGCCGATTTTTATTTCGGTAGCAAACTCTCTCGGTTTACCACCGATTTCACTGGCGGCAATTATTGCTTGTGGTGCTTCCGCTGCCTTTATGTTGCCGATTGCTACACCGCCAAATGCCATTGTGTTTGCTACCGGCTATATAAAACAAAGTGAGATGGTTAAAGTCGGGTTAATTATGAATTTCGCTTGTGTGTTAATTCTTGGCTGCTTGTCGTATTTCTTCTGGACCACTTGGTGGTAGTGCTCCATTTGGAGTGGAAGAGGTCAAATAAGCGGTCAAAAATCGATTGTTTTTTGCAAAATTGTGCAAGAATTTGATCTACATTCGCCCAAAATGGGTAGAAAATGATATAATCATGCTGTTTTATTTTTGAAACTTAAAAAAGAGGAACTTACTATGTCAGTTATTAAAATGGCAGACCTTGATCTTGCTGGCAAACGTTTATTTATCCGTGCTGATTTAAACGTACCGGTAAAAGATGGCAAAGTGACATCTGACGCACGTATCCGTGCAACCATTCCTACCTTAAAATTAGCATTACAAAAAGGTGCTAAAGTGATGGTAACTTCTCACTTAGGCCGTCCAACTGAAGGTGTTTTCGAAGAAGCAAATTCTTTACAACCTGTAGTTGATTATTTAAATGCATCAGATTTAGGTGTGCCGGTGCGCTTAGTACGTGACTACTTAGACGGTGTTGATGTTGCGGAAAACGAAATCGTAGTGCTTGAAAACGTACGTATCAATAAAGGTGAGAAGAAAAACGATCCTGAGCTTGCGAAAAAATATGCGGCGCTTTGTGACGTTTTCGTAATGGACGCATTCGGTACAGCACACCGTGCTGAAGGTTCTACTTACGGTGTTGCACAATTTGCACCGGTTGCATGTGCTGGTCCGTTATTAGCGGCAGAATTAGATGCTTTAGGTAAAGCGTTAAAAGAACCACAACGCCCGATGTTAGCAATCGTAGGCGGTTCAAAAGTTTCTACTAAATTAACTGTTTTAGACAGCCTTTCAAAAATCGCAGACCAATTAATCGTTGGTGGCGGTATCGCAAATACTTTCATCGCAGCAGAAGGTCATGCTGTAGGTAAATCTTTATATGAAGAAGATTTAATCGCTGAGGCAAAACGTTTAGCTGCAGCAACTAATATCCCAGTTCCAGTTGATGTACGTGTAGGTACAGAATTCTCTGAAACCGCTCCGGCAACAGAAAAAGCGGTATCTGAAGTTCAAGCAGATGAATCAATTTTCGATATCGGTGACAAATCAGCAGAAGAATTAGCAAATATCATCAAATCTGCAAAAACTATTCTTTGGAATGGTCCAGTTGGCGTATTTGAATTCCCTAACTTCCGTAAAGGTACTGAAGTGATTTCAAACGCAATCGCTGAAGCAACGGCAAACGGTGCATTCTCTATCGCAGGCGGCGGTGATACGTTAGCAGCGATCGATTTATTCGGTATTGCAGATAAAATCTCTTATATCTCAACAGGTGGCGGTGCGTTCTTAGAATTCGTAGAAGGCAAAGTATTACCAGCAGTTGAAATCTTAGAGAAACGTGCAAACGGCTAATGCTTAATGATAAGCGGTCAAAAATCGCAAAATTTTTGCAAAATTCGACCGCTTGTAGGGACATGAAATTTCGTGTCCGTTACAAAATTTAAGAAGGACGCAATGCTTTGCGTCCTACCAAATCTATCAAACACTATAGGAAACTTAAAAATGGCATTATTAGACATCGTAAAACCGGGTGTAGTAACAGGCGATGACGTTCAAAAAGTATTCGCTTATGCTAAAGCAAACAACTTTGCAATTCCGGCAGTAAACTGTGTAGGTTCTGACTCTGTAAATGCAGTATTAGAAACGGCTGCGCGTGTTAAAGCACCTGTTATTGTTCAGTTCTCTAACGGTGGCGCACAATTCTATGCAGGTAAAGGTATCAAACCAGCATCAGGTGCTCGTGCAGATGTTTTAGGTGCAATCGCAGGTGCGAAACACGTTCATGCATTAGCAGAAGAGTACGGTGTACCGGTAATTCTTCATACTGATCACGCTGCGAAAAAATTACTTCCATGGATTGACGGTTTATTAGATGCAGGTGAAAAACACTTTGCAGAAACAGGTAAACCTTTATTCTCTTCTCACATGATCGATCTTTCAGAAGAGCCAATGGAAGAAAACATGGCAATCTGCCGTGAGTACTTAGCTCGTATGGACAAAATGGGTATGACACTTGAAATCGAAATCGGTATTACCGGTGGTGAAGAAGATGGTGTAGATAACTCAGATGTTGAAGAGTCTAAATTATATACTCAACCTGAAGACGTTTTATACGTTTACGACCAATTAAACCCAGTAAGCTCACGTTTCACTGTTGCTGCGGCATTCGGTAACGTACACGGTGTTTACAAACCGGGTAACGTAAAATTAAAGCCTTCAATCTTAGGCGCATCACAAGAATTCGTTTCTAAAGAACGTAACCTTCCTGCGAAATCAATCGACTTCGTATTCCACGGCGGTTCAGGTTCATCACGTGAAGAAATCCGTGAAGCGATCAGCTACGGTGCGATCAAAATGAACATTGATACAGATACGCAATGGGCATCTTGGGACGGTATTCTTCAATTCTACAAAGCGAACGAAGCATACTTACAAGGTCAATTAGGTAACCCAGAAGGTCCAGATTCTCCAAACAAAAAATACTACGATCCACGTGTTTGGTTACGTAAAATGGAAGAATCTATGTCTAAACGCTTAGAACAATCTTTCGAAGATTTAAACTGTGTAAACGTTTTATAATTTCAGATTGTAAAAAGTTAACCAAAAAAGACCGCTTATCGGCGGTCTTTTTCATTGATAATTGAAAAAGGATAATCAATAATTATTCGTTCAAATTATCTTTTTTCTATTATCTATTACTGTTATGGCATTATTAGAAATTCAAAATCTCAGTAAACGTTTTACTGACCGAATAAGTTTATTTCGCAAGCAAGATTTTTATGCGGTAAAAGAAGTCTCTTTTAGTTTAAATAAGCGTGAGACGCTGGCGATTATTGGTGAAAATGGTGCAGGAAAATCGACTTTATCAAAAATGATTGTCGGCTTAACGAAACCGACTTCTGGAAATATGCTATTTCGTGGCAAAAAATTAAAATTCGGTGATTACCAATTCCGTACTCGTCATATTCGAATGATGTTCCAAGACCCGAATTACGCCTTTGATCCTAACTATAACATTGGGCAAATCTTAGATATACCGCTACGTTTGGCAACAGATCTCAGTGAAGCCGAACGTAATGAACGTATCTTTCATATCCTAAGATTAGTCGGAATGTATCCGGAACACGCCTTAATTCATATTAAAGACACCTCAAGCAGCCAGAAACAACGTATTGCTTTGGCTCGGGCGCTGATCTTAGAGCCTGAAATCCTGATTGCAGACGATACGCTAAGTACATTAGATTTTTCGGTGAGAACACAATTAACCAATCTGATGCTTACTCTTCAAGAGCGTCTTGGCATTTCAATTATCTATGTCGGACAGAATTTAGGTTTAATTAAACATATCGCTGATAAACTAATGGTCATGCACGAAGGGGAAGTGGTAGAGTACGGCAAAACCAAAGACCTCCTGTTAAACCCACAAAGTGCGATTACCGCCCGTTTAATTGAAAGCCATTTTGGCAAGCAACTTACATCAGAAGCTTGGGCTGAATAGCCTACTTTCATAAATTAATAAAATAAAAAATCACTTATGCAACATCATGAATTTTTACGCGGAGTAAAGGAAGTCTCTCCGATGACTCTTGGCTTTATTCCATTAGGGCTTGTGCTTGGTGCTCAAGCTTCACAAAAAGGTATGCCGTTTTATGAAATCGGGTTGTTAACCGGTTTGAATTTTGCCGGTGGTTCGGAATTTGCCGCCGTGAATCTTTGGACTCATCCGCTTGCCATCAGCGTTATCGTTGCTGTTTCAACGCTGATTAATAGTCGCCATATTATTATGGGGGCTGCATTATCTCTTTATATGAAAAATATCGGTCGTTTGAAATCGCTCGGTTTGCTCTTTTTTATGACGGACGAAGTATGGGCGATGAATTTAGCCGATGCGCAGAAACGCCCGCAAAAAGCAATTAGTATTCCCTATTATATGGGAACGGCAATCAGCCTTTATATCATGTGGGTGAGTTCCAGTATGTTAGGCGCTTATATCAGACCTTTTGTCGATGATCTGGAAAAATACGGTTTCGATATGTCTTTTACCGCCATCTTTTTAGTAATGTTAAAAGGAATGTGGAAGTCATTTTCATTTGCTCGACCATGGTTTGTCAGTCTATTGGTAGCGGGATTGGTTTTCCATACGGTTGAGGGTGCTTGGTATGTGTTGGCAGGAGCATTGTCGGGGATTTTATCCGCCTATTTCTTTGCATCAAGGGAGGATAAATAATGGCATCAAGCGTTTTCTTTACGATTATTTTAATGGCATTCTCGACTTATCTTACTCGCATCCTTGGTTTTCTAGTGTTACGAAATAGAAAGTTAAGTCGCACGACGGAGCAAGTGATGGAAGCTGTTCCAGGCTGTGTTTTAATATCCGTTATTGCTCCGACTATTATGTCTGGCGATATTGCCAATACGATTGCTGTAATCCTGACTTGCTTGGCAATGATGAAATTTTCTTTATTTCCAACGGTGATCATTTCAATTATCGCCACAGGACTGTTGCGAGCGGTCTTCTAGCTGAACAAGCGGTTAAATTTGCGAAAAAATTTGCAAATTTAACCGCTTGTTTGGTTTTTGATCTAGTTCATAAAAAGCTTTAAATACCTCATTTAGACTATTTCTCTTTATTTTAGCTAAACGTACACTGATAAAAATAATTTGTAGAAGGAATGAAAAATGGAACTCAAGAATGTTATTGAACAGCGCAAAACCATCAAAGTTTTTAATCCTAATGTGAAGATTGAGCGCCAAGAGCTGGAAGAAATGTTAGTACTGACACAGCTTGCGCCCTCTAAAGCGAATTTACAACCATGGCGCTTTGTAGTGGTGGACGATGCTGTGCAAAAAAATAAATTACTAGGTTCTGTTGCATTTAATGCACCGCCATGTGAAACGGCTTCAGTAGTGATTTTAGTACTAGCGGATTTACAATATCAGTTGTTACTGGATGATATTTTGGAACGTTCGATTGAGACAGGTTGTTTACACCCGCAATTTAAACAACGTTCATTGGATTTTCTGCTCGGTGTACATAATGCTTCGAGCGAACAAGATATTCGTGATCAAGTGATCACCGACACGAGTTTAGCCGCTATGCAGTTTATGCTGATTGCTAAAGATAAAGGCTATGATACTCATGCGATTGGAGTATTTGATCGTCCTGCCGTATTGGAAGCACTTGAGGTAGATGCCGAGCGCTATTTGCCGGTGATGTTATTAGCGATTGGTAAGGCGGCAACGGCAGCACTACCAAGTAGCCGTTTACCTTTGGAATATACGGTTTCTTGGAATAATGGGAAAGGCTTTAAAAAATAATTGTAATATTTGTTAAACAAGCGGTCTTTTTTGTTAAAACTTTTGCAAAAAGTTATTAAAATTAGTCCTCTTTTTTATTGATTGCTTATATTGAGGAAGTATGCAACCTGTGAATAATTCAATTTTGAATAAAATTATTTTTGCAAGCCGTTAGCTGCAATTAGCCAATTTATTTAGACTTAATTGTCGTGCAAGGCATTTATGCTTATAAGTTTATGAAATTACTTTATAGCTTAATCGTGAACATTGGGGTAATGGATGAAAATACGATTATGTTAACGGTATTAAACCTGATTGACGTGGTGATGATTGCTAATTTATTAATTATGGTAATTGTCGGCGGTTATGAAACATTCGTGTCAAAACTTCATGTGGATGATCATCTGGATCATCGGCAGTCAGTTCAAAGCAGCATTAGGCCTATCACAATAATTTAATGCATTTTTACAAAAAGCGGTTAGAATTAAACCGCTTTTATTTTATTTATAGTAGGGAAGATTATGACAAAACATTATGACTATTTAGCCATTGGTGGTGGTAGCGGTGGTATCGCTTCAATCAATCGTGCGGCAAGTTATGGTAAAAAATGTGCGATCATTGAAGCGAAATATCTCGGCGGTACTTGTGTGAATGTGGGCTGTGTGCCTAAAAAAGTGATGTTTTACGGTGCGCATATCGCAGAAGCAATTAACAGCTATGCGCCTGATTACGGTTTTGATGTCACGCTGAATAATTTCGATTTTGCGAAATTAATCGAAAGTCGTGAAGCCTATATTTCTCGTATTCATACCTCATACAACAATGTCTTAGCTAAAAATAATGTTGATGTGTTTAACGGCTTTGCTAAATTTGTTGATAGCAAAACAGTGGAAGTCACTTATGCAGACGGCAGTACAGAACAAATTACTGCGGAGCATATTTTAATCGCAACCGGCGGTCGTCCGTCGATTCCGGCGGTTAAGGGCGCGGAGTACGGTATTGATTCTGATGGGTTCTTTGCATTACGTGAATTACCGAAACGTGTTGCGGTAGTCGGTGCCGGTTATATTGCGGTTGAAATTGCCGGTGTATTAAACAGCTTAGGTTCTGAAACGCATTTATTTGTACGTCAACACGCTCCGTTACGTAATCAAGATCCTCTGATTGTTGAAACGTTAGTGGAAGTATTAGCGCAAGACGGTATCACGCTACATACTCAAGCGATTCCGCAAGAAGTAAGTAAGAATGCGGACGGTTCGCTAGTATTAAAATTAGCGGATGGCAGAGAAACAACCGTGGATTGCTTAATTTGGGCAATCGGTCGTGAGCCGGCGTGCGATCAAATCAATCTTGATGCAGTAGGTGTGAAAACCAACGCTAAAGGTCAGATTATCGTAGATAAATTCCAAAACACCAATGTGCCGAATATTTATGCGGTTGGAGATATTATTGAAGGCGGTATTGAATTAACACCGGTAGCAGTGGCTGCAGGTCGTCGTTTATCTGAACGTTTATTTAACAATAAACCGAATGAACATTTGGATTATAATTTAGTGCCAACGGTTGTATTTAGCCATCCACCTATTGGCACGGTCGGCTTAACTGAGCCTCAAGCAATTGAAAAATTCGGTGCCGAGAATGTGAAAGTGTATAAATCTTCATTTACGGCAATGTACACGGCAGTTACACAACATCGTCAACCTTGCCGAATGAAGCTAGTTTGTGTCGGTCAAGAAGAGAAAATTGTCGGCTTACATGGCATTGGTTTTGGGGTTGATGAAATGATCCAAGGATTTGCAGTAGCGATTAAAATGGGAGCAACAAAAGCTGATTTTGATAACACTGTGGCTATTCATCCAACAGGATCGGAAGAATTTGTAACTATGCGCTAATTATAATAATATATGAGGTAAGTAAACCTTTTGTTTACTTACCTTTTTTTGTCTTATTAGGAATGAAATTTAAAATGAAAAACTTATTAGCCGTTTTAGGGGTAAGTTTTCTCTTAGCTGGATGTTTTGATGATCCGAAAAAGCAGGATGCTGATTCTAGTCAAATGCCCGTAGAGCAAAAACAGCCTCAAACAGGAGAAAAATCTTTGGAGCAGAGGAGCGAAGAAAGTAAAATATCTTCGGAAAAAGTTGATAAATCTGAGAAAGTTGCTGAGGCAGAGCACGAGAAAGATAAATCAATAACTCATCTTGGAGAAGAAGAGAAAGCAGAATTAGTGAAAACCAATAAAACTGCTGGCTCAAATAAAATTATTGAAAAACGCCATAAGCCGGAAAAGAGCGTTACGAAAAAATCATTTGTTGCAGTATCTCATGAAAAGAAAGTTGAGAATAAAACGAAGCATTCAGTCGTAAAATCTAAATCAGCTAAGCGCCGTCAAGATGTTAATGGTACTTATGAGAACGATAAGTTAGTAAGTAACTTCTCTCCTGAGGAATTACGCGTAGGTGCGCAAGTACCTATGTCGGATAATGAAATTCGCCAACAAAAAATGCAATGTCGTTATCCGTTTATGTCTCAGCAAGAGGTCGCAGAGAATAATTGTGGCGTGAAAACCGTGACGATTTCATATTAATTGGTCCGTTATCGTATGAAAAAGAGGGCAAATTTTTGCCCTCTTTTTTATTTATACCAAAATAATTTCTCACTGGTTTGCCAGATGGTCTCTGCAATTTCTTGTGGCGATTCATGGCGTAATTCACAAAGAGATTGGAAAGTCACAGCCAATCGCTCCGGACGGTTTAGTTTTCCTTGAAAGCCACAAACAGGCATATCGGGCGAGTCTGTTTCCAGTAATAAACTTTCTAAAGGCAGCTTACGCATAGCCTCTCTAGTTTTATTGGCTCTTGCATAGGTGATTGTGCCGCCTACCCCGATTTTATAACCTAAATCAACAAAGCGTTTTGCTTGGTCATAACTTCCGGCAAACCCATGAATTACTCCCGTATGCGATAATTGGGCTTTTTTCAGAAAGACCGAAAGTTGGTCATGACTTTTCCGAGAATGTAAATTTACCGGCAAATTGAACAGCTTGGCAAAAGCAAGTTGTGCCTCTAAATATTCACACTGCTTATGCCAAAATTCGGGGGTACAAAGCGTTTCTACCGCTCTTTCTAAACCGATTTCTGCGATAGCAGTACATTGTGGGTCTTGTTGTGCTAATAACGATTCTAAATAATCTAAATGAACTGTTTGGTGTTGTTGAATATAAAGCGGATGTAACCCTAATCCATAAACTAAATTATGAGGCATTTGTTTGGCACAAGCGGTCACTTTTGCGAAATTTTTTGCAAATACAGACACAACTAAAACGCGAGTGACATTTGAATGTTTGGCATTTTTAACAAGTTGATCAACGGAAAGATTGAGGCTTTCTGCCACATAATCCAGATGAGTATGGGTATCAAAGAATTGCATATAAAAGAATGGTTAAAATAAAAAAGCGAGGAAATTATCCCCGCTTTTAAAATATCAATCAATGGATTAATTTGTTACATAAGCATCTTCATCACGTTCGCCTAGTGGTTTAAGCATTGTGAAGAACAATACGATACAAACAGCAGTTGTTGCAAAACCTAAGTAAACAGAAAGTTGATAATCTAAACCGAAGCCGATTTTGTTATAGAACAAGTAGGTTGTGCATACGGTTGTAATAAACCATGCTGGGATTGAACATACCCAGTGGGATTTTTTGTAACGATATAAATATGCCGCCGCAGTCCAAAGCATTACCATTGCTGTCATTTGGTTTGCCCAAGTGAAATAACGCCATAAGATACTGAAGTCAATTTTTGATACCACGAAGCCTAATGCAAATAGCGGTATCGCAATCATTAAGCGTTTAGTTAATGAACGTTGATCAATTTTAAAAAGTTCAGCTAATTGTAAACGAGCTGCACGGAATGCAGTATCACCTGAGGTAATTGGTAACACAACCACACCTAATACGGCGAAAATACCACCGATAAAGCCTAAGAAGTGTAATGAGCTGTCATAAACCACTTTAGACGGAGAACCGGCAGAAATTGCATCTTGTAACGCTTGTGGGTTTTCATAGAATGCAAGACCCACCATACACCATACTAATGCGATAACACCTTCAGTAATCATTGCACCGTAGAAAATAAAACGACCTTCGCTTTCATTTTCTGCACAACGAGCCATTAATGGCGTTTGTGTCGCGTGGAAGCCTGATAACGCACCACAAGAAATTGTTAAGAATAATAAAGGCCAAATCGGAACATCACCCTTCACTTGGAAGTTTTGTGTGAATTTTTCCCACGTCAAACCTTGACCGTCTGCATTAATTGTACGGAAGAATTCAATTGGATCCGTTGCACTGAAGTGTGCAGTGATTAAACCGTAAACCATACCTACAGACATAAACAGTAATAATGCACCGAAGAATGGGTAGATTCGGCCGATGATTTTATCAATCGGAAGTAAGGTTGCTAAGATATAGTAAGCAAAGATGATTAAGGTCCAAACAGAGATAACTGTTGCTTTATCCATACCCCAAACCGTTAAGCCGCCTGCTTCAACCGCGTGATGAAGCGCTTCCGCATCGTTTAGTTGTAATGTGCCGCCTGTCGCACCGAAGACATCCATTGTAATAGTTGCCATTAATTGTGCCGGACTCGCTACGAATACCACGCCAACAAGTAAAAGAAGAACAAGTGCCATCACGTTGATGAATACTTTAACCGGGCGACCTAAGAATTTACCTGCTAAGGCAGGCATTGTTGCGCCACCGTTACGAATACTTAACATACCACAGAAGTAGTCATGTACCGCACCAGCAAAAATACAACCGATTACGATCCAAAGCATTGCAACCGGACCATATAGTGCGCCGAGGATTGGACCAAAAATAGGGCCTGTGCCGGCAATATTTAATAATTGAATGAGCCAAATTTTTGTTTTTGACATTGGCATATAGTCAACACCGTCGTTCATCGCATAAGCCGGTGTTGTTTTTTTCGGGTTGATCACGAAGATTTTCTCAATGATCTTCCCGTAGATAAAGTAGCCTAGTACGAGAACTGCTACACAAAAGAAGAACCACAACATAGAAAGGTAACCTTATAAAAGTTTGAATAATTTGGATATTACAAATCGCCAAAAGGCGTTGTATTTTAGTGATATACGTGAATAAAGTAAATTAAGTTCGTTACGATAAGTGGGTGTTTATGTAATAAATGTGAATAACTTCAAAGTTTTATCCAAGTCCTCCTTTTTAAATAAGTTATAATTTATAAAAATAGCCACAATAATTTGTGGCTATTTTGTTATCTATTCCGTTTTTGTTCGAAAGCATCAAGTAGTTGATTGATTTGCTCGTGGTTAAAAATCTCATTAATTGTATGGCTTAATTTTCTACGCCAATTCGGATATTCATTACTTGTTCCGGGAATATTTACCGGCTCGAGCATATTTAGCCAATCTTCCGGCTGGGTGCCAAATAAGGCAGAATTGGTATCCGCTACATAGCGTTGTAATTGGTGCACAAATTGTAGGTTTACGCCTTCGCTATCTTTTGCAAGATCTTGGACTTTTTCGACCGCTTGTCTAATCGCTTCTTTATTGAAATGGCGACTCTGTTTCAGAATATTAAGCACTTTTTCACTTGGGTAAACACCAAATTTTTCGCCTAAATCAAAGTCGTAGCCTTTCCAGTAGCCTTGTACGGTCGGTAAATCATGCGTACTGAGTGTAGTCATCGCTTGGTATGGATAATTAGTTAATGGCTTACTGCCGTGCTGATCCCATTCAAAGTAGAAAATGTTATAAGCAAGAATTCCTTTGTTCTCTAATTTTTGTAGCATGCCTTTCGGAACGGTACCAAGCGCTTCTGCGATGATTAAACATTGGTTTCGTTGGCTTTCTAAGGCAAGAATTGCTAATAAATCTTCTAGTGGATAACGCACATAAGCGCCGTTTTTAGCCGAATCGCCTTTTGCCACCCACCACATACGTGCAAAACCAAGAATATGGTCGATACGCAATGCACCACAATCTTTCATATTGGCACGTAATAAATCAATAAACGGCTGGTATCCTCGGCTTTGCAATACTTCCGGATGCATTGGCGATAATCCCCAATTCTGTCCGTTTGGCGCCATAATATCCGGTGGTGCACCGACAGAGGCATCTAGCACAAATAACTCTTTATCCGCCCAAGTTTCCGCTCCATTATCGGCAACACCTACCGCTAAATCACGGTAGAAGCCAATAGGCATATTGAGTGTTTTTGCCAATTGATTACACGCTTTTAATTGTTGTTGAGCCACAAATTGCAACCACATATAGAACCGAACTAATTGGCTGTGTTCTGTTTGAAATGCTTGTACTGCATTTGAAGCATAGTCTTGATATTCCTGCGCCCAGAAATTCCAGCCCCATTGCTCGCTAAATTGGTTTGATAACCAATAATGTAGAGCATCAAATGTACCTTGTACTTTTAGGCTTTCGCCGTATTCATTGATAAAGCGTTCGAAAGCTTGTTGGTCTTGCTGAACGAAAGTGGCATAAGCTAAACGTAGTCCTTCGAGTTTTAAGCGCATCACTTGTGAATAATCTACATAGTCTTTTGCTCTTGCCTCAATAAGTTGTTGTTGAACTTCTGCGGAATGAAACCAAGCTTGTGCTTCGGCAGACTGCTGGAAGGCATCAATTGCCGTTACATCAATATAAATAATGTTTTGCCATAAACGAGAAGACGGGCTATAAGGGCTGGCACTTTCCGGATTTGCAGGGAAAATGGCATGAATCGGATTTAAGCCGACAAAATCTCCCCCCTTGGCTGCAAGCTGAGTGAGGAATATTTTTAGATCACTAAAATCGCCAATCCCCCAGTTATGTTCAGAACGAAGCGTATAGAGCTGTAAAATTGCTCCCCATAACTTTTGTTTTTGTTGTAATTCTTTCGGTTGGAAAGCGGTTTTGGGCGTAATAATAATACGGCAATTTAGTGAGTGATGTTCACTTTCAAGTTGTAATTGATGATAGCCCAGAGGCAGATCTTTAGGTAAATTGATCGCATTGCGTTTCACTTTACCGCTAAGGATTTCACCGCTTTCTAAGTGAAGTTGCCAGCATGCTTGTAAATTTTTATTACTATTTGCAAGATTTAATCGAATATAGACCGCTTGTCCTTCTGTCGTAACTTTTACAGGAGGGATAACTGGCTTGCTTTTAGGAGAACCTAAGCGCTTTGCAATTTTGCGACAGACCGCTTGGCTGGCATAACGGCGTCTGCCATATTCATCAGAGAAATAAGAATTAAGGTATGGGTGAAGCGATTTCATTGTGATCTTCCTTTTTTGCTTAGTGAGCATAGCCTCATAAGCGGTTATTTTTTACTTATTTTTTGCAAATCGGAGAAGTTCCTCCGATACTTATCCTTTTACACCACCAGCGGTTAAGCCGCCGACTAACCAACGTTGTGCTAGTAAGAATACTAATGTGATTGGAATCGCAGACAAGATGGCGGCAGCGGCAAAGTCACCCCAAAGATAGTTTTGCGGATGTAAGTACTGTTGCATACCTACTGCAAGCGTGTAGTTTTCAACATCTCGTAATAAGAGTGAGGCAACTGGCACTTCGATAATGCTTGAGATAAAGGAAAGGATAAACACAACCGCTAAAATCGGTACGGAAAGCGGCAGTAAAATTAAACGGAAAGTTTGCCACGGACTTGCTCCATCAAGCGCAGCCGCTTCTTCAAGCGATTTATCAATAGTTTCAAAATAACCTTTGATTGTCCAAACGTGCATTGCGATACCACCTAAGTAAGCAAAGATTACCCCGCCATGTGTATTTAACCCTAAGAATGGAATGTAATCGCTTAGACGATCAAATAAGGCATACAATGCAACTAATGAAAGTACAGCCGGAAACATTTGGAAAATTAACATTGATTTCAGTAATAAACTTTTACCGGTGAAACATAAACGAGCAAAGGCATAGGCAGCAGTTGTCGATAAAGCGAGAGTGATCATAGCGGTAATACCTGCAACTTTAACTGAATTCCATAACCAGAGTAAAACAGGGAATGGCGGTGGTGTTACACTTCCGTCCACATGAGTAACGCTAAGACCTAAGGCAAGTTTCCAGTGTTCAAGTGAAATTTCACTTGGAATCAATTCACCAATTGCTAAGTTTCCGGGGCGCAATGAAATCCCGATAATCATCAGCATCGGGAATAAGATAATTGCGCAGAAACAGATTAGAAAAAGGTGAGTGGAAAATAAACGCAATTTCATTGATTTAGGTTGAACAATAGCCATAGTTGATATCCTCTTTGCTCCTTCTGTGCAGAGAGAAGAAGGAGCAACTTCAATTAATCCTGTGATAATTTCGTCATTCTGATTTGGAATAATGCTAATCCGCTTACTAGCAAGAAGATGATGACAGCGATTGCAGCCGCTAAACCAAAGTCTTGTGTACCGCTACCTTCAAAAGCAATACGATAAGTATAACTGACCAGTAAATCGGTATGTCCTGCCGGTGTTGTTGTGCCTACCATATTTGGACCACCGTTAGTTAATAACTGAATTAATACAAAGTTATTAAAGTTAAAGGCGAAGCTGGCAATCATTAACGGCATAAGCGGTTTAATTAACAATGGCATGGTAATTTTCGTGAAATTTTGCCATACACTTGCGCCATCAATCGCAGAAGCTTCATATAAATCGTGCGGAATCGCTTTGAGTAAGCCCATGCAAACAATCATCATATACGGATAACCTAACCAAGTATTCACAATCAGTAACATTGCTTTGGCTAAGAACGGATCATTAAACCATTCCGGACGGATACCGAATAATTGGTTTAGAATGAGGTTGATTTCACCGAAACTTTGGTTAAATAACCCTTTAAAAACTAAGATTGAAATAAAGCCCGGTACGGCGTAAGGTAAAATTAATAACAGACGATAAATCGCTTTACCTTTTAATGCTTCCCATTGTACGAGCGAAGCAAAAATCATCCCGAGTAATGTAGTAAAAACAACGGTTAAAAGGGCAAATACGACAGTCCAAATAAAGATTTTAATAAAGGGTTCTTGAACACCGTCATCGGTTAAGATTTTGATGAAATTCTGCCAACCTACTGAAACGGTATAACCCGGTTCTAATCGATTGCCTGTAAAATTACCCTGTTCGTCAATCGGTTGGAAAAAGCCGATATCATCATTCGGTTTATAGCGTTCACCACTCTCATTATTTGTTAAGATCTGATTTTGTTCATCAAATGTATAGCGTGCTTTTTGTTCAGCAAATTGGCGGAGAGAACTCATCGTAACGATTTGTTCGCTTGGTAATAATACTTTTATTACCTGTAATCTAGTTCGGTTTTGCGTAATTGCTTTTAAAGGGGCAACTGATATGTTAGGGAGTTGCTCTACTTCAGTTACAGCCAATTCAGCAGGAAGGGTATCTAATACAAGCGGTTCAGAAAGATAATTTTTTTGCGAATTAGGGTTACTTAATGCAAGTTGATATTGATTTTCGTTGGTTTGCAGCAATTTGAAATTCAGATGATCACCTGCAGCGTAAGTTTGATTTTGTAATTGGCGGACGACTTGTTCAAAGTTAAGTTGATTGGAGCCACTATAATTTGTAAAGGCGATAACGACAGTACAAATTAACGGGAATAACACAAAAATCCCCATAGCAGAAACACCAGGGTAAACATAGCGCCAACGGTAGGTCGATTGATTTGAGAAAATATAAATACCTGTCGTTACTACGACTAAAACAAGTAATGCAAACAGTATTTCACCTTGCAGATAAATGGTAAAAACAAGGTAAAAAGATAATAGATAAAGTAATCCGATAAATAGACGTTTAGCCCAAAGCTGGGAAGGGGGTGTTGTATTTAATGTTGGCATAGTGTTTCCCCTAAATTGGTAAGCCGGAGGTATAGGACGCCTATTTGAGGCGTCCTAACAACGAGGTTAGCAAAAATTATTCTTTTCCAATTTTTGCTTGCGCTTCATCAAGCGCTGCTTTTACAGATTGGCGACCGCTGGTTGCATTACCGATAGCGGCTTTTTCTGAATACCAGAAACGGCTCATTTGTGGAATATTCGGCATAATTTCTCCGTTTTCCGCATTCGCCATCGTTGCAGCAATGCGTGGGTCTTTAGCCAGTTTAGCTTGGAAAGATTTCAAGGCTACAGCGCCTAGCGGTGCATCTTTATTAACAGTTGTTAAGCCTTCATCGGTTAATAAATGATTTTCTAAGAATTCTTTGGCTAAGTCTTGGTTCGGGCTAGAAGCATTTACCGCAGCACTTAATACACCAACAAATGGTTTAGAGGCTTTGCCGTTTAATGTTGGGAGAACGGCTACGCCATAGTTGATTTCGCTTTTCTCAATATTAGCCCAAGACCACGGGCCGTTAATCGTTAAAGCGGTATTTCCTTTATTGAATGCAGCTTCTGAAACGGCATAGTCCATATCGGCGTTAATCACTTTTTTATTTACTAAATCAACAACGAATTGTAAGCCTTTTTGTGCGCCTTCATTATTTACGCCAATATCTTTCACATTATAACCGTTTGGTGTGACTTTAAATGCATAAGCGCCTTGAGATGAGATAACAGGCCAAGTGAAGTACGGCTCTTGTAAATTCCACATAATGGCACTTTTGCCTTTAGCTTTTAACTCTTTATCAAGCTTTTCCACTTCTTCCCATGTTTTTGGCGGTGTTGCTACTAAATCTTTATTATAAATTAATGAGATTGCTTCAATTGCAATTGGGTAAGCAATTTGTTTACCGTTATATTTATTAGCTTCCCAGCCGATATCAGACAGCTTCGCTTTAAATTCAGCGCTCGGTTTTACTTCTGCTAATAAGCCTGCTTGAGCGTAGCCACCAAAACGGTCATGGGCAAAGATAATTACGTCAGGACCATCGCCGGTTGAAGCAACTTGTGGGAATAATTCTTCTAATTTCCCCGGATGTTCCACTATAACTTTAACACCGGTTTCTGCTTCAAATTTTTTACCTACTTCGGCTAAACCGTTATAACCTTTATCTGCACTAATCCAGATATTGAGTTGACCTTCCACAATTTTTGCATTGACACCTTGAGCAACACAAAGCCCTGTTAATACAGCTAATGCGGTTTTAGTGAGTTTTTTCATAGAGTTTTCCTCATTTAATTTTAGAGATAGACCGACTTTCTAGTCTTTTACACAGAGCATAATAAAAAATTTACCCATCATTTCATCATCCCCCATCCTCCTCCCCATAACCGAATTTATTGATATAGTTCACAGATTTTGGGGATATCTCAGTTTTTTGTGAAACAGATCACAAAACTTCAGGTATTTTTTGTGATCTGTTTCACAAAAAACAAGAAAAAATGGAATAAAAACATTGAGTTGCGTAAAGAAAAAATTTACTGAAAGTATGATGTGGAAAAAAGAGAAATGCGTAAACTACATAGCAAATTTAAAGCGAGAGGACAAAAACATGACAGATGTTCGATTAGTAAAGGTATGCAAATCGTATGGCAATGTACACATTTCTAAGGATGTTAATTTAGAAATTAAAGACGGCGAATTTGTTGTTTTTGTTGGTCCGTCAGGTTGTGGTAAATCAACAGTATTACGAATGATCGCAGGCTTGGAAGAAATCACCTCCGGTGATTTATTTATCGGGGATAAACGAATGAATGATGTACCGCCAGCGAATCGAAATATCGGTATGGTATTCCAATCTTATGCATTATATCCACACCTTTCAGTCGCAGAAAATATGTCATTCGGCTTAAAACTTGCTGGCGCTAGAAAAGAAGAAATCGACCAGCGTGTTAACCAAGTTGCAGAAATTCTACAACTCGCTCATTTACTAAATCGCAAGCCGAAAGAATTGTCGGGCGGTCAACGTCAGCGTGTTGCGATTGGACGTACCTTAGTTTCACAGCCCGAAGTGTTTTTATTAGATGAACCTCTTTCAAACTTAGATGCAGCATTACGTGTGCAAATGCGCGTAGAGATCTCAAAATTACATAAAAAACTTGGCAGAACAATGATTTATGTAACGCATGACCAAATCGAAGCGATGACACTCGCTGATAAAATTGTTGTTTTACAAGCGCTTTCTGCGGGCAGCAATCTTACAACGAACGTTGCACAAGTGGGTAAACCATTAGAGCTTTATCACTATCCGGCAAATCGTTTTGTAGCAGGTTTTATCGGATCACCTAAGATGAATTTCTTGCCGGTGCGAGTGATTGATGTGCGTGAAGGTGGGGTGAAAATTGAATTACCGGATTCAACCCATTTAAATTTCTGGGTACCGGTTGAAAGTGGTGGTGTAAAAGTAGGAGATAACCTTTCATTAGGTATTCGTCCAGAACATTTATTACCGTGTGAACAAAGCGAAGTTTGTATTTCCGGCACGGTCAAAGTGGTGGAACAACTAGGTAATGAAACGCAAATTCATATTGAAATGCCACCGATTAAACAGAGTTTGGTCTATCGCCAAAATGACATTGTATTAGTGAAAGAAGGCGATTTAATGTCGATTGGTATTAATCCGAATCGTTGTCACCTTTTCCGAGAAGATGGCACGGCATGTAAACGTTTATTTGTCGAGCAAGGTGTATAAATGTTCTTAAGGGTTTCCCTTAAATTTTAATAATGAAAAAACTGTCTGAAAAGAGAAAGGAGTTTCCTATGAACCTCAATAAAACGATGTTAGCAACTTTAGTTTCAAGTGCTTTACTCTCAACCAGTGCATTAGCGGTTGATTTCCATGGTTATGCACGTTCCGGTATCGGTTGGACTTCAGGTGGCGGCGAGCAATCGGCATTTACTGTGAATGGTGGCGGTTCAAAATACCGTTTAGGTAATGAAGCTGAAACCTATGCAGAATTAAAATTAGGTCAAGAGCTTTATAAAAACGGTGAGAAATCTATTTACTTAGATACCAATGTAGCTTATTCGGTAAATCAACAAGTAGACTGGGAAGCGACGAATCCAGCACTTCGTGAAGTGAATGTTCAGTTCAAGAATTTTGCAGACAGCTTACCGGGGGCAACCTTATGGGCAGGTAAACGTTTCTACCAACGTCACGATGTACATATGAATGACTTCTACTACTGGGATATTTCAGGTCCGGGTGCAGGGGTTGAAAATATTGATGTCGGTTTCGGTAAACTCTCTTTAGCGGTAACTCGTAATACTGAAAAAGATGGTGCATATAGCTGGAACTATAATCCTATTACTAAAAAATGGGAAAGCAGCCAAGATAAAAATAAAGATGTTTATAACGATGTATTCGATGTTCGTTTAGCAGGTATTGAAACGAATAAAGACGGTTCATTAGAAATCGGTTTTGACTTTGGTAATGCACATACTAAAGACGGTGCAATCTATGAAAAAGATGCGACGAAACGTGGCTATATGGCGACCATTGAGCACACTCAAGGTAACTTCTTCGGCGGTTTTAATAAATTTACCGCACAGTATGCCAAAGATGCAATGACATCATGGAATACTGGGCATTCACAAGGTGGGTTAGCGAATAATAAAGGCGATATGCTTCGTCTAATCAACCAAGGCGTTGTGCAAGCAAGTGATAAAGTAGAGGTAATGTATGCGTTAATCTACGAAAAAACAGACTTGGATAACAAACAAGGTAAAACTTGGTATTCTGCAGGTATTCGCCCGATGTATAAATGGAACGATACAATGAGCACCTTACTAGAAGTGGGCTATGACCGTATTAAAGATCAAGCAAGCGGTAAGAAAAATGATCTGATGAAATACACCATTGCGCAACAATGGCAAGCGGGGAATAGCATTTGGGCGCGCCCGGCAATCCGTGTATTCGGCACTTACGCACACTGGAATGACAAATTTAACACGGCACATCGCACAGACGCTGGTTATAAAGCGAAAGACGGCGAGTTTATCGGCGGCGTTCAATTTGAAGCATGGTGGTAATTAAATCATCTGGGGCGTATGTATTACGTCCCTTTGCGATGTAACAAATAATTTTTTAGAGAGGCATTTATGAAAACCAAAATTGCAGCATTTTTATCAAGTGTTTTATTTGCATCGGTTGCTATGGCAGCGACACCATCAAAGACAGAACTAAGCCGTTTTGGTTGGCAAGATGTTACTTTCTCACAAAAGATTGTTAATGAACTTTCAGAAAAACAAATCCGTACATTTAGCCAAATGCTAGCAGGCACAAATAGTGCGGTAATCGGTTATAAAATTCCGGCAAATCAAGGCACACTCAAGATTAAAATCAGCAGTTTAGTAGTAGATAATGACCATATTTTTGTACCGAATGTCTTAGTTTTGGATGCGAATTTTAATGAGTCTCTAACATACCCCGCTTCGCAATTTAAAGTTGTGGAAGAACGAGGTTTTGAAGGCGGGCAAATTCAAGCGGAATTAAGTTTAACGCCAGCAACCGGACAAGATTTTATTTATTTACTGCTCTACACCACTGAAAAAGATCTCGCAGGGCAAACGACATTTACCCACCCAGTGAAATTATATGAAAAAGCAAAAGGTAACCAACCACCTGCAATTGCAGATTTACTGGTAAAACATACTAATTCCGGACAAATTCAAATTAATGTAGATGGTATTCAGAGTACTCAATTTGTCGGTTTAGGTAATGTGGCTAATGGCGAGGCATTATTTGAAGCAAAACCGACAGTTGCCCAAACAGTGGGGGCTGAAATACAAGCGGTTAAAAATCCGCAAAAAAATGCAAAGCCGAAAGCAGTAGAGAAGACCACAGAACAATACTTTAATGAAGCAGTTACGCAAGCATTAAAAAATAATGATATTAGTAAAGCAATGAATTTAGTAACTGAAGCGGAGCAATTAGGGCTTTCTTCACCTCGTCAAATCTTCTTAAAACAAGTTTCTGCTAAAAAATAGATGTTTTTTTATCTTTATCCTTTTGCCACTGAATTTTCAGTGGCTTTTTTTATTTCCACTAACTAAATAAGGAGAAAATTGTTAGAATCTCCATATCGTATGTAATGGAGGAAACATGCAAGCAACATTTTCAAGATTGATTCCAACTAAGTTAATTTCTAGTAAAGTCAATCGAACCGTCAAAGAGACAGAAACCGTTGAACGAACATTACTCTTAAATGAATTAAATCGAGCGGAATTTTATCCGATGACGCTTGTTATTGCGCCGGCAGGCTACGGCAAAACAACGCTGGTTTGCCAATGGAAGGAAAAACAATTAGCGAAAAACCAGCGTATTGGTTGGTACTCACTTGACGAAAGTGACAATAAAATAGAACAATTCTCCGCGTATTTTACCGCTGCACTCTCGCAAGCGACCGACCTCTCTTTTTCCGGAATTGTTTACCAAAATAATTTGGTAGATTATTTCTCTCAGTTATTGATTCAGCTTTCTCAGGTGCGTAGCCACTTTTACTTAGTGATAGACGATTATCACCATATTGAAAATAGTAAAATTCACGATGCACTTCGTTTTTGGTTAAAGCATCAACCACAGACGATGAGCCTGATTGTCTTATCACGTTTAATTCCTCCGTTAAGTATTACTAATTTACGAATTCATGAACAACTCTTAGAAATTGATGTGCATCAGCTGGCATTCACGCCGACCGAAACTCGCCAGTTTTTAGCGTTAAAATTTAACGAGTCGCTGACAGATGATGAAGTTTTCTCACTTTGTGATCGTGTTGAAGGCTGGGCAACTGCATTACAATTAGTCAGTTTTGCCGTGAAGCAAAATCCTGAATTATTGCGTTCGCCGGAAAAATTATTTGCCAAGCTCAATCAACAACATATTGCCGATTATCTGAATGAAGAAGTATTCCATTACGTTGAGCCGGAAATTAAGTTATTTATGCAACGTTGTGCGATTTTACGTTCAATGAATGAAAAATTAGTACTGGCTCTCACTAAGGATGAAAACGGCGTGAAAAAGCTTGATGAATTAGAAAAAATGGGGCTTTTTATTCAACGGATATTGCATGACGATGGTGAAATTTGGTGGAAATTTCATCCGATCTTAGCATCTTATCTTGCGCAAAGTTGTCGTTTAGAACTGCCTTGTGAATGGCAAGAGCTACATAAAATCGCAGCGATGATGTGGCTGAAATTAGGCTATGGATCCGAGGCACTTTATCATGCGCAGATGTTGGAAGATTCTCAAACGCTTTATACCATTTTGCAAGAACATGGCTGGTCGTTATTTCATCAAGGTCAGCTTAAGTTATTGGAAGATTGTTTGGCATTACTTTCAGCACAGCAACTTTGGCAAGATTCAAACTTAGTGCTGTTAAAAGCGTGGCTTGCACAGAGCCAGCACCGTCATCAAGAAGTGTCGGGTATTTTGCAAAAGTTTCAGCCAAATCAACCACTTGTTGCTGATTTACAAGCACGTTTTGATGCATTAAAAGCACAGGTAGCAATTAATGAGGGCAATGATGAGCAGGCCTATAACTTAGCAAAACAGGCGCTTGTTCATTTGTCGTCCGATTTCGGTTATGCGCAAATTGTTGCAAATTCCATTATTGGAGAAGCACAACATTGTCGGGGTTATTTGAAAGAAGGTTTGGCTCAAATGCAGAAAGTGGAGAAAATGGCATTAGAGCAAAGAGCCTATCATCAGTGGTTATGGTCGAAACTGCAACAAGCAGAAATTTTATCGGCACAAGGCTTTTGGCAGTCTGCCTATGACTTGCTAAAAGACACCACGTTACAAGCGCAGCATTTGCACCAAATTCCGATGCACGAATTTTTATTGCGTTTAAAAGGGCAGATCCTATGGGAATGGCATCATTTAGACCAAGCGGAAGCGATGGCAAATGCTGGTATTGAAGTCTTAGAAAAAGAGGGCGAGCAAGCGCATTGTTTGGCTTTGTTGGCAAAGGTGTCTCTGACCAAAGGCGATTTAAATAACGCCGGACGTTTGATAGAACAATGTCGCAATTTAATTATTGCTCAGGCGGTGCATTGGGATTGGCGTTCAACTTTTGACGAAGTACAAATACTGTATTGGCAAATCAGTGATGATAAGTTGCATTTAGAAAGCTGGTTAACGCAAGTCAGTTTTCCTGAACAAGACAATAATCACTTTTTGCAACGTCAATGGCGTAATATTGCTCGTTGTTATTTGCTACAGGATAATTTTGAACAAGCGTTGAATATTTTGAATCGCCTGTTACAAACTTCTGCAACCTTTAATTTGATCAGCGATACGCAACGAGCGCTGATTTTGCGTAACCGAGTGTTTTATCGTCAGGGAAGAGCAGATCTGGCACAAAAAGATTTGATCCGAGCGTTAAATCTAACTCAACAAACCAATTTTATTAGTGCTTTTGTGATTGAAGGTGATTTGATGGCACAGCAAATTCGCCAATTGCTACAAATCAATGTATTGGATGAACTTTCAACCCATAAGGCACAATTTATTTTGCGGAGTATTAATCAGCACAATCGCCATAAATTTGCCCATTTTGATGAAGAATTTGTCGCTAACTTGTTGAAGAATCCACAGGTGCCGGAATTACTTAAAATCAGTCCGCTTACAGCGAGAGAATGGCAGGTGCTCGGCTTAATTTACTCAGGCTACAGTAATGAACAGATTTCACAAGAATTGGTGGTGGCGATCACTACGATTAAAACGCATATTCGCAATCTGTATCAAAAAATCGGAGTGGCAAATCGTAGCGAAGCGATTGAATATACACGCAGTTTATTGAGAATGATGGGGTATAGTTAATTTTTTCGAAAAATACATTCGCTAATGAGAACCCCCTCTTTGTGGGAAAGAGGTGGGAAAATTTGCAAAATTTCGTACATTTTTAACCGCTTGCCCCTCTTCCTGATTTTTCTTCTAAACGAAGAAAAATCTGTCCCTCGCCCACAAGGGGCGAGGGTTATTTCTTTCATTATCTTTTCCAAATTCTTGTTTGGTAATCACGAATTGAACGGTCTGAGCTAAAGCTGCCGAGACGAGCGGTATTCAGAATCGTAGATTTCAACCAAGCGGTCTGATTTTGGTAACGTTTTGCAACTTCTTGCTGTGCTTCGCGGTAGCTTGCAAAATCGGCTAATACGCAGAAATAGTCTTTGTTTAGCAAATCATAAACCAATGGTTCGAAGATTTCTTTATGACCGCCGGCAAATGAGCCATCCGCTAACGCATCAATCGCTTTACGTAACGCTTCATCTTGTTCGTAATATTCACGTGACACATAACCTTTTTCTCGTAATTCACGTACTGATTCAACCGTATGACCGAAAATCACGACATTTTCCTCGCCGGCAAATTCGGCAATTTCCACATTCGCACCGTCAAGCGTACCTAAGGTAATCGCACCGTTTAGGGCTAATTTCATATTACCAGTACCGGATGCCTCTTTACCAGCAAGGGAAATTTGTTCTGAAATGTCTGCCGCCGGAATGATTTTTTCCGCCAGACTTACACTGTAGTTCGGTAAAAATGCCACTTGTAATTTACCTTGTATTTCCGGATCGTGATTGATGACGTGCGCCACATTATTAATCGCTTGAATAATTTGCTTCGCCATAAAGTAGCCTGGAGCTGCTTTGCCAGCAAAAATAAAGACGCGCGGCACAAATTCCATATCCGGATTCACTTTCAGCTCTTGGTAAGTGGCAATAATATTCAATAAATTTAGGTGTTGGCGTTTATATTCGTGAAAGCGTTTGATTTGTACGTCAAAAATCGCGTTTTGAGTGACTTGAATACCTAATGTATCTTCAATCACTTTTGCCAATGCTTGTTTATTTTGTTGCTTAATCTCAGCGTAAGCGGTCTGAAATGCTGGATTTTCTGCAAGCGGTTCAATTTGGCGTAACAGCTCTAAATTTTGTGTCCAGTCGCCTTCAATATGTTGATCGAGTAATGCGCTTAATAATGGGTTAGCTTGACGGATCCAACGGCGTGGAGTGATACCGTTCGTCACATTGTGGAATCTGCCGTTAAATAATTTCGCATAAGCAGGGAATAAATCGCTAACCACTAAATCAGAGTGAATTTGTGCCACACCGTTAACCGCAAATGAGCCGACCACGCAAAGGTTCGCCATACGTACACGGTTATTGGCTATGATTGCCGTTTCGTCCCATACGTCCGCTAATTCATCTTCGCCAAAGCAGGCTTTGACTTGTTGGTAAAGCTCAAGGTTGATACGTTCAATGATGAGCAAATGACGAGGCAATAATTTTGCTACAAGGTTGTGATCCCATTGTTCTAAGGCTTCCGGTAATAAAGTGTGGTTGGTATAAGCGAATACTTTTGAACAGATCGCCCATGCCTTTTCCCAACTGTAATCGTATTGATCGAGCAATAAACGCATTAACTCAGGAATCGCAATCGCAGGGTGGGTGTCATTTAATTGAATCACTTCAAATTCAGCTAATTGATCAAGTGTTCTGCCTTTTGCTAAGTGATTTTTGAGAATATCCGCTACCGAACAAGCGCAATGGAAATATTGTTGCATTAGGCGCAGTTCTTTGCCGTTTTGGTGGTTATCGTTCGGGTAAAGCACTTTGGTAATTTTTGAGGCATCAATTACCATTGATTCCGAATCTAAATAATTGCCGTCATTGAATTTTGCTAAATCAAAAGCGGTTTCACTATAGCCTTGCCATAAGCGTAATGGTTGTTGTACGCCTTTATAACCGACCACAGGTAAATCAAACGCTTCACCGTAAATTGTCCATGCTGGTTGCCATTCGTATTTATCGCCAGCAATATGACGAACTTCTCCGGCAAAGCCGACTGGTTGGCGGAAGTCCGCACGGTGTGATTGTAACAGGAAAAAATCACGTCCCCACGCATCGCCTTCTTCATGTTGTCTGCCCGCCCAGTCAAAGCTTTGTTTAAATAAGCCGTATTGATAATGTAAGCCATAACCGACCGCAGGTTGCGCAATACTTGCCATTGAGTCTAAATAGCACGCAGCTAAGCGTCCTAAGCCGCCGTTACCGAAAGCTGGATCAGTTTCTTGTTCTAAAATATCGGCTAACGTTTTGCCGTATTTCGCCACTTCATCTACCACATATTGATATACGCCGAGATTCTGTAAGTTATTACCGAGTAAGCGCCCGACTAAAAATTCCATTGAAAGGTAGTTGACCTTACGGGTATCTGCAAGCGGTGCGTTTTTCGGGAAAAATTGCAAAGCAGCTTGGTGTGCGACTTGTGCCACCAGCTGATACCATTGTTGGTCGGATAATTGGGTTGGATTTAAAGAACGTTCTTCGCAGTAAGCTTGTAAACTACGTTCGAATAATGCTGAAAATTGTGCTGTGAGCGCCATACATTTTCTCCAGAATGAAAGTAAGAAATTTTTCGCTATTATCAAAAAGCCACTAAATAAAAAAATCCTCCCCGCTAAAATTAGTCAGGGAGGATTCAGTAGTAGGACTAGCTTGAGTGTTGTTCTGTCGCGTTTTTATCTTGTGATTTTGCCGGTTTCGGTTCTTTTTCAGGATCGAACTTCACCACTGGCACACAGCCACGGCAAGCACCTTGGTTTACACCGAGTTCTTCACAAAATTTATCATATTTCGCCAGCATTTTTTTGAACCAGCTTTGTGATGTATCTGATGATTTACCAGACATAGTTCACCTCATAAAATTTGCAAAAAAATTGCAAAATTTAACCGCTTGTTAGTCACGGAAGTTATTAAATTGGAACGGTTGACCAAGTTCTGCGCCTTTTACCAGCTGGATTACCGCTTGTAAATCATCACGAGATTTACCGGTTACACGCACTTGTTCGCCTTGAATTTGGGTTTGAACTTTAATTTTTGAATCTTTGATCAGCTTTGTGATTTTCTTCGCCATTTCGGCTTCGATACCTTGTTTAAGTTTAATCTCTTTTGAGTAGAGTTTACCGTGGTGTTCCGCATCACTTGGAATATCAAGCGAGTTGTGTTCAATGCCACGTTTTACACAAGAACCGATTAAAATCTCGATTAATTGCTCTAATTGGAAATCGGATTCTGTCGTCAATTTTACGCTTTCGTTTTTTTCATTAAGTTCAATAACAGCTTCTACACCACGGAAATCATAACGTGTGTTTAAGACACGGTTGGCATTTTCAACAGCGTTACGCACTTCGTGCATTGTAATTTCAGAAACAATATCAAAAGACGGCATTTTTTATTCCTCATTTTTAAAACCACGCAAATATACTTACTATTAACGCAGTCGGATTATTCATAAAGATTTTTCGCATTAAGCAGAACGCATAATGCGGTTAGGTCGCCAAAGTTTATCACAAATTTAGCCTGTTCTTGAACTTTTGGTTTAGCGTGCAATGCAACACCTAATGCTGCGGTTTTGATCATCGGTAAATCATTCGCCCCGTCACCAATTGCAACCCACTGAGTTTGCGGAATATTAAATTGTTCGCCCAATGAGGTTAAGGTTTGCGCTTTATATTGTGCATCCACCACTTTACCTAGCACGACACCAGTTAACTTGCCGTCAATAATTTCTAACTGATTCGAAACCGCATAATCCAACTGATATTTCTCTTTTAAATAGTCGGCGAAATAGTCAAAACCGCCCGAGGCAATTGCAAGTTTCCAACCGTATGCTTTGAGCTCGTTGACCATTTGTTCAAAACCGTCCATCAGCGGTAGCTTTTCTCGTACGGTTTGCAAAATACTTTCCGGTGCATTTTCCAGCGTACCAACCCGTTTACGTAAACTTTGCTTGAAATCTAATTCGCCGCGCATGGCACTTGCGGTGATTGCTGAGACGATCTCTCCGGAGCCCGCTAGTTTGGCAATTTCGTCAATACACTCGATTTTGATTGCGGTAGAGTCCATATCCATAACCAATAAGCCTTCCTCAGCAAGATTCGGCACAATCGCTAAATCGGCTACATCAGCTGTTACTTGGCTTGCTGCTTCACGTAACTCACAAGCGGTTAAATTTGTTTCGAAAAATGCAAGGTTATAGCCTAAATAGACTGCTTGTTTTAACAATTTTGCATCGGTTTGTAGTGAGAATTTCTGAATTTGCTGTTCGCTTAGTTGCTTGGCAAAGATAAAAATGGTGTTTGGCATAGTGTTCTCTTTTTAATAGACATTTTGGAATTGTGCATAGATAATGCGTGTTTGAATTATCTATTATCGACCATTTATTAGCAATTAATCTATATGTATTTACCCCGTGAAAAACTTGTGAAAATCGGTTTACTTGCCGGAATTAGTGCCTTATGCGTTATGGTTGTGAGTGTGATTTTAAGCGGCGTTAACCAGTTTAAATTAGGTTCACAACTGGCGAGTGTAAACCAAGTTTCCAATCTTTCGCATTTATTGGTACGCCAACAAGCAAATCTATTTTCGTTGATGTTAGTAAAAAATGTGAAAAACGAAGATTTGATCGAAGCATTGGATACATTTTCAAAAGAAGATTTTGTGATTGATGCTAGTCTGCATTCACCATCAGGCACTTTAATTGCACAGAGCCACAATGCTTTAGAATTTAAATCGTTACTTAAGCAAGAATGGAGTACAGCAACCCAGCCGTTAATCTCTCAACAAATTGTAGAGCCAATTTTTTCTCAGCAAGATTTAGTCGGTTTTTTACGTGTCACGTTTGATGCGCAATACGGGCAAACGACAAAGAGTAAAGTTGAACGTATTTTCCATCGATTATATGCGCAGCTCATTATTTTAGTTCTGATAGGCGCTTTATTAGCAAGTAGCTATCATTATTTCTTCCATCGCAAAACAGTGACGATGTATTCGACGATTAAGTTACCTACAACAACGCCCAAGACTCAAACCCAGCGTTTTCATTCGCGTCGTCATACATTTAGACGTTAAGACAATCGTATATTTTTATCAACCCGAAACAGCGGTTGTTCTTTAAAACTATCTGACCTGTCCGCAGATTTTAGCTTGCCTCACATACTGATCTTACTTGGGGAGGAAAGAAAAATTCAAGGGAAAGTGGCGTAAAATCGCTCTACATTCTGCATCATCGTCTTTTGCGATGATGCATCTTCTTTATAAACTACATCAGTACCCAATGCGCTTTATTTTCGACTTCCTTATACCCTCAAATACCACCAGCCAAAATATGGCAGCCTGAGCTTATCCTACTGACATAAAATATTTTTTCATTACTTCACTTCTCGTTATCTTCTCAGATATGAGTGACTTCCAGCACACTTTTATCCTTACCCATTGTGCTGCTTCACTCAGTTATTTATGGGCAGTTTGCGATAAATTTGTTGGTTTATAAGGCTTCGCTTGGTATTTACTTCCTAAAAAAGTTTGATTTTTTCTGAAATTTTTTCTGGGTATTCATCGTATCGACATTAATCACTGTATTTTTCATCAGAATCAAACAATTGGTCATACCTTATTGATAAATTGAAATGATCTAATATTACATCCTTATTCTTGGTAGTGTTATTGATTATAGTCAATAGGAGGTGTCATGAATTTTAATAATAAAGTTTATCCAGAACCAAGAAATGATTTTATTAATAAAATCCCACTTCATTTAAATGAAAATTTATTATCATCTAATTTAGAATATATTATTAAATTTAAAATCGAGTCAGATATGATTAATAAATACCCTTGTATGTCAAATTTGTTGCTGGAAAAAAGTTAGCAAAAAAATTTAATGTTATGAAGGAAAAAAATTCATTATACGAACAATTAGGATTTGAACCGACCTCCCCTAAAATTGTGGAGGATAATTGCATTTTTCAGCCTATGCAACTGTTAAGAAGTAAGTTTGAACAATCACGACATTTTAATTTGTTAAAAAGAAAATTCGGAGATAAAGGATGAAAGTATTTTTTGATATTGATGGAACCTTGCATAAGGAAGATCTCTTCTTAGGATTCATATTATTCTTATTTAAAAAAAGATGCTTAATTTATTATTTTTCTTCCCTTTTATTCTTTTAGGTGGGTTTATTCACATGATTAATCCATTAGGAAAATCTGGGCTAAATATGATTATATATTTTCTACTTTTGGGGACTAGCCGTAGAAAATATGACATTTTGATTAATAATTTTATTCAAAAATTTAAAAAGATTTATACACCCTACAGTGTGGTTCTAGATAGATTAAGACTGCATAAGGAAAATGGAGATGAAATAATATTTATATCCGGTAGCCCATATGAATTAATAAATCCGATTTATGGAACTATGATTTCTAGCGACACACTTATTGCTTCAGAAATAAAAAGTTGGTGTTGCTCATTTTTTATTTCAAAACGGTGTGTATCTCACAAAAAGATGGAATACCTTAAAGAGAAAATGAAATTCATCACAGAATTTGAATATGGGTATACAGATAGCCTCAGCGATATGCCAGTTCTTAAATTCTGCAAAAATAGGTTTATTGTAAATAAAAATGGTGACATAAATGAAATTTGAATTAAGTAATATTTATGTAGAGAATATTCTTTTTATCGTTTTTTTCGGTGCTTTTATTATAGGTAATGATTCCTTTTATTTGAAGAAAAAAGGAGTAGCTAGTTCCTACACGAGAAAAATAAATCACTTTGGATTATCATTGGTATCTATTATTGCATTTTCAAATATTCCTCTGGAAGATACAACAAAAAATGCGATATTATCTTCAATACTAATATTATTTGTGTATATGTTATCCTCAATAAGCAAATATCGCTGGATAAGTGCAATAATGGAAAGTAATGTACGCGAAAGAGATATGCCAAACGGGAAGTTTTTTGTTTTTTTACCTCTCATTACGGGGCAGATAGCATTATATATTAGTCTCATTTATTTAAATCCGGTTTTTGCAAAAATTGCTTTTTGTTCTATGGGATTTAGCGATGGTTTGGCTGAACCAATAGGCGTACGATTTGGGAAACACAAATATACAGTTAGAGATTTTCTATGGAAAAAAGGAAATACGAAATTATAGAAGGTAGTTTAGCAGTATTGTTAGTTTCTTTTTTTGCAAGTTTGGTTTTTATAATGATGAATTATGAAATTTCTTTTCTTAAGGTTATTATAGTTAGTATTATATATGCATTTTTAATTAGCATTATAGAAGCATTTTCTCCTAGGGAATTAGATAATTTTTTAATTATTTTTGGTGGTAGTATGGTATTGTATATATTAATGTCTTTTATTAATATATACTAATAAATCCTATTTATAAAAAGATTAATTTTTAATTAGGTAAAAGTTTTATAAAGGTAATTTTCTTGTTTATGCTAATTGCAGTAATGATATTTGACTAAAATAACTAGGCGACGAGCGTAGGATCTTGTAAGGAAAGATTTCAGTGACCGACCCTTCGAGGGTAAAACCGCTTAATTTTTCGGGAAAATTGCATCTTTACTCATGTTATGTGGATTTCTCGTCTAAAAAACAATTAATAATTAAGGCGTTATTAGAGCATCTTCTGAAGAAAAGTGTAAGCTTGCCTTGATTTAGATGTAAGTAATCACTTGGAAGTGATTGTAATTTAGGCTGATGAGAGTATAATAAACCCCGTTTTTTTATTTATATCCAAACCCTAATTTAAAGAGGAATCAATGGCTAAAGAAGATTGCATTGAGATGCAAGGTACAATTTTAGAAACCTTACCAAATACAATGTTTCGTGTGGAATTAGAAAACGGTCACGTTGTTACCGCACATATTTCAGGTAAAATGCGCAAAAACTATATCCGTATTTTAACCGGTGATAAAGTAACGGTAGAAATGACGCCATACGATTTAAGCAAAGCACGTATTATTTTCCGTGCACGTTAATTGAAAGCTTAAAACAAAAAACGGAAGTTGAGAAATCAGCTTCCGTTTTTTGTTTTATCCCGTTTGGCTTGAGGTCATTTTATTTTTACTTTGTGTAACATTTATTTCCACATCACACACCGGTGTTCTCCGTGTATTCTGTGGTTAATTATAAACACTATTTTTCAATAATCGCTTCCGCACACGCAAAAGCGGACGACCATGCCCACTGGAAATTATAGCCACCGAGCCAGCCGGTCACATCCAACACTTCGCCGATAAAATAAAGTCCTTCGGTATGTTTCGCTTGCATCGTTTTGGACGAAATAAAATCAGTATCTACGCCCCCCATTGTTACTTCGGCGGTGCGGTAGCCTTCCGTTCCGTTGGGTAAAAATTGCCAATGGTGAATCAGTTGCCCTAACTGAGCTAATTCCGCTTTGCTTAGCTGAGCAATCACATTATCTTTGAAATCACCTTGTTCCAACCAAAGCTCGACTAATTTTTTCGGTAAGTAACGACTTAATACGGTTTTTAGCTGTAATTTCGGCGAAGATTGACGCAATTCGGTTAAGATTGCTGAAATGTCATCATAAGGTAACAAATCAATTTCTACCGTTTCACCCAAGTCCCAATAATTAGAAATTTGCAAAATTGCCGGGCCGGATAAACCTCGATGAGTAAACAGCATTTGATTACTAAAACTTTGCTGTCCGCAAGTAGCGCGAATCGGTAACGCAATGCCGGAAAGTGTCGCAAAATGTTTGTCCGAGTCTTTCCAAGTAAAAGGCACAAGGCTTGCTCGTGGCGGAATCACCGGAATATTGAATTGCTCGGCAATTTTATAACCGAATGGGCTAGCACCTAATGCTGGCATAGATAAGCCACCGGTGGCGATGACTAAATGCTCGGTTTCAAAGGTTTCGCTAGCGGTCTGAATTTGGAAATTTTTTGCAAATTTTTCGACAGAAATGACCGCTTGTCGTAAAAAGATTTCCACTTTGCCTTTATCACATTCAGCTTGCAGTAAATCGACAATTTGCTGTGAGCTTTCGTCACAGAATAATTGCCCTAATTCTTTTTCGTGATAGCTGATCCCGTATTGTGCCACTAAAGCGATAAAGTCCCAGTTGGTATAACGAGCCAGCGCCGATTTTACAAAGTGTTTATTTTGGCTGAGGTAATGATTCGCCGTAACCTCTAAATTAGTAAAGTTACAAAAACCACCGCCGGATATTAAAATTTTACGTCCGATCTTTTTACCTGAGTCTAAAACAGCGACACGTTTGCCGGCTTGTCCAAGTTGTGCGGCGCAAAATAAACCGGATGCGCCGGCGCCAATGATAACGACATCAAAATGTTGCATTAGAAATTTAATACCTTGTCTGCTTCGATTGTCCAATCCGCCAGCTCAATCAGTGTGCCGATTTCTATACCGTCTGCCAGTGGTAATTCAGTAATGCCACGTGCATTGGTACAGGTTTTACAAAGTTTAACCGTTGCGCCTTGTGCGGTGAGAATTTCTAGCATTTGTTGTAGGTTGTAGCCTTCCGCCGGATTTTGTTTTTTCAAACCCGCAGTAACCGAATCGGACATTAAGAATAATTTGATTTGAGCTTTATGCTGTTCTTGGATTTGTAGCGCTAAACGTAAACCGCTGAAGAATGATTCGTCGCCGTAGGGGGCGGAATTGAAGATAAAGAGGAGTTTTTGCATAAGTGTTCCCTAAAAAGACGGAATACACAAAACAAGCGGTCTAATTTTGCGTATTTTTACCAAAGTTGCTGTTTGTGTATTCCGTGGTTAAGCGTTATTAGCCAACCCAAACAAATTTTGCGATAAACAATAATGATACTACCGCAACAGATGGATTGATTTCTTTCCAACGACCGGTACAAGCTTTCATCACGCAATATGAAATAAAGCCGAATGCGATACCTTCTGTAATTGAATAAGTAAACGGCATCATTGCTGTAGTGATAAACGCTGGAGTCGCTTCGGTTAAGTCATCCCATTTCACTTCAATTAAACTTGAAGCCATTAAAATGCCCACGAAAACTAATGCACCGGCAGTTGCATAAGCCGGAACTACACCTGCAAGCGGCGAGAAGAAAATGGTTAATAAGAATAAGATACCTATGGTAACCGCAGTTAAACCGGTACGACCGCCAACGGATACGCCGGAGCCGCTTTCGATATAAGTACTGATTGCCGACGTTCCCATAAATGACCCCGCCATTGCTGCAGTACTGTCCACTAATAATGCTTGCTTCATACGAGGGAAGCAGCCTTGTTCATCAGTAAAGCCGGCTTTGGTGGTTACCGCAATTAATGTACCTGATGAGTCGAACAGGTTCACTAACATAAAGGAGAAAATAATGCCGAGTAAACCAACGTCTAGTGCACCGGCAATATCCACCTGACCGACTACCGCATCTAAACTTGGAGGCATAGACATTACGCCGTTAAAGCTTACCGCAGGGTCAAAGATCAACGCTAATGCAGTGATTACGGCAATTGAAATAAGTACGCCAGAGTGAATACCTTTTGCAGCTAACACTACGATAATAAAGAAGCCTAAGATACCCATTAATACTTTGGGATCGTGCAGATCGCCCAGTGCAACAAGTGTTGTTGGGTTTGCCACTACTAAGCCCATATTTTTAAAACCGATAAGGGCGATAAATAAGCCGATACCCGCACCGATACCGACACGTAAACCGAGCGGAATTGCCGACATAAACCAATAACGAATTTGTAAAATCGTTAATAAGAATAAACCGACCGAGCCTAAGAAAATTGCGCCCATACCCACTTGCCATGAGTAACCTAATTTTTGTACAACCACAAAAGCGAAAAACGCATTTAAGCCCATTGCTGGTGCAAGTGCGATAGGAAGATTGCTGAATAAGCCCATCGCAATCGTACCGAATGCGGCGATTAAACAGGTGGTAACGAAAACCACTTGGGTATCCATACCGGCAACGCCGAGAATAGATGGGTTAACGAAAACGATATAAACCATGGTGAAGAAGGTGGTAATCCCCGCCACGATTTCTGTTTTGGCATTAGAGCCTTTTGCAGATAATTGGAACAAACGTTCTAACATAAAAACCTCAAATAAAAGGGAAGAAACCACGGAATGATCTACTGATTCCGTGGCGGATAAATTAATATTCCAGCACTAAGTTGAGCAGCTGAATCGCTAAAAACGCTAAGCTGAATTTCTGTTCGTCAGCGACAGACCAGAATTGCACTTCGTTTTCCGATTTCGCTAATAATTGGCTGATTTGAAGTTGATTTTCTTCTTCGTTTTCACCGTTTTTGACAGGTGTCATCACGCTTTCTTCATGGAAGCGTAGCCAATTTTGTTGTTGCCATTCTGCGCTAACACTCTCAACGTCTAATTGATATTCCGAATGTAAGGTGACCATTTGTGAAATACCGTAAAAGACCGGTGTTTGCACCGAATGGAATGTGGTGGAAGCGGTTAAATTTGGTAAAACTTTTGCAAGTTGTAATTCAAAGACACGAGAGAACGGTAATTTTTTCTCTTCGCCTTGCACGTTTGCTGGAACGGTATCAAATGCGATACGTTCTGCATTTTCATCAAACGGAATACCGTTTAACAAACGAGCGGTTTGACCGGCAAGTTCTTTAACTTTTTCATCACCGAAATATGCCGCCGGTAATAAAGACGTGACAAAAATATGGTTTAACGGTTGAGCTAGAAACGGCCTGAGTGCTAGAGCTAATTGTGAAATTTGCGGGTTAGCCAGTGCAACGATATTACGTTCACGTAAGTTTGCGATCGCTTCATCATTTACGCTAGGTACCACCACCGGCACATTCGCAATTAATGCGGTAATGCCGTAAAGATCAAGTACGATACAACCTGCTTGCACCGCCTGTGCCAAAATTTCGGCTTGCGCCATTTTTCCAGCAAAGAAAACGTGGCTGAAATTTGCCCAATTTACTTCATCCAGTGCAATTTGCTCGATCGCTTTACTGCCCATATAAAGTGATTGTTCTTCACCAAAAGGTTCGATTTCGATGGCGGAAATATTGTGTAAACGCAAATCACTTTCTGTTAATGCTTCAAGTAATTTTGATGACAAGGTAAAATCAGCGGCAATCGCTAAACGGATATCTGATGTAATTGAATTCAGCATAGATGGGTTGCTCCTTTTTTATACGCTTAATTTAGCGTAACGCACACACAAAAGGAGCAATTGTACAATATTTTTAAGAGGAAAAACTAATGACTCCGGCAATAAATTTATTAAAAAAGCAAAAAATTGCGCATGCGCTTCATCCTTATGAACATGATCCGAATAACACCAATTTCGGGCAAGAAGCGGTGGAAAAATTAGGCATTGATGCCAATCAGACATTTAAGACGTTATTGGTGGCGGAAAACGGTGATCAGAAAAAATTAGCGGTGATGGTTGTGCCGGTTTCGCATACGCTGAATTTAAAACGCGCGGCGAGTGCGCTCGGTGTGAAAAAAGTGGAAATGGCGGATAAAGATATCGCCCAAAAAACGACCGGTT
Source organism: Actinobacillus capsulatus DSM 19761 (assembly GCF_000374285.1). Lineage (GTDB taxonomy): Bacteria > Pseudomonadota > Gammaproteobacteria > Enterobacterales > Pasteurellaceae > Actinobacillus > Actinobacillus capsulatus. The sequence continues at coordinate 31,913 of NZ_KB893933.1, read as the reverse complement.
ATTTGCTGGGAGGAATTAGTCCGCTAGGTCAGAAAAAACGTTTAACCACCGTGATTGACAGCTCCGCACAACAATTTGCCACGATGTTTGTTTCCGGCGGTAAGCGAGGCTTAGACGTGGAGCTTACACCGCAAGATTTGGCAAGTTTGTTAAATGCAACTTTTGCTGATATTAAAGAGTAACAAGCGGTTGATTTTGGACGGAATTTTGCAAAGCAAATAAAAATCTACTCTTTCTGAAAAGTTCCGCAAATCCAATGTAAATTTAGGGTGTGCAATTTCCAAGACTAAATTAGTATGGTATAGTTCACACCTCATTAGTTAGTAGCGTCTCATTCTCAATTAGAATTATCTATTAGAATGATAGGCAAATATCTCTCGTGTGGAACAAATGGCAAAACAGGACGCAGATTGTATAACGCTAGATCTGTTCGAAACCGTGCCAAAAGTTGGGCGACCACGCACTAATCCTTTAAGTCGGGAACAACAAGTTCGAATTAATAAACGGAACCAGCTTAAACGAGATCGCTCGTCTGGGCTTAAACGTGTTGAATTAAAACTACATTCGGACTTAGTGCAGACTTTGGAAGAGGAAGCTTCCCAACGTGGAGTGACACGCGGACAGTTAATCGAAATTATTTTAAATGATTATATCGGCAACAATTTAGCCGACTTAGAAAAATAGGTAAATTCAAATGGCAGTGGTAGGTTTATTCTACGGTAGCGATACTGGTAACACAGAAAATATTTCAAAAATGATTCAGAAAGAACTTGGTGCGAATTTAGTGGATATTCGTGATATCGCGAAAAGTACCAAGGAAGATATTGAGGCTTACGATTTCTTATTATTAGGTATTCCGACTTGGTATTACGGCGAATCTCAAGCAGACTGGGATGACTTTATGCCAACTTTAAAAGAGATTGATTTTAGCGGTAAAGTTATCGGTATTTTCGGTTGTGGTGATCAAGAAGATTATGCGGAATATTTCTGCGATGCAATGGGAACTATTCGTGAGGTAGTAGAACAAAATGGTGGAGTAATTGTTGGTCATTGGTCAACAGAAGGCTATAGTTTTGAAGTTTCACAAGCGTTAGTTGATGAAAATACATTCGTTGGTTTATGTATTGATGAAGATCGCCAACCTGAATTAACCAGTGAGCGCGTAAGCCGTTGGTGTAAACAACTTACTGAAGAAATGTGCTTAGATCAATTAGCATAGTAATTGGATAGACAGAGGGTGACAGTTATGTCTGAAGAGAATACAAAACTTCTTAAAAGTGTTGGCTTAAAAGTAACCGAGCCTCGCTTAACCATTCTTGCGTTAATGCAACAACATCGCGATCAAATGCAGCACTTTTCTGCAGAAGATATTTACAAACTCTTATTGGAACAAGGTTCTGATATCGGTTTAGCAACGGTTTACCGTGTATTAAACCAATTTGAAGAGGTTGGTATTTTACTTCGTCATAACTTTGATGCGAACAAAGCGGTATTTGAGCTTAACGTAGAACAAGAACACGATCACATTATCTGTATGGATTGTGGCAAGGTATTTGAATTTAAAGATCCGGATATCGAGCGTCGCCAGCGTGAAATCAGTCAACAACATGGTATGGAATTAGCGACCCACAGCTTATATCTCTATGCTAAATGTAATGATATTGCACACTGCGATTCATCAAAAGATAAAAAATAATTGATTTTAAATCCGTGAAATCAATAAATTATATGTGTATCTAGCAAAATATACCGAAGGTTTTGAAACCTTCGGTTTTATGCTATTTAAGGGAAGCTAAAAATCGCTTACAAACGGTCATTTTTAGTTTGTTTTTTGCAAAAGTAAACCACTAAAGTTGTCAAGATAAACGATAGATATGACAGATGAAAACGCTTTAAGCTCCGTACCTGCAAAGGTGCGTCAGCCTCGTAAAATTTCGCCATTTTGGTTGTTGCCGATTGTTGCATTTGCTATCGGTTGTTTGCTCTTTTTCCAGATTTTGAAAGAAAGAGGCGAAACAATTACGATTCGTTTCAATGAAGGCGATGGTATTACCGCCGGTAAAACGGTGATCCGTTACCAAGGTTTACAAATCGGTCAGGTGAAAAAGGTATATTTCGTAGATGATCTGAAAAAGGTAGAAGTGCAAGCTGAGATCAATTCGGAGGCTAAGAGCGTATTACGTGACAATACAAAATTCTGGTTGGTTAAACCGAGTGCTTCGATTGCCGGCGTTTCTGGATTGGATGCATTGGTTTCCGGTAACTACATCACGCTTTTACCGGGCGAAGGCAAAAGTGCGAATGAGTTTATTGCAGAAGAAGAGCCGCCAGCGGTGACGGTAACCGACGGTGATTTATTGGTTCGTCTGATTTCGAATGATCTCGGTTCAATTACGGTGGGAGCGAGCGTTTACTTCCGTAAAGTGCCGGTCGGGAGCATTGCTGATTACCGTTTTACCAGTGATCAGAAGAAAGTTGAAATTGATGTCGTTATTGATAAAAAGTATGCCAATCTTGTGAAACAAAACTCGCATTTTTGGAATATCAGCGGCATTAATGCGAATGTCGGTTTTGGTGGCGTATCGGTGAACGTGGATAGCCTTGCCTCAGTTGTACAAGGGGCGGTTGCATTTGATTCGCCTGATGATTCGTTACAAGCGGAACAAGGACAAAAATTCCAATTGTACGAAAATTTAAGTTCGGCAAAACGAGGTACGGAAGTTAAGGTGACTTTACCAATTATGTCGAATCTTAAAGTGAATGAAACGCCGGTATTTTTCCAGAATATACAAGTTGGTGTGCTATCGAATCTAGAGCTTTCGGTGCCGCTTGATAACAATAATGCACCAACACAAGCCACAAATTCTCAAGAGAAAGGCATGATGAAAGGCACATTATTGATTGATCCTAATCATGTCGATTTATTGCGCCAAGGCAGTAAAATTTTGCTAAAGGAGCCTAAATTTAATTTAAATAAAGAGCAAATTAGTAAGATTAATGAGCTTTTCCGAGGAATCTATTTTGATATTGAAGCTGGTAAAGGTGAACCTAAACTTGAGTTTGATGTACAAAAAGAAGCGGATTATTTACTTTCTCGCCCGAATTTACTGGCGTTAACCTTTACTGCGCCGCAATCGTATGGCGTTGATCAAGGGCAGGGGATTTACTATAACGACGTACAAATCGGTGAATTGCTGAAACGTAAGTTAACTTTGGACGGGGTAACTTTCCAAGGCATTATTTATCCGCCATATCGCCATTTAGTTGTAGGTAACAGCAAATTTGTTGCGATTTCAAACTTAGATGTATCGGTAGGTTTAGACGGAATGCGAGTACAAGCTGGTTCGCCAAGTGACTGGCTAAAAGGCGGTATTCGTTTACTGACGGACAAAGCACAGGGCGAGGCGAAAAAGCAGTATCCGCTTTATAAAGATGTTGAAAGTGCTGAAGCTGGTATTATTGATGATGAGAAAAAAACGACATTAACCTTATCAGCTAACGATTTGTCCGGTATTGATAAAGGTTCTGTGGTACTTTATCGAAACTTCCAAATCGGTGAAGTGCTGAAAGTGCGTCCGCAAAAAAGCAAATTTGATGTCGATTTATTTATTGAACCGGTGTATCGTCATTTACTCAGTGATAAAAGCCGTTTCTGGATTGAGCCGGCTGTTTCTGCCGAGCTTTCTATGAAAGGTTTGAATGTGCAAGCCGCACCGCTTATGCGCACTTTGAAAGGCGCAATCAGCTTTGATAACGGCGGTACTAAAGGTGATAAAACTTTATATGCCAGCCAAGCAAAAGCGACTTCGGGCAATACTCGTATTACGTTAATTGCGAAAGATGCATCCAAACTGTCGAAAGGGATGGACATCAAATATATGGGGTTAACCATCGGTCAGATTGAATCGCTTGAATTGCAAAATGCAAAAAAACAGATAAAAGTGACCGCTTACATTGATAGCCAGTATTATGCTTTGGTGGCAAAAGAGGGCAGTCGTTTTAGTGCGATCTCACCGGAAATTACCACCAGTGGCGTTAAAAATATTGATGCGGCACTACAAAATTACATTAATGTGGATGCAGGGAATGGAAATCGCAAAACGCAATTTAGTTTAAGCGATACAGATACCAATAAAACCATTTATGCGAACGGTTTCCCAGTAATTGTTGAAACCAGTGATGCACGTGGAATCGAAGTGGATGCACCGGTACTTTATCGAGGTATGCAAGTGGGGATCGTTAAACGTCTAAATTTAAGCGAATTAGGCGATAGAGTAATGATTCATTTGAGTATTGAAAGTAAATACCAACATTTGGTGCGTAATAATACCGAATTCTGGGCGGCGTCCGGTTATACCATGGATATCAGCCTACAAGGGGTGAGTATGAATTCGGGAACTATGTCGCAGTTATTAAAAGGCGGTATTGAATTCTCAACCCCATCGGGCAGAGTGGTTCAGCCACAAGCGAAACCGAATCGCCATTTCTTATTACAACGTAAGATTCCGCAAGAAGCCCTTGAATGGGATCAAGGAATCGCAGAATAATTTCAGAATATGGGGGAATTATCGTTACCCTCTCTAAATTTTAAATTGGAGTAAAAATGCCCTTATTAGATAGCTTTAAAGTTGATCATACTCGTATGAATGCACCGGCAGTGCGCGTAGCAAAAACGATGACCACCCCGAAGGGTGATACTATTACCGTATTTGATTTACGTTTTTGCCGTCCGAACATTGATATTTTACCGGTACGTGGTATCCATACGATGGAACACTTATTTGCCGGCTTTATGCGTGATCATTTAAATAGCGAAAATGTGGAAATCATTGATATTTCACCGATGGGTTGCCGTACCGGTTTCTATATGTCATTAATTGGTACGCCAAGCGAAGCGGAAGTCGTTTCAGCGTGGACCAAATCAATGGAAGACGTATTACATAAAGTGCCGGATGTGTCAAAAATTCCGGAATTAAATGAATATCAATGTGGCTCTTACAAAGAGCATTCGCTTGAAGAAGCGCACCAAATTGCTCGTGATGTATTAGCCAAAGGTATTGGTGTAAATCGTAACGAGGATTTGGCGCTTGATGAGAAATTATTAAATCCATAGTCATTCAAAAAGGCGTAATTTTTTATTACGTCTTTTTCTTCTGCAAAATATATTCTAATTTTGACAGACGCACATTGCGTCTTTTAGTTTTTTCAGGAAAGTAAGATGTTAAACAAAATTTTCAGCTGGTTTGAGGCGAGAATCGAAACCTATCCGGAAGAAGCGCCTAAAACACCGAAAGTTGGGATTATTCCGTTTATTTTTGAAGCGACCAAAGGCATGCGAGGCTATTTAGTTATGCTGACTGTGTCAGTCGCTGCGGTCGGGATTATCGAAGCGGTATTGTTTCAGTTTATGGGCGAATTGGTTGACTGGGTGGCACAATATTCTCCGGCACAACTTTGGGAGGAAAAAAGCAGTAGTATTATTGTGATGTTCTTGATTGCCTTACTCGGTATTTTATTTGTATTCCTTGCCAGCAGTATCCGCTTCCAGTCGCTACAAGGTGTGTTCCCAATGCGTTTACGCTGGAATTTCCATCGTTTAATGCTCGGTCAGAGTATGGGTTTTTATCAAGACGAATTTGCCGGACGAGTTTCGGCGAAAGTCATGCAAACCGCTTTAGCCGTACGTGATGTGATTATGACCTGTGCGGATATGTTGGTTTATGTTGCGGTTTACTTAACTACCTCAAGTGTGATCCTATTGCAGTTTGACGGTTGGTTATTTGTGCCGTTTATTCTATGGGTTATTGCATTGGCGGTGACGATTCGTATTTTTGTACCGAAATTGGCGGCAGCGGCACAAGAACAATCTGATGCACGCAGCTTAATGACCGGTCGTATTACTGATGCTTATTTAAATATCGCCACGGTAAAACTGTTCTCACACAGCAACCGTGAGTCGGCGTATGCGAAAGAATCGATGCAAGAATTTATGGTCACTGTGCATAAACAAATGCGTCTGGTGACAATCATCGAAACCCTTACTAATGCGATGAGTATCGGTTTAATCGTTGCAACCGCCGGGATCGGTTTGTGGCTATGGGGCGCTGAATTGGTTACTGCCGGTGCGATTGCGACTTCAACCGCATTAGCGTTACGTATCAAAGGCTTATCACAATGGATCATGTGGGAGTTTGCCCGTTTATTTGAAAACTTAGGCACGGTGCAAGATGGTATGCAAACTTTATCAAAACCGCATACGGTGGTAGATAAAGCGGATGCAAAACCACTTGAAGTCAGCAAAGGTGAAATTAAATTCGAGCATGTCAATTTTGCGTATGACCCGAAAAAACCGTTACTTAAAGATTTTGAATTAACCATTAAAGCCGGTGAAAAAGTCGGTTTAGTCGGACGCAGCGGTGCAGGTAAATCGACACTCACTAACTTATTGCTACGTTTTTACGATATTCAAGGCGGTTCGATTACGATTGACGGACAAAATGTACGTGATATTACCCAAGAGAGTCTTCGCTCACAAATTGGCTTAGTGACACAAGATATTTCGTTATTACATCGCTCAGTGCGTGAAAACTTACTTTATGGTCGCCCGAATGCAACCGAAGAAGAAATGTTACAAGCGGTAGAAAAAGCAGCGGCAGCGGAATTTATTCCGAATCTACAAGATGCAAAAGGCAGAGCCGGTTTTGATGCGCATGTGGGTGAGCGAGGTGTAAAACTTTCCGGTGGTCAGCGTCAACGTATTGCGATTGCGCGAGTGATGTTAAAAGATGCGCCGATTCTATTACTGGATGAGGCAACCAGTGCGTTGGATTCGGAAGTGGAAGCGGCTATTCAAGAAAACTTAACCGAGTTAATGGACGGCAAAACGGTAGTGGCAATTGCTCACCGCCTTTCAACCATTATGGCGATGGATAGACTGATTGTGTTAGATAAAGGTGAAATTGTTGAACAAGGCAGCCACGAAGAATTACTGGCACAAAACGGTGTTTACGCCAAACTTTGGGCACACCAAAGCGGTGGTTTCTTAGCTGAAGATATTCACTAATTCTTCATACATAACAAGCGGTAGAATTTGCAGAAAATTTTGCAAATTTTACCGCTTGTCATTTATATGCTAGCCATTAAAGCTGTGCTAAAAATGGCTGATTAATCGCATTCATTTGTGCCAATTTAAAGTCCGCTAATGCCCAGTAATTTTCATAAAATTCTAATGGATTTGGGATCACAATACAGCTCATCGAAGCGGCTTTCACCGAGATCATGCCCGTTTTAGAATCCTCAACCCCAACACATTCGGCAGGAGCGATTCCTAATTCTTGTGCCGCTTGTAAATATACTGCTGGATGCGGCTTGCTATAAGGCAGCTCCGCACCGGAAGCGATGTAATTGAAATAATCGGCTATGCCACAACTTTTGACAATGTTTTCCAACATATAGCGTGGTGATGCGGAAGCAATGGCGATTTTTATGTTATTTTGTGCAAGTAATTCCAAGGTTTCTGGTACGCCATTCATCAGCGGTTTCGCTTTTAAAATATTACTGATTGCCACATCTAGTAGTTCTTGAGCGACTTTTTCGATATCCAAAGGTTTTTGGTACAATTCACTGGCATATCGTAATACTGGTGCGGAGGGCATTCCTCGAGTACAGGCGAGTTCTTGTTCGGTAATCGGAATACCATAGTGATGTAAAAGATCTAACTCCGTTTGTTGCCATAAGGGTTCTGAATCAATCAACACACCGTCCATATCAAAAATAAATGCTTTTTTCATAATTTTTCCTTACTTGTAAACATAGAGCTAAATATTGTATAAGATTTAATCTTTTCGATTGAAATAATTATTTCATTTCTCTTAGCAATGCTCAAAAAGCGGTGAGATTTGCCTGATTTTTTACAATGCTAAAATCAGGATGTTTTATGCTAAAACCGTATGTACAATATAGCTTATGTTTTATTAATTAGCTTATTTACGAGGAGAAAAAAATGGCGATTGTTTCTGTTCCGGTTGAAAAATCATACCGTTTACTCAATATCGGCCCAACAACGTTAGTTTCGGCAAAAGCGGATAACATTGAAAACATCATGGCGGTGGCTTGGTCTTGTGCCTTGGATTACGGCCCGCTTTCTAAGGTTACAACCGTATTAGATAAGCAAGCTTTTACACGAGGTTTAGTTGAGAAAAGCGGTTTATTTGCGATTCAAATTCCGGTAGTAAATCAGGCGGAATTGGTACTAAAACTCGGTTCGACTTCACGTCATAGTGACCCTCATAAATTGGATAATGTTGAGCTTTTTTATCAAGACGGTTTTGATATTCCGTTGGTAAAAGGTTGTGCCGGTTGGATTTTATGTGAATTAATCCGAAACCAAGAGAACCAGCAGGATCATGATCTTTTTATTGGAAAAGTGTTAGCGGCGTATGCCGATGATCGTGTGTTTAAAGATAACCATTGGATTTTTGAGCAAGCAGAAAATGACTTACGCACACTGCACTACGTTGCCGGAGGACAGTTTTATTTGATTGGAGAAAGTTTGGAAGTGAAATAGCGCTTTCATGCTAGTGGCTAATTCGCTCGCCAAAAAGTAGAATAATACGCCCCTTAAATTTTATCAGTAGGAGAGACAATGAGCGATAAATTAGCTGCACCTTTAACCAGTGAAGAATTTGAGCAACTTGATGAGCTGCTATTTTCGTATGCCAATAAAGGTGATGAAGAGGCGATTTTATTAAATGTGTCGGAATTAGACGGTTTTTTAACTGCTATTCTATCATCGGTGAATGTGCCAGCAATGACGGATTGGTTACCGATTTTGTTTAATAATGACGTGCCTAATTTAGAAGATAAACGTTCGAAGCAATTTATTGAGTTGGTTTCTCGTCATTACAATTCATTAGCTCAAACACTTCTCTACGACAAAAAAGAATATCATCCGATCTTTTGGGAAGAGCGTGTCGGTCGCCGTAAATTAGTGGTGGTTTCTCCTTGGTGTGGCGGCTATATTGTTGGCACAATGGCAGCAAATTGGCAAAATCTCTCAGCCGAAATTCAGCCGCATTTCGATTTAATCGAACAGCACGCCAAATCAAGTTATGTTGAGCAAATGCCACCGTTGGAAGAGCAGCGCAAAATTGAAAAAGCGCTTCGTAATGCAGCATTAGCCATTTTTGAACAGGTTAATGAAGCTGCACCATTACTTGAAAAGCCACAGCCTTATGTGAATCAAAACAAAGTGGGCGTAAATGAGCCTTGTCCGTGTGGAAGTGGTAAAAAATACAAAAAATGTTGTATGAATAAATAATCACTAAGTCGTATCTTGTTATGCAAGATACGGCTTTTTTGCAAAAAAAACGGTAAATTTAACCGCTTTCTTTTAGAATAGATTCAAGATTATATTTAGGAGAAAATAATGAAAATGATAAATGTTGCGCTTGCCGGTGCCGGCTATTCCAGCCGAGTTTTTCATGTACCTTTTTTTAAACAAGATGCTCGCTTTCAAATTGTGAAAGTTTTTGAACGTACCACAAATAATGCCCAGCTTTGGCTACCTGAAGTCGAAATCGTACGTAGCTTTGATGCCTTATTGAGTGATGAAGTAGATTTAGTGGTGATCACCACGCCAAATCAAACGCACTATGAGATGGTGAAAAGTGCGTTATTAGCCGGCAAACACGTTTTAGTTGAGAAACCGCTTGTGGCGAGTGTCGCAGAAGCATTAGAACTAGAACAGTTAGCTAAACAGCAAAAGGTGGTGTTATATGTCTATCAAAATCGCCGTTGGGACAGCCACATTGCGACCGCAAAAGAGATTCTAGATAAGCATTTAGTTGGTGAGGTAGTGGATTGTGAAATTCGCTTTGATCGTTATGCCAAAGGTAAAAATGCCAAAGTATGGAAAGAAGTGGGCGTTCGTGGTACTGGGCTAGTTTATGACTTAGGCGTACATTTGATTGACCAAGCAGTTTATCTGTTTGGCAAGCCGCAAGCAGTATTCGCTGATATTCGTTATCAGCATGATGAAGCGTTGGTGGACGATAATTTCGATGTACATCTCTACTATGCAAACGGCTTAAAAGTTGCCTTACAAGCGTCTAAATATGCTCGGGAACCAAGCCCTGCGTTTGTATTGCACGGCAAAAATGGTTCTTATATGAAACAAGTAACAGACAGCCAAGAAGCGCATTTAAGCAAAGGTGTGCAGCCAATTGGCAACTGGAATACAGAATCTGAAACTGAATGGGGTGTATTACATACGGAAATTGACGGTGAAGTAATTCGTAAGCCATACTCTAATGCCCAAGCTAGCTATCAAAATTTGGTGGATGATTTATACCAAGTAGTAACTACCGGAGCGGAACCGATCGTAAAATTGGAAGAAGTCACTTTAGTTTTGCGCATTATTGAAGCTGCATTTGAAAGTGCGAATAAAGGTCAGAAAATTACGCTATAAGTAAAGCGGAAGATTTACAAGCGGTTGGATTTGTAAAAAATTTTGCAGATTAGGCCGCTTTTTTTGTAAGGTTTTAATTATATATTCTAACTTATATGTTGTTATAAAAAATCTGCACTTTAATCCGTTTTCTTATTAAGCTTAACTATTAAAGTGCAGTTTATTTTTCTATTCAGTTGTTGTAAAAAACTCAATCACCGCTCTAATCCGCCCTACTTTCTGGCTGTGTTGCATAAAGTAAAGATACAATGCTCCAAAACTTTGCCAATGTTTTTCTAATACAGGTATAAACTTTTGTCTATCAGGCTGAATTGCCATAAGCGGTTCAAAAAAGCGACCGATGCCTACCCCTTGTAAAATGGCAGATTTTGCGACCACCAAGCTATTGACGATCATAGGCATTGGCATTTCTATACGGAGATTTTCTCCTTTATCTTGTAATGTTAATGGCATAATGCGATTACTGGTTACAAAGCGAAAACCAATCAGTTTATGTTGTTGTAACGCATTGATTGTTTTAGGTAATCCATATTTCTGCTGATAAGTTTTTGAAGCGTAAATGCCTAAGCGAAAAGGCTCGGTCAGCTTTTTGGCAACCATTTGCTCTTCAACCTGATTCTCAAAACGAAATCCCAAATCAAAGCCTTGTTTCAGAATATCCACCGTGCCATCGTTTATCGAAATTTCCAACTGAATATCTGGAAATTGCTCAGCAAATTCCCCTAATCTCGGTTCGATCAACAACCAGTAAGCAATATGTGGTACGGTCATGCGTACTAATCCTTTCGGCTTCTCACTCAAATCTTGCACTGTTTCCACCGCAGTTGAAAGCGATTGTAAGGCATTTTGAGTGCTGTCAATTAAACGATGTCCTGCTTCGGTTAATTCCATTTTTCGAGTTGTGCGATTAAGAAGAGGCAAACCAATATGGTTTTCAAGTAATTTTAATGATTGACTCACCGAAGGTGGTGCCATTTGCAATCTCCGTGCCGCCCCCGCGATAGATCCTTCAACAACAATAGTATGGAAAATGGTAAGTGCGTTATAGATTGAGCTGTTCATTGTATTTCCTCTTAGCCCTACATGAGTCATGTAGAGTTACTTAAACTGAGCCACAGAGTGGCTGGGATTAAAGAATCACATACGGCTCGTATGTGGCTTGATTATTTGTTTTTACCTAACAGTAAATTATAAATTACTCATCTTATCATAATAAATCCTTTCGCTATAATGACCGCACTTTCAACGAATAGAGGAATACAAAATGTATATCATCAACATTGCAGTAAGTGAAAACATAACCACCGAACAACAAGCGAAACTGTTTGCTGAACACGCAGAATGGTTCAAGAAATACTTTCAAGCGGGCAAATTTTTAATGCTTGGGCCATTCAAAGACCAAACCCACGCAGGCGTGATTTTGCCCACACTGAAAGTCGTGCGGAGTTGGAGCAAATTTTAGCGGAAGATTGTTACTACCCAAACTTAGCCAGCTACGAAATCCGTGAATTTGAGCCAAAGCTTATTGCAACGAATATTAGTGAATTTACAGGCAAATAAGTAAAACAGCATGAAAAACGTACTCATTTCCCCTGAAGAGCGTGCAAACCAGCACGAAAACATCATTTATTTCGTGGCGGACGTACTGAAATCGGAAGATATTGCTCATATTATGCCGTGGATGGTGGATTTGGGATTTAATTCAGGTTTTTTACAAGTGGTTCAATTTTCATTTATTTTTATTTTGCAAATTTTTTCTGAATTATTTTATTGTTAGTTTAAGGCTAATTATTTATTAGGTAATATTAGCCTTTTTTGAATTTTTAGACTTAATACATTTAAAGAAGGAAAGTAATATGGCAACTTCAATTAAACCCGTTTTATGTGTCGTAACAAGTACGCCGATTAAAGGTAAAAGTGGTATTCCGACAGGTTTTTTCTTGGCGGAATTAACGCACGCTTTAGATGAAATTGAAAAAGCAGGGCTTAAAACCGTTATCGCTTCTGTGCGTGGCGGTATTCCACCGATTGATGGCTTTGATTTAACCGATACCATAAATGCTAAATATTGGAATGAATTAGATTTATATAGTCGTTTGGAAAATACACCAGCATTATCCGAATTAAACGGAGCAGACTATTCTGCTGTATTTTTTGCAGGTGGGCACGGCACAATGTGGGATTTCGCACAAAGTGAAGAAGTGCACCGTATTATTAGCGAAGTTTATACATCTGGTGGTGCTGTTTCAGCAGTTTGCCATGGTCCTGCAGCGTTTGTTGGGGCGAAATTACCAAACGGTGAATTTGTGGTAAAAGACAAAAATATTGCGGCATTTACCAATGCAGAGGAAGTGGAAGTCGGTGGTGATAAATTAGTACCTTATATGTTACAAACCGAGCTTGAAAAACAAGGTGCAATCCATCACGTTGCGCCAAACTGGGCAGAAAATGTGATTGTTGATGGGCAACTCGTAACAGGTCAAAACCCTGCTTCAGCTAAAGGTGTTGGAGCCGCACTAGTAAAAGTGTTATTAGGCTAATACGTTAATTTGTAGGGTCGTTGAGCGTACAGCAACTCCCTTATTACAAATCTCATGGCTTTCGCTACCTACAGATTATGATTTCTAGACGTAAATTTCTTGCTTACTCAGGCTTGCTCGCAAGCGGTGTAATTTTAGAAAAATTGGCAGAAATTTCTGCTAATCCTTATTTACATACAAAGGATACTCGAATGAAAATTATCTCTGTTGAAGAACATATTCAAAGCCCAGCATTGGCAAAAGCGATGATGCCAGAAATGCTGAAAAAAGCACCGTTTTTACTTGATTGGGGCAAAGATGTAACTGATAAAATTACTGACCTTTCACGTCCCCAGGTGATTGTCTCTCGTGATTCCACTGCCAAGTTGATGGAAGTTGGTGATGGGCGTATTGCTGAAATGGATGAGCACGGTATTGATATGCAAATGCTTTCTTATGCGGGACTCCCTCAATTAGTGCAAGGGGAAGCAGGCGTACAAGCAATTCGTGATGCTAACGATTATCTAATTGAAAAGGTGCGTTCAAATCCAAGTCGCTTTGGTGGTTTTGCCTATTTGCCGTGGCAAGATGTAAATGCGGCGATTGTTGAAATCGAACGAGTGCATCAACAAGGCATTAAAGCGGTACTGATTAACGGCCGTCCGAGTGAAAAATGGCTTGAACACGCTGATTATGAGCCTGTTCTGCTAAAACTCAATGATTTGGAAATGCCGCTTTTCTTGCATCCAGGCTTACCGTTTGAGCAAGTGCAGCAGTCTTATTACACTGGTTTCAGTCGTGAAGTTTCAGCACGTTTTTCAATGTTTGCGTGGGGTTGGCACAATGAAGCTGGCATACAATTAATCCGTATGATTTTGGCAGGTGTGTTTGATAAATTCCCAAAACTCAACGTCATTATGGGGCATTGGGGCGAGCTTGTGCCATATTATCTGCAACGCCTTGACGATAGTATTCCGCAAGAAGCCACTGGCTTGAAACGCACTATTGTGCAAACTTTTCAAGAGCAAGTTTATGTTACCCCAAGCGGTATGATGAGTAATTCACATTTTGCCTTTAACCAAGCTTTAGTTGGCGTGGATCGCATTCTATTTTCGGTGGACTATCCTTACCTATCGCTCAATGGAGCGAGAGCTTGGTTAGAAAACCTGCCAATTTCTCAAGAAGATAAAGAAAAAATTGCGTATAAAAACGCAGAAAAATTATTCAAATTATAGGAGCTATTATGTCTTATAAATCGGCATTATCGCCAGAACAAATTTACAGTGTGTCGCCAACACTTGCGACTTACACTAAAACGTTGATTTCCGAAGATATGTGGAATCGTCCAATTTTAAGCAAGCATGATCGTGCGGTAATTACAGTAGCAGCACTGATTGCACGTCAACAAACTTTAGGTATGAAGCATTATTTCAACCTAGCAATGGATTTAGGAGTAACCGCTAAAGAAATGTCGGAAATTGTACTCCATATGGCATTCTACGCAGGTTGGTCAAATGCTTTTGCAGCGGTGGACATTCTAAAAGATATTTTTGCAGAACGAGGGATTACACCAGACCAACTGCCTGAACTTACCCCTGAGCCATTGCCATTAGAAAACGCTTTACCAGATAACGAGTTTTTTATGAGCTTGATTGACCAAAATATTCGTTTATTTACTCCGAAATTAGCGGATAATTCAACTGATGTACTTTACCACCAAGTGTGGCAACGTCCTGATTTAAGTATTCGCTCACGCAATTTAATCAGTGTTACTGCTTTAATCGCTCAAGGCTTGTATGACTTTGTAACCGTTTACACATTGCGTGCAAAAGCAGTTGGTATCAGCAAAGAAGAAATGCAAGAGTTGCTTGCACATCTTGCCTTTTATGCAGGTACACCGTATATCGTGCCAGCGATTGCTCACGTAGCAAAAGCTTATGAATAAAAAGTGGTTAAAAAACACAAACTTTTTACTAAAAAGGACAACAAAATGAAAAACGTAAACTTGCCAAAAATTATGCTCGGCACTTGGTCTTGGGGGGTAGGAATGTATGGTGGTGATCAGGTATTCGGTAATAGCATTTCGGCTCAAGATATGAAAGGCGTATTCAAGGCTGCAATCGAAAATGGTTTAAATGCTTTTGATACCGCAACCGCTTACGGTTTAGGTGCTTCGGAAGAGATTTTGGGCGAACTGATGGCAGATTATAAGCGTGAAGATCTTGTCATTTCAACGAAATTCACCCCTCAATTAGCAGAGATGTATGATAATTCAGTTGAAAAAATGGCTAAGGCAAGTATGGCTCGTTTCCATACTGATTACATTGATATTTATTGGATTCATAATCCAATTGAATCAGACCGTTGGGTAGCAGGTCTAATTCCATTGCTTAAAGCAGGCAAAGTAAAAGCGGTAGGGGTTTCTAACCACAATCTTGCTCAAATCAAACGTGCAAATGAAATTTTAAATGCCGAAGGCTTCAAAATTAACGCTGTTCAAAACCATTTTAGTCTACTTTATCGTTCATCAGAAAAAGCTGGGATTTTGGATTACTGCAAACAAAATAGTATTACATTTTTTGCCTATATGACTTTAGAACAAGGTGCCTTGAGCGGAAAATATAGCCCTGAAAACCCGATGCCTGTGGGCTCAGGGCGTGGCGAAAGCTATAATAAAGTATTGCCACAATTAGTGAAATTAACCGATAAAATGCGTGAAATTGGTGAACGACAAAGGGCTAGTGTGGCACAAATTGCTATCGCCTATGCTATTGCCAAAGGCACATTACCAATTTTAGGTGTCACTAAACTACATCATGTTTCTGACGCATCAAAAGCGATTAATCTCTTGTTAACCACTGATGAGGTAGCTGAGTTAGAACGCTTAGCCGAAGAAACCGGTGTAGACACTAAAGGTGTTTGGGAAGAGTCAATGGCGTAATTTGATAATAAATTTTGGCTGCTTATGATTTGTTCGTAAGCAGTTTCTTTTATCTAAATCTGCAAAACCATACCTCAGGATAAAAAATGAAACGAATTTTAACCTCACTTTTACTGGGAGTTGCAACAATGGCACAAGCTGAATACCGAATGAGCCTATTTGAACTAACAGTCAAACCAGAACAACAGCAAGCGATTGATGCGGTGGGTAAAACGAATCTTGGTACGTCAATTCAAACTGAAGCAGGCACGTTAGCGATGTTTCACACCGTGCAAAAAGATAAACCAAACCAAAATGTGATTTTGGAAATTTACCGAGATGAAGCAGCTTATCAAGCACATACTAACGCATCACATTTTAAACAGTTTGTTGAAATCGCCAAAACTGCAGTGGTTGGTCGTCAAGTAGTGCCGCTGGATTCGCAAATTTTATTGGAAAAACAACCGCTTACAGCATTTGAAAACGGCGACTATCTCATTAATTTAGCTGAAGTTAGCGTGAAACCGACACAAAATGAAGACTTTAAAGCGATAGTGTTAGATGAAATGCAACAGTCGATGGCAAAAGAAAACGATGTGATTTTAATGTACGCTGCTACACTTAAAGATCAGCCGAATGAGTGGCGTTTTTTTGAAATCTATGCGAATGAAACCGCTTACCAACAGCATCGTAATACACCGCACTTTCAAGCCTATTTAAAGCAAACTCAAGCAATGATCGAACGTAAAAATGTCACAGCTTTAGTAGGTAAAACATTAGCTAGTAAAGGTCTGTTTAAGTAAAAATTGACAATTTTTATTTTCCGAGAATAGTCGTTAAAGTGCTTGATCCCTGCCCCCAACTCGCCTACATTTATAAATCTTTGTATATAAATAATACAAATGGTAAAAAAATGGGGAAATTTAACCGCTTGCAACAAATGATTATTGAATAATTTTGCATATTTATGCAAAATATCCCTATTCAGATGTACAGGACATCTTTTAATAAGATTAAAGAAGCGAAAAGGAACACAATATGGCACTTTGGGGTGGACGTTTTAAACAAGAAGCTGATGCGAAATTTAAGTTTTTCAATGACTCGTTACGTTTTGATTATCGTTTAGCATTACAAGATATTGATGGTTCAATCGGGTGGACGAAAGCAATTACTTCGGTCGGTATTTTAACCGAGCAAGAACACCAACAATTAGTGGTAGCATTAAAAGAATTACGTGCGGAAATCGAGCCGAATATTGCGATTATTTTACGTGATGATGCGGAGGATATTCATAGCTGGGTTGAGTCGAAACTAATCGAAAAAGTTGGCGATTTAGGTAAAAAACTCCACACCGGTCGTAGTCGTAACGACCAAGTTGCGGTGGATATGAAAATGTGGTGTAAAGTACAGGCGGTCGTATTACAAGAGCGTATCCGTAACTTACAACACAAATTGGTTGAAACCGCCGAAGCAAACCAAAATGCGGTAATGCCGGGTTATACCCATTTACAACGTGCGCAGCCGATTACTTTTGCCCATTGGTGTATGGCGTATTATGAAATGTTAGAACGTGATTTCAGCCGTTTAACCGATGCTTATAAACGGATGCACACTTGTCCGTTAGGTTCAGGCGCATTAGCCGGCACGGCATATTCTATCGATCGTGATGCACTGGCACAGGACCTCGGTTTTAGCATTGGAACTCGTAACAGTTTGGATTCGGTTTCGGATCGTGATCACGTGTTGGAACTGCTCTCAACTGCTTCGATCAGTATGGTGCATTTATCACGCTTTGCTGAAGATTTAATTTTTTTCAATAGCGGTGAATCGGCATTCTTGGAATTATCGGATCGTGTCACCTCTGGTTCTTCATTAATGCCGCAAAAGAAAAATCCGGATGCGTGCGAATTAATTCGTGGTAAATCAGGACGTGTATTTGGGGCGTTATCAGGCTTACTCACCACCTTAAAAGGCTTACCGCTTGCTTATAACAAAGATATGCAAGAAGACAAAGAAGGTATTTTTGATGCGATGGAAACCTGGCAGGCTTGCTTAGAGATTGGGGCGTTAGTGCTTGAAGATATCAATGTGAACGTGGAACGTACTCGTGAAGCGGCGCAGCAAGGTTATTCGAATGCGACCGAGCTTGCGGACTATTTAGTGGCGAAGGGTATTCCATTCCGTGAAGCGCATCATATTGTAGGTGAAACGGTAGTTTATGCGATCAGCAAACGTCAACCTCTAGAAGCATTAAGCGTGGCGGAATTTAAACAGTTCCACCCAGTGATCGATGAAGACGTTTACCTGATTCTTTCGCTAGAATCTTGTTTAGAAAAACGTAGTGCGAAAGGCGGGGTGAATCCGGAACGTGTCCGTGAAGCGATTGAAGTGGCTAAAGCCAATTTAGGTGCATAATTGAATTAATATTTAGATAAGAACAAGCGGTCTGATTTGGTAAAATTTTTGCAAAATCAGACTGCTTGTTTATTTGCAGTCCACGCACGGCAATTCCTGTGTATTCGGTGTTTTCCGTGGTTTAAAATAATTTCAGATTTATCTAAATTCGGCTACCGTGTTCCACTTTAACGTGGCTGGCGTGATCGATTTCTTGGTTATTGTAATCGGATTTAAACCCTTTTAAATAAACACGAATATGATTTTCTCGAGCGGTAATATTGGCGAAATCTTCAATCAATTCTAATACGTCCGAAGCAATATAAGAGGTGCAAGAAGCATCAATAATGACTTTAGAGTTTGGGCGAATATTTTTTAAGGTCTTTTTAATTGCCGCTTTGTTTAAAAACGATACTTCTTCGGAAAGTTGCATTTTGATGTAACTTGCGTTTTCCAATTCTTCACGGCTTAAATAGTAAGCACGTTTCATATTACCTTGCAGTAAGAAGATAATACTGATGACTAAGCCTAATCCGACTCCCTTGAGTAAATCAAACACAACCACTGCCGCCGCTGTTGCGACAAACGGGATAAATTGATAAATCCCTTTATACCAAAAGTGTTTGAAAATTGTTGGGCGAGTTAATTTATAGCCGACCAAAATGAGAACTGCAGATAAAGTGGCGAGTGGAATCTGGTTTAAAATGGTCGGAATTGCCAGCACACAAACAAACAGTAAAATACCATGAATAATACTAGAGAGTTTGTGGGTTGCG
This sequence comes from Actinobacillus capsulatus DSM 19761, assembly GCF_000374285.1. Lineage (GTDB taxonomy): Bacteria > Pseudomonadota > Gammaproteobacteria > Enterobacterales > Pasteurellaceae > Actinobacillus > Actinobacillus capsulatus. Next base: position 12,836 of record NZ_KB893933.1, on the reverse strand, counting down.
CCAGCATTGGCATTAGCGGATGAACGTACAATGACAGCAGTAATTGGTAAGCCGCCCAATACGGAAGAAACGATATTGCCTATACCTTGTGCTCGTAATTCTTGATTGGTATCGGTAATCCGGCGTTTGCTGTCTAAACGGTCGGCGGCTTCAATTGATAACAACGTTTCAATCGAGGCGACGATCGCCATAGTTGCTCCAGTTACCCATACGACAGATGAGCCGAAACCGCTAAAATCTGGTAGGCGGATTAGATGGCGCATTTCTTGCCAATTTTGAGCAATCGGTAATTGCACAAGCTGATTAGCCGGAATCGCTAAATGGCTACTGGTTGCGATAAATAGTTGGTTGATGCTGATACTGACGATAACGGCAACAAGCGCGGAAGGTAACATTTTAAATTGTTTCAAGCGAGAGGAACTATCCCAAGCCAACATAATAAACAGCGAAATAAGCGCAATTAGTAATGCGCCTAAATGAATATTTAAATGGTGTTGTGTAAGTTCTGCGAAAACCTGCTTATTGCCTAAGGCGTAGGGCAGTTGCGAAAAAATAATCAGAATACCGATCCCTGCTAACATTCCTTCAATAACCGCTACCGGTATATAGTTGGTAATGCTACCGGCACGCAAAAAACCGAGAGCGAGTTGAATAGCGCCCGCCACGATACCTGCACACAAGAACAGTTCAAAGCTACCGAGTTGATTAATCGCTGCCAGCACAATGGCAACTAATCCAGCGGCAGGTCCGGCAACACTAATATGTGATGTGCTTAGAAAACCAATGACGATACCGCCAATAACTCCCGAAATAACTCCCGACAATGGCGGAGCGCCTGATGCAAGCGCAATACCTAAACATAAGGGTAAAGCGACTAAAAATACGACTAAACCGGAGGCAAAATTTTGCTTAAACAATCGTTCTTTATTTCTTTCGGAAATCATTGCGAATACCATATGTAAATTTATTTTGAGAAAAGCCGTTGTTTTGCTAAAACAACTCAAATGTTATTTTACGCTGGATTGTTTCGATAAACTTTGGTTTATGTCAGAGAAGTTGAAATTTATTTTAAAATTTGCAAAGAAATGACTGAATTTAACCGCTTGTTAAAAAAATTTGCTTGAATTTGCTTGTTAAGATTGCAAAACAAGCGTTACATCTTTAAACTTCCGAATAATTTTCTGTAATTTTTAACCAAGAGCTTAGTTATGACTGAATCAATTAATCCGACACAAGAAAATCAAGATATTCGTTCACTAGGACAAAAAATAAAACAAGCACGTGAGGCCTTAAATTTAAGTGTTGAAGATGTTGCTAAAAAAACAAATTTAAAGAAATCACATATCGAAGCATTAGAGAACGATATTTTCATTTTACAGGACGTAGCGCCGACTTTTGTTCGTGGCTATGTGCGTAATTATTTACGTTTTCTTCGTTTACCGGAAGAGTTAGTTTCAAGTGTTAATTATGGTGAAGTAACTATTCCAAAAGAAGCAGTTAAAACCCCCTCGCCGAAAGCTGTACAAAAATCACAAACACAATGGATGAAGTATTTAACCGTATTAGTATTATTAGCTGCGGCAGGTATGACATTACTTTGGTGGTGGCAAGATTATCAAAAAGAGCAAGAAAATCGTGAGCAATTTGTGATTAGTTCTGTACCAGCGGAAGTTACACAGAGCGTGCCTGTTACTCCAGCTCCGATAACTGTAGCTCCACAACCAGCACAACCGATTGAGTCGGTTGCGCCAGTTGTTGTTGAAGAAGTTAAAACTCCGGAAGCTACAGCGCCTGTTGTGAATACACCTGTAGTGGAAAGTGCGCCGGTAACTGTTCAATCGGAAGCTATTGCAGCAGAACAACCGGCAGAAGCAGTGAATGTGTTACAACAAACAGTGGAAACTGGCATTACTGAAGAAACTAGCGAACCGGCAGCGATCGGTAATGATGAATTACGTATTGAAGTCATTGGCAAAGAAAGCTGGATTACAGTAAAAAATACCAAAAGCAAAAGAAGCTTAGCGGAAAAATTATATAGCAACGGAGAAGTGTTAACCTTTAACGGTAACGAACAATATCGTTTAACGATTGGTGCACCGGCAAATGTAAAACTTTACTATAAAGGTCAAGAAGTGCCATTAAAAATTGATGGTCGTGTCGCTCGAATTCGTTTACCTTTAGCACAATAAGGATTGGAAATGTCAATTCATCAATCGCCAATTAGACGTCGTGAATCGAAGAAAATTTGGGTGGGTAATGTCGCAGTCGGTGGAGATGCACCGATTTCGGTACAATCGATGACGAATACCCGTACAACTGACGTAGAAGCAACGGTTGCACAGATTAAATCACTGGAACGTGTTGGGGCGGATATTGTACGAGTTTCTGTGCCGACTATGGATGCGGCAGAGGCATTTAAAGTGATTAAACAACAAGTGAATGTGCCGCTTGTGGCGGATATTCACTTTGATTATCGTATTGCTTTGAAAGTGGCGGAATACGGTGTTGACTGTTTACGTATCAATCCGGGTAATATCGGTAATGAAGAGCGTATTCGTGCGGTAGTGGATTGTGCAAAAGATAAAAATATTCCGATTCGAATTGGGGTGAATGCGGGATCACTTGAACGTGATTTGCAAGAGAAATACGGTGAGCCGACTCCGCAAGCGTTATTAGAATCGGCATTACGTCATGTGGATATTTTAGATCGCTTTAATTTTGAGAACTTTAAAGTGAGCGTAAAAGCATCTGATGTATTTCTAGCGGTCGAATCTTACCGTCTTTTAGCAAAACAAATCGTGCAGCCGTTACATTTAGGTATTACCGAAGCAGGCGGTGCGCGTGCCGGCTCGGTTAAATCGGCAATTGGTTTAGGTTTATTACTTTCGGAAGGTATCGGTGATACATTACGTGTGTCTCTTGCAGCTGATCCGGTTGAAGAAGTCAAAGTCGGTTTCGATATTTTAAAATCGTTACGTATTCGTTCTCGCGGTATTAACTTTATTGCTTGCCCGACTTGCTCACGTCAAGAAATAGATGTGATTGCAACGGTGAATGCGTTAGAACAACGTTTAGAAGATATCTTAACTCCGATGGATGTTTCTATTATCGGCTGTGTAGTGAATGGTCCGGGTGAAGCACTTGTATCGGATCTCGGTGTGACCGGTTCAAATAAAATGAGCGGTTTTTATCTTGATGGTGTGCGCCAAAAAGAGCGTTTTGATAACGAAAAACTCATCGACCAATTAGAAGCCAAAATTCGTGCTCGTGTTGCAGAGCAACACAATCGAATTCAAATCGAACAAGTTTAATTTTAGTAACCACGGGTTACACAGGTTTTACGGATATTGTGCAAAACAAGCGGTCAATTTTCTTCAAAAATTTACCAGCCGTACTATTTTGTGTTGTCCGTGGTTTTAGCGTAATAAAAGGAAAATAAAGTGGCTAAAAATATTCAAGCAATTCGTGGGATGAACGATTGCTCCCCAACAGAATCACTATTATGGCAATGGATCGAAAATAAAGTACGTAATGTATTAGCCGGTTATGGCTATTCTGAAGTGCGTATGCCGATTGTAGAAAGTACGCCGCTTTTCGCACGTGCGATTGGCGAAGTAACAGATGTGGTTTCAAAAGAAATGTACACATTCTGGGATAATGACGAACAATTAACTCTTCGTCCGGAAGGAACGGCAGGTTGTGTGCGTGCAGCAATTGAACGAGGTTGGATCTATAATAATGAACAACGTTTATGGTATATGGGCCCAATGTTCCGCCACGAGCGTCCGCAAAAAGGTCGCTATCGCCAATTCCACCAAGCTGGTGTTGAAATTTTCGGTATTTCAAATCCGGAAATTGATGCGGAACTCATTATTTTAACTGCGCGTTTATGGAAAGAGTTGGGTATCGATCAACATGTTTCTTTACAACTAAACTCAATTGGTTCGCTTGAAGCACGTGCGAATTATCGTTCGGCATTGGTAAAATTCTTAGAAAATCATACCGCTTTAATGAGCGATGAAGAAAAAGAGCGTTTAGTTAAAAATCCGTTACGTATTCTTGATACCAAAAACCAAGCGTTACAAGAAGTACTGAATGACGCACCAAAATTATTAGATTATTTAGATGATGACAGTCGTGAACATTTTGCGCAGCTTTGTAGTCTATTAGACGCAATGGGTATTGCTTATGAAGTTAATCCAAAACTGGTACGTGGTTTAGATTACTATAATAAAACCGTGTTTGAATGGGTAACTTCAGCATTAGGTTCTCAAGGCACGGTATGTGGCGGCGGTCGTTATGACGGTTTAGTTGAGCAACTTGGCGGGCATGCAACGCAAGGTGTTGGTTTTGCAATGGGTTTAGAGCGTTTAGTTTTACTTGTTCAAGAAGTGAATAAAGAGATCAGCTTACCGAAAGCCGTTGATGTGTATGTCGTTTATTCAGGTGAAGGTGCTACTTTAAATGCGTTCCAAATTGCCGAGCAAATTCGTAGTGAATTACCGCAATTACGTGTGATGACACATTGCTCAGGCGGTAATTTCAAAAAGCAATTCAAGCGTGCAGATAAAGTAGAGGCACAAATTGCATTAGTTATCGGTGAAAGCGAAGTGGTTGAGCAAAAAGTGGTTGTAAAAGATCTACAAAGCGGTGCGGAACAAATTACTATTGCACAAACAGATCTTATTTCAGAACTTACTAAACGTTTTTAAGTTATTCCCCTGTTTGGGGTAAATGGAGAAATCATTATTATGAGCGATTATTTAAATAAAACGGAAGAGCAGCAGTTTGAAGAGGCAAAAGGCTGGTTTAAAGAAAATGGTACACCGATTTTGGTTGCGATCATTATTGCCTGTGCTGCAACTTTCGGTTGGAATTTTTGGAAAAATCACCAAATTGAAACGGCACAACAAACTTCTGCAACTTACCAAAATATTATGGAAAGTTATTTGCAAGATCCGAGCAAAAATGCACCGCTTGTAGAAAAGTTTATTGCGGATCATAAAGACTCAAGTTATGCCGTTTTTGCACAGTTAGAAGAAGCAAAACAAGCCGTTAAAAAAGCGGATTTTGCCCGTGCTAAAAGTTTATTAGAGAATGCGTTGGCGGTAGCAAGTGATTCAACATTACAAACAGTAATTCGTTTCCGTTTAGCTGCGGTGGATTACCAACTAAAACACTACGATCAGGCGTTAGCGATGCTCGCTCAGATCCAAGATCAAGTGTGGGAACAACGTAAGCTTGTGCTAAGCGGTGATATTCTTGTTGCTAAAGGCGATAAAGATGCTGCAAAGAGCGCTTATGAAAAAGCAAAAGAGGTTGCACCGGCACAAGATAAAGTGTTAATTGATGTACGTTTAAATAATCTGTAATCGAAATAGGACTGTTGTCTAGACAGTCCTATTTTTTTATCTGACACATGAGAATGTAATTTATATTTTACATTCTATGCTAATCTGACTTACACTTTCCTCAGTATCATTACATTGGAGGTTATATGAATACACAAACTGTTTCGAATTTTGTTAAACAAGAGCTTTCCGGCTGGAAACCTTTTGAAGTGATTTGGCTTGTTGCCTTTATTGCCGCCCAAGTTTGGGCTTACGTACAAGCACCGGATTCTATTTTGGCGATGATTTCTGGTATCGCCGGTATTATCTGTGTTGTTTTAGTAAGTAAAGGCAAAGTAAGTAATTACTTGTTCGGTTTAATTTTTGCTTACACCTATTTTTATGTAGCATGGGGCAATAATTTTATCGGTGAAATGAACAGTGTGCTTTATGTGTATTTACCGGCGCAGTTTATCGGTTACTTCGTTTGGCAAGCGAATATGCAAAAAGACAGCCAAGGCGGTGGTGCGGTGATTGCTAAATCGTTAACTGTCAAAGGTTGGCTCGTATTATTAGCAACGATTAGTATCGGTACTTTACTTTTTATTCAAGCACTTAAAGCAGCGGGCGGTAGTTCAACCGGCTTAGATGGAGTGACAACTATCACCACGGTGGCGGCACAATTACTGATGATTTTACGTTATCGTGAACAATGGTTGTTATGGATTGTGCTTAATGTGTTATCAATCGCTTTATGGGCAGAAACACCGGCGATGTATTTAATGTATGGTGCATATCTGCTTAACTCGCTTTACGGTTTCTATAACTGGACGCAATTAGAGAAAAACGCTCAGCGTTAATATTCTTCGCTAGCTAATAACAAGCGGTCTAATTTGCAAAATATTTTACAAATTAGACCGCCTGATTTTTTACTATCGGCTAACTTAAAAGCAAATTACGCTTTTTCTCTTGCTACGGCACGGTAGCCAATATCACGGCGGTAGAAACGTCCTTGCCATTGAATTTGTTCGGCAAGTTTTAAGGCTTGCTGCTGCGCATCAAATACAGAATGACCTAATGCGGTTGCGCATAAAACACGACCACCGTTTGTCACTAATTTACCGTCTTTTTGCTCAACACCGGCAAGGAATACTTTCTGTGATTTTTGTGCTTGAGTTGGAATACCGCTGATTTCATCGCCTTTACGATAATCGCCTGGGATAACCTTCCGCTGCAAGTACGATGCCTAATGCTGCTTGTTCACACCATTTAGATTTAATCGTATCAAGTTTTTCATCGCAAGCGGCTAAACAAAGTTGTACAAGGTCCGATTTTAAGCGCATCATAATCGGTTGGGTTTCCGGATCACCAAAACGGCAGTTAAATTCGATCACTTTAGGTTGTCCGTTCGGCATAATCATTAAACCTGCATAGAGGAAACCTGTATATGGATTACCTTCTGCTGCCATACCTCTTACTGTTGGGTAAATGACTTCTTGCATAACACGATTGTGAATTTCTTGTGTGACAACCGGTGCCGGTGAATAAGCGCCCATACCACCGGTATTTAAACCTTTATCACCTTCGCCGACACGTTTGTGATCTTGACTGGTTGCCATTGGCTCAACGTTTTTACCGTCTACCATCACGATAAAGCTTGCTTCTTCACCGTCTAAAAATTCTTCGATAACTACAAGGCTACCGGCGTCACCGAATGCATTGCCTGACAGCATATTTTTTACCGCTTCTTCCGCTTCTTCGAGCGTCATGGCAACAATTACGCCTTTACCGGCAGCTAAACCATCCGCTTTAATTACAATCGGCGCACCTTTTTGTTTTAAATAGGCAAGTGCCGGCTCAACTTCTGTGAAGTTCTGATATTCAGCGGTTGGAATTTGATGACGGGCTAAGAAATCTTTAGTAAATGCTTTTGAACCTTCTAATTGTGCGGCAGCTTGGGTAGGTCCAAAGATTTTTAAGTTGTTCGCACGGAATGCATCAACTACACCGATAACGAGCGGTGCTTCCGGTCCAACAATCGTTAAGCCAATTTGGTTTTCTTTCGCAAAAGCCACTAATGCAGGAACATCGGTTGCGGCGATTGCCACATTTTCGATACCTTCTTCCAGTGCGGTACCGGCATTCCCCGGTGCGACAAAAACTTTTTTGACTAAAGGCGATTGACGAACTTTCCAAGCTAAAGCGTGTTCACGACCACCGTTACCAATAATTAATACATTCATTTGGATTCCTTATAAATTAACAAAAGCAAACGTTTGCGCAATTGTACTAGAAGATCACAAAATACTGAACTATTATTCGTATTTTTATCTGATAAAACCTATTTTCATATTTAAGCGATAAATTATACTTAAAAGACAGCATTAACAATAAATTTTGCTTGCAAAACCAACAAGTTTACGTATAATTCCGCCGTTCAGTCACATTTGTTTTTAATCCTTGCTTCCACAAGTTGGTGACTGGCTAAAGTTGGAGGCTGCTAACCCGTAAGGATAGTCAATGCGTCACTACGAAATCGTTTTTATGGTTCACCCGGACCAAAGCGAACAAGTACCAGCAATGATTGAGCGTTACACAGCATCTGTAAAAGAAGCTGGCGGTCAAGTTCATCGCTTAGAAGATTGGGGTCGTCGTCAATTAGCATACCCAATCAACAAACTTCACAAAGCACACTACGTGTTAATGAATGTAGAAGCACCTCAAAGTGTAATCGACGAGTTAGAAACTAACTTCCGTTATAACGATGCAGTTCTTCGTAACTTAATTGTTCACACTAAAGCGGCAGTAACTGAAGCTTCACCAATGGTGAAAGCGAAAGAAAGCAAAGTTGCTGAAGCGGTAGCTGAAGTTGAATCAGAGGAAGCTGGCGAGTAATTCGCCAATTGATAATTGCTTAATTCTGAGCGGCTCGGTCGCTTCAATGGTTAAGCAAAGCCAAAACCCGTTAGGGGTTCCGAATTATCGTTTTTGGCTTGAACATCGTTCAATCCAAACCGAAGTGAATTTAGAACGTCAGGCGTGGTGTAAAATTCAAGTGATTTTAAATGGCAGTCAATTTAGTTTAATAACCCAACAAATAAAGCTCGGTGATAAAATTAGAGTTCATGGATTTATCCACACTCACAAAGACTATAACGGTTTAAACCAATTAGTTGTCCACGCCGAACATATTGAATTTATAGATCAGGAGAAGCCAAATGGCACGTTATTTCCGTCGTCGTAAGTTCTGCCGTTTCACAGCGGAAAATGTTGTTGAGATCGATTACAAAGATATCGCTACATTAAAGAACTACATTTCTGAAAGCGGCAAGATTGTTCCTAGCCGTATCACTGGTACTCGTGCGAAGTATCAACGTCAATTAGCTCGCGCAATCAAACGCGCTCGTTACTTAGCGTTACTTCCATACACTGACAACCATCAGTAATAGAGAGGTCGAGTACAATGCAAGTTATTTTATTAGATAAAGTTGCTCACTTAGGTTCTGTGGGCGACCAAGTAACTGTTAAATCAGGTTTTGCACGTAACTTTTTAATCCCACAAGGTAAAGCAGTTATGGCAACAGCAGCAAACATTGCTCACTTTGAAGCACGTCGTGCTGAATTAGAAGCGAAAGCGGCAGCAGCATTATCAGCAGCACAAGCTCGTGCAGCTAAAATTGCTGAGATCGCAGCAGTATCAGTATCTGCAACAGCAGGTGATGATGGTCGTTTATTCGGTTCTATTTCTGCAAAAGATATCGCTGATGCATTAACAGCAGCAGGTGTTGAAGTAGCTAAATCAGAAGTTCGTTTAGGTGAAGGCCCACTTCGCATAATTGGCGAACACGAAGTTAAAGTTCATTTACACGCTGAAGTGAATGCAACTGTAATTGTTAACGTAGTTGCTGAATAACCTTTAGATTATTAGAAAACCCAGCCTTAGGCTGGGTTTTTTTGTTTTTGATAACTATTGAAATTCAATGGCTATTAAAATACCCACCTTTTAAAGGTGGGTACTGTGATTAATTTATTAAGCTGATTTTTTCTTTAAGATAGCATAAAGCTCATCTTTTATATGTAACTTCTCTTTTTTGAGAAGCTCTACTTCATCATTGGTTGCAAGCTCTATATTTGACTCCATGTTTTTAATGCGTTGGTCTAGCTCATTATGTCTCTCAAATAGGCGAGTAAAATGCGCATCACTATTTTTTAATTTGGTGATTAGCTCACGAAATTCTGGGAACATATACAACTCCTATAATGTCTTAGTTGAACCTTAGGTTTAACTTGATACTACTCTTTTTTAGCTAAGTTGGGATAACTTTATTTTAAATCTTTGAAGTCGATCACAAAATTTTCGTGAAACAGAGATTGATGAATTTACTCTATACTTGGCTCAGGTATAATACAGCCTCTTTTATTTACTGGGGACAATAATAATGCGCTACAAAGCTCTCTTGTCTTTTTTCTTCGCAGTATTGAGCAGCACTGCGGTTGCTAAGTGGGAAAAAATCAATGATGTGGATTACACTTGGGGACCGTTCAAAATTTATAATATTTCCCTATTTACAGAAACGGGCGAATATAAAAATACAGAACGCCCGGTAATGTTGACATTAAAATACAGTAAACCGGTTGATGGTCGAGATTTTGCGATTTCAGTGGCGAAATCATGGGCTAATTTGGGTATTACACTTCCTGAACAAGATGAAGTGATCGATCGTCTTCGTAAAATCTTACCAGATTTAAAACCGGATGATTCATTAAGCTATATTGCATTAGCTGATCGTGGCTATTTTGTTTTAAATGATCAAGTTATTGAGCAAGATTTTAACGCAGAATTTAATGATGCGATGCTGGCTATTTGGTTAGATCCTAAAGTTGAGCTCAGTTATAAACTAATCGCTAAGAAAGTGGAAGGCGCAGAGCAAGAAGTACACCAGTCAGCAGAATATCGCCAAAGTTTAGAAGAAATTTCAATTGAACCGAAACAACAGAAGTTATCGACTAAAGCTGAATTAACTGATCAGCCGGCATCAACCGAACAAGCAGTGGATTCTGAATTACAATCGACAAAATTAGAATCACCGAAACCGACTAAAAAAGTGGATATTGCAAAAGTTGCAGAAATTAAACCGGCAAATAGTGAAGTTGAAAAAGTACAAAATAAAACAGCGGCAACAGCTCCTGAAACAGCAGTAGAACCGGTTCAAGAAAAAATAGAAACACCTGTGGCAACGCCAGAAGCAGAACCTCAGCCGGTCGAGCAGAAGACAGAACCAACGAAGGAAGAATTAGAAAATCCGGAGAAGGAAGTCTTACCGGAATCTGACCCTACTCCTGCTTTTCAACTACCTGTATCCTAATGAAATTAACGATTAAAGATATTGCCGCACGTTGTAATGTCGGTAAATCCACCGTGTCTCGAGTGCTGAATAATGACCCTAAAGTGAGTGTTCAGACTCGAGAACGAGTGCAAGCAGTCATTGATAAATTAGGATTCCAGCCGAATCAAAGTGCCAGAGCAATGCGAGGAGCATCGTCTCCCGTTGTTGGTATTATTGTTACTCGCCTTAATTCAACGGCAGAATCTCAGACGTTAAGTATGATTTTGCAGCAATTATATGCGCAAAATATTATCCCCCTTATTGTGGAGAGCCAATTCCAACCTGAATTGGTTATTCGACATTTTGCATTATTTCGCCAGCGCCGAGTGGATGGGGTTATTTTATTTGGCTTTTCACAACTCTCACTTGAAATTGTTCAGCAATGGCGAGGTTCATTGGTGACTGTTGCTCGTGCTTATCCCAATATTCCTGCGATATATTATGATGATGAGAATGCGATTCGCACATTAATGACGAAATTGTATCAGCAAGGGCATCGCAACATTGCCTATTTAGGCGTAAATGATCAAGATGAAACAACCGGTCATGATCGCAACCGCAGCTATTTGGCTTTTTGTAATTCTCACCAGATTCCCGCTAATTTAGTGGAAGCGGAATTGACGATTGAAAGCGGCTATTTACAGATGCCGAAATTAATGCGTAAACCGGTATCGGCGATATTGTGCGCCAGCAGCTCGCTAGCGATTAGTGCATTAAAATATTTGCAAGAAAATCAGCAAAATCTACCGCTTGCTTGTATCGGGCAAAATGTATTATTGCAGTGTTTTGCAACCAATTTGCTTACGCTGGATTTCGGTTATCCTCAGGCGGGGAAATGGGCGGTGGAATTGTTATTAACACAGCTCGGCGGCAAAACAACCACCGAGCAACGCAAAGTACCGGTTAACCTTTCTTAACCGCTTTAATAAACAGTAATGGCGGACGATGTTGTAGATCTTTAAACTCGTTATGCCATTGCGGTTGTTCCGCCAGCATCGGCTCTTCCACTTGCACGATTTCAAAGCCGGCTTGAATTAGCTGATTGCAAATCGTTGCCATCGTGCGATGATAGGTTTTGAATGCTTGTTGGAACCAACTTCTATCGCGTTCACCTTCATCTCGATAATAATTTAAACGATAGGCAACTTGTTGTTTTTGCTCATTTTTCTCCCAACGATAGCCGTCTCTATAACAAGTAACAATAGGGTGTTCTTGGGAAAAAATCAGTGTGCCGCAAGCGGTCATTTTTGCGGAAATTTTTGCGAGTAAATCGGAAAAGTCCTTAATATAGTGAAACGCAAACGAGCTAGTGACCACATCAAAATGATCTTCCGGAATTTTATCTAATTGTTCCATTGGCAGGCAATGCAACGAGAAAGCGGTCGATTTTTGCCAATTTTTTGCTAAATCACTTTCCGCCTGTTTTAGCATGAGTTCCGATAAATCCAGCCCGACAACTTTACTTGCACCTAATTCTAAATAATGTGCCAAATGCACGCCGGTACCACAGCCCAAATCTAACACTTTTTTATTGGTGAGCTCAGGTAAAAGTGAAAACATGGTAGGCTTTTCCACCACTTCATTCATACTGATTGGGTTTTCACGTAATTGTTGATAACGTTCAAAGAAAATCGGGGTATCGTAAATACTTTTTTTCATTTTATCCTTTTAACCATTCTTGATATGCTGGTAATGCTAACATTTGTTGCAGGTATATCCGCACATTTTCATCAAAATAGTGTGCTAATCCGTAAGTCTGAATTCGTGCCGCCACCGGCAACAAAAACGCATCTGCCGCAGTGAAGAGTGAACCTGTTAAATATTTGCCAGCAAATTGTAATGCCGCGCGAGATAAATTATCCATAAAAAGCGCGATAAATTAGAAAAATAATTTTTTCATATTCTGTAAAAGGTTTTCAAAAAATAAACTTATTGCAGACATCCATACCTCCCCAGCTTAAACTGACCGCAGTTAGTTGTTATTTCCTCAATCAAGACTTGCTATGCTTACCGAACAGAGTAATTCTGTGACCACATTAAGCTGAACAGGGAAACCATAGTATGACCACATTTAAAATGAGAACTGAACAAGAAATAATGCAAGAATTAGCACTTATTG
>NZ_KB893932.1 GCF_000374285.1 Actinobacillus capsulatus DSM 19761 | reverse complement strand
CAGAAGTAAAATGCTGTAACGCCGATGGTAGTGTGGGGTTTCCCCATGTGAGAGTAGGGCATCGCCAGATTGAATTAAAGGGAACCCTGTGGTTAGTGATAATCACAGGGTTTTTGTTTTTGGGGTGAATTTGTTTTTAGCTCCAGCTCCAGCTTCATTTTTATCTTTATTCATCTTCTCCTTTCTTTTTTTGCTTATTCAAACAACCTCCATTAGCGCATTTGCAAAATAGCAAGGGAATTTGACCGCTTGTCAGAGTGGAATGAATAAATTTATCTCTTAGGAGGAGTAATAATAGGTTGCAGTTGCTTTTTGTAATTAGCTTGCTGCTGAACATTGTAATATGAAAAATAGGGCTGATGATATGTAAATTATTCAAAAAATAATTTATAGCACAACATCAGGATATTTCATGCAAAAACTTTTCTCTTTATCAGCGTTTGCGTTGTTACTTTTCTCCAATTCTGTACTCGCTGCACCTAAAACATTTACTTATTATATTGAATCTTTGCCTACTTTTTTAAATCCGCAAATCGGTACAGACGGGGCGACATTAGATGTGGCGGAAGCGTTATATAATCGTGTAATTGCTTTTGAACCGAGTACGACAAATCTTATTTCTTCATGAGCTGAAAAATGGGATATTTCTGTGGATGGTAAGACCTATACCTTTTATTATGTAAAGGGGTTAAATTTCATAATAACAAAGAGTTTACGCCATCTTGTAATTTCAATGTCGATGATGTGTTGTTTGTTTTTAACCGCCAATTAAATAAATATAATTATTTTCATAATGTATTGGGCGGAAACTACGAGTTTTTCTTAGGTAAAAGTGCCGAATGCAACATTTTAGCTAATCTTGCGATGGATTTCGCTTCACTTTCCTCTTCGGAATATGCCGATCAAATGTTAAAAGCCGGTACACCGGAAAAGTGGATACCGTACCGATTGGTACTAGGCCATTTGAGTTTTCTGGTTTACAGAAAGATGCTTATGTGCGTTTTAAAGCATTTGATGATTGTTGGCAGGACAGAGCAAAATTAGATCGCTTAGTCTTTAGCGTCACACCTGATGCGACGGTGCGTTATGCCAAATTGCAGAAAAATGAATCTCAGGCAATAGCCATATCCGAATTCGGCAGATATTGCTCAGATGAAAGCTGATGCTAATTTACAGGTGTTGAAAAATCGGGGTTAAATATTGGCTATATTACTTTTAATTTAGATAAAAACCGTTGAATAATCAAAAAGTACGCCAAGCACTTAATTATGCGGTAAACAAACAGGCGATTTTAGAATCGATGTACCAAGGGGCCGGTTCGGCAGCGAAGAATCCAATGTCGCTGACAATTTGAGGCTATAACGATGAGATTCAGGATTATGAATATAATCCGGAGAAAGAGAAAGCATTGCTAAGAGAAGCTGGATTGGAAAACGGCTTTGAAACGGAATCGTGGGCAATGCCGGTTTCTCGCCCGTATAATCCGAATGCACGTCGTATGGCTGAGATGATTCAGAAGATTGGAAGCAGAGCGGCGTTACTGCAAAAATCGCCAGCTTCGAATAGGGAGAATACCTTAAGCGTATGGAGCAAGGCGAACACTCAACCGGTATGATGGGCTGGACAGGGGATAATGGCGATCCGGATAACTTTTTGAATACGCTATTAAGCTGTAATGCGGTAAAACAAGGTTCGAATTATGCCCATTTTTGTGATAAATCTTATAATGATTTAGTTACGCAAGCGGCACAAGAATCGTATAAGGCAAAACGGGAATCATTTTATAAACAGGCATAAGTGATTTTTAAATAGCAAGCGCCTTGGTTACCGATTGTGCATTCGACAACTTATTTCCCAATACGTAAAGAAATACAAGGTTATACGGTGAGTCCTTCTTTATCGCATAACTTTTATCATGTTGAGCTAGATAGCGTTCAATATAGTGTAATAAATAAAATAATCGGTCTAAATTTAGTGGTAAATTTGCAAATTTTCGCTAAATTTAGACCGATTTCTATGGAAAAAGTATTGAACTTCATTGAAAAACTTGTATATTCGATTAATTCATAAAAATAAAAAACAAACACAACATTGGAGCATTCGATGAAAAAACTCACCAAACTTTCTTTATTGCCATTGGCAATTGCCGCCTCAAGTTCGGCTTTTGCGGCACCTAAAACATTCGTTTATTGTTTAGAAGCCTCACCTACTTACTTAAATCCGCAATTCGCAACAGACGGCGGTACACTTGATGCGACTAGCCAAACGATTTTTAACCGCTTAGTAGATTTCGCTAAGGGGGAAACTTCAGTTGTGCCTTCTTTAGCAGAAAAATGGGATGTGTCGGAAGACGGTAAAAGTTATACCTTTTATTTACGTAAAGGGGTGAAATTCCATTCAACTAAAGATTTTAAACCTAGCCGTGATTTTAATGCGGACGATGTAGTGTTCTCATTCAATCGTCAATTAGATCCGAATCATTCGTATCATAAAGTGTCCGGTGGTAACTATGAGTATTTTATCGGTATGGATATGGGCAACATTATTCAAAATGTTGAGAAAGTGGATGATTATACGGTTAAAATTAATCTAAAAGTGCCGAATGCACCGTTCTTAGCGAATATTGCGATGGATTTCGCTTCGATTTTCTCTGCGGAATATGCGGATCAATTATTGAAAGTAGGAACACCGGAGAAACTAGATCAAAATCCTATCGGCACAGGTCCATTCCAATTTGTCGATTATCAAAAAGACTCTCAGATTCGTTATAAAGGCTTTGAGCAATATTGGGAGGGTAAACCGGCAATTGACCGTTTAGTCTTTGCAATTACGCCGGATGCGTCGGTACGTATGGCAAAATTGCAAAAAGGTGAATGTCACGCAGCACCTTATCCAAATCCGGCTGATCTTGAAACATTGAAAAAAGATCCGAATATCAGTTTAATGGCCAAACCAGGTTTGAATATCGGCTATTTACACTTTAATACGCAGAAAAAACCGTTTGATGATGTGAAAGTGCGTCAAGCGTTAAACTATGCAATTAACAAAGATGCGATTATTCAGTCGGTTTATCAAGGTTCAGGCGAAAAAGCGAAAAATCCGATTCCACCGACAATGTGGAGTTATAACGATGAAGTGAAAGATTATGACTATAATCCGGAAAAAGCCAAAGCCTTGTTAAAAGAAGCCGGGCTTGAAAAAGGTTTTGATACCGAAGTGTGGGCAATGCCGGTTTCTCGTCCGTATAATCCGAATGCACGTCGTATGGCGGAGCTTATCCAAGAAGATTGGAAAAAAGTGGGTGTGAATGCCAAAATCGTCAGTTACGAATGGGGTGAATATCTCAATCGTATGCGTGACGGCGAACATGCAACCGGTATGATGGGCTGGAACGGTGATAACGGAGATCCGGATAACTTCCTAAATACCTTATTAAGTTGTGCGGCGGTGAAACAAGGTTCCAACTATGCAAAATTCTGTCATAAAGATTTTGATAAGTTAATGACCGAAGCCGTTCAAACAACTGATAAAGTAAAACGTACCGAGCTTTATAAACAAGCTCAAGTACTTTTCAAAGAGCAAGCACCATGGGTAACCATTGCTCACTCAACTACTTATTTCCCTGTTCGTAAGGAAGTAAAGGGTTATGTGATCAGCCCATTTAGCTTACATAATTTCTACGGGGTTGATTTAGAGACAAAATAAGTTCTCTTATTAACCATTGAAAGCACACGGCAAAGGGGATTGGCAATTTGTAAAAAATTCGCTGAATTTCACCGCTTATGCTGTGTTTTTCCTATTTCCCGTGGTACAAATAACGAGTATACCTAATGTTTTCATTTATTCTTAAACGTCTTTTGATGGTTATCCCAACCTTTCTGGCGATAACGTTAATTACTTTTGCCTTAGTACATTTGATTCCGGGCGATCCGATTGAAATTCGGATGGGAGAACGAGGCTTAGATCCGGCGGTTCACGCTCAGATGATGGCACAACTCGGTTTGGATTTACCCTTACCCGAACAATATTTTAATTATATTAAAGGAATCTTTCAGGGCGATCTCGGTAATTCATTTCGTAACAATGAGCCGGTACTAAAAGAGTTTTTTACACTGTTTCCGGCAACGGTGGAATTAGCATTCTTTGCACTGTTATGGTCGCTAGTATTTGGAATTTTTCTTGGTGTGATTGCTGCAGTGAAGAAAGATTCGTGGATTTCGCATACGGTAACCACTTTATCTTTAACCGGTTATTCGATGCCGATTTTCTGGTGGGGGTTAATCTTAATTCTCTATTTCTCTACGCCACTAGGCTTACCGGCTTCAGGGCGTTTACCTTCCGAATATTGGATTGAAGCGGAAACCGGCTTCATGCTGTATGACACTTGGGTTTCAGACGAGCCGGGTGCTTTCCTTGCCGCAATTAAATCCTTGATTTTACCTTCAATCGTGTTAGGGACTATCCCATTGGCGGTGGTAACGCGTATGACTCGTTCTTCAATGCTCGAAGTGTTAGGTGAAGATTATATTCGTACCGCCAAAGCGAAAGGTTTGAATATCACTCGTATTGTGATTGTACACGCTTTACGTAATGCGTTGATTCCAGTAGTAACTGTGGTGGGACTGATTGTGGGGCAGTTACTTTCCGGTGCGGTACTTACCGAAAATATTTTTTCGTGGCCGGGTATCGGTAAATGGATTATTGATGCGATTAATGCACGTGACTATCCGGTATTACAAGGTTCAGTGCTAATTATTGCGACGATTATTATTTTGGTGAATTTAACCGTTGATTTAATTTACGGAGTAGTTAATCCAAGAATTCGCCATAGCTAAGTTTATTTTCCGGCTTTTACAAGCGGTTAAATTTACGCAAAATTTTGCAAAATGATTTGAGTGGAGTGAGATACATAATGTCTTCAACAACCCTTTCGGCACCGGCTCCGAAGACGCCTCTACAAGAGTTTTGGTATTACTTTTGCCAAAACCGTGGTGCGGTTATCGGGCTTGCTTTTATTACTATTGTCTTTTTTGCTGCGGTATTTGCTGGTTGGGTCGCGCCTTTTGACCCGATTGAGCAAAACCGTAGTGCTTTGTTACTGCCTCCAGCGTGGATGGACGGCGGTAATTCTGCTTATCTGCTCGGTACTGATGATATTGGGCGTGATATTCTTTCCCGTATTATCTATGGTGCGCGTTTATCTATGTTTATCGGTTTAGTGATCGTTGTTTTATCATGCGTATTCGGCGTAATTCTAGGCTTACTTGCCGGTTATTACGGCGGCGTGATTGATATCGTGATTATGCGCTTTGTCGATATTATGTTAGCCATTCCGAGCTTACTTCTCACCATTGGTGTGGTCACCATTTTAGGCCCGTCTTTGATCAATGCAGCGATTGCGATTGCGATTGTTTCAATTCCAAGCTATGTGCGTTTAACTCGTGCTTCGGTCATGAGCGAAAAAAATCGTGATTATGTGGTGGCGAGCCGAGTTGCCGGTGCCGGTGTATTACGTTTAATGTTTATTGTGATTTTACCGAACTGCCTTGCACCGTTAATTGTGCAAATGACGATGGGGATTTCCAATGCGATTCTAGAACTTGCCGCGCTTGGCTTCTTAGGTATTGGCGCGCAACCGCCAACACCGGAATTAGGTACAATGTTGGCGGAATCTCGTGGCTTTATGCAATCGGCAAACTGGTTAGTAACCATTCCGGGGCTCGCGATTTTATCGCTTGTATTAGCATTTAACTTAATGGGCGACGGCTTACGTGACGCACTCGATCCGAAACTGAAACAATAAGGAGAGCAAGATGGCTTTATTAACGGTAGATCAGCTTTCTGTTCACTTCGGTGATGAGAAAGCGCCCTTCAAAGCGGTAGATCGTATTAGTTATACGATAAACGAAGGCGAAGTGTTAGGTATTGTGGGTGAGTCAGGTTCGGGTAAATCAGTCAGCTCTTTAGCGATTATGGGTTTAATTGACTTCCCTGGTCGTGTGACAGCAAATTCGCTTGAGTTTAACGGCAATAATTTATTAGCGTTAAAACCGAAAGAAAAACAAAAAATTGTCGGTGCGGACGTGTCGATGATTTTCCAAGATGCGATGACCAGTCTTAACCCGAGTTATACAGTTGGTTTCCAAATTATGGAAGCGTTGAAGGTGCATCAAGGCGGCTCAAAAGCGACTCGTCGTGAACGTGCGATTGAATTATTAACCATGGTAGGGATTCCTGATCCGCAATCTCGTTTAGATGTTTACCCGCATCAGCTTTCGGGCGGTATGAGCCAGCGTGTGATGATCGCTATAGCGATTGCGTGCAATCCGAAATTATTGATTGCGGATGAACCGACCACCGCATTAGACGTAACGATTCAAGCGCAAATTATTGATTTATTGTTGGAATTACAACGCAAAGAAAATATGGCGTTAATTCTGATTACTCACGATTTAGCATTGGTTGCGGAATCGGCACATCGTATTATCGTGATGTATGCAGGACAAGTGGTGGAAGAAGGCAAAGCGGAATTAATCTTTAAAGCACCGCTTCACCCTTATACGCAAGCATTGCTTAAAGCATTGCCTGAATTTGCAGAAGGTAAATCTCGCTTGCAATCTCTACCCGGTGTGGTTCCCGGCAAATATGACCGACCGCAAGGCTGTTTACTGAATCCTCGTTGTCCGTATGCAACGGATAAATGCCGAACCAGCGAACCTGAATTACGTGTGTTAAACGGTCGCCAAGTGAAATGCCATTTCCCGTTAGATGAAAATGGTATTCCTACAATGCAGCAATAACGGAGAAGCGAAATGACTGATTTGCAAAAAAATGAACAAAACGCACCGCTTCTTGATGCGAAAAATCTGAAAAAATATTATCCGGTTAAGCAGAGAATGTTCGCAAAACCGAAAACGGTTAAAGCGGTAGATGGCGTCTCATTCCAATTGGAACGAGGCAAAACATTGGCGGTGGTTGGCGAGTCCGGCTGTGGTAAGTCAACCTTGGGGCGAATGCTCACTATGATTGAAAGCCCGACCGAAGGCGAGCTGTTTTATAAAGGGCAGAATTTCTTAGTCAATGATAAAGATACCGCCGCATTACGCCGTAAGAAAATTCAGATTGTGTTCCAAAACCCTTATAGTTCGCTGAATCCACGTAAGAAAGTGGGCAGCATTTTAGAAGAGCCGTTATTAATCAATACCGATTTATCGGCGGCAGAGCGTAAAGCGAAAGTGTTGGAAATGATGGGCAAAGTCGGTTTAAAACCTGAGTTTTACGACCGCTATCCGCATATGTTTTCCGGCGGACAACGCCAGCGTATTGCGATTGCTCGAGGCTTAATGCTTAATCCTGATGTGGTGGTGGCAGATGAGCCGGTTTCGGCATTGGATGTATCGGTACGTGCGCAGGTACTTAATTTGATGATGGATCTGCAAGAAGAGATGGGTCTGTCTTATGTTTTCATTTCGCACGATTTATCAGTGGTTGAGCATATTGCCGATGAAGTGATGGTGATGTACTTAGGACGAGTGGTGGAGCAAGGCAAAACCAAAGCGATTTTCAGCGATCCTCGTCACCCGTACACCCAAGCGTTACTTTCGGCAACACCTCGCTTAAATCCGGAGCAACGTCGTGAGCGAATTAAATTAACCGGCGAATTACCAAGCCCGTTAAATCCACCGAAAGGTTGTGCATTCCACGCTCGTTGCCGCTTGGCAACCGAAAAATGTAAAGCGGAACAACCTCAGTTAAAAAGCTATGAAAGCGGCACCAAAATTGCCTGCTTTATGGTGGAATAGTTAGGTTTAAGGATAGACAAGCGGTCATTTCTTGCAAAAAATTTGCGAAAAATGACCGCTTATATTTAGAGTAATTGTTGTAGGTTTTCAACAAGGTAATCCAGAATTGATTTTCCGGTTTGTAATTTCGTACTTAGCATTCGTTGCGCATTGGCATGGTGAATATTGAGCGTTTGATTAATATCCGGTTCATTGGTTAAGTTCCATTGTTGACCGAGGCGAGCGACAATATCGGATAAATCGTGTTCAGCTTTGGTTTCAGCACGAATATTAATCCATAAATCGGCATTTGGTTGGGGTTGTGGTGTTTTATAGATATTTGAGCCAATCCAAACGAGTGTACCTTCTCCCACCGGATCAAGGGTCGCGAGCAAGCGTACACGATAGCCTTTGTCTTTTAAAATTCTGGCTAAATGTGGGGCGTTCCAACCGCCTAAACTGTGTCCGATAATATAGATAAGATCTTGCGGTTGAATTTTGATTAACACATTTAATTCAATGTCACTAAGATGAAAAATATGGTTGTAACCAAGCGTGTGAATACGGATTTGCTCGTGATTGGGGATATAGCTTTTAATTTTTCTTACCAGCCTTTGTTTTGCTAGGCTGATATTGCGGAGCGGGCCAACAAAATAATAAGGTTCTTGATCAGCAGCGCCACCGATTAAGAATATATGTGCGTGGCGATAAAATGGGGATCGCATATTACCTCCTATAATAAAAAAGCGTGGGTTAGCCTGATCAGCCCACGCTTTTAGTTATACCGCAGCATTCACTACGATTTCAACCTTCCAGTTCGGATTTGCAAGTCTTGCCTCCACCGCAGCACGTGGCGGTGCATTATTTTCTGCTACCCATTCGTCCCAAGCACGGTTTATCTCATCATAATAAGCCATATTTGCAAGATAAACGGTTGCCATTAAGATTTTGCTTTTATCGGTATTAGCTTTAGCTAAGAATTTATCAATTTCCGCAAGCACTTGTTTGGTTTGCTGATAAGCGTCTTGGCTATCGTCAGTCGGCACTTGCCCGGCGAGATAAGCCACGCCGTTATAAATGGCAACTTCAGAGAAACGTTTACTGACATCAATACGTTGAATCATAATATTCCTTATATTTGAAAGAAAACAAGCGGTAGAAATTTGCAAAAAAATTGCAAAATTTTACCGCTTGTCACAGCTTAAATCGGCTTATTCTACTTTAACAATCCAGCCTTCCGGTGCTTCAACATCACCGAATTGGATACCGGTAAGTTCCGCATATAAGCGTTTTGTTACCGGGCCAACTTCCGTTTCCGAATAGAATACGTGGAAGTTATCTTTATGTTGAATACCACCAACCGGCGTAATTACTGCCGCTGTACCGCAAGCGCCGGCTTCGGCAAATTGATCTAATTGATCGATATATACATCGCCTTCAACCGTTTCCATACCTAAACGCTCTTTAGCGATATGTAATAACGAGTATTTGGTAATACTTGGTAAGATCGATTCTGACGCAGGGGTAATAAATTTGTTGTCTTTGGTAATACCAAAGAAGTTTGCTGCACCCACTTCTTCAATTTTGGTATGAGTTTTCGGATCAAGGTAGATCGCATCGGCAAATTTGCGTGTTGCAGTACCTTGTTCTGCCGCTAATTCGTGTGGTAATAAACTTGCCGCGTAGTTACCACCCACTTTAACACCGCCGGTTCCCATTGGTGCAGCACGGTCGTAGTCGGTTGTGATGAAGTTAGACGGTGCTAAACCGCCTTTGAAATAAGCACCAACCGGACAACAGAATACCGAGAAAATGTATTCCGGCGCCGCTTTAACACCGATATTTTCACCGACGCCGATTAAGAACGGACGTAAGTAAAGCGTTGCACCTGAACCGTATGGGCCTAACCAATCTTGGTTTGCTTTTACCACTTCTGTACAAGCACGCACAAATAATTCGGTCGGTACTTCTGCCATTAACAAACGGCGCGCAGTGCCTTGCATACGTTTTGCATTTTCTTCAGGGCGGAATAAGTTAATTGAACCGTCTTTGCAACGATAGGCTTTTAAGCCTTCGAAACATTGCTGACCGTAGTGAAGTGCGGTTGAACCTTCGTGAATGTGGAGTGTGTTATCTGTAGTTAATTGACCTTCATCCCATTTACCGTCTTTCCAGTGTGCAATGAAGCGATAATCCGTTTTAATGTAGGAAAAGCCTAAATTAGCCCAATCTAAATCTTTTAAAGCCATGTTGTTGTGTCCTTATTGTTATTTATTACAAATGAATTTTTACATTGTAAGCCAAAAACGAAGCGGAATGTAAGAGCAAAATGGCATTTTTTTGTCGAAAAAAAGCCCAAGTGAATTGCTTGGGCCGAATGTTTGTAAAAGAATTAAGCGTGTTTAGCCGCAACTTCTTTTAATAAGGTTTGTAATTCACTTTTTTGGAACATTTCTAATACGATGTCACAACCACCGATTAATTCGCCTTCTACCCATAATTGTGGGAAAGTCGGCCAGTTTGCGAATTTGGGTAATTCAGCACGAATATCCGGGTTAGTTAAAATATCTACATAACCGAATGGTACTTGGCAGTTAATTACCGCTTCCACCGCACGAGCAGAGAAACCGCATGAAGGGAATTTCGGCGAACCTTTCATATAAAGAAGAATTGGGTTTTCGCTGATTTGTTTTTTGATTTTTTCAATAGTATCGATAGTTTCCATGATAACCTCTAGTGATTAATACCTGAGTGATTGTATCAGACTTTTATGACTAGCCAAATAACCTTTTCACCTTACAACGAAATATCTCGTCTGCCGGCAAAAGAGTGGGAAAGGGTTGTGCCGTCTACCATTTCTAATGAGCCGCCAACCGGAATCCCATGTGCAATGCGAGTCACTTTCACATTGTGGATACGGCACATTTCCGCAATATAATTGGCGGTGGCATCACCTTCAATCGTCGGATTAGTGGCAAGAATGACTTCGTGAAAAGATTCGTTTTCTAAACGGCTTTGTAACAGATCTAAGCCAATTTCTCTCGGTCCAATTCCGTCCAACGGCGAAAGATGCCCCATTAATACAAAGTAACGCCCTGAAAACTGTCCGGTTTGTTCAATTGCTTGAATATCTTCCGGCATTTCAACCACACAAAGTTGACCGTTCATTTGGCGGCGAGGATTTTTACAAATATTGCATTCGTCTTCTTCGGTAAACGTACGACAAGAGTTACAATGACCGATATGCGTCATCGCTTCATTCAAGGCTTTAGATAAGTTTACACCGCCGGAACGATTGCGTTGTAATAAATGATATGCCATACGCTGTGCGGATTTCGGGCCGACACCGGGTAATACACGCAGGGCTTCCATAAGGTTTTCGAGTAAAGGGCTAATTTGCATAAATAGGAATGGATAGTTGAAAATTAATAATGGATAGCTGCAATAAAGCTAACTATCCATTATCACTAGATTAGAATGGGAATTTCATGCCCGGTGGTAATTGCATGCCAGCAGTCACGCTTGCCATTTTTTCTTTTTGCATTTCTTCTGCACGGCGAACGGCATCATTGAATGCGGCGGCAACTAAGTCTTCCACCATTTCTTTATCGTCTTCCATTAATGACGGATCGATCTCAATACGACGGCAGTTATGTGCACCATTGATTGTTACTTTTACTAAACCTGCACCAGATTCGCCGGTTACTTCAAGTTGTGCGATTTCTTCTTGCATTTTTTGCATGCGCTCTTGCATTTGCTGAGCTTGTTTCATTAAACCGCCTAAGCCGCCTTTTCCAAACATTACATTTTCCTCAATTTGTATAAATAAAAATAGAAACGGTTTATTTTACTTAAGCACCTCGCTTTAGGCAAGCGGTTATCTTTTGCCGATTTTTTTGCAAAATGTTAGTGAAAAATGACCGCTTGTTTTAAGTAAAAAATAAGCTCCCGTGAGGGAGCTTATTTGCAAAGTTTATTCAATCGAGAATTTTACCGGAACAGTAACATTACTTGGGAATCCAGCCGGTGGCGGTGACACTTTGGTACTTTGTGCCGCTTTGACTGCTGCGTTATCAAGATTGCTGTTACCGGAGCTGTTTAACACTTTTACATTGGTTAAATCACCGGAAGACGATACGCTAAAACCAATGGTAACTGCACCTGTTTTACGCATCATTTTTTCTCGAGCGGGATAAGCATTATTGGCTCGACGCTGTAATGCACGTTGCAATGCCGCTTTATAAGCACCGATTTCACTGCCGGAACTGCCACTACCATTGCCGCCCGCTGCACCATTTGAGGAGCCGTTTGCCGAAGTACCGTTAGGATTTCCGTTTGGTTTACCATTCGGAATACCGGCGCGCATTTGCGTACCCTGTACTGCATTCGGTATAGTTTTTGCAACAATGCCTTGTTTCGCTTCAGGACCTTTTTCTAATGCTTTTATCGGCTTATCTTTAGCTTTCTCTTTTTTAGGTTTTTCTTTTTCCTTAGGCTTCGGTTGCTCTTTTGGCTTTTCCTTCGGTTTTTCTTTTGGCTTTTCTTTCGGTTTAGGCTGAGGTTTTGGTTCAGGTATTGCTTCTGCTTCAGGTTCCTGCTCCGGTTCCGCTTCAGGTTTTTCCGGTTCCGTCTGTGCCGGTTGTTCTTCTGCCACTGCAACTTGAGGCTGCTCTAATAAAGCGGCGACTAATTCCATCGACATTACATTATCTTCAGGCTGACCGTCCGAATGAGAATTTTTTACCATCGAAATGAAACCGGCAAAAACAAAGGTGTGAATAACAATAGAACTGACTAACCCGATACGAGAATGTTTTTTCTTCATACTCGTATCCTATTTTTTGGCTGTATCTTTCTTCGTTACGATAGCGACGTTTTTAATTTCATTCGCAGAGAGTATATCGGTGAGTTCAACAAATTTTTCAAATGCTACCGCACCATCTACTTTTAGGGTTACTTTTTGGGTTTTGTCCCAAGTGGCAATCTCTGTTGTGAGCGCTTCTTTAGTAATTGGTTGGTCGTTGAAATAGAATTCGTTGTTTTCTGTAATCGTAAGAAGTTTGGCTAATTCGTCCGCTTTCATCGTTTGGGTCGTGGTTGCTTTCGGTACGTTTACTTGAATTTTGCCTTGTGAAATAAATGAGGCGGTAACAAGCACGATCGCTAATAGCACCAACATAATGTCGATGAACGGAATAATATTAATTTCGTCAAATTTTTTCATAAGAAACCTGATTGAGTTGCAAAAAATAAGTGAAATTTGATCGCTTATTGATTGACTTTACGGGCTTGAATGGCTTGCCATTTTAGTTTGCTTTCATCTACTTTACGGTTGAAACCGCTGTAGAACATCATTGCCGGAATTGCGACTAAGATACCTGCTGCAGTTGCTTTTAATGCAAGTGATAAATGCACCATAATTGATGCAGCATCAATTTCACCGCCGGAATGACCTAAGTGATAGAAGGTAAGTAAGATACCTAATACGGTTCCTAATAAACCGATATAAGGGGCGTTAGCACCGATAGTCGAGATAGTAGTGAGGTTACGAGTTGTATCGATTTCTAAATCTTGGAGGGTTTTATATTTGGTGACATCAAGCTGTTTGTAAAAGAGTACGCGCTCAATAATTTTCCATACTAACACAATACTCATTAATAATAATAAACCTAAGATAATGTAATCTACATGATCTTGTAAAAGTTCAAGCATTTGTTCCATAAAATCCTCGGAAACGATATAAAAATATAGAAGACAGGTGATACTGTATAATGAAAATGGTTCGTAATTATACTAAGTGAGGCAAAAAATTCAACTCGTAATAATAGGTATTCTCGTTTATTTTTGTAAATAGATTATGCTATATTCGCTTGTTATTTTTTTGTTATATAAATAAGGTGTAATGCGAAATATGAGCGAAACATTTACTGAAATTAGCCCGCAGCAAGCATGGGAATTAATCGAAAATGAAGGCGCGACACTTGCGGATATTCGTGATGCACGCCGTTATGTTTATAGTCACCCACAGGATGCGTTTCATTTAACCAATGAAAGCTATGGACGTTTTCTAGATGAAGTTGATTATGAAGAACCGGTGATTGTAATTTGTTACCACGGTGTAAGTAGCCGTAATACGGCGCAATTTTTAGTCGAGCAGGGCTTTGATCGCGTATATAGTGTAAAAGGCGGCTTTGACGGCTGGGAACGAAGCGGTTTACCGATTGAAACGGCTTACTAAAAATCAGCTATAATAATATTGCCGATTTTTTTAGATTAGGGAAATAGTATGAATTATTTTGTCAATGTCACCGAAAGTAATTTTAGTGAAGTGTGGAACGCGGCGGCACAAGTACCGGTCGTGTTTAATTTTATCTCACCGAGAGAAGTGGCTTCACTGGAAATGGATTCATTATTGCGCCGATTAGCGGATGAAAATCCGGCGCAATTTTTATTAGCTACGGTAAATTGTGATGAACAGCAAGCATTGGTAGCCCAATTTAGAATTCAAACGATTCCGACCCTGTATCTTTTTGCAGGCGGGCAGCCGGTTGATATGATTCAAGGGGCGATTTCCGAGCAAGAAATGCGAGTTCGTTTAGCCAATATTTTACCGAAAGAAGAAGAGCTTAAATTCAATCAAGCTTTGGAATTGTTACAAGATCAGCGTTATGAAGAGGCATTACCGCTACTCAAATCAGCTTGGGAAATGACCGATAAGAAAAACAGTGATTTCGCCTTGTTGTATGCAGAAACTTTTATTGTGATGAAGAAAGTGGAAGAAGCTCGAGAAATCTTAAAGCAGATTCCGATTCAAGATCGTGATAGTCGTTGGAACGGTTTACAAGCACAGATTAAGTTGTTAGAACAAGCGAATGAATCGCCTGAATTACAGCAATTACAAGCAGATTATGCAAATAACAAAACGCCGGAAATTGCGATTCGTTTAGCAAATCAGTTACATCAAGCACATAAAAATGAAGAGGCGTTAGTGCTACTGTTTGATTGGCTAAAAGCCGATTTAAATAGTGCAAATGGTGAAGTGAAAAGTCAATTTTTAGCGATTCTTTCTGCTTTGGGTAACGATCCTGTTGTGCCGAAATTTAGACGTCAGCTTTATTCATTGCTCTATTAATTGTATTTGAAGCAAAAAAATGAGGCGGAGTAACACTTTCGCCTCATTTTTTATTTGGTAAATTTTTCAGAAAATTAGACCGCTTGTTGCTGTTTTAACGCGGCCGCTTCATTCGCTTCTTGTAATACTGAAGCCAAATCATCGCCTCCGGCAGCGGCTACCGCAGCGGCAAATGCGCCCTCAACCAGCGGCGCATAGCTAATTACCACTTTTTCCGCTTTTTCAGGCTCAAGTAAATCAAGCGCTGTTTCCGCACTTAAAATCGCACTACCAAGGTCGACAAAGATCACTACACCGTCTTCGCTGAAGACTTCTTCAATCGCATTCATAATTTTTACCGCATCTGTGCCAATCGAATTATCCGGATCATCAATACCGGCAGCTACAGCAATTTGGCACGATCCTTGTGCCATTTGGCGGGTAATTTCTGCCACACCTTCTCCAAGCTGTTTACTATGTGAAACAATCACTAAATTAACCATTATTACTCCTATTTAACCGCTTCCGATAAGGCTTTAATAAGATAATAACTTGACGTTGCTCCAGGATCCGCATGACCGATACTGCGTTCGCCTAAATAGCTGGCACGTCCTTTTTTAGCCATCATCGGTACGGTTGCATTTGCAAAATTTTTGGCTTTTTCGACCGCTTGATGAAGTAGAACCGCTTCAGGTTGAGTGTGATCCGCTTGAGCTAATTCATCAAGCAACGGAAGCCAAACATCACACATAGTTTTATCTCCCAGTTCAGCTCGTCCGCGAGCGACAATGCCTTCCACACCGGCTTTGAAGACGCTAACAAGTTCTTCAAAAGTAAGTTGTTCTTTACCATTAGCAACTTGTGAACCTTTGATAAATAAGGTGCCGTATAAAGGCCCGCTCGCACCGCCGACTTGAGAGAGTAATGTCATGCCGACCGTTTTTAAGATAGTGCCAATATCTTTATCACTTACTGTGGTAACTTTTTCTAACGCCTTGCTAAAACCGCGTTGCATATTTAAGCCGTGATCGCCGTCGCCGATTTCGGTATCCAACTGTGTGAGGAAATCTCGTTGCTCAGTCATCACCTGATTACAATTTTCAAGCCATTGCAGAATTTGTTGTTTTGAAATCGCCATTTTATTCTCCCCAACGTAATGCCGGCGTATTAACCGGTGCATCCCAAAGTGCTAAAGTTTCATCATCTACTTTCAGTAAGGTAATGGAAACGCCTTGCATATCCAATGAAGTGCAGAATGAACCGACCAAATTACGCTCAATAGTTAAACCGAATTGTTTGCAACAATCTGCTAGCACGTTGTAAACACCATATAATTCTGAAAGCGGTACCGCACCTAAATTATTCACTAACGCAATCACACGATCGCCTTTTTGTAGCACTTGTTTTTTATCTAACACTTCATTCCATTGTTGGGTGTCGTTATCCCAACGGCGTACGTTACGCTCATAATCGCCGTGTGATATGAGTGTTTCAAACATTTGGCGTACGGTTTTATCCAAATTTTCAAGCGGACGGCGTTCAATACCCGGTTCACCGTGAATCCCCACGCCAAATTCCATTTCGTTTTCGGCTAAAGTGAAAGACGGTTTACCGGCTGCCGGTACGGTACAAGCACCAAGCGCAATGCCAATCGAATGTCCAGCATTATTTAACTTATAACCTAACTCGGCTAATTGCGATAAGTTGTAGCCTTTATCTGCCGCTGCGCCTAATAGTTTTTCTAATAACACGGTGTTGGCAACGCCACGGCGACCGGCGGTATATAAACTGTCTTTGACCGCAACGTCATCATCAATCAGTACGGTTGCGACTTTTACACCGCTATCGGCAAGGAGTTCGGTGGCTGTTTCGAAATTCAACACATCGCCGGTATAATTTTTAATAAGTAATAAAACCCCTTCGCCGCTATCGACATTTAAACCGCATTCAAACATTTGATCCGGTGTCGGAGAAGTAAAAATAGCCCCCGGACAAGCACCGTCTAACATTCCCTTACCAACAAAACCGGCATGCATCGGTTCGTGTCCGCTACCACCTCCTGAAATCAATGCCACTTTACCGGCAACCGGTGCATCTGCACGGCGTACGTAAGTCGGCTCAGTGTTTAGAACTAGAGTCGAATGAGCTTTGGCAAAACCGGCTAATTGTTCTTGTAAGACAGCTTCGATTGAATTGATAAGTTTTTTCATAGACAGATATCCTTTTAAAAGAAGAATTTGTCCCAATTTAACCAAAATTCGAGGCGAATTTCTGTTAGCTGCTTCACAAAATCGAAAAAAAGATGAGTGAAAACGAAGAAAATAGAGTTACCGGTAAATTTACGCTAAAATAGCAACGATATTTATTGATGAGGATTACATCATGACAGTTAAACACGCAAAACTTTTAATTTTAGGTTCAGGCCCGGCGGGTTATACCGCAGCCGTTTACGCAGCCCGTGCGAATTTAAATCCGGTATTAGTGACCGGTATGCAGCAAGGTGGTCAATTAACCACTACCGATGAAATTGAAAACTGGCCGGGAGAATATGAGCATACCACCGGTACTGGCTTAATGGATAAAATGCTGAAACACGCTGAAAAATTTAATACGGAAATCGTTTTCGACCACATTAATAGCGTGGATTTATCTAAGCGTCCATTCACATTAAAAGGTGATATTAATACCTTTACCTGTGATGCGTTAATTATCGCAACCGGTGCATCGGCAAAATATTTAGGCTTAGATTCGGAAGAGGCGTTTAAAGGCAAAGGCGTGTCGGCTTGTGCGACTTGTGACGGTTTCTTCTACCGTAACAAACCGGTTGCAGTTGTTGGCGGTGGTAATACTGCGGTTGAAGAAGCGTTATATTTAGCCAATATCGCTAGCGAAGTACATTTAGTTCATCGCCGTGATAGCTTCCGTGCTGAGAAAATTTTATTAGGTCGCTTACAGAAGCGTGTGGAAGAAAGCAAAATCATTCTTCACACCGATAGAACAGTCGAAGAAGTGTTAGGCGATAATATGGGTGTAACAGGTGTTCGTTTAGCTTCTACCAAAGACGAGAGCAAAGAAGAAATTAAAGTGGATGGTTTCTTTGTCGCGATCGGTCACGCACCGAATACCGCAATTTTTGATGGTCAGCTTGAATTGGATAACGGTTACATTAAAGTGAAATCGGGCTTAGAAGGCAATGCGACCGCGACTAGCGTAGAAGGTGTGTTTGCTGCCGGAGATGTTATGGATCATAACTATCGCCAAGCAATTACTTCTGCCGGTACGGGTTGTATGGCGGCGTTAGATGCAGAACGTTTCTTAGATGCGTTAGAAGCCTAAATATTTTTACGGAACATTAGCTTCATTCAAACAAGCGGTTAAATTTCACAAGAATTTTGCCATGTTGATTCGAGCGGATGTTCCGAGTTTTTATAAAGGAAATGTTATGAATTTTACAGTGATTATTCCGGCTCGTTACGCCTCAAGCCGCTTACCTCGTAAACCGTTGTTAGATATTGCCGGCAGACCGATGATTCAGCACGTATGGGAAAAAGCGCAACAAGCCGGTGCAACACGGGTGATTATTGCGACCGACCATCCGGAGATTGAAGCAACCGCCAAAGCGTTTGGCGCGGAAGTGTGCATTACCTCGGATCAACATAATTCAGGCACGGAACGTTTAGCGGAAGTGATTGAAAAGATGCAGATTGCTGATGATGAAATTATCGTGAATGTGCAAGGCGATGAGCCGTTGATTCCGCCGGTGATCGTTTCTCAAGTAGCGGAAAATTTAGATCGTTGCCAAGTGAATATGGCAACATTGGCGGTAAAATTAACCACTAAAGAAGAACTTTTCAATCCGAATGCCGTCAAAGCGCTGGCAGATAAAAACGGTATGGCACTCTATTTCTCACGTGCGCCGATTCCGTTTGCCCGTGATCATTTCGCTGATTGTGATGATGCTTTTGTTGCAAGCCAAAATTACTTACGCCATATCGGGATCTATGCATACCGTGCCGGCTTTGTAAAACAATATGTGGCTTGGCAACCGACGCAATTAGAACAATTGGAATCATTAGAACAATTACGTGCGTTATGGTACGGAGAAAAAATTCATATCGAACTTGCCAAACAAGCACCTCAAGTGGGAGTGGATACGCAAGAAGATTTGGAACGTGTTCGCCGAATTCTGGCTTAGAATCGGTAGAAACAAGCGGTCAAAATTGCAAAAAACTTTGCAAATCAAACCGCTTAATTATCTAGGCTGAGTAGCAACTCAGTAAATAAAAACGTGCTTAGGCACATTTCTCGGAGTAAACCTATGTTAGGAAACATTTTAGGCTCAATCGCATCATCTGTATTAAGTGGCGGTAACGGCAATCAATCAACAGCACTTCAATTAATTCAAGCATTACTACAATCTCAAGGTGGTGTTGAAGGCGTAATCGCTAAATTACAACAAGGCGGTTTGGACGACCTATTAAAAACTTGGATCAGTGCGGATGAAGAAAACGCACCGGTATCAGGTGAGCAAATCGCAAATGTATTCGGTCAAGAAAATCTTCAAGCAGTGGCACAAGAAGCGGGTGTAGAAGAAAAAGATGCGGGTGATTTATTAGCGGAATTTTTACCGAAAATCGTTGATACATTAACACCGGACGGTCAATTACCGGATCTACAAAACTTAAATACTAACGACCTACTAGCACAAGCAGCGAAAGGTGTACTAGGTAAGCTATTTAGTTAATATTAAAAAACAGGGAGAATTAAATTCTCCCTGTTTTTGTTTTAGCTTAATTAGCTTGTAAATTTCCCCTCTCTCTGCTTGTTTCGCTAAACGCTTTACAAGCTGTCTCTCTCCCACACGGGGCGAGAGTGAGCTAGGTGATTTGTTTTCTAAAATGGAGTTAATTACAAGATTTTTACTAACTTTATTATTAGTGTTTTGATTTTTAACTATTAGTAAATTTATACATCGTTTAATGTACCTAAAGAAGTTCTATTGATAATTCTTTTTCTATCTTTTGAAAAATACCATCATCACTGCAATATGTTAGAAATTCCTTAATTGATAAAGAGAGTTCTCTGGTTACATCTTTTAGATCTTCAAATACAATCTTTATATTTTGTTTTTGAGCAATAGTTTTAAATAAAATTTCTCGTTCATTATTATTTAACTTTCTTAAGTAGAATTTAAAAAATTGATCTCTATCAAAAATAAATTTTTGTTCACTATTCTCCTTTCCATATTCATTTTCTACAAAAAATGTTGGATGGTGACTATGTACTATATCTTTAGGATGTTTACTAAAATTCACATAACATTTTAGTAGTTCTAAATTGTTACCATCCTTCTCATATTTTTTTATACCAAACATTTGTTCAAAAGACGTCTTCTCATTTTTAATTTTATCGTAGAAGGACTTAGCTTGTTCAAAAATATAAAATAATAATGTTAAATATAATCTAATATGTATAAAAGTAATTTTGTCATTATTCTCATCATTGATATTTAATGAATCTATAAATTCTCTTACATCTTCTATAGATCCTGCTAAGTTACAAGCTGAGGCTATATGTAAACTTTCATTTTTTAGTTTTTGATGTAATTGGCAAGATATAGATATATCATCTACAAAAAACTCAGATAAGAAAATTTCATAGCATTCTTTTAAAACTATTCTACAATTTTGGCTTTCTGATAGATCTAATAATTTCATATGGTTTCCTGTATTTAAAATACAATAATTTTTCTTAATAATTTCCCTAAAATTCTCACTCGTCAAAGCCCAATCTACAATATCCACTTTCCATGTCAAATCCGATTCGGAAAATGTAATTGGTGAAGTAAAAATTGGGCTTCACTTAAAAACTTCGGAATCCCTGCTACGACTTGCAGAGCAATTTCTTCATCGTAAGTATGGCTAGTACGGCTTCGCATATCTCGATATTGTCGCCAATCCGCCCAATTACCTAATAGTAAACCTTTTTCATTTGCCGAACGAATAATCTCTTGGAAGCTCAT
Source organism: Actinobacillus capsulatus DSM 19761 (assembly GCF_000374285.1). Classification (GTDB taxonomy): domain Bacteria; phylum Pseudomonadota; class Gammaproteobacteria; order Enterobacterales; family Pasteurellaceae; genus Actinobacillus; species Actinobacillus capsulatus. Next base: position 146,265 of record NZ_KB893932.1, on the reverse strand, counting down.
TCCGTCATATTCCTCAGGATTCGGAGTAATAAATTCCAAATAGCGTTTAAGCATTTTATGGCTGATTTCATAGGTAAATTCGAACCGTTGAATTAGTCCGTCTCGAATTTGTAAATCGCGAATATCACTCTCATAGCGAGTAAGCCCTTCTTCTAAGCGAAAAATCGCATTATTTAATGGCGTGATGTCGAATGTATTTTCCATCTTGATTCTCTTTTGTAAAATTTTAGTGAATTTTAACCGCTTGTTAGGAAATTAGGTAGCCTATTAAATGGAGAGATTTGTTGTTGTCATTATCTATCGGCTCGACAAATCTTCAACGTTTCTTTGATTAGCTCTAATGCAATTGTGCCTTCCGGCGGTAGTTCTGGGAGTGGTTGAGCGCAGTCGAACCATTTTGCATCGAAGATTTCTTCCTCTTGTAGCGTGATTTCACCGCTTTCGTAATCGGCGAGAAAGCCTAGCATCAGTGAGTTTGGGAATGCCCATGGTTGGCTGCCGAAATAGCGGATGTTTTTGATTTTTAAGCCGCTTTCTTCCCATACTTCACGTTGAACGGTGGTTTCGATCGCTTCACCGGCTTCGACAAAACCGGCTAATGTGGTGTAAATCGTGCCTTTATGACGTAGATGGTTGGCAAGTAAAATTTGTCGTCCACGGCGTACCGCTACAATAATAGACGGGCTGATTGTCGGATAACTGCGATGTTCGCAATCTGGGCAATGTACGGCAATTTCGTTCTTGGCAAGTTCGGTATGAGCACCGCATTTTCCGCAAAATTTATGCGTATTTAGGAAATGATTAAGTGAAACAGCTCGGTGTAATAGGTGAGCTAGTTCCGCCGGGCGAGCAATCTGTGAGCGTAGATTTACCATGGTAAAATTTTGTAGATTTTCGACCGCTTGTTTATCCAATTGCACCAGAAAAACCGGTGAGTTTTGATATGTCCCAACCTGTAATTTAGCAAAGCCGGCAAAACCCAATTGTTCGGCGGTGCCGAAAGGAATCTCATCATCTTTTAAAGCAAGATCAAAATGATGTGCTAATACCCAATAACTTTTCATATTTGCTCCCGAAATCATTAAATTTTTAAGTCAATTTGTTGAAATAATTGGAGTTTTTCCGTCTCGTTTAAAATACGGTATTCGCCGCTATCTAAATCGCCTAGCTGAAATTGTCCTAAACCGACACGGATTAATCGCAGGGTCGGAAAGCCAATGTGTGCTGTCATTCGGCGCACTTGGCGGTTTTTTCCCTCGTGAATTTTTAGCTCGATCCAACTGGTTGGAATATTTTTTCGCTCTCGAATTTTTGGGGCGGTTTGCCATTCATAATTCGGGGCGGAAATCGCTTTCGCTTTTGCCGGTTTGGTTAAGCCGTCTTTCAATTCGAGACCTTTTTCCAGCTTGGCTAAGTCCTCGGTTTGCGGAATTCCTTCAACTTGTGCGAGATAAGTTTTCTGCTTTTCAAATTTGGGGTTTGCCAAGCGATGCTGAATTTCGCCGTTATTAGTCAGCAGTAATAAGCCTTCGCTGTCACGATCTAAACGCCCGACCGGATAAACCTGCGGAATCGGAATAAAATCTTTCAGCGTTTGTCGCCCTTGTTCATCAGTGAATTGGGTTAACACGTCAAACGGCTTGTTAAACAACACAACTACAGTATCTTCAAATGAAAGCTGTGGTTTAAGCGGTCGTTTTTTGGTTCTATTTTGCAAGTTCGGTTTGTTTGTTGCAGAACGAGGTTTATTTTTTGGATTAAATTTAGCTTTAAACATCATTTATTTCTTTAAGTTAGCCCAAGCGACCGAGAGTAAAATAATTGCACCGCCAATCAACATTTTGAGGGTAGGCACTTCGTTAAAACATAGCCACGCAATCGCAATGGCATATACCGGTTCAAGCGAGATAATCATCGAAGCGGTACGGGCGTTGATCGTATCAAGGCTGGAGACAAATAGCGTATATGCCAATGTGGTACAGAAAAAACCGATACAGAAAATCCAAAACCAATCGAGGGCAGGTGCGTTTATTAAGCCTTTTGTTGAAAAAGGTAACAGGATCAGCATTGCCACTAAATATTGCCACCAGCTCATTTGTGTACCGGATAATTTGCTCATAGTTTTCCGATTTACAACCGCCAACACGCCATAGACCAAAGCGGATAAAACACCCCATAAAAGCCCTAATGTCGCATGATTGCCAAAAGTAAATTCCGGTGTGACCAAAATTAAGCCGATAGTGATCGCCACAAGTAAAAAGCCTTCACGATAACTGAGTTTTTCTCTAAAAAAGAGCATTTCAAATAACGCGACAAAAGCAGGAAAGCTGGCGAAGCCTAAGGTTGCTAAGGCGACACCGCCTACTTGCACAGCAGTGAAAAATGTCACCCAATGGGCGGTAAGTAAGACGCCGGAAAGCACTTGGTTAAAGAATGCTTGGCGAGAGAGTTTTACAAGCGGTTGTTTTTTCCATATAAAATACAAAGAGATACAAACAAGCGCAATCATCACTCGTCCAAGCACAAGTGTATCCGGGCTGCTTTCAATTAATGCACCGAAAATACCGGAAGCGCCGAAAAAGATGGCGGTAAAATGTACTTTCAATAGTGCGAGCGTATGTTTATCCACTATTTAATCCATTTATCTTGATCTTGTTTGCGTTCAAATTCGGCATCGAATGTATTGTTATCTTGCTGTGAAAATTGACCGCTTGAAAAATGGTTGAAACGCACTTTCGCTTTAAAGAATTTGATTAAATAACGTTCGGCAATATGACGCGTCACCGGCAACATTAATAAAATCGCAATAATATCGCTTAAAAAACCGGGAATAATTAAAAAGACGCCGGCTAAAATAAACAGGAGTGAGCCGATCACTGCTTGCGTCGGGATTTTGCCTTGGCTTAATTCACTACGAATCGAATAAATGGTATATAGCCCTCGTAATTTCACAAACCATAAGCCTAATACCGAAATACCGATCAATAACAAAATCAGCGGTAGCACCCCTATTTGGGCTCCCATTGTGACCAGTAATGAGATCTCGCAATAGATATACAGAAAAATGCCGAATAAGACAAAAAGAAATGGCATAACAGTTCCTTATTTGAATGCTTTAATGATCAGAAAGTTGAAGTTCAATTTCCGCCTTTTGGGTTAAATTTTCCGCCCCTTGTGAACGCATCACAATATTGTCTTCGGTGCGGATACCGCCAAATTGTTTAAATTCAGCGATCTTCTGCCAATTAATATGGCGTGCAAGCGGACTATTTTGCAACGGATTCAGTAACATATCAATGAAATAGAAGCCCGGTTCGATCGTCAGCACCATATTTTCCGCCAAATCACGAGTACAACGCAGACTTGGATAAACCTCTGGCGGTGATTTGCGAGTACCACGATGATTTTGTTGGAAACCGGCGACATCGTGTATTTGTAGTCCAAGCAAATGCCCTAAGCCGTGTGGAAGAAAGGCTCTCGAAATTCCTTCTTCAAAAATTTGCTCCGGTGTAAGGCGGACAAAATTATATTCGTGCAGCATTTCGGCAATCCATTGCTGCATTTGCGTATGATAACTCAGATAGTTTACACCCACAGCAAGCTGCTCAATAATGCGATATTTGTATTGTTCCATTTGCTTGATCATTGTCGCAAATTCGCTATTAGGATCAGCCGCATAAGTGCGAGTAATATCGGAGGCATAACCGTGTACGGTTGCCCCTGCGTCAATCAGAAAACTCTGCGGTTGCGGATTAGGGGCGTAATCAAGCTGAGTATAGTGTAAAATAGCCGAATGTTGATTAATTGCAACAATATTGCCGTAAGGCACGTTTAAATCGGATTGTTGACTGGCTTTGAGATAAGCGAGGTTAATTTCAAACTCACTTTTCCCCTCAAAAAAGGCTTGTTTTGCCGCCTGATGACCTTTTAACGCGGCAAATTGTGCTTGGTAGATTGCTTCGATTTCAAATTCACTTTTGATAGAACGTTCGAAGTGGAGCTGATTCAGCACTTTTTGCGGATTGATTTGCTTGAAACCAAGTGATTTCGCCAAGTTTTCATCTTCACCGATAAAGGCGCAAGCGGTCGGATTTTGGATAAATTTTGCAATTTCTTGGGCATCTTGCAAAATCACCCATTGAAATTCATCGGCAAAAAAAGCGTCTGTCGGGGCGGTTGGTGGCGTATGCCAATAATCGTTCGGTGCGAAGAAATAGACGGTCGGCTTATTTTTGCCGTCTAAAAATAACCAGCAATTTTCTGCTGTCGGAAAAGGGAAGAAGTAGTTAAAATGCGGGTTTATTTTAAAGTGGGCGGATTGATCATCTAAAAAATGATAGCGAGCCGTGCCGGAATGAATCCATAAACCACTGAGAAAGTTAGTTTCTAAAATGGTTTGAACGACTTGTTGTAGTCGCTTGATATGTTGTGTAAATAATTGTTTCATAAGATAAAAACATAAGAGAAAAATATGACGGATATAAAAATTGATCAAACATTAGATACGCTTGGGTTACGTTGCCCGGAGCCGGTAATGCTTACTCGCAAAACCATCCGCAATATGGTTGAAGGCGAAGTTTTATTAATTGTAGCGGATGATCCGGCTACCACGCGAGATATTCCAAGTTTCTGTGAATTTATGGATCACCAATTGCTGAATAGCGAAACGGAAAATACTCCATATCGTTACTGGGTCAAAAAAGGGCTTTAAGCACAATAAAATAATCCCCCACACGAGCGTATGGGGGATTTTTTAACTATTAGTGATGTGTAATTTCTTCTTCATCAAACTCAAAATCTTCATCTTGGTCATCGAAGAATTCGCCGTCTTCACCGTATTCATCATCTTCCGCATTTGGATCTTCAAAATAAGTGCCCCAGCCTTCATATTCCGCACCGACTTTTTCAATCAGTGGCAGTAATTCTTTTTGTTGGGCAGTAATGATATCGGCATTTAAGTTGACTTCGCTCACGATATCGCACACGAAGATCACTTTGCCGTTCTCTTCCTCAACTTCTTCCGCTTCTGAAATTTCGTAGCCGAGTTTATAAGCATCAACTACTAATTTTTCCAGTTTATCAAAATTACGGTGTGCTACGTGGTGTTCAATAATATAAAGCGCATCAGGATCCGAACCATCTTTTAACAGGTTTTCGATGATCTCATCCGTTTCTTGGCGTAATTCATTAAAATCGTACATTGTTTTTTCCTTATTAATGTAAATTGTTTGGCATTCTATACTGACTTATTCGCTCTGGCAATTTCTCGATCGGCTTCAAGGTCGGAATCATTCGGATTTACAATTTTTCCGAGTAATGGATTCAGCACCAACATATTCTGACTTGGGCAGATATGAGTAAAGTGATCGGCTAACCAATAAGGTTTGTTGGTTTTCAATTGTTCTACCAACTGAATCGCACGATCTTTACGTATCACATAAAGCGCCGAACCATCATCATCAAATAGTGAAGAGTGATTATCGGTTAAAAAGCGGAAATCACGTTGCTCCGCACTTGCCGTATAAAAACCTTCATGAAATAGTGACAATTTATGTAGTAATGCAATTTCGATTTTCGGGCGATTTTTCAGTTCTTGTAGAATATTACTGAGGAAATAATGAAAGTTCTCTACCAGTTGAATATCGTCTTCAGCAATCACGGCAAAATCGGTTAATTCAAGTTGTGGGTTTTTCGCAATTTTCTGCCAGCAGCGAATATGCGAGAGGGTACAAGCGATTTCACCTAAGGTAATCTCTCTACCAATGATGGATTTAATTTTTTCTGTATTAAATAACAAGTCTGGCGCATCTAGCAGATCTAATACTTTTTTATCGATCGCCGGTATTCGTTCAAAATATTTGGCATCAGAATGGGCTAGAAAACGCTGGAGACGTTGAGGATGTCGATTAAGATTGATCACATAGCCGTAAAACATAATTGTCCTTTGTAAAAAGAAAGCTTATCCGAAGATAAGCTTTAAATTTTTATAATTGCTGTTCTACAAAAACTTCGTTAAACCAGCCGTCCAGTTTAGCCGTTAGTTTATCAATACCGATTTTATTCAGAGCAGAATAAGCTTCGACTTGAATATCGCCTTGGAACGGTAAAATCGCTTCTCGTACCATTTTTACCGTTTTACTTCTTGCGCTTTGGCTAAGTTTATCCGCTTTAGTTAATAGTAATAATACCGGTAATTGTGCAGACACCGCCCATTCGATCATCTGTTGGTCGAGATCTTTTAACGGGTGGCGAATATCCATCAAGATCACTACACCATGTAAGCATTCACGTTTTTGTAGGTATTCGCCTAACGCTTTTTGCCATTGGAGCTTCATTTGCTCCGGCACCGCCGCATAACCGTATCCCGGTAGATCGACCAACTTACAATTCGGCTCGACTTCAAATAAGTTAATTAACTGAGTACGTCCCGGTGTTTTTGAGGTTCTAGCTAAGTTTTTTTGATTGGTTAATGCATTGAGAGCAGTAGATTTACCGGCATTTGAACGACCGGCGAAGGCAATTTCCACACCATTGTCTTCCGGTAAATGACGGATATTCGGTGCAGAAGTTAAAAAATGAGTTTTGTGATAGTTTAGTTTGGGCATTATTAATAGTTTCTTTTTTTAATCTTAGTATAGATAAATATTGATTGATGTTTAATTTTTTCCTACTTTCTTTGCGTTGCCAAAGAAAGTATGTATTAGGCAGTCTGGGTAGGGTTGCCTTTCTTTTGGTTACTTTTCTTTGGCAACGCAAAGAAAAGTAACATATAAAAATTAACCTTAAGCTATCTAAGTTTTATACTTAAGCCTTTTTCCCCATACTGGTTTGCCTGCGGATTGCCTTTAAATACACCCCATTCCAGCAGCAACATCGTACCGATAAACATTGGCATCATAATCCCGAGCAACCATTGCATTGTGCCTTGAGCTGAAAGGGATACACCATAGCACACAACCGGCACAAATGCCATGATAACCGCTTTTCCGGAGCGGTTGCGATCGTGTAGGCGTTTAATAATTACCGCAGATAAGCTATATAACGATAATGCAAGCGGAAGCAAACTGATCAGATTGAAAGCGGTCGGATTTAACCAAAAATTTGCGACAATAAATAAGAAAATAAAGTTAATCGCAAAGCCGATCCAAAAGCCCTGACGATTGAGTCTTCCTTGAAGTGAAAACAGTGCTTTGTACCAAATCATACAAATTCCTTTGGGTAACGATCAAAATAGGCGCGTAGCTTAGCCTAAAGCGACATCTAATACCATCATAATTACAAATCCCGCCATTAGACCTAAGGTGGCAATATCTGTATTTCCGCCACTTTGCGACTCAGGAATCAGCTCTTCCACCACCACGAAGATCATCGCGCCGGCAGCGAATGCGAGCGCATAAGGCAGAATTGCTGTCATGGAAAGCACAAATGCCGCACCGATGACCGCAGCAATTGGTTCAACCACCGCAGACATCGCCCCCCATAAGAAAGATTTTTTGCGGCTTTGTCCTTCGCCTCTCAGCGGTAAAGAAAGGGACGAACCTTCAGGAATGTTTTGTAAACCAATCCCGACGGCTAAACCGAGAGCAGCGGTGAGCATGGTTTGGTGATCGGCAACATCGGATGCTAAAGCGCCAAACGTTACTCCGAGGGCAAGCCCTTCCGGAATATTGTGAATAGTGATAGCTAAAAACAATAGCATACTTTTAGATAGATGCTTTTTGAACTTCGGCATTCCTTCCGCATCGACAAGCGGTTTACTTAGATGTAAGTGCGGAACGATATGATCGATCACACGCAAAAAGAATCCGCCAGCAAGAAAGCCGACCGCAGCAGGTAGCCATGCTAGTGATCCATAGCTTGGTTCGGCATATTCGAGTGCTGGAGCGAGTAGTGACCAAAACGAAGCGGCAATCATCACACCGGCGGCAAAGCCCATCATTACATCAAGTAATTTACGGTTTACCGTTTTAAAGAAATAGACAAAAGCAGCGCCAAAAACAGTACAGCCCCAAGTAAATAAACCGGCGATAAACGCTTGTAAAATCGGGTTTAGCGATAAAAACAAATCAAACATTTACATTCCTAATAAATAGATCTCAAATGGAGACCAAAAAGCGGTCAAATTTGCGCGAATTTTTGCAAATTATTTTGCAATTTTCTAGCGAAATTTGACCGCTTTTATAAGTTTTAATTAATAGATTTTATAGTTTGGTTTTATCACGCACGGCACCTTTGTCTGCAGAGGTTGCGAAGTGACCAAACATTTTCAACGCCATCGAAACTTCACGTTGGCGATTTGCCGGTTTCCAGCCTTTCGCATCTTGTTCCGCACGGCGGATCGCTAATTCTCCATCTGAAACTAAAAGTTGGATTGAACGGTTTGGAATATCGATCGCGATTTTATCACCGTCACGCACTAAACCGATTGTACCGCCGGAAGCTGCTTCCGGTGAGCAGTGACCGATAGATAAACCTGATGTACCGCCGGAGAAACGACCGTCAGTTAATAACGCACATTCTTTGCCTAAACCGATTGATTTTAAGTAAGTGGTCGGATACAACATTTCTTGCATACCCGGGCCGCCTTTCGGGCCTTCGTAACGAATAATTACTACGTGACCTGCACGCACTTTACCGCCTAAAATACCTTCCACCGCTTCTTCTTGGCTTTCAAACACAATCGCATCACCGGTGAATTTTAAGATGGATTCATCTACACCGGCAGTTTTTACGATACAGCCGTCTAGTGCGATATTACCGGTCAGCATTGCTAAGCCGCCGTCTTGGCTATAGGCAAATTCTTTTGAACGGATACAACCATTTTTACGGTCGTCATCTACCGTATCCCAACGGCAATCTTGTGAGAATGCTTTAGTAGTACGAATACCTGCCGGACCGGCACGGAAGAATTTATGCACTGCCTCGTCTTTCGTGAGGGTAATGTCGTATTTAGCAATCTGTTCGCCGATCGTCATACCTAATACGGTACGTGTGTCTGAATGTAATAAATCGGCACGTTCAAGTTCGCCTAAAATTGCCATAATACCGCCGGCACGGTGCACGTCTTCCATATGGTATTTATTGGTATTTGGGGCAACTTTCGATAAGCACGGCACTTTGCGTGATAAGCGGTCGATATCCGCCATAGTGAAATCCACTTCCGCTTCTTGTGCTGCGGCTAATAAGTGTAAAACCGTATTGGTTGAACCGCCCATTGCGATATCTAAGCTCATTGCATTTTCAAATGCTGCTTTGGTTGCGATTGAACGTGGTAATACGCTCGCATCGTCTTGCTCGTAATAACGTTTGCAAAGTTCAACGATTTGGCGACCGGCAGTTAAAAATAATTCTTTACGGTCGGCGTGGGTGGCTAACATTGAACCGTTGCCCGGTAAAGATAAACCTAATGCTTCGGTTAAGCAGTTCATTGAGTTGGCGGTGAACATACCTGAGCATGAACCGCAAGTCGGGCAAGCGGATTTTTCGATTGCATCTACGTCATCGTCACACACGGTTTTGTCGGCACTTTTCATCATTGCATCAACTAAGTCTAATTTGATGAGTTGATTGGATAATTTGGTTTTACCCGCTTCCATCGGACCGCCTGACACAAATACCGCTGGAATATTTAAGCGCATTGCTGCCATTAACATTCCCGGGGTGATTTTGTCACAGTTTGAAATACACACCATCGCATCGGCACAGTGCGCGTTGACCATATATTCCACCGAGTCAGCAATTAAATCACGGCTTGGTAATGAGTAAAGCATACCACCGTGACCCATTGCGATACCGTCATCCACTGCAATTGTATTAAATTCTTTTGCAACACCGCCAGCTGCTTCAATTTGTTCAGCAACCAGTTTACCCATATCACGTAAGTGGACGTGACCCGGTACAAATTGGGTAAATGAATTTACCACGGCAATAATCGGTTTGCCGAAGTCGTTTTCTTTCATTCCTGTTGCACGCCATAATGCACGTGCGCCTGCCATATTGCGACCTTGCGTTGAGGTTGCTGAACGTAAAATAGGCATAATCTCTCCAATGTTATTTCAGTTGTGTTTGTAATGGATAAATAGATTGCTAATATATTAGCACACCGCTTAAAATCCTAAAACAAGCGGTCAATTTTTGGGGTATTTTTGCATATTATTAAAATTAAAAATAAAGGCAATTCGAAGTGAATTGCCTTTATTTTTACGCGGGAAGATTATTTTTGCTCGTCCCAACGTTTGATTGATTCACGAATAACTTCTTTCGCTTCTTCTACATCACCCCAGTGTTGAACAACAGTTGAACCTGGTTTTTTCAGTGCTTTGTAGTTGTTGAAGTGGAATTCGATTTGTTTGATTAATTGTGCTGGTAAATCTGCTAATGAGTTATATGCATTACCTGAGTCACGGTCGTCTGCCGGTACACATACGATTTTGTCATCTACTTCGCCGTCATCAACGAATTTCATTACACCGATAACTTTCGCTTCAAGGAATACACCTGTTGCTAACGGTTGGCGTGTAATTAATAACACATCTAATTCATCGCCGTCTTCATCTAATGTTTGTGGAATGAAACCGTAGTTAGTCGGTTTTGCGAAGATAGCCGGTTCAACACGGTCTAATTGGAATGCACCTAATTTACGGTTCCATTCAATTTTGTGGCAGCTGCCTTCTGGAATTTCGTTTACGACGTTGATTATACCTGCATCAACATCACCCGGAGTTAAGATTTTGTTAAAATCTGCCATTTTATTTCCTTATTGATCAATAAATGGTTGGTAAAATGGGCGAAACAGTATTGCTTCGCCAAACAGTCTTTTATTTTATACAGTATTTCGCTTTGACGCTATCCCTGATTAGTTAGCTCACCGCTAAGACATCAAATAATTTTTCAAGTTGTGCGGTAAGTAACGAAATATCACGTTGGCTCTGTAGAGTGAGCTGAATTGCAATTTCTTCGCCGGAATTAACCGCTTGCAGGTTCAGTACCCCAAAACCTCGGTGGCGAATCACTCGTAAAATACGTTCAAGTGTTTCAGGACGTGTATTAGCTTTAATAGTTAAATCGTAACGTTGCATTATTATTCTCCTCAACACCTAAACTTCATCGTCCAGCATATCCGTATTACAAGCACCCGGCGGCACAAGCGGCCATACGTTATCTTCTTCCGGAATACAAACGTGTAATAAGTAAGCACCTTCCGCATTTAGTAAGCGGTCTAACGCATCAGAGACTTCACTAGCTTTCTTAATACGTTCGCCTTTAATACCAAATGCTGAAGCAAGCACTACGAAATCAGGGTTATCATCTAAAATCGTGTTACTGTGACGACCGTGGAAGAAGAGCGATTGCCATTGGCGCACCATACCTAAACGTTGGTTATCCAGTAATAAAATTTTAACAGGTAAGTTACCACGTTTAATAGAACCCAATTCCTGAATATTCATCATAATTGAGCCGTCACCGGTGACTAAAATCACAGGATCATTCGGGCGTGCTTTTACCGCTCCGACTGCTGCTGGCAAACCGAAGCCCATCGTACCGAAGCCTGCCGAGGTAATGAAATTTTCCGGCGCAAAATGCTGTAAATGTTGTGCCGACCACATTTGGTGTTGACCAACGTCAGTGGTGATAATCGCATTTTTCGGTTTACGTTGTGAAAGTGTGTTTAATAATGCTTTGGCATCTATATCGCCTTCACCCGCATTATCAACATATTGGAAATCTAAGTCTGCTTTTAAGCGTTTAACATCTTCACGCCAAGGAGCGATATCTAGTGGTTGCGCTAAAGCATTTACCGCTTCAATTAGATCGCCTTGTAATGCAACCTGTACTTTACGTAATTTGTTAATTTCAGCGCTATCAATATCAATATGAATTACTTTGGCATATGGCGCGAAGGTATCGAGTTTACCGGTTACTCGGTCATCAAAACGTGCACCGCAAGCAATCAGCAGATCACATTCTTGTACCGCATAGTTTGCCGCTTTGGTACCGTGCATACCAATCATCCCCATATAAAGCGGCGCATCCGCTTCGATGGTGCCTAAACCTTTTAAGGTGGAGACAGATGGCATATTGGTAATTTTTAAGAAATTTCTGACCGCTTGTACGCCGCCAGCCATACCGACACCGCCACCGACATATAATACCGGGCGTTTAGCTTGAGCGATAAGTGTTTTGGCTTGTGCCAGATTTTCGGCATTTTGAGTGCTCGGCGCTTGTTTCGGATAAACAATCGGTTTGCCTGACGTTGGAGCTAATTGCACATCACGAGGAATATCGACTAACACGGGACCCGAGCGACCGCTTTGTGCGATTTGGAATGCACGTGCGATAATTTCAGGTAATTCTTCTACGTTTTGAACGATGAAACTATGTTTGGTACAAGCGAGTGAAAGACCTAGTACATCCGCTTCTTGGAAAGCGTCCGTACCGATTAAATGTGAAGCAACTTGACCAGTAATTGCCACTACCGGAATTGAATCTAATGCCGCATCACCCAAGCCGGTAATTAGGTTGGTTGCACCGGGACCGGATGTCGCGATACAAACACCCACTTTGCCCGTTGCACGCGCATATCCAATTGCAGCCATTGCCGCACCCTGTTCATTGCGAACTAATAAATGATCTAAACCTGAGTCGTAAAGCGCATCATAAGTAGGCATAATCGCACCGCCCGGATAACCGAATAGCGTGGTCACACCCTGTGCTTTTAGACTTTCAATGACTAAATTTGCACCGTTCATTTTTGTTGTGTCCTAGTTATAATTATTTAATTAAATTTATAAAATTAAAGGCGTTATTGATAACATAGATTTAAGGATTTTTAAACCTGTAATCAGCAAAAATGCTGGAAATTTAGAATTAGAGAAAGCAGATTTGGAAAGAAAGCGATCAATTTTGGCGTAAAATTTGCAAAAAAATATGCAAAATTGACCGCTTGTTGGGGTTAAGATGCTAACACTAGATTTGGACACACTTCATTATTATGAATATGTTGAATATTACTTAGCGTGACTTCTGAAATATTGGTTAACGCTTCAGCTGTCAAAAATGCTTGGTGTCCGGTAAACAAGACGTTATGACAAGAAGATAAACGGCGGAAAACATCATCTAAAATGACATCGTTCGATTTATCTTCGAAGAATAAATCACGTTCATTTTCATAGACATCCATCCCTAATGCACCGATGCGTTGTTGTTTTAAGGCTTCAATTGCAGCAGAAGAATCAATTAACCCGCCACGACTGGTATTAATAATCATCACGCCGTCTCGCATTTTGTCAAAAGCCTGCTTATTTAATAAATGATAATTTTCCGGTGTCGCAGGGCAGTGCAAACTGATAATGTGAGATTTCGCATACAGCTCATCAAGCTCGACATACTTAGCACCGATCGCTTCGGTAGCAGGGTTTTTAAACGGATCGAAAGCTAAGATATCCATACCGAAACCTTTGAGGATCCGCATTGTTGCCAACCCAATTTTGCCGGTACCAATAATACCGACCGTCTTACCATGCATATTAAAGCCAATTAAGCCCTCTAAAGAGAAATTTGCATCTCGTGTGCGTTGATAAGCACGGTGGATACGGCGATTTAAACTTAGCATTAATGCAACTGCGTGCTCGGCAACCGCTTCCGGTGAATAAGCCGGCACACGCACAACTTGTAAACCGAGTTTTTGAGCTGCTTTTAAATCAACGTTGTTAAAACCGGCGCAGCGTAGCGCCACAATTTTTACACCTGCTTTAGCTAGTGATTCCAAAACATTAGTGCTTGCATCATCATTTACGAAAATACACACCGCTTGGCAACCTTCTGCCATTTTGGCGGTGCGTTCACTTAGCATAAAATCAAAGAATTCAAGTTGAAAGCCATATTGTTGATTGGCTAATTCGAGATATTTACGATCGTAATTTTTAGTGCTGTAAACGGCGATTTTCATGATTACTCCTGCAAAATAAAAAATCCTACTTTTTTAGTTGGTTATTGTTTATTTTAAGAACAATTATAAAAAAGTCAATTTAGCCCAGTCTGATTTATATTTCTTTTATTACAGCAAATCATAAAAAGGGATGGTTAGGTAAGCGAAAAATGCATACCTCTTAAGGAGTATTTGTGATTTTTTTGTTGATTTATTTCAATAAAAGTTAAGATTCACCTAGTAAATATTATCTATTTTATTCTATGCTCACGCGTGAAACGCAATGTTTATCTTATTGTTTTTAATAAGAAAAATTCTCATTTCTATCAGCATTTTGTGGGGGACACAACGTGAAACGTTTAACTAAAAAATTAGCAATGGCAACCATTGTAATGTTGGGGTGTTTATCATCGTCAGCATGGGCAGAGGAAGCGAAATCACCATCTTTAACCGATAAAGCTTTAAAACATGAAAAATTAGGTGTGGTAGTAGAATCAGTAAACCACAAATTTGCTGAAAAATACCCGCTTCAGTATAACTCATGGAAAGCGACTTCAGAGTCAACTGACCGTGGTAGTGCGTTAGCGGTGGATCCTCGTTATGTTGTGTTATGGGCGGGTTATGCGTTTGCAAAAGACTATAACAAACCTCGTGGTCACTACTATGCTGTAACAGACGTACGTGAAATTTTACGTACCGGTGCGCCGAAAGATGAAAACGACGGTCCACAACCAATGGCTTGCTGGACATGTAAAAGCCCCGATGTACCTCGTTTAATTGAAGAAAAAGGTGAGCGTGGCTATTTTGATCCTAAATGGGCAAAATACGGTGCTGAAATCGTGAACTCAATCGGTTGTGCAGACTGTCACGATACAACCTCAAAAGAGTTTGAAGAAGGCAAACCGGCATTACGCGTTGCTCGTCCACACGTATTACGTGCTTTAGAAACGGTGGGGTGGAAATTTGAAGACTTAGATAAACACGGTAAACGTGTAGCAGTATGTGCGAACTGCCACGTAGAGTACTACTTCAAAGGCAAAACAGATGTAACTTTCCCATGGGATAAAGGCGTAGATGTAGATAGCATTGAAAAATATTATGATGAGCTCCAATTTGCCGACTGGACTCACGCATTATCTAAAGCACCGATGTTAAAAACTCAGCACCCTGATTTTGAAATCTGGTCGCAAGGTGTTCACGGTAAAAACGGTGTAACTTGTATCGACTGTCATATGCCGAAAGTGAAAGATAAAGACGGTAAAGTTTATACGGATCACAAAATTGGTAACCCGTTCGATCAATTTGATGCGACTTGTAAAACCTGTCACGAGCAAAGCAAAGAAACACTTGAGAAACGTGTGAAAGAGCATAAACACCAAGTGAAAGAAGCGATGATTCGTTTAGAAGACCAATTAGTGAAAGCACACTTTGAAGCGAAAGCAGCTTGGGAAGCGGGTGCAACTCAAGAAGAAATGAAAGATGTGTTAACAGCAATTCGTCATGCTCAATGGCGTTGGGACTACTCAGCAGCGGGTCACGGTAGTCATATGCACGCACCTGACGTAATGTTACACGTAATTGCAACCGGTATCGACCGTGCAGCGGATGCGCGTGCGAAATTAGGTGTAGTATTGGCGAAACACGGCGTAACTACTCCAGTAGCAATTCCTGATATCTCTACTAAAGAAAAAGCACAAAAAGCGATTGGCTTAGATATTCCTAAAGACCAAGCGGCGAAAGATGAATTCTTACGTACAGTGGTTCCACAATGGGATGCGGAAGCTCGTAAAAAAGGCTTATTACCGGCAGTAGAAGAACCAAAAGCGGTTGTAGCACCAAAAGCAGAAGCGAAATAATAGAAGCTTGAGGTGAAATTATGAAAAACATTATCTCAAAAGCAGGGCGAACAATCGCCCTCCAAGCGGTCGTATTTGCAAGTTTTTTTGCGATTTCAACCGCTTCCCAAGCGGAAATGCCGCAACAGCCGAAACCACTTTGGGCTGAGCAAGCAAGCGATGCACAAATTGCAGAAGATGCACGCCGTGATCCAAATAAATACTGTGTGCAATGTCACGAATCAGCAAACGCAACCGGCAAACTGTTCCACCATGCGGGCAAACACTTCCAAAAAGATGTGAAAAGCCCGAATAATGGCGAGTCAATCACTTGTGTAAGCTGCCACGGTAATATTTCTGAAAATCACCGCAAAGGTGTAAAAGACGTAATGCGTTTTAATCCGCACGGTAAAGCAAGCAATCCTTCACTTGAACGTTCGGTGAACGAACAAAACCAAGTGTGTGTCGCTTGTCATACGGCAGACAAATTACGTGAAAAATTCTGGGCGCATGATACCCATGCAACGAAAATCTCATGTACTAACTGTCATGAACTTCACCCGGAAAAAGAACCGATGAAAGGCATTCCTGAAAAACAACGTATTAAACTTTGTACGGATTGTCATACGAAAATCCATGCAGGCGAATTTAAAACCCCTGAAATGGACTCACTCAAAGCAAAGGAAAATAAATAATGACTTGCACCCGTAGAGACTTCGTCTCAGGGGCAGGTGCTATCGCTGTCGTAGCAAGTACTGGGCTTGCTACCTCAGTAACTCTTGCTACTGAGAAAGAAGAGAAAAAAATTCGCTATGCGATGGTGCACGATGAAACCTCTTGTATTGGTTGTACTGCTTGTATGGACGCATGCCGTACAACGAATAAAGTACCGGAAGGTGTTTCTCGTTTAGAAATTATCCGTAGCGAACCGTATGGTGAATTCCCTAACGTAGAGTATGAATTTTTCCGTCAATCTTGCCAACACTGTACAAACGCACCTTGTGTAGCCGTTTGTCCGACCGGTGCATCATTTGTCGATCGGGAAACAGGCATTGTTGATGTTCATTCAGACTTATGTGTCGGTTGCCAATACTGCATTGCAGTTTGTCCATACCGCGTACGTTTTATTCATCCGGAGAAAAAATCAGCAGATAAATGTAACTTCTGTCGTGATACCAATCTTGCGGAAGGCAAACAACCTGCTTGTGTAGAAGCTTGTCCAACTAAAGCATTAACTTTTGGTGATATGAACGATCGCACTAGCGAAGTGTACCAAAAAGTACACGAGAACCCAGTGTATCGTACTAAAGTAGCTTTAGGTACAGAGCCGAACTTATACCACATTCCATTTGGCAAGGGGGAACATAGATAATGAACGACTATATTCCATTCCAAACCCCGAATTTAGTGTGGGATAGCACCATTGCGATTTACCTTTTCTTATTAGGTATTTCATCAGGCACAGTGCAGTTAGCGATCGCTTACCGTAATAGCGGTAATAAAATCGAAAAAAATAGTGAAAACTGGGTAATCCGCAGTGCCGCTATTTTAGGAACTATTCCAACTTTAATCGGTTTAACTTTGCTTATTTTCCACCTAACTAAACCGTGGACATTCTGGAAGTTAATGTTTAACTATAACTTCAGTTCTGTAATGTCGATGGGGGTAATGTTGTTCCAACTTTATATGGCGGTGCTGGTTATATGGATCGCCATTATGTTCAAAGATTGGGTGGCAGTGTTAGTGAACCGTTACTTACCGGCATTTAAATTTATTTTAAATTGGATTGATGTTGTTGAAAGCAAAGGCTTAAAAGCGGTTGAGTTTATCCTCTTCGTCTTCGCTGCCGTACTAGGTGCTTATACCGGCTTCTTACTTTCAGCCTTAATCAGTTATCCAATGCTGAATAACCCCGTATTACCGGCGTTATTTTTAGCATCAGGTACATCTTCCGGTATTGCGGCGACATTCCTCGTCATTTTACTTGCGGGTAAATTATCCGGCGAAAGCAAAGAAGTTCACTTTATCCATAAATTCGAAGTTCCGATTATGGTTACCGAATTAGGTTTATTAGTGGCGTTCTTTGTTGGTTTGCACTTCGGTGGCGCAGATAAACAATTAGCCTTACATAATGCTTTATCCGGCTTCTGGGGCGCAATCTTCTGGATTGGCGTGCTGTTTATCGGTATTTTAATCCCGTTAGTGGCGAATATCTTTGGTAGCCATCAATTAAAACATAACGTGAAGTTTATCGTTTTAATTTCTATTCTAGATTTGATTGGCGTGCTTTGCTTGCGTTACTTCATTCTATATGCAGGCCAGCTCACTATCGCTAGCTAGCTTTACTGCAAATATCAACAAGCCCTAACCTATGGTTGGGGCTTTCTTTTTTATAACAAGCGGTCAAATTTCACCAAAATTTTGCAATTCTTCTATCAGTATAGATAGCTTCTGCTTCATCACTCCAACCTTTCTCATCTTCTGATTGTAATTTCAAAAGCAGATTTTTCATCATTAGGCTCTCTGTTGCCTCTTTTTCCTTGGATTGAGATAAGTAGAAGAAAGTTGTTTGTTATAGCCAGAAAAGTAGGAGAGGAGCATGGTTAAATTCTTTTCCAATTTAAATTAAAGGGAAATTTAGGTTCTTAAAATTTGTACGAATTTCATCTGCTCACAGGATAAATATATAAATAAAGGCGCAAATCTATAAAAGAGGAAATAAGTTTTTTATCATAAATAGCCACAAAATGAGTTAATCGTTTGCGCTTGTTTATTTCTAAGCAATGTTGTTCTGTTTTTTAATCAAAAATGCTCGTTTTTTATTTATTTTATGATGAAAAATAACTCTATGTTGAATATAAATTTATGTTAGATTTTAAGTTTTTGAATAAGTTCAATTAATTTCAAAATAAATTTTGATGCATAATTTAATTGTTTCTTAGTGTATTTTTTTTCATCAGAAAATATGGTTTTTGGGGCTGATAAGTTGTTCTATGCTAATTTTTAAAATTGTTTTTTATAGATTTTAGGCTTTTAACTTGTTTATAATCAATTGATTTTATTAAGTTTTTTAATATTTTTATGATTTTTACCTATCAGGTTTATTGTCATTTTTTGTTAATTAATTTACATTAGTGTAAATGTTGACTGTGGTCTGAGTTCTTTTGTTGAATTAATTTGTTTTTTTATTCAACAAATATATAATGCGATCTGTTCTTATGAGTGTAAGAATCATAAATTTTCTTTTTTAATCACAAGGATTAGAAAATATTAAATTAATGAAAGTATAATCTGTCACTTTCATTATGTTGGAATGATGTATATTAAATTTAGGAGTATTGTATGAACCACATTTATAAAGTGGTTTGGAGCACGGTAACGAATTCTCTCGTTGTCGTGTCTGAACTCGCCCGTAGTAAAGGCAAAGCTGCCTCTACTGTCTCGGACGTCAAAGACGTTTCTAATAAAACAGCAGCGGTTAAAACAGCAACGGTAGCCGTTGCTGCTGCCCTTCAAGTCGCAGCCGTTGGCACGATTGCGATCGGTTCGTTTGCTCCGATGGAAGCGGAGGCGGTTATCTTAATTGGCAAAGTTAATGATAA
Organism: Actinobacillus capsulatus DSM 19761; assembly: GCF_000374285.1. Lineage (GTDB taxonomy): Bacteria > Pseudomonadota > Gammaproteobacteria > Enterobacterales > Pasteurellaceae > Actinobacillus > Actinobacillus capsulatus. Next base: position 126,901 of record NZ_KB893932.1, on the reverse strand, counting down.
TGGGACTGTTAGCAATCAAACAGTTGCTTCATATGAATCGAGCGGAGTAACTTACCCATATAATTATTATAATCCGGGGAGTAAATCTTATGAAAATGCATCCGCAAATACGACAACAGCATCAACAGCACAGAATTATACCACTTTATGTTCTACGGGTATTGCCATTGGTGCAAATACTAGTACAACATCAGTAACAGGGCGTAATTTCTCAAATGGTATTGCTATCGGCGATTATGCAAAAGCAACCGGTGGTTTAGCAATTTCAATCGGTGCATATTCTCAATCTACGGATATCGGATCCATTGCTTTAGGTACTTCATCAAGAGCCGCGGGGTTTAACGCTTTTGCAGCAATGCGTCAATCGGCTGCAATTGGTGATTATTCAACGGCAATTGGTTCAACGGCATGGTCTGATGGGCGCTCAAGTGTGGCAATAGGTTCCTCTGCAACGGCAAAAGGTAAACAATCATTTGCGATTGGTGCGGCAGATCATGTGACATTAGATGCACAAAATATCGGAGAAGCAAGAAGAACTAAGTATGATGGAATGAATAATACCCAATCAAATGGTGATCGCTCATTTGCTATTGGTACTTCGGCGAAAACAAACGGGAATGATTCATTTGCGCTAGGTTCGAATTCGACTACTGGCGTTTATGATACTGTTTATGATGCTTACTTAAGTTCTAATGTGCTTTCTGCTAATAGTACTAAAAGTGCGCAAAGAGCGTTTTCTTTCGGCACTAATAGCCGTGCATTAGGTGATGATTCTTTTGCGTTAGGCACAACTGCTGCGGCAAAAGCCAAAAATGCTTTTGCATTAGGTACGACGGCAAGTGCAAATTCAAATTCATCTGTAGCATTCGGTTTTAATGCAACGTCCACCGGTAATAGTTCAATTGCCTTTGGCGTAACGGCGAAAACTAATGGTGAAAAATCAATTGCATTAGGTACATCGGCAAATACTACGGGTGCAAAAGCGGTAGCGATTGGTAGCGATTCAAAAGCTCTTTCAGATAGTACGGTTGCAATTGGTACCAATAGCAAGGCGGATAAAGTCGGTAGCATGTCAATTGGTGAAAACGCCAATTCGACGGCTAAGAATGCTATTACCGTAGGTATGAATTCAAGCGTGACAGGTGAAAATGCTACGGCAGTAGGTACGGAAGCTAATGTTACTATGGCTAATGGTACCGCAATTGGTCGTTCAGCGTTGTCCAACCAGCAGAATGCGCTTGCAGCAGGATATAAAGCAATTGCAAGTGGTAAAGATTCTAGTGCAGTAGGTACAGAGGCGCTCGCTAAAGAAGCTCAGGCAAGTGCCTTTGGCCGTTTAGCAAATGCAACGGCAGCAAATACAACTGCGTTAGGTTCATATTCAGAAGCTAATATTACGAACTCTGTCGCATTGGGTCAAAAATCTGTAACTACGGCAGCAACACCTACACAAAATACTACAATTGGTGATATTACTTATGGGGATTTTGCAGGTAAAGAAGCAAATGGTAGTGTTGTTTCTGTTGGTACTAAAGGTTATGAACGTCAGATCCAAAATGTAGCGGCAGGCCGAGTAACGGCTGATTCTACAGATGCAATTAACGGCAGCCAATTATATGCAGTGGCAAATGTAGTAAGTAAAGGATGGAACGTTACTACTGCGAATGCGGATGGCGGTGAAGTTAGTGGTACGACAGATGCTAGAGTTATTAATGGTGAAACTGTTAAGTTTATTGCGGGTAAAAACGTTAAGTTAAGCCAACAAGATCAAAACTTAACGTTCGCAACCAAAGACGATGTGACGTTTACAAATGTTACATCAAACAAAGTTAATACTGGTGATTTGAATGTAACAGGTAACACAAAAGTAAATAATTTCACTGTTACTCCGAGTGCAACCATTGATATGGGTGGCAACCGTATTACTAATGTTGGTACACCAACTGAAGATAACGATGCAACAACCAAAAAGTATGTGGATGGTGGCCGTACTCAAGTTAAGTCAACAGACGGTTCTGTAACTATTACAAATTCAACTAACAATGGTGCTAATGTTTACGACTTAAAAGTAAACGCAAATGTTAGCTATGCAGGTGATACAGGTAACGGTACAAACAAATTAAGTGAGCCAATTAAATTTGCTGGTACGCAAGATGAAATTGTGACTGAAGCAAAAAATGGTGAAGTAAAGTTCAAGTTAGCTGATAAAGTTAAAAACGATATTGCTAATAACAAACAAAATATTATCAACAATGCAAATAATATCACCAAAAACGCAGATAACATTACTAACAATACAAATACCATTGCCAAAGGCTTCGGACTACAAGCCCAAGACAATAATGTAGTTAATAAGAAGTTAGGTGAAAATGTTTCTGTAGTCGGTGGTAATAGCAATATTAATACAACCGTTAAAGACGGCAAGATCGCAATTAATCTAAACAACACGTTAAATTTAACTAACGATGGGTCAGTAAAGATTGGTGATACGACTGTTAATAAAGAGGGTTTAACTATTACTGGCGGTCCGTCAGTAACTAAGAACGGCATTGATGCAGGTGATAAGAAAATCACAAATGTAACTGCTGGTGATGTTAGTGCAAACAGTAAAGATGCAGTAAACGGTAGCCAATTATATACAACTAACCAAAATGTAACTAACAATACAAATAGTATTAACAATCTAAATACTACGGTTCAAGCAGGTTGGGAATTACAAGTTGAAGGTCAAAAAGCGAAAGATGTTACTCCGATAAATAAAACCGCTAACTTTAAAGCAGGTAATAATATCAACGTTTCAATTGCTGATGATAAATCGGTTGTAATTGCGACTAAGAAAGATGTTACTTTTAGTAATGTTACTGCAAACAATGGTTTAACCGTTGCTAACGGTGCGACGATTGATCTGGGTGATAACGTTGTGAATAACGTATCAAACGGTACGCTTTCGGCGGATAGTAAACAGGCGATTAATGGTAGTCAACTTTATGCGACAAACCAAAATGTTACAAACTTATCGAATAAAGTAGCCGGTGGTTTCGGTTTACAAGCCGAAGACGGTAACAATGTTACTAAACAACTAGGTGAGAAAATCGAGGTTGTTGGCGGTAATAAAAATATCAATACTACCGTTGATAACGGTAAAGTAAAAGTTAATTTAAACAATACGTTAGATTTAACTAAAGATGGTTCTGTAACTACAGGTAATACTACCGTTAGTAATAGCGGGGTAACAGTTAAAGCTGCGCCAGGTAAAACAGATGTTAGTTTAACTGAAAATGGTTTAAACAATGGTGGCAACAAAATCACGAATGTTTCTGCAGGTACAGATGCGACGGATGCTGTAAATGTAAGCCAATTAGAAAAAGTTAACGCAACAGCTAAAGCTGGCTGGAACTTAGCGGTCAATAACGATGAAAAATCGAATATTGCACCAAATGCAACGGTTCGTCTAAACAATAAAGATGGCAACATTAAAATCGCTAAAGATGCGAATAATAATGTGACATTTGATTTAAATAACACCGTGAATATTGGTTCTGGTGATAAGAAAGTAACTATTGATGGTACTAAAGGTACAGTTAATGGTTTAACGAATAAGACTTTTGATCCGAATAATATCGTTTCTGGTCAAGCTGCAACAGAAGATCAATTACAGTCTTCACACAATACTTTAAAAACAAATATTACTAACTTAGGTAATGATTTAACGGCGAAAGGCTTAAACTTTGTTGGTGATAACACAAATGTTAATGTCCATCGTAAATTAGGTGAAACATTAAGCATTGTTGGCGGTGCTGAAGAAACTAACTTATCTGATAAAAATATTGGTGTAGTTGGTTCTGAAGGTAAATTAGAAGTTAAATTAGCGAAAACATTAAAAGATTTAACAAGCGCTAATTTTACGGCGGGTAATGCAAATACAACTATTAATAGCAATGGCATTACAATTACGCCGGCTAACGGCAGTACAGATAAAACCGTAAGTTTAACCAATAACGGCTTAAATAATGGCGGTAACACAATTACTAATGTCGCAGCAGGTAAGGACGCTACTGATGCAGTAAACGTAAGCCAATTAGAGAAAGTTAATGCAACAGCTAAAGCAGGTTGGAACTTAACAGTTAATGGCACAAGCAGCTCAAATGTAGCACCAAAAGCAACGGTAGATTTAGCAAATAAAGATGGCAACATCGTTATTACTAAAGATAACAACAATGTTACTTTCGCTTTAAACAGCAACTTAACAGTTGGTGGTAAAGACGGCAAAGACGGTTCAATCGGTGTTAACGGTAAAGATGGCTCAGCAGTTGTTCTTAACGGTAAAGACGGTTCAATCGGCTTAACTGGTCCTAAAGGTGCTGATGGTAAAGATGGTGTGAAAGCCACAATTACTGTAGCGAAAGGTCCAGTTGGTGTTGATGGTAAAGACGGTGCAAATGGTACAGACGGCATGACGCGTATCGTTTACACAGATCCTAACGGCACTAAACATAACGTTTCTACTTTAAATGATGGCTTAAGCTTTGTAGGAAATACAGGCGGTGCGGTTGCTAAGAAACTAAATGAAACCTTAACCATTAAAGGTGAATTAGCAGAAGCGGGGGCGGCAACAGCGGAAAATATCCGTGTTGATAACGTAAATGGCGACTTAATCGTTAAATTAGCACAAAACTTAACTAACTTAACGACAGCAACATTTGGTAAAGATGCGAATGACCAACTTGTAATTAACAAAGATGGTTTAACAATCAAAGGTGCTGATGCAACTAAGACAGTTAGCTTAACTGAAAACGGCTTAAACAACGGTAATAACATTATTACGAACGTTTCAAGTGGTTTAGTGGGTAACGATGGTAATAAAGTTGCATTAAAAGATGCTAACGGCACAACATTAACAAATGCGGTAAACGTTGGTGACTTACAAAATACGGTTAAAGATTTAACCAATGCAACAACCGGTGGTTTCGGTCTTAAAGATTCAGCGGGTAATGAAGTTAAACAGGATTTAGGTACTTCAATTAAAGTTACTGGTAAAGATGGTGTGAATGCACAAGTTGTTACGGATGGCAACGGTAAAGCATTACAAATCGGCTTAAATAGCACAGTAACAGTTGGTAACGATAAAGAACCTGGCGTAATCACTGTTAAAGGTGAAAACGGTAAAGATGGCGTCTCTATCAACGGTAAAGACGGCACAATCGGCTTAAACGGCAAAGATGGTGCAAACGGTTCGATTACGGTTAAAAACGGTCAACCGGGCGTTGATGGCAAGGATGGTAAAACTCGTATCGTTTATGAAACAACTAAAGACGGTAAAACAACTACTGAAGAAGTCGCAACCCTTAACGATGGCTTAAAATTCGTTGGTGATAAAGGCGAAGTGATCGCTAAGAAACTAAACGAAACTTTAGCAGTTAAAGGTAACTTAGATGAAAATGCTAATGTAACTGATAAGAACTTACGTGTTGATAACGAGAAAGGTGAATTAATCATCAAGATGGCGAAAGAGTTAAAAGATTTAACTAACGCAACTTTCACATCTGCAGATAGCAACACAACTATCGGTGGTAATGGCGTAACAATCACTCCAAATACAGGTGATAAAGTTAGCTTAACCGATAAAGGTTTAAACAATGGTAATAACACAATTACTAATGTTGCTGAAGGTAAAAACGGTACTGATGCAGTAAACGTTAACCAGTTAGAGCGTGTAAATGCAACAGCAAACGCAGGTTGGAATATTTCTGCTAACGGTGCTAATTCAACGAATGTTGGTCCTCAAGGCAACGTAAGCTTAAATAACACAGACGGTAATATCGTAATTACTAAAGGTACAACCGATAACAACGTTACTTTTGCTTTAAATAACAACCTCACTGTAGGTAAAGATGGCAAAGACGGTAAAGATGGTGTTGACGGTCAAATCGGTGTTAACGGTAAGGACGGTTCATCAGTTGTTCTAAACGGTAAAGACGGTTCAATCGGTTTAACAGGCCCTCGTGGTACTGATGGTAAAGACGGTGCAAGCGCTAATATCAGCGTTGCAGACGGTAAACCAGGCCTTGATGGCAAACCAGGTGAAACCAAAACTCGTATCGTTTATGAAACTAAAGACGATAATGGTCAACCAGTTAAAGAAGAAGTTGCAACCCTTAACGATGGCTTAAACTTTATCGGTAACCAAGGCGACAAGATTGCTAAGAAACTTAACGACACATTAGCCGTTAAAGGTTCATTAGCAAACGACGCGGCAGCAAGTTCAGAGAACGTGCGTGTGGATAGCCAAGATGGCGCATTAGTTGTGAAATTAGCACAAAACTTAGCTAACTTAACAACTGCAACATTTGGTAATACAGCAACAGATAAGACGGTTGTAGGTAAAGATGGTGTAACTATCTCTGCAGATAAACCTGAAAACACAGTTAGCTTAACTGATAAAGGTTTAAATAACGGTAATAACCAAATTACTAACGTAACAAGCGGTTTAACTGATGCAACGGGTAACAAAGCAGATCTTACAAATGCAGTTGATACAAATGCTGTAAACGTAGGTGACTTAAAAGAAACCGTTAAAAACATTACAACAGACGGCTTTGGCTTAAAAGATGATAAAGGTACTGAAGTTAAACAAGACTTAGGTAAGACTATCCAAATTAAAGGTAAAGACGGTGTTACTGTTACAGCAGACGCAGCGGATAAAGCATTAGTTGTTGCTTTAGAAGGCGATGTAGTTGTAAATGGCAAGGATGGTAAAGACGGAACTATCGGTGTTAAAGGCGCAGATGGTAAAGATGGTACAACAATTACTAAAGATGCAATCGTATTTAACGGCGTTGACGGTGTAAACGGCAAAGACGGTAAAGATGGTGCAGAAGGTAAAGCGTCAATCAAAGTTGAGAAAGGTGCGAAAGGCATTGATGGCAACGATGGTAAAGACGGCGAAAGCAAAACTCGTATCGTTTACGAAAAACCGAATGGTGAGAAAGAAGAAGTTGCAACCCTTAAAGACGGCTTACATTTTGTAGGCGATAAAGGAACTTCAATCGCTAAGAAACTAAACGAAACCTTAGCAATTAAAGGTAACTTAACTTCAACTGCTGAAGTAACTGATAAGAACTTACGTGTTGATAATGAAGGCGGTCAATTGATCGTTAAGATGGCGAAAGTGTTAACGGATTTAACAAGCGCTAACTTTACAGATGCTGCTGGCAACAACACAATTATCGGTGGTAATGGTGTAACGATTACACCTAAAGCAGGTGATTCAGTAAGCTTAACAGGTAAAGGCTTAAACAACGGTAATAACACAATTACTAATGTAAAAGCTGGCTTAAACGGTACGGATGCCGTAAATGTAAACCAATTAGAAAAAGTTAATGCAACAGCGAAAGCAGGTTGGAAATTAACTAATAATGGTACAAATGAATCAACTGTAACGCCAAATGCGACAGTAGATTTAGCAAATAAAGATGGCAACATCATTATTACTAAGGATGGTAATAACGTAACCTTCGGCTTTAACAGCGACTTAACCGTTGGTGGTCCTGGTAAAGATGGCAAGGATGGTAAAGATGGTTCTATTGGTGTTAAAGGTAAAGACGGCACGACCGGCGTGACTTTAAACGGCAAAGACGGTTCTATCGGCTTAACAGGTGCTCCGGGCAAAGACGGTAAAAATGCAAGCGCAAATATTACTGTTGCTCAAGGTGCTAAAGGTCTTGATGGTAACGATGGCGTAAATGGCGAAAGCAAAACACGTATCGTTTACGAAAAACCAAACGGCGATAAAGAAGAAGTTGCGACACTTAACGATGGCTTAAACTTCGTTGGTAACGATGGCAAAGTAATTGCTAAGAAACTAAACGATACTTTAGCGATTAAAGGTGGTATCAACACTGAAGCTGGCTTAAATGCAGCGTCAGATCGTAACGTAGGTGTTCGTGAAAGCGATAAAGGTTTAAATATCGTTATTGCAGAACGTCCAACCTTCTCTGGTATTATCGTTGACGGTAAAGACGGTAAGGATGCAGAAGTTAAATTTGCGAAAGACGGCAAAGATGGTATGTCTATCGTTGGCACTCGTGGTGCAGATGGTCAAAACGGCTTAACGTTGAAAGGTGCAGACGGTAAAGACGGCGTATCATTTAAAGAAGATGGTCGTATTACTAACGTTGCTGATGGTAAAGACGGCAAAGATGCTGTGAATAAAGACCAATTAGAGCGTGTAAATGCAACTGCAAATGCAGGTTGGAAATTAACAGTTAATAACGGTAATAACCAAACGACTGTAACGCCAAATGCAACCGTAGATTTAGCGAATACAGATGGCAACATCGTTATCACTAAAGATGCGAATAACGTAACCTTCGCGTTAAACAACAACTTAACAGTTGGTGGTAAAGACGGTAAAGATGGTGAAATCGGCGTTAAAGGTGCAGATGGTAAAACTGGCGTTACTTTAAACGGTAAAGACGGTTCAATCGGTATCAACGGTAAAGACGGTTCTAACGGTGCAATTACTGTAGAGAAAGGTGCAGCAGGTGTTGACGGTACTGATGGTGCAAACGGTAAAGACGGTATGACTCGTATCGTTTATACAGATGCAAACGGTACTAAACATAACGTTTCAACCTTAAATGACGGTTTAAGCTTCGTAGGTAACGACGGCAAAGTAATTGATAAGAAACTAAATAGCACCTTAACCATTAAAGGCGGATTAGCTGAAGCTGATACGGCAACAGCTGAAAATATCCGTGTTGATAACGTAGGTGGCGACTTAATCGTTAAACTAGCACAAAACTTAACTAACTTAACGACAGCAACATTTGGTAACGATGTTAATGACCAACTTGTAATTAACAAAGACGGTTTAACTATCAAAGGTGCTGATGCAGCTAAGACTGTTAGCTTAACTGATAAGGGCTTAAACAATGGTAATAACCAAATTACTAATGTAACAAGCGGCTTAGTAAACCGTAACGGTGATAAAGTCGACCTTGCAAATGCAACAGGTGATGTTTTAACTAACGCAGTTAATGTAGGTGACTTAAAAGATTCAGTAAATAACTTAACTAACGCGACAACCGGTGGTTTTGGTTTAACTGATGAAAATAACAACGACGTTAAAGCGGATTTAGGTAAAACAGTTACTGTTATTGGTGACGGTAGCGTGAAAACTGAAGTTATTGAAAAAGACGGTAAGAAAGCACTTCAAATCGGCTTAACTAACAACGTAACAGTGGGTAACGATAAAGAGCCTGGCGTCATCACTGTTAAAGGTGAAAACGGTAAAGATGGCGTTTCTATCAGCGGTAAAGATGGTATCAGCATTAAAGGCGAAAATGGCCAAGATGCAGTATCAATCAATGGTAAAGACGGCAACGGTGCAATTGCAGTTAACGGTAAAGACGGTAAAACCGGTGTTGGTTTAGATGGTGCAAACGGCACAATCGGTATCAATGGTAAAGACGGTTCTAACGGCACAATTACTGTTAAGCAAGGCAAACCAGGTGTTGATGGTAAAGATGGCGAAACGAAAACTCGTATCGTTTATGAAACACCAAATGGTGAGCAGGAAGAAGTTGCAACCCTTAACGATGGCTTAAAATTCGTAGGTGACGACGGTAAAGTAGTTACTAAGAAACTTAACGAAACGTTAACTATTAAAGGTAACTTAAGCACTGCGGCAGATGTTACTGATAAGAACTTACGTGTTGATAACGTAGATGGCGCACTCATCATTAAGATGGCGAGAACGTTAACGGATTTAACGAGCGCAACATTTACTAACGCAGGTGGTGATAAGTCAGTAGTTGAAGGTAACGGCTTAACGATTACTCCGGCAAACGGTGGTAATACAGTAAGCTTAACTACTAAAGGCTTAGATAACGGCGGTAACAAAGTTATTAACGTAGCTGCTGGTGACGTGAATGCAACAAGTACTGATGCAGTAAACGGTAGCCAATTATATGCAGTAAGCGAAGTGGCTAATAAAGGCTGGAACATTCAAACTAACGGTAATGTTTCAACTAACGTTAAACCGGGTGACACTGTAAACTTTGCAAACGGTAAGAACATCGAAATTAATAACGATGGCACAAACGTAACTGTTGGCTTAGCGAAAGATGTTGACTTAGGTAAAGACGGTAGCATTAAAGCTGGCGACACTATCATGAACAATGACGGTGTGAAAGTTGGTGATAAAGTCTCATTAGCGAAAGACGGCTTAACTGCGGGTGATGTGAAAATCTCTGCAGAAACCGGCATCAATGCAGGTAACAAACAAATCACTAACGTAGAAAGTGGTTTAGGTGGTACTAAACTTGCAGATGCGAAAGGCGATACATTGAAGAATGCTGCGAATATCGGTGACCTCCAAACAGCTATCTCTAGCGTAACAGACGCAGAGCAAGGCGGTGGTTTCGGTTTAGCAGATGACAATGGCACTGAAGTGAAACAAAGTCTTGGTAAAACAATCCAAGTGAAAGGTGACGGTAATGTAACTACAACCGTAACTAATGGTTCACTCACAGTGGGCTTAAACAAGGATGTTGATTTAGGCAAAGACGGTAGCTTAACAGCCGGCGGTACGAAAGTATCCGAGAAAGGCGTAAGCTTCGCTGATTCACTCGTGAATTTAACCAGCAATGGTTTAAATAACGGTGGTAACAAAGTTACTAACGTGAAAGCGGGTGAAGTAAGTGCAACAAGTACGGACGCTGTAAACGGTAGCCAATTACATGCAACTAACCAAAACGTAACGAACTTACAAAATGACGTTGCGAAAGGTTGGAACATTGAAGCTGGCACAGTTGAAGGATCAACTGGTAAAGTGACTGGCGCATCGAAATCTAACGTTGCGATGGGCGATACAGTGGGCGTGAAAGCAGGCAATAACATCGAGATTACTCAAGATGGTTCAAATATTGCAATTGCAACTTCAGCAACACCGACATTTGACACAGTCACTGTAGGCAAAGACGGTAACACTGCAACAGTTGGTACGGTACAAGATGAACACGGTTCTGCAATCAAAGTAACGGGCGCAGACGGTAAATCTGAAATACGTATTAACAACGTAGCAGATGGTAAAGCTGATAACGACGCTGTAAACGTACGTCAGTTAAGAAGTGTTGCACAAAACGTAGCGAACATTGATAACCGTGTATCTAAATTAGATAAACGTGTTCGTGGTATCGGTGCGAACTCAGCGGCAGCTTCATCATTACCACAAGTAATGCTTCCGGGTAAATCAATGGTTGCTGTAGCAGGTGGCGCTTATAGCGGCGCATCTGCAGTAGCGGTAGGCTACTCAAGAGCAAGTGATAACGGTAAAGTTATCCTTAAAGTGAATGGTACTGCAAACAGTGCTGGTCACTACTCTGGTGGTGTAGGTGTAGGTTACCAATGGTAATTAATTAGCCTAAACAAATGAATAAATGCGACCTTCGGGTCGCATTTTTTTTGGGGTCTGAGTTTATAAAATAAGAAAGATAATGAATATAAGTAGGGATAGATTTTTATTTCTAAAAATATATAAAAAGAATATAAATGGCGTAGATATGTAAATATGCTTTACGATCTATATTGAATTGTATAGACTCATCCGATCAGTTTTAATTATTTTTTAATCAGTTCTTTATGTCTTTAAATTTAAAACCTCTAATTTATTCTTCTTTTCTTACCTTTCCCTTATTTACCTTCGCTGCTCCCACAATCGATCCGGTCTTAAATGATTTGGATGCTGTGGAACAGCAACGCCAGCAACAGCAAGCGCAGCAACGAGAAGCGCAATTTACCCCGCAAGCCGATATCCGAATGGATACTCGTCAAGAAAGTCATTTACAGATTCCGACAGACGAATCGCCTTGTTATCCTATTCATCGTATTTCTTTAATAGATTATTCTGCTGAAGCATCAAATCAATCTAGTCAATTTCAATGGGCATTTAATAAAGCCGTTGCTGATTTAAAACTGACTTTACCGCATTGTTTAGGTGGAGAAGGTCTCGGCATTTTAATGAAGCAAACGCAGAATAATATTATTGAAAAAGGTTATGTGACCACACGCGTTGTGACACAGGAACAGGATTTACGATCCGGCGATTTAGTATTGACCGTGATTGCGGGCAAGATACGTCATACATTGGTGGCGGATAGTGGCATCGTGCCTCGCTTTACCCCGTTACATGCGCTGACCGGTTTAACGTTTGAGAAAGGCGATATTTTAAATGTACGTGATATTGAACAATCGTTAGAGAACTTAAAGCGCGTGCCGACAGCAGATGCCAATATTGAAATTTTGCCGAGTGAAGGCGAAGGCAGTCAAGTCGGCGAAAGCGATTTAAAAATCAGTTATGCTCAAGCGATTCCGTTTCGTCTTAATCTCGGTTTAGAGGATTCCGGCTCGACCTCAACCGGTAAATGGCAGGCATCGGCAACCTTATCTTGGGATAATATTTTTTCGGCAAACGACCTTTTCTATACCAGCTTTACCCATAGCATCAAACGTCATTCGGATGATGAGGGGAAGCGTGCCAGCCGTAACCTTTCTTTCTATTATTCCATTCCTTTCGGTTATTGGCAGCTAACTGCCAACCATTCGAGTAACCGTTATCACCAACAAGTGTTTGGTGCTTTTGAAAATTATCTATATGCCGGCGAAAGTGAAACAGATAAGTTAACGCTCTCTCGTGTGCTATATCGAGATGCGGTACGTAAGACCACACTTTCCGGTGGATTTTGGTCTCGTAGTTCTAAAAACTTTGTGGATAATGCGGAAGTGGAAGTACAACACCGCCGAATGGCAGGTTGGGAAGCTGGCATTGAGCATAAAGAATATGTAGGGAATGCCATTTTAGAACTGGATATGCACTTTAAGCGTGGTACCGGCGTGCGAGGTGCAATCAGCGCTCCAGAAGAAGCATACAACGAGGGGACGTCCCGCCCTAAAATCGTCACCGCTTCTATCGATTATAAGAAGCCGTTTGAATTAGAAGGACAAGCTTGGCAATTTCATACAAGCGTCAATGCACAATGGAATAAAACGCCGTTAATTGCCCAAGACCGTATTAGTATCGGTGGTCGTCATAGTGTACGTGGTTTTGATGGTGAATTATCGCTGTCGGGTGAACGAGGCTGGTATTGGCGTAATGAATTGAGTTGGAATGTGGGCAATCGTGGACACTGGTTTTATTGGGGATTAGACGGTGGACGAGTCTCCGGCTTAGACGGCAATTCTCGTTTAGGTCACCATTTAATGGGGACGGTAATTGGCTTGCGAGGTGGTTGGAAAGGGTTTTATTACGACTATTTTGTCGGCAGACCAATGCGCCATCCGGAAGGATTTAGAACCTCTAAACATGTGACTGGTTTTAATATCGGTTACAGTTTTTAACTGATGCTTATCGCAGATTACGTATTACAAGAATTTATTAAAGGAATAACATCATGAATAAAAAATCTTTCCGAGTCATTTTTAGTAAAACGCTACAACGCCTTGTGGTGGTGTCTGAGTTAGCCAAATCTGAAGGTAAAGGTGGCGAAGCTTCTGCAAGTTCAACAAGCGGGCTAATTTCGTCAATTTTTTGCAAAATTCGACCGCTTACCTTTAGCTTATTTTGCGCTTTAGGCTTTGTCAGCTTCTCGGAAAATGCACTGGCGGAATTAGTTATTCAAGCGGATAAAAGCGCCCCGAAACAGGCACAACCGATAGTATTAAAAACGGCGAACGGCTTACCGCAGGTCAATATTCAAACCCCGAATGACAAAGGGCTTTCACATAATAAATACAGTAAATTTGATGTGGATACCAAGGAGGCGATTTTAAATAACAGCCGTACTCAAACCCAAACGCAACAAGCCGGGATGATTCAAGGCAACCCTTACTTAGCCCGTGGTGAAGCGAAAGTAATTTTAAACGAAGTCAACTCGAATGATCCGAGTGTATTAAAAGGCTATGTGGAAGTGGCGGGTAAAAAAGCGGATGTAATTATTGCCAACCCAAGTGGCTTACATTGCGAAGGCTGTGGCATCATTAATTCGGATAGAGCTACCTTAACCACCGGTAAACCGCAAATCAAACAAGGCAATTTAGACAGCTTTGCGGTGGAAAAGGGTAAAGTAAAAGTATCTGGCAAAGGCTTAGATAATAGCCGAGTGGACTACACCGATATTATTACTAAAGAAATCGAAATCAATGCTGGCGTATGGAGTAAGAAAAAGCTCACGGCAGTCACCGGTAAAAATACGGTAAAAGCTCGCACGGCAGCCGACTCGGATAGTGACTTACAAATTATCAACACTGCCAAACAAAGTGCCCAAACACCTGCAACCAATGCGGCTCCGCAATATGCATTAGATATTAGCGAATTGGGCGGCATGTATTCCGGTAAAGTACATCTTATCGGTACGGAACAAGGCTTAGGCGTACGTAATGCCGGTCATATCGGCGCAAGCAGCGAAAATATCAAAATTGATTCGCAAGGACGTATTGTTAACCAAGGCTTGATGAGCGGCGAAAACCAAGCAGAGTTAAGTGCAAAACAAGGGATTGAAAACCACGGAAAACTGGAAACTAAGCAAGGCAATATCGTTTTAACTAGCCAAGCGGATATCCAACAACACGGCTCAATTGTGGCGCGACAAGGCAATATCCAACAACGTGCGGCAAATGGCATTCGTCAAAGTGGTGAAACTGTTACGAAAGGAAAAATCAGTTTTGATGCCGATCGAGTGGAAGCAAGTGAATCGTCACTGATTGCTGCCGGCGTAGAGATTCAGCAGACGGCGCAAGGTGAAGCTCGTCAGCTCTCGCCACAAGCGGATAATGGTAAGGATATTCAGATTAGCACACGCCAACAAGCGGTGTTAAATGGCAAAAATATTGCAAGCGGTACGCTACAAATCAAAGCGGATATAGTCAACTTAGATAAAAGCCAAACCAGTGCCAACCGAATTGATGTTCATGCTAAAACGGGCGATATTCAAGTAAACTAAGCTAAACTCAGTGCTAAAGAGACGCTGCGTTTAAACACGCCTAAAACATTATCTACCGAAAGTAGCCATATCAGTGCAAAACGTATTCAAACGACACAAACCGACTTAAATACCCGAAATGCAGTATGGGAACAAACCGGTGAGCAAGACTTTGCCTTGAAAGCCCAAACGATAAATAACCAAGGCGGTGCGATAAAAACACAAGGTAAATTTACCGTTGAAGCAGAGCAACTTGATAATACGAAAGGGCGTTTAGTTTCGAATGCGGAAATGAATATCAAAACGCAAGCTCTGAATAACCAGTTAGGTTATTTGGTTAGCAATAAAGCACAAACGGTTAACAGTCAAAAATTAAATAACCAACAAGGTGTGATTGCCAGCCAAAACAGCAATGTGGATTTAAATGTCTCAAGTTTACTGAATAACCAACAAGGCACGATTTCTGCAAAAAATCAGCTAAATTTAACCGCTTACGGAGTGGATAATAAGCAAGGAACGCTTTATACAGCACAAGATAACCTTGTTTTAGATGCACAGCAACAAGCTTTGAATAACCAACAAGGTCAAATTTTATCCGGAAAAGCGCTACAAATTGACTCGGCTGCAATTAATAACCAGCAGGGTACGCTTTTCTCTACGGAAAATCAGCAGATCAATACCAATGGTCAGCAATTTACAAATACTCAGGATGGAAAAATTCAGAGTTTAGCGCAGCTTATCATTAATACGGCGTTGCTTGATAACCAAGGTGGCTTTATTCAAACCCAGCAGGGCGGATCTATCACTGCATCACATATTCAGAATAATAAAGTGGCGGAAAAAGGATCATTAATTGAATCCGGTGCGCCACTTGTTGTGAATACGCCAACCTTTGAGAATAACGGTACTGTTGCTCAAGACAAAACACCGACACAAGGTGTTATTGCACAAAAATTGACACTAACTTCGGATCGTTTAGAAAACGAAAAAGGCGGTATTTATCTAGAAAGTGAGGGGTTACTGAATATTGCTAAGGCAGTGAACAATCAGGCTGGTGAGATTTTAAGTTGGGGGGATCTTACTGTTTTAGGTGAGGGATCACTGAGTATTCATAATAATGAAGGTAAGTTACAAGCAAATAATAATTTTACGGTAACTGCTAAAGCATTATCCGGTGATGGCTATTTGCAAGCTAATAATATTGCAATTAACTTACAAGATAACTTTGATATTCAGCAAGATATTAATGCGAAACACTCTCTTTCAATTAGTACCGAAGGGGATATCCTCAATCGCAAAAAATTAGCGGCAAATGACCGCTTGCAGCTTAATGCACGTAATATTAGCAATGAACAAAATGCTCGAATCAGTTCGGCTGAAACTCGCCTTAATGCAAAAGCAACTGTACATAATGAAGGCTTAATTAACAGCCGCTCAGATACAGGTTTATCTAAAACGGTAATTAAAGCGGAAAAAATTGAAAATATTGGTACGGGACGTATTTATGGTGATCATGTTGCATTAGGTGCAGAGCAGATCTTAAACCAAGATAAAGACGGGAAGTCAGCAACGATAGCTGCCCGTAAGCGCTTAGATTTAGCAGCAAAAGAGATTAAAAATGACACAGTAGCCTATGCGGCTAATAAAAAAGATGGCTCATTAATTTATAGTGAAGGCGAAATTGCTATTGGAGGTAAACTCGATGAGCAGGATATGGTAATTGGCAATGCGGAACATTTGAAAAACCTAAGTAGTATCATTGAAGCTGCAGGTGATATTTATTTGAATGTTAATAAGATTAATAATGAGAATGTCCATTATAGTTCTAAATTGGAAACTATAGATACTCAGAAAGTGAAGGAGCATTTCATTATTCCGAAAGGCAAGCATAATCCAGGCGGGGAAAATGTCTTTAACGATGGACATAATGAAAAAATTAATGTTAATGATTTAACAAAAGGTTATTACCGCAAAACATGGAGTTATTGGCAAAAATATAATGAAGATAGTCTGCCGGTTATTACCGATGCAAGTCAAATTACAGACAGTACCGTACTTGCGAAACCTAATGCCCTGAAATGTGCAGATCAAAATATGGCGGATTGTATCGCTTTAGAAGCTGGCATTTATAAAAAGGATAATCCTGTATGGGAGAAATTCGGCATTCAGGCCCCTGATGTCGATCAGCCTGAAATGACACCGGATATTGTTCGAGCAATGAATGAGGAAGACGAAGCGACTAAACATTTAAGTGAAGAGCAGCAAGATAAATTAACTCAAGATCAACAAAATGGTATTGCGCCGGTTGTGCCGGCAAAACCTGTGGAGCCAGTGAGAGCGGCAACGGAAAGTGATGCAGAATATCAAAAACGAGTAAAAGCTTATCAAACAGAATTAAAAACTTATGAGGCAGCAGAAGCGGCTTATAAGCGTTATGTTTTGTTGAAGCCGTTTATTGATTGGGACGCTAAATATGGCGATAGAGTTCAGACGCTTGATAATGCAATTTCCGAACATAATAAAAAGATTCTAAATCAAGAATATGCTCATTTTTGGAATTTGTGGATTAACGAAAAAGTTGTAAAAGAAAATATTACTCAGACGAGCTTGCCAGCACAGATTTTAGCTGGCGGAACGATTAACTATCAAAGTGATGAATTTATTAATGATAAAAGTTGGGTAATTGCTGGCAAAGGTTTAAATCAAATTGGGAACGGTAAAATTGCAAATTTAGATGATAAAGATGCCGTACGCCAAGATTGGGAGCTAGGTACGCGTAACTTTTCTTTTACTGAATGGCGAGGTGGTACAAAGCGCCGTCATTCACGTTATGATAAAGAGAGTGGCGATCTTGCTCGTTTGAAAGAAGTACACAAAGATATGAATATTTTTGTGGAACTGGCGAATACGATTCCAGCAAACTATAAAGGATATATAGATGCTAAATCACTGAATCAGGTTAAGGATGAAGGTAATAATGTAAATATTACCCCGAGCGAGGGAGAATACCATTCTGGTATTCAGGTAGTGAATCCAAATCAAACAATTCCAACCTCCCAAGACGGAATAGAAATCCGCAGCGTGAAAGCGGATACCCGCTTACCAAATCAGAGTTTATATAAAATTAACCCTGATGCGGATAGTCATGTCTTAATTGAGACGGATCCGGATTTTACCGACCGAAAAAGATGGCTAGCGAGTGATTATATGTATAACGCCCTTCGTTCAGAACACGAAGCGGTGCATAAACGCTTGGGCGATGGTTTTTATGAACAGCGTTTAGTGAGAGAGCAAATCAATAAACTGACCGGAAGACAATTTTTAGGCGAGTTTGAAACTTTTGACGATCAATATAAAGCATTAATGGATGCAGGTGTGACTTTTGCGCAAAAATTTAACTTACGTCCGGGGATTGCGTTAAGTCCAAGCCAAGTGGCTCAGCTAACTTCCGATATCGTCTGGTTAGAGACCGAAAGTGTGACGTTACCAAATGGTCAAGTAGAACAAGTTTTAGTGCCGAAAGTGTATGCGGTTGCTCGCAAAGGTGATATTAGCGGCAAAGGTACATTGATTTCTGCTGATAAAATGAATGTAAATTCTACTTCATTAATTAATGAAGGGACGATTGCCGGCCGTAATTTTGTAAAATTCGCAGCAGATAAATTGGTAAATAGCGGTAAGATTTCCGGCGGTATATTGCAAGGTAAAGTTTCCGGTGATGCGGAAAACAATGGCGGTGTTATGGAAGCAAATAGTGCATTATTCCTTGATGTTGCAGGGAATTTTACACATTCTTCCACCACCCGAGATACTGAAATTGATTTAGACGGCTTTAAACGTAAACAAACCACGCTAGATCGTAAAGCGTTATTACACGTAAAAGATGCAAACGGCACCTTACAGGTGACGGCGAACAATATCACCCTGAACGGCTCGGATATTATTAATGACGGTCAAGGTTTAACTTATATCAAAGCAAAAGACCAAATGCATTTAGGCACGGTTGCCGTCGGTTTTGATGAGAAAATGGGCGGCGGAGATCACTATCGCAATGAAGCGGTACAAGATGTCGTAGTAAGCCGTGTATCGGGTAACGGCAATGTGACTTTAGTTGCGAATACGCTTACTGCTGAAGGTGCAGAACTCGGTGCGAAAGCGCGTTTAGCTGCATTAGCTGAAAATGATTTAGTACTTGGCACGGCATTGCGTTCAGGTGAATTCGAAGAATACCATAAATATAAAAAGCGCAATGCTTTTGGTTCTTCAAGTTTAGAAACAGAAAAAACGAGAGATGTAACATCGCATAAAGGTAGTGTACTTGCTGCTAAAGATGTTTATTTAGACTCACGCAAAGGTCACCTTGATTTAACCGCGGCAGAGATTATTGCGTTAAATGACATTAC
Organism: Actinobacillus capsulatus DSM 19761; assembly: GCF_000374285.1. Classification (GTDB taxonomy): domain Bacteria; phylum Pseudomonadota; class Gammaproteobacteria; order Enterobacterales; family Pasteurellaceae; genus Actinobacillus; species Actinobacillus capsulatus. The sequence goes on along the minus strand of NZ_KB893932.1, from coordinate 107,520 downwards.
TGCATTTGCTGAGAAAGATATCGTATTAGGTGCAGCGGAAAATACAGAGACAAAAAGCGAAACAGAAATTCGTAAAAGCAGTGGGCTTTCAGCTTCGAAAAGTAGAGGTGTTGCCTCTGTCGGTTACGCAAAAAATAAATCCGATATGAGAGATAAAAATGTAGCAACAAGTATTGCGACTACGGTATTAAACTCGGTATCAGGTAATTTGACCATATCTTCTATTCATGGTGATGTGACAAGCAATGCAGCACGAATGAATGCCGGAAGAGATATTACTATGGAAGGTAATAATGTTCATTTGAATGCCATGACAGAGCATGAAAATAATCAATTCAGCTATAAGTCAAAATCTACCGGCTTTGGTGTGAGTGCGGTATATAACCCTGTACAAGTGGCAAAAGATAACTTTGGTGAGCAAGCGTCACAAGGTTCAGCGGCTGGGATTATCGGAAAAATCTTAACGGCGGCGGAAGCGATTTCTAAAACGACGAACCAAGCGATGAATCCGGGAAGCCCTTATTTTAAAACGCAAAAAAGTGAGCTGAATAAGAATACTCAAAAAGAAACAGCCGTCATTGGACATGTAAATGCCGGCGGTAATTTAAGTATTACTGCAAGAGAAGGTGATATTACTTCTCAAGGCTCACAGCTCTCTGCGAAAGGAGATAGCTCATTATGGGCGAAGGAGGATATTCAGCTTGATGTAGCAACTTCATCAACTTCACAAAATAATCGTTCAACCCGTAAAGGCATTGAGTTAAATGCTTCGAAAGGTGGCGGTATCTATAGTGAAAAAGATCTTGGTGAAGGTGATACGGTTACTGAGCAGGCAAGTGTTTTATCATTTGGTGGCAATAGCAGCGTAACAGCGAAGCAAGGGGATGTTCGTTTAGCCGGTACTCAGTTAGTGAGTGAAGGAGATAATCGCATTTCTGCAGGTGGAGATGTGGTATTAACCACCGCTGAAAAACGAGTAGGGCAATCAACCTCAAGTAAAAAACACCATATCGGCGAAGCGGTCGTATCAGAAACGGAGCGTTTTGGCGGATACCATCGTCAATTAAGTAGTGAGAGTCATGATAGCGTAAGCCACAGCGGAGCAACTATCGCAAGCTTAAACGGTAATGTTGATATTGAAGCAGGTAATGATTTCCATCAAACAAGCGGTCAAATTTTGGCGAAAAAACGCGTAGATATCAAGGCGGAAAAAGTCACCTTTGATGTTGCACATAATACGGGCACAAGTTCAAGCCATAAAAGCGATTTAAAAATGGGGACATTTGCCCGAGTAGGCTCGCCGATTATTGATTTAGTGCAGGCGGTAGAAAGTGCGATAGAAAATAAAGAGGCGAATGATAGAGTCAGAGCGGCACAAGCGTTAGGTGTTGCGGCAAAAGGCTATTCTGCTTATGCCAATGCAGCGGCAGGTGGGGCATTGTTGCGCGTGGAAGCGGGTACCGGCTATAGCCATAGCCGAGAGCGAATGGAATCTGCACAGTCGGAAGCGCAAGGTAATGTAGTGAATGCGCAACATATCAGCGTAAAATCAAGAAGCGGAGATATCCAAGCGAAGCAGACGGACTTTGTCAGCCGAGACAGTGAAGGCAAGCGCTTAGCGGACAGCTCAATTACATTAGATGCGCATAAAGACCTCATCGTGGAATCAAGTCAAAGCACTGCGAAGCAAAAAGGCAAACAGCAAAGCAGTGGTTTTGAAGTGGGGGCTGGTGTAGCGGTAGGAGCCCAAACTGGGGCGTATATTTATGTACAAGGCGGTTTTACGAAAGGTAAACAAGATGAACAGCATATCGTACAAAATAATAGCCACTTAGACAGTGAAACCATCACGTTAAAAAGTGGTGGTGATACGACGCTATCGGGCGCAGTAGCGAAAGGAAAAACCATCAATGCAGATGTGGGTGGTACATTAACGGTAGAAAGCCGTCAAGATGAACATCATTCTAAGAGCAGTAGCGTAGGTGCAGGCGGACGCGTGCAAGTCGCGTTGGGTACTGCATGGGGCGGGAGCGGTTATGGCAATGCCTCAAGTGGCAAATCGAACAGCAAGCAAGTGGTAGAGCAATCGGGTTTATTTGCGGAAGAAGGCGGTTATCATGTTAATGCAGACCACGTACAGCTCAATGGTGGCGCAATAGCGAGTACGGCTCCGAATAAGAGTGAATTAAGCACAAATACGCTAGCTTTTAAAGATATTGAGAATGAAAGCGAGAGCAAAGCCTTAACGGGCGGCATGAGTGTATCGGCTAACCTGAATAAATTAGGTAATGCGGAGGCGACAAGTAAAGAAGATGCGAAACAGCAAGCGGACTTGGCGAAACTGACGGGGACAACGCAAAGTAACGGCATCAACCCGACAGTCCCGATGTATGATAGCGAAAGTGACAGTAGTGTGACGAAAGCGACGTTAACGGAAGGCAAAATCACCTTAAACAAAGATAGCCAACCGACCGAAACGACGGCACAAGCGCTAGGGCTAAACACAGACTTAAACCAAGCGAATAAACAAGTTGAAGCGACGTTTGATATCAAACAGAAGTTGAAAGACCAGCAGGTACTTTCAGCGGCAGTGGGTGATATGCTCGGTGCAATAGACAGCTATTCCGAACGGAAGCAGAAAGCGGCAGAGGAAGAAGTGAATGCAGCGGAGGAGGCGTTGGCTAAAGCGAGACGCACAGGTGCTTCACAAGAAGACCTATCACAAATGGAACGGGTTTATACTGAAGCGAAAGCGAAAGAAGAAAGCTGGCGAGAAGGAGGGGCTTCAAAACGTAAGTTAGATACGGTAGCGGTGACGCTGGGGGCGATATTATCAGGCGGTAGTGCGGGAGAAGTAGCGGCGACGGCAATATCTCCGGAGTTAAATGCACAGATTCACAAATACACCTCGGATAATAAGACAGCCAACTTATTAGCTCATGCAGCGCTTTCGGCATTGGAGGCGGGCATTTCGGGTAATAATGCGCTATCGGGAGCGGCATCAGGCATGGCGGGCGAAGCGAGTGCGATGTTATTATCGGAAGTGGTTTTTAACAAAGAGGCAAGCCAATTAAGTGAAGAAGAGCGAGAGTTACTGAGTGTTGCAGGTCAATTATCGGGTGCTTTAGTTGGTAATGGAGTGGGCGGTAATACGGCAGCAACATTACAAGGAATAGAAACGGCAAAAAGGGCGGTGGAGAATAACTATCTCTCAGCTCAAGAAGCGGCAAGAAAATTAGAATTAGAGGATAAACTACATCGAGGGGTTATTACATCAGAAGAAATTACGGAACTTAGTGAAATTAAGAATAAGGATAGAGAGAGCGATTTAGCTTTAATTTCAGCTTGCGAAGGAAATTCACTCTCTTTAGCATGTAACTCAGAGAGACAAAAATTAGAGCGAGATAAATTTAGCTATTCAAATGCAAAATATACACCAACAGGTTATAACTACCCGACATATACACGTAATTCGGAACTGTATGCAGAAGATTATAAAAAGGTGGCAATTTTTTCAGATAGATATGATGTATTGAAAAATGCCAAAGTAAAGGCGGATACTGATTTTTATAATGCGACAGGTATTGATCCAAGTTGGATTGGAAGAATTGACGCAGCAAATCATGTAGTTGCAAGTATAGCGGGTGTAAAACTTTCAACGACAAAGGTTAATAGTTCAAGTGAAAATATTCCTAAATCTGCAAATTCAAATGAGAAATTGCCGACTGTTGGTAAGACGACAGGTTATGAAAATCAGACGACAAGGATTTCAACGGGGGCTGAGAATAATTCTAAAGCTGTTCCACTAAAAGAGCAGTTATCGAATGAGGTTTTAAAAAGCCAGGGAACTAAGCTTGATGATTTAGTTGTTTCTGCAAGAGCTGAAATTAATGGTAAGGTTTACATTGATACTAATCAAAATGCAAGATCACCGGCTTTGGCAAACCCTAATAAACCTACTCTTATTTCCCAAGAGATTGCTAATAAACCACCAGCAAGAAATGGAACTGCTTATCCAAATGCAAATATGGCAGATGCACATGCAGAGATAGGTGCGATTCAGCAAGCGTATGAAAATGGAGTAACTCGAGGTAAAGATATGGTAATACATGTACAGGGTAGAGATGTATGTACATATTGTCGTAATGATATTGCTACAGCAGCTAAAAAAGCAGGATTGAGATCTGTTACAGTTCATGCGGTAAACAAAGATGGAAAACCAGTAATATATGATTGGGATTCAACAATGAAATCAATTAAATTAAGAAAGGAATAAAATATGAATATGCAATTCTCATGTACTTTGCACAGTGGAAAATATTTAGATAAGAAATATATTTCCATTTTATCAAAAGAAGAGCCTACTAAACAGGAAGTATTAAATGCATTAGATTCCCTCAAGAGGAATGTAGGTGCAGCAACATTAAAAATTGTTCCAGAACCTGATATAGGAATAACGGAATTATCTGTTGAGTGTGATGGCGAAAAGTACTTATTTACACTAGCCGAGTATTCAGAGGACGGATATTTACAGGTACGAACTAAGACGGATTTTGTCGGTGAATTAGGGCTAGTTAACTTTATGGGAGAACCTTATCCATCTAGTGCGGTCATAACGGATTTTGATTTTATTAAAAGTGTTTTTATTGAGTTTTTAGAAACAGGAAATGTATCTCAAGAATCTATGAGTCTGTAAGTTTTATTTCTACAAAGTTGTAGAAAAATTTAATTATAGGGAGTAAATCAGCCTCATTTCCAAGCGGTCAAATTTCCTAACTTTTTTGCAATTTGCAAATTTTTAGCGAAATTTGACCGCTTGTTTTTGTGTTGGTTTTACTCACTTGATGAGAGTTGAATACTAGCAAAACAGAAGAAAGAAGAAGCAGAGAAATGGCAAACTTCGGGAGAGCATAAACGCAAAGTTGATGCGGTTACTACGGCAATCAGTTTAGCTATCGCAGGTAAACCAACAGAAGCGGTAGTAGCGGGAGCAGCGTCTCCGTATGTGAATAGAGCGATAAAACAGCTGACAGAGCAGAGTGAAACGGCAAATATTGCAGCCCATGTATTATGGGGCGCAATAGAAGCGGAGCTGGCTGGCGGAAAAGCGAGTACGGGAGCCGTTGCGGCAGACGCAGCAGAGATAGGCGCAAGAGTACTCACGCAGGGGCTTTATGAAAAAGAGCCGCATGAACTGACGACGGAAGAAAAAGCGGAAGTGTTAGAGCTAAGTAAAGTCTTAGCTGGTTTAGCATCAGGTGCAGTGAACGGCGGCTCAAGTGTAGAAACGCTAAATGCAGTGAGCACTGGGGTAGAAGTAGCGAAGAATGCGGTGGAGAATAATCACTTTGGTGATGATATATCCCCTACGGAGGATCGTAAACAAACAGTAGAAATGTTTGCCAAAACGCTTTTCAAAGATAAAGAAAATGCGGAGGAGCTAGCAGAAACCTATTATGATGCGTTGCAAATGGGTGAAGCAAAATCTTTAGTTGAGGGTGTAAAAGGTACAGTAGAAGCAATTACAAACTTGGATGAAACTGTCGCAACGCTTGCGAATATTCTACAAGATCCAAAAGGTACATTTGATAAAGTAATTATTTCAGCGGAACAATGGAATAAACAACTTAACTGGGCATTAGAAAATGATCCTGTCTTAGCGGCAGAAATGCAAGGCTATATGGTAGGAGCAGGGAAATCGTTGGAGATGCCAAGTCTATTATTGACTGGAGAGGCAGCAAAAGTATTCCAGAAAGTTGTGAAAAATCATGCTGTGGGAGAAATTAAAACTACGGATGTTCGGAATTTAGGTGTTAATAATGCGAAGTTTAATTATGAGTTAAATAGTATAATTACTCAAAAATCGACTGCTATACATACACAAAAAACTCAACAAAGAGTTAGTGAGATAGCTCATCAGTTTAATAATAAATCTGTGGAACCTAAAAATATGAAAGTTACTATAAATGGTCAAACATATGCTACAAATCCAAGGACTAGTATCGGAGCTCCAGTATTTCAAGGTGTAAGTGATCAAAATGTAATAAGTTACTACAAAGAAATTTCTGGTGTAGATAAATTACCTAGCCCACAAATAATTCCTAAAATGAAGGATCTGAATGGTAATAGTGGTAAAGTTTGGACAATTAAGCCTCAACAAGGACCTCTAAAGGGTAGTACTATCAATTTAAGAAATTTCTCAACATCTCAAAATGATACAAATGCAAAGTATACTATTGAGATAATTCAACCTAAGGATAATAAGACTTGGGTATCTGGAATTAAATCAAGAAAAATAGAAATTAAGTTTCAGAATTAAAGAGGTATAAAATGAAGAATATAAATTATATTGAGGTAATTAAAGATTCTAAATTCAAAAATATCAATGCCATTTATTTTGCTTTAGAAGCATTTCTCATTGAAATTAATATTACAGATTATAATTTTACAAAGAGAGCATTTATTGAGTGCATAGAATATATCGTTACTTCTAAACAAGGAATCATTAAATTTAGAGAATGGGTGGAAAATCATGATTTACTAGATAAATCTAATTTAGAAATACAATTGAATTATATCTATAGGTCTTTCCCTGAAGAATATGATGAAGATATACCAGAAAAGGATATAAATAATCTTTGGTGGTATGTTAAGTGTCCTGTAGATATTGGTTGGTTGCAAGATAATGGAAATTACTTTTTTTGTGGCTAGGATATGTTTTCTAAGTAGTACTCATTTAAAACTTACAATTGTTATAAGAATTATAAGAGCTTTGGGCAGAAGCCTAGCTATATCGGGAGTAAAGAGAAACTGTATCAATAAGGATTCAAAGACAATCTGAAATGAAAGGAGTTCCTAATGGGTGGAATATGAAAAATCCAAATGGTACATTACATGATCCTAATATAGAAAGGTAAAACATTATGAGAAATTCCTTTAGTGTATATTCCCCAAATGTACTTGCAGGTTTCATTTATCCATCAAAATATTTGGAAATTTCTGCTGATTTTACAGAAATAGCCAATATTCCGTTTCTCCTTGGTGGTTTGAAGATTGTTATGATTCAGAGTTAGAAGTATATACTCAAGCATTGGAGCATTTTACTGGAATACAAAATTTAATCTCTTTTGCTCGAGATGGAGATTGGGCAGCTTGTTTTAACTTGCTTGATCACTCAGGAGATCCAAAAGTTTATGTATATGATCTTGGTAATCGAAATAACCACTACGAAGTTAAGAACTTTGAAGAGTGGTTAAAATTCATTATTTCTGAAGCTCAAGAGTAAGGGGGATGTGATATATAAGCGGTCAAATTCTCAAAATTTTTTGTAATTTGCAAGAATTTAGAGAATTTGACCGCTTTTTTGTGTTAGGAGTCGATATCCAATAGATGTAGTGTATATGTATCAGCCCAAATCAACCAAAATAAAGCGAAGGTGGATTACGCTCAAGTAAATCAACAGTCAGGCTTTAACATTGGAAAAACGTCAGGAATTAATGTAGAGGAAAACACACACCTAGCAGGCGGTGTGATTAATGCAGAGGGGGATAAAGCGAATCACCGGATGAAGACGGGTACGCTGAGCACGGCAGATATCGAGAACCGTAGTGATATTAAAGTGACAAGCGTGAGTGCGGGCGCAAGTAGTGATATGTCAAAAATGGCAGGTCACGCGATGGGCGCGGCATCACCGTATCTGAATAAGTTCATTAAGAAAGAGACAGAGGGTAATACAGAATCGAACCTGAAAGCCTGAGTGATAGCCAAAAACGGAATGTCGCGAATTTAAGCCAAATTGCGGCAGGATTGGCAGGAGGCCTTACAGGAGATAGTACGGCGAGCGGTATTGGTATTGTAGGGGTAGAGATTGGAAAACGGGCGGTGGAGAATAATCGTTTTGCAGATGATATATACCCAAGTGCAGATTGTAAGCAGACAATAGAAGTAATGGCGAAAGCAATGTTCAATGGAGATAAACAAAAAGCAGAAACATATTATGAACAATATGAGAAAGAGGTTAAAAAGTTACAATTGCAAGAGTATTTGGCTCTTATATTTGGAAGAGGCGTTTCTTCTGTCTCATCTAGCTCAACGATTATAACTGGTGGTTTAAGTGGCATATCTGAAATAGTAGGACAATTGATAGAGTAAGGTGGAGATGTTTCAAAAGTAGACCCTGTAAAAATTGGTATATCTACAGTAATTGGAGTTGTTACTAAAGATATGGGAGTTATAGGAACAACTGTAGTAAATACAGCTACAGAAGTTATTGATGCTTCCGTTAGAACAGAAGAAAACCCGATAGTCAAGGGAGGTACATCGATGATTACGACTGCAGTAGGCGGAGTTATTGGAAAAGGTATCGAAATTCCATTAAATAATAAGATAAACCCAAACTGGAAAAATTATACTGAAAGGAAAGGGTATTTGCCTTATGAAATATCAGAACCTTATAAGCCAAGCATAATTCCATCTTTATATGGGAATACTATAGATAATATTTCCTCTAAATCTGTAGAGAATAAAGTTGAAAATGAAATTGATAGTTCTTATAAGGGGCGTAATGATGAAAAATAAAATAATGAAATTTGCATTTTGTACAATTATATTTTTTCTTTGTTTTGGATTTGTTCATACAATATTGTCAATAGGAACGGAATTAGTCGGCTATTTTATTAATAGTAATCCTATAGATTTTCCTGAGTCTAAATATTATATAGGGTATGCGATTATGTCCCCTCTTATATCTATATATTATTTATGGGAAGTAGATAAGAGAAATAGATAATTGCGACTATTATGATATATAAGCGGTCAAATTTCTAAAATCTTTTGCAATTTGCAAATTTTTGGTGAAATTTGACCACTTGTTTTATAAGAAGAACGTTAAAAATTATTCTGCTTTTTTAGCTGCTTCTTTTGGGAGCAGTAAGTTCATCACAATTGCGGCGATTGCGCAGAGGCTGATGCCTTTCAGTGAGAACTCGCCAACGTTGATCAGCATGCCACCGATGCCGAAGGTCATGACTACTGAAACGATACAGAGGTTGCGAGCTTCGCCCATATCCACTTTGGCACGAATTAATGTACTCATACCAACTGCCGCGATAGAACCGAAAACTAACATCATAATACCACCCATCACTACGCCCGGAATGGTTTGTAGGAACGCACCGACTTTGCCACAGAATGAAATGGCAATTGCCCAAACCGCAGCAAAGGTCATTACACGCGGGTTAAAGTTTTTGGTGAGCATAACCGCACCGGTAACTTCCGCATAGGTAGTATTTGGTGGGCCGCCTAGGAATGCTGCTGCAGAGGTTGCAACGCCATCACCTAATAATGTGCGGTGTAAACCCGGTTTATTCATAAAATCTTTACCGGTTACCGAGCTGATCGCCATAATGCCGCCGACGTGTTCGACTGCTGGTGCAAGGGCGATTGGTAATAAGTAAAGAATCGCTTCTAACTTAAATTCCGGCGTGGTGAGTTTCGGTAAGCTAAACCAATCGGCATTAGTTACCGGGCTAAAATCAATGATGCCAAACACGAGCGAAAGGATATAACCAACCACAATTCCGAACATAATCGGGACTAATTTTATTAAACCTTTGGCAAAGACTGCTACGATAAGTGTAGTAATTAAAGTTGCCATTGAAATCAATAAGGCGGTATTTGGTTCAATGGTTGTGCCTTTGCCTAGTGCCATATCAACCGCAGTCGGGGCTAAACCTAAGCCGATAATAATGATTACCGGACCAACTACCACCGGTGGGAAAAGTTTTTCGAGAATATTTGCCCCTTTCCATTTCACTAATGAACTTAATACGAAGTAAACGAAACCGGTAAATACCAAGCCACCCATAGTGGTTGGGATGCCCCATTGCTGTACGCCGTATTGAATCGGTGCGATAAATGCGAAGGAAGAGGCGAGAAAAATAGGCACTTGACCTTTGGTACAAAGTTGGAAAAGTAGGGTGCCGATACCGGCAGTAAGGAGGGCTGTATTAGGATCTAAGCCGGTAATTAATGGCATTAATACTAAAGCACCAAATGCCACAAATAGCATTTGTAAGCCAACAAACACCTGTTTAGGTGTGCTGATAGTTTGATTTGTCATTTTTGTTTCAACTCTCGGTTTGAATTAACATACGTAAACACTACCTCATGGGATAGTCGGCGCATTATAGCCGAAAAGAAAATGACTTGCTAAACAGAAAATAAAAATCCCCTTAGTTTGTGGCTAAGGGGATAAATATTAAGCTGATTCGGGTAACGCTAATCCATTTCACTCATAAGTGTTGCATTACCGCCGGCGGCTGCAGTGTTAATGCTGATCGATTTTTCATGTACCAGCGGTAACAATGAAAGCGCCAATTCAAGGCTTTCCACATAAGTTAAAATCGCACCGTTACGCTCGGCATAATGTTGACGTTCTTGCATGGAAAGCGGCTCAAGTACAATCATTACACTTAATGCTCGGAAGCTATTAAAGTCATCTGCTACCATTAAGTATTCGGCAAATTGATGTGCGTATTCTGCTAACGGCGAACCCTCTTTAACCACCGCTTTACTGCCGCATACCGCAATAGCTATCAATGCTTTGATTTGTTCGAACAGTGAGCCATTACTTACTGCAATCATTGGGCGAGCTTCAAAGCGTAAATAGTTATTTTCGCCAGTAATGCCCTGCATTTTAAATACTTTTGCAAGCGGTGATTTTTTGCGTAAATTTTGCAAGAGAGTTAACGTTTCGCTTTGTTGCTCACCGCTAAGCGTTTGGCTAATGGCTTGCTCAAGTTTATCCGTCGCTATAACCGTTTCGCCTTCTAAATCAGCAAGTGTCCAAGCCTCGCTTTTTACCAATCGTTGTAGATAAAGCGGTCCGCCGGCTTTTGGTCCTGTACCGGAAAGTCCCATGCCGCCGAACGGTTGCACACCGACCACTGCACCGACCGTATTACGATTTACATATAAGTTACCAGCATGTACTTTGTCGAGCCATTGATTAATGGTGGTATCAATACGACTATGTAAACCGCTGGTTAATCCGAAACCGGTCGAGTTAATGTCATGAATAATTTGTTCGAATTGGTTGGCATTAAAGCGAATCACGTGTAGTACTGGGCCAAACACTTCATGTTCAATTTGTGAGATATGATCGATTTCAAGTAAGGTTGGCGGTACAAAAATCCCGTTCTGTTCCACCTCCGCGGCTATCGGCACTTGATAGTACGATTTTGCCACCGCTTTCATTTTTTCAATATGCGCCAGTAAGCGACTTTTTGCCGTGCGATCGATCACCGGGCCGACATCGGTATTCAGTAATTGCGGTTTGCCGACACGTAACTCCGCCATTGCACCTTTAAGCATCGTGAGAATGTGATCAGCAACATCTTCTTGTAGATAAAGTACTCGAAGTGCTGAACAACGTTGCCCAGCGGAATCAAACGCCGAGTTAAGTACATCCGCCACCACTTGTTCGCCGAGCGCGGAGCTATCCATAATCAAGGCGTTTTGTCCGCCAGTTTCCGCAATAAGCGGTACGATTTTGCTTTGTTTTTGCAAATTGCGGTTAATGGTTTTGGCGGTTTCGGTCGAACCGGTGAAAATCACGCCGTCCACACGAGGATCGGCAGTTAATTTATTACCGATTTCCGTACCGCTACCCGGTAAGCATTGTAAAATGCCTTTTGGAATGCCAGCTTGATAGCATAATTCCACCGCATAATGAGCCATTAAGGAAGTTTGTTCCGCCGGCTTCGCCAACACCACATTACCGGCAACTAAAGCGGAAACGACTTCACCGGTAAAAATCGCCAACGGGAAGTTCCACGGGCTAATCGCAACGATAATTCCTCTTGGATTCTGATACGCCTGCGGATTGCGCTTCACTTCATTTGCATAATAACGACAAAAATCGACCGCTTCTCTGACTTCGGCAATCGCATTATTCAGCGTTTTACCCGCTTCCCGCACTGCCAGATCGAATAAAATCAGCATATTGCTTTCCATTAAATCGGCGAGTTTCTCGAGAATTTCCGCTCTTTGTGTCGGAGGTGTTGCTTGCCAAGCGGTCTGATTTTGCTCGGCAATTGCAAAAGCTTTTTCGACATCTGACGGGTGAGTGAAAATGACTTCGCCGATTTGTTGGTTGTTCAATGCTGGATTAAAAATCGGTTTGGTGGTACTGCCTTCATAATAACTGTCGGCTAGCAACGGATAAGCTTTGTATTGTGTTTTTGCTAGTTGGTTAAGCTGTGTTTGGAGGCGTTCAAGCTGCAGCGCATCACTGAGATCGTAACCCCGAGAATTAACACGATCGTTAAATAAGTTACGAGGTAATGGAATTTTCGGGTGCATTGAGCCTGCAGTCTTTTCCGCTTTCAGCACCGGATCTTCGGTTAAGCTTTCGACCGATACTCGCTCGTCAACTAATTGATTGACAAATGAACTGTTTGAACCATTTTCTAATAAACGGCGCACCAAATAGGCTAATAAGGTTTGGTAAGAACCGACCGGCGCATAAACACGGCATTGAATATCAAGGTTTTCTTTGCCGACCACTTGGTCGTATAAGGTTTCTCCCATACCGTGTAAACATTGGAATTCAAACTTTTTGCCTTTGGCAAGGTGATAAATAGTAGCAAGTGTTTGGGCGTTGTGAGTGGCAAATTGTGGATAGATCACATCTTGAGCGTCGAGTAATTTTTTAGCACAGGCAATGTAATTTAAATCGGTATGCACTTTACGTGAGAAAACCGGATAACCGCTGGCACAGTCTGCTTGCGCTCGTTTGATCTCAGCATCCCAATATGCGCCTTTCACTAAACGAATCATTAGCTTACGTTGTTTTTCTCGTGCTGTTTGAATCAGATAGTCAATTACCGATAAACAGCGTTTTTGGTAAGCTTGCACCACAAAGCCAATACCCTCAAATCCTGCAAGTGCCGGCTCAGTTAACAAACGGTCGATGAGATCGAGTGAGATTTCTAAGCGGTCGGCTTCTTCGGCATCAATGTTGATGCCGATATCATAGCGTTTGGCAAGTAAACATAAATCACGTAAACGAGGATAGAGTTCTGCGACAACGCGATCGTGTTGCGCCAGCGAGTAGCGAGGGTGAATAGCGGAGAGTTTTACCGATATACCGGATGACTGATAAACGCCAAGCCCTCTTGATACCGCACCGACCGCATGTACGGAAGAGACATAATCTTGATAGTAGCGCTTGGCATCTTCTTCGGTAAATGCCGACTCACCAAGCATATCGTAGGTAAAGCGGAAGCCTTTGTTAAAACGAGCTTCGCTATTTTTAAGGGCAATTTGAATGGTTTCGCCGGTAACGAATTGTTTGCCTAGTAAGCGCATTGCAAAATCCATTCCTTGGCGGATCATCGGTTCTCCGCCTTTATTGATGAGTTGAATGAGCGTTTGGGAAAGTGAAGTTTCAGACAGCGAAAGCACTTTACCTGTAAATACCAGTCCCCATGCGGAAGCATTCACAAACAGAGACGGGCTTTTGCCTATATGCGACTTCCAATCACCTTTTGCGATTTTATCTTTAATCAGTTTGTCTCGAGTCGCTTGATCGGGGATACGTAGTAAAGCTTCAGCTAAACACATTAAAGCGATACCTTCTTGGCTTGAAAGCGAAAACTCGTGCATCAATGCATCGACACCACTGGCTTTTTGGCGATTAGCTCGCACCTTTTCGACAAGCTGACGGGTTAGCGCTTTAATATTCGGTTGATGCTCATCCGTTCTTGCTTCGGTTAAAAGCTGCTGCACAAGTTCAGTCTCATTAATACGATAGTGTTGACTAAGAGTAGGGCGAATCGAAGTGCTAGGGAGAAGATGATATTGTTGCATAATAGGCTCCTCAGTATGTTGTGTTTGCTTGTTAACAAGCGGTCGTTTTTGTCATATTTTTTACGTAACGCCAAACAAAAAAGCGATTCACTGTTAAACAGCAAATCGCTTTTGTTTTTATTTTACTTCGTCTAAATAAGACTTATCGGCTCGTTCGAAAGTTTCGATAACTTCTTTACTTGGTGCTGGCGTGATCAGTGAGATAATTACGATGGTAAACATTGCACTGATAAAGCTCGGAATCATCGAATACATTTCAGGCAGTGAAAGCGCTACGGTTAAGTCTTTCCAGAAATAAACGATTAATGCCCCGGTTAACATACCGGCAATCGCCCCAAAGCCGTTCATACGTTTCCAGAACAGTGATAATAACACGACAGGGCCAAATGCCGAACCAAAACCTGCCCAAGCGTCTTTTACTAAAGCAAATACTTGGCTATTCGGATCTTGTGCAATGTAAATGGCAAGCGCCGCTACGGCAAGCACCATTACTCGACCAAGCCAGACTAATTCTTTATCCGTTGCAGATGGGCGAATAATACCTTTATATAAGTCTTCGGTAATTGCGCTTGAGCAAATTAAAAGTTGTGCTGAAAGGGTACTCATTACCGCCGCTAAGATCGCTGATAATAAAACACCGGCGATCCAAGGATTGAATAATAATTTTGCCAGTTCAATAAAGATTTGTTCATTATTTTGGTTAACGACTTGGGCATTTTCTGGGAATTTAAAGAAGTATGCCATACCGAAATAACCGATACCGATAGCACCGGCAAGGCAGATAACCATCCAGGTCATACTGATGCGGCGTGCATTTTCAAGAGATTTGACACTTTCCGCCGCCATAAAGCGCACTACAATGTGCGGTTGACCGAAATAACCTAAGCCCCATGCTAATAAGCTTAATACACCGAGAACGGTTGTGCCGGTAAACATATCATTGTAATTCTTATTTGCAGCAACTTCGGCAAGTGCAATGCTTTCTTGCATCGCTTCAATGCCGCCTACGTTTAAGATAACGAAAACAGGCGTTAAGATGAGCGCAAATAACATCAGTGAAGCTTGAATTGTATCCGTCCAACTTACCGCTAAGAAACCACCGATAAAAGTGTAGAGGATGGTTGCAATCGCACCGTACCAAATGGCATCGGCATAAGGTACACCGAATAGATTTTCAAAAACTCGTGCGCCCGCTACTACGCCTGAAGCACAGTAAACCGCAAAAAAGAGTAGAAAAATAACTGCAGATAGGATTTTGGTTAGTTTGGTTTTGTCACCAAAACGATTATGAAAATATTCGGGTAAGGTTAGAGCGTCGCCACTGTGTTCCGTATGAGAACGTAGGCGGCCTGCAACTAATTTCCAGTTGAGGTAAGCACCGATGGTTAAGCCGATCGCTAACCAGCCTTCAATTAAGCCGCCTGCATAAATCGCACCCGGTAAGCCCATCAAAAGCCAGCCTGACATATCGGACGCTCCAGCAGATAATGCTGTCACAAAGCTGCCTAAACGGCGACCACCTAAGATATAGTCCGAAAGATTATTGGTAACACGATAGGCGATAAAGCCGATTAAGATCATTCCGATGATATAAATCAGGAATGTGGTCGTGGTAGGATCAAATCCAAACATAGTTATTCCTCTTATTCTTTCTATGTTTTAATTAGCGCACACAAAAAGGGCAAATTATAGCAAAAAATATCGGTAAAATGAATTTTTATCGCTATTTTACGCATTTCTATGCGGCTTATATCAAGATAAATAAAATTATTGTTGTTTGTTGATAACCTATACAGCTTGACTATAACTAATTTGCAAATGTTTGCAACAATTTTTTTACATTTAATCGTAAAAAAATGATCGTTTTTTTAATGAATTTAGTGTGCTTTTTGTCTGATTTTTTACAATGAAATTAGCAGTTGTACACAGGGGATATTTGTCAAGCGGATTTACAAGAAATATTTTTAAAAATTTTTATTAAAAGGACTGGTCAAATTTTAACTTATTGATTTTAAAGGAAATGTTATTTTGTGCTCAATTTTGAGCGAAAGAGATAGAGGCTAGGTTTTATCTAGGGTTAGCTTGTTTTTTAAAAAGAAATCCACAAAGTTATCCACAGAGATTGTGGATAGAAAAAATACCTGAATATAAAATCAGATCTTCGTGGAATTTTTGCAAAATTCGTTGAAGATCTGACCGCTTATTCCCCTTGCCAGCCTAACTCTTCAGAAATTTTTTGTGCAGTAGCGCGAAGTGCTGGATAAAGCTGATCGAAACCCAGTTGGCTCAAGCGTGCGGTTGATAAGGAGATGGAGACTGCATAATTTACTTTTCCTTGGTTATCAAAAATAGGACAAGCGATACAAGATACGCCCAGTTCATTTTCTTCATCATCCATTGCAAATTGTTGTTGGCGGATCTTGGCTAATTCGGCTTCCATTTCTGGAATAGTGGTAATCGTATTTGCAGTCAATTGGCGAATAACGTCGTGCTTTTGTTGCCAATATTGAGGAATATATTCAGGCTTATCATAAGCCAAAAATAATTTGCCTATACCGGAACAGTACAATTGTAATCTTTGCCCGATATAAGCTCTGGTTTTCATCATGCCGGTAGTCGGTTCTAACTTATAGATCAAAATAGCGTGATTACCTTCACGCATGGCAAAATTAACCGTTTCGCCCAATTTGAGATTAAATGCTTCAAGGTGAGGTGCGGCAATGTGCAGAATATTCAATGAACTTAATGCGCGCTGACCGATGGCAAGACATTTCGTAGTAAGGCGATAGCTACCGGTTGTAGGAGCAGGACGAACGAAACCTTCTTGTTGCAAGCTTTGTAATAGACGATGTACGGTGCTTTTATTTAATTGGGCGAGTTCTGAAAGGTGGGCGAGCGGGCAGCCGTTCGGATATTGAGAAAGTAGTTCGAGCAGTTTTAATCCTCTTACCAATGTTTGGCTCCCTGCTGATTCTTTTTCGGTCATTCTGTGTCTCCTAATATCAGATGATTGAGCGGTATATCCCAAGGCTCGACAGGAAGTTGTTCGATTAACTGGCAGTGATAAGCTAATCCGACACTTATTGCTTGAGTTTGAGCGAGGGTTCGATCATAAAAACCGCCTCCATAGCCTAAGCGATTTAGCTGGCTATCGCAAGCGAGAAGCGGGGTAAAGATCATCTCCAATTCTTCAAGTGGCTTTAGCTGACGAATATCAAGTTTAGGCTGCTGCATACCGAATACATGGCGTTCAAGTTGAGAAGACGGATGGTATTGCAGAAAAAGTAGATTACCGGAACTAAAAGGATGTAATACCGGCAGATAAATCGATTTACCTTGTTCAGCGAGGCGTTGCATTAGCGGTAGCGGTGAAATTTCTGCTTTAAACGGCAAATAGAAAGCAAGATGAGAAGCTTGATAATGATCAATCAAAGAAAGCGCCTGAGGTATAAGATTTAATGAGGCTGTAATTTGTTGATGTGTGGTAAGCTCAAGCCGTTTGGCCCGCATTTGATTTCGTATGAGTTGACGAGTTTCTTGCCGAAATTGACTAGTTTGCATATTGATATACCAAACATAGAAAAGAAGAACCCGAAGTGCCGCCACCGGTGGTGGTCCTTGAACCAGACGGTTCAAGGGAGTCGAACTTAAGCGCCTTTAGGCTTCTTACTCAAGGTAAGCTTGCTCACCAGCGCTTAGATGTCCAACTCAAAGTTTTCAATTATCGGCTCAGGGACGTAACCAGTCACGCACACCTCAGGCAAGAGTTATACTAACGGAAATTGAGAATTTTTCCTAGTCTTGAATTTAGAAAAATTCGAAAACGATCAGCTTTTAAACATTTTCTTGATTAATTGCAATCGCTGCATTGGTCTGTAATTTATTCAATGAACTGTCAAGTTGCTGAATACAAGATTCTAATACGGCTTTATTATTCGCATTTTTTTGTTTTTCTTGCTCAAGTTCGTAATTTAGGTTTAACGCAACGATCGCTAAGACTTTTTCAAGTTGAATAATGCCGGATTGTTCTTTTAAGAGTGCTACGCGTTCTTCCAAACGTTGCGCGGAAGCAAGTAAATTGTGTTGTTGATCCGGTGGACAATGTAAACGAAGCACCTGCCCAAAAATTTGAACTTCAATATAATTTGCCGACATAGTCGCGAAATCCTCACAAGTAATATAAATTTTTTGCTATTATGCCATTCTTTAACAGAATCACAAATAAGACACTATGGCTATTACACAATCAAATGAATTTAATCAATTAATTGCGCAACTTCAAATTGCCGAAACAGCGGCGGAAGTGCATGGTTTTTTAAGCGGATTAATTGCAGGTGGTGTACAAGACGAATCTTGGAAAACCTTAACTTACCAGTTTTTAAATGACGGTCATGCCTTTTCTCAAGCACCTTTAGCGGCGTTAGCCGATTTTTATCAACAACTCAGCGAGAGTTTTGATGAGGCAAATACGTTATTTTCGCTTTGGACTTCGAATAATGAAGATGGTTTCGCACTAGCGGATGCGATTGCAGAGTGGACGAGCCAATTTTTATTAGGTTTAGGCTTAGCGCAACCCAAATTAAGTCGTGAGACGGATGAGATTGGTGAGGCTTTAGATGATTTAGAGGAAATATCTAAATTAGGTTACAATGAAGACGATGATAATAATGAATTGTTAGAGGCGGGGGAAGAAGTGGTTGAGTATCTTCGAGTGCTTACGCTCTTCTTGCACAGCCACTTTGCGTTGAATGTGAAAACAGCCGAAAAACCACAAATTCACTAATCCCAATGAGTTATATACAAGCGGTGACTTTGTGGCAAAATTTTGCAAATTTTTCGTGAAATTTAACCGCTTATTTGTAATAGAACAGATTACACAAGGAATATTATGAGCCAATTAAAAAATGATCGCTATTTAAAAGCACTATTACGCGAACCTGTGGATATGACACCGGTGTGGATGATGCGTCAAGCAGGGCGTTATCTGCCGGAATATAAAGCGACACGTGCAGAGGCCGGTGATTTTATGTCTTTATGCCGCAATGCGGATTTAGCCTGTGAAGTGACTTTACAACCGTTACGTCGTTATGCGCTGGATGCGGCGATTTTATTCTCTGATATTTTAACTATCCCGGACGCAATGGGCTTAGGTTTGAGTTTCGGCGCGGGAGAAGGTCCTAAATTTGCTCGTCCGATTGAAAATAAAGCACAGGTAGAAAACTTACCGATTCCGGATCCGGAAGGTGAATTGCAATATGTAATGAATGCTGTGCGTACGATTCGCCGTGAATTAAAAGGCGAAGTACCGTTAATCGGTTTCTCCGGTAGCCCATGGACATTAGCTACTTATATGGTGGAAGGCGGATCAAGCAAGGCGTTCACCAAAATCAAAAAAATGATGTATGCGGATCCGCAAATTTTACACGCATTATTAGATAAATTAGCGGATAGTGTGATCTTATATTTAAACGCACAAATCAAAGCCGGCGCGCAAGCGGTGATGGTTTTCGATACTTGGGGCGGCGTATTGGCGCATAACGAATACAAAGAATTTTCGTTACGCTATATGCACAAAATCGTGGACGGTTTGATTCGTGAAAACGACGGTAGAAAAGTACCGGTAACCTTATTTACTAAAAGCGGCGGTTTATGGTTGGAAGCGATTGCGGAAACCGGCTGTGATGCGGTAGGTTTAGACTGGACGATTGATATTGCTGATGCTCGTCGTCGTGTCGGACACAAAGTTGCGCTACAAGGTAATATGGATCCGAGTGTATTGTATGCACAACCGGAACGTATTGAGCAGGAAGTGAAACAAATCTTAGCCGGTTTCGGTCAAGGCTCCGGTCATGTGTTCAATCTCGGACACGGGATTCATCAAGACGTGCCGGAACATAGTCCGAAAGTATTTGTGGATGCGATTCACGAGTATTCAAAGCAATACCATAAGTAATCTCACAGCCGGTTTGTCTTAAACAAGCGGTTAAATTTCGGGAATATTTTGCAAAAAATTATGAAAATCCGACCGCTTGTATTTTGGGAAATCAGTTTAGCTTAACGAAAGAGGGAAAAATGAGAAATCCTATTCATAAACGTATGGAACGTTTTGAGTCTTGGCAACATCTAACGTTTATTGCGTGCCTTTGCGAAAGAATGTATCCGAACTATCAGCTGTTTTGTGAAGTAACCGAACAGCCGGAAAAAACCAAGGTATTTCAAAATATTCTGAACTTAGTTTGGGAGTTTTTGATGGTTAAAGGCGCAAAAATTAACTTTGATAATCAGCTGGAAAAGTTAGAAGAAATTATTCCGGATGTGAACGATTATGACTTTTTTGGTGTCCTACCCGCACAAGAGGCGTGCGAAGCGCTTTCGGAATTATTACACAGTTTAATTGCCGGCTCGACTTTAGAACAAGCAATTCGCATTAGCCAAATTTCATTAGGTACGGTGGCAAGCTATTTAGAAATGCAGCAAGACCGTGAATTAAATGAACAAGAGCTTAAAAATGCGGAAGAAATTCAAGATGAACTTGATGTACAGTGGCAAGTTTATCGTTTGCTCAATGAGTGTGAAGAACGTGATATTGAACTCATTCTTGAATTAAAAAATGAGATTCGTAGTAGCGGAATTAGCAATATTGGGTTAAAATTTAACCAATAAATCAACATCCCCACAGAATGATGCATTATTCGCTTTGAGAATATCTCAGTTTGAATTAAGCTAGCGGGGCTTTATGCAACAAGTTTCAGGCGGGTCAACGCCATTTATCTAAATAAAATCTTAGAGGATACAATTATGAACAAAACTGAGTTAATCGATGCAATCGCTGCAGGTGCAGAGTTAAGCAAAAAAGATGCTAAAGCAGCATTAGAAGCTACTTTAGAAGCAATCTCTGAAAGTCTCAAAAAAGGCGATGCAGTTCAATTAATCGGCTTCGGTACGTTTAAAGTAAATGAGCGTAATGCACGTACTGGTCGTAACCCACGTACTGGTGAAGAGATCAAAATCGCAGCAGCTAAAGTACCAGCGTTCGTTGCAGGTAAAGCATTAAAAGATTTAGTGAAATAATTCTTTTTAAGATTTCAAAAAAAGCCTAGACTATAAAAGTTCTAGGCTTTTTTATTGCTGTTTTTAGACGGCAAACGGATACTGAATACTTGGATGATATTCGTAGCCTTCTACTTTGAAATCATCAAGAGTTACCCACGTTTCTAAATCTTCCAATGACTTAATTTCCGGATTTATCCAAAGTTTAGGTGCACTTAGCGGTTCTCTTTTTAGTTGTACATCACGCATTAATTCCAGCTGATCTTCGTAGATATGTGCATTTACGATCTTGTGGAATGCTTGTCCCGCTTTATGCTCGGTAATTTGTGCCATTAAAGCTAAGAATGTGTAACATTGAATCATATTCCAGTTTAAACCTAACGGCACATCGGCAGAACGCTGGGTACTGTTAAGATAAAGTGTACCGTCTAAAAGTGAGAAATGGTGGCTATATAAGCATGGACGTAAACAGCCCATATGAAATACACCCGGATGATAAAAGGTATAAATTTCGCCTCGATTATCTACGCCTTTTTTTAGGTCATCGACAATTTGATGTAGTAAATCAACCGAGCCACCGTCAGGCTTAGGGAAATTACGTCCTACCGCACCGTAAACCAATCCCATATCATCTTCGCCTTTACGGTATGGATTTGCTAGCCAAGCCGCATTTTGATTGGCATTCGCATCCCATGATTTTGTACCCAGATTACGGAAATCAGCCGCATTATCGTAACCGCGAATATAGCCGAGTAATTCGGCAATTGCTGCTTTCCAGAAGCTGTGGCGTGTAGTGACTAACGGAAATTCACCATTAGCAACATCATAAGTTAAATCTGCATTGATAACGGTTAAACAACGCTTACCAGTACGCTTATTCTCTACCCATTTCCCTTCGTTTACGATACGATGACATAAATCTAAATACTGTTTCATGATTACCTCTTAAAAAAACTTAGGTAATTTTGCCATTTATTCGTTAAAATAGATAATAAATTTTATAAAGCGATAAGGAGTGCGATATGAAAAACATCATTAAAACTATGTTGGTTGGTTTAACCTTAGCCGTATTAGCCGCTTGTTCTACAAAAAGCGGTTGGACACGTTTAAGTGATTCTGAGATTGATCAAAAATCTTATGCGATTGCTTATGGCGCGACTGCACAAACTTACGCTGATCGAGTAAATGAGCGTTACGATATTGATTCGTTTATGAATGGGGTAAATGACTGGTACAGTAAAAAAGTGAAAATGCCGGTTGAACAGATTCGCGCGATGATTTTAAATCGTATGATGGATCACAATATCTATGTCTATTATAGTGGCGTGCTTTATGCTGCCGATTTACAAGGTAATTTTAACCATTTAGATCCGGAATGTTGGAACTTGGTTCAAACACCAAGCATGAGCCAAGGTATTCATGATGCAATGTTAGATATTCAAAAAAACAAAGTACGTAGTGATGAATATATCCATAACGGTGTTGAACAGATTCTCCACCTTTGCGTAAAGACTATGGCGGAAGATAAGAATGAAGCTAAAGCCAAACCTACAAAAGTGAAAGGTGCTAAAGCTAACAAGTCTGCGAAATAATGAATGGCTTAAGCGGTCAATTCTCTCTAAAATTTTGCAAAAAATGGAGAGAATTTGACCGCTTCTTTGTAGTTAAAGGAGACAAGATGACAACTTATAATTTACGTTTAAAGGCAAAGAGTGAGTTAACTCCACATCCGACAGCACAATATTGGCGAAAATGTCAAGTGGAGGAATTGTTTGCAATGCCTTTTATGGAACTGGTATTTAAAGCGGCGCAAGTACATAGAGAAAATTTTGATCCGCAAGCCATTCAACTTTCTACATTGCTTTCGATTAAAACTGGTGGCTGTCCGGAGGAATGTGAATATTGTCCTCAATCCGCTCGTTATGACACCAGCCTTGAGAAACAAGTGATGATGGATGTTGAAGAAATTATTGAGAAGGCAAAAATTGCTAAGGCGAGAGGGGCGAGCCGTTTTTGTATGGGGGCGGCTTGGCGAGGTCCTAAACCAAAAGATATCAAAGCCGTTTCCAATATTATCAGTGAGGTGAAGTCATTAGGTTTAGAAACGTGCGGTACTTTCGGTTTGCTTGAAGAAGGTATGGCGGAAGATTTAAAAAAAGCCGGTTTGGATTATTACAATCATAATTTGGATACTGATCCGGAACGTTATAATAAAATCGTTCATACACGTAATCATGATGATCGTATGGATACACTCGGTAAAGTGCGCCACGCCGGTTTAAAAGTGTGTTGCGGCGGTATTGTCGGTATGAACGAAACGCGTTCAGAACGTGCAGGACTTATCGCAAGTTTGGCAAATCTTGATCCCCAGCCGGAGAGTGTGCCGATTAACCAACTGATTAAAGTCGAAGGTACGCCATTGGAAAATGCCGAAGATCTGGATTGGACTGAGTTTGTTAGAACAATTGCGGTTGCCCGTATTACTATGCCGAAAAGCTATGTACGATTATCTGCCGGTAGAACAGCAATGCCAGAAGCGATGCAGACTTTGTGCTTTATGGCGGGGGCCAATTCTATTTTCTATGGTGAAAAACTATTGACCACTTGCAATCCTGGAGAAGATTCCGACCGCTTGTTAATGGATAAATTGGATTTATATCCGTTGTCGTATGAACCTAGTGAGGTATAAGAAAAAAGCCAGCAAAAGCTGACTTTAAAATTTTATATAAGCATTTTTAAATTAAAGTGCTTTTACATTTACCGCTGATGGGCCACGATCAGAATCTTGTACTTCAAATTCAACTTTTGCACCTTCTTCTAAGGTACGGAAGTTTGAACCAACGATACCAGAGAAGTGAACGAAAATATCTTTACCGCCCTGCTCTGGAGTGATAAAACCGAAACCTTTAGTTGAATTGAACCATTTAACGACACCTGTTGCTTTAGACATAGGATTTTCCTTATAAAAATTTGATAAAAAGAATTGCTACACGTTTATTTGGAGATTAGAGATTGATCGGTGAAGAACTCTCAGAAAATCGGAATGATTTATAGAAAGGAAAACAACAAGAAAGAATCGGACTAATAACTCTACGAGAGCGGGCTGATTAGAACACTAATTAATCATTAAAGCAAATGTTTTTTTAAATTATTTATGAAACCTGAAGGAATATTCTTGTCTAACATGGACTCGTAATGGAAAGATTTTGATTTTATATGGACTAGCCTCACTAAATAAAATATAGTAACGAGTCGAGGTTTCATATTAAACTAAACATTTATCTAGACTTAAATTTTTAATAGAGAAAACATTATGTCAGAACAACAAGTAAAAACGCAAAACGGTAGCAAAACAAATCCAAGTGTGAAAGAAGTAATTGCTTATTTAGCGAATAAATTCCCACTTTGTTTTAGTATTGAAGGAGATGCTAAGCCATTAAAAGTCGGTCTTTTTCAAGATTTAGCCGAAGCTCTGGTAAATGATGAAAAAATCAGTAAAACATTATTACGTCAAGCATTACGTACTTATACGATGAGCTGGCGTTATCTTGCTGCTTGTACAGCTAATGCGCAACGTGTCGGTCTACAAGGTGAATCGACCGGTATTGTTGATGAAGCACAAGCTGAACATGCCGCACAGTCATTAGCGGTTGCTAAAGAAGCTTACGCTGCTCGTAAAGCGGAACAGAGAAAAGAACAGCGTAAAGAATTCTTTAAGAAAAAAGCACGTGAAGAAAAAGCGAAAAAGCGTGTTGATGTACGTGTGAAAAAAACACCTCGTATTTCTAAAGAAGTTTCAGCAAAAGCAACAGCAGAAAGCCTTGCTGCATTAACGAAAAAATTTAGTAAAGGTAATAAATAATTCTAGTCTTTAAGTTATAAGGATAAGCGATGGATTCATAAACATCGCTTATCCTATTTACTTGGGCATATCTCATAATGAATTAGGATTTTTATGAAAATTAATAAGCTTAGCCGACTCATTGCATTATGTCTTGGTTCCATGATTAGCACTGCATTTGCAGTTGAACCACAGATTAAGGAAAGTGCATTAGTCATTCCTAAACCAACAGAGCAACATAGTCTTTCTACTAAACGTGTTACCGCACGTTTAACCCAGTCTCATTACCACAAATTTAAATTGGATGATGAGTTTGCAAATAAGATTTTTAATCGTTATATCAATTGGTTAGATGGCTCGCATAATACTTTTTTACAATCTGAAATTGATGCGATGCGTGCAAAATACGCAACAAAGCTAGATGAAGAATTGTATAAGGGTAAATTAGATTCAGCATTTGAAATCTATGATCTTATGACAAAGCGTCGCTATGAACGCTATAAATATGCCCTTTCACTTTTAGATAAAGAACCTGATTTAAAAGGTACGGATCAAATTGAGAATGAGCGTGATAAAGCACCTTTCCCAACTACCACGGAAGAAGCGGATAGATTGTGGGAACAGCGTGTTAAAAATGACATTATCAACTTGTACCTTAAAGACAAAAAATGGCCGGAAATTAAGAAAACGTTAACTAAACGTTATAACTTGGCAATTAAGCGTCTTACACAGGTAAAAGCGGATGATATTTTACAAACGTATCTAAATGCGTTTGCGCGTGAAATTGATCCGCATACCAGTTATTTATCACCTAGAGCGGCTAAAGCATTCCAAGAAAGTATGAATCTTTCATTAGAAGGTATCGGTGCGACACTTGCAATGGAAGATGATGTTACTTCGATTAAATCGTTGGTGCCGGGGGCGCCGGCTGCTCGCAGCAAGAAGATTGCAGTTGGCGATAAGATCGTCGGTGTAGGTCAAGAAAAAGGTGAAATTGAAGATGTAATTGGCTGGCGTTTAGATGACGTTGTTGACAAAATTAAAGGTAAAAAAGGCAGTAAGGTTCGCTTAGAAATTGAGCCGGAAAAAGGCGGAAAAACGAAAATTATTACTTTAACTCGTGATAAAGTGCGTCTAGAAGATAGCGCAGCGAAGTTAACCGTTGAGAAAATTGCAGGTAAAAACATTGCGGTTATCAAAATTTCGACATTCTATATTGGATTAACCAATGATGTACGTAAATTATTAGATGATATGAAAACCAAAAAAGCTGACGGTTTGATTATCGATTTACGTGAAAATGGTGGCGGCTCATTAACGGAAGTAGTGGAATTAACAGGATTATTCATTAAAGATGGTCCGGTTGTTCAAGTTCGTGATGCTTTCAACCGAATCAAAGTTCACGAAGATCCAGAGGCGGATAAATCACTTTATGATGGCAAAATTATGGTCATGATTAACCGTCATAGTGCATCGGCATCGGAAATTTTTGCAGCGGCAATGCAAGATTACAATCGTGCAATTATCGTTGGGCAACAAACCTTTGGTAAAGGAACGGTGCAACAAAGCCGTTCATTGAATTTTGTGTACGACTTAGATCAAGAACCATTAGGCTTTATTCAATATACGATTCAGAAATTCTATCGTATTGATGGTGGAAGCACTCAGCTAAAAGGTGTTGAGGCAGATATCAAGTTCCCTGAAATAATTAATGCGGAGAAGACTGGCGAAAGCTTTGAGGATAATGCATTGCCATGGGACAAAATTCCGGCAGCGGCTTATCATGCGGCAGGTCATGCGCGTGATGCAGTTTCCAGTTTGACAGCTAAACATGAAGAGCGTATTGCAAAAGATCCTGAATTTATCGCATTAAATGAAGATATTGCAATTCGTAAAGAAAGGGAGGCGCGTAAGTTTACCTCACTTAACTTAGCAGAGCGCCAAAAAGAATATAAATCGGATGAAGCGAAACGCTTAAAAGATCTGAATGCTCGTTTTGCACGAGAAGGTAAAAAGCCATTAAAAGATATTGATGCGTTACCTAAAGATTATGAAGCGCCGGACTTCTTTTTGAAAGAAGCTGAGAAAATGATGGTCGATTGGCTAGAAATTGATAAAAAGTCATAAAATCAATTATAATATATTAATTCAGCTGCCGCTTAACCAGAGTTAAGCGGTCTGTTTTTTTATTACTTTTTACAATCTCGGGTCTAAGGATTTAGTATGAATAAGGTGAAAACCTTTAAATTGTTGCCGGTTCTTATGTTTTCTGGCATGGCTATGGCGGAAATCGCTCCGGTTACAACGGGTGTGTCTGAGCAATCAGCCTCGGTTGTCTCGGTCGGGCAATCAAATGTTGTTGCAGCGCCTATTGCGCAAGATGCAATTTTACCTCAATTAAGTTTTGCTGCTCAGCAGGCTCGTGCCGCGGAATTAGCAAAACGTGCGGATTATGTATTCAAACAAGAACAAATTCGCCAAGAAGAAGCTAGAAAGTTAGCGGAAGCAGAAGCAAAAGTGCAGCAAACAGTAGGTGCTAATATATTACTGTTAAGTAAAACAACTGCTAAAGTTTATTTAGATAATGCTTTTGTGAATATGTGGAATGATAAAGCAGCAGAAAAGCAATTTATCAAAGAATATGCTCTGTTGGCTGTGAGTGGTGTATCAGCTAAATCGGCAAAAGCGTTACAACAGATACTAAGCCAACCGGAAGGTTCGGCTCGTGATATGTTATTAACGGATAGCTTTTTAGATTATCTGTACTATAACAAAAATGTGTTTAAAAATGCGAACCAGTGGCTATATAACCTAGGCAGTTACACGCCGAAAGCGCCAAGTGCTGAGCTGGTTAATCAATGGGTAAATGCCGTACAAGAAGGACGTTCAGATCAATTTATTGCTAATTTAGTGCCTCAAAACCACATTTATCAAGAAACTGCACAACGTGTATTATTGATGTCAGCATCAGATAATGCGAAAAAGGCAACCAAAGCCAAGCAAGCAAAAACGGCTGAAGCAGAGGCAACGACAGGTAATGATACGTTCTATAAATTAGCTTTGAATGCACAGCGTTTACGTATTATCCCAAGTTTTAATAACGGTATTTTCGTGAATATTCCTAGTTATCAGCTATTTTACTTCCGTGATGGTCAGCTAGCGCTACAATCTAAGGTGATTGTTGGGCGTGATGATCGTCGTACGCCAGTAATGTATAGTAAGTTAAGTAATATAGTGGTTAATCCGCCTTGGAATATTCCGCCGACAATTTTGACTAAAGATATTATTCCGAAGCTAGCTAAAAAACCAGGATTTGCGGATTCTGCTGGCTATGAAATTTTTGATGGAAAAGGTAATAAAATTAATCCTCGTAGCGTGAACTGGTCGCAATATGTGAATAGTAAGAATATTCCTTATCGTATTCGCCAAAAAGCAGGGGATGATAGTGCATTAGGTCGTTTTAAATTTAATATGCCAAGTTCGGATGCGATTTATTTACATGATACACCAAACCGTAGTCTATTCGGTAAAACGGATCGAGCGTTAAGTTCCGGGTGCGTACGTGTTGAGCGTTCAGATGATTTAGCAAGTATCTTATTAAAAGAAGCTGGCTGGAGCATGGACAAAAAACAAAAAGTATTAGCAAGTCAGAAAACAACTTCTGCGAATATTCGTTCGGATAATCCGGTTTATTTATACTATGTTACTGCATGGGTAGAGAACGGTAAGGTATATACATTACCTGATATCTATAAATTTGATACGGCAATTCCGAAGAATGCAGTGAATTGGAGCAAAGTGAAAAGTGTGATCTAATTCACAAATATAAAAATTTCTGAGAAGTAAGGCTTGCTTCTCGGAACTTTATTTTTTAGAGTGAGTCGAAGGGGCTTATTAATAATAAGCCTTTATTTATGGCTGATAGTAAATTATTTTGAGATTGAGTAATCTACTATCAATCATTACTTGTGATAATGAGGAAAGTTCAATGAATCAAACCAATGTTCAACGCCGTAAGTGGTTGTCACTCGGTGGTCTTGTTTTAGGGGCAAGTTTATTGCCTGGTAAAGTGATGGCAGCACTTTCAACCCCAGCTCCGTTATCGTTACGTTTCCGGAATATTAATACGGGCGATACTTATGCAGCTAAATTTCATGGTGGGCATTTGTCGGTGGCGGATTTACATCAATTAAATTACTTAATGCGTGACCGACACACAAACCAAATTAAACGCATTGACCCGATGTTGTTTGTGAAATTAAATCAAATTCAACAACGTTTAGGTTTTCGTAATGCGGAAATTTTAGTGTTAAGCGGTTATCGTTCAGCTCAAACGAACGCAAGAATGCATAGAACGCAGCGTGGCGTAGCAAGCAATAGTTACCATATTCGTGGACAAGCAGTTGACTTTAGAGTATCTGGCATACCGCTTGCAAAAGTGAAAGCAGCTGCAGAGAGCTTATATAATGGCGGGGTTGGTTATTATCCTCGTAGTAATTTTGTTCATGTAGATACCGGTCCTGTTCGTACTTGGCGTGGTTAGGTAAGCGGTCAAATTTTATGTTTAATTTACAAATTATCCCGGTAAGTGCTTTTCAGCAAAATTGTAGTGTTATTTGGGATGATAATAAGAATGCCGCAATTATTGATGCGGGTGATAATGCGGATAAAATCATTCAGTTTGTTGAATCACAAAACTTGAATGTACAAAAATTGTTACTTACACACGGTCATTTAGATCATATTATGGCGGTTGAAAAAGTACGAGATCGCTTTGGTGTAGAAGTGTATGGTTCTCATATTGATGATAAGCCGTTATTTGAACAACTACCGCGAATGTGTGAAATGTTCGGTCTTCCTCTGGTGAAAGCATTTTTACCGGATTATTGGTTAAATGAAAATGATGTAGTTGAAGTAGGTTCATTACGTTTTAGCGTTCGTCATTTGCCAGGGCATGCGCCGGGACATATCGGTTTTTTTGATTTTGAAAATAAAATCGCTTTTAGCGGTGATGTGTTATTTAAAGACAGTATTGGACGTACCGACCTTTATATGGGTAATTTAGATGTGTTACTCAATACGATTCGTACCAAAATGTTTGATTTGGATGATGATTTTGTTGTCGTTGCTGGTCATGGTTCTCACACCACAATCGGGCGTGAGAAACTGCATAATCCATTCTTAAAATAGTTTTTATGGTTCAAGAATTGCAAACCATAATTGATTTAACTGATTAATGGCAGAATGATATTCTGCCATTTTTTGTTTAAAGCCTTTCTCATCAAATTTTGTTGCTTGTAGATACAAGCGAAGAAACTCAGCTTGTTGTTGCTCGTTGAGTATCTGAGCATTTGCACTAAAGAGCATAGCAATCTCTAATGCCGGATCCGACACGGCACTATATTCCCAATCAATCAGATATAAGCGGTCATTTTTTTCAATAAAATTACCTAAATGTAGATCATGATGACAGATTGCCAGTGTAAAAGGCTGAATCGTTTGAAATGGAGGACGAAATCTCAATACTGCTTGTTGTTGAACAGAGAGTTTTTGCCATAAAAATTGACAGCGCTCAGCAAGATCTAGTTTAGGCAATGATTTATCAATAGGAAAAAGATGTAATTGGGCAAGTTGTTGCGCTAATTGCTTTACTAATGATGAGCTGAAACGGTTAGGTATATCACCTTCAATCCAAGTCAATAGACTGGAAATTTTATTGTGATAATAGACCTTTGGCGTAAAGGGTAAGCAAGTTAAATAGTATAAAATTTGTGCTTCTTGAGCGTAATTAATCCCGAACGTAGTTGCTCGCTCATTTTGTTGGCGCAAAACAAATCGCTCGCCAGAGGCGAGCTGAATCTGTTGGCTACAAGCGGTCAAACCTGCTAAATTTTTGCGAAAAATGACTGCTTGTTGTTGGCTCTCAAGCCAAGCGAGGGCATTCATCGGCTACCACGTAAATAGACACGATAATTGCTACTTTCATTGGTCGGTTTTTCAAGCTTGAGTGGTTGTGACTGCTTGCTATTTATCCATAAATTTAACCAAGGTTGCGTTGATATATCATTAGCAGTTTGGGTAACCCCTTGGTTATCATACCAAAATAATTTATAGAATAAATTAAGCGGATGCTCAGTTAAATTCGTAACAGAGAGCCTTTCGCTTTCTGCATCGACTTTAACAAGAGTAGCAATTTGAGCTTCAATATTTACAACCGGTTCTGATTTCCCTTTGATATAACTTTGCGGATTACTGCCACAAGCGGTCAAAAAAAGCGAAAAAATTGCAAATAGCCAATAAGATTTTAAATGTTTCATATTATTTATTGCTTAACATTTTGCCTAAAGGTTCACCACCCACTAAATGCATATGAATATGGAATACTTCCTGACCACCATGTACATTACAGTTCATAATTAAACGGTAACCGTCTTCTGCAATGCCTTCTTCTTTTGCAATTTTCGCCGCAGCCGTAAATAAGCGACCTAATGCTAATTCATCTTCCGCTTCTACATGGTTTACGGTTGGAATTAATTTATTCGGCACGATTAGAATGTGAGTCGGTGCTTGCGGTGAAATATCACGAAATGCAGTGACTAATTCGTCTTGATACACGATCGAAGCAGGGATTTCTTTACGAATGATTTTACTGAAAATAGTTTCTTCGTAGTTTTTAGTCATAATAAGATTCCTTTTTATATAAGTTATAGATAATAATTCTCCATTGTTTTGCGCTAATTTGCAAATTTACACAACACTGTTAACGCCTGTGAGTCTTTAAACGGCTGAAACATAGTGCTAAAACAAAAAGACTGGACTGAATAAGAATAATTGTCGGGGCGGTTGCCGCATCAATATGATAGCTCAAGATCGTGCCGAAAACAGATGAGCTGATGGCAATTATCATCGCGATGACTAACATATAATCAAATCGGTTTGACAGTTGGTAGGCGGTAATTCCAGGGGCAATTAACATTGCAACAACCAGAATCACACCAACAACTTGCATCGCACTGATGATGGTTAACGCTAAGAGCGCAAGCAATCCGTAGTGTAGCCATTTGACCGGTAAACCGATAACTTTAGCATGGCTACTATCGAAGCAGTAGAGCAGAAAATCTTTGCGTTTGAAGATAATGATGCTAAAGGTTATCGCACAAATAATCATGGTCTGAATTAATTCGGCTTGAGTCACACCAAGCAAATTACCGAATAATAAGTGGGTAAGGTGTTGTTCGGTCGGTAGCGCGGTAAAAAGCACGATACCGAGCGCAAATAATCCGGCAAACATAATGCCCATAATAGTATCTTCTTTTAAACGAGAGTTTTCTTTGAGATAACCGACGGAAATCGCACAAAATAGTCCAGAGACAAATGCTCCGACCGCTAAAGGAAAGCCTAATAAGTTAGATACGACTACCCCCGGTAATACCGCGTGAGAAATCGCATCGCCCATCAATGACCAGCCTTTTAAAATCAAATAACAAGACAATACCGCACAAACAGAAGCGATTAATACCGCAGTAAACAAAGCGGTTTGCATAAATTCAAATTCAAAGGGCTCAACGAACCATAGAACTAACTCATTCATTGATAGCCTCCAAACGCTTACGTTTTTGGCTGATTAAACCGTATTTAGGCGCAAAGCAAAAAGCCAGTAAAAAGATAAAGGTCTGTAAGCAAACAATCATACCACCGGTCGCACCATTTAAAAAATAACTGAGATATGCACCGATTCCACTGCTGAGGCTACCGATAAGAATGGCAATAGTGACTAAACGAGGGAATCTGTCCGTTAGCAAATAGGCGGTTGCACCCGGGGTAACGACCATTGCAATCACTAAGATTGCGCCGACTGTTTGTAATGCTACCACGACACAAGCACTTAATAAGGTAAAGAATAAGATTTTGTAGCGAAGAGTAG
Source organism: Actinobacillus capsulatus DSM 19761 (assembly GCF_000374285.1). Classification (GTDB taxonomy): domain Bacteria; phylum Pseudomonadota; class Gammaproteobacteria; order Enterobacterales; family Pasteurellaceae; genus Actinobacillus; species Actinobacillus capsulatus. The sequence continues at coordinate 74,833 of NZ_KB893932.1, read as the reverse complement.
AGAGTCCTACAGACAGCGCATGATATTCATCAAAAAAAGTGAGCAGTAGATCTTTCCAAAATAAGATAAGGCCGAGTAGTGATAAGCCAATGATGATCGTAACTTGCCATAAATCTTCATCTGCAATGCCAAGAATGTTGCCCATCACAATCGCATTAACATCAACAGAGGTAGGATTGAGTGACACAATAAACATACCCAGTGCAAAAAATGTGGTAAAGATAAAGCCGATAACCGCATCTTCTTTTATTCGAGTAATACTTTTCACCCATAAAATGGAAAGAGCAGCAAGAATACCGGAAAAAAATGCACCGAAAGCATAAGGAAGTTTTAACGCATAAGCGATAGCAACGCCCGGTACCACGGCATGTGAAAGGGCATCACCAATTAAAGACCAGCCTTTTAGCATTAAAAAGGCGGAGAGAAAAGCACAAACCACGCCAACGCCCATACTGATAAAAATCGCTTTTTGCATGTAGTTATATTGGAATGGTTCGAATAGTAGTTCTAACATTTATAAACCTAAGATTTTCTTCACTGGGGCGAAGCTTTTTCGGTGAAAAGGGGTTGCCCCAAATTGTTCCAGTTTTTCAAAATGTAGTTTAGTCGGATAGCCTTTATGCTTTGCAAAACCGTATTCCGGATATTGCATATCTAATTCATCCATTTCCTGATCACGTGCAACTTTAGCCAAAATTGAAGCTGCACTGATTTCGGCAACTAAACTATCTCCTTTTATGATCGCTTGTGCTGGCATCGGTAAAGTTGGAATACGATTACCGTCCACCAACACGAAATCGGGCTGAATATTTAATCCGGCAACCGCTCTCTGCATGGCGAGCATCGTTGCGTGTAAAATATTCAACTGATCGATTTCTTCCGGTTCGGCTCGCCCTAAAGACCAACAAAGCGCTTTTGCTTTAATTTCCTCCGCTAAAAGCAAACGCTTCTTCTCCGACAGTTTTTTAGAGTCAGCTAATCCCTCAATCGGATTATTCGGATCTAAAATAACGGCAGCGGTTACCACTGCACCGACTAGCGGGCCTCTACCGACTTCGTCCACACCTGCGATCAAGTGGGCATTAGGATAAATGAAATTTGTACTCATTACTATTGATTCTTATTCTTCCGTTCTAAAATGACGCTGACTTTTGGTTTCATCACGGCTTTCAATTAAGCGATGATAATTTTCAAATCGAATTGCATTAATTTCGCCTTTTTCGACCGCTTCTCTAACCGCACAACCTGGATCCGATTTATGTTTACAATCTCGGAATTTGCAAGTGCCTAATACCGATTGAAATTCACGATAACCAAGCGTGATTTGCTCCGGTTCTAAGTGCCATAAGCCGAATTCACGAATACCCGGTGAGTCAATCAAATTTCCCCCTTGCGGTAAATGGTATAAACGGGAAGATGTAGTCGTATGCTGACCTAAGCCCGAAATATCACTTACTGCACCGGTTAAGGCATTAACTTCCGGCAATAGTTGGTTGATTAGGCTCGATTTTCCTACCCCAGATTGACCGACAAAAATCGAAGTGCCGCATGATAAATAGCTGTCTAATTTATCCATGTTTTCACCGCTATCAGCAGATAGACAAAGGGTTTCATAACCGATATTTTCATAAATGGCTAGCTGCTTTTGGACTTCTGTCCGTTCTGATTCTGAGAGTAAGTCAATTTTATTTAACACGATAAGCGCAGGAATTTTAGCCATTTCACAAATCACTAAGTAGCGATCGATAATGTTGAGTGAAAGGGTGGGCAATATGGCCGAAACAATAATGATTTGATCGATATTCGCCGCCATTACTTTGATACCGTCATAATAATCAGGGCGACTTAACTCGTTTTTACGAGGATAAATTGCCTCAATAACGCCGCTGATACCTTGCAATTGCTCACTCCCTTGGCGCCAAGATACCTGATCGCCAACTACCACATTTTTTAAAGTACGGCGGAGATTACAGCGATAAATTTCACCTTGTTCTGTTTCGACATCGGCGTGCTTTGCATAGCGGGTAACCACAATACCTTGCTGAACTTCGCCCAGCATTTCGTCTTGCCATTCCAATTCAGATTTTGCGATTTTTTTATGATGGTTTGATTTGATTCTGCGTTGCTGATTTTGGGTAAGTCTACGTTTACTCAAAGTATTTCTCTTTAGTTAATAAAAATTCACTAAAAGGATACTACAAAATAGCGGGTTTATATAGCAAATGGACGAGGAAGTTAAGTTTTTTGAAATGATTGATAAAATTTTTTATTTTTTAGTCGAATAGATAAGAAATTTTAATGAAAATTCTCTTTATCCACTAGCGAGATTTATTCTTTCTGTTACAATGCGAGAATTCAAGACGAAAAAAAACCGCCCAAATCGGGCGGTTAATAAACCAAAAGGGTTCAAAATATACAGGAAGTGAAACGAGTAACTAAATGTTACTCTAGTCTAGTTTCCTAGACCAATATGCAAACACAACATCATACTTAAAAATCTGAAATAGTTAAATTAGCAAAAAATAGACTTTCCACTGTTTAACTATCACTATCCGTCTAAGTACGGCGCGCATTATAGTGATGTTAGACCAGTATGACAAGCTAAAAATTTTAATTTTAACTATCAAAAAAAATAATGCGATAGAAATGAGCTATCTACGGAAAAAAAGAATTATTACTTATGAATAAAAAACTTCCACCTTTAAACGCCTTAAAAGCATTTGAATCAGCTGCTCGCCATCTTAACTTTACTAAGGCAGCAGACGATTTATTTGTGACTCAAGCGGCGGTTAGCCATCAAATCAAATTATTAGAAGATTTTTTAGGCGTATCGTTGTTTCACCGTCGTAACCGACTTCTAGAACTCACCGAAATCGGTGCGCAATATTTTGAAGATATTCAACCGCTTCTTGAACAAATTGCCTGTGCAACGGAAAAGGTAAAACTTAAAAATAGCCGTCAAATTCTCTCAATTAGTACGACCCCTTCGTTTGGAATGCACTGGTTAGTGCCTCGTCTTAACGAGTTTCACAAAAAATATCCTGATATTGAAGTCCGTTTGACTACGGCTTCGCAAGATGAAGGTTTATTGGGTAAAGATATTGATGTAGCGATTTATTATGGAACAGGTAATTGGCAAAATCTTGAAGCGATCGAACTCGTACAAGCCCGCATTATGATTTTGGCTTCGCCGGAATATTTATGTGAAAATCCTATTAGTAAGCCGGAAGATTTAGAAGGGAAAAATTTAATTCATGTATGTTCTCATACCAAATGGAAACAAATGGCAGAACATCTTAGTTTAAATAATTTGGAGGCTGAATCAGGTCCAATGTATTCGAATACTTCAATGGGTATTCAAGCGGCTAAACATGGTCAAGGTGTTGTAGTAGCAAATAGAATCCTTGCTCAGAATGAAATTGAAGAAGGCTCTGTTATCGAACCTTTTGTGACAGACGTTTATGATGAAAAAGCATTTTATGTTGTTTACCCGCCGCAAATGAAAGAAGTGGAGAAAGTACAGCATTTTGTCGAATGGATTACGCATGAAATAGAAGGAAGCTACAAATAGATGAAATATCGTTGGATTTTATTTGATGCGGATGAAACGCTTTTTTCGTTTAATTCTTATGAAGGATTAAAAGCGATGCTTGCTCGTTATCATATTGATTTTAGTCGAGTAGATTATGAACAATTTCAAGCGGTCAATAAACCGCTTTGGGTGGCTTATCAAAATAATGAAATTACCGCAAAAGATATCCAAACTCGCCGTTTTGCTAAACTTTCAGCACAAACCGGTGTGGATGCGCTCCAACTGAATCAAGAACTTATGGCGGAAATGGCCATTGTCAGTAAACCGCTGAATGGGGTGATGGCAATGCTTAATCAGTTGTACGGTAAAGTCAAAATGGGAATTATCACTAATGGTTTTACCGAACTGCAACAGCAACGATTATTAAATACCGATACGCAACATTTTTTCGAATTTGTTGCCGTTTCGGAACAAATCGGTGCGGCAAAGCCGGATCGCCAAGTTTTTGAGTACGCTTTTGCTTTAATGGATGAGCCGGATAAGACTAAGATCTTAATGGTAGGTGATACGTTAGCTTCTGATGTTCTCGGGGGCAATAATGCCGGAATTGATACCTGTTGGTTTAATCATGCGGGAGTGGTGAATGATACCCAGATTCGACCGATTTATGAAATTACGAATATTGCCGAATTAATTGAAATCGTAAAAGGAAAATAGCAATGAAATTACAGCAATTACGTTATATTGTTGAAATTGTTAACCAAAATCTGAATATTACTGAAGCCGCTGAAACGCTCTATACTTCCCAACCTGGGATCAGTAAGCAAGTGCGTTTGTTAGAAAGTGAGCTAGGGATTAATATTTTTGAGCGAAATGGTAAACATATCAAAGGATTAACGCCTGCTGGAGAAAAAATTGTTGCGATTGCTCGAGAATTATTAGTCAAAGCACAGAGTATTAAATCGGTAGCGGAAGAGCAGACTCGTCCAAATCGTGGGGTATTGAGAATTGCGACCCCGAATACGCAAGCGCGTTATGTATTACCGCCGATTATTGAGAAATTTAAAACTAAGTATCCGGAAGTCAGCTTGCAATTACATCAAGGATCACCAAGCCAAATTTATGATGCGCTGATGGCAGGCGAAGTAGATCTCGCCATTACAACCGAAGCGCAGCATTTATTTGAAGATGCGATTTTATTGCCGTGTTACTTATGGAATCGTTCAGTAATTGTTAAACCGGATCATCCGCTAGCCAAATTTGCGAACCAAAGTCAGAACTTAACGGTCGAAGAACTAGGTAAATATGATCTGATCACTTATACTTTTGGGTTTACGGGGCAGTCGGATCTAGACCATGCATTTAATAAAGTAGGTATTCTGCCGCATATTGTGTTTACTGCAACAGATGCGGATGTGATTAAAACCTATGCACGTTTGGGCTTAGGTGTCGGGATTATGGCGTCAATGGCATATACCGAAGCGGATAGTGATTTGGTAGCAATAGATGCAAGCCATTTATTCCAATCAAGTATGACGCAAATTGCATTTAAACGAGGCACATTCCTACGTAATTATATGTATGATTTTATTAATTATTTCTCGTCGCATTTAACCAAAATGCAAGTAGAGAAAGCAGAACAATTACGAGAAAGTAATGCCATTCTTCGTTTGTTCGAAAGTACAAAATTAGAGGAAAAATAAATGAGTTTTTTAAAAAAAATTGCGCTTTCATTTTTTGTAATTTCTTCATTAATTTCAACCGCTTGGGCAGAAGATTTTAATATAAAATATAGCTCGAATTATTTAATGCCGGCTTATGTGCATTTTAAAAATGGAGCGGGTCAGTATTCGATTCAATCGAAAATTAATGTGCCGCTATATAACATTGTTTTCTCAGCGAAAGGGACAGAGCGTAACGGGCAATTTAATATGTTGAGCTACCGTGATACTCGTAATGGTAAAACCTATGCATTGGCAGAGATTGATTCAAGTACGGTTAAGTACGGTAAAGCGAAAGAGCCTTTAAAACAAGAAGCATTAACGATGCCGACATTCGACTTATTTACCACAGCATTTCAGTTGAGTTATTACGATCAATTACCAACGAGTTTTCAAACGACAAACGGTAAAAAGTTATACCCGACACTGAATGTGAAGTTAAATAAAGCTCAGAAAACGGTTAAAGTAAAAGGGCAAACTTATCAAGAAATTACTTATAGCTTTAAAACCAGCGATCAAAAAACGATTACTGTGAAAAAATATGTAGGTGAGAAATTCCCTCGTTATATTTCATACAATCGCGACGGCGATAACTATGAGTTAACCTTTGATAGCTTTGTAAAATAAGCGACAGTTACAAAAAGACAAGCGGTCTATTTTTCGCAAAATTTTGCAAGAAATAGACCGCTTGTGTTTATGGCTGAAAACTAGAAGTCTTCAAAATATTGTTGAATTGTGTTGATGTCTTTGGTTTGGGTTAAAGCAAGTTGTAATAGAATTCGTGCTTTTTGTGGATTTAGCGTGCCTGATGCCGCAAAGCCATATTTAGAATCATCCACTTCCGCATCACGAGTGGTATAGCCGGTTGGCACTCGTGAAGAACGAACTACTGCAACACCATTTTTCGCTGCTTGTTCAAGTAACGCTAAATTTGCCGCATTCATATTACCGTTACCGACACCTGCAACCACAATACCTTGATAACCAGCATCTAATAAGGCTTTAAGTGGCTCGGTCGGCATATTTGAATAAGCGTAGATAATACCGACTTTCGGCAGTTCATTTAGATTATCAACCTTAAATGGGGTATTTAGCGTGTGTTTGCTTTCCGGCGCACGTTCGTAATCGACTTTACTGTTATGAATATAGCCGAGCGTACCGAAGTTTGGCGAACTGAATGTTTGTACGGCGGTAGTGCTGGTTTTGGTTACGTCTCTTGCTCCTAGTACCACATCATTCATTGCGACTAACACACCACGTTTTGCCGATTTTTTATCTTTAGCCACTACAATTGAATTATATAAATTCAGAGGGCCGTCAGCGCTTTTTTCTGTCGCAGGGCGCATTGCACCGACCAGCACCACGGGCTTATCGCATTTTACCGTCATATCGAGGAAATATGCGGTTTCTTCCATCGTATCCGTTCCGTGCGTAATCACAAAACCATCCGTATTTTCACATTGGTGATTGATGGTTTTCGCTAATTTCAGCCACACTTCGTCACTCATATCTTGTGAGCCGATTTTGACTACTTGCTCACCTTTAATATTGGCGAGCGTTTTCATCTCCGGTACAGCTTCGATTAATGTATCGATGTTTAATTGCCCTGCTTGGTAGGCTGAACTCACAGAGCTTTGTCCGCTGCCAGCAATCGTTCCACCGGTTGCTAAAATAGTAATATCCGGCAATTCCGCCGCATACACACTCGAAATTGCCATAGAAAGAACAGCAGATAAAGCAAGTTTTTTGAGTTTCATATAAGCTCCTTAAGATTTTAAAAAGATAAAGAATTATCCCATGTAATCCTATGCAAATAGAAACGGTTACCACTTATTCTTTGATCTTGTTCACAAAAATTACTGCATCGAGCAAGCGGTCAAATTTTTCTTTTTTATTGCAAAATAAAGTTGTAAAAAATTGGTTAAATTTGACCGCTTGCTGATTTTTCCGATAGCACAAAAATACCTTTTACTGTATACTACGCTCCCGTCCTGATAGTTTTATTTTACTATCCATTCCGAATTTTCTTATCTATTTAACTGATTATCAAAGGCAGATCAAAAATGGCAACGAATTATATTTTCGTGACGGGCGGTGTTGTTTCATCTTTAGGCAAAGGTATTGCCGCTGCATCTCTCGCATCAATTCTCGAAGCTCGTGGTTTAAATGTAACCATTATGAAGCTGGATCCTTATATCAACGTTGACCCGGGTACAATGAGCCCAACGCAACACGGTGAAGTTTTCGTCACGCAAGACGGCGCGGAAACCGACTTAGACTTAGGTCACTATGAGCGTTTTATCCGTTCTAAGATGAGCAAAGCGAATAACTTTACCAGCGGTAAAATTTACTCTGAAGTATTACGCAAAGAACGTCGCGGCGATTATTTAGGTGCGACAATCCAAGTGATTCCGCATATCACTAATGAAATTAAAGAACGTGTGATTAAAGGTGGTAAAGACCGTGATGTGGTTATCGTTGAAGTCGGCGGTACGGTGGGCGATATCGAATCATTACCGTTCTTAGAAGCATTACGCCAGTTAGCGGTGGATGTCGGTCGTGAAAAGACCTTATTTATGCACTTAACCTTAGTGCCGTATATTCCAACAGCCGGCGAAGTGAAAACTAAACCGACTCAACACTCGGTAAAAGAATTACTTTCAATCGGTATCCAACCTGATGTGTTAATTTGTCGTTCGGATCGTGCGATTCCAAGCAACGAGCGTAAAAAAATCGCCTTATTCTGTAATGTACCGGAACGTGCGGTTATTTCATTAAAAGACGTGGATTCAATTTATCGTATTCCTGAATTACTGAAATCACAAGGCTTAGATAGTTTTGTTTGCGATCGTTTCCGTTTAGATTGTCCGGAAGCGGATTTAAGCGAATGGGAACAAGTGCTTTATCGCCAAGCTAACCCAATCGGTGAAGTGACCATCGGTATGGTGGGTAAATATGTTGAATTACCGGATGCGTATAAATCAGTAAACGAAGCGTTAAAACACGCCGGTTTAACCAATCGCTTAACGGTAAATATCAAGTATATTGATTCACAAGATATTGAAACTAAAGGTGTTGAATTACTCCATGGCTTAGATGCGATTTTAGTACCAGGCGGTTTCGGTTACCGTGGTGTAGAAGGTAAAATCCGTACCGCACAATATGCACGTGAGAACAAAATTCCTTATTTAGGTATTTGTTTAGGTATGCAAATCGCACTCATTGAATATGCGCGTAATGTGGCTGGTTTAACCCAAGCAAATTCGTCTGAATTTGATAAAGATTGTCCGCAACCGGTGGTCGGTTTGATTACCGAATGGCAAGATGAGTCGGGTAATGTGGAAACACGTTCTGACGATTCGGATTTAGGCGGTACAATGCGTTTAGGCGCACAACAATGTCACTTAATTGAAGGCACTAAAGCACGTGAAGTTTATGGTGCGGAAACTATCGTTGAGCGTCATCGTCACCGTTATGAGGTTAACAATACTTTATTACCACAAATTGAAGCGGCAGGCTTAAAAGTGAGCGGCTTATCGGCAGACCGTAAGTTAGTGGAAATCATTGAAGTGCCAAACCACCCATGGTTTGTGGCAGCACAATTCCACCCGGAATTCACTTCAACACCACGTGATGGTCACCCGTTATTTGCTGGCTTTGTAAAAGCGGCGAAAGACTATCAAGATAGTCACAAAGCGTAAGCTGTAAGGCTTTTCTTGCTCAAGCGGTCAATTTCTTGCAAAATTTTGCGAAAAATTGACCGCTTGTTATTTATAAAAGGAGTAAAAAAATGGCTGATCCACATATTCAATCACCTATGGATTTTTGGGATTACTTAACTGTGATTCTATATCGGATGGGCTTCGTGGTCGCAACATTGATGGTATTCTTGCTACCTTATCAAATGCAGATCGCACAGAAAGGTTTACTTATTGCAGGTGTGCTGCTTGTTTCCTCTTTACATCTTTATTTAAAAACTTTCCGCTTTCTGTTTCAATTTGTGGTATGGATTGGATTATTGTGCTATGTTTTCAACCTGCCATTGATCGCATTGGGCGCAATGTTATTTAGCATTGGCGGTTTAAGTTACAAAGAGTATTTTTGCTTTAGAGTATTCGGCTTAAATTTTCAGCCTATTTTGATGGCAGTGCTTTGGTTATCGATCGTTTTTGAGCAAAATATATTATTACAACTATTAAGTATTTGTTGTGGTCTATTGTTACTTATATTAAGTATTCAAAAATGGCGAATGCCGTTACATTTTGATATTGGTGATAAAACCAAGTATCAAATATAAAATTATAAATTTATCCCTGAGGAGTGAATAATGTCTGTTACAGCACCTTCTGTAGCAATTATTACATCGACAATAGGTCGTCCGCATTTAGAGCGAGCTATTTTAAGTGTACAGCAGCAGAGCTATACTAATTGTAAGCACTATATTTTTGTCGATGGTCAGCAATTCTCTGCGAATGCGAAAGCGATTGTAGAGAAGTATCCACATGTGGTAGTAACATACCTACAGATGAATACCGGAGCGAACGGTTGGACAAATAGCAGTATTAATGCGATTGCCCCGTTTTTGGTTAAAGAAGATCTCATCTGTTATTTGGATGATGATAACTGGTATGAGCTGAATCATGTTGAAAACTGTGTTCGCCAACTTACCGCTCACCAATATGATTACGTTTATAGTATGCGTAACTTTATGAACGTGACAACCGGGAAATTTATTTGCCAGGATACGTTTGAATCGGTCGGTAAATATCACAAAATGGTTGGTGACATTGATGTTTCGTCCGATGCTTTAGGTATTTCCTGCACAATTTGTTTAGAACGTAAGAACCATATTGATACAAACTGCTACTGTTTAAAACGTGAAGTGGCGATCAAAGCAAGCCAATATTGGTATTCAGGGGAATGTAATGATAACAATGTGTCTAACTGGTTATTATCATCTACTGAATATAAGGGAGATTGCACTCATACGTTCTGTGTTAATTACGCATTAGATGTGAAGCGTTTTGCTGAAGGGATTTATGCTTCTATTTCTGCTAGAGTTTCAGATGAAGTTACTGAAGCGCAGAAAATAGAAATGTTAGAAGATTTTGTTTACCATATTTCGGATTTTTATAAAAACCAATAAAAGAAAGCCAAGTAGCAATACTTGGCTTTAGTTTTATCAGACTAACGCAAAAATGCCGGAATCTTACTTTCGTAAGCTGCGATTGCATCTTCGTGTTGTAGAGTCAAACCGATATTATCTAACCCGTTTAATAAACAGTGGCGGCGGAATTCGTCTAGTTCAAAACCGTAAACTTTGTCACCAACCGTTACCGTCATTGCTTCTAAATCAATATGGATTTGTTTGCCTTCATTAGCCCACACCCATTGGAAGATCTCTTCCACTTCCTTTTCGCTTAAGCGAATCGGAAGCATATGATTGTTTAAGCTATTATTATAGAAAATGTCTGCAAAGCTTGGGGCAATCATCACTTTGAAACCATAATCGGCTAATGCCCAAGGTGCGTGTTCACGGGAAGAACCACAGCCTAAATTTTTACGAGTCAGTAAAATGGTCGCCCCTTGATATTGCGGAAAATTCAAAACGAAATCCGGATTCAGTTGTGTTTCTTCCGCATCTAAATAACGCCATTCATGGAATAAATGCTTACCGAAGCCGACACGAGTAATTGCTTGTAAGAATTGTTTTGGGATGATTGCATCGGTATCCACATTCGCCGCATCAAGCGGAACGACTAAACCTGAGTGTTGTTTTAATCCTGCCATTTTTTATCCTTAATTTAATTCCACGTGACGAATATCTACAAATTTACCAAACATTGCCGCTGCAGCTGCCATTGCCGGGCTAACTAAGTGGGTACGACCGTTACGACCTTGGCGACCTTCAAAGTTACGGTTAGAGGTTGAAGCACAACGTTCCCATTCGCCTAAGCGGTCATCGTTCATACCTAAACACATTGAGCAGCCTGGGTTACGCCATTCTGCTCCCGCTTCAATAAAGATCTTATCTAAGCCTTCTTTTTCCGCTTGCGCTTTCACTAAACCAGAACCCGGTACAACCAGCACACGTTTTACGTTATCTGCTTTTTTACGACCTTTCATCACTGCCGCTGCCGCGCGTAAATCTTCAATACGAGAGTTAGTACAAGAACCGATAAATACTTGATCTATATGGATATCTTTCATATCCGTGTTGGCTTCTAAACCAATGTATGCCAATGCTTTTTCCGCAGAAGCTTTCGTCACCGGATCTGCCATTTCAGCCGGGTTTGGTACGACTTGATCAATACCGATAACTTGACCCGGGTTGGTTCCCCAAGTTACTTGCGGCGCAATATCTTTCGCTTCCAATACCACCACCGTGTCAAAGATCGCATCATCGTCTGATTTTAAGGTTTTCCAATATTTAACCGCATCGTCCCAATCTTTACCTTTTGGCGCGTGCGGACGGCCTTTTAAGTAGGCGAATGTTGTTTCATCCGGTGCAACTAAACCGGCTTTAGCACCAAACTCGATCGCCATATTACATACTGTCATACGACCTTCCATCGATAAATCACGGATCGCTTCACCGCAGAATTCCACCACGTGGCCGGTACCGCCCGCCATGGTTGTTTTGCCAATGATTGCTAGTACGATATCTTTTGCGGTAATACCCGGATTCACTTTACCACGTACTTCCACTTTCATATTTTTTGCACGAGCTTGTTTTAATGTTTGAGTTGCAAGCACGTGTTCTACTTCAGAAGTACCAATACCGAAAGCTAATGCACCGAATGCGCCGTGTGTTGCGGTATGTGAGTCGCCGCATACAATTGTCATACCCGGTAGGGTTAAACCTTGCTCCGGCCCCATTACGTGTACGATACCTTGTTCTTTGGTTTGCATATCGAATAACGAAATACCACTTGCTTCACAGTTTTTCGCTAATTCTAAAACTTGGATTTTCGCCTGACCTTCTAATTTATTTACGTCACGCACTTGGGTAGAAATACTGTGATCCATTGTGCCGAATGTTTTGCTAACTTGACGAACTTGGCGGCCGGCAACACGTAAACCGTCAAACGCTTGCGGGCTTGTCACTTCATGAATTAAATGGCGGTTGATATAAAGAATCGGCGTTTCGCCTGCGGCTTCATATACAACGTGAGCATCAAATAGTTTTTCGTATAATGTTTTTGCCATGATATTGTCCAACTCTAAAATAAATATTGTGAATGCATATGAATAAATAAGCGGTCAAATTTGCTTTATTTTTTGCAAAAACAACCGCTTGCTTATTGTTGCTAACGAATATAACGGTTAAAAAAACGAAAGTAAAACGCTATTTTTATAAAAAATAGCGTTTTTTATTCTAATGAGTAAGTAACAAAATGCCTGTTATTGAGAAAATACAGAATTTTATTCTGAGTTATTCAATCTGTATAGACGCTTATCTATGCTTTATTAGGCTTTATAGCGTGATTACCTGAGTTATATTTATTAAATTATTTTCAATAAAAGGTGATTCCTATCACAAAATGGAAAAAAAGCGAGCTAAATTAAGGTATAACACTTTACAAAGTGATTTTTTTATTTTAAAAATTTTAAGGATATATATCTTATATATTTATTCAAAAAAAGGAATAATTATGCAAACAAAACTGACTCGCTCATTATTAAATATCGCAATCGTACTTGGCTTATCCAGCACGGCTTTTGCCGCAAAAGTGCCGGAAGGAATGGTATTGGCGGAAAAACAAGAAATTATCATTAATAACGGCTCGGAGCCGGCCAGTTTTGATCCACAAAAAATAGAAGGTGTGCCTGAATCACAAGTCGCTTATCAGCTGTTTGAAGGGTTGATTACTAAAGATGAAGAAGGGAAATTACAAGCTGGTGTGGCAGAGAGCTGGCAGAGTTCACCCGATTACAAAACATGGACATTTAAATTGCGTCAAAATGCAAAATGGGCGAACGGAGATCCGGTAACAGCACATGATTTTGTCTATGCGTGGCAGCGTTTAGCCAATCCATTAACCGCTTCGCCTTACGCAAGTTATCTGACTTATTTACAAGTGGAAAATGCGCAAGAGATTATTGATGGCAAGAAAAAACCGGAAGAACTGGGTGTGAAAGCGATAGATGACTATACGTTAGTATTGTCATTAACTAATTCGGTTCCTTACGCAAATGAGCTGACCACTCATTCATCGTTATTACCGGTAAATAAAAAAGTGGTAGAACAGTTTGGCGATAGCTGGGCAAAAAAAGCGAACTTAGTTGGCAACGGCGCGTATAAATTAGTAGAACACATTATCAATGAAAAAATTGTGTTTGAGCGTAATAGCAATTATTGGAATGATAAAGAAACTGTGATCAATAAAGCGACATATTTAGCTATTCCGAATGCAACTACCGATGTGGCTCGGTATAAAGCGGGCGATTTAGATGTAACGAATTATACGTTACCGCCGGAACAGTTTGCTAAGTTGAAAAAAGATTTACCGGAAGAAGTTTTTACCGCAAGAACGCTTTCTACTTATTTGTATGAAATCAATTTGAATAGAAAACCGTTTGATGATCTTCGAGTACGTAAAGCATTAAATTTAGCGCTCGATCGTACGATTATCACTGATAAAGTACTAGGACAAGGGCAAACGCCGACTTATGTGTTCACGCCGACCTATATTCACGAAGGGCAGAAAATTCAATCGCCTGAATATAGTCAGCAAGCAATGGCAGAGCGTAATGCACAAGCGGTTAAATTATTAGAAGAAGCTGGGTTCAGCAAAGCGAATCCGTTGAAATTCTCAATTTTATACAACACCAATGACAACCATAAAAAAATTGCGATTGCAGCCGCTTCATTATGGAAAGCCAATACTAAAGGGCTAGTTCAAGTTGAATTAGAAAATCAAGAATGGAAAACCTATTTAGATACACGCCGTGAAGGTAAGTATGATTTAGCGCGTGCGGGTTGGTCGGCAGATTATAACCAAGCAAGCACTTTCGTGACTTATTTCCTATCGGATTCAAGTAATAACAAAACAGGTTATGCAAGTAAAGCGTATGATGATGCGGTAGCGGAGTCTTATCAAGCGGCGGATGCGGAAGGCAGAGCGACCGCTTATGCGAAAGCGGAAAAAGTACTTGCGGACGATTACGCTATCGTGCCGATTTATAACTATGTGAACCCACGTTTAGTCAAACCGTATGTAAAAGGCTATAGTGGCAAAGATCCGCAAGATGACATTTTATTGCGTAACCTATATATTCTTAAACACTAACCTTTATATCCCCTGCTTGTCAGGGGATTGTTTTTTAAGCGATTTGTTTTTTCTGATTTCTTTGCAAAAAATTGGAAAAATTTGACCGCTTGTCGCTTATTTTTAGCGTTAATTAGAGAAGAAATGATGAAACTAGACAAACAAACCGCACAAGCTATTGTCAAACGCACCATGCAAATTATTCCGAACTCGGTGAATGTGATGGACGAACAGGGCATTATTATTGCTTCTGGAGACCCGAGCCGCATAGGTGAGCGTCATACTGGCGCCGTAATTGTATTACGACATAATCAAGCGGTTGAAATTGATGAAAAATTAGCAAAACAGTGGAACTATGAAGCGAGAGAAGGGCTGAATTTACCGATTCGATATTTAGGTAAAACAATCGGTGTTATCGGCATTTCAGGCGCACCGGAGGCAGTTCGTCATTATGCAGAATTAGTCACTATGGCGGCGGAATTAATTGTCGAACAAGCGATCGTTTTGGAAACGGAACGTTGGCAGCGCCGCTATAAAGAAGAATTTATTCGCCAATTATTAAAAGGTAGCTTAAATAGAGAACAAACAGAGCAACAAGCTCGTTTCTTTAATTTAAATCCGGCTCAAGCATTGGCTGCGATTATTATCAAATTAAATAAGCCTACTTCGGAAGAATTACAGACCGTTTTATTACATTTAGAGCAGCAGCAACAGAATGCCAGTGTTGTTGTGGTTGATTTAGATAAATTAGTTTTGCTGCTACCGGTAGAAGAATTACTTCAGCGCCAAAAACATAAAACACTTAACCAGTTGTTTCCGTCACAAACGGTTGAAACGGATTATCGTATGGTGATCGGTTGTCAGGTTGGACATTTTGTCGAAGCGCATTTTTCTTATCAGTCTGCATTACACACCTTAGCGTATGCGGAAAATAATCATACGAAGAAGCAGATTATCTGTTTTGAAGCTTATCGCTTACAGGCGCTATTAGCTGATTTTTCTCATTCGTGGCAAGCCAAAGAATTATTTACACCGGTTCAACAGTTAATTTCTCAAGATGAGAAAAACGTGCTGTTTAAAAGTTTGCAGCAATATTTTTTGTCAAATTGTGATCTGGTTCACGCTTCGGAAAAATTGTTTATTCATCAAAATACCTTACGTTATCGTTTAGAACGAATCGAACAAATAACTTCTTTATCTTTCAATAAGATAGAAGATAAATTTATTTTATATTTAGGTGCGATTTTAATGCCTTGATTTGTTGAATTTTACAATATTAGCCAGTGTAACTCGCTATTTTTTGTAATTTTCACTAACGACTTTCCATTAAAAATCCGCATAATGCCGAACAATTCATTTTTGTATTTATGTTTTTGGTATTAAGGAGAACATTATGGTTGCGGTAACTGCAGTCGGTGCTGTTGTAGCACTATCAGTCGCGATAGTTTTAATCTTAAAGAAAGTACCGCCAGCATACGGTATGTTAATTGGTGCATTGGTCGGTGGTTTAATCAGTGGTGCGGATCTGTCGCAAACCGTGAGCTTAATGATTGGCGGTGCACAAGGGATTACCACGGCGGTCATGCGGATCTTAGCTGCGGGTGTATTAGCCGGTGTATTAATTGAATCCGGTGCGGCAAGTACCATCGCCGAAACTATCGTGAAAAAATTAGGCGAAACACGAGCATTGCTTGCGCTAGTACTTTCAACCATGATTTTAACCGCTGTTGGGGTATTTGTGGACGTGGCGGTGATTACTGTTTCACCAATTGCATTAGCGTTAGCGAAACGTGGTAATTTATCGAAACCGGCTATTTTATTAGCGATGATTGGTGGCGGTAAAGCAGGTAACATTATGTCACCGAATCCAAATGCAATTGCCGCTTCAGACGCTTTCCATTTACCGTTAACCTCTGTGATGGCAGCAGGTATCCTTCCGGCAATCTTCGGTATTATTCTGACCTATTTTTTAGCCAAACGTCTGATCAACAAAGGTTCAAAAGTGGCGGATAACGAAGTTTCTGCAAATAATCTACAAAATTTACCCGCTTTTCTACCGGCAATTGCCGCTCCGCTTTGTGCGATTATCTTATTAGTGTTACGTCCTATTGCAGATATAAAAATTGACCCGCTGATCGCATTACCGTTTGGCGGTTTAGTCGGTGCGTTGGCGATGGGCAAATTAAAACAAGTGAATCAATTTGCTACTTCAGGTTTGTTAAAAATGTCACCGGTCGCCGTGATGTTATTAGGTACGGGGGCATTAGCCGGCATTATTGCCAATTCGGGTTTAAAAGATGTGTTAATTGAAGCTCTAACTGCTTCAGGTTTGCCGTCTTATTTACTTGCACCGATTTCAGGGGCGTTAATGTCATTGGCAACCGCTTCAACTACAGCAGGTACGGTGGTGGCGTCAAACGTATTTAGTGCAACCTTAATAGAATTAGGTGTAAGTGCATTGGCTGGTGCAGCAATGATTCACGCCGGTGCGACCGTATTTGACCATATGCCGCACGGTTCTTTTTTCCACGCCACCGGCGGAAGCGTCAATATGGAGATGAAAGAACGCTTAAAATTAATTCCGTATGAAACAGCGGTCGGTTTAATTATGACTATCGTTTCAACCTTGGTATTTGGCGTGTTTAAATTATTCTAAGAGGTAAAATATGAAAATTGTTATTGCTCCCGATTCATTTAAAGAAAGCCTTACTGCGCTTGAAGTAGCGCAATCTATTGAAGGCGGTTTCAGACGTATTTTCCCTGATGCGCAATACATCAAGGTGCCGATGGCAGATGGCGGTGAAGGTTCGGTTCAGTCATTAATTGATGCGACTAAAGGTGAGCTGTTAGAAGTTAAAGTCACTGCGCCGCTCGGCAATAAAGCGACCGGTTTTTTGGGTGTTTCGGGTGATAAACAGACCGCTTTTATTGAAATGGCGGCGGCTTCCGGTTTACATCTTGTACCTTTTGAGCAACGTAATCCGCTTAAAACCACCAGTTTTGGTACTGGTGAATTAATCAAAAAAGCGTTAGATTTGGGCGTGAAAAAAATTCTGTTAGGCATTGGTGGTAGTGCGACCAATGATGGTGGTGTCGGTATGTTACAAGCGCTCGGTGCTTCTTTCAAAAATGCCGCAGGTGAGGAAATCGGTTTTGGGGGCGAACAGCTACAACAAATCAGCCAGATTTCGTTAGAAAATTTAGATCCTCGTTTACAAAGTGTTGAGTTTGAAGTGGCGTGCGATGTAAATAACCCATTATGTGGCGAGCGTGGTGCTTCGGCAGTGTTTGGTCCGCAAAAAGGTGCAACGCCGGAGATGGTTCAAACCTTGGATAATGCTTTGGCGCATTTTGCGGATATCGCATTAGCTCAGCAAGGGATTGCGATAGCTAATCATGCCGGCGCAGGTGCAGCAGGCGGTATGGGCGGTGGTTTATTATTACTGCCGAACGTGCAGCTTAAAGCAGGTGTACAAATCATTATCGAAGCGACTCGTTTGGCGGAGCATATCCAAGATGCGGATTTAGTGATTACCGGCGAGGGACGTATGGACGCACAAAGTATTGCCGGTAAAACACCGGTCGGTGTGGCAAAAACGGCAAAACAATTTGGTGTGCCGGTGATTGCGATTGTCGGTTGCTTACGAGAAGATTACAATGTGGTCTATCAACATGGCATTGATGCGGTATTCCCGATTATTCGTCAATTAAACTCACTTGAAGAAACCTTAAAACAAGGACGAGAAAACTTGGAGTCTAGCGCAGAAAATGTCGCACGTTTAATTAAATTGAAAATGTAGAAATTGACGGAGGGCTTATGCAGCAGAAACTGTTTATTGTGACCGGGCACGTACAAGGTGTTGGCTTTCGATTCTTCACGCTACAAGAGGCAGGAAAAATCGGCATTAAAGGTTATGTGAAAAATCGCCCTGAAGGCTCGGTGGAAGTGGTTGCCATTGGTAGCGAAGCGCAAATGGCTGCGTTCAGAAGCTGGTTACAAAAAGGCCCTCCGACATCTGCCGTGCGTAATTTAATTGAACAAAGTTATCAAGGTTCGGAACAATTCGAACGCTTCGAAATCCGACGTTAGTTATAGTTAATTTGGAATCAGACAAGCGGTTACATTTGCAAAAAATTTTGTAAATTTAACCGCTTGTTGTTTATTGCTCTTTGATAAGTTTCAAGACTTTAATAAACAGCTTTCTAAATAAGCGAGGAATCGCTTGATTGCCTCGTTGTTTGATTTCAGTTGAAATCGCAATCGCTAAATCTGGTTTTGAGGTGTACTGAATCGCTCGTTTGATAATGGTTTTGGTCGGGTATTTATGATCTCTCGGTTGCCAACGGGCAAGACGCACAAATACTTCCCTTAGTCCTTCGTGATAGAAAAAATGTTCGATATCTTGGCGTGGAATGACGGTCAAATGTTTACTTGGGTGTTCGTTTTCCTGCAACATGCTTTTGGCAATATCGGCATATTTTTCGCCCGCTTGATCACCGTCGGTCAATACGTACCATTCAATGCCCATCGCTTTGGCGTATTTAATTAACGGGCGTAAGCCGCATTGGGCAAATTCCACTATCCGAATTCCTTCCATTTCCAAATTAATATCCAGTAAATTTGCCAGCTCGGTTAGAATCCAAACTTCCGTTTCGCCTTCGACTAAAATCCATGCTCGAGAAAATAAAGCTAAACCTCGATTGTAGTGAATATGAAAGGTCAGTTTACGTAGGTCTTCTTTGCCCAACGAACTATGTGCAAGCGAATATGCCTCGGTATGATCTCGATAACGCACTAAACGGCTAATTTCTCGTAACGGCACTTGAGAAAGTAATTCCATTGAATTGGTGGTGGTGATGCGTTGTACTGGTAAATAATTTACCAATTCCCAAAAGATCGCAATCATACGGGGGTGTAAACGTGCTTCGAGATCTTCAAATAAGATAATCGGCTTTTCAACACGGCGTAATTTCTGACTGATTATAAATAGTGAGGAAAGGTGAGTGCGTACCTTATGAGTCAGTTCTCCGCTTTGATCTTGTTTTAAACGTAAGCAAAGTGATTTGACTCTTTCCCATAGCACGGAAGTGTCTTGCAGCGCATCGGCTAATTGTTGACGACTTTTGATACTTAAAAAGTAATAGCGCAATAATAAAGAGAGTGCTTGCAATTCGCTTTGGATAGTATCTTGCTCATTTTCGATATGAGGAGAAAATGTTTCAAGCGGCGAGAATTTATTTAAACGGGCATCCCTAAAGCGGTAAACGGGTGAGTGATTGATAATCGAAAGAATAATTTCTTCATGATTGGCAACCTTTAGCGGTTTGGCGGAGTTATCTAGAAAACAGTAGTCAGTTTCAATAACGCCATTTAGGAGTTTACCGGAAACTTGCAGCTTAATACAAAGCTTGCCTTTTTCATCCGGATAAAAAAGGTGACAATAAGGCTGATGAATATCAGCCTGACATTCGTCCTCATGTTCGGCACAGAAGGTGAACAATAGGCGGATTTGCTCCGCCTTAGTTGTGGCATGATATTGTTGGTGGAAGTCCGATTCACTAAATTGATAAAGCTCGCCTTTGATATTGAAGATATGGCTGAGAGCATCCAGTAAACTGGATTTACCCCAAGCGTTTTCACCAATCAAGACCATATTCGGACGCAATTGTAATGTGAGCTGATTAATACCTCGAAAGCCGCTGATTTCAATCTGTTGTAAATACATAATCCCCCCTCGCTATTTATGAATCTGATAACAAGGTTTGTAAGCCTCTTCGGTCGGTAGTTTCATACGATGTTGCTGAATAAAGCGTTGTAACAAGCAGTCGATTTTCTCCATTAATTTGCGATCGCCTTTGAGCTGGAAGGGACCGTATTGCTCAATCATATCTTGTGTATCCGGTTTGATATTACCGGCAACAATACCCGAAAATACTCGGCGTAAATTCGCCGCCAATTGTGCCGGTGCTTGGCCAAAATGCAGATCAAGATTTGCCATATTTTCGTGAGTCGGAGCAAAAGGCAAAATAAAAGCGTCATCAATTTTTAGCGACCAGTTAAAACTGTATGAATCGGCTAGCGCTTGGCGCTGACGTTTCACTTCTTTCATCGCATGTGCCATTTTTTGGGCGACTAAAACCGGATCATCAATGATGATTTCATACTGTTGTTGCGCTTCTTTACCAAGCGTTTCACCTATAAATTCATCAATCGCGGTGAAATAATTGGCGCTTTCCGGCGGTGCGGTCAAAATTACCGGTAATTGTTGTAACTTATTAGCCGGATTGAGTTTTATACCAATGATATAAAGTAATTCTTCTAATGTGCCGGGGCCTCCGGGGAAGATGACAATGCCATGTCCCATACGCACGAAGGCTTCTAACCGTTTTTCAATATCGGGCATAATAATTAATTCATTGACGATCGGATTCGGCGGCTCGGAGGCAATAATAGACGGCTCGGTGATTCCGATAAAACGGCTATACTGATACCGCTGATTCGCATGGCCGATTGCTGCGCCTTTCATTGGCGCTTCCATCACGCCGGTACCACAGCCAGTGACAATATTAAGTAAACGTAATCCCAATTCGGTTCCGACTGCTCGGCAATATTGATATTCGGTTTGGTTAATCGAATGACCGCCCCAGCAAACAATTAGATTAGGATCAGAACCAATCTCAAGCGCTTTGGCATTGCGTAAAATTGAAAAGACTTGATTGGTGATATAGCGACAATCGGTTTGCGGTTGATCTTGTTTGAAATATTGAGAAAGGGCGTTTACAAAAACGATGTCACGTAATACGGCAAATAAATGATATTGAATATTGAGCATCATTTTTCCGTCAACAAAAGCGGTTTCCGGCGGGTTGTGCAACTCAAGCGTTACCCCTTTTTCACGGGTAATCAGATTTATATCGAAGTGTTGATATTGATTGAGCAGTGCGCGACTGTCATCGGTAACAGCACCGGAATTAAGCACGGCAAGCGAACAATTGCGATAAAGTGAATAGAGATTGCCTTGTGCGTTTTTGGTCAGCAATTCCATTTCCAAATGTGAGAGTTGGTCTAAACTGCCTTTTGGATTGACTGAATGAATGCTCATATTTATATTTCCTCCGAAAGATACATAGGATAAAAACATTATGCCTGCTTAGGGGGAAATAGCAAATTTAATTATTCTTGTACAAAGCTGAGCGCTTGTTCTACCACTTCAACACCTGCCCCTTGTTTAGTGGCATTTTCGCTTAAGTGACGGCGCCATTGGCGTGCACCTTTACAGTTTTGGAATGCACCTAACATATGGCGAACGATATGGTTTAAATAAACCCCTTTTTGCGTTTGCGCTTCAATATAAGGCAACATCTTTTCCACCGCTTCACGGGCGGTGACAAGCGGTCGATTTTCACCGAAAATTTGCGAATCGATTTCACCTAACAATGACGGGTTTTGATAGGCTTCACGCCCCACCATTACGCCATCGACAAATGCCAAGTGTTGTTTGATTTCCTCAACAGTTTTAATTCCGCCGTTAATTGAAATATTTAAATGTGGAAAGTCACGTTTCAGCTGATAAACACGCTCATAATCAAGCGGTGGAATTTCACGATTTTGTTTCGGACTTAAACCGGAAAGCCACGCTTTGCGAGCATGAACGATAAAATCCTTACTATACGGTTGTACTCTCTCAATAAAATCAAACAAAAATTCGTAGCTATCCAAGTCATCAATGCCGATACGATGTTTAACCGTCACCGGAATTTGCACCGCATCTTGCATGGCTTTGATGCAGTCGGCAACCAAATCGGCTTTTGCCATTAAGCAAGCACCGAACATTCCGTTTTGCACACGGTCGGAAGGACAGCCGACATTTAAGTTGATTTCGGCATAGCCACGTTCTTCAACTAATTTGGCACAATGCGCAAGTTGAGCCGGATCGCTGCCGCCGAGCTGTAACGCAACCGGATTTTCACTAGAATCGTATTCAAGCAGATCGTATTTGGCGTGAATGATCGCCGGTGCGGTGATCATTTCGGTATAAAGCAAAGCGTGTTGGCTAAATTGACGATGAAAATAGCGGCAATGACGGGTGCTCCAATCAAGCATTGGCGCAACGGAAAAACGTCCACGATAAAATTGATTTTGCATAAAGTTATTCACAAATAAAAATAACAAGCGGTGCCATTTAGCCGATCTTTTGTAAATTTTTCGCTAAATTTAACCGCTTGTAAAGGGATCAAAATTTCGCTCATCATACTATAAAACGCTTGTGAATTCACGGTTTTTACGTTCGGCTTGTGATTTGATGATAATTAATGCAATACAATATCTAGTAGATTTTTACAAATAAACCACTAGATATTGATTTATAAATTGACAAAAAATTTTTTCTTTATAAATCAAATGACTAGCTAAAAAGCTTGTTTGTCAAGACTTGTGGTACTAAAAAATTTTCCCTAAAATTCACGCCTTAATTATTAATGAATAAAGATAGAGTTAACGAGTATGTCCAAAAGAAATCTTTTTGAAAAACGCTTGAACATCAAGCCATACGAATACCCTGAATTATTAGAATTTAAAGATGCAATTCGCCATTCTTATTGGTTGCATACGGAGTTTAATTTTACCGGTGATATTCAGAACTACCGTATTGATATCAATGATCACGAACGTCATGTGTTAACTCGTGCGATGTTGGCGATTTCTCAAGTGGAAGTAAACGTAAAACGTTTCTGGGGTGAACTATATCGCTATTTCCCAAAACCGGAAATGGATGATGTGGGTGGTACATTCGCAGAGTCGGAAGTTCGTCACAAAGATGCATACTCGTTTTTATTAGAAAAATTAGGCTTAAACGAAATGTTTAGCCAAATCCAAGACATTGAGCCGTTAATGAACCGTATTCGTTATATGGAATCGTTCATGAAAGATAAAGATGCGGGTAAAGGTGAATTTGTGCTTTCACTCGTTTTATTCTCTCTTTTCGTAGAACATATTTCATTATTCGGTCAGTTCTTAATTATGATGTCGTTCAATAAGCATAAAAACCTCTTTAAAGGGATTTCTAATGCGGTTGAAGCAACGTCAAAAGAAGAAGAGATTCATGGTAAATTCGGTATTGCGTTATACGAAATTTTACGTGATGAACACAGTGAGCTTTTCACTCCAGAATTTTTTGAAGAATTAAAGACCCTATCTACTCAAGCGTTTGAGGCGGAATGTGGCATTTTAGATTGGATTTTTGAAGAAGGCGATTTAAGTTTTATTAGCCGTGAAGCGGTAGAAAACTATATTCGTAGCCGTTATAACAACTCGTTAATGACGCTAGGTTTAGAGCCTCCATACGATGTAAATCCTGAATTACTAAAAGAAACTGAGTGGTTTGATATTGAAATTCTGTCAACGAAAGAAACAGATTTCTTTAACAAACGTAGTACTGATTACAGCAAAAAAATGAAGCAGATTACCGCAGATGACTTATTCTAATACTCGCCCTGATTTTGAATGGCTAAATGAAGATAGCCGCTTATTTTTACAACGTGGTTACTTACTTGAAGGAACAACCGCATTAGAGCGTATTCGTTTTATCGCTGAACATGCGGAGCATAAACTTGGTATCGAAGGCTATGCGGATAAATTCTATCACTATATGGCACGTGGTTATTTCTCACTTTCTTCTCCGATTTGGTCGAATTTCGGTTTAGATCGTGGTTTACCGATTTCTTGTTTTGGTAGCTACATCGGTGACTCAATTCACGAAATTATGGTGACGACCGCTGAAGTGGGGATGATGAGTAAAATCGGTGGCGGTACTTCCGCTTATTTCGGTGATATTCGTCCACGTGGTTCAGCAATTAAAAATAACGGTAAATCAGACGGTTCATTCAACTTTAGTAAATTGTTTGATACGGTGATTGACGTTATTTCTCAAGGTACGTCACGTAAAGGCCAATTTGCCGGTTATATCGATATTGAACACGGCGATATTGACGAATGGTTAGATATTCATACCGAAGGTAACCCAATCCAATTAATGTATTACGGCGTATGTGTCGGTCATGATTGGTTAGAATCAATGAAAGCGGGTGACCCGTATAAACGTCAACTTTGGGCAAAACTGTTACAACGTAAAACGGAAACGGGTATTCCGTATTTATTCTTTAAAGATAATGCAAATGCTGGCCGTCCGGACGTTTATAAAGATAAAAATATGACGGTACACGCTTCAAACTTATGTACCGAAATTATGCTTCCATCAAGCAATGATGAAAGTTTCGTTTGCTGTCTTTCTTCAATGAACTTACTCTATTTTGATGAGTGGAAAGACACGGATGCACCGGAAGTATTAACTTACTTCTTAGACGTGGTAATGAGTGAGTTTATTGAGAAAAGTAAAGATATGCCGTTCTTAGATCGTGCACATCGCTTTGCGATTCGTCACCGTGCATTAGGCTTAGGCGTGTTAGGCTGGCATAGCTATTTACAAGCGAATAACATTGCGTTTGATAGCTTCCAAGCAATGCAAAAAAACAACTTAATCTTTAAAACGTTACAAGAGAAAACCTTAAAAGCGTCACAAGAGTTAGCGAAACGTTTTGGTGAGCCGGAAATCTTAAAAGGCTACGGTCGCCGTAATACTACTCTAATGAGTATTGCGCCAACGAAATCAAGTAGTTTTATTTTAGGTAGCGTATCACCATCGGTTGAACCGTTTAAATCTAACTACTATGTTAAAGATTTAGCGAAAATCAAAACCGTGTATAAAAACCCGTTCTTAGAGAAATTACTCCAAGAAAAAGGTTTAGATACGGAAGAGATTTGGGAATCGATTTTACACAATGACGGTTCCGTACAGCACTTGGAACAATTAACCGACGAAGAAAAAGAAGTATTCAAAACTTTCTCTGAAATCAGTCAGTTAAGCGTGATTCAGCAAGCGGCACAACGTCAGAAATATATCGACCAAGGTCAAAGTATTAATATCATGGTTCACCCTGCAACACCGGCTCGTGACTTAAACCAATTATACTTAACTGCAGAGGAACTCGGTTTAAAATCAATTTATTACCAATACTCAATGAGTGCGGCACAAGTGTTTAACCGTAACTTATTAAGTTGTTCTAGCTGTGAAGGTTAATTAAAATCTAGTAAGCACCACCGTAAGGTGGTGTTTTTATATCTGTAACATTTCTCGGAAATTACACCGCTTATTGTTTTATATATTGTTATTTTGCGTAAATTTGTGTAATCTTTGTGCAGCCATATATAAAATATCAATAACAGTTAAGGAGACAATATGGCTTTAAACTTAGCAACATATGGGGTGATAGACCTACATTTGCATTTAGATGGTTCTTTATCACCACAATGGATGATTGAATGGGCTGCTAAACAGCAAATTCAACTCCCTTCCTCTGACCCGCAAACCTTACTTCCTTTTATTTCCGTCCCGCAAGATTGTAGCGATTTAAATCAATATTTACGCTGTTTCGAGTTACCCATTTCGTTATTACAAACCCCTGAAGCATTGGCTTCGTCCGTTACTGATGTTCTACAACGATTAGATCAAGCCGGATTGCTTTATGTTGAGATTCGCTTTGCGCCACAATTTCATACCCAAAAAGGCATGGATCAAGAACAAGTGGTACAAGCAGCGATTAAAGGTTTACAAGAAGGCTTAGCCAAGACCCGATTATTTAAAGCGAATTTAATTTTATGCTGTATGCGAGCAGCGGATAATCATGCGGAAAATTTAGAAACCGTACGTTTAGCCGATAAATATTTAAGTGAGGGCGAAGCCGGTGTGGTAGCAGTCGATTTAGCCGGTGCGGAAGGCATATTTCCGACGGTAAATTTTAGTGCAGAATTTGATTATGCAAATGAATTAGGTGTGCCGTTTACCCTTCATGCTGGAGAAGCTGCAGGCGCAGAGAGTGTTGAGCAAGCACTGAATTTTGGCGCTTCACGTATTGGACATGGTATTCGTTCAATTCAGTCGGAAAGCGTGATGCGTAAATTGATAGGTAGTCGAACACCATTAGAAATGTGTCCGTGCAGTAATCTGCAAACTAAAACGGTTCAGCATCTACGAGATTATCCGTTACGCACATTTTTAGAGCGAGGTGTGGTGGCAACATTAAATAGCGATAATATGACCGTTTCACAAACAAATGTGCAAAATGAGTTTCACCTATTGGAAACCGATTATCAACTTACCAAAGAAGAAGCACTGCAACTTTTGTTTAATGCAGTTGAAGCGGCTTTTCTCTCGAAGCAAGATAAAAAAGCCTTATTGAGCGAAATTCAACAACGTTATCCGACATTACTTTAGTAAGCGGTTAAATTTGGCTGAAAAATTGCAAAAAAAGCACGAGCTGAGTTACTCGTGCTTTTTTATGTTATTTAGTAGTAAGAATGTTCGCCGTGTTGGTGTTTGGTTACATCTTTCACTCCGACTAATTCGTCAGGGAACATGGCTAATAATTGTTTCTCGATTCCTTCTTTTAAGGTGACATCCACCATTGAACAGCCGTTACAGCCACCACCGAATTGTAGAATCGCATATTTATCCTCCGTCACTTCGATTAAAGTCACTCGACCGCCATGGCTTGCTAATTGCGGGTTTACCTGAGTTTGAATCACATAATCTAAGCGTTCAATAAAAGGTGCGTCATCCGCCACTTTACGCATTTTCGCATTTGGCGCCTTTAACGTGAGTTGTGACCCCATCGGATCCGTTACATAATCAATTTCCGCTTCATCCAAGAAAGGTAGGCTAATTTCATCAACAAATGCAGAGAAACCATTATATTCAAATTGTGTATCGGTCTCTTCTACGGCATTTTGCGGGCAATAAGAAACGCCACACTCGGCATTAGGGCTGCCCGGATTTACCACGAAAATACGGATATTG
The DNA here is from genome assembly GCF_000374285.1 of Actinobacillus capsulatus DSM 19761. Taxonomy (GTDB): domain Bacteria; phylum Pseudomonadota; class Gammaproteobacteria; order Enterobacterales; family Pasteurellaceae; genus Actinobacillus; species Actinobacillus capsulatus. The sequence goes on along the minus strand of NZ_KB893932.1, from coordinate 47,397 downwards.
GTATTTTCTTCTTGTTGCTCTAGAAGACGGCGAAAGTGTGCTTGTGCCGCTTCAGAAATCGAAATATGAATGACTTCTTGTTGTTCCATTATGAGTTTCCAAATTCGTTATTTAAATTGAGTAAAATTATCGGGTATTCTACGCTTTACAGGCGGTTTTTTCTACTCGAAATTTTGTAATTACCAATTGTTACAAACTTTGCAAAAAGTTTAGAAAATCTGACCGCTTGTTTGGAGTTAAGACACTGAAATATGGATTACCCCTTTAGAGGTAAATGTTAAAAAATTGTCTAATAAATATTGATTTATTTCAAATATTCAAGGTCTAGCGCCCGAAAATCGTGTGTTTTTGTGGAAAGTTAGCTCGTTTTTAAGGTAAAATGCCTCGTTTATTTTAGCTTGTGAATTAATTCCGAGATAAAAACCCAGATTTGAGAACTTAATGTAACTTTTTAGAAACAAGTGGGGGAATTCGTTTGTTTTTAAATTAACGTTACGGCTCAAGAGAAGCGATTGCGATTTTTCGCAATCTTATTTTTTAACCCAAAAGAAAAGTAGTGCAAACAATATGATTACAATCAAAAAAGGCTTGGATTTACCTATTGCAGGTACGCCGGCACAAGTAATCCATAACGGCAATACCGTTAATGAAGTTGCGATGCTTGGTGAAGAATATGTGGGTATGCGTCCTTCAATGAAAGTTCGTGAAGGCGATGTAGTGAAAAAAGGTCAGGTACTTTTTGAAGATAAAAAGAACCCTGGCGTAGTATTTACAGCCCCAGCAAGCGGTACGGTAGTAACGATCAACCGTGGTGAAAAACGTGTTCTTCAATCAGTCGTAATTAAAGTTGAGGGTGATGAGCAAATTACCTTTAAGAGCTATGAAGCTGCGCAATTAGCCTCTTTATCAGCGGAACAAGTAAGAACAAATCTTGTTGAATCGGGTTTATGGACAGCATTCCGTACTCGTCCGTTCAGCAAAGTTCCTGCAGTTGATGCAACTCCGGCATCAATTTTCGTTAATGCAATGGATACTAATCCGTTAAGTGCTGATCCGACGGTGATCATTAACGAATACAAAAATGATTTCGAACACGGTTTAACGGTATTAACTCGTTTAGGCGTGAAAGTGAATTTAGTGAAAGCAGCTGGTGCGAACGTTCCTTCAGTTAGCGGTGTAAATGTACACGAATTTGCGGGTCGTCACCCGGCAGGTTTAGTGGGTACTCACATTCACTTTATTGATCCGGTAGGTTTAACGAAAACCGTATGGCATTTAAATTATCAAGATGTAATCGCAATCGGTAAATTATTTACCACGGGCGAGCTTTATACGGATCGTGTGGTCTCTCTCGCAGGCCCACAAGTGAACAATCCTCGCTTGGTGCGTACGCGTCTTGGGGCGAACCTTTCTCAATTAACCGCTAACGAATTGAAAGACGGCGAAAACCGTGTGATTTCAGGTTCAGTGTTAAGCGGTGCAACGGCGACGGGGCCGGTGGATTATTTAGGGCGTTACGCTTTACAGGTGTCTGTATTGGCGGAAGGTCGTGAAAAAATCTTCTTCGGTATGATCGCACCATATTCAGATAAATTCTCGATCACGCGTACTACCCTCGGTCATTTTGCGAAGAAATTATTTAATTTCACAACCGCCGTTCACGGTAGCGAGCGTGCAATGGTGCCGACAGGGGCGTATGAGCGTGTAATGCCATTAGATATTTTACCGACATTATTGTTGCGTGATTTAGCGGCAGGCGATACGGATTCTGCTCAGGCATTAGGTTGCTTAGAGCTAGATGAAGAAGATTTAGCGTTATGTACCTTTGTGTGTTCTGGTAAAAACAACTGGGGCCCATTATTGCGTCAGGCGTTAGATAAAATCGAGAAGGAAGGCTAAAAATGGGTTTAAAAAATCTTTTTGAAAAAATGGAACCCCATTTCCATCAAGGTGGGAAATATGAAAAATGGTACACGCTGTTTGAGGCGGCTTATACCATTTTCTATTCACCCGGTACTGTCACCCGTAAAGATGCACACGTTCGTGATGCGATTGACTCTAAACGTATGATGTTAATCGTGTGGCTCGCATTGTTCCCTGCAATGTTTTACGGTATGTACAACGTGGGCGTTCAATCATTAGCGGCATTAAACGTGGGCGATTTTGCTGCCAACGTACAAAATAACGTAGCGAATAACTGGCACTTTGCCCTTGCAAATACGTTCGGTTTCCTTTCACAAGACGCTGGCATATTGAGCAAAATGGGGATCGGTGCAATCTTCTTCCTACCAATCTACCTGACCATTTTTGCGGTAGGTGGTTTCTGGGAAGTGTTGTTTGCGATGATCCGTAAACACGAAATCAATGAAGGTTTCTTCGTAACGTCTATCCTTTTGGCGTTAATCGTTCCGCCAACATTACCATTGTGGCAAGCAGCACTTGCGACCACATTCGGTGTGGTGGTTGCCAAAGAGGTATTCGGTGGCGTGGGTAAAAACTTTATGAACCCAGCGTTGGTAGGACGTGCGTTCTTGTTCTTCGCTTATCCGGGGCAAATTTCAGGCGATTTGGTGTGGACAGCCGCAGACGGTTTCTCAGGTGCAACCGCACTTTCACAATGGGCTGTAGGTGGACAAGGTGCATTAAAACACGTTGCAACAGGCGAAACGATCACTTGGATGGATGCTTTCTTAGGTAATATCCCGGGTTCAATCGGTGAAACTTCTACTCTAATGTTGATCATCGGTGCAGCAATTATCGTATTTGCTCGTATTGCATCATGGAGAATCATCGCTGGTGTAATGGTTGGTATGGCGGCAACGGCAACATTATTTAATGTTATCGGCTCAGACACTAACCCATTGTTCTCAATGCCTTGGCACTGGCACTTAGTTTTAGGTGGTTTTGCATTAGGTATGTTCTTTATGGCAACAGATCCTGTTTCTGCTGCATTTACTAACAAAGGTAAATGGGCTTACGGTATCTTAATTGGCTTTATGTGCGTTTTAATTCGTGTAGTGAATCCGGCATACCCTGAAGGTATGATGTTAGCGATCTTATTTGCTAACTTATTTGCTCCAATCTTCGACTACTTAGTGGTTCAAGGTAATATCAAACGCAGATTAGCGAGGGTAGCAAACAATGGCTAAATTTAATAAAGATAGCGTTGGTGGTACACTAACCGTTGTGGTTTTATTAAGTTTGATCTGTTCTCTTATCGTAGCAGGTGCTGCGGTGTTGTTAAAACCAACACAGGATATTCAGAAACAGCTTGATAAACAAAAAAATATCTTACAAGCGGCTGGTTTAATGCAAGAAAAAACAAATGTGCAAGAAACCTACGCAAAATTCATTGAGCCTAAAATCGTTGATTTAGAGACCGGTGATTATGTTGAAGGTATTCAAAACTTCGATGCACGCACGGCAGCGAAAGATCCAGCAACTAGTGTTGCAATTAATCCGGCTGATGATAAAGCAAACATCAAAGTACGTGCTAAATATGCGGAAGTTTATTTAGTAAAAAACGAAGCGGGTAAAGTAAGCCAAGTAGTACTTCCTATGTACGGTAACGGTTTATGGTCAATTATGTACGGCTTTGTTGCGGTTCAACCGGATGCTAATACGGTAAATGGTATTACTTACTATGAACAAGGTGAAACAGCTGGTCTTGGTGGTGAAATTGCTAACCCTAATTGGCAGAAAAACTTTGTAGGTAAGAAATTATTCAACGCAAACAATGAAGTGGCGTTAACCGTAGGTAAAGGCGCTTCAGCAGATAAAGATCACGGTATTGATGGCTTATCTGGTGCGACATTAACTTCAAACGGTGTTGATGGCTCATTCAAATATTGGTTCGGCGCTAACGGTTTCGGTCCATATTTAGCGAAATTCAAAGCAGCAATGGGAGCTAACTAATGGCGAGTAACAATCTTAAAAAGTTATTGTTATCTCCAATCGCGGATAACAACCCGATTGCATTACAGATCTTAGGTATCTGTTCTGCATTAGCGGTAACTACTCAGTTACAAACTGCGGTAGTAATGGCGATTGCAGTAAGTTTAGTTACTGCTTTCTCTAGTATGTTTATTTCAATGATTCGTAACTTTATTCCTAACAGTATTCGTATCATTGTACAAATGGCTATCATTGCATCACTTGTAATCTTAGTTGACCAAATTTTACGTGCGTATGCATATGACCTATCAAAACAGCTTTCTGTATTCGTAGGTCTTATCATTACTAACTGTATCGTAATGGGTCGTGCTGAAGCATTTGCAATGAAATCAGGTCCGGTAGAAAGTTTCGTTGACGGTATCGGTAACGGTTTAGGTTACGGTGCGATGTTAATCATCGTGGCATTTTTCCGTGAATTAATTGGTTCAGGTAAAATCTTCGGTATTACCGTATTAGAAACTGTTCAAAACGGCGGTTGGTATCAAGCAAACGGTTTATTCTTATTAGCACCAAGTGCGTTCTTCATTATCGGTTTTGTGATTTGGGGAATTCGTACCTGGAAACCAGAGCAAGTGGAGAAATAAGATGGAACATTATTTAAGTCTATTTGTTAAGTCTGTATTCATTGAGAATATGGCACTTTCTTTCTTCCTTGGTATGTGTACATTCCTTGCGGTGTCTAAGAAAGTTTCAACTGCTTTTGGTTTAGGTATTGCGGTAATCGTAGTATTAGGTATTGCGGTACCGGCTAACCAATTAGTTTATACACACGTATTAAAAGACGGTGCACTTGTTGAAGGTGTGGATTTAAGTTTCTTAAACTTCATCACGTTCATCGGTGTGATTGCGGCACTTGTTCAAATCTTAGAAATGATTTTAGATAAGTTCTTCCCGGCATTATATAGCGCATTAGGTATCTTCTTACCGTTGATTACCGTAAACTGTGCGATCTTCGGTGGCGTATCATTCATGGTTCAACGTGAATACAACTTCACGGAATCCGTGGTTTATGGTATCGGTGCTGGTACGGGCTGGATGTTAGCAATCGTTGCGCTTGCAGGTTTAACTGAAAAAATGAAATATTCTGATGTTCCGGCAGGTTTACGTGGTTTAGGTATTACCTTTATCACTGTAGGCTTAATGGCGTTAGGTTTCATGTCATTCTCAGGCATTCAATTATAAGGAGCATATCGTGGATAGTAATTTTATTTTCGGTATTATCGCATTTACGGCTCTGGTATTAGTGCTTGCGGTGATCATTCTTTTCGCTAAATCAAAATTAGTCGATTCAGGTGATATTACCATCTCAATCAACAACGATCCGGAAAAAGGCATTACGCTTCCGGCGGGTGGTAAATTACTTGGTGCTTTAGCGAGTAAAGGTATTTTCGTATCGTCAGCTTGTGGCGGCGGCGGCTCATGTGGCCAATGTAAAGTACAAGTAAAATCTGGTGGTGGTGAAATTCTTCCAACCGAGTTATCGCACATTTCTAAGAAAGAAGCGAAAGAAGGTTGGCGTTTAGCATGTCAGGTAAACGTAAAATCTTCAATGGATGTTGAACTTCCGGAAGAAATCTTTGGTGTGAAAAAATGGGAATGTACCGTTATTTCTAACGATAACAAAGCAACTTTCATCAAAGAGCTTAAACTTCAAATTCCTGAAGGTGAAGAAGTACCTTTCCGTGCAGGTGGTTATATCCAAATTGAAGCGGAACCTCATACAGTTAACTATAAAGACTTCGATATTCCGAAAGAGTATCACGAAGACTGGGATAAATTTAACTTATGGCGTTATGTGTCAAAAGTGGACGAGCATATTATCCGTGCTTACTCAATGGCTTCATATCCGGAAGAGAAAGGCATCATTATGCTAAACGTGCGTATTGCAACGCCTCCTCCACGTAACCCAGATGTTCCACCGGGTCAAATGTCTTCATACATTTGGTCATTAAAACCGGGTGATAAAGTAACGATTTCGGGCCCGTTCGGTGAATTCTTTGCGAAAGATACTGATGCAGAAATGGTATTTATTGGTGGTGGTGCAGGTATGGCACCAATGCGTTCACACATTTTCGACCAATTAAAACGTTTAAAATCTAAACGTAAAATGTCATTCTGGTATGGTGCTCGCTCTAAACGTGAAATCTTCTACCAAGAAGACTTTGACCAATTAGCGGCTGAAAACGATAACTTCGTATGGCATGTAGCACTTTCAGATGCGTTACCGGAAGATAATTGGACAGGTTACACAGGTTTTATTCACAACGTACTTTATGAAAACTATCTGAAAAATCATGAAGCACCGGAAGACTGTGAATATTATATGTGTGGTCCACCAGTGATGAATGCAGCGGTAATTGGTATGTTGAAGAGTTTAGGTGTTGAAGACGAAAACATCTTATTAGATGACTTCGGTGGTTAATACCAAATAGGACAGGGTATAAATGTACCTTGATTTACAAGCGGTGTGATTTGCAAATTTTTTGTAAAACACACCGCTTGAAGTCGTTTAAATTGTTAGTGAAAAAGTTTGTTTTTACAGTCTTTTTCAATAGTAATTTCTTTTGTTGGGGCGAAGTGATGTATTCGTCCGTAAATATTACCTACTAAAATAAAGAGGTTTAATTTGAAACTTAAATCTATTTTAATTTTTGCAATGTCGGCAATTTTTTTAACCGCTTGTAATAAAAACTCGGAGCAAATTACCTTACAAGGTAAAACGATGGGCACAACCTATACGGTAAAATATATTGATGACGGAAAAGTTGCGCAGTTGGGAACCCCGGATGAAGTGCAGAAGCAATTGGACAGTTTATTGAAAACTGTTAACGATGAAATGTCTACCTACCAACAAGATTCGCAAATCAGTCGTTTTAATGCAATGCAAGAGATTAATAAATCGGTTGAAATTTCGCCTGATTTTGCCAAAGTTGTGAATGAAGCAATTCGACTAAATAAAGTGACAGAGGGGGCGCTAGATGTTACTGTCGGGCCTTTAGTTAACTTATGGGGGTTCGGGCCGGACAAACGCTTAAATAAAGTACCTTCAGCAGAACAAGTTACTGAACGTGCGGCGGCAGTTGGCATTGAAAAGTTAACATTAACCGGCAGTGATAAATCTTTATTAGCAAAATCTGTACCGAACCTTTATTTAGATCTTTCTTCTATCGCAAAAGGTTTTGGCGTAGATAAATTGGCAGAGCATCTCGAAAGTCTCGGTTTAGCGAATTACTTGGTGGAAATCGGTGGCGAGTTGCGTGGTAAAGGGAAAAATTTACAAGGTGCCGATTGGCGTATTGCGATTGAGCAACCAACGCTAGCGCAAGGACAAGCGGCACAGATTACCGTTCCATTACATAATTTAGGTATGGCGACTTCCGGTAATTACCGCAATTATTTTGAAGACGAACAAGGTAATCGTCTTTCACACATTATTAATCCGAAAGAACTACGTCCGGTTAGCCATAAATTAGCTTCGATTACCGTGTTTGCCCCGACTACAATGACAGCAGACGGTTTATCAACAGGTTTATTCGTATTAGGGCCGGAAAAAGCGCTGGAAGTGGCTGAACGTGAAAAGTTAGCGGTTTTCCTGATTATTAAGAACGGCGAAACATTTGAAACTAAAATGTCGAGCGAATTTGAAAAATTAATTAACCAAAAATAATTGGAGTGAACGATGGAAACATTATTAATTACCTTCGGCTTTTTTGTTGCCGTGATTTTTGCAATGTCGATTGGTTTTATCGTAAAAGGAAAAACAATCAAAGGCAGCTGTGGCGGTATTACTGCATTAGGTATGAAAAAAATGTGTGACTGTGAAGAGCCTTGTGACAATCTGAAAGTTAAAATGGCGGATGGTACGGCTGATCCTGAAGAAGTGGCTCGTTTCAGCAAAGAACCGCAATTTTACGAAGTAAAATAAAATATAAAGGACATATATCCCTCTCCCCTTGCGGGAGAGGGACAGATTTTTCTTTGTATAAAAGAAAAATCAGGGAGAGGGGAAAGCGGTTTAAAAATTGTTAAACCTTACAGTCTCTTTTCAATATTTTAATGGCACAAACATTCGGTTTGTGCCGTTTTCTATATGTGTAAGTAAATATTTACCATCTGTTAAATCAACCAATGTGCTTCGCCTTAACCGAAGTTACGGGAGAATTATGACAAATCAAACTCAACTAAGCTCAAAAACTTATGATACTCACTTTGCTAAATTAACCGCTGAGCAATTTGCGGAGAATGCGAAAAAGAAAGTGATTATTGGAATGTCCGGCGGTGTGGATTCATCAGTATCCGCTTTTATTCTGCAACAACAAGGTTATCAAGTTGAAGGCCTGTTTATGAAAAACTGGGAAGAAGACGATGATACCGATTATTGTACCGCAGCGGCGGATTTAGCCGATGCTCAAGCGGTGGCGGATAAGCTGGGTATGAAACTGCACAAAATCAATTTTGCTGCAGAATATTGGGATAATGTTTTCGAGCATTTCTTAAACGAATATAAAGCGGGTCGTACACCAAATCCGGATATTCTTTGTAATAAAGAAATCAAATTTAAAGCATTTTTAGAATATGCAGCGGAAGATTTAGGTGCGGATTATATTGCAACCGGCCATTATGTACGCCGTAGTGGGGATGATAACAACGCACAATTATTGCGCGGTTTAGATACAAATAAAGATCAAAGTTATTTCCTTTACACTCTAAGCCATAGGCAAGTCGGACAGAGCCTATTCCCAGTGGGTGATATTGAAAAGCCAATTGTACGTCAAATCGCTGAAGATCTAGGTTTAGCGACCGCGAAGAAAAAAGATTCGACCGGTATTTGCTTTATCGGTGAACGTAAATTTAAAGATTTCTTAGCGCGTTATTTACCGGCACAACCGGGTGAAATCAGAACAGTGGATGGTAAAGTTGTCGGTCGCCATGATGGGTTGATGTACCACACTCTCGGACAGCGTAAAGGGCTGGGCATTGGCGGCGTGAAAGGGTTAAGCGAAGATCCGTTTTATGTGGTCGAAAAAGACCTCATCAATAATGTACTGGTCGTGGCACAAGGTCATGATAATTCGGCATTGCTTTCAAGCGGTTTAATCGCAACTCAGCTACACTGGGTGGATCGTCAGCCGATTCGTGAAAATATACGTTGCACGGTAAAAACGCGTTATCGTCAAACGGATATCGCGTGTGAAATTCAACCAATGGATGATGATACGATTCGAGTTATTTTTGATGAACCGCAAATTGCGGTAACACCGGGACAATCAGCGGTCTTCTACCAAGGCGAAGTGTGCTTAGGTGGCGGTGTTATCGAAGAACAATTGAAGTAAAGATTAACTTACTTGTATAAAGCAAGCGGTCATATTTTGTAAGAAATTTGCAAAATATGACCGCTTGTTTTTTAGCATCTCTTTTTTACATTTCTTTTTTAATAGTGCCTTACATTATCTGTTGCTTGAATACGTGCAATAACCGGTTTTGCTGCTTCGCTGGTAAAAAATTGATATGTAGAAGCCGGCACCATCTGTTTCATCGTAGTGAAATCACCATTTTTAATCAACTCTCGAACAGCAGAAGCGCTAATGATTTGTTCATCCACGTCTTTGCGAGGCACGATAACGCATTTGATACCTTGTTCTGGTAATTTGTCTTGCATAATTTGGTTATAAATATTGGTTACTCGGCTAAAAGGCTCATCGCCAACGTAACGACGTTGAATGCCTAACGCAGTAGCAATACGTGTAAAAATTTGCAGATCGAGCATTGCATTACTTTCAATGACCGCATTATCATTCTCTTGGAAGTAACTCGGGAAGGTTGCCGAACTAATAATATAAGAACCGCTTTCATGGCAAATCACATTGTTTAAATGTGCTACGCCCTGTTCTACCAATTGTTTTCGAACTGCAAACGGAACCAAACTTTTATCTTCAGACACAATAAAAAGATGTACCAGATCATTTTCGCTTGCGGCTTTTTCCACCAAATAAAGGTGCCCCAAAGTAAACGGATTGGCATTCATTACGATCGCCGCCACCCGTTGAGTCGCGAGAGGAGTCGGACTACAAGCGGTCAAATTTGCTAAATAATTTGCAAATCCGGTGCGCTGATTTTCCATAAAGGAAATTTTCCCTTCTATACGGGCAATCTCATAAAAGCCTAAATTGGCAAAAAATTGGCTGGTGGAGGTTTTGGTATAGAGAAAAATATGTGAATTACCTCGCTCAAATTGTTCATTAATTAAATGCGTAACAATTTGATTCATTAAGCCTTCGCCTTGATGTTGATGAGACACCGCTAAGCAACGTAGCGTATTTGAAAAACAACTGCCGGTTGCAATCACTTCATCATCGTTGTTATACATCGCACAAGTGTAATCAAGATTATTATCTCTACGAATGCCTTCTTGTTCGAGCAGCTGATCAATTGCCTGATAAGTGGTTTTGTCGGATGCAAACACTTTACCAATGTTATATTCAGACATGATTTTCCCCTTGCACTAGTTTCACTTCAAATTTTTTTGGCACAATCAAAGTTGCCGGTACAACAATAATCGCCATCAGCCAGAAGACAAAATTCGGCATATCTTGATATAACATTCCCGATACAAAGGTAAAGATCGCGGTAAAGCCACAATTCGATAAGGCAAAATATAAGCCCTGCAATTTGGTAATTTTCTCCGGACTTTGGGCTGAAATATAACGAATCATTGCATAGTGTGCCATTCCGAACGTGATGGCATGGAATGTTTGTGAGATTGCCAACAGAGTAATTTCGGTAGTTGAAGCCAAAACTGACCAACGAATAATCGTAATCACACTGGCGATGATTATCAAGTGAGAAATACGCCATGCTTTAAATAAGCGGTTAGAAAATAAGAAAAATAAAATTTCGGCACATACCGCAAATCCCCATAACAAGCTGCTGGTTTGGGTGGAAATACCGGCTGCCGACCAATGAATCGTACTATAAATATAGTAAGCGGCGTGTGAACCAAGAATTAATGAAACGGCAAACATCATACGTAACGTAGTCGGCTCTTTGAGAATTTGCCAATAGCTGAGAGTTGATGAAGAGTTCTTATCTTGTTGATTTTCAAAGCTGACTTTAGGTGTAAGTAATTGCCCACAGCCTAATAAGATAAAGAAACCGAACATAATCCAAATAATGGAGTCTTCACCCAGCCAGCCGGTTAAATAACCGGTACTCAGTGAGCCGACCACAAAAGCGATTGAGCCAAATAAACGGGCTTTGCCGTAATCAATGCCGACTTGTTGTTGCCAAAGCGAAGCAATGCTGTCACCGATAGGCATTGCACCGGCGTTAAAAATATGGAAAAGCATCAACGCAGGGAATAGCAACCAAATAGAATCTACCGACCACACAATGAGAATAATCGCAATCAGATTTAATAACGTCAGCACACGCGCGGTTGGAATTAATTGATTGGACGATTTAACCTGTTGTGATGACAGCATTCCGCCGGCAAAACGGAATAAATAGCCGAATGAGGCGAGTAAACCGATCATCTCGGTGCTATAGCCATGCTGTTTTAGCCATACGGGCATAAATGGTAAAAATACGCCGTAAGCGCAAAAGAAACCAAAGAAATTAAATGCCGCCCACTGGAATGGGGTTAGTTTTATCATAGTTGTTGCTCCATTTCTTCCGCTCGGTGAATAGCTGCCCACATTGCTTGATCAACCGTTTCCGTTAATGCGTGTTGTTCAAATACTTCCAGAGCTTTAGCTGTTGTTCCACCTTTTGAAGTCACGTTTTCTCGTAATGTTGACAGAGGCGTATTCGGGTTTGCTTCGACTAATTTTGCTGCGCCTAATGCGGCTTGTTGCACCAATAAACGTGCATCAGCTTCACTGAATCCCATTTGCATTGCACTTTTCTGCATTGCTTCCATAAAACGGAAGAAATAGGCAGGGCTGGAACCGGTCACTGCAATAATATGATTGATTTGCTGTTCTTGCTCGACCCAATAGCATTTCCCTACTGCCGACATTAAGCCCTCCGCAAATTGACAAGCGGTCGAATTTATTGATTTTTTTGCAAATAACCCGATCATACCTTCGCCAATCAGCGAGGGCGTATTCGGCATGGTGCGGATGATATTTTTTGCAGTGGGTAAAAGCTGTTCTAAACGAGCAACTGAAATCCCTGCTGCGATAGAAATCACGGTTTTATTCGAAAAATCTATGCTGGAAAATTCGCTGCAAACTTCAGCCATCATTTGTGGTTTGACTGCCAATACAATGGCTTCCGCCTGTTCAACTGCTTCACGATTGGTAAAATTTGTTGCAATGCCGATTGCTTGTAATTCCGCTCGGCGAGCTAAATTGCTTTTGTTGCAAGCGATGATTTGCGAGGCAGGATAATGGCTTTTTAGTAAGCCTTGAATGATGGCGTATGCCATATTGCCGGTGCCGATAAAGCTTAGAAGTGGGTAGTGTTTCATTATTATTTTTCCAGCTGATGTTAATAAATTTATCTGTTTTTTGTCACTTTCTTTGCTTCACCAAAGAAAGTAACCCTCAAAAAGTAACTGAAGAAAGGCGACCCCAGATTTTCCTTCTCCCTACGCTTATTGCTAACATTGCTAACTTTTGAGGCGAACTTTTCAAACTCGTTTGCAAGCAAACTCAAACACGAAAAGTTGCCTTCAAAAGTTTATGCAACCGCTTCGGCGGAAAATAGGGGATAGATCACAATTTCCCTCAAGCTCCCTTTCTTTAGAAAAAGGGGAAAGGAGATTTGATTAGAGCCTAAAGGAGAAATCTGTTAGAATTTTACCCATTCTAACACCCTAAAAGGATCATAAAAATGTTCTGGTTCAAAAATGTCATGATTTATCGCCTGACTTCGCCGCTTTCGTTGGAAAGTCATTCTTTGGAGAAGCAACTTCAACAAACTAAATTTAGCCCTTGTTCACAAAGCGATATGAGTAAATTCGGTTGGGCGAGTCCGCTTTCCGGGTCGGAATTATTACATTTTTCACAGGGCAAACAGTTTCTATTAGTTTCACATAAAGAAGATAAATTGTTACCGGCGAATGTGGTTAAAAAAGAAACGGAAGAACGTATAGCCGTTTTAGAAGAAAAAGAAGCCCGTAAGCTCAAGAAAACCGAAAAACAGGCTATCAAAGATGATGTGGTGGCAATGTTGTTGCCTCGAGCATTTAGTAAACATCAACTTACCGCAATTTGGTTGGATTTAGATGCCCAGCTAGTTTATGTTGATGCCGGTTCAAGCAAACGAGCGGAAGATACGCTCGCATTATTGCGTAAAACATTAGGATCGCTACCTGTTGTGCCAATTTCATTTGCTTTATTGCCGAGTGAAGTGATGACGAACTGGATTGCCAAAGGACATACGCCGAATTGGTTGAATTTATTAGAAGAAGCTGAGCTGAAATCGTTTGACACAGACAGCGTAATCCGTTGCAAACGCCAAGATCTAGAAAGCGAGGAGATCGCTCAACACTTACAAGCGGGCAAATTTGTTACAAAACTTGCAATTGATTGGGAGAACCATTTCTCGTGTGTATTGAATGAAGATGCAGCCCTTTCCCGTGTTAAATTTGCCGATGAAGTGCGTGAGAAGAATGACGATATTTTAAAAGAAGATATTGCTCAACGTTTCGATGCGGATTTCTTGTTAATGACTGAAGAACTCAAATTATTTACTCAAAAAATGATTGAGGAATTTGGCGGCATTAAAGAACGTATCTAGGCATATTTAGGGAGGGCGTTATGTTAGTCAGTACGGAAACTTTAGATCAATATCAAGCATTAATTTTTGATATGGATGGAACCATTATTGATACGATGCCAAGCCACGCAAAAGCGTGGGAGATTACCGGTGAATATTTTGGCTATCAAGTGGATAGCTCGGTAATGTACGAGCTAGGCGGTGCAACCACTTACACTATCGGGCGTGAAATTATGCAACGAGCAAATATGCCGATGGAATTGCTAGAAGAAGTGGTACAAATGAAGCGTAAAATTGCGATGGAGCTTACTTATGAATATTCCTCTCTGTTACCGGCCTTTGAGATTATCCAACATTATTCAGGCAAAAAGCCATTAGCCGTTGGCACGGGGGCGCACCGTGTTCAGGCGTATAAATTACTCGATAAGTTTAATCTTCGTCCGTATTTCAACACGATTGTTGATGCCGATGATGTCAAACAACATAAGCCATCACCTGAAACCTTTTTATTATGTGCTGAGCGTTTAGGCGTAGAGCCGAAATACTGCCTTGTATTTGAAGATGCCGATCTTGGTATCCAAGCTGCCCTTGCCGGTGGAATGGATGTGTTTGATGTGAGAATGAATCAGCTTACAAAAGCACGATAATTTTTTCTTGATTGCTTTTCTAATTAACTTAACTTCTTAATGACAAATACTCTTTCCCACAGATGGATGAGGGTAAAAATAAGCGGTTAAATTCTTTCAAATTTTTGCAAAAATTGAGAGAAATTAAACCGCTTGATGCCCATACGGATTAGATACAAAATATTTCTTGAATCCATTCATTCTTGTCATATGGTCCGTGAATGGATGCAAAGCAACCTTTACTTTCTACATTTCTATTTAGATTAGTCGCAACCCAATCAACAATACAAATGATTTTTCCTGAGTCATGGACAACACCTTTTACGATACCCAAATGACAAATCCGAATATCTTTTGCTCCTTTACCATTCATTTTTTTTATTGCTATGCGATCTCCTTTTTTGATGGTATCGCCTTTAGCAAATTGTGAAGGCTGCTGATCTTTTTTCCAACCAAGCATCCAATAACCATTTTCAATAAAAGTTTCATCCTGATGTTCAATTCCACCCCAAGATGCACCAACAAGCCAATATTTCATAGTTTACTCTCCTTGATTAAAATTAAATTACGCCGCTTCTCTATGATAAAAACGCAAGCTATGTTCTTTTTGGCGGGCGGAGCTGAAAGCGGATACACGTTTTAAGTAGCCGATCACTCGTGTGCCGTAATCAATATTTTGCGAACCGCATTTTGAACAACTGCATAAGGTGCGTTTATCAATATGTGCACATTCATTACAAATCGTGATTTTCACGTTAATACAGAAATAGTTACAACCGGTTTTAGCTGCAATATCAAGTAACGAGCGGTAGCCAGTTTGGGTTAATGCTTCATCTAAATTAAGGTGAAGTGCTGAGCCACCATCTAACCACTCAATTAGCTCTTTTCCGTGGAGCAAGAATTTATCCAAAGCATTAGTATTTTCATCTTCCACCACATAGAAATAGGAGTTGTAGCAGTCACGAGGCACAAAATAGCCGTCTTGTTTATCCCATTTTGCATTTTTCACGCCAAGATTTTCCGCCGGTACAAATTCGGTATTGAATTTCACGCCATATTTTTTGGACGCGGTTTGATTTGCTTCAAAAATCACTTTTAAACGGCTTTGTACAAATTGCATATACTCTGGGTTATAACCGACAGTTAATCCCTGTGATTCGGCAGCCTCCGCCATTCCATTAATACCAATCGTGAGGAATTGCTTATCCAAAGAAATAAATCCAGCGTCATAAACCGGTAACATTCCGGCGGCTAAATATTCTTCCATTAATTTACGATAAGCGTATTGATATTTATGAATTTTGCCAACTTCTTCTTCTAAATTGCGTCCATCTTGCACTAAACGGTTCATATTGATGGTAATGACGTTAATCGAACCGGTCGCCACGCCGCCAGCACCTAATGAATAAGAGAAGGTGTGATCCGAGATTTCATTACGTAAACGGCAGCAAGAAGCAAGTGAATCAGGGTTATCAGATTGATAGATAAAAAATGAATTACCCTGTGACAACTCTTCCGCCATTTGCTCGGCAAATTCATTGTCTTTGCATTTGCCGTTTTCAGTCAGCATTGCAGCTGTGACCACCGGGAAAGTTAAAATCGCTTTAGTACGTTCTTGGTTAAACCATTTCATAAAGAAAATTTGTAGCGCGGCGGTTGTTTCCCAATTCGGGCGTTCAAAATCAGGGAACACAAAATTACCGAACATCGCATCAAAATAGTGTTTGTCATACAGTGAAATATTCCAAAACACGCTTTGGTAACCGCGTGCGGCAGCCGGTTGGTTAATACTGTAAATCACTTGTTGTAGGTAGTTTTCGATTTCGCTACGGTGGGTTTCAAGGTAGTTATCGCCAAAATCTTTACGGGCAAAATAGTCAAAATAAGTGAGAAACTCAACGGTGGCAACCGCACCAGCAAATTGTGAGCTGACCGCAAATACAAAATTCACAAACGAGCCACAGAATGACGCAAGGTGTTTCGGTGCTTTAGATTCGCCACCCAATTTGGTGAGTCCGTCACGTAAGAAAGGATACATCGTAACTGATACGCAATAAGGCTTGAGGCTGGTTTCATCGTGTACGTAAATTTCGTGCGCTTCAATTTGGCGTAGGTATTCACCGGCAAGCTCTTCATCAAATAATTCGGTAATTTTACGACTGACTTTGGCACGATTAATTTGCACAAAGAAGTCTTTCATCATTTCGTTTTCCATAGTGGCGATGTTTTTTTGAGTAACATTGGCATTTGCGTCCATTTTGGAACCGTCCGCTGCGTTTTTGGCGTGCAGATAATGATCGATAAAGCCTAGCTTGCCTTCAAGTTGATTAGGTTGTAAGCGAATCATGTAATTAAACTCCCTTGCTAAATAAGTGATTGAGATTTTCACCGGTGCGTAAATCAATAAAACGTTGATTGGTGGTAAGGCTGTCTAAACCGCCTCTTTCTGCAATCCAACGCCCTGTTTTTAGGTAGGTTAATTGCGAAAGTAACTCTGCGGAAAGCTCATCTCGTTCAAGCCCAGTATAAAGGCAAGTCTGTAGCCCTCTTTGTTTGCAGTAACTCAGTAGCGGAATAAGTTGTTCAGGCAGCCATTCTCCACCCATAAAAAGTACGCAGCTGACTAAGCCTTGGTATTTATTTAATTGCTCGGCGAGATAATTTTTCGTCAAGATTTGACCGCTTCCAACCTTCCAGCTTTCTGTACTATGACAGCCTTTACAGCCTAACGGGCAGCCAGTGATTAAGAAGGCGAGTGAGGTTTCACGCGGCACTTCTTGCCAAACAATTCGTTCCAAGCAGAATCTGAGGTTTTTCATTTGTTATAAAATTGTTGCTATATATTGTGTTATTTTTTTGTCTCTGGCACAATATGTTGTGTATTTTAGTTATTTTTTTTGAAAATAAAATCGAAAAATTTGCAGGGAAGGGGTTGCAATTTGCTAAGTGATGGAAAAATAAAGCGGATAACGGATTGTAAATTTTTGTGACAAAAAAGGTTGTCTGAAGATCAGACAACCTTATAAAAATGATGATGATTTAGCGCTCTTGCATTGCTTGCTTCATACGCGTAATCGGTTTGATGAGATATTGGAAGATCGTTTTTTCACCGGTTCGGATATCAACCGTGGCGGTCATCCCCGGTGTAATCTCAAGCGGATTGCCATTTTTATCGAAGATTTTACTTTCGTTGGTTTCGATTAAAATACGATAGTAAGATTCTTCCGGATTTAATTTTAACGTATTCTGTGTACGGTCATCTTGTAGCGTATCTGGGCTGATGATTGTCACTTTTCCTTCAAGTCCGCCATAAATTGCATAATCATAGGCGCTAATTTTAACCAATGCAGGCTGCCCGTTGCGTATAAAGGCGACATCTTTCGGGCTAATATAGGCTTGTACTAACAATTTTTCATCTAGCGGCACAATTTCCAAAATATCTTGTCCGGCTTGAACTACACCGCCGACCGTATTAATTTTAATATTTTTCACAATACCACGCAGTGGCGCTTTAATTTGTGAACGTTCCACCGGATCCGCATACATCGCAAGCGTTTCTTTTGCTTGGGCGAGTTCTGATTCCGTACGAACTAACTCTTCATTTGCTTCAGCCGCATAGCGATTCTTACGCTCAGCAATTTGTTGAGCCAGATCGGCTGATTGGCGTTTGGTTCGAAGGAGTTCAACTTCAGACATTACCCCTCTTTTAACCATTGGCGAGGTTAGGGCGATTTCACGGTCCAATAATGCTTTGCTATGGGTTAGTCCTTTTACTGCATCACTCATTGCTCGTAAGCGAACTTGATAAGCTGCTTTTTCTCGAGCTTGAATTTCAGCCGGTATAGAGGCATCAAATTTCAGCGGCATACCGTAAGCTTCGGCTTGTAAACGAGTCGCAACCGCCTGTAAGTTTTGCACCTTTGCTTTACTTTCTCGTAGCATAGCGGAACTGCGGGTATCGTCCAAAGTAAGTAAAATCTGGTCTTTTTCGACAATATCGCCTTCTTTTACTTTCATTTCGCGAATAATACCGGGATCAAGGCTTTGCACGATTTGTTCTCGGCTACTTGGGATAACGCTACCTTGTCCACGTGTCACTTCCTCTAGCGGGCTGTTATATGCCCAGATTACGAAGACCACCAGAAAAGCGAAGAACAATATAATCACTGTAAAGATGCCACGATGTTTTTCTGTTTGCATTGCGGCGTTCAGATCGTTAATCAAAGCAAGATCCGCTTGGCTAATTTTTTCTTGGTTGCTCATTATTTTCACTTCCTTGAGATTGTGTTGCTACAGGTTCTGCTTGTTTAGTACTAGCGGTCGAATTTTGTTGTTTTTTTGCTTGTTCATTCTCACGCAATTTTGCTAACACAGTATCACGAGGACCATCTAGTATGATTTTGCCATTTTCTACCACGATTACTCGTTCAACAATTCGTAATACTTGCGGACGATGTGTAACTACCAGCATCGTACGATTTTTCGTCCAATTCGCTAAAGCGTTTAACACCATCATTTCCGAGCCTTGGTCAAGATCGCTGGTCGGTTCATCAAGCAAAACAACTTTTGGATCTTTTAAGGTTAAGCGTGCTAAGGCAACTAATTGCTTTTGACCACCGGATAGCCCTTGTCCGTTTTCACCTAAAGGCATATCTAAACCGCGAGGATGCTGTTGGATAATGCGATCTAAGCCGAAACGACGTAGCGCCAGCAATAGCTCTTGGTCACTGGCGAAATTGTCTGTACGAGCCAGATCTAAGTTTTCACGTAATGAACCTAAAAATAAGCGAGGTGACTGGCTAAACAGTGTTATTTGGTTACGTAAGAAGTTTGGATCAATTTGGCGTAAATCCACATTATCTAATGTAACGTTACCTTTGCTTGGTTCGTATAAACCAGAAGCCAATTTAAGTAATGTTGTTTTGCCGCTTCCGATTCTGCCTAAAATACCGATTTTTTCACCCGGTTTTATCTGTAAATTCAACCCTGAAACAATATCGTTACCTTGCGCCGAATATTGGAAATGTGCTTGGTTAAATTGAATATGTCCCTGTACCGATGACAGCGTAATATATTTACGGTCCGGATCTCGCTCGGTCGGGCGCTCAATAATACTATCCAAACCTTTTAATGCTAGACGAGCTTGTTGGAAACGTGTCGCCAGTCCGGCAATTTGTGACAATGGCGCCAATGCTCGGCCGGAAAGAATAACGGAAGCAATCAATGCACCCATCGTAATACGAGATGTCTCATTCTCCGCATGGATAAGGTAAGTCCCGACGACAACTAAGAAAACCGTATTCAGTTGCTGCATCGCCGTTGAAAAATTCACTACAAAATTGCTTAAGTCCTTTACCTTAATCTGTGTCGCAGCAGTCTTTGCCGTATAAGAATCCCAACGCTGTTGCGCCCAATTTGCCGCATTATTGGTTTTTAAGGTTTCAATACCGTCAATCACTTCCACAACTAAACCTTGTCGCTGTGAACTTTCGCGCATGGTTTTATTAATGTTTTCGGCAATTTTCGGTTGTACCGCAAAACCGACAATCATCACGATTGGGATAATGATCAATGGCACGAGCGCTAAGGAACCTCCCACCAAGAAAATCACAAAAATAAATAACAATACGAAAGGTAAGTCTACTAAAACCAGTAAACTTGCGCTGGTCATAAACTCTCGAACGGATTCAAATTCTCGTAAGTTATTAGCATAGGAGCCGGAAGATGCCGGTTTATCGACTAAACGTAGCCCCACAACCCGTCTAAAAATAGCTGAACTTATCAGTAAATCGGCTTTTTTGCCAGCGATGTCAGTGAGATGTCCTCGAATTAATTTAGCCGCCAATTCAAAACTAATTGCTAGCACTACGCCGATACTTAATGCCCAAAGGGTTTCATACGTTTTATTTGGAATCACTCGGTCATAAACGTTCATCACATAAAGTGAGCTGACTAAGGCTAAGAAATTGATGATAAACGTTGCTAAGATCACTTGATAATAATAAGAGCGGAAACGCCAAATCACCTTCCAGAACCAAGCTTTCGGCATATGGTATTCCGGCAATTCGGAACGTTGATCTTTACCCGTTTGAGGCTTAATAAACCAACAATATCCTAAATAATTCTGAGCAAGTGAATCAGCGGATACGCTATGCGTGATGCCATTTTGATACAGATGATAAATTCTATCCTTACCTGCACCTTCAATTTTCGTGACAATCGCCGCTTCTTCATTTTGTAAGACCACCAATACCGGGGTTGAAAGCGAAGGAATATCTTTTAAGTCACGACGAGAAATTTGGTTTTCAAATCCATGTGAACGTAAAACTTCTACTAAGGACTGAAAATTTACATTGAGGTTTTGTTCTCGTATCACTTGCGCTGAAAGCGCCTCTTTGGCAACTGGCGAACCGTGTAATTGAGTGATATGAGCTAAGTGGTCAATAATTGCTTTCAATTTATTTACCTTTTTCTTCCGTTAAGTTCAGAGTGCTAAAACCAGCCCAACTTGCTAATTTGGCTTGAGAAACCAAATAGAGTAAAGCAGCATCTCGATAATCATTGCGTGCTGCAACTTCTTCTGCTTGTACACTGGTTAATTCTTGGTATGCGTCCAGCAAATTAAGTAATGATTTTGTTGCAATATCAAATTGTAGTTCGGTATCGTTAACGACTTTGCGCTGTAATTTGATTTGCCGTTGTGTAATTTTGGCGAGTTTCTGCGAGCGAAACATTTCTTGTTCCGCTGTGCGAGCTCTTTCTTCCATTTCTAATTTAATGCTTCGAAGTTTTGCATCTGCAGCAGTTTGAGAATGACGGCTTCTTTCCGCTTCATGTTTTGTCGCGGAGTTGTAAATATCCCACGATACACCGACATATACCTCTCGCTCATGACGGCTTGCGGAACCCTCCAAATTAATTGAAGGTAATCGGCGGGCTTCAGCTGCTTTAACGGCGGCTTTCGTACTCTCGAACTCCTTTTCTTGTGCAAGATATGTTGGGTTTGTCGAAAGATTATTGCTACGATAGCGCTTCAAAAATGCAAGAGTATCTTGAGATGAGAAAGGATCTTGAAGCGCATTCTTATCCACTTCGTTTTTACTGTATCGTCCTAATTGGCTCAAATTTGTATAAAGAATACGCTCTTGACGGGCGATATTTGTTTCTACTTGATTACGGCGAGTTACCGCTTCATTTAATTCAAATGTTCTGCCGGGATCATAAGAAACAATTATTTTTAAATCTTCAATTAATTTTTTATGACGAGCTAGGCTTTCCTGATATATAGCAATATTTTCTTTTGCGCGTAATGCACTTAAATAATATTGCCCGATTGTTTGCCCCATTGTTTCACGCGTTTCGCTAAATTTGTGTTGATAATATTCGACACGATGTTTATCTCGTTCAATTTCAGCTTCTACTGCTCCCCAAGAATAGAGGTTTATTCTGCCGTTAATGCTAGGGTCGGAGCGTCTCTCCCCTTGGTAAGTATGCTTTTGTGCGAGTATTTTATTCTGGCTGAGAGAAATAATCGGATGATGACCGGCTTCTGAAATTTTAGTTTGGCTTTCTGCGATACGAATGTTTGCTCTCGCTTCATCTAAATTTGGATGTTGCGTAAAAGCATATTGCAAAATTTGTTTTAAACTTTCGGCTTGAGAGTGTGATGGGGCGAATAAAAATAATCCAACACTTAATAAAGTATAATAAGATTTTTTCATGGAGACATATTCAGCAGAAATAAAATAGATGGAAAATATTCTAGCACGCATTAGGCAATAAAACGGAAAATAGGTTCTAAAATAGTACGTAAAAAAATTCATAAAAATCATACAGTAATGCAAGCAAAACTAATAAAGATTAATATAGTGAATATTTTTTATTGTTAGAAATAGCAAAAGACAGGATAATAGCCGAAATTTTTTGGCTTTTGCATGTTACAAGCGGTCAAATTTTTGCTGTTTTTTGCAGAATTTGGCGTAGAATCAATCGCTTGTTTTATATTTAATTAAACCTTTCTTTTTGTGGACTCTATGCTCAATTATATATTGTTAGTTATCAGTACTGCTTTAATAAACAACTTTGTCCTAGTGAAATTCCTAGGACTTTGTCCATTTATGGGCGTGTCGAAAAAAGTAGAAACTGCGATTGGTATGGGAATGGCTACAACTTTTGTTTTAACGGTGGCATCGTTATCGGCTTATTTAGTTGAGACGTTCATTTTAGTACCGCTTGAAGCACAATTTTTACGTACTTTAGTCTTTATCTTAGTGATTGCCGTTATTGTGCAATTAACGGAAATGATCGTTCATAAAACCAGCCCGATTCTTTATCGCTTACTTGGGATCTATTTACCTCTGATTACCACCAACTGTGCAGTGCTGGGTGTTGCATTATTGAATGTAAATTTAGCGAATAACTTGGTTGAATCCGTTCTATATGGTTTTGGAGCGGCAGCTGGATTTTCGCTTGTCTTAGTGCTTTTTGCTGCATTGCGTGAGCGCCTTGTTGCGGCGGATGTGCCGCGTCCATTCCAAGGTGCTTCAATTGCTTTAATCACTGCCGGATTAATGTCTCTTGCCTTTATGGGCTTTACAGGATTGGTGAAAATCTAATGTTAGACTTACCAATTATTACCTACATCTTAATTGCCATTGCCGTAATTGCCTTAGTGTTTGGGGCGGTATTAGGCTATTCATCAATTAAACTCAAAGTTGAATCGGATCCGATTGTTGACCAAATTGACGCATTGTTGCCTCAGAGTCAATGCGGTCAGTGTGGTTACCCCGGCTGTAAGCCTTATGCGGAAGCGATTGCCAACGGTGACCAAATCACTAAATGTGTACCCGGCGGTCAGCTGTTAGTGGTGAAAATCGCTGATCTAATGGGCGTTGAAGTGCCAACAATGGATGGGGCGGAAGAGCCGGAAGTAAAGGTTGCATTTGTGCATGAAGATATGTGTATCGGCTGTACTAAGTGTATCCAAGCTTGTCCGGTGGATGCGATTATCGGCACAAATAAAGCGATGCACACCATTATTGCGGACTTATGTACTGGTTGCGAGTTATGCGTAGCGCCTTGCCCGACCAATTGTATTGAAATGATTAAAGTGAAGCCGACCGTACGTTCTTGGAATTGGCAGTTTGATGAGAATCTGATTATCCCTATTGTAAATACTACGGAGTTGCAGAAAAAAATGATTATCGGAACTGAAAAAGGAAGAAAAAATGCCTAATCCTAATTTAGTTCTTGAACGTATTCGCCAAACCAAACAAACCGGTAAGTTGTGGACATACCCGGGTGGTATTCACCCGATGGAGAATAAAAAGCAATCGAATCAAAAGCCGATTCGCAGCCTACATTTACCGAAGTTTTTCTATGTACCTGTGGTTCAACACTCGGGCTGGGCTGGCGAATTAATAGTCAATGTTGGCGATAAAGTTTTAAAAGGTCAAGCATTAACCAAAGGCGACAACTTTCGTCAATTGCCGGTGCATAGTCCGACATCCGGTATGATACTCGGGATTGAGCCGCACGTGTCATCACACCCGTCGGGACTACCGGAAGTTACGGTAATTATTGAAACGGACGGTAAAGACGAATGGGTAGAACGCCAGCCGATTGATGATTTCTTAACATTGACAAGCGATCAAATTATCCAAAAAGTTTACCAATATGGCATTGCCGGATTGGGTGGAGCGGTGTTCCCTACCGCGTCTAAATTAAGCTTAGCGGATAAGCGTTGTAACTTATTAATTATTAACGGTGCGGAATGTGAACCTTACATCACTTGCGATGATCGCTTGATGCAAGATTACACCGCTGAATTGATCGAAGGTATCCGCATTTTACGTTATGTATTACGTCCAAAGGAGGTGATACTAGCGATTGAAGATAACAAACCGAAAGCGATTAAAGCGATCCAAAAAGCGCTAAAAGGTTCGGATGATATTCATGTTCAACCGATTCCGACCAAATATCCTTCCGGTGCATCGGATCAACTGGTGCAAGTCTTAACTGGTTTAGAAATTCCGCAAGGTAAACGTACCATCGAAATGGGTATTGTGATGCACAATGTCGGTACGGCATTTGCGGTTAAACGTGCGGTTATGGACGATGAACCACTGATTGAACGTGTAGTGACGCTGACCGGTGATAAAATTCGCAATAAAGGCAATGTGTGGGCAAGACTTGGTACACCGATTCAGCATTTATTGGAACAAGTGGATTACCAAGCGGATAGCCGTTTTCCGGTCTTTTTAGGCGGGCCGATGACTGGTTTTATTCTGCAATCGTTACAAGCGCCGATTACCAAAACCGCAAACTGTATTATTGCACCGGATCATTTTGAATATGCACCGCCGGAGCCGGAGCGTAGCTGTATTCGCTGCTCAAGTTGTTCAGATGCTTGTCCGGTCGGATTATTGCCGCAACAACTTTATTGGTTTGCTCGTTCGGATGATCACGATAAATCGAAAGAATATCATTTAGACGCTTGTATCGAATGTGGCGTTTGCGCTTATGTTTGCCCGAGCTATATTCCGTTGATTCAATATTTCCGCCAAGAAAAAGCCAAAATAGCGGAGATCGAGGAAAAAGCGAAAAAAGCGGAAGAAGCGAAAATTCGTTTTGAAGCTAGAGAAGCTCGCTTACAAAAAGAAAAAGATGCTCGAACTGCACGTATCGCACAAGCAGCGGATAAACGCCGAGAAGAAATTGCAAGTTCTGCTGGAGAGGATCCGGTGGCAGCCGCACTTGCACGTATCAAAGCGAAAAAAGCGGAAGCACAAACTGTAGAACCGGTGCAAGTTAAAGCAAACGGCGAGCCGGATAATAGCGAATTAATGGCGCAACGCAGAGCAAGACGCTTGGCAAAACAAGCGGAAGCGGTAACGGAGGCAAGTGAAAATCTATCGGTCAATTCGGTACAAAGGGTTGAAGAAACGGATCCTAAGAAAGCTGCAGTAGCAGCGGCATTAGCACGTGCAAGAGCGAAGAAAGCTGCTCAAGCACCGGAACAAGCGGTCGAAAATACCGAAAAAGCTGCAACTGCCACAGAGGCGGAAGATCCACGTAAAGCAGTGGTCGCAGCAGCGCTAGCTAGAGCAAAAGCGAAAAAAGCGGCACAAGCGGTCGAAAATACCGAAAAAGTTGCAACTGCCACAGAGGCGGAAGACCCACGTAAAGCAGCAGTTGCAGCTGCAATTGCCAGAGCAAGAGCGAAAAAAATGAGTCAGGGAATACAAAATGACTAATTTATTCGACAACTTATTACCTGCACAGCCGTGGTCGTTCTTATTCATTCAGGATTTAATCGGCACTATCGTGTTTGCCGTATCAGGCGCAATGGCGGCTCGTCAGCATAAAATGGATATTTTTGGAATGTTCATTTTGGCATTTGTGACCGGTGTCGGTGGCGGTACGCTGCGTGATGTGATGATCGGCAGTACCCCCGTTTTTTGGATGAAACAACCGATCTATGCATTGATGATTACTCTTGCGGTAATTATTACTGCTGTTTTTAGGGATAAAATCAATAAGAAAGAATGGCAAACGGGACTGCTAATTTTTGATGCGATTGGCTTGGGCGTTTTTACCGTTATTGGTGTACAGAAAGGTTTGGATTTCGGTTTGCATCCATTGATTGCCATAGCATTAGGCGGAATAACCGGCTGTTTCGGCGGTATGATTCGAGATATTTTACGTAACGAAGTGCCGATTGTGTTACAAAAAGAAGTGTATGTCACGGCAAGTTTGGTTGGCGGCGTGATTTTTCTGTTGTTCTATTCAGCCAGTGTAGAAAGCCGTTGGGTGGATATTGCTACGGTTAGTACTGTGATTCTAATACGTTTGTTAGCGATTCGATTTAATCTACATTTACCGAGAATTTAAGCGAGAAAGGAATGATTTGATGTTTAAAATGGTGAGTTCTCCCCATACCCATTCGTCTAATTTAACGGCGAAATTTATGTTGTGGGTAATGGTTGCAATGTTACCGGCATTGGGTGTGCAATGGTATTTCTTCGGCTATGGTGTGTTTATTCAGGTGGTTATTTCGATGTCACTGGCGGTCGTGATTGAAATCGCACTTGCAAAATTACGTCAAAAACCGACCGTTTTCTATCTTTCTGATTTGAGCGGCTTGTTAACGGCACTGATTTTAGCGATGTCGATTCCGCCTTATACACCTTATTGGATCGTAGTGATTGGTGTGAGCGTCGCTCTATTACTGGCAAAGCATGTATATGGCGGTTTAGGGCAGAATTTATTTAACCCTGCAATGGTCGCTTATGCGTTATTATTGGTTTCTTTTCCGGTGCAAATGACCGGCTGGCTGGTGCCTATCGATTTATTAAATGAACCGCCGACATTAAGCGACGCAATTTCATTAGTTTTTTCTGGGGTAACTAGTGATGGCTTTAGTGTACATCAATTGTTGGGGAGTGTAGACGGTATCGCACAAGCGACACCGCTCGACAGTGCAAAAACCAGTATGCAGAAATTAGGGGTTGAAGGTGTATTACAATCGCCTATTTTTAGCGGCTTGTTCGCAAATGGTTGGTGGCAAATTAATTTGACGTTTCTTGCCGGCGGTTTGTTGCTAATTTATAAACGCATTATTCACTGGCAAATTCCTGTCTCGATGTTAGCAATGTTTGCTTTATTAAGCGGACTAACCGATTTATTGTTACCGCATACACACTTAAATGTGATTAGCCAGCTTTTCAGCGGTGCAATGATGTTTGGTGCTTTCTTCATTGCAACAGATCCGGTAACCGCTTCTATTACACCTCGAGGTAAATTGATTTTCGGCGGCTTAATCGGTTTATTTGTGTATTTAATCCGTTATTACGGCAATTATCCGGATGCGGTAGCGTTTTCGGTGCTACTGGCAAATATCTGCGTACCGTTAATTGATCACTACACTCAACCGAGATTATATGGAAGCAGAAGATAATGAATACCTCAAAAATTACCGTTAAGTATGCGTTATTATTAGGCGCAATTGCGTTTATTTGTACAGCTGTTTCGACTGGTGTTTATGTACTCACCAAAGGGCGTATTGATGAGGTGACCACTGCTCAGCAACGCCAATTTTTACAAGAAGTTGTACCGGCAACCTATTTCGATAATGATTTGCTTGGTTCTTGTAAAATGGTGGATTTGCCGAACGTTCCTTATTTAAACCGTATTTATATTGCAAAAAAATCGGAAAATTTGACCGCTTATGCTATTCAGGCAACGGCACCGGATGGTTATTCAGGCAATATTGTTTTGCTGATGGGGATTCAACCGGACGGCAAAGTGCTAGGAGTAAGAACGTTAGAACATAAAGAAACGCCGGGGTTGGGTGATAAGATTGAAACACGTGTTTCAGATTGGATTTTGTCCTTTAGCGGCAGGTTATTTAGCCTAGAAAATGAATCGTTATGGGCGGTAAAAAAAGACGGCGGTCAGTTTGATCAATTTACCGGCGCGACCATTACTCCCCGTGCAGTGGTGAATAATGTGCGCCAAAGTGCAAAATGGATCGTAACTGAACTGGCTAAATCTCCCGAACAATTAGAAACTTTTGCAAGTTGTAAATAAGAAATAATCATATGAATACTGAGAATCAAATTCCGGTGACGGAAATCGATACCACCGCGTCGGCGGAACCGTCAATTTGGCGTAATTTGCTTGCTGAAGGTGTGTGGAAAAATAACGGTGCTTTAGTGCAGCTGTTAGGGCTTTGTCCGTTATTGGCGGTCTCAAATAATGTTACTAATGCACTCGGATTAGGGCTTGCAACATTATTAGTGTTGGTTTGCACCAATAGCACAGTATCGCTGTTTCGTAAATTTACTCCGCATGATATTCGTATTCCCATTTATGTGATGGTGATTGCGACCGTGGTAACAGCAGTACAATTATTAATGAATGCTTTTGCTTATCCGGTTTATCAATCTCTCGGGATTTTTATTCCGCTGATTGTGACTAACTGTATTGTCATCGGACGAGCGGAAGCTTTTGCGTCTAAAAACTCGGTTTCACATTCTGCCTTTGACGGTTTTGCAATGGGACTCGGGATGACGTTAAGCCTTGTGGCATTAGGCGCTATGCGTGAAGTTATCGGCAACGGTACTTTATTTGACGGTTTAGATTTATTACTGGGCGATTGGGCAAAATCTTTACGCATTGATGTGTTACACTTAGACTCTGGTTTATTACTAGCAATTTTACCTCCCGGTGCATTTATTGGGCTTGGGGTAATTTTGGCGGTGAAGAATTTAATTGATAAGAAATAGAGAACCTAATGACAGATCGAATTACAGCCCGAGAGGGGTATGAACATAAATTTTTAACGGAATTTTTGTATCCGAAGTATTGGGGCGTATGGCTTGGTGTCTTTGTACTGGTTGTTTTGGCTTATGTACCTGCTCGTATGCGTGATAAATTAGGTGTATGGATTGGTCGAATCGTTGCAAATTATTTAAAACGTAAAGGCAAAAAACAGTATCATCGTGCTGATGTGAATTTACGCTATTGCTTTCCTGAGTGGTCGGAACAAAAACGTGCGGAAGTGATTGAGAAAATGTTTATTACCGTTTCTCAAACAATGCTGGCAATCGGCGAAACAGCATTGCGTTCAACCGCATATTTACAAAAACGCTGTGAATTTAACGGCTTTGAATATGTGAGAGAAGCTCGAGAAAAAGGCAAAAATGTGATTTTGCTTGTGCCACATACGTGGTCAATTGATGCTGCCGGTGTGGCGATGTACACCCATGGATTTCCGATGACTTCAATGTATAATCCGCATCGAAATGCACTTGTTGATTGGCTTTGGAATATTGCCCGTGAGCGATTTGGCGGCAAAATGCATACTCGCCAAAACGGTATTAAGAAATTCTTAAATGATGTGCGTAAAGGTGATGTCGGTTATTTCTTACCGGATGAAGATTACGGTGAAGATCTTAGCGTTTATGCCGATTTCTTTGCGACGGAAAAAGCGACTTTACCGGGGTTGAATAAAATGGCAAAAGTGGCGAATGCGGTCGTGATTCCGATGTTTCCGATTTACAATGCGGAAAAGGGCATATATCAAATGGAAATTTTGCCGGCATTAGAATTCTCCGGCGATCTGGTGCAATCCGCACGAGAAATGAATAAAGTGATTGAGTATTTCGTGACAAAAAATCCGGAGCAATACGTGTGGATTTTACGTTTACTGAAAACTCGCCGAAACGGTGAGGATATTTATAAGCGTTAGCCGATTACTTATTTTGTTTTAGATACAAACAAGCGGTCAAATTTCGCAATTTTTTTGCAAGGTTTGACCGCTTGTCATTTCTTTAGAAGAATCCTTCTTTCAAAAACTTGTCTAGTAATTTTTATCAAATCTAATCTTTCTCTCATCTTTACTCCTCATACAACAGCTAGATATTTCTTTCTGTAATTAGTTATTTTCATTTTTTTATATCTTTTTCATTCTGAATACTTTTGGAATTAATTATTGCCTTATATAGCATTTTTCTATCAATTTTTGTGTTTGAAATGATTTTATAGAATTTTGTTTCATTTTGTGCTTTGTTTTATTTTATTTTGATAAATTATTTTCTGTTTTGTGAGATTGATCACATTTTATTTTGAAAAATAAATGTATTATTTGCTCCGTTCCAGATTTGGAATGAAATAGATTCTTTTATTTTAAATATTGGAGGTCTTTATGATCGAAGCAATTACCCATGGTGCAGAGTGGTTTATCGGCTTGTTCCAGAAAGGGGGAGAAACACTTGTCGGAATGATGACTGGCATTTTACCGCTGCTCATTTCACTATTAGTTGTAATGAACGCTTTAATTAAATTTGTTGGGCAGGAACGAATCGAACGTCTTGCACAACGCAGTGCGGGTAACCCGATTTCCCGCTATTTAATTTTACCGGTGATAGGGACTTTCGTGTTCTGTAACCCAATGACATTAAGCTTAGGTCGTTTTCTGCCAGAACGTTATAAACCAAGTTATTACGCAGTGGCTTCTTATAGTTGCCATTCAATGAATGGCTTATTTCCACATATTAACCCCGGAGAATTGTTTGTTTATTTAGGTATTGCAAACGGTTTAACAACATTAAGTTTACCGCTTGGTCCGTTAGCAATTAGTTATTTGTTAGTGGGAATGTTTACTAATTTCTTCCGTGGTTGGATTACTGACTTTACCACTGCATTTTTTGAGAAACGGATGGGGATTACCTTAGATCGTACGGTGAATTTATCACACTAATCCATTGTTAAAGATAAATTTTCAAAATGAAAATTTTATAAAAGGAACTGATTATGAGTAACAAAGCAATTTATATCGAAAAAGGTAATGGTGGTTGGGGAGGTCCTTTAACTCTCCCTGTGGTGGAAGGAAAAAAAGTGTTGTATATGACCGGCGGTTCTCGTCCGGCGATTGTAAATAAACTTGTGGAATTAACTGGTTGGGAAGCGGTGGACGGTTTTAAAGACGGCGAGCCGCCAGCAGAAGAAATTGGTATCGCAATTATTGACTGCGGTGGCGTATTACGCTGTGGCTTATATCCAAAACGTCATATTCCGACTATTAATATTCATGCTACGGGGAAATCAGGTCCTTTAGCTGAATTTATTGTAGAGGATATTTATGTTTCCGCTGTGAAAGAAAACAACATTTATTTAGTTGACGCTGATGATTCATTATCTGCTGAACTTGAAACCTCGAAATCTGAAGCAGCAAAAGCTGAAACAAGTGGTGCGAAAGAATACGATTCAACGAAAAAAATCACCGAGCAAAGTGATGGTTTACTCGCCAAAATCGGGATGGGAATGGGAGCAGTTGCTGCACTGTTTTTCCAAGCGGGGCGAGATACGATCGATACGGTATTAAAAACAATATTACCATTTATGGCGTTTGTGTCCGCTTTGATTGGGATCATCATTGCATCAGGTTTAGGAGACTTTATTGCACAGGGCTTAACCCCGTTAGCAAATAGTCCGATTGGTTTGGTCACTCTGGCTTTAATTTGTTCGTTCCCTCTACTTTCGCCGTTCTTAGGGCCGGGAGCTGTTATTGCTCAGGTTATCGGTGTATTAGTCGGTACGCAAATTGGTTTAGGCAACATTCCGCCTCATTTAGCTCTACCAGCATTATTTGCCATTAACGCACAAGCTGCCTGTGATTTTATCCCGGTCGGGCTTTCAATGGCTGAAGCAAAACAAGATACCGTCCGTGTCGGTGTGCCATCAGTATTAGTGAGTCGCTTCTTAACAGGCGCTCCGACAGTATTACTTGCTTGGGCGGTATCAGCGTTCATTTATCACTAGAGATTAGGCTAGCGGTTAGATTTGCAAAAAATTTAACAAAATAGACCGCTTGTTTCCATAAAACGGTTAAAAAAACGAAGAGGAATTTCAGATGACGATTATTTATCAAACAACATTTACCAAAATTGGTGATTTTGCTCGTGATGCTGTAGCGGAAAATATGCTGATTACCTTCAAGCAAGGCGCTCCTGCCGATTTAGAAGATTACTGTTTTATTCATAGTCATAATGCATTATCGGAGAATTTACGGGTGGGCGATATTGCTGAGTTTGATGGTGTTGCTTATCCGATTACCGCTGTTGGCGATGTCGCATCAGATAATCTTGATGCACTTGGACACGTTACTTTCCGTTTTGATGGCGCTAACGTTGCAGAATATCCCGGAACGATTCATCTTACGGGCGAAATACCTAAAAATTTAGCAGTTAATTCAACTTTAGTTATTAAACGTGCATAAGCACAAATCAAGATTTCAAATTAAAAATTTAGAGGATACAAATTATGAGTAGCGTAAAAAAAGTAGCTGTGGTTGTTGGCGGCGGTCAAACATTAGGTGCATTTTTATCTGAAGGTTTAGCGGATGTGGGTTACCGTGTGGTGGTTGCGGATTTAAATGGTGAGAACGCACAAAATGTAGCGAACGTGATTAATGCGAAACAAGGAGTGGGTAATGCAATTGGTGTACAAGTCGATGCAACCAATGAAGTGAGTGTTGAGGCTTTGGCTAAAGTAACGGATGACGCATTCGGTCGTACCGATGTGCTAGTGTATAGTGCCGGTACGGCAAAAGCTTCTCCAATTTGGGATTTTGATATTAAAGATTTCGATCTTTCAGTCAAAGTAAATTTAACGGGCTATTTCTTAAGTGCGAAACATTTCTCTCGCTTGATGATTCGTGATGGTATTAAAGGTCGCATTATCCAAATTAACTCAAAATCAGGTAAAGTGGGTAGCAAATATAACTCAGGTTATAGTGCGGCAAAATTTGGTGGCGTGGGTTTAACTCAGTCGCTTGCTTTAGATTTAGCGGATAAAGGTATTACCGTTCATTCGTTAATGTTAGGCAATCTGCTTAAATCACCGATGTTCCAATCTCTTATTCCACAATATGCGAAAAAATTAGGGATTCCAGAAAGTGAAGTTGAGCAAGTTTATATTGACAAAGTACCACTAAAACGTGGTTGTGATTACCAAGATGTATTGAATGTGTTGAAATTCTATGCGAGTGAAGAAGCATCATACTGCACCGGTCAATCAATTAATATTACTGGTGGTCAGGTAATGTTTTAACCAATAAGCGGTTGGACTTTACCCATTTTTTGTAAAGTTTTGTTAAAATCCGACCGCTTACTTTTTTAAAGGAAATAAAGATGGATTCAACCACAGCACTGATAACCCTTGCAATCGCAATGTGGCTGTTACAAATTTTTTTAGGGTGGCGACAAGTGAATGCGTTTAATCAAGCATTTATGGAAATTAGCCGCAAAGGTAAAATCACTGTCGGTAGAAATAGTGGTCGATTTAACCCTAAATCTGTAGTAGTGCTTGCTTTTGATGATGATAAAAAAGTGATTGATAGCCTTTGTATGAAAGGCTTTTCTATTTTTGCTCGTCCACAAAAATTAGTCGAAGTAATCGGATTGCATTTAGATGAAATTGTGCCTGAAAAGGTATTTCCAACTGACAAGCGTTCACAATTTGCCTTAAAGATAGCACTTTCAACATCGTATAGCGGTTCAAAATAAATGAAATTTTGCAAAAGTTTTCATTTTGAAACAGAATTAAACGTGGGATAATAGCGAGGATTTATTGGTATGAATATTACAAGCGTCATTTTTGATATGGACGGCGTGATGATTGATTCTGAACCACAATGGACAGAAGCACAAATCATCGAGCTGGCGAAATATGGTGTCACGATTACCGAACAAGATTGTGAAAAATACACTCGGGGGACTCGAGTTGATCAGCTTGCAGATATTTGGATACAACGTTTTAATTTGAAAGTTGAAAACACAGTATTGGTAGAAGCGATTTTAGACCGTATTTGTTATGCAATAGCCCAAGAAGGTACTGCAATGGAAGGGCTTTATGAGCTACTGGATTATTTAAAATCGAAAAATTTGCGTTTAGCCGTAGCAACGTCCTCACCAAATCGAGTGATTCAAGCCGTATTTGAGCGTTTAAATATTGCAAATTATTTTGAAATTCAATGTACAGCTTTCGATGAGGAATATGGTAAACCGCACCCAGCAGTTTATCTTCGAGCAGTAGAAAAATTAGGTGTTCCAAAACACGAATGCTTAGTGATTGAAGACACAGTAACGGGACTGATTGCTGCTAAAGCGGCAAGCCTAACAACGTTACTCGTCAATCCGAATTATCAACAAGAGCGTTTTGCCATTGCTGACGGATGTTTTAGCTCGTTACTTGATGTGGTTGAGTATTTAAAGCAACTTGAATAAAAATGTATCAAAATGACCGCTTGTTTGGGAGATAAAAATGAAACCCTATGAAAGACGACAACAAATTTTAACCTATTTAGCCTCAAATGGTCGCACAGATGTTGATGTATTATCAGATTATTTTCAGCTGACAGGGGCGACAATTCGCAAAGACTTAACTGCGCTTGAAAACCAAGGTAAAGTGTTACGCACTTACGGCAGTGTGGTATTAGTGAGCGAAGAACACGTTGAAAATAAACAAGCGGAAGATCGTGATGATAAGCCTTTAGTGCAAAAGACCGAAATTAATTTGGTGAAAAAGCAGTTAATTGGCAAAAAAGCCGTGAGTTTAATTAATGAAGGCGATTCTATTATTTTTGATGCAGGAAGTACGGTTTTACAATTAATTCCTCACTTGACGCATCTGACCAATTTGTCAATTATGACGAATTGTTTAACCATCTTCCGTGAAATTGTAAAGCTGAACAAATCCTATAATTTATTGATTTCCGGCGGTTCTTACCGTGAAAAATCAGAATCGTTTCACGGCTATTTTGCGGAATTGGCATTCAAAAGCTCAACTTTTGATACATTGTTTATTGGTACTGATGGTTTTGATTTGGATGTTGGTTTAACAACATTTAATGAAGTATATAAAGTCAGTTCTTTAATGTGTGATGCGGCAAAAAAAGTGGTCGTGCTAGCCGATTCCAGCAAATTTGGACGTAAGAGCCCGAATATTGTTTGTGGTCTAGATAAGATTCATACGATTATTACTGATAGCAATTTACCCGAGGAAATGCGAGAGCAGATTCGAGCAAAAAATATTGAATTGTTAATAGTTTAAGAGGATTTTATGAATTACTTAGAGAGTGCGAAACAAACCCTTGGTAATTATTGCTATGAAATTGACCGCTTGCAACAGCACTTATCGGATGAATTTAATGATGCGATTAAGTTGATACTAAATTGTGAAGGACGTGTTGTTGTCACAGGAATTGGTAAATCAGGGCTAGTGGGACAGAAAATAGTGGCAACACTCGCTTCAACCGGTACGCCAAGTTTTTTCTTACATCCAACGGAAGCATTTCACGGCGATTTAGGAATGCTAAAGCCGATTGATGTTGTTATTTTGATTTCTAACAGCGGTGAAACGGATGATGTCAATAATCTGATTCCAAGTCTGAAAAACTTTGGTAATAAGATTATTGCAATGATTGGAAATCCTCTTTCTACGTTAGGTAAGCACGCAGATGTAATTCTTGATATCAATGTAGAGCGTGAGGCTTGCCCAAACAATTTAGCGCCCACAAGCTCAGCTATCGTTACAATGGCATTGGGCGATGCATTGGCAATCGCTTTGATCAACGCACGAGATTTTAAATCTGAGGATTTTGCTCGTTTTCATCCGGGTGGTAGTCTTGGACGTAAGTTGCTGAATCGTGTGCGTGATGTGATGAATAGCCAGCTTCCAATAGCGACATTAGACACCCCGTTTTCCGATTGTTTATCTATAATGAATGAAGGCAGAATGGGTATTGCGGTGATTATGCAGCATAATAAATTAGAAGGCATTATTACCGATGGCGATATTCGCCGAGCGTTAGCAAAATTTGGTGCGGAAACACTGCATAAAACAGCTGGTGAACTGATGACTAGTGATCCGAAAACGGTGGATGAAAATCTGTTTATCGCCAAAGCGGAAGAATTGATGAAAGCACAACATATTCATTCATTGATAGCAATAAACAAAGAAGGTAAGCCGACAGGTTTGGTTGAATTTTCAAGTTAAAAAAATAAGGCAAACGTATGTTTGCCTTATTTTTTAGATAAATCATTATTTTGTTACGGTGGCTTCAATCAATTTTTCTGCTTTGGCTAAGCTGTTTTCAACCGATGGGTATGACGTATTTGAATGGGCTACAACTTGTTCCGCACGATTTAACATCACTTCAACTTCTCCTGTTTTCGGCTCCGTTACTAACACTTTTAAAGGTAACTGTAATGCTAAGCTTGGATCTTTCACCATCAGCGGTGTTCCGGCTTTTGGTGTGCCGTAAATAATCACGGTTGCCGGTTGCATTTCAAGACCGGCAGCTTTTGCCGCTGCTTGGTGATCGATTTTTGCAAAGACCATCATGCCTTTGTCTTTAAATGTCTCTTCTAAGGTTTCTACTGTTTGCTGAAAGCTAAATTTACTTTTAAACACCGCAGGTTTCAGGTCTGTTTCTGCATTCGCATAACCGGCAGCTAATAATAAAGACGTAAGTAGTAAAGCTTTTAATTTCATTGGATTGTCCTCAGTTAAAATAAGCTAATATTAGACTGCAATCTATTATCTCTCTTACATCAAAATTTCACTGTTATGCATTTAGCCAATTTCGTAGCATTTGCTCACCGTATTCGGTAATAAAAGATTCAGGGTGGAATTGCACGCCGTAAATCGGCAAATGTTGGTGTTTAAATGCCATTAAGATATCTTGATCACAAACTGCTGTAGCAACAAGCGGTGTATTTTCCAATGATTTTTGCGAAATAGCCCACGAATGATATAAACCAATATTAAAACGCTCGGGTAAACCGTTAAAAATCGGGTTGTCGCTAATTTGAATTAAAGGGCGTTGTTGCCCGTGTCTGACTTCATTCAAATTGTATAGCTCACCACCAAAAAATTTACACAGCGTCTGATGACCTAAACAGACGCCTAAAATCGATTTAGTTTGCTGAAAACGTTCCAACATTGCAAAAGTTTGCGGATAAGCTCTCGGTACATCCGGGCCGGGTGAAATCAGAATATGGCTAAAGTTTTCCACCTCATCAAGCACTAATTGTTCTACTAAAACCACTTTCACCGGCACGCCGATTTTACGTAACAGATCAACCAGATTGAAAGTAAACGAATCGTGGTTATCGATAATTAATAAATTAGTGGCTTTCATCATTGTTTGCTTCATTACTATCTTCAATCTTTTCTGCAATTAATGTGAGTTTATTGGTATCAAAATCATTGGTGAGCATTTCAACCGCTGGCATCGTTTGGCTAGCTTTAGCAGAAAGCTGTTGGAAACGTTCTACTTTACCAACTAAGCCTTGGCGACCAACCAATGAGGTAACGGTCTGATTATATTGGTTATTTACCGTATTCAGCGTATTGCCCAATTTCGCTAAACGGTCGGCTACGGTACAAACTTGATTATAAATTTCGCCTGCTTTTTCGCTGATTTCGCGTGCTTCTGCATTACCTCGTTCAATGCGCCATAAATTTGCTACGGTGCGTAAAATCGGCATTAATGTAGTGTAAGAAACCAAAATTACATTGCGTTCATAACCGTAATTAAACAGCTGTGGATCGTGCTTCATCGCTTCAATATAGGCTGGCTCAATCGGCACGAACATTAATACGAAATCAGGGCTTTTCACCCCTTGCAAACTGCTGTAATTCTTTTTCGATAAGCCGTCAATGTGGGTACGGAGCGATTTACAATGTTCATCTAGGGCTTGAGCAATTGCAAAATTTTCTTCGGATCTGACCGCTTGATCATAAGCCAGTAATGACACTTTACTATCAATAATTAAGTGTTTTTGATCCGGTAAATGCACCACAAAATCAGGTGCAAAGCGTTTGCCTTCCTGATTTCGGAAACTTTCTTGAGCCACATAGTGTTCACCGGCTAATAGCCCTGCTGCCTGTAGTGCCGATTCAAGCTGTACTTCACCCCAATTACCTGCGATTTTATTGTTGCCTTTCAGTGCGTTGGTTAGGTTTTGTGCTTCTTCCGACATCGACACACCGATTTGTAGTACCCGTTTCAGTTCAGCTTCTAAACTTGCCGTGCCTTTCAGCGACTCGCTATGCACTTCATTTACCCGTTTTTGGAAGCCCTCGATTTGTTCTTTAAACGGTTTTAACAAGGCATCTAACGAAGATTGATTGCTGGCGGTAAAACTTTTGGCCTTTTCTTCCAAAATTTGCTGTGCCAAATGTTGAAACTCAACATTAAGCTGTTGTTTTACCTCAATAAAATTACGTTGTTGCGCTTCAAAATTCGCTTGTTTTTCTGAAAGTGAGGTTCGCAATTCGGTTAATTCATTTTGTGTTTGGCTAAGTTGGGCAACAAGCGATTGGTTTTCATGCTCTTTATGCGAAAGTAAATTTTGATTAAATTGTAATTGCTCTTCTAAACTTTCCGACTTGGCTTGGAATGCACCGATACGCTCTTTCAGCTCATTGATATAGCGTTCCAATTGCTGTTCTTGTTGTTCCGCTTCTTCAATTTTGCCGTGTAAGCGGTTAATTTGTGCCTCTTTTTCGTTGATTCGTTCAATACCGGCTTGGGCTTGGGTTTTATATTGAATTGCCCATTGTTCGATCTGATTTTTTTCAACGGAAAGTTGCTCAAGTTTTTGGTTAATTTGAGTGAGATCGGCTTGTGCTTTAGCCAAATCTTGCGAAAGTTCAAACGCATCACGTTGGTAGCGTGATTGCAGAAAAAACAGAAAAACAGCGATAACCAGTAACACGGCAATCGCCACATAAAACCATATTTCGTCAATAATCACAAAGGTAAACCTGAATCTAATAGAAAAATATACAGTATTATAGCAATCCGGCGAAAAATGAAAAGCGAAAGAACGTTGCTAAATTGGCGGAAATTCCCCTAGAATAACAGCAACATTTGTCACATTTTGAGTTTATGCAACATTTTATCCAAACCGCCAATCAACTCGGGCAACAGAAAAGCCCGTTTTTCTTTTTAATTGATTTTGAACAGCAAAAGCCAATTATTTGCCCATTAGAACAAACCGCTACAAGCGGTCTGTTTTTCGATTTTTTTTGCAAATCGAATGTTCAGCCGCAAAACGTTCGTAAACCGTTTGAATTTCAAATCAATCCCATTTCGTTTGAAACCTATCAGCAAGGTTTTGAGCTTGTTCAAAAGGAAATCCAAGCCGGTAACAGTTATTTATTGAATTTGACTTACCCGACTGAAATTCAGACCAATTACAGCTTAGAAGAGTTGTTTTTCGCTAGTTCGGCAAAATATAAATTGTGGTTGAAAGGGCAGTTTGTCTGTTTTTCGCCGGAAACGTTTGTGCGGATTCAACAAAATAAAATCTACTCTTATCCGATGAAAGGCACGATTAATGCGAATGAGTCGAATGCGGCGGAAAAGCTGATGCAATCGGACAAAGAATTTACTGAGCACAATACGATTGTAGATTTGATTCGCAATGATTTGGCGTTAGTTTCGCAGAATATTCAGGTGACGAAATATCGTTATTTAGAAAAAGTGAATACCTACCGTGGTGCGATTTATCAAACCAGTTCCGAAATTTGCGGCGAGCTAAACGAAAATTGGCAAGCGAGTATTGGATCACTGCTAGCGAAACTCTTGCCGGCAGGTTCAATTAGCGGTGCGCCGAAGGAGAAAACTGTAGAGATTATTCAACAGGCAGAAATTGGGCAACGAGGTTATTACACCGGTATTTTCGGTTATTTTGACGGTAAACATTTAGAAAGTGCGGTGGCGATTCGTTTTATTGAGCAAAACGGCGAACAATTTCTGTTTCGTAGTGGTGGCGGCATTACGGCGAAAAGCGTATTAAGTGATGAATATAACGAGCTGTTGGAGAAAGTTTATGTGCCGATTTCCATTGTTTGAAACGATTGCAATTATCAATGGCGAACCGCAAAATTTAGCTTATCATCAGCAACGCTTTGAAAGTGCGATGAAGCAATATTTTCATACACAACCGCAACAGCAATTAGCCGATGTGCTTTGTGTGCCGAATGAATTTCAGCAAGGAAGAGTTCGCTGCCGTATTGATTACAATGCGAGCGAGTTTCAGCAGCAATTTTTCCCTTATACACCACGTAAGATCAGTACTTTTCAATGTGTTTATGTCGAGGATTTGGATTACCGTTTTAAATATAGCGATCGCAAGCGGTTGGATTTGCTCAAAACTCTGCAAGCGGATGAAGTGATTATTATCAATAATGGCAAAGTGAGCGATTGTACGATCGGAAATTTGCTTTTTAGCAGAAAAGGGCTATGGTTCAGCTCGCAAGATTATCTATTAAAAGGTACGCAGTTAACCAAACTGGTTGAAGAGGGTATAGTTCAATTAGTGCAAATAACACCGCAAGATTTGCCTCAGTATGAACAAATTATGATGGTGAATGCGCTTAATCCTTTTGATTTACAGAGAGCTTTACCGATTTTGGCGATCAATTTTGTTAGATAGATCGAAAAACAGTAAAAAAATGCTTGAAACTGTATAAGTAAACACTATAATAATACACAGTTAATTGACGACAAGCGGTCGTTTTTTCAAAAAAGTTTGCAAAGGACAATACTATGGCAGCTGACAATAAAAAAGCGCAAAAGAATACAGTAACAAAACAAATCGATCCGGAACAAAAAGAAAAAGCATTAGCAGCTGCTCTTGCCCAAATTGAAAAACAATTTGGTAAAGGCTCTATCATGCGCTTAGGTGATACGCAAGCGCTTGATATTGAAGCGGTTTCAACCGGTTCAATCGGTTTAGATGCTGCGTTAGGTATCGGTGGTTTACCGATGGGACGTATCGTTGAGATCTATGGTCCGGAATCTTCAGGTAAAACAACGCTAACTTTATCGGTCATTGCGCAAGCACAAAAATCAGGTAAAACTTGTGCATTTATCGATGCGGAACACGCACTTGATCCGGTTTATGCACGCAAATTAGGCGTGGAT
Organism: Actinobacillus capsulatus DSM 19761; assembly: GCF_000374285.1. GTDB lineage: Bacteria > Pseudomonadota > Gammaproteobacteria > Enterobacterales > Pasteurellaceae > Actinobacillus > Actinobacillus capsulatus. Next base: position 6,588 of record NZ_KB893932.1, on the reverse strand, counting down.
ACCGATGCATTATTGATTTCTCAGCCGGATAACGGTGAACAAGCGCTTGAGATTTGTGATGCGTTAGTTCGTTCCGGTGCGGTTGATGTGATTATTGTGGATTCGGTTGCTGCATTAACACCGAAAGCGGAAATTGAAGGTGATATGGGCGATTCTCATATGGGCTTACAAGCACGTTTAATGTCACAAGCATTACGTAAGTTAACCGCAAACATTAAGGCGACTAACTGTTTAGTGGTGTTTATCAACCAAATTCGTATGAAAATCGGTGTGATGTTCGGTAATCCGGAAACAACAACCGGCGGTAATGCACTTAAATTCTACGCTTCGGTTCGTTTAGATATTCGCCGTTCAGGCGTAGTAAAAGATGGCGATGAAGTGGTTGGTAGCGAAACGAAAGTGAAAATTGTGAAAAATAAAGTTGCACCGCCGTTCCGTGAAGTTCAATTCGACATTATGTATGGCGAAGGTATTTCACGTATGAATGAACTATTGATTCTGGCTGAAGCGAACGGCTTTATCCAAAAAGCTGGTGCATGGTTCTCATACGAAGGAACGAAAGTCGGTCAAGGTAAAAATAATGCAATCAAATGGTTAAAAGAGAACACAGAGATTGCAAACAAAATTGAACAAGAAATTCGTGAGTTACTCATTTCAACACCGGAAAAAACATCAGCAGGTGAACAAAATGTGCTAGATGCTGATGATGTGAATGACTTTGAAGACGAAGAGTTTAACGAAGAAGAACTATAGTAAAAAATGCGGTTTCTGCGAAGGTAGAAACCGCATTTGTTTTTTATATTGAATGATTTTAAGTATGGCTAACTACACGGCAATAAATTATCTGTTATATTTACTCTCCAAACGTGATTATAGTGAACAGGATTTACGACGAAAATTAGTTCAAAAGGAATATAATCAAGAGGAAATTGAACAGGCTATCGAACGAGCGCAAGCGAATAATTGGCAAAGCGATGAGCGCTATTGTGCCAGTTTTATTCGTTACCGTTCACAACAAGGAATTGGGCCTCGTCGTTTAAAACAAGAGTTGAAGCTCAAAGGGATTAAAGATTGGCTGATAAGCCAAGAATTGGATAATGCCGAGACTGATTGGTTTATACTTGCCGAGCAAATTTTTGAGAAAAAACGACCGCTTGTCTGGGATATCAAAGCTAAACAGAAAATGTGGCGTTTTATGCTTAGCAGAGGCTTTTATAATGATCACTTTAGCCATTTAATGGACATAGACTACAATGATGCAGAATATGAATAATATTACTTTTTTTAGCCGTTTCGAGGCTGATATTTTAGCCGGTAAGAAAACTATTACCATTCGAGATAAATCCGAATCTTATTTTCAACCTCAGCAAGAACTAAAGGTTTTTACTAATGAAACTAATCGTTTCTTTGCGCATATTCGAGTGATTTCCGTTACGCCAATTCATTTCGAGCAATTAAATGAACAGCATGCTAAACAAGAAAATATGTCGCTAGCAGAGCTGAAGCAAGTCATCAGAGATATTTATCCGAATGATAATGACTTTTTTGTGATTGAGTTTGAATTAATTTAATGAGTATTTTTAAATCAACGAAACAAGTAGAACTTTGTCCTGATTGTGGTTCTGCATTACAAATTAAGCGAGGGAAACAAGGTTTATTTTTAGGCTGTAGCGGTTATCCGCAATGTAACTATATAAAACCACTACATCAGACTAACCACGTAATTAAAGATTTAACGGAAATTTGTCCTGAATGTGGACATTTTTTGCAATTAAAACAGGGTAATTTTGGGATTTTTATTGGCTGCAGTCATTATCCAGAGTGCCATTTTACTGTACATGATGAGGCGGAAGAACAAGAAGAATTTGATTGCCCAGAGTGCAAAACGCATAAATTAGTGCCGCGAAAAGGACGCTCAGGCAAAACATTTTATGGCTGTAGCGGATTTCCTAGCTGTAAGTTTACTTTGGCAGCTAAACCTATAGCAAAAGCTTGTCCTCAGTGCCAGTGTTCAATCGTGACACTCAAAAAACAGCGTGGAAAATCAATGTATCTATGTGCGAATAAGTCATGCCAATATCTATTTAGTAAAGAAAATGAATAACTTAGAAAATATTGTTGAGCAATTAAAACAGAATAGAGTGGTTGCTTATCCTACTGAAGCAGTATTTGGTCTAGGTTGCAATCCTAATAATGAGTCAGCTGTGCGAGCTTTATTAAAATTAAAAAAACGCCCGGAAGAAAAAGGGCTTATTCTCATTGCTCCAACCAAAGATCTATTACTTCCTTATGTTGATGAGAGTAAGTTAACAGCAGTGCATTGGCAAATTTTTGAAACGCCTTCCGAGCAGGCGATTACTTGGGTGATGCCCGCTAAAAAGGGAGTGCCTCAATATTTGACCGGGCAATTTGATACGATTGCTGTACGCTTATGCCGTGTGTCGGCTGTTGTTGAGCTTTGTGAACGTATCGGATTTGCTCTAACTTCGACCAGTTGCAATTTAACCGGACAAGAACCATGCCGAACGGCAGAAGAAGTAAAATTACAATTCGGAACGGATTTTCCGGTATTAGAAGCTGATACGGGAGGGAAAACCAATCCTTCTGAAATTCGGGATATTTTTACACAACATATTTTTAGACAAGGATAATAAGCATGAATCATTATGCAGTATGGGGAAACCCGATTGCGCAAAGCAAATCTCCACAAATTCATCGATTATTTGCGGAACAGACAGGGCGTGATATTAGTTATATGGCTAAGTTAGGCGATGAGCAGCAATTTGAAATGCAACTTAAGCTGTTTTTTGCAGAGGGTGCTAAAGGTGCAAATATTACAGCGCCATTTAAAGAGCGTGCATTTAAATTAGCGGATGAGCATAGTGAAGGGTGTTTATTAGCTGAGGCGTGTAATACATTGAAGCAGTTGGATGACGGGCGTTTATATGCAGATAATACCGATGGCTTTGGGCTTTGCTCGGATTTGGAGCGTTTAGGTTGGCTAGAACCTAATCAACGTGTGCTTATCTTAGGTGCTGGCGGTGCGACTAAAGGTGTACTTTTTCCTCTTTTAAAAGCGAAACAGCAGATTACTATCTATAATCGAACCTTAGAGAAAGCGGTTCATTTAGCAGAAAAATTTGTAAAATATGGAAACATTCAGACCGCTTCACTAGAACAAATCGCTGAACAAGAGTTTGATTTGGTCATTAATGCAACATCATTAGGTTTACAAGGAAAATATGTACCTATTGCTGCTCGCCTTTTAAAAGGCGCTGCAGTTTATGATATGCAATATGCGCCTAATATGCAGACACCATTTTTAAATTATGCTCGTATTTGCGGCGCTCTACGTTATCAAGATGGGCTAGGAATGTTAGTTGGACAAGCTGCTTTTGCTTTTAAACTATGGGAAAATGAATTTCCTGATATAGACACAGCTCTCGTTAGGCTTAAATTTAAGATGAAAAATGCAAAGTAGCATTCTATAACTTATTATAAAATAAGCAGTTTTTAGTTGTTTTTATGACAAAGTGAGCAATGTGTAGCCAAATAATCAAATTTCTCCACTTTTCTTAAAAAAATGTTTGACGAAGCGGAATAAAATCAGCATAATACACCCCGTAAGCCGATGAGGTAAACGCAAAAAATGAAAAATGGCTACATAGCTCAGCTGGTTAGAGCACAACACTCATAATGTTGGGGTCGCAAGTTCGAATCTCGCTGTAGCCACCATTTTGCGGGAATGGCGAAATTGGTAGACGCACCAGATTTAGGTTCTGGCGCCGCAAGGTGTGTGGGTTCAAGTCCCTCTTCCCGCACCATTCATGGTCTTACAAAAAATTAGTGTTGGGGTATCGCCAAGCGGTAAGGCACCGGGTTTTGATCTCGGCATCCCTAGGTTCGAATCCTAGTACCCCAGCCATTTCATTTCGCATAATAAAGCTAACTAAATGTTAGTTTTTTTCTTTTGGGGTATCGCCAAGCGGTAAGGCACCGGGTTTTGATCTCGGCATCCCTAGGTTCGAATCCTAGTACCCCAGCCATCCTTCTTATTATCTAAAGCTTATCTTATTAATATTTGTTTTTTATTTTTGATTTATTCCTAATTATTCTTATTCTCTCCTTTAGATTTAGCCAAAAATTAATTAAAATTAAATGCTATTCTATAAGGAGAAAGTGAATGTTAAATCCAAAGAACCTTGAGTCCTTGGCTCAGCAACTCCATAATGCATTACCTCAGCCTTTAAAAAATGTCAGTAATGATCTTGAAGAAAAATTTAGACAAATTTTACAAGCCCAATTAGCTAAACTTGATATTGTGACCCGAGAAGAATTTGACGTTCAATCTCAAGTATTACTCCGTACACGTGAAAAGCTCAATGAATTAGAAAAACGTCTTGAAAAGCTTGAAAAACATCAATCAAAAGATTAATCCCATTTTTAATTTTAATTAGCAAAAGGACCTTTAATATGCAAAATATTAATCCAACGCAAACGGCAGCTTGGTCTGCTTTAGAACTGCATAAAGCAGATAACTTAACTATTCCTCAGCTATTTGCCGAAGATACAAATCGTTTTGATAAATATCACTTAAATTTTGAAGAGCAAATTCTTGTCGATTTTTCTAAAAATGCTATTAATCAAAAAACATTAGACTTATTACGTCAGTTAGCAAGTGAATGTGGCTTAGCTTCTGCGACTGAAGCTATGTTCTCTGGTCAAAAAATCAATCGTACCGAGAATCGTGCGGTACTGCATACGGCATTACGTAATCGTTCAAATACACCAGTAATAGTGGATGGCAAAGATGTGATGCCGGAAGTGAATGCTGTATTGGTCAAAATGAAAGATTTCTGTGAGCGTATTATTTCTGGAAGCTGGAAAGGCTATACTGGTGCAGCGATTACTGATGTGATTAATATCGGTATCGGTGGTTCGGATTTAGGTCCTTATATGGTAACCGAAGCGTTACGGCCATATAAAAATCATTTAAATATGCATTTTGTGTCGAATGTAGATGGTACGCATATTGCGGAAATACTGAAAAAAGTAAATCCTGAAACAACATTAGTCTTAGTTGCATCAAAAACTTTTACCACCCAAGAAACGATGACCAATGCGTTAACCGCACGTGAGTGGTTATTAGCGGCGGCAAAAGATGAAGCGGCAGTGGCAAAACATTTTGCGGCACTATCGACAAATGCGGCGGAAGTAGCGAAATTCGGTATTGATACGGCAAATATGTTTGAATTCTGGGATTGGGTAGGCGGTCGCTATTCTTTATGGTCTGCAATCGGTCTTTCTATTGCCTTGTCATTAGGCTTTGAGAACTTTGAAGCATTGCTTTCGGGCGCTCATGCAATGGATAACCATTTCCGTACTGCGCCGATTGAGCAAAATATCCCGACAACATTAGCGTTAATTGGTATTTGGAATAGTAATTTCCTTGGTGCGGAAACCGAAGCATTATTACCTTATGATCAATATTTACATCGCTTTGCGGCATATTTCCAGCAAGGTAATATGGAATCAAACGGTAAATTTGTCGGTCGTGACGGTAGTCCGGTAACACACCAAACCGGCCCAATTGTATGGGGTGAACCGGGTACTAACGGTCAGCACGCTTTTTATCAATTAATTCACCAAGGTACGAAACTGGTTCCTTGTGATTTTATTGCACCGGCACAAACACATAATCCGGTGGGCGATCACCATGCAAAACTATTATCTAACTTCTTTGCACAAACAGAAGCACTTGCGTTCGGTAAATCAAAAGAGACTGTTGAAGCGGAATTTGTGGCGGCAGGTAAGGACTTAGCAGACGTTGCGGACATCGTACCGTTTAAAGTATTTACCGGTAATAAACCGACAAACTCAATTTTAGTGCAAAAAATTACACCGTTCACTTTGGGAGCGCTGATTGCAATGTATGAACATAAGATCTTCGTACAAGGGGTAATTTTCAATATCTACAGTTTTGACCAATGGGGAGTAGAGTTAGGCAAACAATTAGCAAATCGTATCTTACCTGAGTTACAAAATGCGGAACAAATTACCAGCCACGACAGCTCTACTAACGGTTTAATTAACCAATTTAAAGCGTGGCGTTAAAAGATAAGCTTATAAAATATGATCTGCACCCTAAAAGTTGGACAAACCAACCAACTAATTAAAGGTGCAGATTTTGTTATGGGTAAACATTACACATCTTCTTTTAAGTTTCATGTCATTCAACATATTTTAGATAACCGTATGGGTGTTAGGGAAGTGGCAGATTATTTCTCCATCTCTTTGCATTCCTCTGTTGTTATGTGGTTGCAACGTTTTGAAAAATACGGTACCAATGGGCTTATTCGCCAACCTAACATTTTCGCTATTCATCAGGAAAATGATGGGCGAGATGGCTATTGGATGATTCGAGCTAAATTGCAAGCTGAAGGCATTTTCATAAGTGGTAAAATAGTGGGTGATGAAAAGCTCTATTTGTCTCCTATGATGGATTTGGCGAATAGAGAGATTATTGCCTATCATATTGGTCGTCGTCCTAATTTTGCTTTAGTGGCAAATATGCTGAAGAAAACGTTA
>NZ_KB893931.1 GCF_000374285.1 Actinobacillus capsulatus DSM 19761 | reverse complement strand
CAATACCAAAATGAAGGGAGGCACTTTCCGCAGAAAATTGTCCTTTTTTGACCGCTTGTATGACGGTTAATTTGAATTCAGAAGAGTATTTTTGCTTCTTACCTATTACCGCTAACCCATTGATTCCGTTATGATGAAATTGAGCAATCCACCGAGTTAAGGTTTTCTTGGGTAATTGAAAATGTCGTTGAGTGAATAAACGATTTTTATCGTTTTGAAGATAAAACTCGATGACTTGTTGTTTGAATAGTGAGTTATATTTGGTCATAAAAAATCTGCACCTTAATCCGTTGGATGGTTAGTCCAACTTTTGGGGGGCAGATCATCTCGGGTGTGCTTTTTTGATCTTACAAGTGGTTAAAAATCGCTAAAGTTTTGCAAATTTATAAGTAAAAACAATGAGTTTGTTGATCGTAATTTTACTTTATAACGTTTTCTAATATCTTGATGACATTCGCTTGGTATTGGCATATTAAACCGTCTGCTACACCGTTACCATTATGGCAAATTGTGTTGATTAGCTGGGGAATCGCTTTTTTCGAATATTGTCTTGCCGTACCTGCAAATAATTTAAGAGCGCAGCGGCAAATCAAGCCATTTCAGTTAAAGATTCTGCAAGAAGTGATTGCGTTAGTAGTATTTTCGGTTTTTGCGGTGGTATATTTAAATGAAGGGTTTAAATTATCTGCTGAGTTTTATCTGCATTTTAGGGGCGGTTTATTTCGCTTTTCAAAAGTAAATTTAAATAGACAAAAAGGCGAGAGTAATTCTCGCCTTTATATGCTTTAAGTAAGCGGTCAAAATTGCACGACTTTTTGCAAATTAGTTTTCACGTTTGACAATAAAATGCGCTAATTCTTTAAGCTCTGTAGTATCAAACGGCAATTCCTCAAGTGCATTTAATGCAGTTTGGTATAAGTCCTGCGCTTTCTTGTGTGCGCCTTCTAAACCAAGCAGTTTTGGGTAAGTACTTTTATGCAAGTTTTCATCCGAACCTACGGTTTTACCGATTTTATCGGTTTCACCAATTACATCTAAAATATCGTCTTGTACTTGGAAAGCTAATCCGATCGCTTGTGCATAGCGTTCAAGCGGTTGTGTTACCGCTAAATTTTGCGAATGAGCGGATAAATTAAAGCCCATCAATACGGAAGCAACGATCAACGCACCGGTTTTATTACGATGAATTAATTCTAATTCGGCTAAATTGACCGCTTTATCTTCAGCGAGCAAATCAAGGCTTTGCCCTAAACACATTCCTCTAGCACCGGCAGCTTGAGCAAGTGCTTGAATTTGCCGAACTTTTTGAGAATCGGTTAACGATTCGTCTTGGGCGATCAGTTCAAAGGCAAAACTTTGTAATGCATCGCCAGCAAGAATGGCGGTCGCCTCATCAAAAGCGATATGACAAGTTGGTTTACCTCGACGAAGTTTATCGTCATCCATTGCTGGTAAATCATCATGCACTAATGAATAAGCGTGGATTGCTTCCATTGCTGCAGCACTGTGATCAAGCTGTTCAAGTGACACACCGAGCATTCTGCCGGTAGCATAAATCAGGAACGGACGAACACGTTTTCCGCCCAGTAATATGGCGTAAGACATTGCATCAACAAGTGGTGAATTATAAGCCTGATGAGTGTGTAATTTTACACTTAAGAAATCATTAATACGTTGTTGAATAGCGGTAAGATCGGTTGAGAGAGAGTAGCTCATTGTTATTTTTATTCGTAATCGGAAAGTTCGGCTTGTTCGTTTTTATTGAGTAAAATTTGAATGCGTTGTTCCGCTTTTTGTAAGCGCTCTTGTCCTTGCTGTACAAGTTTCACCGCAGTTTCAAATTCATTGAGTGCCTCTTCTAAAGGCAAGTCGCCCGTTTCTAAGTGGCCGACAATTGCTTCTAATTCCTTGAGAGTTGATTCAAAATCTTGAGTGGGTTTCTTAGCCATTTTAATTACCTAATGTAGGGTGATAAATGGCGTAAGTTTATCGCCTCCCTTCTTTATTTGCAAATTCCTTTTACTTTTTGTCTGCTTTTGGGTATGGTGTGAGCCTATTTAAGTAAGTGATCAAATTTACAGGAATTTTTACCAATGAAAGTGACACAACTCAATCTTTACCCGATTAAATCAACGGCAGCTTATCGTGTCGAACAAGCCTTTGTCGAGCCTAAAGGTCTAAACTTCGACCGAGAATTTATGATCACTGAAACCGACGGCAAATTTATGACGGCTCGTAAAGATGCGGAATTATATAATTTATCCGTATTTCCGATTGCGACAGGGATTGTAATTTACCATACAAGCGGTCAAAAATGCGTGGTACTTTACCAAGATTTCCAACGTGTTCAAACCAGCGAAGTATGGGGAACGCATTTTGACTCTTTAGTGGCAACAACCGAAGTGAATCAGTGGTTAAGTGAAATTTTCGGGCGAGCGGTGCAATTACGTTGGTTAGGAGGGAAAAGTCAGCGTGAAGTCGTTGACTTTGCACAACACCCGTTAAGTTTTGCAGATAGCAATCCGGTTTCATTAATGTCGGAAAAATCACTTGAACAAGTAAAGAAATGGTCACCGGTTGAGATTTCGATGGCGCGTTTTCGTCCCAATATTGTGATTGATGGAAATGTTGCGTTTGAAGAAGAACAATGGGAACAAATACAAATCAGTGAGGTCATATTTACGAAGTCTGCATTATGTACACGCTGTGTAATGATTAACCGTGATTTAACTACACTTGAACTCGACCCAAATGTTGAGCCTTTTAGAACACTTAAGCAAATGCATGCCAATGAAAAGGGTAAGCCGGTTTTTGGTATTCATTTAGTGCCTCAAAATAGCGGTGTAATTCGCTTAGGCGATCAAGTCTTAATAAAATCTTAATAATCATTCTATATTATGCGCGCAGCCGATTATCGGTATGCGTTTTATTCTAAATTTAAAAGGAGAAATTATGGAACGACGCCGTTCTGTGTTGTTCCCAATACTGTTTTTTGTTGGGATCAATCTACTTATACTGTCTTTATCTCGCCTCGGGCTCGGCTTGTGGCAAGCTGATCGAGTTTCCGCCGTTGATGGTTGGTTACCGCTTTTCTTACAAGGCATTCGCATTGATATTTCCGCACTTTGTTGGCTATTCGGCGTACCTGCACTATTTACCGTACTTTTCTTAAATAACAATACGTTAGGCAACGTATGGCGTATCATTTTGCGTATCTGGCTCACCGCAGGTTCAGTCTTTATTCTCTTTATGGAAGCGGCGACGCCAAACTTTATTGAAACCTTCGATTTACGTCCAAACCGACTGTTTATCGAATATTTAGTATATCCGAAAGAAGTGTTTACTATGCTGATTAATGGGCATTTGGCTTCGGTAATTATTAGTTTATTATTAGCGGTGGTTTCGTCAGTGGTGTATTGGAAATTGTCCGGCTGGGCAACTAACAATCTTCGTTTCCCGAATTGGAAATTCCGCCCGTTAATCGGCTTATTAGTTGCCGCTTTAGTGTTCGTCGGCGGACGTTCTTCATTAGCGCACCGTGGTATTAACCCGGCAATGGTGGCGTTTTCTAGTGATCCGTTAGTAAATTCACTGGTATTGAGTTCCGGTTATTCAGTGCTTTATGCCGTGCAGCAATTAAAAGATGAAGATAAATCTTCCGAGCAGTATGGCAAAATGTCAGTTGAGGAAATGTTTGCCTTAGTTAAACAAGCTCGAGGCAGAGCGAATTCCGATTATATTTCGGCTGAAATCCCGACTTTGACTTATAACCAAGCGACCTATCAAGGCAAGCCGAAAAATATTGTAATTGTCTTAGAAGAAAGCTTAGGTGCGCAGTTTGTCGGTACGCTTGGTGGTAAACCGCTTACCCCGAATTTTGATCGCTTAGCGCAAGAAGGCTGGTTATTTGAGAATGTATATGCCACTGGAACCCGTTCGGTACGAGGTATTGAAGCAGTCACTACTGGTTTTACTCCGACACCAGCACGTGCGGTGGTAAAATTAACCAAGAGCCAGACTAATTTCTTTAGCATTGCTGAGTTGTTACGCCGTCAAGGCTATGACACTAGCTTTATCTATGGTGGAGAAAAACATTTTGATAATATGGCGAGTTTTTTCTATGGCAACGGCTTTACTCGCATTATTGATGAAAAAGATTATAAAAATCCGAAATTTAAAGCAACTTGGGGTGTGAGTGACGAAGATCTGTTTGATAAAGCGAATGAAACTTTCACTCAGTTACACAAAGAAGGTAAACCGTTTTTCAGCTTAGTGTTTAGCTCAAGTAATCATGATCCATTTGAATTCCCAGACGGCAAAATCGAATTATATGAACAGCCGAAACAAACTCGAAATAATGCGGCAAAATACGCTGATTTTGCGATAGGACATTTCTTTGAGTTAGCCAAAAAATCAGCGTATTGGCAAGATACGATTTTCTTGGTGATTGCTGATCATGATTCTCGAGCGGTGGGAGATCATTTAGTACCGATTCAACATTTCCATATTCCGGCATTGTTTATTGGTGAAGGCATTGAAGCAAAACGTGATAGCCGTTTAGTCAGCCAAATTGATATGCCGGCAACCTTACTTTCACTTGCTGGTGTAAGTGGGGAATATCCAATGCTTGGGTATGATCTCACTAAAGATGTGAATCCGAATCGAGCATTTATGCAATATGATGCAACGCAAGCGATGATGAAAGGTGATGGCTCGGTGGTTGTAATGCGTCCAAATACGCCAATTCAAGGTTTTGTTTACAATAAAGCAGATCACAGTTTGAAAGTGCAAGAACAGCCGGAAGCAATGAAAAAAGAAGCGTTAGCGTATGCGCTGCTCGGCGGCTATTTATATAAAAATCAGCTATATAAATTACCGAAACTGGACAAAGAGTAGTTCTAAGGTTACACAGAATCGCAACAAGCGGTTAAATTTCACAATAAATTTGCAAGTCGTAAATTTTAACTGGAATTTAACCGCTTTTATTTTGCATGACGTGAAAATGTAACAGAAAAATAGGAAAGCTCTTTGAGAGGATATAAGAGGGTGGGGCGTTACCAGCACCCCTCGGCACACAGAAATTTCAACCCAAGCTGCTTTCTTCCGAACCTGACTAAGTAAGCTGAACACCGTTGCGAGAAACCAATAACGCCCCATCGGATGACATATCTTTTATCATGATATGCAAGGTTTTCTATTATAGGTAATTTTTATGCTAAGGCAAGCGATTATTCTTGCCTTACACACAAACGGTCATATTTTGAAAGTTTTTTGCAAATTTTGAACAAATTCAACCGCTTATTTTAAAAGTCATATTAACCAAGCGGTCGAATTTACTTGAAAAATTGCAAATATTCCTGAATCGCTAATCAGGAGCAATCATCGCACAAATTAAAATCGTATTACGTCTGCCGATGCGATCCGATAAACCCGCTACCGGTAGCTGACTGATAACCTCCAATCATAGATGCCATCAGATATAACGATATTCCACCTCATGAAAAATCTAGCTTTAAGAGAAACACCGATACCATGGTAAAAAACGTTTACCAACATACCGCTGATAAAACTTGTCGCTAACGCAAGGGGTGTGGCTAATAAGCGAGGTGCGCTGATTCGTTCTTGAGCGGGGATTTCCAGCTGAGTCATTTTAAATGCACTAAACGAACGGATGTGCCCCAGTATGGCGGTTAGATTTTCGCATAGGGCGGATTTAGCCGCTCGTTTAATAGATATTGAGGTAGATCCTAAATTAGGATACAGGTTTTTCTTCTGTTTCTGATGAGATTTCCGTTAAGTTTTCCACATCAGCCGTCATCAAGGCGTGGCTTTCGTCCATTGCCAAGTTCATAAAGCGTTCATATTGCTTTAATACATCGGCAATCAGCTCATCTTTGGTCATATATTGCACATCATAGCCATTACGTCCGTCAAAGAAATAAGTAATCGGTTCGTAGATCTTACTTTCGCCCATATTCGGTACGTTGCTGTCTCCCACCACTAATTCGGATAATTCACGAGATTGACATTCGATGCCGTATAAGAAGTTACGTAAGTTTTCTTTTACCACTTCAAATTCAATTTTGGGGTTTCGCCCGTCAATAAATCGCATTTGTGCAATTAAGCCGTGACCTTCAAATTCTTCGACTAATTCTTTAAACGCAGGGCGTGCCGTTTTTAATAGGAATTGACGAATATCTTTGCGATTGGTTGGGTTAACGATTTTTTCCAAGCGTTCTTTCCAATTTTCGCCCGTCCAATTGCTGCTGCCCTGGGTAAATTTTTTACTGGAGTATTGATTATCCACCATTAAACCTTTCCATAAACCGAAACATAGCACAATCATAATTGCCATAAACGGTAAGGCGATAATTAAGGTCATCGTTTGTAATGAGCCTAAACCACCGGAATATAACAGCGACAAACCAAGCGCGGCGAGTAATACACCCCAGAATACGCTTTGCCATTTTGGCGAGTTTTCAGCCCCTTGTGAGGCAATGTTATTTAGGACCAAAATACCTGAATCGGCAGAAGTTACAAAGAAAATCGAAATGACAATGACCGTGGCCGTTGAAGCAATCATGCCAAATGGTAATTGATCAAAGAAACCGAATAATAAGGCTTCAGTGCTGTCACTGATAGCAGTTAATACGCCACCTGTTTGTTGATCAATCCAAATTGCGGCACTTCCGAAGCTGGTCATCCATAAAATATTGAAAAGCGAAGGCACAAAAAGCACACCTAAAACAAATTCACGAATAGTGCGTCCTTTAGAAATTTTAGCTATAAACGTCCCAACAAAAGGTGCCCAAGATGCCCACCATGCCCAATACACGACGGTCCAATTATTTAACCAATCCTGTTTTTCAGATTCATAAGCAAAAGTGCGGAAACTAAGCTCTAAAAGTGAACTAAAGTAATAACCTAGGTTTTCTGTAAGTCCTGAAAAGAGTAATAGAGTCGGGCCAGCAACAATAACGAAAACTAATAATAAGCCTGCAATCACTAAGTTGGTTTCACTTAGAATTTTCACGCCTTTGCCCACACCGGAAATCGCCGAGGTTACAGCAAGAGCCATTGCAATAATGACGGTAATGGCTAATACTCCAAAACTGCTGCTATCTAACACACCAAGGAATTTAAAACCTGCATTCACCTGCATGGCACCATAGCCTAAGGTGGTGGTTAAACCAAAGATCGTACTACACAATGCCACGACATCAATTAAATTTCCCCAAAAACCGGCAATGCGGTTTTTCAGTAATGGATAAAAACCTGAACGTACGGTAAGAGGCAATTTATAACGAAAACCGAAATAAGCTAATGCTAATGCAATGACTGCATAAATTGCCCAAGCGTGAATCCCCCAGTGATAGAACGTGGTCATCATCGCTTCTTTCATACGTTCGGATTCACTTAATCCCTCTTGTACAGGTTTTAAGTAATGTGAGAAAGGTTCAGCGACACCGAAGTACATCAAGCCAATCCCCATACCGGCAGCAAACAGCATTGCCATCCAAGACATAAAGGAATATTCGGGTTCGTCTGTATCTGCCCCAAGACGAATACTACCTAGTGAACTGACACATAAAAACATCAAAAACAGGAAGAAAATAGATCCTGCTAGAATGTAGAACCAACTAAAATTGGTAAATACGACTTGCTTTGCTGCATTTAAAGTGGTTTGTGCTTGTTCAGGAAAAGCCGAACAAAAAATCGCTACCAAAGCGACAAAAAACACTGTCGGCACAAAAATCGGGGCTTTTAGTGTGCTTGATGCACGAAGTTCTTGAATGAAACTCATCTTATGCTCCATTTTTAGCTAAAATAAGACCGCACTTTTCTCTATTTCTGAAGTTTAGAATAACGAAAAAGTACGATGTAAAAAGAAATTGATTTATTGATACCCTACAAGATAGGGGATTTTGAAAATTATCCTATTAGAAAAGGATAATATAAGATAGTGAGGATTCACTAAATTGAAATGTAGCATGACTACCAAGTTGAATTGATTTTCATGCTACGGTATAGATGATTTTTTGTCAAGGAAAAACTTAAATTATATTTATTCCAGACTATTTTAATATGAGGCTATCAACAAAAAAACTCAAGATTTTTTATTGATTACAAGATATTTTACACAAAATCCTGCATTAAATCTTCCACAACATCTTTGACAGAACGAATCGATTTAATATAAGTAATGCCGTTACCTACCGAAATATAGCCTTTCTCAAAATCGCCAAGTAACATACCTTGACGCATTCCGTAGCCACCGGTTTGTGCTTCGGCGAGTTCATCACGAGTTGCCCCGTTTTTGTCCATTTCCACTAATTTGTGTGCCAATTGGGTCGGTAGCGAGCGGTAATAAGCCGGTTGGGTGCGGAATAACAATAAGTCTTGAGCAGTGCTATCGACGACGAGTTGCTTAACGCTTTCATGCATACGATTTTCTTCGGTTGCTAACAACACGGAGCCGACAAACACGCCTTCCGCACCGAGTGCAAAGCTAGCCCGCACGCCACGTACATCAGCAATACCGCCTGCCGCCATCACCGGAATACTTACTGCATCGACCATTTGAGGCACGATAGAGAATGTTCCGATCACTTGGTTCGGTACCGTACCGCCTTCATCAAAACCGGTTGCGACGAAAATATCTGCGCCGATTTCTTCCGCATAGCGTGCGTTTTCTACTGTCGGCGTATGCGGACGGAAAATGGTTTTTGTGCCTGCCGCTTTAAATTTTTTCATCATCGGCTTGTAATTATAGCCATCAATACCGTTGATTAACGCAACTGGCACTTGTTCTTCAATCAATAAATCCACTAACAAATCAATCGTACTGAAATCGTAGGATAAAATTACCGGCGCACCGAATGGCTTATCGGTTAATGCTTTGGTTTTACGAATTTCTTCACGGAAAGTGCGGAGTAAATCTTCGGTGGTTTTCGTTGCTTTCAGCAAGCCGGCATTCGGGCCTAAAATCCCCAAACCTCCGGCATTGCTTACAGCAGCAACAAATTTTGCGTCCGTCAGCCAGCTCATTGGACCTTGCACAAGGGGGAATTTAATCCCAAGAATATCAGTAATACGGTTAAAAGCGGTCATTTTTTGTCCTTTTTTACGCCTAGCACGGCAAGCCGTACTAGGCTACGCATAGTTCAGCCCCTTTAGGACTGTAGTTGATCATTTGGTTAAAGATGTGCTTATTATATTCTTGCAAAATTGATTGAGAAGTATCTAAAATAAGAATAAGTTTTCCAAAAATGAGAAACAAGTATGGACTTAAATAATCTTCGTCTCTTCGTTGCGGTTTATCAAGCAGAGAGCTTTTCTAAAGCGGCGGAACAACTTGCAATGCCAGTTGCGACACTTAGTCGCCGTATTGCGGAATTTGAAAAATCGCTTTCCACCCAACTTTTCGACCGCTACAAAACAGGGGTGAAACCGACCGCACTTGGTCTGCAACTGTATGAAAAGGTTTATTTGAGCCTAGACAATTTAACGCAAGCGACACAAGATTTTATTGGTGAACAGCAGAAATTGAGCGGCTATCTGCGTATTTCCACTGTTTCCGCTTGTGAGCCGATTTGGGCAGCAATTGCTGAATTTCAAGCGGAATATCCGCAGGTGAAAGTACATTGTCAGGCGACCGATCGCCTGTTGGATTTGGTAGAAGATGGCATTGATATCGCATTTCGAATGGGCGATTTGCATACGGAAAATGTTATTGCTCGCAAAATGATGGATTTAAACGCTGTGTTGGTGGCTCACCCTGAGTTTCTTGCTCGACACGGCATACCGAAAACGCCGCAAGATTTGACCGTACTACCATTTGCCTGCTGGGCAAGAGCAGGGCAGAAAAGCGCAACATTACAATTGGGCGAACAAGCGGTCAAAATTGAACCGATTTTTACCTCTAATGACGTGTACGCTATAGCCTACCAAGCTAAAGTCGCACGTGCCATCAGCCAATTACCGGACTATATGGCACAAGAACTTACCGAGAAATTCGGCTTAGTCGAACTGATGTCCGACTATCCGACACCAACCTATTCCATCCACGCCATCTATCCTGCCCACCGCCATCCCTCAGCAATTGTAAAAACCTTTTTAGGGTTTTGTGAGAGGTTTTTAACAGAAAGATAAGATTACGATAACTATTTCTTCTCTCTCCCATTTATGGCAGAGAGACAGCAGAAGGATTTATCCAGAACTCATAGGAAGAGAGGAAAAATATTCTCCTTCTCCTATATGTATTCGCTCTTTCAAAAGCTAGTGGCAAACGTAGATTTTCTGTTTATCGGGTACAGTAGATTTTTAATGTTTTTCAATTTTTCCTTTGAAAAAATGTTAAGTTGTCCTTAAAGTAGTTTCCAAAGAATAGAAAACGGGCGAATTATGCAGCGGAAAATCATTCAATCCTTAGAAAAATGGAAGCAAAAAAACAACCACAAGCCTTTGATTATCCAAGTGGCAAGACAGGTGGGGAAAACGTGGGCGATGAAGCATTTTGGCGGGCAGGCATTTGAACAGGTCGCTTATATCAATTTTGATAACAACCCACGAATGAAAACGCTGTTTTCGGGCGATTACGACATCAACCGCCTGATTCTCGGTTTGAAAATTGAAAGCGATGTGGATATTCAGGCTGACAATACGCTGATTATTTTTGATGAAGTGCAAGACGTGCCGTAGATATTATCTTCACTCAAATATTTTTATGAAAACACACCGCATCGCTGCTCGGCGTGTCGTTGCACCGTCAGGTTTCGTTTCCTGTGGGCAAGGTGGATTTTCTGCCGCTTTACCCGATGGATTTTCACGAATTTTTGACCGCACTGGGTAAAAAAGATTTGGTGCAATTGCTGGAGCTCAAAGATTGGTCGCTGATTTCGGCAATGAAAAGCAGCTATATTGAGTTGTTCAGCCAATATTATTTTGTTTGTCGGCGGTATGCCTGAAGCTGTGCAAACCTTTATTGATACGCAAAATTTGAACGAAGCCCGCCAAGTGCAACGCAATTTACTGATGGCGTATGAGCAGGATTTTTCTAAACATATCTGTGATGGGCAAACGGTGCCAAAAGCGCGGTCGATTTGGGCATCCATTCCGGAACAGCTTGCTCAATCCAAACGGTGCTTTCAATTTAATTTCCCATCACTTTTTTAATATCATCAAACACTTGTTTCGATTCTGGGGCAATGGTCGCCCCCATAAAAACGTGAAACGCCTTTTCAAAAATGTGCAAATGACAAACCGTGCCGGCATCTTGGGCTTTTTGGGCAAAAGGCGGTGATTTTTTATCACAATTCATCACAAACCCTCTTAATTTAAAATATTCAGGCCGTCTGAAAACAGCAAGCGGGGCGATTCTGCAAAACTTTTGCGAAATCCCACCGCTTGTTATTCTTCAAAACTGCGTTTTAGCAGTTGCAAAATGCCTTCTATTTTGGCGGACTGGACGCGGTGGGCGGTGACGGCGTAGAGGTTGTAGGAGGGCATTTCAATCTCAGGCAATACGATGGCAAGTTCTCGGTTATTGATGAATTTTTCGACCTCTTTTGAGAGTAACAGTGTCAGCCCAAAGCCGGCAATCGCAAGGCTTCGGCTGGCGATAATGCTCGAACAGGAAACGGGATTTTCCAGCGGCATATCGCCCAGCCCCAAGAAAGCAAAGGTGTTGCGGAAAATGGTGTCGTGATAGTTGATCCAAGTGCGAGAGCGTAAATCGGCAACGGTGTGGATTGGCTTTTCGGCGAGATAATCGGGGCTGGCACAAATGCACAACCGCCATTGGGTCAAATAACGCGCCACCAACGAGCTATTGGGGTCTGGCTCGGCGGCACGAATGGCGATGTCGATTTGCTCGCTCATTAAATCCGCGATTTCATCGTTGGGAATGAGTTGGAGCTGAATGTATGGATACTGTACCTTAACCGTTGAGATAAATTTTTTTACAGCCACGCTGTCTAAAAAGCCCGTTGGCAGGCTGATACGCACCTTACCGACAAATGCCGTCTGTAATTCGGCAAGGGCGGTTTGTCAGCGTTTGGCTGATTTGCCTTGCCCCCTGCCACAAAATTTGCCCTGCGGCGGTGGGGCTGATTTGTCGGGTGGTGCGGTTGAGCAATTTCATTTGATAGTGCTGTTCAAGGTTGCGAATATGCTGGCTGACCGCCGAACTGCTCATTCCTAATTCTCTCGCCACCGCGGACATATTCCCCGTTTCTAATACTCGGCTCAAAATGAGCATTGCTTTGATGGTATCCATTTTATTATCAAGTTTTACTTAAAAGTGTTGTAAGAAAATAGCCTATTTTAAAGAAAAATAAAAGGGATATAATGCCACTCGTTTTCAACAACATTCATTTTTAAGAGGAAATGCTTATGCCACACATTAACGTAAAATGTTATCCCAAAAACCTGTCTGAAACCGAATTTAAAACCTTTGTTGATGAGTTAAACGCACTGGCGCAAAAGCATTTGAAAGCAACGGACGATGTGGTTTCCATTCAATACACGGAAATTGAACCCGAAAATTGGAGCGAGGTTTACCATAATGAAATCAAACCGAATTTGGCTAAATTAGCCAAAAAACCAAACTACGAAATGTAAGGAGAATCAAATGATTGCAGTTTATGCAACGGCGGTGGTAAAAGCCGATAAAATCGCCGAATTTCAAGCGGTGGTCAAACCGTTGATTGAAATGTCGTTAAAAGATTCAGGCTGCGTCAGCTATCAATGCGGCACGGTGCAAGGTGAAGAAAACAGCTACGCTTTCGTGGAGCGGTGGCAATCAATGGCAGATTTACAAAGCCATATGCAGCAACCTCATTTTATTCAGGCAGGCGAAAAATTGGCGGATTTATTGGCAAAACCGCTGGATATTCGCGTGGTGGATTTATTCGCTTAAATTTTTTCGGAGCAAAAATGAACACGGCACACTACAAAAATCAAATGAAATTATTTGAACAAGCCATCAATACGGCGGATTTGGCATTAGCGGAACAACTGATTGCCGAAGACGCACAATTTACTACTCCCGTTTCATCTGACATTTTGGTGGGGGCAAAGGGGTATTTATCTGTCGTCCATTTTATGCGTCAAGGTTTCCCTGATGTGCAATGGCATTTGCAAGAAATGGTGGCGGAAGGCAATACGGTGGCGGTTCGCTGGCATTGTACGGGGACGCACCTCGGCGAATTTATGGGCGTGCCAGCAACGGGCAATCCACTCTCAATGAACGTAATGAATTTTTATCGCTTTAACGAGCAGGGCAAAATCATTGACGATATTGCCGCAGAGGGAATGGTGGCGGTTCTCCGCACCCTCAAACTGTTACCCTAACGGCGGAGCTTAAAGCAGAAAATGCGAACAATCCAGCAACTGACGGTGTTAAACCGCCTTGTCGAACATTATGGTGAACAGCACTGGTGGGAAGATCCGAATTGGTTGCGTGATTGCATTTCAATGATTTTAATTCAGCAATCTACTCAAGCCAATGTGGAAAAAGCCCTTGGAAATCTGAACGCTTGCTGGCGGTTGGAAATCCTCGCCGAAATGCCGTTGGACGACTTGCAACAAAAAATCCGCCCGAGCGGTTTTTACAAACAAAAAGCGAATTACATCAAAAATGTGGTGGCGTTTTTGCAAACCCACGGGGGCGAGCCAGCTTGCTTTGCCGAGATCCCCACCGCCGAACTTCGCCGAAAATTATTGGCAATCAAAGGCGTGGGGGCAGAAACCGCCGATGTGATGCTACTTTACCTTTTCGGACGAAAAATGTTTATCGGCGACAACTACGCCATACGCCTGTTCAACCGGCTCGGCTTAGGCAACTTCAAAAATTACGCCGACATTCAGCAAGCCCTGCAACCCCTCACCGAATACGCCACCCTCAAACAATGTAAAGAATGGCACGCCTGCATTGACCTCCACGGCAAACATTTCCGCCAAAATCCCCAGTTAGATGAGCTGTTTTTGTTAGATTGAAAATTAAGCAAGAGAAAAGATCTGCCCCTGCTTGCGGGGGAAGTGGCACGCCAGTGCCGTAAGGGGCAAACAAGCGGTGGTTTTTTTGAAAATTTCCAAAATCCCACCGCTTGTTTTATTCACGCTCATCGCTTCCCACAAACGCCCGCCGCCAGTCGTTTGGGGTGATTTGGTAACGGGTTTTGAAATGTTGGCGGAAACTGACGGTATTTTGAAAACCTGCCTGTTCGCTGATTTGCTCAATGGATAATGAGGTATTTTCTAATAATGCAAGGCTGTTTTGTAGGCGGAGATGAATAATCCATTGGGTCAAACTCGTGCCAGTCGCCTTTTGAAAATGGCGGGTAAAGGTGCGGCGGCTCATTGCCAGTTGTTCGGCGAGTTCGTCAATGCGGTAGCAAGCGGTCGGATTTTGCTGAATTTTGGCAAGCAGTTGGTTGATTTGTTGGTCTTTGCTCACAATCGGCAGGGGCTGGTCAATAAATTGTGCCTGTCCGCCCTCACGGTGGGGCGGAACGACCATCATTCGTGCGATTTTATTGGCGACACGGCTGCCGTGAAATTTCCGCACGATATAAAGACAACAATCCAAACTCGCCGCCGTGCCAGCCGAAGTAATCAGCCGATTTTCGTCCACATAAAGGGCGTTGGTATCCAGCCGAATGTTCACAAAACGCTGGCTGAAATCGCTTTCGGCAAACCAGTGGGTCGCCGCTTTTTTGCCGTCCAGCAAGCCTGAATACGCCAACGCATAAGTGCCGTAGCACAAACCGACCACCATTGCCCCACGTGCGTGGGCTTGGCGTAGGGCGTGCTGCACCTCGGGCGTGGGCGGTTCGTTGATATCGTGCCAACCTGCCACAATCAGCATATCCATTTGTTCGGCAAGGGATAAATCCCCATCGCAGGGCAATGTGGGCGATTGGTCGGGCGAGGCGTTGAGAATGAAAAGCTCAAACCATTTTTCGGCGTAAAGGTCGCCAAACACCATTTGTGGCACGGCAAATTGAAACAGATTGACTTTGGACAGCCTGCCCAAATACAGCAGACCGATTTTCGGACAATTTGGCATAAATTTTCCCACTCTTGAAATTTTGACCCAATTCTTTCGTTAAATGGCTTAAATGTCAATTTTTTCTCGGTATGATTTTTGTGATAATAGCGTCCGTTCCGCAACAAGCGGTTAGTTTTTCAAAAAAATTTACTAGAGGCAAAAATGACCACACAAATTCACTACCAACACATTCGCAACGCCACCGCCCGTTTGACTTATGCAGGGGTAACCTTCTTGATTGACCCATATTTGGGCGAAAAAGGGGCGTATGCGGGCTTTGAAGGCACGGTCAATAGCGAATTACGCAATCCGTTGATTGAATTACCTTTTTCCATCGCAGAAACCTTGAAAGGCGTGGACGCAATTATCGTTACCCATACCCACGATGACCACTGGGACGAGGCGGCTCAAAAACACTTGCCGAAAGATTTGCCGATGTTTGTACAAAATGCTGGCGATGCACGTTTAATCCGTTCGCAAGATTTCCAAAATGTGCAGGTGCTGGGGCAAGGCACGACATTTCAAGGGGTAACGATGTTTAAAACAGGCGGTCAGCACGGCACCGACCAGATGTATTCAATCCCAATGCTTGCCGAAATCGCAGGCGATGCGATGGGCGTGGTGTTTACCGCACCCAATCAAAAAACGCTCTATTTGGTGGGCGATACGCTTTGGAATTATCACGTTGAACACGCCTTGCAAACGCACCGCCCTGATGTGCTGGTACTCAACGCAGGGCAGGCAAAATTACAAGGCTTTGACGGCAGCCTGATTATGGGGCAAGAAGATGTGTTGCTCGCCAGCCAAAAAATGCCGAATGCCCAAATCATCGCCGTGCATATGGACGCCGTGAATCACGCCACCATAACCAGCGAGCAAATGCGTCAATTTGTCAAAGAAAACGGCTTGGAAAAACAAGTTGCCGTGCCAAAAGAGGGAGAAACCTTAACCTACTAATTTTTGCAAGCGGTGGGATTTTAGGGAAATTTTACCAATAGCACCGCATTTTGTTTTCAGGCAGCCTGAAAGCAAAAACAATGGCAAAATCGCACCGTTTTTTTCTAACATCTTATCAACATAAGGAATTTTTATGACTGCATTAACCACTGTCGTGAATTATTTAACCGCCCTTGATAAAGGCGACATTCCAACCGCTTGTTATCAGTCAATCAGCCGTTATTCGCTTTTGAATTTTTTAGCCAAATCGTCCAATTTTGCCTGAACGTTAGCTTTAAATTCATTGAATTTTGCTTGGCGTTCTTGGGCTTTTTGAGCTTGTTCGGCGGATTTTTCGATGTTGTGTGCATCGATTTCGGCTTTTAATTTTTCTGCGACCGTATTTTGTACCGCTTGCACATCAAAACGGGCAATGGTGGTGTCGTATTGTCCAAAGAAAGCGTCTAATGTGCGTTCCTCTTTTTCGAGGGCAAGCACTAAAATCACGGTGTCGCCATCTTGCATTTTATCGGTGAGGCTGTACAAAAGCCCTGCCTCGCCTAAGGTTTCGGTTGCGCCTAATCCGCTACCGAACAACGCCCCTAATGAACCGCCGAGCAATACGCCGAATGGTCCACCAAGAATACCGACCACCGAGCCGATTAAGCCGCCCGTTAAGGCTTGATTATTGGTTTCATCAGCAAAATCATAGTTATCTAATCGGGTGATGACACCATTTTCTTTTTTTAACAAAATAGCTTGGGCAAGTGCCGTTTCTGCCGTTTGGCGATAGGCTTTCAATTCACTAAACGCTTGAAATGCTTGCGGTTGGTTATTGAACAAAGTTGCGATAATGTTTTGTTTCATTTGCTTTTCTCCATTGGGTTAAAGATATGGCTATTATAAATTTCCAGCTTGCAAATGATTGCCTAATCCTAGAAAAAATTTGCCTGATCGTCCGAAATGATTAAAATACCGTAAAAATACAGGAGATAAAATGCACCTGCACACCATTGATCACTTGCTATGCCACACCAAATTATTCAATCAGCATAACCAAACAGTGATTGACGATTTGATGATCACCGCCTTAAAACCACCCACTTTTTTCAGCGATTTAACCGACCGCACTTTTGTTTCTTTTATTATTTCAGGTATGCAAGAGGTGATGTTGGGCGAGCAAAAATTTTTAATGCAGGCGGGCGATATGTATTTTATGCCGTTTAAATTGCCCGTTTCCCTGACCTATCGCATTATCGACAAACGTCCGCAATTTCTTGCCCTCACTCTAGCATTAAATGAACAAGTGATTGTGGAAACGGTGCAAAAACACCAGCTCAAAACGCAATCTTCACTGGTAACAGGGGTAGCGGTGGCGAAAATCAATTCGCAAATTGAAAATTGTTTGACACGTTTGATTGATTTATTAGACGAGCCGTCCAATTATTTAGCCTTGGCGGATCTTTATAAAAAAGAGTTGATTATTCATTTATTAAATACGCCGTTAAAAACGCATTTAATTTTATTTGCCAATCAAAATAGCCATTTGCAAAAAATAAAAAAAGTTTGTCATTATATACAGACAAATTTAGCCGAAAAATTTTCGGTAGCACAATTAGCCCGAATGGTGAATATGGGGGAATCGTCTTTTTATCAGCATTTTAAAATCATCACGGGTTTAACGCCGATCCAATATCAAAAATCAATGCGTTTAAATCAAGCACAAAAATTACTGGCGGAAAATCAATTTTCTGTCACGCAAACCGCCTACCAAATCGGATACGAAAGCCTAAGCCAATTCAGCCGAGAATATAAACGACAATTCGGAGTCAGCCCGAGGGAAAATGTGGAGTGATAAGTGGTGGGATTTGGTAAAAGTTTTACGTTTACGAAAAATGCTTGAGAGGATACAAGGTCGCAATGCATTGCGATCCCACGGAAGATATAAGCGGTGCGATCCTGCAAATTTTTTGCCAAATCCCACCGCTTGTCTGTCAGTAAATTTATCGGCTTTGTTTAAACAGCCACTCGCGGGCAGGAGCTAGCAAATAGGCATAATCAAACGAGTACATATGCTCGCCGCCTTTGTGGGTGTTGCCTTGTGGCACAACGGTGTTTGGCGTGAAGCGGATAAAGTTGGCGGATTTGTTTTCCGCCAACATTTTGGCGACCGTTTGATTTTGCTCGGCTTGCGGCAGTTTGGCGGAAAATTCGGTTTCGGCATATTTCACGCCGTTTTTGTTCATCAATCCAATCACTTCTTTCATACCGACCGAAGCTTTCGGGTCGGCGGCGGAGACGGTGTAGATGAATTTGGCACGGGTCAAAGGTTGCAACACATTGATGTCCCACTGGCTGCCGACAAACATTGAAGCGGCAAACAAATTCGGCTCAATGCTGTTGAGATAAAACGAAATCATACCGCCCATAGATTGCCCCGTGGTGTAGAGGCGTTTGCTGTCAATCGGGTATTTTTTGGCGATTTCACGCACCAAATTCGGGGTAACTTTGACTTGGTCGCTGGTTTGCCAATCATCGCTGGTGGCTTTGGTGTCGTAGGCAGGCACCAGCACAAACGCCGGATTTTTGGCTTGGCTTTCTTCGCTCGCCCAAATAATGCCGCCCCAGCCCTGCATCAGCGGTGCTTTCGCCCCTTTGCCGGCGGTGGACGCGTCCGCAATAAACATCACCAGCGGATATTTTTTGTTCGGGTCAAGATTTTTCGGCGTGTAGAGATTGTAGGTAATTTTCACGCCCGATTTATCCACAAATTCAAACACTTGGAATTGCGGGGCGATGATTTCACGCATTTTCAGCAATTCGCTGTCGTAAGATTTGTCGGCACCGCCATATTGCGTATCCCACGCAGGATTGGTCTGGCTGACGGTTTGCGTTGGCTGATTGCTTTGCGGTGCGGTTTGGCAAGCGGTTAAAAATACACCGCAAATTGCTAATGTCATCAACGATTTTTTCATATAAAGTTCTCCTAAATTAATGGAATGAATATGTCAATTTACTGTTCAGATAATACGTTAAAACCCCGTTTTTGTGCCTGCGCCCAATCTTTTGTATCAATCGTATAGATATTGACGCTGCCCGTAGCACCGCCGCACACGGCAGGATAAACACGATTAAGCTGCCCCTTACGCATTTGATAAACCGCAATATTTTGCAACTGTTTTTTCATTTGCCCGGGCGAAATGCCTTCGCCACCACACTGCACCGATTCATCGCTTTTGTAAATGTCCATGCGTGCGCCGTTTAAATCAGGGTTTTGTGATTGGCATGCGGTCAAAAATACACCACATATTGCCAACAAAAATAAGGATTTTTTCATTTAAAAGATCTCTAAAATCAAACAAATTTAAAATGAAACATTCAATCTTTTCAATGCATCCATCGCAGGCTGGCTGATGTGGTCGCCCCTTTGGGCAGATTTTTTATACCACGCAATCGCTTGATTTAAATCCGATTTTGTTCCAATACCATTTTCATAGCAGTAGCCCAACCAATATTGCGAAGTGATGTCGCCATTTTCACCGGCTTGTTTGAAATAGGCAAAGGCTTGCCTTTCATCTTTTGCCACACCCTCGCCGTTTAAATACATCAAGCCGATGTAGCGTTTGGCTTTGAAATGGCCTGCTTTATCCGCTTGGTAAAATGCATTTAAGGCAGCCTGAAAATCTCTTTTATCATAAAAAGCAACCGCTTGATTGAGTAATTGACCTGCCTGAAATTTATCGGCGGTCATCACATCTTTGGCGGCCTTGCTCTGCATCAAAAGCCACTCGCGTGCAGGGGAAAGTTTGTAAGCATAATCAAAGGAGTACATATGCTCGCCGCCTTTGCTCTCCGTATTATTAGCAGGCAGCACAGTGCCTTTGTCAAAATAAACGATGTTAATCGGGCTGCCTTTGGCAAGCAGTGCCGACACTTGGGCATTTTGCTCATTTTGCGGCAGTTTTGCCGATAAATTTATCTGTTCAAACACCACTTTGTCGGCGTTCAGCATTTGGGTCAATTCGCGATAAGTTTTTACCGCACCCAAATCGCCATCAGCAAGCGTAAAAATCCATTTGTTTTTTTCAAGCGGTTTTAACACATTGATATCCCATTTTGAGCCGACAAAATAAGAAGCTGCAAATAAATCAGGCTCTATACTGTTGAAATAAAAGGAAATCATACCGCCCATAGATTGTCCTGTGGTATAAACCCGATTGGCATCAATAGGATAATCGGCTAGCGTTTTTTTGACTAAATCCAAAGTCATCGCCACTTCGGGGCGGGTCGTCCAATCATCATAAACCGCCTTTTCGCTGAATGCAGGCACCAGCACAAACGCAGGATTTTTGGCTTGGCTCTCATCGGTTGCCCAAATAATACCGCCCCAACCCTGCATTAACGGCGCTTTGATACCCTTGCCGGCTGTGCTTGCGTCTGCCATAAACAGCACCAATGGATATTTTTTGTTCGGGTCAAGATTTTTGGGCGTAAATAAATTGTAGGCAAGCGTTTTGCCTGTTTTCAAATCTTTAAATTCAAGCTGTTGGAATTTTGCCGCCAACATTTCACGCTGTGCCAAAAGCCCGGTGTCGTAGGATTTGTCCGCACCGCCGTACAACTCCCTATCCCAAACGGTCGGCTGTGCTTCTGTGTTACCTGTGGCGACTGGCGTTTGGCAAGCGGTTAAGGCCGCCAAAAGAGCGGTGGTTAAAATCAGTTTTTTCATTGGTTTATCCTCCGGAAAATAAAGGGGATTTTAGCATAAATGAAAATGGTTTTCAGACGGCCTGAAAACCACTTTGCAAAATTTAGATAAAAAAACACCGCTTGAACCGAAATCCAAGCGGTGTTTTGATTTGCTATTCCACCCCTTCCCACCATTTTTCAAATTGAGGGTGATCATCAAGGTAGAACACTTCGCCGATTTTTGGGGTAAGTAACGGCAAGTTTTCTTGTTCGGCAGATTGGCTTAACCGTCTCATCGGCTCGTCCCACGCGTGCTTGGCAAGGACAAATTTACTGTTATGCACCGCCACCAGTTTTTGAGGATTTAAATCTTTTACCGCTTTAACTAAATCATCGGGCAGAAAATGAATGTTTGCCCAATCCTTATCATATTGTCCATTTTCCATAATCGCTACATCAATACGGGGAAATTGATGGGCAATTTCTTTAAAAAATACATCATAACCACTGTCGCCACCCACATAAACCGTTTTACTGCCAGTTTGCACCATAAACGAAGCCCACAGTGTTTGATTTTGTTTTAAGGCACGCCCTGACGAATGGCGAGTGGGCAAAGCGGTAATGGTTAAATCGTCCAAAGTGATGTCTTGATACCAATCTAATTCAATCAGTTGATTAGGCGAAAATCCCCAGCGTTCAAAATGCGACCCATTGCCTAGCCCTGTCACCACTTGCCCAATCCTATCTTTGATGATTTTAATGGTGTCATAATCCAAATGGTCATAGTGGTCGTGGCTGATAATCAAATAATCCACGCTGGGAATATC
This sequence comes from Actinobacillus capsulatus DSM 19761, assembly GCF_000374285.1. Classification (GTDB taxonomy): domain Bacteria; phylum Pseudomonadota; class Gammaproteobacteria; order Enterobacterales; family Pasteurellaceae; genus Actinobacillus; species Actinobacillus capsulatus. The sequence continues at coordinate 225,368 of NZ_KB893931.1, read as the reverse complement.
CGAAGGCTGATAAATATCCGCCCCCTTAAAAGCCTTTCCGCCAAAAGGTAGGGGCGTTGCCGATACCAACACGGGGTCAATCAAAAAGGTTTTGCTGTTGATATTGAGTAGATAAGACGAATGCCCAAACCAAACAAAATAATCTTGGTCTTTGGGCAAAGTGTTTAAATCGGTTTTAACGGACGGTATAAACGAGCGGGGTTTGACCCGCTTGTCGGCACCGAAGAGCATATCAAAGGTTGCTCGAATCACGCTTTTGTCGCTCGTGAGCATAGGGGTATCAGAGAGATTTTGAAATTTGCCATTTTGGTAATTGGGCGACTTTTGAATGCGTGCCAGCCGTTCACCGAGAGGGTTTGCTCCAAAAACAGGTAATTGCAGATAGGCGACCACAATAAGCACCAAAATACCGATGATGAGTAAAAAGAGCATTAGCATTTTTCATTGTTATCCAGTTAAATATAAGGGCGGTATGGTAGCATTTTTTGATAGGATTTATTTGCCTAATTTGATTGAAAACTTGCCTGATTGGATAATTTTTTCAGGCAGCCTGAAAACCACTTTGTAAAATTTGAAAAGAAAAACACCGCTTGTATGGCGACAAGCGGTGTTCTACATAATGTTCTTATTTAAAGTTGGCTGGTCTGGCAAATTTTTCTGCTTTGTACCAGACAAACAAACACAGCCACGCCCCGAAAATGACGATCAAACCAGCAGGTAAAGTGCCGATTATCCCTTTAACATAGCCTCCAATCGCCACTACCATCAACAAAATATGATAGATCACTGCCACGCTGATGACGGTCGTGATAGCAAACGCTCGCTTGCCTGATTGCAAAGAGGCATAAAAGCACCATAAACCATAAGGCACAAATAATAGCCAGCTTGTGAGCAGTCCAGAATTATACCCACCTGCGGAGATTGCACTGACGGTATGCACCATTGCGTTCATCAAAACAAAACCAGCCATTCCCACAGGCATCACATACAGGCGTTTTTTCCAAGCCAAATAGCCTGCAAGTGGGGCAACAATCCAAAATAAAGGTAAATTTGTCGCCACAATCAGCCAATCGTTAATGTTCGTTTGGCTTAATTGTTTCATTTCATTGGCAAAACCATAGGTTTGACCTAGCATATTGATACCGTATTCCTCAAAATTATGTGGCAGGTAAATGATACCGCCCAGCCAGCCGAGCCAATAACGATCATAAAAGCGGGACACCGATAAATCGGTTCGCATCATATCCGTACCGAACAGCAATGCACCAAGTGCTATCGCCCCGCCCAAACCAATCCAAGCCCAGTTGTAAAAAAATAAATCAAGCATTTTTACCTCTTTCAAATTTGTATCACTCAATATGGACGAAATTATAGCGAGTTAATTGATAAAAAATACCATCAAAATTACTGAGTTCTGCTATGATAAGCATACAAATTTTAAAATTTGTATTGTTAAATAAGCATTTGGGAGCAAAATCGTTATGCCGTATGAAAAACAGGATTTGAGGGTTGTCCGCACTCACAAACTCATCAGAAACGCTTTGATAGACTTATTGAAAAATCAAGCATTTGACAAAATTACCGTGCAAGACATTGTGTACAAAGCAATGGTAAACCGTGCGACTTTCTACAAGTATTACTCGGGCAAAAGCGATTTGGCAGGCGAAATGATTAAAACCTTTAAAAACAATTTTGCCGCCTTGCAACAAGAGCGCTTAACCGCGCCAGAATTAGTGCCGTTTTTTCAAAAAGCGAGCGATTTCTATTTTAATGAACGGGATTTGTTACTGGCACTTTGGAAAATCAAAACACGCCGTCATCATTTATGGGACGATATGCACCAAATGGCCGAACGCACTTTTATTGCCCACGCCAAAAATCATTATCCCAAAAGCGATGAAAGCGAATGGCAGTTTCAAGCCTATCTGTTTGCGGTAATGCTGTTGAATACCTTGAAATATCAATTAGAAAAAGGGGAAAGATTGCAAATGAAAACGCTTTTTAAGCAATATGAACAAATCATTGAATTGATGAAAAAATAGCTTTTCAGGCAGCCTGAAAATGTTTTGCATGCTTTGTAAACAAAAACACCGCTTATATTTCTATAAACGGTGTTTTATTAAACCCAATCACTCCACCACAAATACGGTTTTGCCTTTGGGATTTAAATGCGTGTTCATCACATTTTCACAGGTCAAAGGTAGAATTTGCGTAGGATTGAATTGCAATTTTTGCTCGGCAAGTTGATTTAATATAGTTTGTAATTGTTCGGCATTGTTTTGTGCTAAGACAAAATGCGTGCGAACTTGCTTGCTGTCGGCTTGTTGTTGAAGTGTTTCACTGATGTTTTCGGCAACCGACATCAGCAGTCCACCTTGTTTGACCACCATTAAACTGTCAGCTAGCGTTTGAGCACCCACCGTGTCAATAACTACATCAACCAAATCAATATTTTTAAAATCTTGTTTTTTATAATCAATAACTTCTCCCGCTCCCAATGCTTTAACTTTGGCAATGTCATCGGTGCTGGCAGTTGTAACAACAAATGCCCCTTGTGCTTTGGCAAATTGCACCAGTAGCGAGCCGACACTACCTGCACCACCGTGTATCAAAACCCTGCTATTTGGCTGAATTTGGGCAAAATCCATTGCTTGATAAGCCGTAACCCCCACCATCGCCACCGCAGATGCCTGCTCAAATGACACGGCAGACGGTTTTTTCGCCAACACATCAGACGGCACGATCACATTGTGGGCATACGAGCCAAATCTTTGGGTAGGCACTCTGGCAGACACTTCATCTCCCACACCAAAATCTTTGACTTGACTGCCTGTCGCCACCACCACACCAGCCATATCCCAACCCAACACAATCGGCATTTCAAAAGGATAAAATTCCTGCAATGCTCCTGTGCGTAACCATTTGTCAGCTGGATTATAGGAAGTGGCTCTGACCGCTACCAATACTTCATTGTCTTTTAAATCAGGCAACTGGATTTCACTTTGGGCAAAATGATTGGGTTCGCCATATTGTGTTAAAATAATTGCTTGGGTTTTCATAACCATCTCTTGTGCTTATTGATAATAGGATTATTATAACATTTAAGAAATTTGAAAAGAATGGTAATTTTGGGAATACTGATTTTTGGTTTTGGAAAATGGATTTTCAGGCTGCCTGAAAACCACTTTGCAAAATTTGAAAAGAAAAACACCGCTTGGCTGTTTAAAAAAACAAATCCAAGTGGCTTTTCATTAAACTTTTTGATAAATCAAATGCAATGCACCGCTTTTTAATACATCGTATTTGGATAATTCATAACGCGGTAAAACATTATTTTGATCGGATTGAAATAAAGAAATGCTGTTGGCATTGCTTTCTACCAAAGGTGTTTGCACCAAAATAATGGTATCAATTAAGCCTGCCTGCATAAAACTGCCGTTGATAGTACCGCCACCTGTTAATAATATTTCATTTAAGCCTAATTTTTGATGTAATTTATCCAACATCAGCACCAAATCTAGGGGTCTGTTTCCTGCAAAAAGATACGATACACCGATATTTTGTAAATAAAGCAAATAATCATCGGCAACCGTTTCGCTTAATATGCTGACAATGTGGCTGTTTTTTAAAGTGGGGTACTGAATTTTCATTTGGGCGATATTGTCTTTTGTCCAGCCCAATTTTCCATCGGTATCCAATACGATAAAAAAGGTCGTCTCTTTATCAAATGGCACAATATAATCATCTCGTGTAATGGTTTTTCCCTTAAATTCATCGGTATTTACCTTATGATAATGAGTAAAATTTTCATCAACCGACACGCGTCCTGTAATGCCATTTTTCATTTGTTTGAAATAAATATCAAATAATTCATAATAATCGGCGATATAAGGTTCGCATTGCGGATTGTTTAAATAATTGCCACTGACTTTGCCGTCAATAGATGTGGTCATATGACAATAAAGATGATAAGGTTTCATAGTTAATACTCTTAAAAGTTTATTTTGCAAAATTTAGATAAAAAAACACCGCTTGTTTTGTTTTAAAATGCAATCCAAGCGGTGTTTTTATAATAACTTTGTAAGCCTTAGGCTAGGTGATACAAATGATTGAATTGCGGGTCAAGCAAACTCAATGTGAATTGTTCGTGATCGACCAAGCCCACCACCTTGTCGCTGGCATAGAGCTGGTACAAAAAGTCTGCCATCTCTTCGGCGGTATTAAATTTACTGAAATAAATGCTGTCATCGCCATAGGTAACGGTTTCGTCCTGCATCGCAGTTTTGGCAAAATCGGTTTTGGTGCTGGCTGGGGCAAGCACTTTGACTTGCAATTTTGCCCCTGTCATTGCCATTTCGTGAGCCAAGCCCTCGCTAAATGCACTGACAAAATATTTTGTCGCACAATAAGAGGTCGCAAGCGGAGCAAGGTTGTAGCCTGCACCCGATGAAATGTTGATGAGCTTTGCCCCGTCCACATCAGCAAAATCTTTGACAAACAAAATGGACAACACGGTCAGAGCCTCGACATTGAGTTTAATCATACTCAAAACGCGGCTGATATCGTGTTCTTTTACCGTTTCCAAAATGCCGAAACCTGCGTTGTTAATCCAAGTTTCAATCGGGTATTGGGTCAAGTCTTGATACAATTTGGGCAATTCTTCAATTTGGCTCAAATCAAAAGGCTTAACGACTACATCAATATGGGGAAAATCCGCCAAAATGTTGGCTTTGATTTCGTTCAACTGATTTTCACGGCGTGCCACCAAAATCAAATTTTTGCCTTTTGAGGCAAATAATTTAGCGCTTGCCTCGCCAATGCCGGCACTTGCACCTGTAATCACAATGTATTTGTTCTGCATAAGATACTCCAAAATCAAAATGGCTTGAAAAATAAGTCATTATTTTAAAGATTGACTGCCAAATAACGGTAGATTGATTTTATAAAAAACTTGCCTAATCCTATCATTTTTTATTTCTAGCTGACCTGAAACAATAAACTTGCCCAATCCTATTGAAATTAACTTGATTGTGCTAAAATAATCCACCTGATTTTAGGATACAGATGAGGCAAAAAATGTCCGATACCTTAACCCTGCTCGTCAATCAACTCATTGCTTATTTGCAGCCTGACGAAGTGCAAATGCTTGATAATGTCGGCTTGACCTTATACCGTGCCGATACCCCCATTTCCCGCGTCAGCTATGTGCAAGAGCCGTCTGTGTGTTTTATTTTGCGTGGGCAAAAAACCGTGTATTGGGGCGACAATACCATCACTTACGGTGATGGGCAGTTTTTGTGTTATTCGGTTGAAATGCCTCTTGTGGGCGAAGTTTTGGGGGCGAGTGCGGATTATCCTTATACAGGCATTCAGATGAAATTGGACAATGCCACTATCCTAAATCTATTAAATGAAATAAAAACATTTCCACCAAATACCACGCAATCGGGCATTGAAATCGGGCAAGTTGATGAGCCTATGCTGGACGCTTTGCACCGTTTGGTGAATTTGGCGTGTTATCCTGATGATTTAAAAGTATTAGCCCCACTTATCCGCCACGAATTGCATTATCGTTTATTAAAAAGTCCGATTGCCCCTATTTTGGCTCAAATGGGGGCAATTGGCGGACACAATCAACGTATCAGCCAAGCCATTGTTTATCTGAAAGAAAATTTTGCCCACACCGTTACCGTTGAAACGCTGGCAGACATTGCCAAAATGAGCGTCCCTAATTTTTATAAACATTTTCGTCAAATTACCGCCATCAGCCCCTTGCAATATCAAAAGTCATTGCAATTAACCGAAGCGAGACGATTGATTTTGCTCGGACAATTATCGCTTGCCCAAATCGCCCATCAAGTCGGTTATGAAAGTCCCAGCCAGTTTAGCAGGGAATACAAACGCTATTTCGGTATCAGTCCCAGTGCGGATAAATCGCAGGGATAGGCAAGTTTCAGGCAGCCTGAAAACCGTTTTGCACAATTTGCAAAGAAAAACACCGCTTGCACTCCCCAAGCGGTATTTTGCCCAACCCAATTATCCCCCAATCATCTTTTGAATGGCATTATTTCTTAATCTAAAAAATTCCTGTGCCAATGCACTATCGGGGTTAAAACTTTCAAAAGCGTGCGGAACGCCATTTAAAATATGAAACTCGGTCGGTACGCCTTGACGGATAAGTTTGTTGGCAAAATCGATATTTTCATTGACAAACAAATCTAAGCTGCCCACCGCCATAAAAGTGGGCGGCAAGCCCGACACATCAGCCACTAATGCAGGCGAGAAAAATCGCATTTTATCGCTTGCCAAATCCTGACCGCCTTGCGAAGTTGTCCAGCCCAGCTGATTGGTGGCTCTTGTCCACACCAATTCCCCAGCAAATTCATTGCGATAAATATCGTCATCGCTCCCTGTGCGGTAGTCCAGCATTGGGTAAATCAGCACCAACCCCTTGGGCGTGTATTTGCCTTGCTCGGCATTGTAAAGTGCCAAACGGCTTGCCACCGTACCGCCACCGCTTTCGCCCATTATGATGAGGTTGTGTTTATCAAAGTTTAAATGCTCTGCATTTTCAAACAGATATGCCAAGCCGTGATAAGCGTCCAACATATCGGCAGGGTGCGGAGCGACAGGGACAAGCGTATATTCAAGACTAACCACCGCCACCTTATTGGCATTGGCGAGGGCTTTTAAGGCAGCATTTTGCTGATTGGCATTGCCGACAATCAAGCCGCCACCGTGAGCAAAATAGACCACAGGCAAGCGTTCATTCTGATGGTTATCTGGATAAAACACATACAAATCCACCGCCTTTTGCGTGCCAGTGGCAGGGGCGACAAGGTGCTTATCGGCAGAGATTGGCTCACCGCCAGCCAGCGATGTCATCATTTGGTCAAGCAGAGCAAAGCCTTGTTGTTTTTTGTCGGCGGTTGGATTTTGGTGCAAGTCGTCAAAAAATTGGGTTGCTTGTTTGACTTCGTCTGATGAAAACATTTCGAGCAAAAATTGATAGTCGTCATTGAACAAATGCGCAGATTTTAAAGCGGTCATAAAAACTCCAATCAAGAATGAAAAATTACGGTCTCACTTTGGGACGCACGGTTTTGGCGAATTTGATTGCCGACATAAGCCATATCAGGCTTGCCAAACGATACGCCCAACATCAAATAGCCATCAGGCACGCCAAGCGTTTCACGCACCACATCAGGATAATAAGCCAAAGCTAGTTGGGGCAAGCTGCCAAAGCCCCGAGCGGTCAAGGCAAGCATAAAACTTTGCACCAACATTCCCATATCCATCGCAGGATAAACATTGTCATCGCTGACTTTAGGCATAAAGAAAAAGGCACAATGCGGAGCATTATAAAAACAGAAATTCCCTTCGGCAAAGTCATTGCGAGCCTTCTCATCGTCTCTGGCAATGCCGAGCGTGCCGTATAAAATTTTAGCAGAATCCATCATTCTTTGCCCATAAATGCCGACAAAATTGCTGGGTTTATAATCAAAATCGGGGCTTGGCGTGGCAGCCTGAAACGCGGTCAATAATTTATCCGACAACTTGGCAAGCGTTTGCCCCGACACAATGTGAATTTGCCAAGGCTGAACATTGGCGGCAGACGGCGAACGCAAGGCGTCATCAAGCACCGCCTGAATATCGGCTGACGATAAAGGTTCTGGCAAAAACGCACGAATGGATTTACGGCTTTGAATGGTGGTGGAAAAATCTAGCATAGTGCTTCTCTCATTGAGTTTTAAAAGTGATGCCTATTATAGAATTTTACACGCAGTAAAAGAATGGTGGTTTTTGGAAAGATAATTTTTCATAAATGGAAAAGATAAGCCGTTTTTGCTAAAATAAAGCGGTCTTTTTTTAAACTGAAACCTATGAACCTCAACACCCTTCACCTCTTCGTTGCCGTGATTCAATACGGCTCACTTTCCAAAGCATCCGAACGCACGGGCGTGCCGATTGCCACCATCAGCCGTCAAATTTCCGATTTGGAACAAGAACTCAATTTGCAACTGCTTGACCGCAAAAAATCAGGGGTCAAGCCGACAATGGCAGGGCAACGGCTGTATGAACAGGTGTATTTGCCCCTTGAACAGCTGGGCAGTGCCAAAGATGTTTTGCTGGGCGAACAATGCCATTTAAAGGGCAGACTTCGCATTTCAGCCAGCCCTGCGTGCGAAACTGTGCTCGCGTGGATTGGTGATTTTCAGATTGCCTATCCCAACATTCAGGTGCATTGTACGCTGACCGACCGTGTGCAGGATTTGTTTTCAGACGGCATTGATGTGGCGTTTCGGCTGGGCAATTTGCACGGCGAGCAGTTTATCGCCAAAAAAGTCGGCACAATGAGCAGTAAATAGGTTGCCCACCCTGATTTATTGGCAAAATCAGGCACGCCCAACTCGCTGGCTGAACTGCAACATTTTCCGATTGCGGTTTGGGAGCGAAACGAAAACCCGACGGTTCGGCTTGGCAGTGGCAAGCAAGCGGTTGAAATACCGTATCTTTTTGCTAGTAATGATAGCTATGCTATTGAATATATGGCAAAACAAGGCAAGGCGATTGCCCAATTAGCTCGTTTTACGGCGGACAGATTGATCGCAGAAAATGGGTTGGTAGAAGTGCTTGCCGATGTGGAAAGTACCAAATTGGACATCACGATGATTTACGCCCAGCACCGCTACCCACCGAGTATTGTGCGAGCGTTTGTCGGGTTTGTGTTGGAGAGGGTTCAGGCAGCCTGAAACAACTTTGCAAAATTCCCGAACAAAAACACCGCCTGTATTGCGACAAGCGGTGTTTTTATCAAAAATTATTGCAAATTTGCCTGATAAAATTTCGTTAATTTATCAATAACTTGACTGACATATTTATCTTGGTCGTATAAATCCATATGCCCTGCCCCTTTTACCAAAAACAGCTCTTTATTTTTGGCATTTTCGGCGACATTGTAAATTTCTTCACTCTGCCAGCGAGAACCAGATACATCGCCTGATACCACCAAAAGCGGTTGCGTCAAAAGTTTGTCCACATTGTTTAGGGCATTATAACCCATCATATATTGCAAACTGCTGACGGTAAAACGATTATTGGCGGTCGGATAAAAGCCTCGCTCGGTCAGATAATAGTCATAGGCTTCTGCCAAATCTTTGGGTGTGTCGGCATTCACAGGGAACAACACTTCCATCAGTTTGACTTCACCGCCTTTGGCTTCAAGACTTCTTTGTTCATTGGCGGTTTTGATGGCGGTCTCTTTTTCAGGCAGGCTCATCTCTTTGCCGTCCCAAGAATGCGTGTAGCGGTGAAACGCACTCACGGTTGCGAGAGCCTTGACACGCTTGTCGGTCAGGCTTGCCTGCGCGGTAGCCGGCACAAATACCCAACAGTGCGATTTTATCTTTATCCACATAAGGCAAAGCCGTCAGATAATCCACCGTGGCGTGAAAATCACCAATGCGGTTTTCAGGCTTTTCCAAACGGCGTGGCAAGCCGCCGCTTTCGCCTTGGTAAGATGCGTCAAAAGCAATGGCGACAAAGCCGTTTTCCGCCAAAAGTTTCGCATACAAACCCGACGCTTGCTCTTTCACGCCACCGCCGGGGTGTCCGACAATAATCGCAGGATAGCGTTTGTCTTTATCAAAATTTTGGGGGAAATACACATTGCCCACCATCTCGATGCCGTTATTGTTGTAACGCACTTTTTGCATATTTGGGGCAATGGATTTTCTGTGTGCTTCGGAATAAATTTTGCCCTGCTCAATGCTGATGCCGTAAATATTCACCGTTGCCGACTGAGTTTGTGCTGAAGCGGACTTGTTTGCGGTGCTGTTTGCAAATACGGCAGTATTCATAGCCAATGCTCCCAAAAGTGCGGTAGAAATCACGCTGGTTTTAAAAAACTTGTTCATCAGAACCCCTTATAAAATTGAAAAATAAAATTACCGAACTGATGTGCGTATTATACGGATTAAGATTGTTTTGATAATGCAGCCAAAAATGAATTCAATGGCTTGAAATTTTGAACAATCCCTTTCAGACGGCCTGAAAAAATCTTGCAAAACGGCTGTTATTTTTACATAATAGATACAAATCATAGCTATTTTTTCGGAGGAAAAAATGACCGCCACCGCAAAATTATTTTGGACTGGCAATTCCCAAGCCGTGCGATTGCCCAAAGAATTTCGCTTTGAAGGCAAGGAAGTCCGCATTTTCAAGCAGGGAAATCAAGTGATTATTGAGCCGATTGCGGACGATTGGGATTGGGTCAATGATTTGGAGCCGTTTGACGACACAATGGAACACGCCATTTTGGAACTAAAAAACGATGTGCCGCAAGAGCGGGATTGGAGCGTTTTTGAATGAAATATTTGCTGGATACCAATGTCATCATCGCTTTTCAAAAACAACATCAAGGCTTGTTGGCACAAATGAAAAAGCATTCGGTCAGCGATTTTGCTTTGTCCAATATTGTGTTATTTGAATTGGCATTTGGGGCGTACAACAGCCAAAAAGCAGATGAAAATTTGCATAAATTAAGCCGATTACGCTTTCCCACTTTGCATTTTAACAGCCAAGACGCTTATCACGCAGGCAAAATCCGTGCCACTTTACAGCAAAAAGGCACACCAATCGGTGCGTATGACACGCTGATCGCAGGTCAAGCCATTGCCCAAAACTTAACTTTAATCACCCGCAATACCAAAGAATTTGAGCGGATTGACGGCTTGAAATTGGAAAATTGGCTACGCTGACAATGCACGAACATCACGACTGGCGGCTGTTTTTATCGCTTGCCCACACCCAAAGTTTTACCAAAACCGCTCACCAGCTGGGCTTGGCTCGTTCATCTGTATCGCAAGCGGTCGGGGGCTTGGAACAAAAATTGGGCGTACGCCTGTTTCACCGCACCACCCGCCAAGTGGCTTTAACGGACGCAGGACAAGCCTTATTTGACCGCATCTCGCCCCTGTTTGCCGAAATTGACAGCCATATCAATGAAGTATTGAACCTGCAAAACGAACTGCGTGGCATGCTCCGCATTAACGGTACGCCCAATTCCATATATTTGCTGTGGGATAAATTTCGTCAATTTGGCGAACAAAATCCCGATGTGGTATTGGAACTGGCTTGCGACATCCGGTTTGTAGATATTGTCAAAGAAAAATTTGATGCCGGTATCCGCACGGGCGATGTATTAAATCAAGATGTGGTGGCGGTGAAAATTTCTGATGAAAATACTATGTGTTACGTGGCAAGCCCTGCCTATTTTGCCAAATACGGCACGCCCCAAACGCCGCAAGATTTGACCAGGCACAATTGTGTGCAAATGCGTCTGCCGACTTACGGCGGTCTTTTGGATTGGCAATTTCGCCCGCCGCAAACAGGCGAAGCGTTCACGCAAAAGGTCACAGGAAAGTGGATTGTAAATGATATACAAATGCTGATTTTATCGGCATTGGACGGTGCGGGTTTGGTGTGGATTGAACGGGCTTTGGTGCGTGAATTTTTAGAAAACGGGCGGTTGATTAGCGTGCTGGATGATTTTGCGATGATTTATCCGCCCGATTATCTGTATTATCCCAACCGCCAAATTTCGCCCACATTGCGGGCATTGGTGGATTTTTTAAGGGTTTAGGCTTTCAGGCTGCCTGAAAGCCCAAAATGCCGTCTGAAAGTGTGAGCCGCTTTCAGACGGCATTAAGCATTTTTTCTGCTTCTATTCATCATTGGCTTTATGTTACGATGATTAACAATTACTTAACCTTACATTTAATATGATGAACTATACCGAATCTGCGATTGAGCAAAAATTTATCCGAAAACTGATCGACTTGAAATATACGCACCGCCCCGATATTCAAGATAAAAAAACATTGGAACAGAATTTCCGTGAGAAATTTGAAAAGCTCAACCGTGTGCGTTTAACCGACAGTGAATTTGAACGCTTGAAGCTGGAAATCATCACGCCCGATGTCTTTGCCGCTGCCAAAATTTTGCGTGAAACCAATACTTTTATCCGTGAAGACGATACGCCGCTGAATTACACGCTGGTCAATATCAAAGACTGGTGCAAAAACGATTACGAAGTCATCAGCCAATTACGTATCAATACCGAAAGTAGTCATCATCGCTATGATGTGATTTTGCTGATTAACGGCATTCCCGTGGTGCAGATTGAGCTGAAAACCCTGCAAATTCCGCCCAAAAAAGCCATTGAGCAAATCATTGAATATAAAAATGATACTGGCAACGGTTACGGCAACAGCCTGCTGTGTTTTATGCAGCTTTTCATTGTCAGCAACGAAAGCAGCACCTACTATTTTGCCAACAATCAAAACAAACATTTTGCCTTTGCAGCCGATGAACGATTTTTGCCCGTGTATCGTTTTGCCGATGAAGCCAATCGAAAAATCAACCATTTGAGCGACTTTGCCGACAAATTTCTGGAAAAATGCACGTTGGGCAGAATGATCAGCCGTTATATGGTGCTGGTGGCAAGCGAGCAGAAACTGCTGATGATGCGACCGTATCAGATTTACGCCGTCAAAGCGATTGTGGACTGCATTCACGAAAATCGCGGCAACGGTTATATCTGGCACACCACAGGGTCGGGTAAAACGCTGACTTCATTTAAAGCCTCTACTCTGCTCAAAGACAATCCCGATATTGACAAATGCCTGTTCGTGGTGGACAGAAAAGACCTAGACCGCCAAACTCGGGAAGAATTCAACCGCTTTCAGCAAGGCTGCGTAGAAGAAAACACCCATACGCACACTTTGGTGAACCGCCTGTTGTCTGATGATTATGCCGACAAAGTCATCGTAACCACCATTCAAAAATTAGGCTTGGCACTCAAAGAAAACGGGGCTTATCGCACTCAATTAGGCAGCCTGAAAAACAAACGCATGGTATTTATTTTTGACGAATGCCATCGCAGCCAGTTTGGCGAAAATCATCAGGCGATTAAAACCTTTTTCCCCAATGCCCAATTATTTGGTTTTACAGGAACGCCGATTTTTGAAGAAAATGCCAGCTACAAACGCATTGACGGCACAGACGCGTCTTATCAAACCACCGAAGATATTTTTGAAAAGCAGCTGCACGCCTACACCATTACCAATGCCATTGACGACGGCAATGTATTGAAATTCCATATTGACTATTACAGAACTGAGGGCAATAAAGGCGTATCGGCACACCACCCTGTAACCAAACAGGCGATTGTGGATTCCGTTTTAAGCAAACACGACGCCGCCACAGACAGCCGCCGTTTTAATGCCATTTTCGCCACCGCCTCCATCAATGACGCGGTGGAATATCAGCGTATATTTAAAGAAACGCAAGCAAAATTACAGGCAGCCAACCCTGATTTCGTGCCGCTCAATATCGCTTGCGTCTTTTCTCCACCGGCCGAGGGCAATAAAGACATCGCCCAAATTCAGGCGGATTTGCCGCAAGAAGAACAGGACAACAAAAATGACCCGAACGGCAAAAAAGCTGCCTTAAAAGCCATTATTGACGATTACAACCGTCAATACCGCACCAACCACAGTATCAACGAATTTGACTTGTATTATCAGGATATTCAAAAACGGATTAAAGACCACCAATATCCCGACAAAGATTATCCGCACCAAGACAAAATTGACATCACCATTGTGGTGGATATGCTGCTGACAGGCTTTGACAGCAAATATTTAAACACGCTGTATGTGGATAAAAACCTGAAATATCACGGTCTGATTCAGGCATTTTCCCGCACCAACCGCGTTTTGAATGCCGCCAAACCCTACGGCAATATTTTGGATTTTCGCGGGCAACAGACACAGGTTGACGAAGCCATCAAACGCTTTTCGGGGCAAGACCAAGACCGTGCCAAAGAAATCTGGATTGTCGATCCTGCCGAAACCGTGATGGACAAACTGCAACAAGCGGTGAGCAGGCTGCAAGACTTTATGTCTGCACAAGGTCTGGCGTGCGAACCGTCCGAAGCCTACAATCTCAAAGGCGACACCGCACGGGCAGGCTTCATCAACCTGTTCAAAGAAGTGCAACGCTGCAAAACCCAGCTTGGGCAATATACCGATTTAAGCGAAGAACAGCGGCAAGCCATCGAATCCATTTTGCCGAATGACACGCAACGTGCTTTCAAAGGTGTATATCTGGATATGGCGCAGCAAATCAAATCGCAAACGGCACAAGAAAAAACACCGCTTGCACCCGAATTGGAACAACTTGATTTTGAATTTGTACTGTTTTCATCGGCGGTGATTGATTACGACTACATTATGAAGCTGATTGCCGACAACAGCGGCAAGCCAAAAAAACAGCAGATGAGCCGTAAACAGCTGGTTGAACTCATTGCCGCCAGCAGCGATTTGATGGAAGAAAAAGACGACATCATCGCCTATATTGACAGCCTGAAAGCAGGCGAAGCCCTGAACGAAAAAGAAGTCAAAGCAGGTTATCAGGCATTCAGACAGGAAAAAAACAATGAAAAACTGATCGCACTTTCGCAAAAACACGGCATTGCAAGCGAAACCTTATCCGCTTTTGTGAGCGAAATTTTAGAGCGAATGATTTTTGACGGCGAAAAACTCACCGACTTGCTTGAACCTTTAGAGCTTGGCTGGAAAGACCGCCGTGTTAAAGAATTGGCGTTGATGGAAGACCTTGTGCCATTGCTTAAAAATATGGCAAACGGCAAAGAAATTTCAGGCTTGAAAGCGTATGAATAGGCAGTGAGTTTTTTTCAGGCAGCCTGAAAAGATATTAAAGAGAGTAAATATGAACAAACAAAATGATAAACAAGCGTCTGTTATCCCTAAACTCCGTTTTCCTGAGTTTCGGGCTGCGTTGGGGTGGGAACAACTCTTTACTATTGGACAAACTTGTCAATCTTTTAGTGGAGGAACACCAAATACAGCAAATAAGAATTTTTATGGTGGACAAATTCCTTTTATTAGGTCAGCCGAAATTGCTCTTAATGAAACAGAATTATTTTTGACAGAAGAGGGCTTATTAAATTCTTCTGCAAAAATGGTAAATAAAGGAGATGTGCTAGTTGCTCTTTATGGTGCTAATAGTGGTAATGTTGCATTATCAAAAATAACTGGTGCAATTAATCAAGCAATATTATGTTTGCAACATCAGGATAATAATAAATTTTTGTATCAAATATTCTCACATAATCAAGATAGAATAGTTAATACATATATTCAAGGTGGACAAGGAAATCTTTCAGGAGAAATTATAAGGTCAATAAAATTACCGTTCCCTTCCCCCGAAGAACAACAAAAAATCGCCGATTGTCTGTCTTCAATTGATGAATTAATCGCACTTGAAGAACAAGCAATCAGCACATTGAGACAGCACAAAAAAGGCTTGATGCAACAGTTGTTTCCGTCAGCCGAATAAACCCCAAACAGAGATAAATTATGAGCAAGCAAGACGACAAAAAAAGAGTAACACCTAAACTACGGTTTCCTGAATTTCAGGCTGCGTTAGGGTGGGAGCAAAATATATTAAGCAATTACTCGTATATTATTAGGGGTAGTTCGCCTCGTCCTATTGAAAAATATCTTACTCAAAATACCAATGGTTTGAATTGGTTAAAAATTGGCGATGTACAAAAAGAAGACAAATACGTTACCAAAACAGAAGAGAAAGTAACTTTAGATGCACTAACTAAAACAAGACAAGTATATAAAGGGGATTTTATTCTCTCAAACTCAATGAGTTTTGGGCGACCATATATCTTAAAAATTGATACTTGCATTCACGATGGCTGGATAGCAATTACCAACATAAATCATAAGTTGAATAATGGCTATCTATATTATTTGATGTTAACATCTTCTAGCCAAAATTATTTTAAAAAGAATGCAGCAGGAAGTAGCGTTTTAAATCTAAATGCAGAAATTATTAAATTACTGCCTATTGCTTTACCTGAACTAGCCGAACAACAGAAAATCGCTGATTGCCTGTCTTCTCTTGATGAGTTGATTGAATTGCGAGAACAAAGGCTTGCTGCCTTAAAACAGCATAAAAAAGGCTTGATGCAGCAGCTATTCCCAAGCCACAATGACCTGCAAGCAAGCAAGCAAGCAAGCAAGCAAGCAAGCAAGCAAGCAAGCAAGCAAGCAAGCAAGCAAGCAAGCAAGATAGTATATCCGAAATTGAGATTTCCGCAATTTAAAAATTGTAAAGGTTGGGAGATTGTTGAATTGAATATTATCAGTGATTTTGTAAAAGAGAAAATTGAAGTTTCCAAATTGAGTGTGAAAAATTATATAAGCACAGAAAATCTATTGGCTGATTATTCAGGAATAATTTCTGCTAATAAATTACCGACCAATAACAAAGTTACAGCTTATAAAGTCGGCGATATTTTAGTTTCCAACATTCGTCCGTATCTAAAAAAGGTATGGTATTCAGATAAAAATGGTGGGGCTTCAAACGATATTATCGTCATTAGGGCAAAACAAAATATAAATGCATATTTTTTGTCTTCAATAATTAAAAATGATGACTTTATTGAGTATATGATGAAAGGGGCAAAAGGTGTAAAAATGCCAAGAGGAGATTTAAATTTAATATCCAAATTTCTTGTTGCCATACCATCATCTCCCGAAGAACAACAAGCCATCGCCGGTTGCCTGTCATCATTAGACAAGCTAATCAGAGAAGAAAACGAATACATAGGCAGCCTGAAAGCCCATAAAAAGGGTTTGATGCAGCAGTTGTTTCCAATGTTGCAATAAACAAGCGGTGGCATTTTAGGAAAAATTTTCAAAAACAAAAAGATAACTATGGCAAAGAATAATGTACAAAAAAATGATCCATTTAAGGATTTAACAGACTTAAACGATTTGGCAACACGTTTAAGGCAACAACAATCCAAATGCCTGTTGATCTTTGCCCATAATGGCACGGGTAAAACCCGCTTATCAATGGCATTTAAAGATATTGGCAGGCGAAATGATCAACGAGATACGCTGTATTTTAATGCGTTTACCGAAGATTTGTTCTATTGGGATAATGACTTGGAAAATGATACCGATCGTGTATTGGTATTAAACGATTCATCTCAATTTTTTGCTGGGATTTGGGAATTGGAGTTAGATACCCGAATCCGCCCGTTGTTACAAAAATATGTGGATTTTGATTTTAAAATCAGTAAAGAAAACCGCGGTAAAGGAAATCAAGAGCAAACAGAACGCTGGGAAGTTGCTTTTTTCCGCCATGAAAATCCTAATGACAATATCAAGATTTCTCGAGGAGAAGAGCATATTTTTATTTGGTGTTTTTTCTTGGCAATATTGCAATTAGGCTTGGACAAACAAGAAGGATCACCATATGAATGGGTCAAATATGTTTATATTGACGATCCTATTTCATCATTGGACGATAATTATGCGGTGTCTGTCGCACACAATTTAGCGACGATGCTGAAAAGCTATAAAACAGAAAACTATGATCCCAAGCAAGATATTCAGTTTGTCATTTCTACCCATCACGGTTTATTTTTTAATGTATTGTGTAATGAATTGAACAAAGCCCCCAGATATTTGTTGTCAAAAAATGATGCAAACCAATACTCTTTCCTGAAACTGGAAGGTGATACAGCTAGTTTATATCACGTTGCAATGCTGAAAATATTAAAAGATACATTGGATAATAATGAACCAATATATCCATATCATTTCAACATTTTACGAAATATTATGGAGAAAACAGCAAATTTTCACGGTTTGGCTGGATTTAAAAAATGTATTCAACTTGAAGATGCCGAATTTTATGAACGTTTGATCCCAGTATTGAATCATGGTGGCTATTCTGTTTTTGAGCCCAAAGAAATGCTGCCTGATAATAAAGAAAAATTTAAAACCGTGTTAAAAACCTTGTTGGAAACTTATCCTTTCCATTCAGACTTAACACCTGATTTATTTAGAGAAACACATCAATGACCCAAGAACAACTCAACCAACTCGGCAAAACCCTGTGGGCAATCGCCGACCAGCTTCGCGGTGCGATGAATGCCGATGATTTCCGTGATTATATGCTGTCGTTTTTGTTTTTACGCTACTTGTCCGACAATTACGAACTTGCCGCTCAAAAAGAGTTGGGCAAAGATTATCCGCAGCTGACTGAAGACGACAAACGCACGCCGCTTGCCGTATGGTATGACGAAAATGCCAATTTTGTCGCCGATTTTGAAAAGCAGATGCGTCGCAAAGTGCATTATGTGATTAAGCCTGAATTTTTGTGGGGCAGCGTTGCCGAATTGGCACGCATTCAAAGCCACGAACTGCTCAATACCTTGCAGCAGGGCTTTAAATATATTGAAAACGAATCTTTTGAAAGCACTTTTGGCGGTTTGTTTTCCGAGATTAATTTGAACTCTGAAAAACTCGGCAAGAGTTATGAAGAGCGTAACAATAAATTGGTGGAAATCGTGAAACGCATTGCCGAGGGCATTAGCGAATTTTCCACCAGCAGCGATGCATTGGGCGATGCTTATGAATACTTGATTGCCCAATTCGCTTCGGGGTCGGGCAAAAAAGCGGGCGAATTTTACACACCGCAACAGGTTTCCACCATTTTATCCCGCATTGTTACGCTGGACAGCCAAAACCCTGCAAGCGGAAATAAAGCCAAATTAGATAATGTGCTGGATTTTGCTTGCGGCTCTGGCTCACTACTGCTTAATGTGCGTCATCAAATGGCTGAAAACAATGGGCATATCGGCAAAATCTACGGTCAAGAAAAAAACATCACCACCTACAACTTGGCACGCATGAATATGCTATTGCACGGAGTGAAAGATACCGAATTTACCATTCATCACGGCGATTCTTTGCTCAATGATTGGGATGTGTTAAACGAAACCAATCCAGCCAAAAAACTGACATTTGATGCAGTAGTCGCCAATCCGCCGTTTAGTTACCGTTGGGAACCAAAGGAAGAATTGGCAAACGATTTCCGCTTTAAAAATTATGGACTTGCACCAAAATCGGCGGCGGATTTCGCTTTTTTGCTGCACGGTTTCCACTTTTTAAGCGACAATGGCACAATGGCGATTATTCTGCCGCATGGCGTATTATTCCGCGGCGGTGCAGAAGAAAAAATCCGCAAAAAATTGCTGAAAGACGGTCATATTGACACTGTTATCGGGCTGCCTGCCAATCTGTTTTATTCCACAGGCATTCCCGTTTGTATTTTGGTGCTGAAAAAATGCAAAAAAGATGACGATGTATTGTTTATCAATGCCGCCGATGATTTTGAAAAAGGCAAACGGCAAAACCGCTTAAATGATGAGCATATTGATAAAATCGTCGATTGCTACCAATTCCGCAAAGAAGAACAAGGTTACGCCAGACGGGTTGCCATGCAGGAAATTGAAGACAATGACGGCAATTTGAATATTGCCCGTTATGTCAGCAACGTTGCAGCGGAACCCGAAATTGATTTGATTGCCAACCATCAAAACCTAATGGCGTTGGACGAAAAAATCAAAACGGCAACCGAGAAACACAATAAGTTTTTAAGCGAATTGGGATTGCCGCTTTTGCCGTAATAAAACAGGCTTTGGCACCGCAAGTCATTTTAGAATGCAGTTTAAGGCACGCTTTGGCGTATCGCCACAAAGTTTTAGAAAAAGCTTTGGCGGGTAAAAAAATATCGTTTATCATAGTAGGCGGTGTTTTATTTTTAAAAATCAAGCCATCAATCCATACTTGCACGCTTTTCACTCTTATACTACAAAGTGCGTAGCGTTTCAGGCAGCCTGAAAGCCGTTTTGCAAAATTCAGATAAAAAAACACCGCTTGTCTGTTTTCAAAAACAATCCAAGCGGTGTTTTTTTAACGGTTTTTTAACCAATTTGCCGCATCAGCCAGTTCTTGCCCGTCAATCGTATGCCCTATCGGATAGCGGTTAAAGTGAACGGAAAAACCGTTATTTTGTAATATCTCAGCCGCATTTTGGGCAAGTGCAATGTCGATCGGTTTATCCTCTGTGCCGTGTGTCATCAGTATGGGCAATTTATCAGAGCGTTGCAAAGCATTGCCCAATTTATCCGCCATCGGCAAATAGCCGGACAAACATACCGCACCGCCTAGCGTGTCGGGATAGGTTAAGGCGGACAACAAAGCCAAAGCACCGCCTTGCGAAAATCCACCCAGCACGATATTTTGGGAATTAACGCCTGTTTGCACCAGTTCATCAATCAAGCAATGAAGGTAGTAATTGGCTTGGTTCAGTCCTGTTTCGTCTTGGTTTTTATCAAATCTCCCCACAGGCAAATCAAACCAAGCAGTTGCCAATTGACCGCCAAGCCAAGTTACCCTTTGGGTAGGAGCGGTGGGCAAAATGATTTGCCAATTTTGCCCAAGCCGTGCCAATAAAAACTGCCCAATCGGCACAAACTGTCTGCCTGAAAGTGTCAATCCGTGTATCAAAATCAAATGCTTATCCGCTCTTTGCCCACCCAAAATAATGGGTTTGGCAGACGGTGTAAATTCCAGGATTGCCATCAGTTGCACCCATCAATGCCACAGCTTGCACCTGTCAGACTATCCGTTTGATTATCTTGATAAACTTGGTTTAGCAGACCCAAAAGACTTCCCACAGGCATTGCTCCCGATGTGGCGGTTTTGCCGTCAAATACAAAAAACGGCACGCCTTGCACGCCAACCATTTTAGCTTCGTTCTCATCGTCTTTGACCGCTTGGATAAAATCATCAGAAGCGAGCATTGCCTTGGCATCATCGCCGTTTAAGCCGACCTCGTTTGCCAGCTTTGCCAAGGTTTCCCAATTTGCCAATTCCACATTATCGGTGAAATAAGCACGCATCAAGCGTTCGTTCATTTCACTTCCTTTATCCAAACTTTTTGCCCATTGATAGAGGCGGTGGGCATCAAAGGTATTGGTGTTTTTCACGTCTGCATAATTCATTGCCAAGCCTGCTTGCTCGCCCATTTTTTCAATATGGGCGATCATTTCTAATGCCCCTTGCGGCGTTTTGGTGTATTTTTTCTCAATGCGTTCTTGGGTGGTATTGACCGCCGTTTTGCCTGCGTGTGGATAAAGCTCAAAGGCTTTAAACTCAATCTGTACGCTGTCTTTGTGGGCGAATTGTTCAAGGGCTTGTTCTAAATGGCGTTTGCCGATATAGCAGTAAGGACAGGCATAATCTGACCAGATTTGGATTTTCATCATCATACTCCAATGGGTGATTTAAAAAAGAAAGTGAGCATATTATAATGGTGTATGATGTGAAAAAACAGTACGATACTTATCGTAACATACTCACCCAAAGGAAAGTGTAAATGCTCAATGCCCCCAATTATCAAAATATCCAATCACTCGATGAAACAGGTTTTGGCTATGCCTTGTCGCTTATTGGCGGAAAATACAAAATGGTGATTTTGTTTTGGCTGCACCGCAATCCACCCAATATGCGGTTTAACGGACTGCAGCGCAAAATCGGCAAAATCTCGGTAAAAACATTGAGCCAATCGTTAAAAGAGCTGGAAAATGACGGCTTGATTATCCGCACTGAGTATCCGCAAATTCCCCCGAAAGTGGAGTATAGTTTGTCGGATAAAGGCTTATCTTTAATACCGATTTTGGACGCTTTGTGCGAATGGGGCGAAAATAATCGTTAGGTTTTCAGGCTGCCTGAAAAACGGTTCGCTTTCGTAAGTCAGCCCATTATCGGGTCGGTAAAATGGTAAATCAAAATGGAATTTGTTTTATCGTTCAACATAGCGTCCCCCAATGCCGAAAGCAGCGATGTCGGCAAATTCCACAAAAATTCTCGCTAACTCAATGTTCAAAGTGCGGTGCAAAATTCGGCTGATTTGAGCGGTCAATTCGCCGTAGCCTATGTGGTTTTCATTGGCAAACACCCGAAACACCACCCACGCCGCAGGGCGGTTTCCGCGATACCACATTGGTTTATGCTCAAAAGCAATCAAAATACTTTGGGTGGATTGGTTGGGCACACAACCCAGTTCGTCCGCTATCAAGGCTTGTTGTTCGTTTGACGCAAGATGATTGGTTTGAATGTTGAATGACATTTTTGTTTCCTTGTGTAGGGTGCGTGTGAACGCACCGAAATGTTTGTGAAATGGTGTGTTTACACGCACCCTACGTATTACAAATTTTTCGGCAAATTTGACCGCTTGTCGTTACTTATCCAACCCTTTTTCTTTTAACCATTTTTCCATCAAATCCGCCAACTGTTCGTTGTTTTTCTCGCCCATTAAAAAATGTGAGTTGCCTTTGATGCCGATTTCAGACAGATGAACCAAGGTTGCATCGCCGTCGTGGCAGTTAATAGTGGCGACAAATTGCTTCGCCATTGCAAGTTCCGTTCCCCATTTGTTTTCGCCCACGTTGTTTGAGCCAAGTTTGATGTGGTCGCCGTAGTACAGCACAATCGGGATTTGGGGCAGTTTTTTAAATTCCGCCATCGGCACGCCCACGGCGATTTGCAGCCAGTGGGGGGGCAGTCATATGGATTTTGCAGGTGAAATCGTCAGTCAGGTGGAATGGCATTTCGGTAAACAGGTGCTTGGAGAGCAAAATACCGCTGATACAAGCGGTCAAAAAAAGCAAAAAAGTTGCAAAATTTACTGCCGTTTGAAAGGTACGATAACCGTGGTATTCGCTTGTAAACAGCTTTTTCAGCCACCACGTATTGAGCGTTAAATGGGAAATAATCAGCGCAAAAAATACCAGCCCCAGCCACTCGTGGGTGATTTCTTCGTATAAGTGATAGCCGAATAAGGACAACAGTGCGGTGGTCATTATCAGGTCTTGGGCGAGTTGGAAAAGGTATTTCTTCTTCATAATTGTACTGCCCAGTACGAGCCGTACTGGGTTCGGTAAACCAAGCCGCTCTGCGGCTTTTGCCGATTGAAAATAGCCCCAACGGGGCTAGGTTTATAGAGCCTTGCACGGTGCGAGGTCGGCGCTTTTGTGCAGGTAGGCTTCAAAGCCGTCTTTGACGGTGGCGTTCGGCTCTAATTTTTCAACTCACGATCTGTACCGCTGAAACGGCTGCCGCCGTGTCCGACAATCGGCACAATGGTTTTACCACTGAAATCGGTCTGTTCAAGCAAGCTGTACCACGCCATCGGTGTTTGATACCACCAGATCGGATAGACCAAAATCATTTTGTGCGTAATCCAACAACGGTTGGTGCGCGGTTGGATAAGGCTTGACGGTTTCCAAACGGAACAAGTCGCCGCCTGCAGTTTTCTAAATCTCTTTGGCAAGATATTCATTCGCCCCAAGCATGTCATTGTTTTTAATCAGCTTGCTCGCACCCGACACACCGTCCACCAGCTGATCGGCGGTGTAATTTTCAGGCTGCGAAAAGTAGATAATCAGGTTCTTCGTCTGTGCCACCTGCGCGGCAAACAGGGCGGTAAAAAGTGCGGTCACAAAAAACATTGTTTTTTAAACGTTGGTAAAGCCAACGGCGGCGAAGCTGTGAACAATCCAGTCAGGGATTGTGAATAATTTTTTCATCGTTTTTCTCCCAAGTGAGTTTATGAATGTTGTTTTGCAATTAGTTTAACGAAAGTATAGCCCTTTGATTAGCTAGGTAATTTTGATTAAGGTAATGAATAAAATTCATAAATAAATGCCGTCTGAAACGAAATTCAGACGGCATTGTTTTTATCGCACTTCCGAGAACTTCAAAATCGCTTCGGGCAGGCGGTCGCCTTGAATGGTGATGGCATCTAATTCTTTGCGGAATTGGGCGAGTTCGTCGGCGGTGAAACTCACGGCAGTTGAACCTAGGTTATCAAACAAATGGTTGATTTTGGTCGTGCCTGGAATCGGCACGATGAAATCGCCTTGAGCTTGCAGCCACGCCAGTGAAAGTTGGGCTGGTGTGCAGAGTTTGGTTTGTGACCATTTGCGGATAAGTTCCAGCAATTTCACGTTATTTTGCCAGTTTTTCGCTTCAAATCTCGGCAAGATTCCACGCAAATCCATTCTCGGATCTGAACCGAAATTGGTGTCGGCATTCACATAGCCACCGAGCGTTCCCATCCCCAACGGCGACCAAGGCACAAAACCGATACTAAGTTCTTGACACACAGGCAATACGTCGTTTTCACGTCCACGGAAGAGAAGTGAATATTCACTTTGAATCGCTGCAAGCGGTTGAATTTTATGGGCTTTGCGAATGGTTTCAGGGCTGACTTCGCACAAGCCGTAACCCAGCACTTTGCCCGCTTTCATCAAATCTTGAATTGTACCAACAACTTCTTCCACCGGTACTTCTGGGTCGGCACGGTGTTGGTAAAGCAGGTCGATGCGATCGGTTTGCAGGCGTTTGAGCATATTGTCCACCACCATTTTGATGTGGGCTGGTTTGCTGTTTACCTTGCCTGTGCGTTGCCCTGTTTTTTGATCGATGTCCCAGCCGTATTTGGTCGCCAGTACGATTTGGTCACGGAACGGCTTAATCGCTTCGCCCACCACCAACTCGCTTTTGAACGGCCCGTAGGCTTCGGCGGTGTCAAAAAAGGTTACGCCGTGGTCGAACGCTTGACGAATCACGTTAATGGATTGCGCTTTTGACGGCTCTGGCACGCCGTACATATTCTGCCCGAAACCCTGACAGCCCAAGCCCACCGCCGACACAGTCAAATTACCCAATTTGCGTTGTGGCAACAACGGATTTTCTGCTGCTTTGCCTGTGCGAGCGGTCGGATTTACCGAATTTTTTGCAAAACCTGCGGCACTCAAACCTAAGCCCAATGCGACTAAACCGCCTGATTTAAGAAGATCACGTCTGTTCATTTTGTTTTCCTTCTGATGAATCATTTTGATGGCATCATTCTAATGATTTGACTATTGAGAGAGAAGTGCGAATTTGAGAAAAGAGTATTGTGTAATTTGCAATAATGGCAAATCGGAAACGAAAGCATTTCCGACCGCACTTTTATTTGCTCAACTGAATCACTACAATGCCGCTTAGCAAAATCGCTAGTCCTAAAATCTGCCAGATATTGATAGGCTTGCGAGTAGCACCGAGTAAGCCGAATTGGTCGATGATGAGACTGCCTGCAATTAAGCCGAAAAGTGAGGCGATAATCGCTCCGCCTGTGCCGATAAGCGGTACGAGTAAAATAATACCGAAGACATAAGCTGCACCAAGCACGCCGCCTGTCCATTGCCAGAAGGCGGTGTTATGGCAGGCGGTGGCAAGGCGTTGCCACGCAAGGGGTTCGGTTAAACTGACGAAGAGTGCCAGCAACACGGCAGCGGTGAAAAATGGCACGAAGGCGGATTGCAATGGAGAGCCAAGCGTGTGGCGTAAGGCGGCGTTTACCGCAGGGGTCATTCCCACCAATACGCCGCCGAAAATGCCGAGCAACTGCCAGCCGAGCAGCGATTTTTCGTCATTTTTGACCGCACTTTTGGCTTTCAACGAGGGCAAAATGATTGCCACAAAAATGCCGAATAGCACTAACGCTACGCCTGCTAATCGCAACCAACTGAGAGCAAATTGGGGCGATTGGAACAAGCCGAAGGTGTCGATAATCACGCCTGTTACCACCTGCCCGAGAATCGGCATCACGGCGGTTTGCACGCTGCCTAAACGTGGGAAAATCAGGATATTGATGGTCAATCCGCCCATTGCCAACACCCCACCAATCCAGCTCCACCAAGGCGAAGCGGCGATTTGTTCAGATGAAATCAATAAGCTGTCGCCCTGTACCAAGGTTGCCACGCCCAACGCCACCGCCCCGACAGCAAGGGATACAAACGACGCCAAAAACGGCGACACCACCGCTTGGCGTAACCGCACGTTAATGGCGGTTTGAAAGGCGATCATCACGCCCAAAGCGATAGCAAAAAGTGATGTGAACATCGTTTCTCCTTATATGAAAGCGGTCGATTTTTGCCAAAACGTTGCAAAAACCGACCGCACTTTTATCCCATTTACCGACTGAACTTAGCCACGAACCTCCGCCAACCATTTGATCATTTTCGGATCTCGGTGGTCGAAAATGGCGGTGTTGGTGTTGATTGTGGCGATGTCTGCGAGATCTTGTGCATCTAACTCAAAGCCGAATAAATCACGGTTTTCGATGATGCGTTCCAATTTCACGGATTTCGGGATAATCGCCACGCCGCGTTGATTCAACCAGCGAAGCACCACTTGTGCCACGGATTTGCCGTGTTTAGCGGCGATTTTGCCGAGCACAGGATTGCTGAAAATCTCGAATTTACCTTCCGCCAACGGACCCCAAGCTTGTTGCACGATGCTGAGTTCTTTGTGGAACGCCACTTCGTCTTCACGTTGGTAGAACGGGTGGGTTTCGATTTGGTTTACCGCAGGCACGATGTCGTGGCAGGTGACCAAGTCCATCACACGATCCATATGGAAGTTACTCACACCAATCGCACGGGCTTTTCCTGCTTTGTAGGCATCTTCCATCGCACGCCATTCTTGGTGTACGTCGCCGAACGGTTGGTGCATTAAATATAAATCCACATAGTCCAAACCAAGGCGTTGTAAAGATTCGTCTAAGGCTTTTTGCGTGCCTTCATAGCCGTTTTCACGCTGAATCCAAAGTTTGGTGGTCACGAAAATTTCTTCACGCGGAATACCGCTCGCCTTAATCGCACGTCCTACACCTGCTTCATTGCCATACACCGCTGCGGTGTCGATTAAACGATAGCCAGCTTGCAAGGCTTGCAACACCGCTTTTTCCGTTTCTTCATCGCTCACTTGATACACACCAAAACCGACCATTGACATTTCGATACCGTTGTTTAATTTCACTGATTGCATCATCTGTTCCTCTGTTTGGTAAAAATTTAGGTCATTCCGACCGCTTGATGAGTGCATTATAGGCGTAAGATCATTGAGTGTTAATCGCTAAAAAACGAAAACAGTGTTGTGGAATTTGCAATAATATGCAATTTATATTTTAAACTTCATGTATAATTTATAAAAGTTTTAATTATAATTGAAACTTTTTTATTTAAAGATAAAGTTTCAATCATAAGAAAAGGAATTCTATGAAGAAAGATTTAGTGTACCGCCAGAAATACCTTGAAAAAGTTCATCCGTTTATCGGCAAAAGTTTAATTAAGGTGTTCACAGGGCAGCGTCGCGTGGGCAAAAGTTATTTGTTGTTTCAGATTATGCAAGAGATTCAAACGGCGGATAAAAATGCCCACATTATTTATATCAACAAAGAAGACTTGGCATTCAGCCACATTACGACTGCTGAAAACCTGAATGATTTTGTACAGGAACAGAAAAAGAGTGGTCAAAAAAATTACATTTTTATTGATGAAATTCAAGAAATTACAGGTTTTGAACAGGCACTACGTTCGCTTTTATTAGATGATGAATTGGATTTGTATTGCACGGGCAGCAATGCCCATTTGCTCTCACGTGATATTGCTGGAGCATTGAGCGGGCGGTCGATTGAAATCAACGTTCATTCCCTTTCCTATTTTGAATTTCTTGAGTTTATGGAATTGGACGATAGCGATAAGTCGATGTCGCTGTTTTTGAAATATGGTGGTTTGCCTTATTTGAAAGACCTGCCGTTGCAAGACAACATCGTGTTTGAATATCTGCGGAATATCTATTCCACCATTGCAATTCGTGACATTGTAAACCGTTACTCATTGCGGAATGTGCAGTTTTTAGAACAACTCACCCAATTTTTGGCGGGCAATATCGGCAATCTGTTTTCCGCCAAAAAAATCTCTGATTTTTTGAAATCGCAGAAAATTACCACTTCAAGCACGCAGGTGCAAAACTATGCAGAATACCTTGCCAACGCCTTTTTGATTCATAAAGTACCGCGTTATGACATTGAAGGAAAACGTATTTTTGAGATTGGCGAAAAATACTATTTTGAAGATTTAGGCTTGCGAAATGCCTTGAGCGGCTATCGTGTGCAAGAGCGTGGCAAACTGCTCGAAAACTGCATATTCAATCATCTTCAAATCGCAGGTTACGATGTCAAAATCGGCGGTTTAAATAGCCAAGAAATCGACTTCGTCGCCGAAAAAAACGGCGAACGTATTTATGTGCAAGCCACACTCACCATCAATGAAGAAAAAACACTCGAACGGGAATTTGGCAATCTACTGAAAATTCAAGACAACTACCCGAAATATGTGGTGACGATGGATGAATTTGAAGGAAATACGTTTGATGGAGTGCAGTGTTTGAGTTTGAGGGAGTTTTTGAAGGGATTGGAGAAAAAATAACTATGGACATTGAATACCAGTTTGAATATTTATGTCATTCTATGAGAATGCAACTTGAGCAAATTATAAAATATCCAAATTTAGTTGATGTTGATGAAAAAGAAGCAATATTTAATATAGAAATTATTGTGAAAAGTGTTCTTGATGCTTTTCATAATGTATACGATGCAATTCAAAAACTATCTAATAAACAAATAGATTTTTATAAATATCCAGAGTTACATTTGATTTTATCTATAAGAAATGCCAAACATCATAATAAAAATATGAA
Organism: Actinobacillus capsulatus DSM 19761; assembly: GCF_000374285.1. Classification (GTDB taxonomy): domain Bacteria; phylum Pseudomonadota; class Gammaproteobacteria; order Enterobacterales; family Pasteurellaceae; genus Actinobacillus; species Actinobacillus capsulatus. Next base: position 196,812 of record NZ_KB893931.1, on the reverse strand, counting down.
AAGTCTTTTATTCACAAAATTTGATGCTGTATATGTTGATTTTATTGATAAAAATGCTTTTCCTTGCATCATTTATCCTGTTAGATGGTCTGATATATCAGATTATATAAAAAGCGAACGAAAAGGAGTAGACAAATTTCCATTATTAGCAAATTATCTAAATTTAGCATGTATTGAAGAAAAAATGCGATTGATGAATTTAGATAATAAAGATGTATATATGAATATTATTCCACTAATGCTAAGGGCTGGAAAAATACTTGTTAAAGTGTCGAAAGAATATATTCCCAATGTTTTAAATAGTGTGGAGGCTAAGTTCTTTTTTAAACACTTTGAGAATATTACAGATAATTACCAAGTGAAGGTTGTTTATCCATATAATAAAGAAGTTTATAAAAAAGATATTAATAATATTATAGCCTTTTCAGATAAGCTTAGTGAAATGATGTTTGGCGATAATAAAAATCCATATCTAGAAGATATAAAATATTCACCCAAATATTGATTTAACAAATGCCGTCTGAGAACTCACTTTCAGACGGCATTTTTTAGTCTGATTGATAACCCGGATTCAACAACGCCGACAATTTCGCATCGTGTTTGTGTCTTAATTCCATTTTGTTGTCAAAAATCATCGTTGTGCCGTCGGCTTGGGTGTAATCGTCCCATTGCGGTAAATCTCCGCCGTTTGCGGATTTGCCACAAAACGGTCATTGGTTGCCAACGCTGTCGGACTTGCCGTTAATGCAAAAAGTAAAGTTGGGATTTTTGAAAGTTTCATTGCCTGTCCTTTGTAAAATGTTAGAAAAATCAAACCGCTTGGTGGGTTGATCATAAGCAGGATTTTGTTGCGTGATAACCGTAAATTCAAGAAAACAGAGCTGTGGGATTTGCAATAATGGAAGAGGATATATTTTGCAAAAGCGGGTAAAAGCAATGGGCTTATACAGTATTGATACTGGTTAAATATTATGATTGAATATCCACTGATTTTTTAACAAGAGAAAACAATGAAAAATCAAAATCCCATAGAAATTTATCAAGTCGATGACGGCTCAACGCAGGTTGAAGTGCGGTTTGAAAATGAGACGATCTGGCTGAGTTTACAACAAATGGCTGATCTGTTTGGTCGAGATAAGTCAGTGATTTCACGGCATTTACGCAATATCTATGCCGACGGTGAACTTGAACAAACTGCAACTGTTGCAAAAAATGCAACTGTTCAAAAAGAAGGGAATCGCCAAGTAACTCGTGAAATTGAGTATTACAATCTTGATGCGATTATCTCTGTTGGCTACCGTGTTAATTCGGTATTAGGTACAAAATTCCGCATTTGGGCAACGGCTCGCTTAAAAGATTACCTAACCAAAGGCTACGCCATCAACCAACAGCGTTTGAGCCAAAATGCACACGAGCTGGAACAGGCATTGTCGTTGATTCAGAAAACGGCGAAATCGTCGGGATTGACGCTGGAAAGCGGTCGGGGTTTGGTGGATATTGTCAGCCGTTATACGCAGACGTTTTTGTGGTTACAGCAATATGATGAAGGCTTGCTTGCCGAGCCGAAAGTGCAAACAGGCGGTGTGCTACCGACTTACAGAGAAGCCAAACAAGCCTTGCAATCGCTGAAAAATCAACTGGTTGAACGTGGCGAAGCCTCGGATTTATTTGCGCGTGAACGTGATGACGGCTTATCCGCCATTTTAGGCAACTTAGACCAAACCGTCTTCGGCGAACCTGCCTACCCCAGCATTGAAGCCAAAGCCGCCCATTTGCTCTATTTTGTGGTGAAAAACCACCCGTTTTCAGACGGCAACAAACGCAGCGGTGCATTTTTGTTTGTGGATTTTCTCTACCGCAACGGGCGTTTGTTTGATGAAAACGGCGTGCCGGTGCTCAACGATACAGGCTTGGCAGCCTTGACTTTACTGGTCGCCGAATCCGACCCGAAACAAAAAGAAACCTTAATCCGCCTTGTCATGCATATGCTCAAACAAGCCGACTAAACAAACCGTCTGGGATAGAGACAGACGGTTTTTTATTGCCTACAAGCGGTGGAAAAATGGGGGAATTTTGCAAAATTGGTAGTTATAAATTGGAAGTGTCGTTCCAATTTGTATGGGTAATAATTTAAGATATACTCAATAGCACACACGAAACTGGCAATTAGTACAAAATATTGGTTACAGGCAGATATCTACCTGAAAAAGGATTGATGGTGTGCTGATAGGTTATGCGACAAATTAGCCTGGGGGGGGTAAATCGTGTAAAAATCCAGCAAATCAACTATTAAAGTTAAAAACTTATATCAATTCACTCAATAACGATAGGGTTAGATAATTATGGCAGACAATAAACTATTATCTCTTAATGAGATTTTTAACGAAAAAGTATTTCGTATTCCTGATTTTCAGCGTGGCTATTCTTGGGAATATCCGCAATTAACAGCTTTTTGGGAAGATTTACAAAATCTCAAAAATAGCAGAACGCATTATACAGGTCTATTGACCGTTGAACAGTTAAAAGAAATTAAAAATGACGATGATAAATGGCTTTTTGAAAGTGGGTTGAAATTTTATTATTTGATTGATGGGCAACAACGCCTGACAACATCAATTATTTTAATTCAAGTTGTTTTAAATTCATTGGCTGATGATGAAGATATTCTCTTTAAATCAAAAGCGGATTGGGAAAAGAAATTTTTATTTCAAGAGTATAAAAATTCTCACAAATCATATATCTTTGGTTATGAAAAAGACAACCCAAGTGATGAATTTTTTAAAACTAAAATTTTAGAACAACAGTCATCTACTGCTGATAAAGTACCTGAACATACGCTTTATACCAGTAATCTGATGAATGCTAAATTATTCTTTAAAAATAAAATTACGCAATTAAATACTAAAGAGCGAGAAGAAGTTTTTAAAAAAATGGTTTCGCAATTTAAATTTAATTTCTATGAGATTGATAATGAATTAGATGTTTTTGTAACCTTTGAAACGATGAATAATCGTGGAAAACCTTTGTCTAATCTAGAATTATTAAAAAATAGATTGATTTATTTATCTACATTATTAGAAATTGATGACAATGAACGCCGTACTTTGCGTGACAATATCAACGAAGCCTGGAAAACCATTTATGAATATCTTGGTAAAAATAAAGATAAGCGTTTGAATGATGATGATTTTCTAAGTGATCATTGGGCTGCTTATTTTAAATACAATCGTACAGAAGCACAGTCTTATGCAAAATTTTTACTAAATGAACATTTTACAGCAAAACAAATTTTGGATAATAAAATTTCATTCAATAAAATAAAAGAATATACAGCCAGCCTGCAAAAATTAGTTAAGTCTTGGTTTTATTTGCACAATCCACAATTTTCAACATTTGGCGATGATACAAAAGAATGGTTGTTTAAATTAAACCGTTTGAGCATGAGCGCATTTGCTCCATTACTGATGGTTGTATTGGCAAATGAACGAGATGAAAAAGAAATTGTACGATTATTGAAATCGGTGGAACGCTTCATTTTCTTGGTATTTTATGTTTCGCAACGCCGTTCTAACACTGCTAATACTACAATTTATCGTTATGCCCATGAATATCAAAAAAATAATTTAGCATTAGCACAACTTATTGAAAATATTGATTATCTAACCGATGGCAGTTATCAAAATGATAATAGTGAGTGGGTTTATGATGGTTGGACTAATATAGAGTATTTCATTGATTACATAAAAGATTTAAATACCAAACAGCAGGGATTTTATAATTGGAATGGATTGCGGTATTTCTTGTATGAATATGAATTGGAATTACAGAAGATTGCTAAAGGCGATAACAAAGTTTCTTGGCAAGAATTTAGTAAGCGTAAAAAAGAAGAAACGATTGAGCATATTTACCCACAAACACCTGATGATGAATATTGGAAAGAGTATTTCTCAATAAAAAGCTCAAACCAAAAAGCGATTATTCTACATAGTTTGGGTAACTTGGTATTGTTAAGTCGTTCTAAAAATTCAGAATTACAAAATTTTTCTTTCCCATACAAAAAACGCCATACTGACAAAAATGGTGTTGAACGTGGTTTCTTTAATGGTTCGTATAGTGAAATTACGGTGGCTAAGTATGATGATTGGACACCAGAAACGATTAAAGAACGTGGCGAAGAGATGCTGAAATTTATGGATAAACGTTGGAATATTCAATTTGATGAATGGGAAATTGAAGCTAATGATATTTTACAGTTTCCACAATTAACATCAAATTAAAAGCAATGCCGTCTCAAACCAAATTTTCAGACGGCATTTTTCTCTGAAAATCTAGCGTAGGGTGGACGTAAGTCCACGCACAATAACGGTAAAACGTGGACTTACGTCCACCCTGCAAGCGGTCAAATTCCCCCCAAATTTTGCAAAACGCTCTCAAAACCAACCGCACTTTCCGCACAAATCCCTACACAATCAAGAATTTTCCGCTATACTTTGTTCATAATTTATCAGCCAAACAGGAGCCGATTATGACCCCATCACAACTTATTCAAACCAAGCACGCTGAAATTATGGCGATTAGTCATCAATTTGAGATGGCGAACTTGCGTGTGTTCGGTTCGGTGGCAAAAGGGCTGGGTACGGAAAACAGCGATTTGGATATTTTGGTGGATACCACACCGAAAACCACGATGTTTGATTTATGCGGTTTGCAGGTGGAGTTAGGAGATTTGCTAGGCATTAAATTTTCTCCCTACTTATCCAACCCCTTCTCTTTCAACCACCCCGCCAAATGTTCCGCCACTTGTACGTTGTTGGTATCAGACATCGGGAAATGGGTATTGCCTTTGATGCCGACTTTCGGCAGTTCGATCACTTCCACCTTGCCGCCGTGTTTGTTCACCACGTCCGCCCATTGTTTGGCGAGGCTTAAGCGGATACGCCATTGGTCTTCGCCTTGATTGTCGGACGGTTTGTCGCTGATGAAATCGCCGAAGTAAATCACAATCGGTAATTTGGTCAATTTCGCATCGTGTTTGTGTCTTAATTCCATTTTGTTGTCAAAAATCATCGTTGTGCCGTCGGCTTGGGTGTAGGCTTCCCATTGTGGTAAATCGCCACCGTTTGCGGATTCGCCACAAAACGGTCATTGGTTGCCAACGCCGTCAGCCTTGCCGTTAATGCAAAAAGTAAAGTTGGGATTTTTGAAAGTTTCATTGTCTGTCCTTTGTAAAATGTTAGAAAAATCAAACCGCTTGGCGGGTTGATCATAAGCAGGATTTTGTTGCGTGATAACCGTAGAATTGAGAAAACAGAGCTGTAGGATTTGCAACAGTTGCAATTTTCCTTAAAAAAGTGTAAAAGCGGTTCAGGCATTCAGGAAAACCAAATCATTCATTACTGCCAAACACTAGTATTCGATACTAACAAACACTTTGCTTATCTCTCTGTTTTTAGCATAAAATAGTTTCCATTAGTATCAAACACTTTGTTCGTTAATAATGAACAGATTGATAAAGAGTTATTTTATGCTGTTAAAATCAGAGCTTACCCGAGCTATTACAAGCCAGCAACAGCAGTTATTATCGCAACAAACCTACCCGCGCAAAATGCTGGAGAGAATCAAAATGTTGCCTGATTTTGCCTTGGCAGTGTCAGGTATTCGCCGTAGCGGGAAAAGCACATTGCTTACTCAACTTATTGAGAAACAAGCAGAAAACAGTTATCTCTTTCTCAACTTTGACACGCCGCAGCTTTTCAATTTTGAGTTTGGCGATTTTGCCTTACTCGATGAAATCATTGCTGAAAATCCACAGGTTAAAACGCTCTATTTTGATGAAATCCAAGTGATTGACGGCTGGGAAATGTATGTGCGTGGCAAGCTCGATCAGGGCTATCAAGTGGTGGTAACTGGGTCTAATGCGTCTTTGCTCAGCCGTGAACTCGGCACAAAACTGACAGGACGGCACATCAGCAAAGAACTTTTCCCTTTCTCTTTTGTGGAATTTTGCGAATTTCTCGGCAAGGCGAAAAATGCCGACGCAGTATCGGATTATTTGGCTCTCGGCGGTTTTCCGCAGTATCTGCAATTCAATGAAGACGAGATTCTAAACGCCTTGATTAACGATATTTTATACCGCGGTATTATCGTCCGTTTCGGCATTCGTGACGAACGTGCGATGAAGCGTTTGTTGCTTTTCTTGGCGGGCAATATCGGCAACTTAGTTACCGCAAACAAACTCAAACAAAGCCTTGAAGTGAAAAGCACTTCTACCGTGCAGGAATATCTTTCGCATTTGGAGCAAGCCTATGTGGTTCATCTGCTGCCGAAATTTGCCTATTCCTACAAAACCCAGCTCGCCAACCCACGCAAAGCTTATTTTATCGACAATGGTTTACAACGTGTGATTAGCCCGTCTTTCAGCCAAGATCTCGGCAGAAAGCTGGAAAATGCCGTATTTTGGGAACTCAGACGACAATTTTCAGAGCTGTATTACTACAACGAAAACAACAAAGAATGCGATTTTGTCGTCTGCCAAAACAGCACCCCGACACAACTTATCCAAGTCTGCCGGAAACTAAACGCCGAAAATACCGCCCGAGAACGAGACGGCTTAGTTGATGCGATGAATTTCTTTAAATTGGAGCAAGGTTTTATTATTACCTTTGATCAGGAAGATAAAATGATTGTTGATGGAAAAGTGATTGAGATTGTGCCGTTTTGGAAGGTGTTTGGGGCTAAGGCTAGAGAAGTACAAATTTGAGAAGGAAAAATCGCAGTATTTTCAATAATTAACTTACAATAAATAAATTCAAATACATTTCGAAAATATAAAAACAGGACAATTTATGGTTACCCACACAGTCATTATCAGCGACCGAGCAAAAGATAATATTACCGTTTATACCAAAGAACCTGCATTTTTAGTGATTGCCGATCGCACGGATTTAAAAGCATTAAAATATTTGGAAGAAGCCAATAAAGCAGGGATTTATATTTTATTAGGCGAAAATCAGCGTTATGTCGGGCAAGCGAGCAATAAAATTTATGAACGCTTGGCCGCTCATCATCTTGATGAAAATAAATCTTGGTGGAACCAAATTATTTTCTTTGGGCGGGAAGACGGGCATTTAGATAAATCGCAAACGGATTATCTTGAAAAGAAATTGATTGAAGAATTTAAGAAAACAGAACTTCAATTAGACAATAATACCGTGGGTAATCGTTCTTATATTGAGAAAACAAGTAAAATTAAAGCCGATAACATTTGGAATTTAGCTCAAGAAATTATGGATGAAGTGGCACATATCAATATTTTTGAAACTGCTGTTACCGATGAAGAAAATAGCACCGGACAGTATTTTATTGAATTAGAAGATCATAAAATTTCAGGGAAAAGCTATCGGGATAATCAAAGACAATTCTTTTTGTTTTTATTAAAAAACAGCCGTTATCGAAAATTAGTTGAAGATTTCTGTTTGAACGGTAAGCCAACAAACAGCCACTGTATTGGCAATGAGCCGAGCTTCCGCCCCAATGGAATGAAATATACAACCGAATTGAGCAAAGATATGTATCTTTATCATAACCTATCAATGAAAGATCTTCGCAAATCCATTCAAAATTTTGCCGATGCAGTCGGTTTGAAAATCATCTTTCACTGGGATTAAAACATAATGCTGTCTGAAAACTTTTTCAAACGGTCAAATTTTGCAAAAATTTTATCGATTCAGACTGCTTGTTATTGATGAATAGCATTATTTTAAGGCAAAAGTCGTTGTGTAATTCGCAATATCTGCAACTTTCCTTAGGGGAAGTGTAGTAATTCGTCGCTTTTTCATTGGAAAAAGCGTGGTCTATACCTATATTTTCCTTTGGAAAAATATAGGTATAGACATAGCTTTAGAATAACCAGTAAGTAGATAAATATGGGCAAATTATGCAACAGGAAACTAGATTGGTTGTAAATTAAGCGAGTGTTGCAATTGGGGGGGGGAAATCTGCCAAGTGTATGGGGAGCAGTTCCAACCAGATCAAGCAGTTCGGTTTTCAATGGCGGATTATCGGGAATAGGATTGGATGGTGAATGTGCCGTTGTATGGTTCTGAAGGCCTATTTTAAATATAATAAGTGATAGTTTATTAGTCGTATATTTAGCAAAGTAAAAATTAATTATTTTTAAGGAATATCTATGGAAGTACAAGATTGGGGTGGTGGTTTAGCCGATCATGAAGTTGCTGCTATTGAAAAAATGAAGCAGGTTTTTAAGGCAGTTGTAAATAACAGCAAAGGAAAAGGGAACGGCTTTGATTCGTTAAAAAATTTGCAATCCATTTTCCCTTGGAAAGGCTATTCAGGCTTTCGCTTTGCTGATGTTAAAGAACGCAAAGAAGGCGAATTTGATTTAGTGATTGTTACGCATTGCAATGTTCTAATTATTGAATTGAAGCATTGGAATGGCGCAATCACATCTCACAAAGATAAATGGTATTTAAACGAAAAGGAAATGGGGCGTTCGCCTATTTCCGTTACTCGCAATAAGCAATTTTTGTTAGAAAAGAAACTGGACAAGTTCAAACCACAATTCACTAATAAAGGATTTCGCCCACAGGTGCATTTTTTAGTGGTGATGACGGGTAATGCGGATTTTAGTCAGTTACCTGACAATGAAAAAATGCACATCCTCACTTTGGCAGATTTTTTAAAGCTCAAAAACGAACACGAATTTAACAATCGTTTCCGTCCACACCCTGACAGTAAAACCTTGAATCAAGATTTTGAATTATTTGATAAAAAAATCTTCGGCAGCAACACTGTTAAACTCAAAAATATCAGTGTTGGCGGTTATTTTGCCGAAGATATGCCCATTTTTGACCATCCAAAACATATTTTTCAAGAGTATCTTGCCCAAACTGAAAACAGAAAACATCAAGATCAAGCATTATTGCGTCGTTGGGATTTTGCAAAAATTAATCGTCCCGAAGCACAAACGCCTGATGGACGTTATCGTTTGGTCAGCCGTGAATACGATGTATTGAATCATATCAAAGTACAAAACCAAGAGTTGTATCATGCCTGCCTGAATTACAAATCCACACCGCAAAAAGGTGAAATTACTGCTGAACATATTGATTTGTTTGAACTGTTTCCACAGCAAAAACGTTTTAATCAATTTGTCGGCGGATACAGCGGCGAAAATTTAAGTATCGAACGCCGTTTAGGATTAGTTCAACTGTTATTGGACAAATTTGCCCAGTTGCACAAAATCGGCATTGCTCATCGGGATTTGGGCGAACACAGTATTTGGTTGTCAGCAGATGACAAAATCACGCTGTCGGGATTTGCGACCGCATATTTTAAAGATGAGCAAACTGTCGGCGATATTCGTGAAATTTTGGAAGTATCGGGCGATTTAGCAAAAACGGTTTTTCCGCTTTCAGACGGCTTCAAGCCTACACCATATCAATATGATGTGCGGTCGTTGGCTGTTTTGGCGTGGCACATCATTCAGGCAAAACGCATTTCGCCAGCCAGTATTGACGAAATGAAAAACCAATTGGCTGATGAAACAACGTGGTATGCAGAAGTCTTGCGTACGGCGTTATCAAGCACGCCTTATGAAAGTGCGGTGGATTTTTTAGAGAAATTCAATCAAGCTAAACCTGAACAAGCGGTAAATTTTTCCTTTGATTTTACTAAATTAGAGCAGTTTGTCCATGACATCAACCACTCCCGTGCTTATCGTGAAGATAATGATTTTATTATAGAAAGCAGCGAAAAAGAAGTTTACCGTTCTAATGGTTTATTGATTAAAGCGTGGCTCAATGCAGACCCACAGAAAGACCAAGCCAAAGCCCGAGTAGTATTAAACTGGCTGGAAAATATAGCGAAATTGGCAAAATTATCGCCCGATTATGTGCCGAAAATCCGAGAATTCGGCATTGCCCAAAAATCTGGCTGTCTGTTTGCCGTAAGTGATTTTATTGATGGGCAGACGTGGCAAGCGGTTTGTCAATTAGATTTGCCTGACGAACAAAAATTGACGATTATTCAAAAATTTATTCAGAATATTGAGCACTTGCACAGTTTGGGTTTTACGCACGGAGATTTGAAACCTGACAATGTGTTGGTAACGCTTGATGACGATAATTTTCAGCTTCACATTTTGGATATTTTGGATTTTTCGCCAAGCGGACAAAGCCATTTCAATACCGAATATTCACCAGAATTTGACCATGCTACTGAAAAGCAACGAGATAATTTTGCCGTTATGAAAATGGCGTGTGAATTATTGGGCTTGGTATGGAATATGCCGTCTGAAAAATTTGCTGACATCGCCGAAGTTGTACGGAAAGAATATTCAGACAGCCAAACCGCATTTATTTCGTTGGCAAGATTTAAAGAAGCCCTTAATCCTAAACCGACCACACCGATGATTAATATCACAGTGGGCGGACGTGATTCGTTTTTACCGATTGAGCTTTATCCTGAAAATGGCGAATTGTTTGTTCAATTTAAAAAAAGCAAACGCTATCCAGATGAAGAAATCGATATTACTTTTATTGGCTTGGGTGGCAAAATAACCGCTTTTTATACCATTCTCGAACAAAAATTCCGACACGCTACATCGCCGTTTGAACGCAATCATATCAGTCGAAATGACCGTGATGAGAGTAAATGCAGTTTACAAATTGGCCTGAGTATTACACGTGGCAATTACAGTAATTTAGATGAACTCAATAAATTCATTACGAATAACGAGATATTTAAACAAACCATTACTCAATTTGTTCAAGAGCAATATTTCAATCAGCCTGAAAAAGAAGAAATTGAACAAATTGCTGTTGTTGAAACTGAAATTGCCGATATTGATGTTGCAGAAGCCGTTATTGAACAACGCCCAAACATTCAAAAACTTTGGCAGGCGATTTTGGATACTGAAACCGAAGCCTTACCGTCTGTTACCGCAAATGGAGCAGTACAAAAAACTGAAAACGGCGAGATCTATATCCCGTATGACGGCGAGGTCAATCCTATTGATCAGTTTAAACGTGATGAGATTGTGGAAGCGATCGGTAAAAGTGAAGATGGCGAAAAAACCTTTAAATATGGCGTGGTAGATATTGGTAAAAGCACGCTTAATGAGGTGCATTTAAAATTAAAAAGTTTAACTAATTCATCAGGAAATATTGGAGAAAATACGCCTATCTATTTCCAAAGCAAACAAAACAAAGCATCTTATACCCGCCGTAAAAATGCTTTGCAACGTATTTTAGACGGCGAAAGTGCAGTTAAAAATTTGGTACATTATTTTGATGAAAGCTGTACGTTGCCGTCTGAAAAATACGAGATTGAAGTCAGTAATGAACAATTTGCTCGTTATGACCAACCTGAAAAGGGCGTGAGTTTAAACGAAGCTCAACGCTTTGCTTTTCAACGCTTGATAGCCAATGGTCCATTATCTTTATTACAAGGTCCGCCAGGCACGGGCAAAACCGAATTTATTTCCGCTTTTGTGCATTACCTGTTTGATGTACAAAAGGTTCGCAATATTTTACTGGTCAGTCAGTCGCACGAAGCGGTGAACACTGCCGCCGAACGCATTCGCAAACACTGTCAGCGTTTGGGAACGGATTTGCAACTGGTGCGGTTTAGTAACCGTGAGGTTGCCGATTCTGAAATTTTGGAAGACGTATTTTCGCCGAATTTAGTCAGCCAAAAACGGGCACAATTAAATGTGAACAAGATTGGTAATATCTGTCAGCTTGGTCGTAGTATGGGGCTGCCTGAAAAATATTTGCGTGAACGTGCCGAACTGACCTTTGATATTGGCACGCAAATCCGCCGTTATGAAAAAATCGTTAAATCAACCAAAGATGAAAACATTGATGAAGACGAAAAACGCTTACGTAAAAAATTAGAAAAAAGCATTAAAGAACAAGCCCAAGCAATGGGATTGCGTGAATTGGTAGAAATTGATGAGATTTTGCCGAAATTGATTGGCGAATTAAATCAAAAACACAATATCCAGCCACACGAAGATATTCAGGCAGGCAAACTGATTGATTTAACTCAAGATATGCTGGAAGCCCTTTCTAACGAACGCACCAATTACGATGAGTTTTTGGCCCGCTCCCGTCAGCTTGTAATTGGTACTTGCGTGGGAATTGGGCAAAAGCATATCGGTATTGCCGACAATCTTTATGATTGGGTAATTGTGGACGAAGCAGCCCGTTCCATTTCCAGTGAGCTGGCGATTGCCATGCAATCAGGTACACGGATTTTATTGGTAGGCGACCACAAACAATTACCACCGTTGTATTCCGAAGAGCATAAAAACGCACTTGCTCGCCGTTTAGGGATTTCAAAACGTGGCGAAGAATTAGATCAAGCATTAGGTAGCGATTTTGAACGGGTATTTTTGTCTGAATACGGCAAACAAACTTGTGCCACGCTCAAAACGCAATACCGTATGGCTCCTGCGATTGGTAGTTTGGTATCAGCTTGTTTTTACGAAAATGTTCTGGAAAACGGTAAAACCGATAATGATGTACCTGATATTTATTTCAGGCTGCCTGAAAAACTCAAATCCTGTGTAACATGGTTGGACACGTCTTCATTACCGAATTCGTATCACGAAAAAGCTAAAAACGGCAGTTTGTCCAATCGTGCTGAAGCTGAAGTCATTATTGGTTTATTGCAAGATTTGGAAAACGATGAAACCTTTATGAGTAGCGATATCGTGCAAAAATGTTTGGCTAAAAACGAGCAAGCCATTGGTGTAATTTGTATGTATGGCGAGCAGAAAAAACTTATCCGCAAAAAATTCAACGAACGCAGTTGGGACGATAATTTCCGCCGTTTGGTCAAAATTGACAGCGTAGATAGTTATCAAGGTAAGGAAAATCGTGTGATTATTTTGTCGCTAACACGCCATGATAAAGAATACAGCATAGGATTTTTACATTTGCCAAACCGCATTAACGTAGCGTTGTCTCGTGCAATGGATAAGCTCGTCATTGTCGGGGCAAAAACCGTTTGGGAGCAACCTAAAAACAGCAAAACACCATTAGCAAAAGTCTTACAATTTATGCAAAAGCAAACTAACAAACAACATTACGCTATTAAACCCCTGAAAAATGGAGCGAAAAAATGAGTGAACAAAAAACACCTTATAATCAAATAGATTTTGTGGTTAAAGCTCCACGTTTTCGCATTGTGTTTTCCTATATGAGCGATAAAGGCGTGGCATTTGTACGTGAATATTTGTTGCGACTGTTGAAAATAACACCGTGCAAACCTGCACAAATCGCCCAATATTTCGGGTTTAACCAGCATGAAACCGAAGTGGCTCTTGCTGATTTGGAACAAAACAAATGGATTATTTGGCAAGATGACAGTTTGATTTCCTTATCGGCAGAAGGTCAGCGTTTATTTCAAGATAATGGGCAAGATGTCCCCAAAATTCCCACCTTAAAAGAATTTGGCGGTGAATACCGTATGGAGTTGCTGGACAACAACTTTTTGCAGAAAAAAGATTGCAATAATGTCCGTCAGCAAGCAATTGAACTGGAAATTGAACCGAAAGTGCTGTCTGAAAGTAGTGAAATTGCTCGCAAAGCATTTCAAAACCGTTTCCGTCAGTTAATGGAAGATAACATCATCAATTTAGACGAAAAAGACATTTCGTTATATAAAATTGATGTCATTGAACCCAAAGGTGTACCTGAATATTTTCGTTTTACTCAATCTTTTGAGTTGCTACCTGAAACAGGCGAAGCCAAAGAGCGCGACGACGTAGATACTATTATTCATCAGGATAATATCCAACAAGCCATTACCACCCAACTGGAACAGTTTGGTAACCGTGATAATTTGCGTGAATTACGCAAAAGTATGGAAGAAATTGGCGATGATGATACCTTGAAAGTGCTGTTTGGCGGGCGATTAGATTTTTCAGAATTTCTGAAAGTCTATGAAAAATATGAGCAACAAAAAGGCTTGTATTTTTTAGGACAGATTTATCATCAAGAAAATTTGTTCAAACAAATCAATCAAATTATTGCTAAATTAGATAAAAAGCAATCCCCAAAACTCTATTGGCTTGCCCCAAACGATATTTATTGGGGAAAACAACGCAAAATCCACGATAAATTGCAAAATTTAATTGAAAAATCAAAAGACAAATATGATTTTCGCCTGTATTTACCTTTGCCAGCAGAAGGAAATAAACGTGAAGCACTGGAATGGAAAAACCAATTCAGAGATATTTCTGAAAAAATATTGTATGGTTTTCATGAAGATTTTTTAGATGGCAATACAGAAATTTTGTTTTTAGAAGATAAATTTGCGGTAGTTTGTTATCACTCTAAATTAGCTGATTATCCTGTTACATTGCCGATCGGGTTTATGACAACCAAAGCAAATGAAGTACGTTTTATTCAGGATTTGGTTCAAAAATATTTATCCAGTTTTCAATCATATGAAAGTATGAACGACTTGGGCTTGTTAAGCAAGATTTGAGCATTCACATTAAAAATTATAAATACTGTCTGAAATTTCAGACGGCATTGTCATTTTGCGAGCTTGCTTCCATAAAGTTTTTATCCAGTATTGATACTGGTTGTCGTTTATGATTGAATAACTGAAAAATTAAACAGTAGAAATTGAAGATGAACAATATCAGTACGCAGAATTATCAAAGCCTGATTACCGACATCGGTACGCTGCTTAACCGTGGGCGTGAGCAGGTTGCCCAAACTGCCAATACCGTTTTGGTGCAGACTTATTGGCTGATTGGTCGGCATATCGTGGAATTTGAACAGAATGGACAGGATAAGGCGGAGTATGGTTCGGATTTGTTGAACCGGATTTCAAAAGATTTAAAAGATCGCTATGGTGCAGGTTTTAGCCGTTCTAATTTGCACTATATGCGGAAATTTTATCTCTCATTTCCAAATTGTGAGACGCTGTCTCACAAATTAAGCTGGTCGCATTACTTTGAGATTTTAAAAGCGGACAATCCGTTAGAAATAGGCTTTTACAGCAAGCAAACAGAGGTGGAAAATTGGAGCGTGCGAGAGTTGAAACGGCAGATGAAATCAATGCTGTTTCATCGTTTGGCGTTAAGTAAAGACAAAGACGGTGTGTTGGCATTGGCGGAGCGTGGGCAGGAAATTGCACGTCCGCAAGATATTTTGCGAGACCCTGTGGTGCTGGAATTTCTCAACATTTCGCAAGCCCATCAAATGCAGGAAAACGAGCTGGAAGAGCAGCTGATTTCCAGCTTGCAACATTTTCTGCTTGAACTTGGCAAAGGCTTTGCCTTTATCGGGCGGCAATACCGCATTTCGCTTGGCGGCAAACATTTTTATGTGGATTTGGTGTTTTACCACCGTATTTTGAAATGCTTTGTGTTGATTGATTTAAAGCGTGGCGAAGTCAATCATCAAGACATTGGGCAGATGAATCTGTATCTCAATTATTTTCGCAAAGAAGAAAACGTGGACGGCGACAATGAGCCGATCGGTATTGTGCTGGGCGCATATAAAGATAAGCTGTTGGTGGAATATGCGTTGGATAACATCGACAACCAGCTTTTTGTCAGCAAATATCAGCTTTATTTGCCGAATCGGGAAGAACTGGAAAGAGAGTTGGAGCGATATTTGGGCTAAAACAAGGCCGTCTGAAAAATTTTTCAGACGGCATTATTATCTACAAGCGGTCTGATTTTGCCAAAAATCTGCAAGTCCCACCGCTTACAAATTCGGCTCTTTCACCACGCCAATCAACTCGTGCGGTTGGTAGGGTTCTTCCAAATAGGCAACTTCTTCTGCCGTCAATTCCACCTCAAAGGCTTGAATGGCTTCGTCGATGTATTCGGTTTTGGAGCCGCCGATGATTGGCGCGGCGACGGGGCGTTTTTGTAGCAGCCACGCCAGTGCGATGGCGGAGCGGCTTACGCCTTTTTGTTCGGCGAGTGCCTTTACTCGCTCGGCGATAGCTTTGTCTTGTTCGAAAGTGCGGTCGAATTTCGCTTTGGCGATTTGATCGGTTTCGGCGCGCAAGGTGTGTGCCTGCCAGTCACGAGAAAGGCGACCTGCGGCAAGCGGTGCGTATGGCGTGGTGGCAACGCCGTTATCACGGCAAAAGGCGTTCATTTCCCGCTCTTCTTCACGGTAAAGCAAATTCTGCTGATTTTGCATCGAAATAAACTTCGTCCAGCCGTTTTTCTCCGCCACAAATTGCGCTTTGGCGAACTGCCACGCATACATCGAACTTGCGCCGATATAATGCACTTTGCCTGATTGCACCAAGTCGTGCAGGGCTTTCATCGTTTCTTCAATCGGCGTATGGTAGTCCCAACGGTGGATAATCAACAGGTCGATGTAATCCGTTTGCAGGCGTTCAAGCGATTGTGCCACTTGGGAGAAAATATGCTTGCGGGAAAGCCCTTGTCCGTTTGGTTTGGCGGTTATTTTGCCTTTTGTGGCTTCGGGTTTGACCATCGAAAAATAGACTTTGGTGGCGATGACTACTTCGTCGCGGTTCGCCCATTGCTTGATGGCTTTGCCCAAAATGCGTTCGCTTTCGCCGAAAGAATAGACGTTCGCCGTGTCGAAAAAGTTAATGCCTGCGTCTAAGGCGTGTTTGATCACAGGCAATGCCTGTTCTTCTTCCAGCACCCAATCCGCCCAGTCTTTGTTGCCAAAGCCCATACAACCCAAGCAAATGCGTGAAACTTCCAAGCCTGAATTGCCTAATTTGGTGTATTGCATGGTGCTCTCCTTATTTTTTCAGCACGGTTTTCAACACCGTATCCGCTTTCTCCGCCACTATTTTATCCTGTTTTGCCAGCTCGGCAATCACACGGTTTAACTCGGTTTCATTCAAGCCCAAATTATGCAAAATGGTGAGATGCGAACGCAACTGATTCGGCACGGTTTCCAAGCCTGAGATGGTAGAAACGGTAACGATTTCACGGTTCACAGGGCTGAAATTGTCCCTTGCGAACAGGTAGCCAAACAGGTGCGATTTGAGCGTGTAATCCACGCCTTCAAAATTTTGCAGCAAAGCAGGGGCTTCCCGCTGGGTCAAGGTGCTGAGCATTTGGCTGCCGCGGCTGTAAAAATCTTGCGGGGCAAGTGCGGTCGGTTTTGTGCCAGTTTCATCTTGAATGCCTTTTTCTTGACGTGCTTTTAGCAATTTTTGGAACGTCTGTAAACCGTTTAACGCACGGGGGAAACCTGCATAAGCGTATTGGTGGGCGAAAATTTCATTGATTTCCGCCACCGTCAAGCCTGCTTTCAAGCCGTTTTCAAGGGCAGGCGTGAGCGAATCCAAATTGCCTTTCACGCTGAATAAGGCAATCGGCACAATGGCAAGCTGCTTGTCTGTAAGCGGTTCAATTTGCTGAATTTTTTGCAAATCCGCTTTCAAATCGGGAGCGGTAGCTTTCGGCAGCTCCACCCGTTCTAACCACGTCGGTTTGTTTTCCGCCGCATTCGGGGCGATGGCAATGTGCGTCATCGCCGAATGTTCCGCCGCACCGTGCCAGTGTTTCACATTCGGCGGACACCACACCACATCGCCTTTTTTAAGCACTCGAATTTCGCCGCCCCATTCCTGCGTGCGACCTTCGCCTTCGGTAACAATCAGATATTGCCCCTGCGAATGAGTGTGCCAGTCGGTAATGGTGTTCGGCTGAAATTCTACCACCGCCTGAGCGTCTTGGCTGTTCGGCATTTTCGGCAGATAGGCAAACTGTGCCTTGCCTGTAAAATGCTCGGTCGGGGCTTGGATAAATTTCAGCTCCGCACGGTGGGTGATAGTTTGATGATTATCCTCCGCCAATGCGGTTTGGCTCATTACGGTTGCCGCAAGTGCGGTCAAAAAGAGAGATTTTTTCATACGGCGTTCCTTACAAATTCTTGCCAAAGAATCCTGTCAATTTCTCGCTGATTTCTTTCACATATTCAGGTTTCCAGTAGGTTTGAATATGGGTTGCACCTTTAACTTTGTACAGCTCTTTGTTGTTTGTGCCTGTGGCGTTTTTGAACACTTCTTCGGTCATATACAGGCTGTCGGCTTTGTCGCCAGCAATCATTAAGAGCGGTTGGTTGATTAAATCCACATTGGTATTTACGTCAAATTCCATCAAATCCAACAGACTGGAAAGCGTGTAGTTGGTTTGTGAATTTGGGTGGGCGTGGCTTTGAGCGTAGTATTCGTAGCCCTCACGATACATATCGTACGGCAGTGCTGCCACTTGTTCTTTGGTCATCCCTGCGGCGAAAGCAGGCGAGTATTTCACTTCGCCTGTGGTGGCTTCCAGTTTGCGAGCTTCTGCCGCTTCGGCTAAGCGTTTTTGAATGGTGTCGGTTTGCGAACGCATAAAGCCGTTGCGGCGTGCGTCGCCTGAGTTGAACATACTGATGGTTGCCACCGATTTGAAGCGTTTGTCGGTTTCTGCCGCTTTAATGGTGTAACCGCCACCGCCGCAAATGCCCAACACGCCTAAGCGGTTGTTGTCCACGCCTTTGAAAGTGCTGATAAAATCTGCTGCGCCACGAATATCGTCGATACGGTTTTGCGGTTTGTCCACATAACGGGGGGCACCGCCGCTGCCGCCTTGGAATGCCGCATCAAAAGCGATGGTAATATAACCTTGTTCTGCCAATTTTTGTGCGTACAAACCTGCCACCTGTTCTTTCACGCCACCATTCGGGTGTGCCACCACAATCGCTGGGTATTTTTTGGCTGCGTCAAAATTCGCAGGCGTGTACACATTCGCTACCACGTCGATGCCGTTTACTTTATATTTCACCGATTGCAGGTTCACTTTGCCCGCTTCGTTTTTGGTGATGGCGTTGTCGTAAGTTAAAGTGAATGGATTGTTGTGATAATCGGCTGCCATAGCGTTGCCTCCCAGTAACATTGATGATGCGAAAATGGCTGAGATAAGGGTTTTCTTGAACATTATTAAACTCCTGTATTTGCAAAATTTTCGGCTTTTTTCACCGCTTGTTAAGGGCATTATAGTGCTGGATTTGTTGCGTGATAATCGCTAAAATCACAACAGTTATTGCAAAAAAGAGAATAATAGAATGGATAAACTCGCTGCACTCAATTATTTCGTAACCGCCGCCGAAACGCTCAACTTCCGTGAAACGGCGGTGCGGTTGGCGATTTCGCCGTCGGTGGTTACACGCACTATTGCCGAACTGGAAACCCATTTGGGCGAACAGCTGTTTAAACGCAACACCCGTTCCATCGTACTGACCAGTTTTGGCGAGAGCTTTTTGCCCAAAGCGGTACGACTGCTGGAAGACAGCGACCAGCTTTTTCAGACGGCAAATGATGAAGAGGAAATGAGCGGCATCGTGCGGATTACTTCGCTGCGGATTACCCATCACGAGCAAATTTTGTTCGATCTTTTGACCGCACTTAAGCCTTATCCGAACCTGTTTATCGACTGGCGACTCGACACAGCGAAGCTTGACAACGTGCAACACCGCATTGATATGGGCATTCGCATTGGGCGTGAACCCGCCCCGAATTTTATCATCAAACCCCTTGCGTGGAGCCAACATCTGTTCGCTGCTTCGCCTGAATTAGTGGCAAAACTCGGTGCCCCAAAAGACTTGGAAGACCTGCGTCAGCGTTACCCGTTCAGCAGTTTGCTCAACCCCGAAACAGGCAAAGCGTGGGATTTGGTGCTCAGCGGACAAGAAACCTTCGTGCCACGCCACGTGGAATTTTTCACCACCGACCCCTATGCGGAAGTTCAATCCGCACTAGCAGGCAAAACCGTGGTGCAATCCAGCGATCTCGCCTGCCGAGAGCATTTCAAAGCAGGGCGTTTAGTGCAATTGCTACCCGAAGTCCCGCAAGAAAAATGGCAACTTTACCTCTACCGCCCCTACCAAACTACCACGCCGAAACGGGTGCTGAAAGTGTTTGAGATTTTGGAGGGGGTTTTGCGGAAATACATATCCTAAAAATAACCGCATTTTGAATAAGCAGTTAATGCGTTCAAAGTGCGGTTAAAACCCGTTAAATTTTTACCAAAATTTTCCCCATTTGTGCATTGCTTTCCATATGGCGATGTGCCGCTGCCATTTCATCAAAGGCAAAAACCTTGTCAATTTCAGGCTGTAATTGACCGCTTGCCAAGCCGTCAAACACAAATTTTTTCGCTTTGGCGAGTTTTTCCGGCACGGTGGTGATTTCAAACAGTTCATAGCCTCGCACCGTGAGATGTTTGCCCAAAATTGGGAACACCGGCACGGCAATATCATCGTGGCTTAATGCACCATAGATGATGTATTTGCCGTCTTGTGCCATTGCATTGATAATTTTTGCCGCTTCTTTACCGCCCACTGGGTCAAATACTAAATTCACACCTTTGTCGCTAGTGATTTCTAGTAATTTAGCCGTAACGTCATCTTCTTTAGTGGCAATCACAAAATCTGCGCCTTTTTCTAGTAATACATCGCCTTTGGCGTGGGTGCGAGACAGGGCGATCACGGTTGCCCCTTGCTGTTTGGCGATTTGAATTGCCGCCAGCCCCACCGAACTGGTCGCCGCCCCCAGCACCACAAAATCGCCTGCCTGAATGTTGCCGAATTCCACCAATCCGCCATAAGCGGTAACGAACATCATCCAACTGGCGGCGGCTTGTTCCATTGTGAGATTGTCAGGGTGTTTTACCACAGCATGAACGGGCATATTCACGATTTCGCCATAAGTGCCGTATTCGGTAAACATAAATGACGGAATCACGCTAACTTTGTCGCCAACGTTGAACTCGCTCACGTCTGCACCGACCGCTGTTACCATGCCTGCACCTTCGTAACCCATCGTGGCAGGGAAAACAGGTTCAATCACATACGCCCCTTCACGATACATCATTTCCGCACGGTTTAAGCCTAACGCTTGCATTTGAATTTGCACTTCGTGAGATTTCGGTGCAACTACCTGCACATCAGCAATTTGTAACACGTCTGCTGAGCCAGTTTGATTAAATTGAATTTGTTTCGTCATTTTTTGATCCTTTAATTTGTTTCATATTGATATAGGTATTATAGGTTTTTCAGAAAAAATGATAATATAGCGAAAAAGCAATTTAATTTTGCGTTAAACGCAAGGATGATTATGGACTATTTTTCAGCGTTACAAATTTTTCATTCGGTTTGTGAAACCACTAGTTTTACGGCAACGGCGAAACAGCTCGGAGTGGCGGTGTCATCGGTTACACGCCAAATCGATAATCTTGAACAATCGCTTGGTATTGCGTTGCTTAATCGTTCTACTCGCAAACTCTCGCTCACGGCGGCAGGGATTCGTTATCAACAGCAAACTAAATCAATTTTGGACGATTTACAGCAAGTCAATCAACAACTAAAAGACGAAGTGCTTGAACCGCAAGGTAAGCTCCGTATTACGTTCCCCAACACTTATGGCGCTTGTAAATTTTCGCCGCTGTTGGCAGAGTTTGCTGCTCGCTACCCTAAAATTGAATTGGAGTTGATTAGCTCTGATGATTTTGTCGATCTGTTCAGTCAGCCAATTGATTTGGCGATTCGTTTGGGGCAAATCAATGATGAGCGTTTGATCGCTAAAAAACTCGCCCCGCAACAGCGTTTGTTAGTGGCAAGCCCAGATTATTTACAACAGCATGGCACGCCTGAAAATCCGCAAGATTTAACCGCACTTAACTGCTTGCCGTTTACTTATCGTGGCTTGGCGGCGAAATGGTATTTCAAGCAAGGCGAGAAAACAGAAAGTATTTGGGCAAAGGGCAATTTGTCGGGCAATAATGCTGAAATGTTGCTCCAAGCCTGCCTAGATGGGCAGGGCATTACGCATTTGCCCGATTGGTTGGTTGAACCTCATTTACAAGCGGGCAAATTAGTGCAAATTTTTGCAGATTGGCAAATTACGCCAACGGATACTGCAGAGAATGACGGCATTTACTTGGTTTACACCCCAAACAACCGTCAAATGATGAAAATTAATGTGCTAAGTGAGTTTTTAGTGGAAAAATTAGGATAAAAATCTGAGGAATGTCCTCAGGCTGTTTTATGGCTTCACAAACATTTTTCGGCAAATTTCTGTGAGTAAATCAAATACTTTTAGCACGCGTGTTGGGGTTATGGTTTGATAAGGGCGATAGAGATAGAGCTGCCAGTGATCAATGGAAATATCAGGGAAAAGCTGAATTAATTGACCGTTTGCCAGATAAGGCTTTGCCATAAAATCGCTAATCAATCCAGCACATTGCCCCATTAAAATAGCTTGTAAGGCACTGTAATTGTCTACCGAGTAAAAAGCGATGTTGCGTGGGGTGAGCGAGGTTGTTTCATTGAGTGTTAAATTCCACGGGCGACCTGTGTTGATGTTAATCGGTGCAGTGAATGGAAAATGGCGTTGGAAAGCCTCAAAATCGGTTGGTTTTCCCCATTTTTCAAGCAGTTGCGGAGAGCAAACCAACACATCGCCGATTTCCGCCACTTTCCGCACGATAAAATTGGGGGCGGGTTCTAAGCCGATACGCAAGCCAATATCAATGCGTTCCTCAACGGTGTTGAGTTTGCCCATATCTTCCCGCCAGTCCAACACAATGTCAGGATAGGCTTCAAGGGCGGTCAATAATTGACGAATAATTTCATCATTTTCCCGCCACGCTGGCACGGTAATGCGCACAATGCCCGCCAAGTCATCATTTTTTGCTTTGCCCATTTGAAACAGACTGTCACTGTCTGCCAAAAGCTGCTGCGCTTTCAGTAAAAACTGTTCGCCAAAGCTGGTCAGCTGAATGGAGCGTGTGCTGCGTTTAAACAGCGGCTCGCCCAATTCGGCTTCCAGTTCGTTAATCACTCGGCTGATAACAGACGGCGAAATCGCCAAACGATTCGCCACTTCACGGAAATTTAGAGTTTCGGCAGCCAAGCAGAAGTATTTTAAGGCAGTATAACGGTCGTTCATATTATTCTCATTTCAAGCACAGTTTATTCTCATTTTATTGATTATCAACGCACAAAACAATCTCTATAATGCCCTTATTCAAACAAAACAAGGATACGCAATGAAACTGAAAACCTTAACTACCGCATTATTGTTCAGTACATCTTTAATGGGAGCAAACGCTATGGCAGCATTACCACAAAACGCAACGGCAATTGAAATGCCTGCGCAAAGCATTCAACTTACGCAAGAATGGGACAAAATTTTCCCGAAATCCGACCAAGTAGAACACCGAAAAGTTACTTTTAAAAACCGCTATGGCATTACGCTTGTGGGCGATTTGTATGCACCGAAAAACGCCCAAGGTAAGCTGCCAGCGATTGCAGTGAGCGGTCCGTTTGGGGCAGTGAAAGAGCAAACCTCGGGCTTATATGCGCAGCATATGGCGGAACGTGGTTTTGTTACCATCGCTTTTGACGGCTCGTACACTGGCGAAAGCTCAGGCACACCGCGCAACGTGCCGTCGCCTGAAATCAACACCGAAGACTTCTCGGCTGCGGTGGACTTTTTAGGTTCGCTGGACAACGTAAACCGTGAAAACATTGGCATTTTAGGCATTTGCGGCTGGGGTGGCTTTGCCTTAAATGCGGCGATTTCTGACCCACGTATTAAAGCGGTGGCGGTCAGCACCATGTACAATATGACCCGTGTAACGGCAAACGGCTACGAAATCAAACTAGATCCGAAAGGGCAATACGACCGCTTGCCAGCAAAAGCAGCGGAAGATCGCAACGCAATGCGATTGGCGATGAGCAACGCCCGTTGGGATTCGGCGAAAAATGGTTATACAGATTTAGGCGACCCAGCGCAACATTTGACCCCGCAAGACAAATTAACCGCAGAAACTCCGTTGTTTGTGCGTGAATACTCAAATTTCTACAAAACCAAACGCGGCTTCCACCCACGTTCAGTTAATTCAAATTCAGCGTGGACGACCACAGGTTTCTTACCGTTTGTCAATATGCCGATTTTGCAATATGCGGTAGAATTAAAAACACCTGCGTTGGTGGTACACGGCGAAAAAGCGCACTCACGTTACTTCGGCGAAGATGCCTTCAAAGCCTTGGGCAGCCAAGACAAAGAACTGGTGATTGTACCGAATGCGTCGCACACGGATTTATATGACGATGTAGCAGGCAAAATTCCATACGATAAATTTGAAGCGTTTTTTAAAGCGAAGTTGAAGTAAGGCGAAGTGGTCGTCTGAAACCGTTTCAGACGACCTGATGACCTCGCTGGGCAGCGGCGCACAGTAGTTGAAATACTGCGTTAAAAATGCTCGTTCATCAACGCATAACCAGAAGGTAAAAATCATGCCAACATTCAGACAATTTTTTCAACTCTTGACTGGCACATTTGCCTTGGGCTTTGCATTACCCAGTTGTGCCGAACAACCGTCTCAACCCAAAAAGGAACATACTATGAATATTCTTATCACAGCCCCCAATCAAGCACCGATTAAAGCAACCCTAGCTGATAATGCCGCAGCGCGTGATTTTTACACACTGCTGCCACTGACTGTGCAGATGGAAGACTATGCTAGCAAAGAAAAAGTGGCTCACAACTTGCCACGCAAGCTCAACACCACAGGCACGCTCAGCGAGCATAATGGTAAAAGAGGCGATATTACCTATTACGCGCCATGGGGTAATCTTGCCGTGTTCTACCGCGACCACGGTAGTGCAGCGTCAGGCTTAGTGTATTTGGGAAACATCAGCGAAGATGTGGACGCGATTAATAATCTGAACGGACAAGTTCATATCAGCATAGACAACCAGTAAAACGAGTAAAGAAGAAACGCAACATGAAAGATGTATTAATTCTAGGTATAGTGGGATTGAGTACCGCCGCCATCATCCCCCCGTCTGCTGCAACAGGCAGACGTTAAACTCACTCTGTTTGTCCGCTCCAATAAGAAACTGCCGCTACAGGAAAATGAACGCATTCGTATAAAAAAAGAAGCCGTTAAAGGCTTCTTTTTGTTGGAATGGAACTCAGAACGGGATATCGTCGTCGAAGTTATCCATCGGTGGCTCTGCTTGAGCTGGTTTCGCTGCTTGTGGAGCAGGGCGACTTGCTGTTTGGTCATAGCCGTAACCGCTGTTACCTTGATTGTAACTTTGTTGTGGGGCAGGTGCTGAATTTCCCCAACCGCCTTGGTTACCGCCGAAATCACCGCCTTGATTACGTCCGCCTAACATTTGTAAAACGTCACCTTGGATTTCGGTAGTATAACGGTCTTGACCGTTTTGATCTTGCCATTTACGTGTTTTTAAACGGCCTTCAACATAAACTTGCGAACCTTTACGTAAGTATTGACCGGCAATTTCCGCTTGGCGACGATAAAATACGATACGGTGCCATTCGGTAACTTCACGGCGCTCGCCTGTATTTTTGTCTGTCCAACTTTCACTGGTTGCTACGCTAATATTTGCAACTGCTTCGCCGTTTGGCATTGTACGCATTTCAGGATCGTTACCTAAATTGCCCACGATGATAACTTTATTAATACCTGCCATAAAATCCTCTGTGAATTGATTAAGTGCTGTAAAATTTTATGCAGTATTCTACCTGAAATTCAAAAAAATGCACGCATTAAAACTGATATTTTGTACAGTTACTTAAAATATGCGATAATAAAAAATATTTTTTTATTGAGAGCAACCGATTATGCAGAACATTGATGTTCGTGGCGCAAGAACCCACAACCTTAAAAATATCAACTTAATTCTCCCTCGAGATAAATTTATTGTGATTACCGGATTATCCGGATCGGGTAAGTCTTCCTTAGCTTTCGATACGCTATATGCGGAAGGGCAACGCCGTTATGTGGAATCCCTTTCAGCCTATGCACGCCAATTCCTTTCATTGATGGAAAAACCGGATGTTGACCATATTGAAGGGCTTTCACCGGCAATTTCGATTGAGCAAAAATCCACCTCGCATAACCCTCGTTCCACAGTTGGGACGGTAACCGAAATCCACGACTATTTACGTCTATTGTTCGCTCGTGTCGGTGAGCCTCGTTGTCCGGATCACGATTTACCATTGGCGGCACAAACCATTTCACAAATGGTGGATAGAGTAATGGAAGAACCGAAAGGCAAACGTTTGATGTTACTTGCACCAGTGATCAAAGATCGTAAAGGCGAACACG
Source organism: Actinobacillus capsulatus DSM 19761 (assembly GCF_000374285.1). Taxonomy (GTDB): domain Bacteria; phylum Pseudomonadota; class Gammaproteobacteria; order Enterobacterales; family Pasteurellaceae; genus Actinobacillus; species Actinobacillus capsulatus. The sequence continues at coordinate 170,630 of NZ_KB893931.1, read as the reverse complement.
TAAAATTATTGGAAAATTTGACCGCTTCTGGTTATATCCGAGCCAGAATTGACGGCGAAATCTGCGATTTATCTGATCCGCCGGCATTAGAATTACAGAAAAAGCACACGATTGAAGTGGTGGTCGATCGTTTTAAAGTGAGAAGTGATATTGCAACACGTTTAGCGGAATCCTTTGAAACAGCATTAGATTTATCCGGTTCGACTGCGATTATTGCCGATATGGACGATCCGAATGCGGAAGAAATTGTGTTTTCGTCCAACTTTGCTTGTCCGCATTGCGGCTATTCGTTACACGAATTAGAGCCTCGTTTGTTCTCATTTAATAACCCGGCCGGTGCTTGCCCGACATGTGACGGTTTGGGGGTAGAGCAGTATTTTGACTCGAATAAGGTGGTTCAAAATCCGGACATTTCGTTAGCAAGTGGTGCGATTAAAGGTTGGGATCGCCGTAGTTTTTATTATTTCGGTTTGTTGAAATCGGTGGCAGAACACAATGATTTTTCACTGGATACACCATTTAAAGAACTGACTAAAAAACAACGTGAAATTATTCTGAACGGCTCAAAAGACGAAATCGAATTTGTTTATGTCAATGATCGCGGCGATAAAGTAAAACGTAAGCATACCTTTGAAGGTGTGTTAAATAATATGGCTCGCCGTTATAAAGAAACCGAATCAAATTCGGTTCGTGAGGAATTAGCTAAATATATCAATAATCGCCCGTGTTTGGAGTGTGAAGGTTCTCGCTTACGTCGAGAAGCTCGCTATGTGTTTTTAGATAAAACCAATTTGCCGATGGTGTCGGAAAAATCGATTGGTGAGGCGTTAGAGTTTTTTGAACAGTTAGATCTTGCCGGTCAAAAAGCAAAGATCGCAGAGAAAATTTTAAAAGAAATTCGTGAACGTTTGCAGTTCTTAGTGAATGTCGGTTTGAATTACCTCTCGCTTTCTCGTTCGGCTGAAACCTTATCCGGTGGTGAAGCTCAACGTATTCGTTTAGCCAGCCAAATTGGGGCAGGCTTAGTGGGGGTGATGTATGTGTTAGATGAGCCTTCTATTGGCTTACATCAACGTGATAACGAACGCTTGCTTAATACGCTTATCCATTTACGTAACTTAGGCAACACTGTGATTGTAGTAGAGCACGATGAAGATGCAATCCGTGCGGCGGATCATATTGTGGATATCGGTCCGGGAGCGGGTGTGCACGGTGGGCAAGTTATTGCACAAGGTACAGCGGAAGAAATTATGCAGGTGGAAGAGTCGATCACCGGACAATTCCTTTCCGGTAAGCAGAAAATTGAAATTCCGGCAAAACGAGTACTTTATGACGCTACAAAATTGCTAACCTTAAAAGGTGCGAGTGGTAATAACTTAAAACAAGTACAGTTGGATATTCCAGTTGGCTTGTTTACTTGTATCACAGGGGTATCGGGATCGGGTAAATCGACTTTGATCAACGATACCTTATTCCCATTGGCACAAAATGCGTTAAACCGTGCTGAAAATAGTGATGTTGCCTCTTATGAATCGATTGACGGCTTGTCACATTTCGACAAAGTGATTGATATTGACCAGAGCCCGATTGGACGTACACCTCGTTCAAATCCAGCGACTTATACCGGTTTATTCACGCCGATTCGTGAATTATTTGCCGGCACGCAAGAGGCGAGAGCGAGAGGCTATAATGTAGGACGCTTTAGTTTTAACGTGCGTGGCGGACGTTGTGAAGCCTGTCAAGGTGATGGCGTGATTAAGGTAGAAATGCACTTCCTACCGGATGTGTATGTGCCGTGTGATCACTGTAAAGGTAAACGTTATAACCGAGAAACCTTGGAAATTCGTTATAAAGGCAAAACGATTCATCAAGTGTTGGATATGACGGTAGAAGAGGCGAGAGAATTCTTTGCGCCGGTGCCAGCGATTGCTCGTAAATTGCAGACGTTAATGGATGTCGGTTTATCGTATATTCGTTTAGGACAGTCTTCGACTACGCTTTCTGGCGGTGAAGCGCAGCGTGTTAAATTAGCGACCGAGCTTTCCAAACGTGATACCGGTAAAACGCTGTATATCTTAGATGAACCGACCACAGGTTTGCATTTTGCTGATATTAAACAGCTACTTTCGGTGTTACATAAATTGCGTGACCAAGGCAACACGATTGTGGTGATCGAGCATAATTTAGATGTGATTAAAACCGCCGACTGGATTGTTGATTTAGGCCCTGAAGGTGGCTCGGGCGGCGGACAAATTATTGCGACCGGTACACCGGAAGACGTGGCGAAAGACAAACACTCGCACACGGCAAGATTCTTAAAAGATATTTTAGCCAAAGGCTAAAGCTAATCATTCAACAAGCGGTTAAATTTCCAGAAAAATTTGCAAAATTTAAAGGGGATTTAACCGCTTGTTTTCGTTATAATAGATTATAAATTTTTAACAAAAGAGATTTTATTTAATGGCTACAATTGCTCAAAATCCGCTCGTTCTTGTGGACGGTTCTTCTTATCTTTATCGTGCGTTTCATGCGTTTCCGCCGTTGACTAATAAAAATGGTGAGCCGACGGGAGCGATGTATGGCGTGTTAAATATGCTGAAAAGTTTGATTACTCAGGTCGAGCCGAGCCATATTGCGGTGGTTTTTGATGCGAAGGGTAAGACTTTCCGTGACGAGTTGTTCGAACAATATAAATCGCATCGTCCGCCGATGCCGGATGATTTGCGTGCACAAGTGCAACCGTTACATACAATTATTAAAGCATTAGGTATCCCGTTGATTTCAATTGAAGGTGTGGAAGCGGATGACGTGATCGGTACGCTTGCGGTGCAGGCGGCAAATGACGGCAAAAATGTGTTAATCAGTACCGGCGATAAAGATATGGCACAACTGGTGAACGATCACATTATGCTAATTAACACGATGAACAATACCTTGCTTGATCGTGAAGGTGTGATTGAGAAATACGGCATTCCACCTGAATTAATTATTGATTATTTGGCTTTGCAAGGCGACGCTTCGGATAATATTCCCGGAGTAAAAGGCGTGGGCGAGAAAACCGCATTAGGTCTATTGCAAGGAATCGGTTCTCTGAAAGAAATTTATGCGAACTTGGATCAAGTGGCTACGCTTTCATTCCGTGGTGCTAAAACACTTGCACCGAAATTAGAAGCGGAGAAAGAAGCAGCATATCTATCTTATTTGCTTGCGACGATTAAGACCGATGTTGAATTGGAAGTAACGCATGAACAATTAGTTGTACAACCACAAAAACGTGACGAATTAGTTGAGTTATTTGGGCGTTATGAATTCAAGCGTTGGCTGAATGAAGTCATGAATGACGCTACCCCCGTCACGCAGAATTCAGCAGAAAAAATCCCTAACAATTATCAAGCGACTGCTTCGGTATCACAAGCGGTTGAAACCGAGCAAACTTTTGCAAAAGTGGAGATTGATCGTAGCCGATATGAAACGGTAACTACAATGGAACAGTTGCAGAGTTGGATTAAAAAGATCAACCAAGCAAAATTAGTGGCGGTGGATACCGAAACTGATAGTTTAGATTCCATGTCGGCAAATTTAGTCGGAATTTCATTTGGTTTGGCTAACGGCGAAGCATGCTATATTCCGTTAACGCACAAAGAACAGGTAACACTTGAGCCTCAGCAAAGCGATCTGTTCGCCGAGCCGGTAGAAGTAGAGACTATTACAAGTTTTGAACTTGCAAAAAATCAGCTAAATTTGACCGCTTGTTTAACCGAACTTAAGCCGTTATTAGAAAGTGAGGATGTACAAAAGATCGGGCAAAACATTAAATACGATCTGACCATTTTCGCAAATCACGGCGTGCAGGTGGCAGGTGTTGCATTTGATACGATGCTGGAATCTTATACGCTAAATAGTACCGGTCGTCATAATATGGACGAATTGGCAGATCGTTACTTAGGGCATAAGACAATTGAGTTTGAAGAAATTGCCGGTAAAGGTAAAAATCAGCTGACATTCGATAAAATTGCGATTGATGTCGCATCTAAATATGCGGCAGAAGATGCGGATGTGACGATGAAATTACATCAAGTGCTTGCGCCGGAATTAGATAAAGCGCCGACACTGGTTAAGTTGTTTAATGAAATTGAAATGCCGTTGGTTGAAGTGCTTTCTCGTATTGAGCGTAACGGTGTATTGATTGATCCGGAAAAATTACTGGTGCAATCGGCAGAAATTGAACAGCGTTTAGCTGAATTGGAACAGTTTGTGCATACTGAAGCGGGTGAAGTCTTTAATCTTGCTTCTACCAAACAATTACAGGAAATTTTGTTTACTAAACTTGGTTTACCTGTCTTGAAAAAAACACCGAAAGGTGCGCCTTCCACCAATGAAGAAGTGTTAGATGAATTAGCAGGACAAGGGCATTTAGTACCGAAATTACTAATGGAACATCGTGGTTTAAGTAAGTTGAAATCGACGTATACCGATAAGTTACCGTTAATGATTAATCAAAAAACGGGGCGCGTGCATACTTCTTATCATCAGGCGGTAACGGCGACCGGTCGTCTTTCATCAAGCGATCCGAATTTACAAAATATTCCGATCCGCAATGAAGAAGGCAGACGCATTCGCCAAGCGTTTATTGCCAACAAAGGTTATAAAATTGTCGCAGCTGACTATTCACAAATTGAGTTACGTATTATGGCGCATTTGGCAAATGATGAAGGTATGATTACCGCTTTCGCTGAAGGTAAAGATATTCACCGCGCAACGGCAGCAGAAATTTTCGGTTTACCGTTGGATCAAGTAACAAGTGAGCAACGCCGTAGTGCTAAAGCGATTAATTTCGGTTTAATTTACGGCATGTCGGAATTCGGTTTATCAAACCAATTAGGCATTTCACGAGCGGATGCGAAAAAATATATGGAACGTTATTTCCAACGTTATCCGGCGGTTCAACAATTTATGACCGATATTCGTGAAAGTGCGAGTGAAAAAGGTTATGTGGAAACCTTATTCGGCAGGCGTTTATATCTACCGGAAATTAAATCCAGTAATGCAATGCGCCGTAAAGCGGCGGAACGTGTGGCGATCAATGCACCAATGCAAGGTACCGCAGCGGATATTATTAAAGTCGCAATGATTGGCATTGATAAAGCGATTCGAGGCGATGAAAATATCAAAATGATTATGCAAGTGCATGATGAATTGGTGTTTGAAGTGAAAGAAGAGCGAGTGGAACACTACAGCCAATTAATTAAAGCGGAAATGGAAAGAGCGATTCAGCTTAAAGTGCCTTTAATTGCCGAAGTCGGCGTTGGCGATAACTGGGACGAAGCGCATTAATTTTGTGAAAAATGATTAATCAATAAAATAAAAGCCAAATGCTTCTTGGTGTTTGGCTTATTTTATTGTATCGTTACGCTAGTACGGGGCTTGTGAAACTTTTACAGAATAGGTTGTCAAAGAGGGACTTGATTCTCTTTGATAGAAGGAAAAAAGATGAAAAAATTAGTTAAGCAATCATTACTTGGTTTGGCGTTATTTTCTATGACAGGTGCAGCATTTGCCGATGCACAGTCTGTTGCCGAATTACAACGTCGTTTAGAGCAAGTCAGCCAATATAGTGCGGATTTTGATCAAACAGTACGTTCTGGCAAAGGTAAACAAATTCAATCGGGTAAGGGTAAATTCCAAGTGAAACGCCCGAATCTGTTCCGTATGGACACTAAATCACCGCAAGAAAATTTAATTGTTTCTGATGGTGCGAATTTATGGTTTTATGATCCGTTTGTGTCACAAGTGACGGTGAATACAGTGCAAGATGCAGTAAATAATACGCCGTTCGTATTATTAACCAGCAGTGATAAAAGCCACTGGGATCAATATGATGTGACGCAAAATGCAGATATTTTTGTATTAAAACCGAAATCGAAAAAAAGTAATTTAAAACAGTTTGATGTGCGTATTGATCAAAGTGGCATGTTAAAAGGTTTCAGCACCATTGAACGAGACGGACAGAGTAATTTATACGTATTACGTAATATTACCGGTGGTGGCGTATCGTCTGATTTGTTCAAATTTAGCGTACCGAAAGGCGCTGAGTTAGACGACCAACGTGGTGGTAAAAAATCTAAGAAATAATCTATTTTACTAGCGGTTTTATTTTCGCAAAATTTTGCCAAAATCAGACCGCTTTCCTTATTTTGGAGATTCAATGAAAATTCTTTATAGTCAACGTGATCCGCAAGAGTGGCAACAGTTTATGGTTTTATTGAAACAGGCGGTGGCAGAAGATAAATTGGAACAGTTTTTTACCTCGTTTTTAACGGCAGACGAACGCAACTCTTTAGGCTTACGTGTGCAAATTGTTGCTGAGCTATTAAAAGGTGAAGTGCCGCAAAGAGAAATTCAACAAAACTTGAACACCAGTGCCGCAACCATTACGCGCGCTTCTAATATGCTGAAAACATTAGAGCCGCAATTTATTGAGTGGTTAAACGAGAAACTTAATGGTAAAGCGTAAACGAAAACGCAAAAAGAAGTCAGTTACAATGTTTAGTTTGATCAAAGGCTTATGCCGTAAAGTTATCAAGTTTTTTATTCCGCAGGAAATTGGCTCAAGAGCTGGTTGGTTGTGGTTCGGCTCAAGCCGTTTAGGGGCGGGACTCGGTGGTGCTTTCGTTACATTTTTGATAGTTTTCTCAGTGTTACCTGTGCCGTTTTCCGCTTATATGGCGCAGAAAAAAGTTGAGCATTTGATTGCCGGTGAGAATTATAAAATTCAATATGATTGGATTAGTTTAGATAAAATTGCTTGGCAAATGCAGATAGCGGTGATTGCTTCGGAAGATCAAAAATTCGAAAGCCATTTCGGGATAGATTTACAGGCTATCGAAATCGCATTGCAGCGCAATGCTAAATCGAAAAAAGTGCGAGGTGCTTCCACTATTTCTCAACAAACCGTCAAAAATATGTTTTTATGGCACGGACAAAGTTGGTTACGAAAAGGCATTGAATTACCGCTAACTTTTGTGATAGAAAATACTTGGGGCAAACGCCGTATTTTGGAAGTGTATTTGAATATCGCCGAATTTGGTGATGGTATTTTTGGCGTGGAAGCGGCAGCGAAGCACTTCTTTAAAAAACATGCGAAAGATCTGACTTTACAGGAATCGGCTTTATTAGCCGCTTCGTTACCTAATCCGTTAGTGTTTCGGGTGAATAAACCGGGGCCGACTATGCGTAAGCGTCAGGCGTGGATAATGCACCAAGTAACGGCATTAGGAGGTCGTCATTATTTGGAAAAGTTGTAGAACAAGCGGTGAAATTTGCAAAAAAATTTGCAATTTCGACCGCTTATTTTTTTATCTTTTTTATCGGGGGCAATATGATTAGCAAACCAACGCTAGAAACCATTCTTTCTCACCGTTCGATTCGTAAATTTACGGAACAACCTATCTCGGAAGAACTATTTCAAACCTTAATTCAGGCTGGGCAACAAGCCTCGACCTCTAATCATTTACAATGTGTCAGTGTAATTCGTGTAAAAGATCAAATCATTCGCCAAGAATTGCGCGAGGTATCGGGTATGGCGTATGTAACTGAATGTGCAGAATTTTTGATTTTTTGCATTGATTTTCATAAACATAAACAGCTTGTACCGGATTCGCAATTAGATTGGGCGGAAGTGAGTGTTATCGGTGCGGTGGATACTGGAATTTTTGCACAAAACGTGTTATTGGCGGCCGAATCGGTCGGCTTAGGCGGCGTATATATTGGTGCATTACGTAATGATGTCGCTAAAGTAGCAGAAGTGTTAGGACTACCGCAATATTGTGTGCCATTAGTCGGTATGTGTTTAGGCTATCCGGCACAAGATCCGGCACTTAAACCTCGTTTACCGGCAACATTAGTTTGCTATGAAGATCAATATCAGCCGTTAGATCAAGCTGAGCTTGCAAAATATAACGAAATTCTGACCGCTTATTATCAGGAGAGAACCGGTGAAGGGCAGCAGTGGCAGGCTGCGATCGATAAAACCTTAAATAAAGCGGTGCGTCCGCATATGTTACCGTTTTTCCAACAACAAGGATTGTTGAAGCGATGAGATTTCTAATGTTGTGCCGAGAGCCTTGTTTATACAGTTGCCAACGTTTACAACAGGCTTGTGAGCAGCGAGGTATCGACTTAGATATTCTCGACCCGAATCGAATGTTAATAAAGTTAGCGGTGGAGCAAGGTCAATCCGTATTGCAGCTCTATTATCAAACGGGTGAAACTTACGATAAAAACCGACCGCTTCCGCAATTATTACCTGATTATGACGCGGTATTGCCTCGTTTCGGTACAACTAGTACGGAAATGGGCTGTCGAGTTTTGCGTTACTTTGAAGCGAAACAGGTAAAAGTATTAAATAATTCGATCGCTTTCACTTTGGCAAGAGACAAATGGCTAAGTTTACAAGCCTTAGTTGCTGCACGAATTGCTGTGCCGGCAAGTTCGTTGGCAGGTGAACTGTGTTCGCTAGACGGACATTTAGCCCAACACTCTATTCCATTAATCACTAAAACGTTATCTGGTTCGCAAGGTGTGGGAGTAATGTTGGCGGAGAGCAAACAAAATGCCCAAAGTGTCTTGGCGGTATTACAGCAAGCGAAACTCGCTTATTTGTTGCAAGACTTTGTCGCAGAATCAAAAGGGCAGGATATTCGAGCGTTTGTCATTGGAGAACGTGTCGTGGCGGTAATGCAACGCTCTGGCAATGAGGGGGAGTTTCGGGCCAATCTTCATTTAGGCGGCAAAGTTCAAAGGATAGTATTAACTGAAGAGGAACAGCAGCTTGCAGTGAAAGCGGCAAAAGCAATCGGACTTAGCGTGGCAGGCGTTGATCTGATTCGTTCTGATAGCGGATTGCTGGTGTTAGAAGTGAATGCCAGCCCGGGGTTAGAAGGGATTGAGCAGGCAAGCGGCATTGATATTGCCGGTTTGATGATCGATAATCTCATTCATTCACTTTAATGCGAAAGCCCCAATGGGGCTTTGTTATTTATCCGATAAATTTTTCTTTCCAATAACCAATCCACTCTTTGAGGGCAATGCTACTATTTTGTAGCGCTTGTGCTTGCGGAATAAACGGTAGAATTCCGATATCAAGCGCTTGATGAGCGGTGGTACTGGCTGCAAGCACGTTAAATCCTTCTCGCTCAAACAGCATTTTTGCGCGTTTCATGTGCCATTGGTTAGTCACCAAAACAATATGTTGAATACCGGCTTGCATCAGAATTGGTTTGCTGAATGTTGCATTTTCTTCGGTAACATTTGATTTTGCCTCAACCCACGTGACGGGAACATGGAAAAAATCGTTCAACTCTTGCGCCATAATTTTTGCTTCCGGCTCCCGTCCTTCCGGACTTCCGCCAGTGACTAAAATAGGTAAACCGGTCTGCTTATGTAAATAAGCCGCATAGCGCATACGTTCTAACGGTGCGGCGGCAATCGCATAATTACCGAATAGCTCATTACTGTCACGCAATCCCCCGCCTAATACCACAATCGCTTGGGCTTTTTTGTAATCTTCAATGGTAAGTTTTTGGGTAAAAGTGACCGCTTGAATTAACTGATGTGAGAAATAGGGCGTGCTACAAATATAGAGAATCGTAATGCCTAACAACGTACAAAAGTAGCTTAATTTTTTAAAGTGTAATTTATGGAGAAATAAAGAAAAAAACCATAAAATCAAAGCGTTAAATGGTGGTAGGATAATGGCGGTAATCAGTTTGGTTAAAAATAGCATAAGTAAACAGGACAATTATTCAATAAGAATATTGTCCGTTATTTGTACATTATTGTCTAGTGTTTATGGACGAACGCCGAGTGTATGACAAATGGCGTAAGTAAGTTCGGAGCGATTTAAAGTATAAAAATGGAAATCTTTCACACCTTCTTTTGAGAGAATTTTGACCATATCCATCGCAATGCTTGCACCGACCAAATTGCGAGTCGTTTGATCATCTTCCAGACCTTGATACATTTTTTGCATCCAACTTGGGATTCGCACATTGGTTACTTTTGCCATTTTTTCTAATTGTTTAAAATTGGAAACAGGCAGAATCCCCGGCACGATTTCAACATCAATACCGACGGTGGCACAGCGGTCACGAAATCTAAGATAGCTATCAATATCAAAGAAAAATTGGGTAATAGCACGATTCGCTCCCGCTTCAATTTTTTGTTTTAAGTAAATTAAGTCAGCTTGTGTCGATTTTGCTTCCGGATGTACTTCGGGGTAAGCGGCAACTGAAATATCAAAATCGGCGACTTCTTTTAATAATCTCACTAAATCTGCTGCATAAAACGGTTTTTTAGCATAGCCTGCCGGTTCGTCTCCTCGTAGCGCAACAATATTGCGAATACCGTTATCCCAATAATCCTGAGCGATTAATCGTAATTCATCGGGGCTGGCATCAATGCCGGTTAAATGCGGTGCAGCTAAAATGCCGGTTTCTTGTTGGATATTTTTTACAATGGAGTGAGTGCGTGTGCGTTCGCCGGAGTTTGCACCATAAGTGACAGAGACAAATTTAGGCTTTAATGCTTTTAAGCGATGAATAGAATCCCATAGCATGGTTTCTATTTTTTCATTTTTTGGTGGAAAAAATTCAAATGAAACGTTAATTTGACCGTTTAAGTCTGCAACACTTTGATTTAAATGATCAATTTCTTTGGCATAGCTCATATGTTGTCCCTCTTATGAATTGTTATTATTAGAATGATGTTGAATTTGTCAGTAGTCTGCTGAATAGCTGTTAAGGAACATTCTATTTTTATCTCTCATTTTGCGTCAATTTCATAATTTTCAGGTTAAATATGAAATTTATTCATAATTTGATGGCTTTGCTCAATGTTGGTTGATCCATATCAACAATACCTCTTTCTAATTAGCAAAATTGTGAAAATTCGTTAGAATGCAGTTATTGAGGTAATATTTTTTTCTTAAAATAATTAACATATGGCTATAAAACATACCATCAGACAGACTCAAATGCAGTGGCGAAAAGCCTCAGTTAGTTCGTCTATCGGTTATATTACTTGCTATCCGTTTTTACAAGCGGTCAAATTTCTTCCTTTTTTACTTACCTTAATTTATTTTCTTTATTTCTATTTTTACCACCGATCACAGCCAGTTACCAATGGAGAAGGGAGTACAAGCGGTCGCATCTTCCAATTTATTTGTAATCTTTTGTCCATTAGTAATTCGTTTATTAGCAAAAAATAAGGAATCCATTATGCAGATAACTAAAATCGCAGTGGCAGGCACACTAGAATCTAGTGATGCGCAAGTCCGCATTGAGCCTGCGAATACGTTAAACATTGAGTTAAATAGCTCGGTGAGAAAACAATTTGGTGATGACATTTTAGCCACCATCAAAGAGGTACTCGCTCAGTTTGATGTAAACGCAGCACAAGTGACGGTAGAAGATAAAGGTGCATTAGATTGTGTACTGCGTGCGAGATTAAAAGCCGCATTATTGCGTGCAACTGACGAACAAATCGATTGGGGGAAAGTTCTATGAGCCAAAAAAGCAAATTACGCAGAAGTATGCTCTTCGTGCCAGGCTCAAATGCGGCAATGATCAGTAATACCTTTATCTATAAACCCGATTCAATCATGTTTGACCTTGAAGATGCGGTGGCGTTAAAAGAAAAAGATTCTGCACGCATTTTGGTGGCTCATGCGTTACAACATCCGCTTTACCAAGAGATTGAAACCGTAGTTCGTGTAAATCCGCTTGATTCGGAATTCGGTTTAGCTGACTTAAATGCTGTAGTACGTGCGGGTGTTAATGTGGTACGTATGCCAAAAACAGAAACCGCGCAAGATGTAGTTGAAATGGACAAAGCGATTACGGAAATTGAAAAAGCCTGCGGTCGTGAAGTCGGTAGTACGTTAATGTTAGCGGCAATTGAATCTCCGCTAGGTATTACGCAAGCAAACCAAATTGCAACGGCATCAAATCGTTTAATCGGTATTGCGTTAGGTGCGGAAGACTATGTGCGCAATCTCAAAACCGAACGTTCACCAGAAGGTATTGAATTATTATTTGCACGTTGTTCAATTTTACAAGCGGCTCGTGCGGCAGGCATTCAAGCGTTTGATACTGTTTATTCAAATGCAAATAATGAGGAAGGTTTCTTAGCGGAAGCGGCATTAATTAAACAGCTTGGTTTTGACGGTAAATCGCTTGTAAATCCTCGCCAGATCGAGTTGTTACATAACTTATTTGCACCAACGCAAAAAGATGTGGATCAAGCGAAACGCATTATTGAAGCGGCAGAAGAAGCGGAACGTAACGGCTTAGGTGTGGTTTCACTTAACGGTAAAATGATCGATGCACCGATTATCGATCGTGCAAAATTAGTGCTTGAACGTGCTAAATCAGGTATTCGTGAAGAGTAGGGGGATAACATGACAACAAGAGAACAGCGTGTTGAAAAGTTCAACGCAGGCAGACCAGTTTATCAAGCAGTACCGAAAGCGGAATCCCTCGTACGTACCGCTAAAGACCGTAAAGTGTGTGATAGCCTAGAAGATGCTATTCGCCGCTCAGGGTTAAAAGACGGTATGACTATTTCATTCCATCACGCATTCCGTGCCGGCGACTTCGTAGTGAATATGGTAATGGAAAAAATCGCGGCAATGGGTTTTAAAAACTTAACGCTTGCGTCAAGTTCATTAATTGACAGCCATTTCCCTCTGATTGAACATATCAAAAACGGTGTGGTAACGAAAATTTACTCATCAGGTATTCGTGGTAAATTAGCAGACGAAATCTCAAAAGGGATTTTAAAAGAGCCGGTAAATATCCATTCGCACGGTGGTCGTGTTCACTTAGTAAAATCGGGTGAATTAAAAATCGATGTGGCATTCTTAGGTGTGCCGATGTGTGATAAATTCGGTAATGCAAACGGCTTTAGCGGTAAAAGCAAATGCGGTTCATTAGGTTATGCACGTATTGATGCGGAATATGCGGATAAAGTCGTGCTTTTAACCGAAGAATTCGGTGAGTATCCATTAAATCCGGCAAGTATTACCCAAGACCAAGTGGATTTTATCGTACAAGTGGACGAAGTGGGCGATCCGAAAAAAATCGGTGGTGGAGCGACCCGTATGACCACAAACCCTCGTGAGCTTTTAATTGCTCGTAAATGTGCGGAAGTGATTTTCGGCTCTGGTTATTTCAAAGACGGCTTCTCATTCCAAACTGGTACTGGTGGTGCATCGCTTGCGGTAACACGTTTCTTAGAAGATAAAATGCGTCGTGAAAATATTACGGCAAGTTTTGGTTTAGGCGGTATCACTTCAACGATGGTGGCATTGCACGAAGCGGGATTAATCAAAAAATTAATCGACGTACAATCATTTGATAAAGACGCGGCAGAATCATTAGCGCGTAACCCAAATCATATCGAAGTATCGGCAAACCAATATGCAAACTACAGTTCAAAAGGGGCATCGGTCGAACGTTTAGATATCGTGGTACTTTCAGCACTTGAAATTGACACTAAATTCAACGTTAACGTATTAACCGGTTCAGACGGCGTGATTCGTGGTGCGTCAGGCGGTCACTGTGATACGGCCTCATCAGCGCAAGTGGCAATCATTGTAGCACCGTTAGTACGAGGTCGTATTCCTTGCGTGGTAGAAAACGTATTAACTTGCGTCACACCGGGTGAAAATATTGATATTTTAGTGACTGATCACGGTGTTGCAGTGAACCCGAAACGCCCGGATTTGATTGAAAAATTAACCGAAGTGGGCGTGGAATTATTCACTATTGAGCAACTTTGTGAATGTGCATACAGCATCACCGGTAAGCCGAAAGAAATTGAAGTAACGGATCAACCTGTTGCGATAGTACGTTATCGTGACGGTTCGGTGATCGATACGGTATATGCAGTGAAAGAATAATTGATATACTATTGTCATTATTGTAGGGCGTGCCGAGCACGCCTTTTTTATTCCTATTTATTGATAAGTAATAAGCGGTATGATTTTTCAAAAATTTTGCAAAACCTTTTCTCTTGAAGGGAAAGAAATTCCTCTCGAACAGCTATTAACGGCACGTGAGGAACGTGCATTCTTACAACAAGAATGCCTTGAAAAATATCAGCAAACGTTATTGTCTGTCACTTTAACCGCCGTAGGTGGAGTGAAGAAAAACGAATTGCTTGACTATATTTTTGCAAGATGTTTGGAAAATCTAAGCGCTTTATTCAAAAAATTGAATATTTCACCAACTGTAGAGTTTATTCGTCCGCTCGTTACAGGGCATGAAGCACTATTTGTGTTGCCGATTGACGCGGTAATGTTAAAAAAAGCTTGTATTGAATTAGAAGACAGTTCATCGCTTACTCGTTTGTGGGATATTGATGTTATTTCTCCAAATGGAGCGTTGTTAAGTCGTGCAGACTTAGGTTTCGCAGCACGTTCATGCCTATGTTGTGCTGAAAACGCCAAACATTGTGCCAGATTACGCAAACACTCTATTGAGCAAATCGTAGCACAAATGCAACAACGCGCTTCAGATGATTTTTTTTCACAGCAGATATCAGAAGCAGTTTACCAAGCGCTATTACAAGAAGTGTATCTTACTCCAAAACCTGGCTTGGTCGATCGCCGAAATAATGGCTCACATAAGGATATGAATGTACAGGCCTTTGAACGTAGTGCATTTACTTTGCGTCCATTTTTTGCTCAATTTGTCTTAAAGGGAATTGAAACAAAAGCGTTACCTGAATCGCAAATTTTGACAGAAATTCGACCGATTGGTATGGCTGCCGAAAATGCGATGTTACAGGTAACTAATGGAGTAAATACGCATAAAGGTGCAATTTTTGCTTTTGGTCTGGTCTGCTGTGCTATCGGACGGTTGTATATTAGACATGCTCCAGACAAAGTAGGATTTTCACAACTATTTGATCTGGTTAGGCAATTTTCAAAAGGGCTAACCACAGAATTACAAAATTATCCTGAAAATTTACCGCTTACTCACGGGGTAAAATTGTATCGAACATATGGATTAACCGGTGCGAGAGGCGAGGCCGAAAACGGTTTAAGCACGGTTGCGAAATGTTTAGCGCAATTTGAAACCCAAGAACAGCCCGATTTACACCAAATCTTATTATGGCTGATGGCATATAATGATGATACGAATGTTGTTCACCGAGGGGGTATAGAAGGTTTAACCTTTGTGAAGCAGCAAGCGGCTGAAATTTTACGAAATGTGGCTACTAAATCAGAAATGATTTCCGCTTTAGAAAAACTTGATAACGAATGTATCCGGCGAAATATTACTTGTGGAGGTAGTGCGGATTTACTTGCATTAATGATATTTTTCCTTTGCATTAAAGGCATAGAGTACAATTGATTATTTAATAAAAAATTTGCAAAACTTAGAGAAATATCAAGGTTTTTAGCATTAAATTGTGTTAAAAATAGCAATGTTACTCTTTAGAGGTATAAGAATTTCTTTTTATATATTTCAATCTTTACACAGAGGTGAATCTATGGCTTTATCAAAAGCACAGAAATTAGCGGTGTTAGTGGCAATACCGATTATATTTTTCTTATTACCCGCACCGGAAGGTCTGCCACTTATTGCATGGCGCTTATTAGGTATTTATATTGCAACGATTGTCGGTCTTGTAATGAAACCTTATGGTGAGCCGGTATTATTACTTGCCGCTGTGGCCGCTTCTGCAGCGACTATCGGTAATACTGAAGGTGCAAGTGAGTTTGTGAAAGTAAGCCACACTTTAGCCGGTTACCAATCTGGCACGACTTGGTTAATTTTTACGGCGTTTACGTTAAGTTCTGCATTTGTGATTACTGGTTTAGGTAAACGTATTGCTTACCATATGATTAGCTGGTTAGGCAGTACGACACTTCGTTTAGGTTATGTGACCGTTTTCCTTGATTTATTACTTTCTCCAGCAACCCCGTCAAATACTGCTCGTGCCGGTGGTATTGTGTTCCCTATCATTAACAGTGTTGCGGTTGCACTAGGTTCAGATCCTGAAAAATCGCCTAAGTTAGCCGGTCGTTATCTTTTATTAAATGTTTATATGGTGGTTAAAACAACCAGTTATATTTTCTTAACCGCAATGGCACCGAATGCGTTAGCGCTTTCATTAATGGCTCCAATCTTAGGATTAAATTTAAACTGGGTTCAATGGTTCTTAGCTGCTTCTGTACCGGGTTTATTATGCTTATTCATCATTCCTTTCGTATGTTATTTAATTGCAAAACCAGAATTAACTAAAGTTGATAACAAAGCGATTGCGAAAAAAGGTCTAGAAGAATTAGGCCCAATGAGCTTCCGTGAAAAATCATTAGCGGTTTTGTTCGTATTGGCGTTATTAGGTTGGATCTTTGCGGATTTCTTACATGTAAACTCGACAACCGTAGCATTAATTACCATGGTACTTTGTGTGGTATTAAGCATTGTATCTTGGGATGATGTACGTAAAAACAAAGCGGGTTGGGATACCTTAATTTGGTACGGTGGTATCATCGGTATGTCGGGCATTTTAGAAAAAGCGAAATTCTTTGAATGGTTAGCAAATACGTTAAGCGCAAATCTGAATTTCGGCGATCACGGTAACATTGCGTTAATCGTTATCTTAGTTTTAAGTGTATCTGTACGTTATCTATTTGCTTCAGGTGGAGCTTATGTGGCAGCAATGGTACCTGTATTTGCGACAGTAGGAAAAGTAGCGGGGGCACCGGTTGAATTATTAGCGTTAGGCTTATTATTCTCTAACTCTTACGGCGGTTCTGTGACTCACTATGGCGGCGGCCCTGGTCCGATTACATTTGGTGCAGGTTATAACGACATTAAATCTTGGTGGACAGCCGGCTTTATTATTGCGTTCGGTAGCTTAATTATTCATGCGACATTAGGTATTGCATGGTGGGAATTCTTATTCTCAGCGGGTTGGCTGCCAACAGTGAATTAATCTACCTAATTAGAGTAAAATAGCGGTGGGATTTTGCAATTTTTTTGCAAAATCCCACCGTTTTTTGTTATGTTTAACAAACTGTTAAAAATTAGATCCAAATCACACAAAATTGCTAATTTTTGCAGTAAAATACTATGGCATTGTTAATAATTTAGAGAAGCGTTGTATTCAGCCGTCTTTCAATTATTAACAGCTAAAGCACACATCAATTTGTCGTATTATTAAGGATAGGCTATGAGCGATTTAAGACAACAAGCGTTAGATTTTCATGAATTCCCCGTGCCGGGCAAAATTGCAGTTACACCAACCAAATCACTTGCGACACAGCATGATTTAGCATTAGCTTATTCCCCTGGTGTAGCAGAACCTTGTTTAGAAATTGAAAAAGATCCGGCAGCAGCGCGTCGTTATACCGCTCGTGGTAACTTAGTTGCAGTAATTTCAAACGGTACAGCCGTACTTGGTTTAGGTAATATCGGTGCATTAGCGTCTAAACCAGTAATGGAAGGTAAGGGTGTATTATTCAAAAAATTTGCCGGTGTTGATGTATTTGATATCGAGATTAACGAACATGATCCGGATAAATTAGTCGATATTATTGCATCGTTAGAGCCAACTTTCGGTGGGATCAACTTAGAAGATATCAAAGCGCCGGAATGTTTCTATATTGAGAAAAAATTACGTGAGCGTATGGGCATTCCTGTATTCCATGACGACCAACACGGTACGGCTATTATCGTAGGCGCAGCAGCTGTAAACGGTTTACAAATCGTGGGGAAAGATATTAGTGAGGTTCGTTTGGTGGTTAATGGTGCGGGCGCATCTGCAATTGCTTGTACCAACCTATTACGCTCATTAGGTTTCAAAAAAGAAAATATTACGATGTGCGATTCTAAAGGGGTGATTTACCAAGGTCGTGGCGATAATATGGATGAAACAAAACAATTCTATGCGATTGAAGATAACGGTTGGCGTACACTTGCAGATGCAGTAGCGGGTGCGGATGTATTCTTAGGCTGTTCTAAAGCGGGAGCATTAAGCCAAGATATGATCAAAACCATGGCAAAAGATCCGTTAATTCTTGCATTAGCAAATCCGGTGCCAGAGACAACACCACACGAAGCAAAAGCTGTACGTGCAGATGCGATCGTATGTACCGGTCGTTCAGATTATCCGAACCAAGTAAATAACGTACTTTGCTTCCCGTTCTTGTTCCGTGGTGCGTTAGATGTCGGTGCAACAACCATTAATGAAGAAATGAAAATGGCCGCGGCACACGCAATTGCGGATTTAGCGAAAGAGCCGGTTCCGTTTGAAGTATTATCAACCTATGGTGAATTATCATTTGGCCCGGATTACGTAATCCCAACACCATTTGACCCACGTTTAATTGTGGCTGTTTCATCAGCGGTTGCTAAAGCGGCTATGGATTCAGGCGTTGCAACTCGCCCAATTACTGATTGGGATGCGTATGCAAAACAAGTAAAAGCGCTAGTAGCTTAATTGTTTAAATAATGAAAAGAGGTGATATTATTCGCTTCTTTTTGTTTTGCATTTTGTCAAAAAAATGCGTAGAATACCCCCTCGGCTTTTTTAGCCGGAATTCTTTTGTGAAATAGCTGGGTCGCCTGCTATTTTTTATATTCACGGAACGTTATGTTCCTTTTTACTTTAAGAGTATCAAACAATGTCATTCAAATTTGAAGCTGAAGTTCGTTCTGCGCAAGGTAAGGGTGCGAGCCGCCGCCTGCGTCACAATGGTCAAGTTCCTGCAATCATCTACGGTGGTAACGCAGAACCTGTATCAATCGTTTTAAACCACGATAACGTAAACAACGCACAAATCCACGATGCGTTCTATAGCGAAGTATTAACTATCGTTGTAGCGGGTAAAGAAGAGCAAGTTAAAGTACAAGCAATTCAACGCCATCCAACTAAGCCAAAATTAGTTCACTTAGACTTCAAGCGCGTTTAATTTTTAAACGTTAAAAGTGAGTAAAAAGAAAGGATTAAGTTTTTTGGAACTTAATCCTTTTTTATTTGCCAATAATTCACCGAACAAGCGGTTAAATATTGGCAAAACTTTGCAAATCCGTTATACTCGCTATTCTGAGTTGGTTAGACAATCGCTGGTTTATTGAAGCCCTTAATTGTTCGCAAGAACGACCTAGTGGGACAAGTAAACGAGAGGAAAGTCCGAGCTACACAGGGCAGAGTGCCAGATAACGTCTGGGCGGTGTGAACCGACGACCAGTGCAACAGAGAGCAGACCGCCGATGTGCATTAGCGCAGGTAAGGGTGAAAGGGTGCGGTAAGAGCGCACCGCGTGGGTGGCAACATTCCACGGCACGGTAAACTCCACTCGTAGCAAGACCAAATAGGAACTCAATGGGTGGCCCGTCCAGAGTTCGGGTAGGTTGCTTGAGCTTGCGTGCGAATGTAAGCCTAGAGGAATGATTGTCCACGACAGAACTCGGCTTATCGACCGACTCAGCCTAATTCTAAAAAAGCGAACAGGGTGACTTGTTCGCTTTTTGTTTTTCTAATAGGGAGACTCAATGAAATTAGTAAAATTATTCAGTATATTTTCAGCGGTATTGTTTAGTCCGGTATTACTCGCACATCCGCATTCTTTTGTCGATTTAAAAAATAACGTCTTGGTAGAAGGGACAAAGCTAAATGCGTTTGAAATGGAGTGGATGCTGGATGAGATTGCCTCAGCAGAATTGATTTATGAAGTAAATAACAGCACGAATAAAGCGGCAACAGAAAAATCAATTACTGATGAAATGACACAGACTGCGATTGAAACGCATTATTTCAGCTATCTTTATGATGCGAAAGACCAATTTATCAAATTTAGTGCGAAACCACTTAATACTCGTTTTAAAATTCATGGCAATAGAGTGGTGTTTTATATTACAATTCCGTTAAGTAAACCGCATGATCTCAAAAATAACCCAATCCGCTTTTACACATATGAACCAAGCTATTATATGGGGATGGAATATAATAGTGCTAACGCATTGTCTATTAGCAACTCACAGTGTAAAGCGACATTAACCCAGCCGAAAATCAGTAATTCTCTTCGTCTATATGCTTCCAGTTTAGATAAAAACCAATCGCCGGAAATGGCAGATAATGAAGACAATTCATTAGGTGCTCAATTTGCACAAAAGGTAACCGTTGTATGCGAATAATAGGTAAATCTGCAATTTGGCTAGCGGTCATATTTCTCGTATTTTTTGCCATTTACCAAAGCTATCCGGTGATGCTTTATCAGGTAATGGTATGGCAGAAAGCATTTAACCAACAGCTTTCCGGTTCGCTGACCGCATTAAGTATGCATTTGCAACAAGCCGGTATAACACTGATGCTTATTAGTTTTCTTTATGGCGTATTTCATGCTTTAGGTCCGGGACACGGTAAATTTATTTTGACTAGTTATCTTTCGCTTGAAAAGACTAAACTAAACCAAGCTATGAAGATCAGCTTATTATCTGCGCTAATGCAAGGCATTGTCGCAGTGAGTTTGGTGACGGTCATTGTGGTGGTCTTTACACTTTCTCGCAGCTACTTTAATTTTACACTTAAATGGGTGGAGCGAGGCAGCTTTGCCTTGATGATTTTGTTTGGTACCTATTGGTGCTATCAAGCATTAAAAAATGTTTCACGGAAAGTAAAAACGACCGTGCAGCAAAAGCCTAATATTCGCAAAATCTCGGCAGCCCCGAATTTGCAAAAAATGAGTCAAATTCGACCGCTTGTTAACGCTAAGCTGCATATTCATTCAGAGAATTGTGGCTGCGGGCATCAACATTTGCCGTCTTCTGATCAAATGCAACGAGCAAAAGATTGGAAAGCTCAACTGATGATTATTCTCAGTATTGGAGCCAGACCTTGTTCCGGTGCGATTTTAGTTTTATTTTTAGCCTATACATTGGATTTATATGCTTGGGGTGTTGCTTCAGCATTGATGATGGCAGTCGGAACAGGTTTAACCCTAAGTTTATTTGCTTGGCTGGTGTTAGTCGCTCGCAATAAAGCGATTCGGTTAAGTTCGTGGTATATCTCTGAACAGACCAGTAAAAAACTGGTACTCTTTTTAAAGATTGCAGCGGGGCTTGGCTTGATTCTGCTAGGTATTACCTTATTTCATAGCAGTTTTATTGAGATTACGACCGGCTCCGGATTATTAAGACGATAACTTTTGTTAATTAATTAGATTAAAAAATCTTTTCAAACGTTAAAAAATCATTACAATGCAATCGTTTCCCTTTTTCTATTTTTAACTTTTTATGAGGCTTTTTTAATGGATTTTATTGTTTCAGGCTTTGAAAACCTGCTGACGTGGATTGTCAATACTGTTGATGAGCCACTCTGGGATATCACCATTCTACTACTTTTAGGTGTTGGGATGTTTTTTACGATCACCACTGGTTTGGTGCAATTACGTTTATTGCCGAGAAGCATCCAAGAAATGTGGGGCGGGCGTTCAGCAGAAGGGAATTCACTTACACCGTTTCAGGCATTTGCAACCGGTTTAGCAAGCCGAGTCGGTGTGGGTAACATCGGCGGTGTGGCAACCGCCATTGCATTAGGTGGTCCGGGCGCAGTATTTTGGATGTGGATAACCGCATTAATGGGAATGAGTTCGGCATTTGCAGAGTCATCACTCGCACAGCTATATAAAACCCGAGATCCAAATGGTATGTTCCGTGGCGGCCCAGCTTACTATATTACACGTGGTTTAAAATTTAAACCGATGGCGATTGCGTTTGCGGTGACATTAATTTTTACTTTCGGTTTTGCATTTAATGCCGTGCAATCTAACTCGATTGTGGCAGCAACTAACAAAGCATGGGAATGGAACGGACAATATATCGGTGTGATTTTAGTGATCGTAACCGGTGTTATTATTTCCGGTGGTGTTAAGCTTATCGGTCAAGTTTCATCAAGAGTTGTGCCGATGATGGCATTATTTTATCTGATTATTGCCGTAATTATTCTTGGAATGAATATTGAACGTGTTCCGTCCGTATTAACTTTAATTATTGATAGCGCATTTGATTTCTCGGCAGCAGCCGGTGGTATGTTCGGTGCATTGGTGTCAAAAACTATGCTAATGGGGATTAAACGTGGTTTATTCTCAAATGAAGCGGGTATGGGTTCAGCACCGAATTCAGCTGCAACTTCAGATGCAAAACATCCGGCAAGCCAAGGCTTAATTCAAATGCTAGGCGTATTTGTTGATACCATGGTGGTTTGTACTTGTACGGCAGTGATTATCTTAATGTCGGATAACTACGGTAATGAAACATTAAAAGGTGTTGAATTAACACAAACCGCATTGCAATACCACTTAGGTGAATTTGGCTTACATTTCTTAGCGTTCATCTTGTTATTATTCTGCTATACCTCAATTATTGGTAACTATGCTTATGCGGAAACCAATATTCGTTATATTAAAAACAAACCTTGGTTTGTTTGGGGCTTTAGAATCATTGTGCTATTCTTCGTTTATTTTGGTGCGGTGCGTGACGGCGGTATCGTTTGGGCGTTTGCCGATACGGTGATGGCATCAATGGCGGTGATTAACTTAATTGCAATCTTAATTCTTGCACCAATCGTATGGCGTTTATTGAAAGACTATGTTCGTCAGATTAAAGCGGGACAAGAGCCAGTATTTAAGATTGAAGAGCATCAAGATTTAATTCATCGTGGTGTGGATCCGCTAATTTGGAAATCAAAAAACAACTAATTAGCTAACAAGTCCAATTTGTTTTTTATTTGTAAGGCGATAACATTTATTTACATTTCTTGTAAATAAATGTTATCGCTTTGTATTTCTAGGAGAAAACCAGTGAAAATGAAAAAAACATATTTAGCGTTATTTGCTTCAGCCTTTCCCTCTGCGGCAATTGCGCAAGATGTTGTAGTATTTGGAGATAGTTTAAGCGATGTGGGACAAACAGGATGGTTAAATAAAGCGGCATATAATCAACCGAACGGCACACCAAATGCGCTTTATAACGAACATTTAGCGAAAGCGCTTGGCAGCAGCTTAATCGCATCTTCAAAAGGCGGTTCCGACTATGCTTATAGCGGTGGCGTAGTAGTGCCAACCAATAGTCAATATACTAATGTACAACCTAACGTAGCCATAGCTAAACAAATTCAAAACTATTTGGCAAATGGTGTAAAACGTGATGCTTTGCATATTATGTGGGCAGGTGGCAATGATATACCAATCATTTTAACGAAAGCGATTGCAAGCCAAGATGCTTTACAGACAGTTCAAACTGAAAGTACCGTAGCAGCACAAAATAGCGCGCAGCAATGGGCGACATTAAAACAAGCTGGTGTAAGCTTGCTTGTCGCTCCAACCGTACCGAAAGTGGCTTATACGCCATCACTATTCCAACAATTTGGTACATCTGCAGCAAGTAGTTTTGCTGATCGTGTAGAAGCGGTTAAAAAAGGCGCTGGTGAAACGGCTAAGAAAGCCTTTCAGGATGCATTTAATGCAAATTTAGCCACATTAAATAATAGCAGCCAGACTAATCTTGCAGATTTCGAAAATGCTCGCATACAGGTCTTAGCGAATACGGCTAGTGCGCTTTACCAATCTGAATTAGGTGATGCATTGAGAGCGGTAGTCGATCAGAACTCATTTACCACTACACTTATTCAACAATATCAACAGTTTACAACACAGGCGGCAAGTGCAACAAATTTCCTAAATAGCGTAACGACTCAAGCATTAAATTCAGTGGGCGGTAATATTGTACGAATTGATACGGATGCACTCTTTAAAGATATGCTGAGTAATCCGGCGGATTTCGGGTTAACCAACACCACTGCAACCGTATGTGCATCAACTACACAGACAGTTTGTACGGCAACGGATCAAGCCAGCGCAGACGGTAAATTATTTGCAGACGGTTTCCACCCGGGGGCAGTAGCGCACAAAGTGATGGCGGATTACATTTTAAATGTATTACAAGCACCGATCGAAGTAAGCGTATTGCCACAATTAGCGTTACACTCAACGGAGAAAACCTTTGATTTCGCTCGTCAACAAAGCAACAGTAATCGTTTATTAAACCAAGAAGCGAAAACTGTACAAGGTATCGCAGCATATCAACGTTATAAAGAAGGTGATGAGATTTATGCAGGTTTGAAAGCGCAATTTACCCCACAATGGCAATTCTCCGCATTATTTAGCCAAAGTGATTTAGAAGGTGCAAAAGGTTCAACGAAAGGCAAAATTAAAAGCAAAGCGATTAATACCGCTGTACGTTATGATGCGGATAAATGGTGGGTTGGTGCTGCATTACAATTAAGTGACAATGACTATAAAACCAGTCGTCAAATTCAGCTAGGCAGTGCTAAACGTTCACAAAAAGGTGAAACGAGCGGCACAGTAATCAGTACCGGTGTATTTGGTGGTTATGAATGGCAATTTGATAATAACCAAGTAGCGTTGTTAGCGGATCTTACCAATAGCCATGGTAAAGTAACGGATTTTGGCGAGACGGAAGCGAATGCAATGCGATTAAGTTTTGAAGAACAGCAAATTCGTAGCATGCGTAGTGGCGTTGGTGCGGAATACCGTTATCAACTTGCAGATTGGCAGCCTTATGTGAATGCTCGTTGGGTAAAAGAATGGCATGATTCACCGGCAGAGCTAGTGACAGGCTTTAATAACAGCAAATTTAAAGTTGGTCTGGCGCAGGCGGATAAGAGTTGGGTAAATGTGCAAGCCGGTCTTGATTGGAAAGCGAAATCAAGCCCGTGGCATTTCCAACTTGCGGTACAACGTGATTTAGGTCGTCGTGATAACTTCTCAGGTACATCATTCCATACTCATGTAGGTTATCAGTTCTAGCCTTGATATAAGCGGTTAAATTTTGTGATTTTTTCGGTATTATGTAGCAAATGCATAAATCAGTTTGTAGGGGCGGACCGATGTGTCCGCTCTTGATAGACAATATTCCTTATTGATTTTTCTTGGGCGAACACATCGGTTCGCCCCTACGTTTCATTTATCAATAATTTTGTGTAACAGCTACATAATATCGGATTTTTTTGTAAAAAAGTTACATTTTTTAGCCGCTTGTTTTTTAAGTGTGATCTTGTTCACATATTCAAAATCAGCCGATTGGTTTTCATCGGTAATTTCTTTAAACTAACAATAATTTTTAGTCGGGGTGCCTCCAACGAGGCTGAGATTAGACCCGTGAACCTGATCCAGTTAATACTGGCGTAGGAAACTAATATGCCAATCGTTATTTCTCTATCTTTTCTTTTTTCTTATCATTTTTTGTTGCCATTCATTTAAAACATCACAGTAAGTTTTGTGGTGATTATATCTGTGTTTGAGATAAATAAGCATACATTTATTGTTATGCTGGATAAGACATTTTGCGTCTAACGGTTTACTCACTATCGGTGCATCACCACTAATGTCTACCCGCAGTTGAAGAAGCCGAAAGTTTTGTACAAATCAGCAATGCACTGCTTATTAATATTGGTACAGTAAGATCGACAGAAGTGGAAGCGATGTGCTTAGCCGGAAAAATAGCGAACAAAGCTGGAATCCCTATTGCTTTGGATCCGGTTGGTGTTGCAGCAATGGATTACCGTTACCATACGGTGATGAGATTGTTAGATGAAATTCATTTTTCGGTGATTAGGGGAAACTTAGGTGAAATAGCCACGCTGGCCGAACTAAATTGGCAAGCTAAGGGGGTAGATACAGGTAATGGAACGGCAAATATTGCAGAGATTGCGCATTATGTGGCGAATAAATATCAATGTATAGTTGCTGTTAGTGGAAACGTTGATTATATCAGCGATGGTAAATACTTAGCGAAAATTGCCAATGGTATGCCATTATTTCCCAATATTATGGCTTCGGGGTGTTTGCTTGGATCCGTATTGGCTGCATTTAGTGCAGTTGCGACAAGCGGTCAAATTTTTGAGGCAACTTCCGAGAGCGTAGCAGCGTATGCTATTGCCGGTGAATTGGCAGCGAAAGGATTACCCACTAGTTCCAAAGAAAAACATAATCCGCCGATCGGTTTGGATTTTGTCAAAAAAGCCTGTGATGCGGGAATTCGTAAGCCGATTGTTTCTATCGGTGGCGTTAAAGCTGAACACGTTGCAATACTTAAGCAAAATGGTGCAAACGGGATTGCAGTGATTACGGCGATTAGTTTAGCTTTGGATGTTCCAAAAGCAGTCAACAGTAAACGGTTGCTTGAACAAGCGGTCTTTTTTCCAGATTTTTTTGCAAAATTTCTCGAAAAAACGACCGCTTGCTTTTTTGTGCTTTTCCTTTCCAAAGCAGCGGATTTAAAGTAGAATTGGTCGGTTAATTTCCCTTTTAAATAAATTTATTACAACACAGGACATTTATTGCCCGATGAATATGAAAAACATTCGTAACTTTTCAATTATTGCTCACATTGACCACGGTAAATCAACGTTATCCGACCGTTTAATCCAAACTTGCGGCGGTTTATCGGATCGTGAAATGGAAGCACAAGTTTTAGACTCAATGGATTTAGAGCGTGAACGTGGTATCACAATTAAAGCACAAAGCGTAACGCTCAATTATAAAGCGCAAGACGGCGAAACTTATCAATTAAACTTTATCGATACACCGGGACACGTGGACTTCTCTTATGAAGTTTCTCGTTCGCTTGCTGCTTGTGAAGGTGCATTATTAGTGGTAGATGCCGGTCAAGGGGTTGAAGCACAAACATTGGCAAACTGCTATACCGCAATTGAAATGGATTTAGAAGTTGTGCCGATTTTAAATAAAATCGACTTACCGGCAGCGGATCCTGAGCGTGTTGCGGAAGAGATTGAAGACATCGTGGGTATTGATGCGATGGATGCAGTGCGCTGTTCGGCGAAAACCGGTTTAGGTATTGAAGATGTATTAGAAGACATCGTGAAAAAAATTCCGGCACCGGAAGGCGATCCTGAAGCACCGTTACAGGCATTGATTATCGACTCTTGGTTCGATAACTACTTAGGCGTTGTGTCTTTAGTGCGTGTGAAAAACGGTTCAATCAAAAAAGGCGATAAAATTAAAGTAATGAGTACCGGTCAATCATATAACGTTGACCGTTTAGGTATTTTCACGCCGAAACAAGTTGATACTACAGAATTGAAGACCGGCGAAGTAGGTTGGGTAGTGTGTGCGATTAAAGATATTTTAGGTGCACCGGTGGGTGATACATTAACTCATCATCACAATGCGGCAACCGAAGTGTTACCGGGCTTTAAAAAAGTTAAGCCACAAGTATATGCCGGTTTATTCCCGATCAGCTCGGACGATTATGAAGCATTCCGTGACGCGTTAGGTAAATTAAGTCTGAATGACGCATCGCTTTTTTATGAGCCGGAAAACTCAACCGCATTAGGTTTCGGTTTCCGTTGCGGCTTCTTAGGCTTATTACATATGGAGATTATTCAAGAGCGTTTAGAGCGTGAATACGATCTCGACTTAATTACCACTGCTCCGACGGTAGTTTACGAAGTGATACAAACTAACGGCGAAACCATTTATGTGGACAGTCCGGCAAAATTACCGCCAATCAGTAATATTGCGGAAATTCGTGAGCCGATTGCGGAATGTAATATGCTTGTGCCGCAAGAGTATTTAGGTAACGTGATTACTCTTTGTGTGGAAAAACGTGGTGTACAAACCAATATGGTGTATCACGGGAATCAAATCGCATTAACCTACGAAATCCCGATGGGGGAAGTGGTGTTGGACTTCTTCGACCGCTTAAAATCGACTTCTCGCGGTTATGCGTCATTGGATTACGGTTTCAAACGTTTCCAAGCAGCAGATATGGTGCGTGTTGATATTATGATCAACGGTGAACGTGTAGATGCGTTGGCATTAATCGTACATAAAGATAATGCGCAGTACCGTGGTCGCGAGTTAGTGGAAAAAATGAAAGATTTAATTCCACGTCAACAATTTGATATTGCAATTCAAGCGGCAATCGGTAACCACATTATTGCTCGTTCAACCGTAAAACAATTACGTAAAAACGTATTGGCGAAATGTTACGGCGGCGACGTGAGCCGTAAGAAGAAACTTCTACAAAAACAAAAAGAGGGTAAAAAACGTATGAAATCTCTCGGTAACGTAGAAGTGCCGCAAGAAGCATTCTTAGCAATTCTTCATGTAGGTAAAGACTAATCATTTACCGCTGAACTAGAATCACGGAAGAAAAGCGGTCAATTTTTGCAAAAGTTTTGCAAATTTTACCCGCTATATTCCGTGATTTTGTCGTAGATGGCAGTAGATAAACAAGGGAGAACACAATGGCACAAATTATGCCGATTATTTTTATCGCAATTTTATACGGTGTTTGGAAATGGCTTGATTCAATGCAGTTACCAAACACAATCTCCATTTTATTGGTTTCATTAGTTGTGATTTGTGGCGGATTTTGGGCGTTTTATAAATTTAGTGCGGATCCTCGCCGTAAACTAGCAATTGCACGTGAAGAAAAGCATTTAAATCGCCCGTTAACGGAACAAGAAAAAGCGGAGATTCAACCACGTTCGGCAACCGGTGAGTTTTTTGCCTCGTTATTTGGCGTACTTTTTTTAGTGACGTTATTACGTTCGTTTATTTTTGAACCGTTTCAAATTCCAAGCGGATCAATGGAGCCAACCTTACGCGTAGGGGATTTTTTAGTCGTAAACAAGTTTAGTTATGGCATTAAAGATCCGATTTGGCAAAATACGTTAATTGAGACCGGTAAACCGCAACGTGGTGATGTGGTTGTGTTTAAAGCACCGAAACAGCCTCATATCGACTATATTAAACGTATCATTGGTGTAGGTGGTGACCGTGTTAAATATGATGTACGTACTCAAAAATTAACGGTGACCTACGCAGATGGCCAACAAGTTGTATTTGACTATAGCGTAGGCGTACCAAACCCTGAGTTTTCCTATCATGGTGAAATGCAAGTGGAGCGTACTGAGAAAGGTGAGGTGATTCACCAAATCTTAAATAATCCGCAGCCGTTTAATTATGAACCGTATTTCTTCACACAAGAAGGAATGCCAGCCGGAGAATGGATTGTGCCGGAAGGTCATTACTTCGTGATGGGTGATAACCGAGACAACAGTGAAGACAGCCGTTTTTGGGGCTTTGTACCGGAAAAAAATGTAGTAGGTAAGGCAACTTATATTTGGTTAAGCCTTGATAAGAAGCCAAATGAATTCCCAAGCGGTATTCGCTTTGGTCGAATGTTCAGTTCAATCCAATAACCAGAGAAAGGTGGGTGTAAGCTCACCCTTTAATTTTTTATGCATATTGAACGATTACAAAAAAAATTAGGCTATAAATTTATTAGCCTAGATTACCTTTTACAAGCATTAACTCACCGTAGTGCCGGTGCCAAAAATAATGAACGCCTAGAATTTCTTGGTGATTCGATTTTAAATTTTGCTATTGGTAAAGTGCTATTTGAGAAATTCCCTAAGGCAAATGAAGGTGAATTAAGTCGTATGCGAGCAACACTAGTGCGTGAACAAACACTAGCGATTTTGGCTCGCCAATTTGATTTAGGCGAATATATGAAATTAGGTGCAGGTGAATTGAAAAGCGGTGGTTACCGCCGTGAGTCGATTCTTTCTGACTGTGTGGAAGCGATTATTGCTGCGATTTATCTGGATTCCGGTATGGATAATGCGATTGAGCGTGTATCCGTATGGTATCAAGACTTATTAGCTGAGATGAAACCGGGTGATGCGCAAAAAGATCCGAAAACACGCCTACAAGAGTTTTTACAAGGTCGGAAATTACAGTTACCAACCTATGAAGTGATTGATATTAAAGGTGAAGCACATAATCAAACTTTTAAAGTCACTTGTAAAATTGAAACATTCGATGAAATCTTTATCGGTGTTGGTACCAGTCGCCGCAAAGCGGAGCAAAATGCCGCCGAGCAAGTGCTGGTAAAATTAAACAAATAATCTATAGCGGCGGAATAAAAGATAACAATAAAGTTATTCCGCTGAGTCAAGGAATAACAATGACAGAACAAAATCAACAACCTAAAACCTACTGTGGCTTTATTGCCATTGTTGGTCGCCCGAATGTCGGTAAATCAACATTGTTAAATAAAATTTTAGGTCAAAAAATTTCAATTACCTCTCGTAAAGCGCAGACGACACGTCACCGTATTGTCGGTATTCATACCGAAGATCAATACCAAGCGATTTACGTGGATACGCCGGGGTTACATATCGAAGAGAAACGAGCGATTAACCGTTTAATGAACCGTGCGGCAAGCTCGGCAATCGGCGATGTGGATTTAATTATTTTCGTGGTGGAAGGCACCAAATGGACCGACGATGACGAAATGGTATTAAATAAATTGCGTGCGGCTAAAGCACCGGTGGTCTTAGTGATTAATAAAGTTGATAATATCAAAGAAAAAGATGAGTTATTGCCGCATATTACCGAACTTTCTCAAAAATTTGATTTTGTGGAAATTTTACCGATCTCTGCACAACGTGGTAAAAATGTCCATATTCTGCAAAAAATTGTACGTAAATCATTACGTGAAGGGGTTCACCATTTCCCTGAAGAATATGTTACCGACCGTAGCCAGCGCTTTATGGCATCGGAAATTATTCGTGAAAAATTAATGCGTTTTACCGGTGAAGAATTACCTTATTCAGTTACGGTTGAAATCGAACAATTTAAACTGAATGAGCGTGGTACTTATGAAATCAACGGTTTGATTTTAGTAGAGCGTGAAGGTCAGAAAAAAATGGTGATCGGTGCGAAAGGTCAAAAAATTAAAACGATTGGCACTGAAGCTCGAGCTGATATGGAACGTTTGTTTGATAACAAAGTTCACTTAGAATTATGGGTGAAAGTGAAAGCTGGCTGGGCAGATGACGAGCGTGCATTACGTAGTTTAGGCTATATGGACGAGTAGTTTCTGAAATAAATCATGATAGAAAATTGGCATCGAGGATTTGTTTTACACCGCCGTGAATATAGTGAAACAAGTTTGTTGGTAGATTTTTTTACCGAAGATCACGGGCGTATTACCTTACTTGCCAAGGGGGCAAGACGGCCTCGTTCGCCGCTGAAAGCCGTATTACAACCATTTACGCCGTTGCTATTGCGTTGGAGCGGAAAAGGTGAATTAAAAAACCTAACCAAAGCGGAACCCGCTTCGTTAACTTTACCAATGCAAACCTTGGCGCTGTACAGCGGCTTTTATGTGAATGAAGTGCTTGCAAGAGTTTTAGAAAATCAGACCGCTTATCCGGCGCTTTTTCAGCACTATTTGCAGTGCGTAACACACTTAGCAACTCAGCCTGATAATCTTGAAGCGATTTTAAGAACCTTTGAATTTCACACCTTAAAAGCATTAGGTTACGGTGTGAATTTCAGCGTATGTGCTGCAACCGGTGAGCCGGTATCGCCATCAATGACTTATCAGTTTAAAGAAAATCAAGGCTTTATTGCCTCGCTGTTGCAGAATAATGCTAGCTTTTTGGGCAAAGATTTATTGGCTTTCGAACAGCTGGATTTTTCTGATAAAGCCACCTTACAAGCAGCAAAACGCTTTACCCGCATTGCTCTCAAACCTTACTTAGGTTCTCAACCACTAAAAAGCCGAGAGCTGTTCCAAAGTATCTTACCTAATAAACTTAAAAGCGGTTAAACGCTAAAAAAGAGCAAATAAAAGCGGTCTGAATTTGTAAAAATCTTGCAAATCTAGACCGCTTATTTATATCTCTATTCTATCTTTAGTTAATACTACGTCCTACATCATCCGTTTCACCAATAGCTTGTTTGAATGAGCTGAGGAGTGAGGCTTTATCGTTGGCAGAGTAGTAATTACCATTGCCTACACAATGCTGCCAAGCTTGTTTTGCTTTTGATGCGTAACCAAATTCTACAAAGACAATCTTAGTATTTTTATCTTTATTTAAAGTATTTAGTTTATTTCTGATAATATCACACATACCATTTGTTACTTTTTTAGGTTGAGTGTCTGTTAGATAAGTTTCAATAGTAGTATTACCAAATAATACTTCTTTCTTTCCAGATAAAAATTCTTCTTGTTTTCCATAAATTAGATTTTCTGTAATCCGTGTATAGTTTAAGAAAGGTACATTATTGTTAGGATCCCCTTTTACAATTTCATCATTTCCATCAGATAATACAAGAATTACTCTTTTAGTTTGTTCTTTTAATTGTTCAGTTCTGCTTCCGTCCTTAATCATATTATTAGCAGCAACCAATACTCCAGAACTAGCTAATGTTGCGCCATTAGCTTTAATAGATTGAACATAACTAGTAAATTCTGACTTATCTGAGCGAGAAAACCACTTTTGGCTATTAGTCTTCATATCTTTAAGACAAAATGCATTTTTGGGAAAAGTAACATTATAGTTTTGCTTTCCATTAATATTATTTAATGTTTCCTCTGTACTTATTTTATAAACTAAATTATTAATTAAATCTGCTCGGCTATGTAGTGAGGTTTGTTTATTTAGTATATTTTTAATATCCTGAGCTCTAGATGAACGTTCTGTGCTCCAAGAATATGGAAGAGCACAATTATTTTTATCAATTTCTGCGCCGAATGCAAAAGGAGTTACGTAAATTCGATTATTTTGATTAGCATCTTCACTTAATAGTGTTTTATCTGCTAGTTCAACTAGTACGTCTTTTAATATGCTTATTTTACTTGGTTTACCAGTTTTTTTTGTCTCATTATTATCTAAATCAAAATTCATCGAACCGGATAGATCCGCGACTACCATTAAATCAATCGGGATATTAAAAGTATTCTTTTTAATTGCTCTAGATTGGCTTGCTACATTAACCTGTTTAGGAATAACCTCTAGATTACCTACTTTTAGAGGAAACCAAGATTTATGTTCGACAGTACCACTAACGGTGCATGTCACCTCACTAGAACTAGTATGACCTTTACCACTGGTATTATTTATGGTTTTACATAGTGGAGTTAAGTGCATATTTTTTTCATCTGTTTGCGGTAAAAAAGTTTTGACAAAAGCAGTAACGATTGCATGATCTCGCTTACCTACTTCTGAAGAAATATTAAAACTTTCGTCGCTTGGATTAGAGCCACCTAATTTGTAATCAGTCATTTTTCGACCACTATTGTTTTCCGCAGTCAGTGATAATACCGCTTGCTCCAAACTATCAGAAAGACGGGCTTGATCTTGAATAATACCGGCACTTTCAAGAGAAACAAAAATAAGTGCAAGAATTGGGAGTGCGAGTAATCCGCCCATAACGGTATATACGCCGGACTCATCCTGAATAAAACGTCTGGCTTGAGATAATGAGGTTATTTTCATAAGAATCCATCCTTATTGATTTATTAACGACCGACACCTAAAGCTGATGCACGTAACCAGCCGGATTCATAGTCTTGTTTTGCTAATGTAAGTCCTTTAAATAAGTTAGTCATTTTGCGACAGACCGTTACGTAATAGATTGCCGCATAACGGTTTGAACCTTTAAAGTTCTCGGTAAGCGGTGCCGCATCAGTAATATTTGTACTATAAGCAGCTTTGCATTGATTGCTGGTTGAAGATGTTGAGAATTTCAATTTCTTCTCCGGACGAGTAGCACTACTACTTTTAGGATCTTGAGGTTTAATCGGTTCAAAGCCATAGTATTGCACGGTCACATCAATCAGCTTCTCATCCGTTTCGCCCATTAACTTAACAGCAAGTTTTTTTAACTTCTTAACATCTTCTTGAGTTACTTCTTCCTTACCGCCGTCCGAAATATTACGTTCTTTAACGACATTTAAAAGTGAATAAGACGTGCGTTGTAATTTTCCGGCGGTCGATTGCAAAATCGTAACGTCCACTAAGAAAATAAGTAATACTGAAAACAGGAAGAAAATAAATATAAATTCTACGGTTACCGAACCTTGATTATTATTTAGAAGTTGCTTTATCTTTTTCATATTCTTGAAGTACCACGATATTACGGTGAAATAGAGGTTCAACTGCGCCTTTTGGAACCCAGAAGAATAACGGTTTGTATTTATACTGAAATGAGTATTGTGCAAAGGCAGAACCTTTTGATTCGTCTTTAAGTCGTTGTTCAACCAAATCATCAAAGGTATTAGCATACTTCACGTTCACTTCTGTAATGGCATCTTGACTCAGAAATGACCAAAGGCGGCCGTTATTTTTTAGGCTGTCATTAAACAATTTTTGGTAGTCGCTGCCCGCAGGATTTTTTCTGGTTACACGGGAAGCTTCAGAAACAGATAAATCTAAATAAGACGAAAGAAGGGCAATCCGACACCCTTCTGCGATCATAAAAAGGACGAGAATAAAGAGTCCAATCGTTAGACTGAACTCAATAGTTGCTACGCCTTTTACATTACGGATAAAACGAGAAAGCGTATTTTTCATTATTAGTGACCTACTATCGGTGATTTTTTAGTTTTCTTTAATGCGTTGACTAAATCCTCCGGTGACGAATTTAGTTTTTCTTTACGAATAATATCTAATGCATATTCGGTGTCACCGGCTTTAACTAACGCAAAGACTAGGTTGTGAATTAAACGAGAATCGGTTGAACCGTTTAAATATTGTGGCAATAACAGATTTACCGCATTTTTGTAGTCATTATTTAAAATACTTAGCATTGCTAAATTGTTGATAGCAATCGTGTCGTGAATAAATAACTCGCGAGATTTATTCAAGTCTTTCTCTGCATCCGCTAATTTGCCTAACTGCGCCAAGCTAATACCACGCAAGTTGTATGCTTCGCTATTTTTTGGTGATAACGCAACAAGATCACTTGCAGCTAAATACGCTTCATTGTAATCACCGGCTTGAATCTGATTGCGGATATACAATAACTCTACATCATCATTAAATGAGAGTTGAGAAAAGCGTAACGGTTCTAAATAAAGTAGAGAAGACTTACTATCACCGGCTAAGTAGTAGCTTTTCGCAAGTTTATATTGCAGTTGTGGATCTTGATTTAATTTAAGTTGTTCACGGTATAACGAAATTAACGCACTATAGTTTTTAGTATCTTGGTAAAGTCTTTCTTGTTGATCTACACTCTGTGCTGCAGAGGTTGAAGTTGTAAGACTTGAACAAGCAGATAAAGACAATAATACGGTTGAAACAAAAATTGTTTTAAGTAATTTAGAAGACATGTGGTAAAACCCTCATAGCACCAGGTGCAACAATCAGAATAATAATAGGGAACATAATGAATAGAATCAGTGGAATACTCATCTTGGCTGAAAGTGTTCCGAGCTTTTCTTCCATTACAAGTAATTGCATTTCACGAATATCGGCAGATAGTTGTGTTAAATGCTCATAAAGCGAAGAGCCGAAATTTAGGCTCTGCTGCATTACCGTACAAAACATTCGAATTTCTTTGGTTGGTAGCGAAATTGCCATATCTTGTAATGCGGCGCTTAAGCTAGTGAGTTCCGCTTTACGCATGATGCGTAGAATCACGTAGGTTAAGTCTGCATTTAAATGTTCGAAGTCGATTGCCACTTGTTTAAATGCCGCTTCGATACTAATACCGGTCTGAACATTAACCGCAACCAGATCGATAAAGCCGGGGATATCGTTCATAATGCGTTTAATCTTACTTTTCAGAATCGCACCGATAGTGATACTCGGTAACATAATTGCCAATATTACCACCACGGCACAACCTAATAAAAAGGTAGTTTGATCTTCGCTGACAAAGTAGTTAATCAAAGTAAGTAGGGCGATAACCAACATTTTCACTTTGATATTTTTATCCACTAAACCAAGGAATTTAAGTAACGGATTTTTATTAACAAGTAATAATTCCAGTTCAACTTGTTGTTTGGTTTTCCCTTTTTGGCTGTTATCTTCGACATTATCCGTCGGGCGTACACCTTCTAAGATTTCTTTGTTACGGTCGATTTTCTTTTTATGTGAAAATGCTACAATTAAAACGAAACCGCCGAAGAAGATAATACCAAGGAAGAATAGAATAAGATTCATTAGGTCGATTTCCTCATTAGCCACCAGATAATAAATATACCGAGTAATTCACTCCCCATCACGTAATAAAGAATAATTCGACCGCCAGGATCGTTTACTACGAAGTCAAAGTTCTCCGGTGTGGTTACTTTCATAAACAATAAGAATGCAACCGGAAAGCAAGCAACGATTGCCGCAGACATTCTTGCTTCCGAAGTCATCGCTTTCTTCTTTTGTTCCATTTTGTTTGAATCCGCAATCGCGCGTCCTAAACGAGAAATCACCTCACGCATTTGTCCGCCTCGAGAAAGATTGGTACGAATAATGCTAATAAAGAAGTAGAACTCTTTATAAGGATAGCGAGAGAAACTATCATGAAAGACCGCCATTGCATCTTCACCACGCACTAAACGCTTGTAAATCATTGTGAATTCTTCCCCAATAGGACCGGTAATATCTTTACCGCAGCGTTCTAACGCTTGTAAAAGGCTGATACCGGAAGAAGTAGCGGAGTTAAGTACCTGAATCACTTCGGGGAACTTCTCGTTAAACAATTTTCTATTGCGGCGTTGACCTAACTTCCATACGGCGAAAATAAAGCCAATTAATTCCACCACCATAAAAATTTGGTTGTTAAAGCGAATAAATTGGGTATTGAGATAATACAAGCCGATAAAGATCAAAAAGTGGATAATGATATTTCGGACAAGATTATTTTTGTCACCGGAAGTAAAGTAATAGAACCATAAATAAACCGTCTTTTGCAGCTTTTTAGCGGTTTTGTCGAGTTTTTCGCTAAAATTGGTTTCACGCGCATTAATTTTTTTAGTCGTTTTAAACCAAGCGGAAGCAGTAAACATTAACAATAACGCACCAAAAGCAAGGACAAAATAATAGAGTAGTGCCATTACTTCTCCTTAAAGATATTTTGTAGCTCATTGCTTAAATTAAACATTTGGGCATTTTGATAAACCGCTGAACGCGTCAATAAGCCGTGATTAATAAACTTCCCAATAATCTTGTTATTCTCATCACGGTATTTACTAGGCTCGAACGAGAAAATATCTTGTAAGACAATTTGTCCGTTTTCCATGCCGAAAACCTCAGTAATATTGGTGACCTTACGAGAGCCGTCATTCAAACGAGACGCCTGAATAATAATATTTACTGCAGAAGAAATATTACGGCGAATCGCCTCAAGCGGTAGGGAAGCATTCGCCATCATCACCATATTTTCCAAACGAGCGGTTGCATCTCTTGGGCTATTGGCGTGCAAGGTTGACATTGAGCCATCATGGCCAGTATTCATCGCTTGTAACATTTGGAATGCTTCCGCACCACGACACTCACCCACGATGATACGTTCCGGACGCATACGTAACGCATTGATTACCAAATCTTGCATCGAAACTTCACCGGTTTTTTCCACTCCGGCTAAACGAGTTTCCAGTCGAACTACGTGCGGCTGTTCCAAACGCAGTTCCGCCGTATCTTCCAGCGTTAGTACACGTTCAGTCGGTGAAATATAGTTGGAGAGCGCATTAAGTAAGGTCGTTTTACCTGACCCCGTACCGCCTGACACGATGATATTGACTCGAGAACGTGCGGCAATAATTAGGAAATTTGCCATATCTAACGTCATTGATCCGAAATTAACCAAATCTTGTAATGACTTTTTCGATTTGGAGAATTTACGAATTGAAATCGATGTACCGTCCAATGCGATCGGCTGAATAACCACGTTTAAACGGCTACCGTCAGGTAAACGAGAGTCAACTAACGGCATTCCTTCATCAATACGGCGACCGACTCGAGCGACAAGGCGCTTTGCAATGTCGGTTAATTGCTCATTATTGATAAAGGTTCTGTTGGTTTTCTCAAGAATACCGGCACGTTCAACCCAGATATTATCCGGCCCATTCACTAAAATATCGTTGACCGTTTCATCTTCCATTAACTCACGTATCGGGCCATACCCATCAATTTCATCTGCTACCAAACCTGCCATATAAGTGGCATCAGCCGGTGTCAGATAAATCGCATTACTGTTAGCAATGCGATAAAGAGACTGAGTAAGTTCTTCAATTAATTTATTACGCTCGTTTTGGATTTCATCGAGTTTTTCCACGTCTAAATTACTGAGTAATTCAGTGCGGAAGAATATTTGTTGTTCTTTCGTTAGCATAATAATCGTTATTTAAAGAGTTTTTGGAATAAGGAAACACCTACTTTTTTATTACGTTGAGCTGCTTGGCGAGAGAGGATGCCAATGACTTTCATCGCGAGTGTTGTCATTTCCTTTTTACCTTGGCGACTTAAAGTGGATGTTAACACAGTATCTTTATTGGTGGACTGCTTGTTATAGGGAATCACCCCATCTACTTCGCATTTTAATAAGCGTTCAATATCTGTAGTAGCCATCAGTTTTGCCGTTTCTTGTTTATGATCGGAAATACAGATAAAGGTACGAATTAATCTGCCACTATTCGCTTTCATTCGCTCACATTCATCTAAAAACTGCTTTGCTACACGTAGAGAGCTAATCTTACGTTCCACGACCAATACAAAAGTATTGCTGTGTTGTAATATGCTTAGGTAGTCTTCTTTGTTTACGTTAAAAATCGGTTGGTCGTAAACAATGAAGTTATATTTATTCAAGGTCTCGCTAGCTAGTCTGAACGGAACGCCACGATATAAATCTAAATTTGCCGTGTATTCCGCTACATCACTTTGCAGCTTTTTATCAAATAGCAAATCTAAATCTTGAGAACCGTTTGAGCCTTGTGCCAGCAACACAGGCACTTTTTTCTCGGTAGAGATGGCTTGTGCAATATGCGAGCTAATAAAACTTGCCCCGATACCACCTTTACAACCTAATACGGAAATCTTGATGGTATGGCGCACTAATGGAATATTCATTCCACCCAAGATACGAGCAACCATTTGGGTTAATTGCGTTTCACTGTTGAAATACAGTATGCCTTGTTCTAATAGCTTTTGCGAAAGTGAAATGGAGTCGCTTTCCCCAACCACACAACACCATACGTTTTGCGGGATAATGCTGTGAATACGACCGGTAATGTGGGGAAGCTCGGTTTCGTTTTGAATATCAACGATAACGCCTAAAGTTTCTTCAGCGGAAAATGCCAAATTCTCTGTACTAAAAAAGTTTGCATGAATCAGTTCAACATTTTCGAGTCCGCGAGAACGAAGATGTTGGGCAATATGATTCTTAATGCCATTTTTTTCAGAGATAATAATAATTTTGCGGATGCTATCAACACCTTCACCGCCATGACCTTCTTGATCGAGCAATAACATAATTAAATCCTTTTAGTTATTATTTGAATAGGGATTGTTGTCAAGCTAAATTCTCTTATATTGATTAGATAAAGACCTCTCCGTACACAATATAAAAGCAACAATCCCGCGAAGTCCTAATATTTAAGTTGCACTTGGTTATTATGTTTGAGTGTACAATCGTGATATGAATCGAATCCCATATGATCTTCAGCCGTTTCTACCTTACATTGCGAAGTTCGCTTAGCAATTTGGCGAATTTCTACATAAAGCGGATAGAGGCTATTTTGCGTTTTATAATGTTCTATGTGGATAGCCGGTTTAACACGCAATTCTTTTAAACGCTTGCTAATATTTTTAGCTAATGTTTTTGCCGAAGTTTCATGTGAAATAATGTAGATAACTTGGCTATTTTTATCACTGGACGAATGGCGTCTCACTTCTGACACTAAGTTTTCAAATGCCACATCTGATTGATTCGCTAATACAAAACGTTTCACTACCAGTGATTTATTCGAAACCAACTCGCTATGAATCGGTTGTACCGGACGAGTGGTTTTAGGTAATTCTGTACTAGCCATTGCATAGGTAGTTAGTGTCAGACCTAAACCTGTACAAATTGCGATTAATTTTTTCATTGGATAAACCCACCATTTTTTAGGAAGTTAGACGTTAATGTTTTGTGATAAACGTTTTTCAATGATGAACTGTTAAAGAAACGTTCCATTGTGCCGGTGTTTTCAAATGTCGGATAAAGCACTTGTGAGCCGTCAACCGGTTTTACAAGGTTAACCGTTGCGACAACAACCAATTCTTTACTCTCACGAGATGAATTTGCACTGCGGAAAAATGCACCTAAAATTGGCACATCGCCTAAGAAAGGCACTTTTTTAATCCCTTCAATATCTTGCTTGTTAAGTAACCCACTGATAATAAAGCTTTCACCGTTACCTACTTCAAAAGTAGATTTTGAACGGCGAGTATTAAAAATCGGGATATGGTTATTATCAATTTCATAGTTACCGGCAATGGAGCTGACCGATTGTGATAACAATAAACGGATACGATCGCTTTTTTGCACTTTCGCACCTACGGCAAGTTTGATACCGAATTCTTTATAAATTACGTTTAATTCGCCGTCTCTGTTTCGTTGTACGAAAGGCACTTCACCACCGACCAAAATATCTGCAGTTTCGCCAGAAAGCATTGATATAT
Source organism: Actinobacillus capsulatus DSM 19761 (assembly GCF_000374285.1). Taxonomy (GTDB): domain Bacteria; phylum Pseudomonadota; class Gammaproteobacteria; order Enterobacterales; family Pasteurellaceae; genus Actinobacillus; species Actinobacillus capsulatus. Next base: position 130,046 of record NZ_KB893931.1, on the reverse strand, counting down.
TCGGTTCAGCTAAAATTTTGCCGTTGTTTTGGTTGTCTAAAGCGCTTAATAACACATTTAAATTATTCGAATTTACCAATGCTAATTGACCGCCGCTTCTACCAAAACCACCACTAATTGCCGCACCACTTAAATTGCGGAAAAAGTTACCGCTTAGGTTGTTCCAATTAATCCCGATTTCGTCTGAGAAGGTTTTATTCACTTCTGCGACGGTTAGTTTCACATTAATTTGCGTTGCGTCTTCTTCGTTAGCGTTATTAATAATGCCTTCGTATTGGTACTTGTCTAAGAAAGGAATGGCATCCTCTGAACCTTCGACTTTAGCTTCAACGACTTTTTTACCAGCTCCGAGTGATTCGCCGACGATACGATTGATCTCTTCGCTCTCTGCGGCGTTTTTTGCTTTTCCTTCAATAACATAAGCTTTACCAATTTTTTTAACTGAAAGATTACTGTTTGGGAAGCGAGTTTGAATTTGTGCATTGGCAGCTGCAATATTATTAATAGCATTATTTACATTAACGAAATCTTCGGTTAACGGCGTGCCGTCCACATCAAACGCTACGATTTCGGCACGCCCTTCCGCTTTGGCATACAGCATGAAGGTGTTGTCATCTAATATTTCATAATCGGCAACATCTGGTGAAGAAACAAACACAGTATCGATTTTGGCATCGGTTTTAATTAACTGGCTTTGCCCCTGTTCAAGGGTGAAGGTTTTTGCCGATGCTGCATGAGAAAATGCAAATAAGCCCAGCAGTGCAGAGCAGATCAATGTTTTCGGAAATAAATTAGTTCGCATTATTTTTTCCTCGTAATTGGCGAATAAACATACCTCGATGATTAATAGCTTTTGCTCCAGCATCGGTTGGTAACACAATTAATTTGGCTTGTTTATCAAGTGAATAAAATGCTTTCAGCATTGCGGCGTCTACTTTTAAGCTGATGTAGCCTAAGAAATTTTTTTTCTGTTCGCTTGAATCTTTATTTTCTTCCGCTGTAAAGGTTTTTACCTGTAATACGGTAAGGTTATCGGCAAGTTTTACTAAAGAGCCTTGGTCTCTTTCTCGGTGAGTGAGATCGGTTTGTTGGCTAAACACCGAAACGCTGTCGCCGCTGCGTACCGAATCTAAAATATATTGCTCGGCGCTTTGAATATACACACGATAGGCAACTTCTTGATGCGGGTTAATGCTAAACAAAATAAAGCGAGGGTCATCCGGTGTAATCAGTAGCTCCGGTTGTAGCAATGAACCAGCCTTGATATTTTCGGCAGCGATAAAACCTTGCAGCGTTGGTGTGGTTGCCGTTTCAAGTAAACTTTTTAAGTCAGAACTGAGCAACGGACTAGTTTCCGGCACAGTTAATTCCGAAAGGGTATAATCTTCCGCTTGAATTAATGTTCCTTTGGTTAAATCCCGATTTAAGGTTGCGGTGGTAATGACTTTGGTTGCTACTTCCGGCTGCTTTGCCGCTTCCGCATTTGCTGCAGCCGTTTCACTTTTAGGAACGCTATCTTCTGCATTTGGCAGCATAAATAGTCCACCAAAGCCGATAACGAGAATGAAGGTCGAGATGATAAATAGCACTCTATAGTTCATTAGTTATTTCCTTAAGTTTAAATTTTAATAGTTAAAAAAAGTAGTAGGGTGGTAAGAAAGCCAACACTAATTGCGATACCGTAAGGTAGTCCTTTTTCTTGGATGGACTGTCGGTAAAACAGCCAGCCGATAATAATGAGCAACAAACCCGTACAAGCGGTTAAAAAAAGGAAAAAAATTGCAAAATGTGATGGAATTGCCAACATCAACACCGCAAACAATTTCACATCGCCAGCGCCGATAATGTTGAACAGAAAGAGTATGAAACCGATGGCTAAACAAAGCAAAGCAGGTTGCCAAAACAGAGTGCCGTGCATTAAATAGCTAAAGGGAATAATAACCAACAATAATGCCATAATGATTCGATTACTGATAAGCCGATAACGTAAGTCTGTCCAGCAAAGAGTTATCAGTAAACAAATGATTATGGCAAGAAGGAAGGTTATAAAGAGTGTCATAAGTGATATCCTTATCGTTTATACCCTTTACCGGCGCCTTTAAGACGTACTTAAAAGCGCCGTTTTAACCAACTCGGCAAGCTGGTTAAATTTTTTTAAGGTTTCATCCGTGAAACTCGCCTCACCATATAAAATTGCCACAACACAAACCGCTATCGCAAAGGCAATTAAGCCGTATTCAAGAGCGGTTACGCCTTGTTGTTGCTGATAAAACTTTATAGGTTTTTTCATTTTATTATCGAAAGGCTTTGAGATACTTTACTTACTAATTCTTTTTGCTTATGTTTAATTCACCGTTAACATTACCAATAGATTTCGTAAGTGCATCAAATTTTTCTTTTAGCTTAGCAATAAATCCACTGTCGTTATAGAACACCGCAATAATTAAAATTGCTAAAGCAACAGCAATTAAACCGTATTCGATTGCGGTTACACCTTGTTGGTTTCGTTTAAAGTTGCGAATACCTTCAGTTACAGCGATATAAGCTTTTGTGGTTAATGTTGATAACATTTTTAATAAACTCCTTATTATCAAAAATTAAAAAATGAAATGATTTTGCCAATACATGAAATCCGTTATGCATTGGCGGAGCGTATAATAAATTCAGTTTTGTAAATTGTAAACATTAAGTTCAATTTATGTAATATTAGGTATGATTTATATTTTAAAATTATGATATAAAATTGTTTACATTTTGTTACATAAAATAATATTTGTGATTTTTAGTAGGTTTTGTTTGCAAAAGTCAGCAAAATTTAGGAAGAAAACTACTTTTCTACTAATCATTATTTAAATTAAATGTTATGCAAATGTTAAGAATAGGTAAACAAATTGCGTGCTTTTGGTTTTGATTTGAGCTGGTCTAATTAGTTGTGTATAAAAAAAGAAAATGGTTTGTTTGTTCAAAAATTAATCTTTTTGTGCGTTTTATTTTCAATGGTAAGTTAAATAATTAGTTAGTTTAATTTTATGTAATTGAATGTAAGTTAATATTGGGAGCTATTTTGGGGCTAATTTATGAGCATTTAATGAGGGAAGGGGGGAATCAAACGAAATCTTAATGGCGAAATAATCGTCTGCTACTCAATATTTTGCTTCTGTGATATGCTTACCACTGATGCTACGGCTTTAAATTGAACAATCAAAAGGAGAGCTGCGATGTCAAAACACCTCACCGAACAGCGTTTTATTGATTTTCCAATTCATGAAAATGTAATTGCGGCACTTGATAGTAAAGGATTTGAATTTTGTACGCCTATTCAAGCGAAAACATTGCCGATTACTTTAGCTGGCAATGATATTGCCGGACAGGCGCAAACCGGTACGGGTAAAACTATGGCATTTTTGGTTGCAACTTTCCATCATTTATTAACTAACGATATTCAAACGGCAACTAATCAGCCTCGTGCTTTAATCTTAGCACCCACTCGTGAGCTTGCAGTGCAAATCGGTTCGGATGCCGAGCTATTGGTGAAACATTCCGACTTAAAACTTGCGCTAGCTTACGGTGGAGACGGTTATGACAAGCAAGTGCAAGCGATTGAACAAGGCGTAGATATTTTAGTCGGGACGACCGGACGTGTGATTGATTACGTTAAACAAGGCGTGATCAATTTAGATAAAGTGCAAGTGGTAGTGTTGGACGAGGCGGATCGTATGTTTGATCTCGGTTTTATTAAAGATATTCGCTATTTAATGCGTAAATGCCCGAAACCGGCGCAGCGCTTAACGATGCTCTTTTCTGCGACCCTTTCGCCACGTGTACGAGAGTTAGCTTATGAAGATATGAATAATGTGCAATATATTGAAATTGAACCGTTGCAACGTACCGGATATCGTATTAAAGAAGAGCTGTTTTATCCGTCAAATGAAGATAAAATGGCGTTGTTGCTGACTTTATTAGAAGAAGAATGGCCGGATCGTTGTATGATTTTTGCCAACACAAAACATAAGTGTGAAGAAATTTGGAGCTATTTAGTGGCGGACGGTCACCGTGTGGGGCTATTAACCGGTGATATTGCACAGAAAAAACGTCTGGCACTGTTAGATAGCTTTACTAAAGGTCAGTTAGATATTTTGGTGGTAACTGATGTTGCCGCACGTGGTTTACATATTCCGGAAGTCACTCATGTCTTTAACTATGATTTGCCGGATGATCGTGAAGACTATGTGCATCGTATCGGGCGTACCGGACGTGCCGGCGAGAGTGGTCATTCGATTAGCTTTGCCTGTGAGCGTTACGCAGTGAATTTGCTGGCAATTGAAGAGTATATCGGTCATCCGATTCCGGTCAGTCAATATGACGGCAGTGCGTTATTAGCGTTGCCGAAGCCGGCTCGAGTGGCTCGCGGCCCAAAACATTCGGCTGCTAAACGTCGTTAATTTTTCTATATCAACAGAAGCCTCCGCAAGTTGCTATTGTGCGGAGGCTTCTTTTTTGCAAAAAAATCCTGAAATTTAACCGCTTGCAATACTTAAAAATTACTTTTACAAATCTCAGAATTTATTGTAAATTTGTGCGCTTTTTATTGAGGTCATACCACTTTTGTGGTGTTTAAGGGGTCTATCAAGTGCTTGATAGACGTTTTGGAGTAGAAATGAAAAAACTAAAATTAACATTATTTACCACTATTCCTTTTTTACTCAGCGCTTGCGGTTCTGTTGATACAGAAACGGTACTGGAAGATCTAGGTAATTTAGGTAAGCTTTTCGAAGCGAAAGAACGTCAGGGTGTACAAGTGACAAAAGGCTATTCGGAGCCAAAAGCGCTAACCTATACTCAACAAGAAAAACAGCCAAAAAATTTGGAAAAACAAAGGGTTACGCATAGAAGAATTAATACAACACAATGCAAGGATGCAGATGATTGGTATTTGGACGGCTATCGTGTCGGTTATTCATTTACCACACAAAAAGAAGCGATGTATCAGCAACGTGTGAATTATTGTAAAGGAATGCTATCCAACGCCAATCAGTTCCAACAAAATTGGGAAAAAGGCTTTAAAGTTGGGGTGAAAAAAGCATAAAATGGCGCGGTTCAACTTATGATAAACGTCATTATTTAAGAGTATTCAATATGGCACAATACGCACTCGCCCAAACGAAAACAGGGCAAATTATTTCATTAAATTCAAAAATGGTAAACCGTCACGGCTTAATCGCTGGTGCAACGGGGACGGGTAAAACGGTCACGTTACGTAAATTTGCAGAAGCCTTCAGTGATGACGGCGTACCGGTTTTCTTGGTCGATGTAAAAGGTGACCTTTCAGGGCTTGCACAAGCGGGCAGTTTATCCGGCAAAATTGCAGAGCGTGTCGAACAATTCCAATTAGGCGGTGAGAGCTATTTAAGCGGTTATCCAGTTTCCTATTGGGATGTGTTCGGTGAAACGGGGATTCCGCTTCGCACCACGATTTCGGAAATGGGCCCGATGTTGCTTTCTCGTTTATTAAATTTAAACGAAACGCAAGAAGGCTTATTAAACTTGGTTTTCCGTGTAGCGGACGATCGTGGTTTATTACTTATTGATTTAAAAGATTTACGTGCGCTACTTAGATTCGTGGCGGAAAATGCTAAAGAATTCCAAGTGGAATACGGTAATGTTTCGGCGGCAAGTGTCGGTGCGATTCAACGTGCGTTATTGGCACTTGAAAATGAAGGTGCAACTGATTTATTCGGCGAACCGGCGTTAAATCTACAAGATTGGATGCAAACTCGTGACGGAAAAGGCGTAATTAACGTACTCAATTCAGAGAAGTTAATTAATTCGCCTCGTATGTACGGTGCGTTTTTATTGTGGTTTATGGCAGAATTGTTCGAAACCCTACCGGAAGTCGGTGATCCGGAAAAACCGAAATTTGTGCTGTTCTTTGATGAAGCGCATTTATTGTTTGACGGTGCGCCAAAAGTATTGGTGGACAAAATTGAACAAGTGGTGCGTTTAATTCGTTCGAAAGGGGTTGGTGTGTATTTTGTGACGCAAAACCCGTTAGATTTGCCGGATTCGGTATTAGGTCAGTTAGGTAACCGTGTGCAACACGCACTACGTGCCTTTACCCCACGTGATCAAAAAGCGGTAAAATCAGCGGCGGAAACCTTCCGTGCCAATAAAGGCGTGGACGTGGTTGAAGCAATTACTCAACTGGGTGTGGGTGAAGCGTTGATTTCTGTGCTAGACGAAAAAGGTATGCCGACCCCAGTGGAAGTGGCATATATCTATCCGCCGAAAAGCCAATTAACCCCGTTATCGGCGGCGGAGCGTGATACATTAGTGAAACAAGATGACTTGTATGCTTATTACAGTCAATATGTTGATAATGAATCGGCGTATGAATTATTGAATGCGCAAGTTGCTCAAACTCAAGCGGCTCAGCAACAGGCTGAAGCGCAACAGGTGGAAGAAGACAGTAATTTCTTCGGCGGTATGATTGCTTCAATTTTCGGTACGAAAAAGAAAAAAGATCAAACCATCGCTGAGCAAGTGGTGAGTGAAGTGACTAAATCGGTAGCGAAAAAGCTGACTAACCAAGTTTCTAAACAAATCATGCGTGGGCTCTTAGGCGCAATTACTAAGTAGTTGTTGGTTTATAACGATATTGCCTGCTACAAGCTGCTACAAGCGGTTGTTTTTTGAGATATTTGGTTTTGTACAAAAAGTATATAAAAACTAAAGTTCATTTTCAATAAAAATGCCTTTAACTATTATGAGTTAAAGGCATTTCTTTTTGGTTAAGATTTTTTGTCTTTCAGTAATTGAAAAATCAGAAACATACATTGTTTTTTATCTATAAATATGCAAATTATTGTCCCATAAATATAGAGTTTTGTCCCGAGTAGTGCTATGATGTAGAGTTCATAGAACAAGGGGAGTGTTGTAATGAAAAAACAAAATGTTTTGAACTTGATAAAATATCATGTTGAAAGAAATGAAAATGCATTTAGAAATGAAGCAATAACAATAGCAAGATATTTTGATAGTATTGGGGACTATCAATTATCCGAATACATTATGGGATTCATCTCTGAATCAAACCTATATGCTCCGCAGAGCAGCGATTTTGAAAGTGAATTTTTAAAACAAGTAGAAACGAGAAGTTTAAATGCTCTTAATTTGCCGCTAGAGATATCGGAGGATATTAAAGGGATAATTAATGCCGTAAATCACAATGTAGGTATCAACAAATTTTTGTTCGAAGGTTTACCCGGAAGCGGAAAAACAGAGGCAGTTAAGAATGTTGCGAGATTACTTAATAGATCTCTTTTTATAGTAGATTTTGGACATCTAATAGATAGCAAGCTCGGACAAACAAATAAAAACATTACAAATGTTTTTAGAGAAATAAATATGCTTCCAAACGCTAATAAAATAGTAGTTCTATTTGATGAAATTGATGTAATAGCTCTAGATAGAGTTAATTCCAATGATGTTAGAGAAATGGGAAGGGTGACATCTACTATTTTAAGAGAATTGGATAGATTAACCGATCTTAATAAAGAAATAGTGATTATTGCTACTACTAATTTATATTCTAACTTTGATAAAGCGTTAATTAGACGTTTTGATGCAGTTATTAATTTTAATAGGTATAGTAAGAATGATTTAATAGAGATTTCCGAATTCTTTTTCTCATCATTTATTAAAAATTTTAAAGGAGCATCAAAGGATACAAGACTTTTCAAGAAAATATTGTGTGTTGCAGAAAAATTACCCTATCCGGGTGAATTAAAAAATATTATTAAAACATCACTAGCATTTAGTGATATTGGATCCGAATATGATTATTTGAGACGGTTGTATAATACTTTAGTAGGGAATTTAGATCAGAAAGACTTAAATCAACTTCATGAAGAAGGGTTTACGATAAGGGAAATAGAAAAACTTAAAGGTGAGTCAAAAAGTACCGTATCTAGAAAATTGAATAAAGAGGAAATAGATAATGAATAATGTATTAGAATTAAAAGGAAAACGCTTTATTCAAGCATCAAAAACTAGCAATGGCGGTGGAATTGTAATGAATAGCCGAAAAAATGTATCAAGTGAACATTTATTAAAGCTTCAATCACAGCTACGTCAAATTAAAGAATTTTGGGATAAAGAGCTAAAGCCTTTTGAGGGAATTCTAATTAGTGTTTGTTATAATAAAATTATTGCTAAAAGTAATCGTATAAATGGGATTTTTAAAGGTAAAGATTCTAATAAAACTATTGTAGGAGTTAAGTTTAATAAAGAAAAAACTAAACATATAATTACTTATTTTCTTGATTTAAAAGATTTGAATTCTAGTATAGATAAACTTTCTAAAGCTTCTGAAATTTTAACAACGGAATTTTCAGGTAACATAAGCAAGAAGATCTTGGAGAATATTTCTAATAAAACTAAATTTAAAAGTTTGTCTCTCCCAATGACAGGATTTAAACAAGTCATTGCGGATGCTTCTTATATTGATGCTTTTGAAGTTGAACTGCCAAACATAGAACTGGAGCAAAGTATAATAACGCTTTATGACGTTAAGGAAGATGTAAAAACACTATTTGAAGCATTAGGTATAGAGCTTTTGAGTACTAGGATTTTAGATAATCAAACAGTATATTTGGAGAAAAAACAAGTAGAAGTACTTTTTGAGAAAGCTCCTTATCTCGTTTCTATGGCAACTGTAGATTTGACCACATTATCTCCTGATGATTTTATTAATAAATATCAAAATAATATGATGGAAATACCTTCTCCATCTATAGAACCTACTATAGGTGTTATAGATACATTATTTGATTGTAATGTATATTTTAGTGAATGGGTAGAGTACCATGAAATGGTATCAAAAGACATTCCTAGAAATTCTAATGACTATCGTCACGGAACAGCAGTATCATCGATTATCGTGGATGGAGCAAAATTAAATCCGTGGTTAGATGATGGGTGCGGTAGATTTAAAGTAAGGCATTTTGGAGTAGCCGTAGGTGCTGAATTTTCTTCTTTTTCTATTATTAAACAAATTAAGAGTATCGTTTTAAGTAATACAGATATAAAAGTGTGGAATATTTCTCTTGGTAGTAATCAAGAAATTAATGATAACTTCATTTCAGCCGAAGCGGCTGTTTTAGATCATATTCAGTTTGAAAATGATGTGATATTTGTTGTTGCGGGTACGAATAAACCGAGTGAAGAAATTGTTAAAATAGGCTCTCCTGCAGATTCAGTGAACAGTATAGTTGTAAATTCTGTAACAAAGAGAGGCTTATCAACCAAGTACTCTAGAAAAGGGTTAGTTTTATCATTTTTTGCAAAACCGGATGTGAGTTATTATGGTGGAAGTGAGGAGCAATATATTAAGGTCTGTGAACCGCTAGGAGTGGCAAATGTAGCAGGAACCTCATTTGCAGCACCTTGGATTGCTCGTAAATTGTCGTATTTAATAGATGTATTGGGATTAAATAGAGAAGTTGCTAAGGCTCTAATTATTGATTCTGCTAGAAATTGGAATGAAAAGCCAAGCCCTGAAGAGGTCGCGTTATATGGACATGGAATTGTTCCTATTCATATTAATAATATAATTCAAACTAAAGATGATGAAATTAAATTTGTAGTATCCGATATTAGTGAAAAATGGAATTCATATAATTATCATTTCCCAGTTCCACTTAAAAATAATAAATATCCATATATTGCAAGGGCAACGATGTGCTATTTCCCATTATGTGATAGATCACAGGGGGTAGATTATACAAATACTGAACTTAACCTTCATTTCGGTCGGATTGGTAAGGATAATAAAGTTAGTGATATTAAGGGAGATAAGCAAAATAGAGATGAAGAGTTGAATGGAGAAAAAAATTATCTTTTGGAGGGGGAAGCAAGGAAGCAATTTAGAAAATGGGATAATGTAAAGTATATTGCAGAGAGCGCAACTAAAAGAATGATTCCTAAAGATTCTTATAACAATAAGAATTGGGGAATGGAAGTGAAAACTAATAATAGATTAGACCCAAAAGATGGAATAGGTGTTAGATTTGGAGTAGTAGTAACTCTCAAAGAAATGAATGGCATAAATAGAATTGATGAGTTTATTAGAAACTGTACATTAAATGGTTGGTTAGTGAAGATAATTGATATCCAAAATAGAATTGATATTAATGAAAAAGTTAATGAAGAAATAGAATTTCACTAGTAAAGGTATAATTATTTGCTATAAGATAAAAAGTCGGTAATGATTATTTTAGCTATCTTTACCGACTTTTTATTTAAAAATTCTTTTTATAAATTAATATGTTATACTTTATGTAATATGTATCTTCAAAATCCTCCTGAATGATTTGTAAATCTGACCCTGTTAAAATATTAATTTCTGACCCTTTAAATCATGTCTGTTTATCTTGAGAATGACGCACTGTTTTCTGTAAATAAAAAGGATAAGCATAATGAAAGCAAAACTAAAAACGTTGGCTCTAATCGCAAGTACAACATCGGCATTATTAAGTGCGAACACAGCTCAGGCGGAGGGGCGTTTAACCGTTTATTGTACGGTGCAAAATGAGGTGTGTGAAAACTTAACTCAAAAGTTTGCGAAGCAATATCAGGTTGAAACGCAGTTTATCCACGGCGGTACCGGTACGATTTTTGGCAAAATTAAAGCGGAAAAAGACAATCCACAAGCGGATATTTGGGTTGGCGGTACGATTGAGCCGCATTTCCAAGCCGGAGAACTCGGCTTATTAGAAAGTTATCGTTCGCCAAAACAAGCGGAGATTCTGCCGCAATTTAAATCACTAATGGAAAAACGTGGAGATAAAACCTCAATTATCTATATGTTAGTGTTGGGCTTCGGGGTAAATAGTGAGAAGTTACAGAAATTGGGCGTGAAAGCACCACAAAACTGGGAAGATTTGTTGAATCCGCAATTTAAAGGCGAAATTCAACTGCCGGATCCCAGATCTTCAGGGACGACTTACACGATTATGGCAACACTTATTCAGAAATTGGGTGAAGAAAAAGCCTTTGAGTACCTTAAAAAATTAAACGAAAATGTGTCACAATATGTAAAAAGTAATTTAGTTACGGCAAATCTTTCTCGTGGCGAAAGTAGCGCAAGTATCGGCTTTGTACACGCTTATGCCACGGAAAAGGAAAAAGGTGCGCCGGTTGAAACAGTGATTCCGGAAGGCAAAGTCGGCTATGCGTTAGGCGGGGCAAGTATTATTAAAAATGCACGTAATTTGGAAAATGCGAAATTATTTATGGATTACGTGTTAAGTGCGGAAGCGCAAGAATTACCATGGCGAGAACATGGTGTGTATCAGATTCCGACCAATGTGAATGCGAAGGCTTCGCCAAGTTCGGTAGATCTGAAAAAACTCGACTTATTGGATTTCGATTTTGATAAATTCGGTTCGAGTCAGGAAGGTAAGCGTTTAATTGATAAATGGCTTACCGAAATTAAATTAGCGAAATAATTTTCTTTGATAACAAGCGGTTGAATTTTCCTCAATTTTTACAAAAACATTTGCAAAATTTCGGCTAAATTTAACCGCTTATAAACCACGCTATGTCGTGGTTTCTTTTTTTGAATAGCACAAACCCTTTATGTTACAACGTTTTTCTCATTCTTATCTTTGGATCTTATTAGCATTGCTTGCCTTTGCTTATTTGCCCTCGCAGGCATTAGATTACGGGTTATTTGGTGCAAGCAAAGGCGAACTTGTTGCGGCAATGGGCTGGAGTAACGTTAATATCAGTTGGCTTTGGTTTGGCGGTTTACTGATTTTTCCAGTGTTTCGTTACATCAAAGATCTCACTTTACGCAGCCGAATTGAATTAGGTTTGGTGCTGTTACTCACATTTTTTGTCTTATCATCTGCAGTCTATCTCAATTATCGTTTTGGCTATGCGATTATATTTCTCACTTTAGCTTTATTAGCGATAAGCAGTAATGCGTTGGCGACTTTAAAGGTGTTACAAGCCGATCGTTTTATGATTGTGAGCTTGTTAGCTGTGGTATTGACAATAGCGCTTTTTATTTTATATCCGATCACCACAATTTTTAGCACGATGTTCAGCGAAGGCAATGCGCTTGTGATCCTAGAGCAAAGCTATCTTTTACGTATTATTTGGAATTCGTTAAGTGTATCGGCAACCGTGGGCATGTTATCCACTGTTCTTGGTTTATGTTTTGCGCTTTATACTACTCGAATGGCAAGCAAACGTACTCGCTTGCTCAGTAAATTCTTTTCGGTGTTGCCGATGGTCACACCGCCTTTTGTGGTGAGTTTGGGCATTACGTTAATGCTCGGGCGTTCCGGTTATCTTACCGGCTTTTTGGTGGAATATTTCGGTTTTAGTGCAAATTGGCTGTATGGCTTTACAGGGATTGCACTTTCGCACACTTTGGCGCTTACCCCGATGGCGTTTATGATTTTAGAAGGCACGTTAAAGTCATCTAACGTGGTGTTGGAAGAGGCGAGCTATACGTTACGAGCAAACAGTTTGCAAACCTTTCGCTTTGCATTATTACCGTTGCTTAAACCGGCATTAGCCAATTCGTTTTTAGTGATTACCGTGCAATCACTTGCCGATTTTAGTACGCCGTTTGTGTTGGGTGGTAATTTCGATGTTTTGGCGAGCCAAATTTATTTTTACCTTGTCGGCACGCAATTGGATTATGCGGCGGCAAGCGGTTTAGGTGCGATTTTACTCGGCTTTTCATTGCTGTTTTTTCTGATTCAGTATTGGTGGATTGGTAAAGGGTCTTATGTCACGGTATCCGGAAAGGGGTATCGAGGTACATTCCAGCCTTTACCAAGCGGTCTAAAAAGCCTAATTTTTTGCATACTTGCCGCTTGGGTCGGTTTTACCGTTTTGCTGTATGGTTCGATTTTTTACGGCAGCTTCACCGTAAATTGGGGCGTGGATCATAGCTTTACCTTAGAAAATTATCGCAAGCTATTTGGGCAAGGATGGGATCAAGGCGGTTTTCCGTCATTGATTCAAACCGTGTTGTTTTCTCTGATTGCTGCGCCGATTAGTGCGGTATTGGGCTTATTGATCGCTTATCTGCTTACTCGCCGTATGTTTGTCGGCAAGCAAAGCTTGGAATTCGTTACCTTACTTTGTTTTGCCGTACCGGGGACGGTTGCCGGTGTGTCTTATGTGGTGGCGTTTAATCATTCGCCGCTTTATCTCACCGGCACGGCGGCGATTATTGTATTGTCAATGGTAACACGCAATATGCCGATTGGTATGCGAGCCTGTATGGCGGCATTGCAGCAATTGGATAAATCACTCGATGAAGCTTCGTTTTCATTAAGAGTGAGTTCACTGAAAACCTTATTGTTTGTGACGTTACCACTATTAAAGCCGGCATTTTTATCGGCATTGGTGACGAGTTTTGTTCGTTCGATGACCACAATTAGTGCGATCGTGTTTTTAGTTTCACCGAGTACTAGAGTGGCAACCTCTTATATTCTGAATCGAGTGGAAGACGGTGCTTACGGATTGGCGGTGGCATACGGTTCGGCTTTGATTATGGTGATGATGCTGATTATCGGCTTATTCGGTTGGCTGATGAAAGATCAACGACAGTTTTAATTTCTTTCGTGTATTGCTAACAAGCGGTTGTTTTTACTCAGACTTTTGCAAGTTTTGGATTAAAAATGACCACTTATTGGTTTTGGCTATTACTTTGTAAATAAAAAATTGAAGGAACAGCGTGATTTCTATTTGAAAGCAATGTATGATCTTAGGATATGATTGAGAATTATTTTCAATAAGTAGAATCTATTGATTTGGGTATTTTCTATTAATTATTTTATGGAAGTATTGGTATGAAATTCAAATATAGTGTGATTTATAGCGCATTATTTACGTTACCGACAATCGCATTTGCTGATGAAGCTGCAACGCTTGAACAAGTCAACGTCAGTGCGCAATTTGAAAAAGCGAAAGCAGCAGGCGATAAACAAAAAGAAATTGTGAATTTAAGTTTGCTTGGCAGACAGACTGCCTTTACTTCACCGATTTCTGTAGTGAATTATGATGAGAAAGCGTTTGAAGATAAAGCGCCTCGAAATGTGGTGGATGCGATTGCCAAAACTGATGCTTCGGTAATGAATTTTGGCGGTGAAACCAATACGCTCTCCGGCGTGTATGTGCGTAACTTACAATTAGATATGCGTCAAGTGAGTGTAAACGGTTTGGCAGGTTTATATTCGACTTATAATTCCCCAACTGCAGCGGTGGCTTCGGCACAATTGATTAAAGGTGCTTCCACTGCAACTACCGGTATGGATCCGGAAGGTTCTGCCGGTGCGTCAATGAATATCGAAACCAAACGTGCAACCGATGAGAACATTAATAAAATAGGTTTCGGCTGGTATAGCAATAATCGTTTACAAGAATCGTTCGATTTCGGTCGCCGTTTCGGTGCGAATAAAGAATGGGGTGTACGTGTAAGCGGTAAATACCGTGACGGCAATACGGCACGTAATGATTATGATGAAATGAATAAAGAATTAGCGATCGGCGCTGATTACCAAGGCGATAAATTACGCGTCGGTTTGGATTATATGTATAGCAAACGTGATACTGATGGCGGACGTGCACGTTTACAGGACTTGCAAAATCTCGCTTATACCGTTCCTGCTGCGCCAAACGGTAAAACTAACTTAAATCCGCATTGGTTAGGGCAGACCACTAAAGATGAAACCGTGATGGGGACATTCGAATATGATTTGCCTTACGGAATGATGTTATTCGGCGGTTTAGGCCATATGGAGTCTCGTTATTCGGGTGCATTCGGACAGATTACTTCGCTTAAGCAGAATGGAGAATTTGAAGTAAGCGGTATTCGTGGTATTGATTTCCGTTCTCGTACTACCAGCGGTAATTTGAAATTACAAGGCGACTTTGAAACAGGGGCAATTTCACATAATTGGAATTTAGCCTTTGATTCGGTGGTACGCCAGCGAGATCATGACCAAAGCAGTAAAACTAACGGAAAAATTAAAGGCGGTACAATCTATGCACCAAGCTTTGCGCCGTTAAAAAACTTTGATTTAACTGCAAATACCCAAGGGGTGGATTCAAAACTGAGCGCCAATAGCCTTGCCTTTGCGGATACCTTAGGTTTTATTGAGAATAGCGTTCGTCTAACTTTAGGCGGTCGTTTGCAATGGATTAAACAACAAGATAAAAAAGCCGGTACGGAAGTGAAAGCGGATCGCTTTAGCCCGATGGTAACCCTTGCTTATGTGCCGAATCCGGATTTAGTGCTTTACGGCAACTATTTGGAAGATTTAGAACCGGGGAATATTGATGTTGAAACTGGTGAAATGAATAATCCTCGTGTCAGCAAGCAAATCGAAGTTGGGGTGCGTAAAAATTGGGATAACTGGCTCACTACTACGTTAAGTGCTTATGAAATTCGCCGTCCGGGGATTATTCGTGGTAATCAAGCCACATTGAAAGCACTTGCGGGTAAAGCGCATGGCAAAGAGCGTAACCGTGGAATTGAATTTAATACCTATGCGAGTTTGCTAAATAATACGTTACGTCCGTCCTTAGGTATAACTTATAACCAAGCGAAATTATTTGATTTCCCAACCTATAAGGATACTTTTGTTGACGGCGTACAAGTCACCAGCCCTCGTTGGATGGCAAAAGCGAATGTGGAATGGGATACGCCGTTTGTGGCTAACTTAACGCTGAATGCCGCATTACAATACTATGGAAAATCTTACCAAGATAGCGCAGCGAATTATCGTTTACCGTCTTATACTACGGTGGATTTTGGGGCGAAATATGTGGTGAAAGTAGCGGATAAACAGACGCTGACCTTACGTGGCGGGGTGGAAAATGCCTTTAACAAACGTTACTGGCAGGTGCAACGAGGTCAATATGACCGCAGTTTTGCCGTGTTAGGTATGCCTCGTACTTACTGGGCAAATATGGAATATTCATTTTAAATAGGCTTTGGCAAGCGGTCGGATTTTGCAAAAAATTTGCCAATTCTGACCGCTTGTTTTTTTTTATTTGGAAACGTAATTTGGTATTTTTTTAGACAGTGGTTAAATGAACTGGCAAACAGAATTAAATAATAGTTTTTTGTGGTTAATAAGTGCGCTTTGTTGTGTGTCTGCCGGACTTTTGCTTGCGGGCTGGTTACTCAAACAAACCGAATTCGGTCAGCGCTTTTGGCATATCACTCGCCCTTGTTGGCAAAAAAGCCATAAAGCAAAAACACTCGGCTTACTTTTATTGCTGATCTTTTTTATCCTACTTGAAGTACGGATTAGCGTATTAAATACCTTTTTCTACAATGGCTTATATAAATCGTTGCAAGACAAGGCGGTCGAGGCGTTTTGGTTTTTTGCAGGGATTAATGCGTTATTGGTGGTGGTGAAGATTATTCACTCGATTATCAATTATTTTCTTACCCAATCGTTTGAAATTAAGTGGTTGGAAAAGCTCAACAGTGAGATGTTAAATCGCTGGTTGCAAAATAAAAATTACTATCTGCTACAGTATGAGCAAACGTTGCCGGATAATATCGATCAACGTATCGAACAAGATGCGACTGCTTTTGTAACGGGGACAGTTGAAGTCACTCGAGGCGTGATTAATTCGATTGTGGCAACGATTGAATTTACTATTATCTTATGGGGCTTGTCGGGACTACTGACACTATTTGGTGTAGATATTCCGAAAGGCGTTGTGTTCTTTATTTATTTGTTCATCATTTTTGCGACCGCTTTATCGATTTGGATTGGACGACCGCTGATTCGTTTAAATTTTAATAAAGAAAAGCTACAAGGGGATTATCGTTATTCGCTGATTCGTGTGCGAGACAATGCCGAAAGTATCGCTTTCTATTCGGGTGAATCACGAGAACAGCATAATTTAACCGCTAAATTCGATTATATTATTGCCAATCGCTGGAAAATTGTGCGCAAAATGTTGGGGTTGGACGGTTTTAATACCGGTGTGACACAAGTTGCGATGATTTTACCCTTGATGCTACAAGCGCCTCGTTTTTTTGCTGGTCAAGCGACTTTAGGCGATATGCATCAAACGGTACAGTCGTTTAACCGCTTAATGCGTGCGTTGTCTTTTTTCCGCTTGTTTTATGAAGAATTTACCTTATACCAAGCCCGTTTGAATCGTTTATACGGCTTTTTCACTACCTTGGATAAGCTCGACCAAATGCCGGTAAATGCGCCTTACCCGTGTTCAAGAGGCTTTGTGCTGAAAGATTTTGGCATCAAAGACGCAAGCGGTCAAATTTTGCTGAAAAATATCAATATAGAATTACAAGCTGGAGATTCATTGTTAATTCAAGGGGCTTCCGGTACGGGCAAAACCACCTTATTAAAAGCATTGGCAGGCATTTATCCATTTGAAACTTTCGGCGTGGCGGAACGTGCTTGTTTAGAACAACCGCTATTTTTACCGCAGCGCCCGTATGTGCCGCAAGGGAGCTTGCGTGAAGCGATTTGTTATCCGAATTTAGTTGTGACGGATGAACAATTAAAAGCAGCAATGCAACAGTGTTGTTTGAGCAAATATGTGGGTTCACTGGATTTTGATACCGATTGGCAAGCAACGCTTTCACCGGGTGAATTGCAACGAGTGGCATTTGTACGCATTTTATTAGCGAAGCCGGAGTTGATCTTTCTTGATGAAACGACATCGGCATTAGACGAACCGACCGAAGCGATTTTGTATCGGACAATTCGAAAGCAATTACCGAATAGTATTATTATCAGCGTAGGGCATCGCTGCACTTTACAACAGTTCCATAACAAGCAAATTAATTTGACTGAAAGGGAACGTTGTGAGTGTATGAATTGCGGCTAATACAAGCGGTGAAATTTGCCGGTATTTTTGCAAAAAACTGCTGGCAATTTTGTCCGTTTTTTGGCATAATTCGCCCCGTTTTTTGTCTGAAGAATTTTGGGCGAGAAACATTCACATTTATTTTTAACACTAAAACACACACATATTGCAAGCTAATGATCGGGGTGCTACGTAAGTAGTTGATTTATTAGGATATGTGGAGGCTAAACCCCGCTTTGTCTTTCATAAGTGACAAAGCAAACAACATTTAAGGAAAATTCTTATGGCACAAGTTTCTATGCGCGATATGCTTAATGCGGGCGTTCACTATGGTCACCAAACTCGTTACTGGAACCCAAAAATGAAACCATTCATTTTCGGCGCACGTAACGGTGTTCACGTAATCAACTTAGAAAAAACTTTACCTTTATTCAACGAAGCTTTAGCGGAATTAACTCGCATTTCAAGCAACAACGGTAAAATTTTATTCGTTGGTACAAAACGTGCAGCGTCTGAAGCAGTTAAAGCAGCAGCAGTAGATTGCCAACAATTCTACGTAAACCACCGTTGGTTAGGTGGTATGTTGACTAACTGGAAAACAGTACGTCAATCAATCAAACGTTTAAAAGATTTAGAAGCTCAAACTCAAGACGGTACTTTTGACAAAATCACTAAAAAAGAAGCGTTAATGCGTACTCGTGAGTTAGAAAAATTAGAGTTAAGCTTAGGCGGTATCAAAGATATGGCTGGTCTTCCGGATGCAATTTTCGTAATCGGTGCTGATCACGAACATATCGCAATCAAAGAAGCAAACAACTTAGGTATTCCGGTATTTGCTATCGTTGATACAAACTCTACGCCAGACGGTGTTAACTACATCATCCCTGGTAACGATGACGCAACACGTGCAATCCAACTTTACTTAGATGCAGCATCAGCGGCAGTTAAAGAAGGTCGTGGTTCAAACGTTGAAGCTGAGTTAGAAGCGACAGCTGAATAATCGTTATTAAGGCATAGCCCTTAGATCACTTTGGAGCAGGGGC
Organism: Actinobacillus capsulatus DSM 19761; assembly: GCF_000374285.1. Lineage (GTDB taxonomy): Bacteria > Pseudomonadota > Gammaproteobacteria > Enterobacterales > Pasteurellaceae > Actinobacillus > Actinobacillus capsulatus. The sequence continues at coordinate 111,120 of NZ_KB893931.1, read as the reverse complement.
GATTTTTTATCCCCCTGCTTTTCTTATCTAATTCAACCTTAGAGGAATACAAAATGGCTGAAATCACAGCATCACTCGTAAAAGAACTTCGTGAACGTACTGGCGCAGGTATGATGGAATGTAAAAAAGCGTTAGTTGAAGCAAATGGTGATATCGAATTAGCAATCGACAACATGCGTAAATCAGGTCAAGCTAAAGCGGCTAAAAAAGCAGGTAACGTGGCAGCTGAAGGTGTTATCTTAGCTCGCGTTGCTAACGGTTTCGGTGTGTTAGTTGAAATGAACTGCCAAACTGACTTCGTAGCAAAAGATGCTGGTTTCTTAGAATTAGCAAACGAAGTTGTTGATTACGCAGCAGCAAATAAAGGCATCGCAATTGAAGCATTAGCGGCACAATTTGAAGAAAAACGTGTTGCATTAGTTGCTAAAATCGGTGAGAACATGAATATCCGTCGTGTTCAATACTTAGACGGTAACGTAATTGCACAATACTTACACGGTGCGAAAATCGGTGTGTTAGTTGCAGGTGAAGGTTCTGAAGAAGAATTACGTAAAGTGGCAATGCACGTTGCAGCAAGCAAACCTGAGTTTGTAAACCCTGAAGATGTTTCTGCAGATGTTGTTGCTAAAGAGCGTGAAATTCAAATCGAAATCGCGATGAACTCTGGCAAACCAAAAGAAATCGCAGAGAAAATGGTTGAAGGTCGTATGGCCAAATTTACCGGTGAAGTTTCATTAACCGGTCAGCCATTTGTAATGGATCCATCACAAACCGTAGGTGTGTACTTAAAATCAGTAAACACCTCTGTATCCAACTTCATTCGTTTAGAAGTGGGTGAAGGTATCGAGAAAGTGGAAGAAGATTTCGCAGCGGAAGTTGCTAAAATCAGTGGCGGTAATGCTTAATATTCATTATGAGACAAGAAAAGCAGGCGAAAGCCTGCTTTTTTGTATATTAAGAAATAAATAGGCATATAGGACTAATATTTGATCTTGTCAGTATGTTTAACATATCTTTTAAAATTCCATGTCTTCCATAGCACGTAATTGATGGAAATGTATATACCTTTTAAGATTTGTTCACTGCTACACGGATTATCAGTGTAGCAGGTATTCTTAGAACTTCATTTCAAGCGAAAGGGTGTAGTTTCGCCCAGGGGCTGCGTAGCGTGCGTAATTGCCAACATTACGTTGCTGATGCACTGCATTGGTTGAAGATTGACGGAGTGATTCCCACGTTACATAGCGGTGATTGAACAGGTTATAAATGCCTGCTCGAAGCGTAATATTTTTGTTGAATTTGGCATAGCCAGCCAGATCCACAATTTGCCAGCTACGGCTAGCTTTTGAGGTGGCACTGATATTGTACACACGCTTACCGTGGGTCGATTTTCCGATTAATTCATTAGGATCTTTTCCTTTTGAATAAGTCATCATCGCATTAATCCCCCAACGTTCATCAGGATCGTTGTAGCCTAAGCCAAGGATATAACGCGAGGGCTGGATTGCATCAAGTAAGTAGGTATCAATGCTAGTGAAGCCTGCTCGGTTATCAATACGTGTAGGCTTAACACGGTTATAAGCGAGGGTAGAATATAAGCCTTCAGGTAATTTATCCCAAATGCCGTTCCAGTCAAGTTTTCCGATCAGATTGTAGCCTTGCAATTTGACATCTTGTACATTGTGATAGCCGAGAGAGAATGACTGTTCCGCCTTTCTCGCCAAAGCAATTAAGCCTTTGTAATTATTTTGGAAATAACTGGCTTCCAAGGTTCCCCAATCACCTTTAAAGCCAATTCCGACTTCTTGGTTAAAGGATTTTTCAGGGGCAACATCAGTCGGCTGATATGGATATTTACCGTATTGTTTTTGATATTCCGCTGCATCGGATTTGGAATAACCTGGCACACGGAAGCCAAACATCTCTTGGAAACTTGGCACTCTAAAGCCTGTCGAGGCTCGATAGGCGAGGCTGATTTGTGAGGTTGGTTTAACTACCACGCCTGCATTCCACGAGAAATTTTTGTAGGTTTTGCTGGCAGTCCATTGATCGTTAGAACGTGAACGATAGTGGTCATAGCGTCCGCCTAAGCCTAATTCCAAATATGGGTTTACTTTAATTTTATCTTGCAAGGCAATAAACGTGTTCCGCCCTGTGATTTTACGTTGTCCGCAATTCCAAGGTCCTTCACTTTGGTCATCACAGCCATTTTCCGTGATCAATTCAGGCTTTTCTTTTCGATAAAGATAAGGATCATCAAAATTACCTCGCCCTAATTTGTTTTCACCTCGCACATTGCGATCAAGTAATGTCCATTTTTGTTGCACATATTGGCTGAGACGCTCGCGACGAGTTAAGGTTGAATTGAAAAAATCAGCCCCGAACTGACCGCTTAATTGATGCGTGATCGAGCCTGTTTTAGCTTTTTTATCAAATTGAAGCTGAACAAGACGATGTTTTTCTTGATAGCGATTTTTCTCGGAATGGGTGTAGCTCCAAGGTTTATCTAAGGTCGCTTGGCAATTTTTATCTGCGGTTGGATAAGGCGAGCAGTGCAATTTTTTCAGCTGACTATCCAGTTGAATTTGCTGTTCGTCATAGGATAGCGAAAGATTATCGAACAAGCGGTGGCTTTCTGGCGAAAAACGGTAAAGTAGCCCTTTTCGCACTTTCTGATGCCGTTCATCAAAAAATTGGGTGCGAGACCAATTGAGTGCAGCCTTATCGAAAACGATCCCCTCACCGTAATTTTGCCCAGAGTAAAGTCCTCGATTGGTTGCACGTATTTGCTTGCTATTGCGATCCGCCCCTAAATAATACGTAGGCATACTCATATCACGTATATCATAGCCTTGACGAGTATCTTCTAACACCGCTCCCACATAATGTTGTGGTGAAAACTGATAGCCCAATTTAACTAACCACGAATGGGTACGGTAACGCATTGGATTCGGCAACACGCGGTCCTCTCCTGTGTAATCTTTGGCACTCACCTTTTCGGTTGGGTGGATCAAGCGTTTGGCTTCCGCTTGTTCTTCGGGCGTATAAGGCTCATAACCATTGACGGTACGATCATAGGGGAACTGGTTAGTCGTAGGTTGTGAGGTCGATTTTGCGTTGCAGTTGAGGCTTGGACATTCATCTTCTACGATAAACCAACTGCCACTATTTTTGAGATTAGGTTCACCTCGGAAATCGTAGAGATGAGGGTATGCAGAGAGGCGGGTAATTTCATAGCGAGTGCTTTTATCCGCATCTTTATGCACCTGAGTTTCTCGCCCTGTGCGATGAGTGTATTGTACCAAAGCTTCAAAACCTTGCTGGCGAGTGGCAAAGCCAAGTGATTGGGTGAACTGGCGATTTTTAGTGCTATAGGCACTTTTGCTGGTGAGTCCCCAGTTTTTATCTTTGATTAAGAAATCATCAACCTCTTTGGTACGGAAACCAATCGCTCCCCCTAAGGCACCGTTTCCATATTCCGCTGAGCTTGCACCTTTGCTTAATTCAATCGCGCGCACATTTTCGTATTCTATTTCATTGATTGCCCCGCTTCCGCTATTTACCCCTTGAATAAGGTAAGATTGAATTTGTGGCAAATTGTCCACTAAGAGGGCGACACGATTGCGATCCACCCCACGAATCGCATAGCCTGAACTCGCTCCTCGCCCCTGTTCCACCACGGAAATCCCTGGATCGTAACGGGTAAGATCACGGATATTCAGCACTTGCTCCTTATTCAATGAAGCGGTTGTTTTCACTACTTTGCCTAGCCCTGTCACTTCATTACTTTTGCGAGTGACTTTCTTTTGACCTTTAATGACCACATCATTTAATTGCACAGCCGTCTCCGCTGATGTTTCAGCGAAGGCAGTGGGTATAATGAGGATAACCAATGCGAGGCTGATCGCATTGATTTTAAATGTTGGGGAAGTAGTACGCATTTTGTCTCCTTTTATTGATTTTTAACTTGACGTTTCGCCCCGAAGACGACACCAAAGTTAATCTCTTTATTTATGTTTTCATAGCCAGAGTGAATGCCTGAAAAAGCACCGCCTAACTCTTGAGCTTTGTCGCCATAAAAGCCACCTTTAACTTCACTTTTAATATGGACAATTTGAGTATCATGGGTGTTTTGTGGATCTAAGCTAAAACCCTTGGTACCTGTTTTTGCTTCACCGACAAAGCCATTTTTTTCTAGTTTGCCATTGATAGTAAAGGTTGGGAAAAGGCGATCTTCACCAATTAATTTGCCTTCAATAGTTTTATTGGCAAAATCCACGTTAAATTGTGCCTTGCTTCCCGTCTCAGCATTGCTGGCTGAAGTACTCCATTCCGATTTGCCTGAAATATAAGCGTCCCAAGTGCCTTGATAATAGGCTTGCCCTGCTTGAGGAATATTTGCTGTCGGTGTACGTTCACCTTGCAAAAAATATTGCATATTTCTGTTTTGATATAGTGTACCGAATCGCACATTGTCTAAATTGTGACAGCAAATATTTGCTTGGATCTGACCGCTTGTCGTCTTCATGACAAAACCTTTCTCGTTAGGATAGAGAGGGATTTTTTGGTTATCGACCAATAAAGTGGTTACATCACCGAAAGTGGTCAGATTCTGTGGGGTAGATTTCGGCGATTGTTGATTGATGATTTTCGCATCAAATACGGTTTCTGTTGGCACAACATTACTTTGTTTACCCGAAAATACCGCAAATAAACTATTGTCATTGGCAAGGAATTTTCCGCCTAATTCTTGTGCTTGAACACCATAAAATCCGCCTTCTAGCAGGGAAGAGCTACTGCCAAAAATCGAATCATCGGGTTGAGCGGCTTTGGCACTGCCTCGAAAACGATTGCCGACAATATCTGCTTCCAGCGTATAACGCACTTTTTCTTTATTTTTTTGGACTTCGGTTACTCGCAACGTTTCTTTAAGTGTCCCGGTCAGTTTTTTATTGGCGAAATCCGCTTGAAATTCACTTTGCTGACTTTCCACATCCGCCATTGATGACACTGCACCATAACGATCCGTAGCACGGCTATCATCGAAACCTAGCTCTCTACCTTCGCGCCCACGTTTTGCATCGGTGACATACGCCCAAGTGCCTTGGTAAGTCGCGGTTTTGCCAACGGGCAATTCGGTGGCAGGATTTACACCTTGATAATACACATAGCCATTTGCTCCTTGGCGGAAGGTGGTTATTTTGCCATTATTTCGTTCTATTAAACGAGAAGCAGGATCATAAACATAACCTGCGTGGACAAATTCAAAATTATTTGCTTTATCTTTAAGGGATGCATAGTAGTCGCTTGGCATTTCATCTTGATGAGGAATTTGCTTCGGATCGCCAGCAATCGCTTTGACATTATCCGCCGAAAGTGCGACCTCTTCTTCGGCGTGTTTACCGTCAGGAATTCTATTGCCGTCTTTGTCAAACGGCGAAACATTACGGCGAGGAATAGCCATTTCATAGCCGAGGGCAGGTTGCATAATGCCTTCTACCTGCTTGGGCGTTTGACGAGGTTGACTAGTTTCGTCTTTCCAAACTTTCGGGGCAGGTTTGGGATCGTTATCGACTTTCACGTCTTTGGTTTCAAAACTGCCTCCCGAGCAGGCGGAGAGGGTCAAGGATAGCGAGAATAAAACACTACGTTTGAGTGGAAAAGTCATATTGTCTCCTTAAAATGATGACTAAGGTTGGGTAATGAAGCCGATTTTTTTCAAGCCTGCGTTTTGGGCTAATTCTAATACTTTAGCAATATGTCGATATTCGACCGCCACATCTGCAGAAATGGCTACCACGGTTTCTTGATTTTCGGTAAAAGCCTGTTCAAATCGTACCGCGAGTTGTTCGATTTGAATCGGCTGATTGTTTAAATAAAATCCCTCTTGATTGATCGCAATTTGCAAAATGCTTGGTTGAACGGCCTGTTTTTCCACATTCGCTGTGGGCAATTCGAGTGGGATCGAGTTGGTTAAAATCGGCATTGTGATCATAAAAATAATCAGTAACACCAACATTACATCGACTAAAGGCGTAACGTTGATTTCCGACATCACACTCTCTTGGGATGAATCAAAATTACCAAACGCCATTATTTTTCTCCTGAAAGATTGAGTAGCTGAATGTAAAGATCGTGAGCGAAAGCGTCCAAATCTTGTGAAAGAGTGCGATTAAGGCGAGTGATAGCGTTATACGCTAGCACCGCAGGGATCGCTACAAAAAGCCCTAACGCAGTGGCAATCAACGCCTCACCAATTGGGGCAGAAACGGTGGCAATGCTCACTTGCCCTTGCTGGCTGATATCCATTAAAGCATTGAAAATCCCCCAAACTGTGCCAAATAAGCCAATAAAAGGGGCGACTGAGCCAATTGAGGCTAATGCCACTAAGCCTTGATCAAAACGGCGTAAAACCTTGCTGGTGGCATTGCGAATAATCAAAGTAAAGTAATCTTTAGCGGTCAGTTGATTTTTCAAACCGCCTAAAGTCGGGTAATACTTTTGCTGATAGATTAAATAGGATTGCCAAACCTCTTTCAGCACAATTGCAACTGCCGAATGGTCGTGCTGATTGGTTTCCACCATTTCAGCTAAAGACCCCGATTGCCAAAATTGGGCAAGGGTCTGTTGATTTCGTCTTTTCACGTAAAATTGGCGAAGCAATTGAATGATAATAATCGACCAAGAGAGGACGCTCATCATCACCAAAATTGAAAAAGAAATGGTTAGCACAAGATCTTGTTGTGCGAGTAGTTGGGTTAAGTTCATTCATTGACCTCCAAAAAATTATGCCGAAGCACCGCATTTAAAATGAATGGTAAAACGTACATTGCCTTCCACCGCTTTACCATTGATCCGAGCTGGGCTATAGGTATGGGCTTGGGCAATGCGTTTTGCCTGATTATCCAATCGCTTAATCCCTGATGAAGATAAGAGATTAACCTGTGTCGCTTGTCCCGTTGGAGCCAGCGAAACTAAAACTTGAACACTGCCTTGATCATCAGCTTCATCAGAAAGCTCCGAACAACGGCCTGTTAAGGTTTGTCCATAGCCTGCCCCTAGTGAAGCATTGACGTGGCTATTGCCTTGAGCCGAGTTGCTCCCAGCTTTTCCTAATGGATTTCCCTCTTCTTGAAAGGCATTTGGAGAAGCATTGGCTATGCCGCGTTTCTCTCCAGAATGAGCTGTAGAGCTGTAAGAGGCTGGTTTGTCTCTCTTTTTTGCCTGCTTATTTTCTACCTTAGCTATTTTTGCTGTTTTAATTTTTTCTGACTTATGCACTACAGGTTTTGGCTTTTCTTGAGCTAATTTGGGAGCTGGTTTAAGAATAAAATCCGCCTTAGGGAGGGGAGATTTCACTGTTGTAATGACCTCCGCTCCTGATTCAGGTGGAGGGGAGTCCATTACAGGAGCTGGTTCTTTAATTACAGGAGGCGGAGACGAAACTTCGACTTGAGATTTGGCAGAGCCTAATTTCACTTCCACCATCTGAATTGAACCTTGGAACGAGGTAACAGTTAAAGATGGCGAACGATCAATGGCTAGCCACAGCAAGAGAGCTGCGTGGCAAACCGCCACAATAAAAAGAATAAATCCACTTAAGGTGAATGGGATAGATAAAGGAAACATTGGATAGATTGCAATTGATAATAATTCTCATAATATATCCATAAAAAAACTATTTGTAAATATTTTTAGTTTTAATTTACAAAAGAACAAAAAGAGTACAATTTAAGTGGATGAGAAAAGAGGTAAGATTTTGATTTGTTCCTAAAAAGTTAGGCAAAGTCCACGTCCTGTATTCTACAGGGCTCAGTCCTTTTAATTTCGTTTGAATCTGTTCATTGTTGTCGTAATGAATGTACTCGTCAATTATTTGTTTAAGTTCGGAAAAAGTGTTAAACCATCTGCTCAAATAATATTCGGTTTTCAATCACCTAAAAAAGTTCTCCATAGGTTCATTATCCAAGTAATTTCTTTTTTTCTACATGCTTTGCACAATGCTGTTTGTGACTAATATCGCTTGATGGTCTTACTGATATTGTAAACTTTGTGCGGAATGTAATATTAGTCTTGTATCAGCAAGCTTTGTCACTTTGAAGATAAAACCCGATCGCTTTGTTTGAAAGATTGGTTATATTTTGTCATAAAATCTGCATCTTAATCAGTTGGTTGTTAGCCTAACTTTTGGTGTGCAGATCAAAAATCTTGCTTTTTAGTTTTTAAGAAACAAAGAATAATGTAGCAACACAGCTGCTAAATTTTTGTAATTATTTAGTTGCTTTATATAAATGCCTATTAGGAATTGGTACAGCAGGATCGTCTACTGTGCAATTTTCCTTAATAATTTTCTTTAAGCCATAATCGCTTTTATCGCTTTTGTTATTAAAGAGATTAATCTCTTTATCTAATAAAGTATTCTCAATACCGATCCAATTTGCAATACTGTTTGTAAAATTTAACCCTGATTTAAATGCTTTATGAACATTACGTGTTGTATCATCGCTTGATATTTTAAACAGTGGAATATCGTAATGTAATCGGCTTCTGTCTTTTCCGTTATGAATCACAATATTCTCTTTAGATATTTCGTGTGATAAGCCATGGTCAGATAGATAAATCATTGAGAAAGAGCGTTGATTAATTTTTTGATTTTCCACTAATATTTCATAAACACGATTCAATAACTCGTCGGTTTTTTTAATAGAAGAAATATAACAATTCACATTAAAATAGCGTTTAGGCAACTTTTCATCATCAAATATTTTTGGGTAATCGGTTAAGCGATCGCAAGTAATAGAGTGTGAGCCGTATAAATGTAAGAAAATAAAAGGTTTACCCTTAGTAGGCTCTTCGATTACTTTGGCAAAGTGAGGAAACAGCTCAAAATCACTAACATTCGTATTAAGCGAGTCTCCTGCTTTAGTGAAAATTTTTACATCACTCTTATTGCCGATAGAGGAAATAGGCGTATCATAATTTCCCAAATAGCCTTGGTTAGAAAGCCAATAGGTTTTAATGCCTGCAGATTTAATTAAATCTATGAGTGTTAATTGATAATTTGCCTCCCATTTTTTTGTATCGGGCTTAGTTAGCATTAAACGTAATGAAGCGATAGTATTTGTTCCCCCTGAGGTTAAACCATCAACAAGCGTACCCTTTGCTGAACTCATAAACGGTGTGTTGGGAATGGGATAGCCATAGGCATGGTGGTAATCTTTTCTTGCACTTTCACCCATAATTAGTACATAGTCATCGTAAGTTGAGCTTTCACCTAGTGTCGATTCTCCCCATTCGGAATCTAGCGTTAAATTATTCAATACATCTAACTCTTTTTTCACTTTTAGGCTTGATTGATAAAATTCTTGGAAGAATTTAAATGGAGCAAGTGAGAATAGCATAAGTACAAATGCCACTATTACAAATGTCTTGTTTTTTAAAAAATGAATATTTTAGCGATGTGTAATTTTTCGGTAAAAAATGACCGCTAGCACAATCGCAATGCCTGCCAAAATATGGAGTATAGGAAATTGAGTAATGAATTCTTTACTCTCCATCATATCGGTTGCAAAAATGGAGGCAATATATTCATAAGTTGGCTTGCCGAACTTAAGCCCAACGGGTGTGTATAATGCGTAACTAATGCTAATTGGTAGTAACAGAAAGTAGTAAGTCCATTTGTTGCTGGTAAGCACAATAATTAAGAATATACCGAACAGTATTTCCAAAATAGTCGGTTTAGGAAAAAATCCTGAACCTATCAACATTAAGTAGCTGGCAAATGTTGCTAACAGAAATGCAGCAATAACGCTAAAAACAGAGATTGATTTCATTTTGTTAAAATTTTTCAGTTTATCGTAGAGCAGGATTGCTCTATAATAACGTAATTTTGTGTTTAGTCCATACAGTTAAGAGGCAATTAAAATGAGTAAACCAATCTACAACCGTATTTTATTAAAGTTAAGTGGCGAAGCGCTACAAGGTGATGAAGGCTTCGGCATCGATCCATCAATTTTGGATCGTATGGCGTTAGAAATAAAAGAATTAGTAGAAATGGGCGTAGAAGTTGGCGTTGTGCTTGGTGGCGGTAACTTGTTCCGTGGCGCAAAATTAGCAAAAGCGGGTATGAACCGTGTTGTGGGCGACCATATGGGCATGCTTGCAACTGTAATGAACGGTTTAGCAATGCGTGATGCATTACACCGTGCTGATGTAAATGCAAAATTAATGTCGGCATTCCAATTAAACGGTATTTGCGATACTTATAACTGGTCTGAAGCGATCAAAATGTTACGTGAAAAACGTGTGGTGATTTTCTCTGCCGGTACAGGTAGTCCGTTCTTTACCACAGACTCTGCAGCGTGTTTACGTGGTATCGAAATTGAAGCGGATGTGGTATTAAAAGCAACTAAAGTTGACGGTGTATATGATAAAGATCCGGCTAAATTTGCTGATGCGAAACTTTACAACCAATTAAGCTATGCGGAAGTTATCGACCAAGAGTTACAAGTAATGGACTTAGCGGCATTTACGTTGGCGCGTGATCATAGTATGCCGATTCGTGTATTCAATATGGTTAAACCGGGCGCATTAAAACAAGTGGTAACTGGTACAACTGAAGGTACGATTATTTCTTAATTATCTGAATGATCTACAAGCGGTCTGTTTTCTTTAATGATTTGCAAATCAGGAAAACAGACCGTTTTTTATTGCCTGTTATTTGCTTTTAACGTCTGTAAAATGTTTGAACAAAACGAGAAATTTGGTGTTAGGACTATGAAAATGAAAGGGATTTAGGTAGAATTGGCAAGTTTATTGACTCAAATATTGAAAGGAACAACAAATGATCAACGAAATTAAAAAAGATGCGCAAGATCGTATGGAAAAGAGCTTAGAAGCGTTAAAAAGCCATATTTCTAAAATTCGTACCGGTCGTGCACAACCAAGCCTTTTAGACGGTATCCAAGTAGAATATTACGGTTCTGCGACACCACTTCGTCAAGTAGCAAACGTGGTTGCGGAAGATGCGCGTACATTAGCGGTAAACGTATTTGACCGTTCTTTAATTAGCGCAGTAGAAAAAGCGATTTTAACGTCTGATTTAGGTTTAAACCCTTCATCAGCTGGTGCAACAATCCGTGTTCCACTTCCACCATTAACAGAAGAACGTCGTCGTGATTTAATTAAAATAGTAAAAGCAGAAGGCGAGCAAGGTAAAGTGGCGATTCGTAACGTACGCCGTGATGCAAATGACCAGATCAAAGCGTTATTAAAAGATAAAGAAATCAGTGAAGACGAAGAGCGTAAAGCACAAGATGAAATCCAAAAAATCACTGACGGCTATGTGAAAAAAGTCGATGAAGTATTAGCGGCAAAAGAAAAAGAATTATTAGATTTCTAATCTTTGCTGAATGAAGAAAAAGGCGCGTATTTACGTGCCTTTATTTTTGCAAAAAATCGCTAAATTTGACCGCTTGCTAGCGAGCAATATCCCAACAATGCAACAACTTATTCAATCCTTCCCGAAGCTGTTCCTTCGATAAATGGCCGAAACCTAAACTAAATAATCTGCGTTGCTGATGATGAATCGGATAGACCTTAATTTTCTGTGTTTTTGCCAGTTCAACTAATTGATCTAATGATCTTGTTTCGTTTAATAATTCGATCAGTAAATAGAAGCCGGAATGTTCGCCATAATATTTAATCTGTTTAGTATGGAGCGAGAGTAGCTCACACAATAATTCCATTTTACGGCGGTATACTTTACGCATTCGGTTAATGTGCTTTTCAAATTCACCGGATTGAATAAATTTGGCTAAACGCTGTTGTTCCAACCGTGAAACTGAAGCATTAAAAAAGGCACAATATTGTTGATATGCTGCTAATAAATTGCGTGGTAACACTAAAAAAGCAATCCGCAACGAGGGCATAAGTAATTTAGAAAATGATCCTAAATAGATCACTTTATCTTGCCGGTCTAAACTTTGCAATGAGGGAATCGGTTTGCCGGTATAACGGAACTCACTGTCATAGTCGTCTTCAATAATATAGCGCCCGTCTTGTGCTGTCGCCCATTCGAGTAATTGTTGGCGTTGTCCGATTGTTAAAATATGGCCGAACGGATATAAATGTGAGGGGGTTAAATAAGCGACGTTAATTTGGTTCTGTTCCAAGAAAGGTATATCTAGTTGATAATTTTCCGAGCTGAATGGCATTTTAAAAATCGGCTTTTGATAGAGATTCAACAATTTTTCTACCGTAGGATAACCGTAAGATTCCATCGCCCAATTCATAGTAGGGTTGAGCTGTTGAAATAATAAAATCAATTGCTGTAAGCAGCTTTCTACGCCCGCTCCAATCACGATTTGTTCCGGCTCGCAATTTACCCCGCGTGAAGCCAATAAATATTGGGAGATCTGTTGACGTAAATTGAGGTCGCCTTGCTTGTCACCCATATTTAAAAAATCTTTATTTGTCCAATTGGCACACTTTTTCCAACGGTTCAATGGAAAAGATTGGCTATCGATTTTATTTGAGTTGAAATCTATCTCATACTTTGTAGAAGCGGTCGAATTTATAAAATTTTTTACGACATTAGCACTCGGATAAGTCAGCTCAGCTTGAAAACAGACAAAGAAACCGCTGCGAGGCTTGGATTCGATATAGCCTTCCGCTAACAGCTGTGCATAGGCACTTTCCACCGTGTTTTGGCTGATTTGTAAGTGTTCGCAGAGGTGACGCTTAGACGGCAATTTATCGCCAAGTTGCAATTCTTGGCTATAAATAGACCGCTTGATTTGCTGATAAAGTTGTAAATAAAGTGGTGTAGTTTGCTGCTTATTGAGTAGATAGCTTAATTTTTTCACCGGATATTACCTAAGAGCTTGAGATTGTTTGTTTCTGTTGCTTCTGTTCTTGACGACGACGTTGAAAGAATCGGCTGATTTTTTGGCTACAGTCTTCCGCTAATACTCCTCCTCGAATTTCAAGAAAATGGTTCATTTTGTAATCTTCAAACAGATGAAATCTCGAACCGATAGCACCGGTTTTATAGTCACTCGCACCAAAAACTAAGCGATGTAAGCGACTATGTAAAATAGCTCCGGCACACATAGTGCAAGGTTCTAAAGTGACATATAGAGTACAACCTAATAAGCGATAGTTATTTTGTACTTTACCTGCTTGACGTATTGCAAGCATTTCTGCATGCGCACTAGGATCGGCAAGTTGAATCACTTGGTTCCAGCCTTCACCAATAATGTTTCCATCGCTATCGATCAGAACTGCGCCAACAGGAATTTCACCTATTGCTTCCGCACGATCCGCTAATGCTAAAGCATATTGCATAAAGTGAATATCTTGTGCTGAGATGGCTAGTGAACATTGGGTCGTTTGAGGTTTGATAAACATAATCGTAAAAATTAGAAAAAATTTAACCGCTTGATTGGATAGCAAAATGCCCCAAAACTGGGGCATTTAGTTAACAACGTGAATTAGTCACGACGACCACGACCTTTGCTATTGAAACGTTTTTCTTTAAAACCGCCTTTTTTACGGTCGTTAAAGCCACCTTCACGACGGTCAGAACGACCACCACGATCGCTGTAACCACGATGATCAGAACGGTCATTGCGACGAGTGCCACCACGGCGTTCTTCAAACGGTTGGCTATTCACACCGCCTGCAGGGCCTAATAAAGACATTTGCATTTGTTTATTTAACACTCGTGCTTTTTGTGCAAAGTGTTGCACGATGTGATTCGGCATACCTTGTGGTAACTCAATGGTAGAGTAAGTATCGTGTAATTTAATGTGACCGATATAGCGGCTGCTAATATCGCCTTCGTTAGCGATAGCACCTACGATATGACGTACTTCCACACCGTCTTCACGACCTAATTCGATACGATATAAATCCATTGCTACCCCGTTATTTTCACGGTGTTCACGGCCACCACGACGGTCATTACGGTCTCTGCGACCACGTTCGCCACGAGCTGCACGAATTTCCGGATCCGGCGGAAGAATGAGTTTTTGTTTCTCTTGAAGCATCATCATCATTGCCGCTGCTAATTCCTCGTGGTCTTGGTCGGCAGTAAATAAATCTTCAAGTAATTCACGGTATTTCTCTAAATCGTGGTGTTCTAATTGTGCTGAAACACGTGCTTTGAATTTCTCGCGACGTTTTTCCATTAGAATTTCGTGATTTGGAATTGCCACTTCATCGATCGGTTTTTTCATTAAGTGTTCGATATTACGCAGTAAACGACGTTCACGAGGTTCTACGAATAATAACGCACGTCCCGAACGACCGGCACGACCGGTACGACCGATACGGTGAACATAAGATTCCGCATCTAACGGAATATCAAAGTTTACTACAAGGCTGATGCGTTCGATATCAATACCACGAGCTGCAACGTCGGTTGCAACTAAGATATCTAAACGACCTGATTTTAATTTTTCTAATGTTTGCTCACGTGCCTGTTGAGTCATATCACCATTTAGTGCCGCTGCACGGTAGCCGTTACGCTCACATAATTCGGTAATGTCAATTGTACCGGTTTTGGTACGGGTAAAGATAATTGCAGCATCAAATTCTTCTACTTCTAAGAAACGTAATAATGCATCATTTTTACGGAAGCCGTTTACTAGCCAGTAGCTTTGCGTGATATCTGGCGCAGAACGTTGAGTTGCTTGAATTTTAACTTCTTGCGGATCTTTCATAAAGCGACGAGTAATACGACGAATCGGTTCAGGCATCGTCGCAGAGAATAATGCTGTTTGGTGATTTTCCGGTAATTCCGCCATCACTGTTTCAACATCGTCAATAAAGCCCATACGTAACATTTCATCCGCTTCATCTAATACGATAGATTGAAGTGCAGATAGATCTAATGTGCCACGACGAATATGGTCAAGAATACGACCCGGAGTACCAACAATAACTTGCGAACCTTGTTTTAGTGCACGTAATTGAATGTCATAACGTTGACCACCGTAAACGGTTACAACACGCACGCCTTTCATATTTTTAGTAAATTGTTCGCACGCATCTGCTACTTGGATCGCTAATTCACGAGTTGGTGCCATCACTAACATTTGTGGGTGGCGTTGTGTTGGATCAATTTGTGCAAGTAACGGTAAAGAGAATGCTGCTGTTTTACCACTACCGGTTTGTGCCATACCAAGTACGTCACGACCAGCCAATAAATGTGGGATTGTTTCTTGTTGAATTGGCGATGGGTTTACAAAGCCGATTTCATTTACTGCGTCAAGAATTGATTGTGGAAGACCTAAGTCTGCGAAAGTTAAAGAATTAGTTGTCATAAAAAACCATAAGTAATGGGTAATGGACTTAACATAGATAATTTAATTATGGATTACAATGCATAACAAATTATCTCAAGCTCCATTATCAATTGATAATAAATTGTTGAGTTTAGGAAAGAAAAAATAAAGTAATGAAGCAAATCAGATGCTTTTAACAATTTGTCCCAAAGAAGAGTTGAAGCGGTCTGTTTTTACAAAAAATTTGCAAAATTAGACCGTTTAAATCGTCCTAATTATTCCCAACAACGGGAGTAATTTGAGCTGCTGCGCTATTACTACGTAGCTGAGAAAGCTCAAATAAGGCAAAACGATACTCAACAAAGTTAAACACTTGATTTGCAAGAGAGAGACGGAAAAGCGTAGTTGCTTCGTCCGTTTTATTTAGTTTGAGTTGTTGTTTTGCTAGATAAAAATACGTTTCGGTTAGAATTTCCGCATAAGAAGCAGTATTTGGTTTCGCTTCTTTTTCTATTCTATCACGAAGTTGTCCAAGAGTTAACTCCCCTAAGAAATAATGTACCACATTTGTTCCCCAAAAATCTGGAGATAATGATTTGGCTCGAACAATTAGATTTGCTTTTGCTTCATTAGGTTTGAGTTCTAACTCATTGAAATATAACCATAATGCACGATATGGATCTTGCTTTTCTTCTTCATAAAAACGCAATAAATCACGTTCTGCTTCCGAATAACGTCCACTATAATAAAAAGCTAAACCACGGTTTAAGTAGGTATAATTATAGTTTGGATCAAGTTCCAATACGGCATTGAAGGCATCAATAGCGCTGTCGTAATCATCTTCAAGTAACAGATATAAACCCATATAGTTATAAGCTGCAGCCATTTTTTGACTGAGACCGATAGCTTGAGCAAAATCATAACGAGCAAGTGACCATAACCCTAAGCTGTCATAGAGCACACCTCGTTCAAAATGAAGATCTGCACGTTCGGCAGGGCTTAATTTTGCTTCTTGTAATACCTGTGTTAAACGAACAACCATCACTTCTTGTTCAAAGCGTAATTGCGGGTTTAATTCGGCTAATGCTAAATGATTTGACGAAACCATTTCTGAAATATTGCGATTGACACAACCGGTCAGAAATAAGAATGTGAAAAGATTGAACATTAAGAAGCGGATATGAAACACTTTAAATATCAGTGAAAACATTAGATAAGCAGCCTTTGAGAAAATATCTACCCTCTGCTAAAGAGGATAGATTGTGTGAGTGCGATTAGATCTCAGCTTGTTGCTCTTGGGGCTGAGCTTCAGTTTCTTCTGCTGGGGTTGCAGCATCATTGTTGATGTCTTTCATCGTTAAACGAATACGGTTTTGACGATCGATTTCAACCACTTTCACAGTCACTTCTTGACCTATGCTTAAGTAGTCGGCAACACGTTCAACACGTTCATTTTTGATTTGTGAAATGTGAACTAAGCCTTCTTTACCGCCTAAGATAGATACAAATGCACCGAAGTCTACAACACGAGTAACTTTACCTTTGTAGATCGCATTTACTTCAACTTCTGCAACAATATCTTCGATACGAGCCATTACAGTTTTTGCTGCATTGTTATCAGTTGCCGCAATTTTCACAGTGCCGTCGTCATCAATATCAATTGAAGTACCGGTTTCTTCTGTTAATGCACGAATTACCGCACCACCTTTACCGATAACATCTTTGATTTTCTTCGGATCAATTTTCATTGTGTGGATTCGAGGCGCAAAATCAGAAATGTCTGCACGAGGTGCCGGAATTGCTTGTTCCATTATGCCAAGGATGTGCATACGAGCACCTTTCGCTTGGTTTAATGCAATACGCATAATTTCCGGAGTGATACCTTCGATTTTGATGTCCATTTGAAGTGCAGTTACACCTTCACGTGTGCCGGCTACTTTAAAGTCCATATCGCCTAAATGGTCTTCATCACCTAAGATGTCTGAAAGTACTACGAATTTCTCTTCTTCTTTTACTAAGCCCATTGCAATACCGGCAACTGCCGCTTTAATTGGCACGCCAGCATCCATTAATGCTAAAGATGCACCACATACAGAAGCCATTGAAGATGAACCGTTTGATTCGGTGATTTCAGAAACCACACGTACTACATATGGGAATTCTTCCGCCGTTGGCATTACCGCTAACACACCACGTTTTGCTAAACGACCGTGACCGATTTCACGACGTTTTGGCGAACCGATCATACCTGTTTCACCTACAGAATATGGAGGGAAGTTATAGTGGAATAAGAAGCGGTCAGATTTCTCACCGGTTAATTCGTCAATAATTTGCGCATCGCGCTCAGTACCTAAAGTCGCAACTGCTAATGCTTGTGTTTCACCACGGGTGAAGATCGCAGAACCGTGAGTCCGAGGTAAAACGCCGGTACAAATATCTAACGCACGAACTGTATCTACGGTACGACCGTCAATACGTGGTTCGCCTGCAAGAATACGACCACGCACTACAGAACTTTCTAAAGCGGTAATGATATCAACGATTGCACCTTCAGAAATTGTTTCGTCTTGTGCGGTTAATTGTGCGATAACGTCTGCTTTAATTGCATCGATTTGTTCATAACGTGCTTGTTTTTCAGTGATACGGTATGCGTCACCGATACGCGCTTCCGCTAATGCTTTAACTTGATTGATTAATGTAGTATTCGGCTCTGGAGCAACCCAATCCCAACGCGGTTTACCTGCTTCTTTTACGAATTCTTTGATGTTTTCGATTACAACTTGTTGTTGTTGATGACCGAATACAACCGCTGATAACATTTGTTCTTCAGAAAGAATATCCGCTTCAGATTCAACCATTAATACCGCTTTATCTGTACCGGCAATCACTAAATCTAAACGGCTTTGTTTTTGTTCTGAAATAGTTGGGTTAAGTACGAATTGGTCATTAATGAAGCCAACACGTGCCGCACCGATAGGACCGTTGAAAGGTACACCTGATAATGAAAGTGCTGCTGAAGCACCTATCATTGCGACTAAATCTGGGCTAATTTGAGGGTTTACAGAAACAACGGTTGCAACCACTTGGATTTCGTTGAAAAAGCCTTCTGGGAAAAGTGGGCGAATAGGACGGTCAATTAAACGAGCGATTAATGTTTCGCCTTCGGACGGACGGCCTTCACGCTTGAAGAAACCACCTGGGATACGACCAGCTGCATAAGTACGTTCTTGATAGTTAACGGTTAACGGGAAGAAATCTTGGCCTTCTTTTACATCTTTTTTAGCCACTACGGTAACGAATACAGTTGTATCGTCCATACTTGCCATAACTGCTGCCGTTGCTTGGCGAGCGATAGCACCTGTTTCTAATGTTACGGTATGTTGACCGTATTTAAATTGCTTAACAATTGGATTCATTTTTGAAATTCCTTAATTTACTTTTTAATCGTTTCATTTTATTTCTTTAAATTGCGACTAACAAAAACTCTCTGGGTGCTAGCAAACAGCTTTTGATAGCCGCCTCTCTAAAATCAAGAAATAAAACGAATCCATTATACAGAAAAATTTATAGAAAATCGTTAATTATTTTAGCGGTGGTTAGATTTTTACAAAATCCTAGCGCTTATAATTTTTAAGGTGGACAAATATCCATAAATCATAGAAAATAAGCGGTCTTTTTTACTAAATTATTTGCAAAAATGAGTACAGAAATTAATTACGAAGGCGTTGAACAAATGCCGATTAAGCGTTTCACCGAAGACGCTTACCTCAACTATTCGATGTACGTCATTATGGACCGTGCTTTGCCGTTTATCGGTGATGGTTTAAAACCCGTACAACGCCGTATTATTTATGCCATGTCCGAATTAGGCTTAAATGCTTCGGCAAAATATAAAAAATCTGCGCGTACGGTCGGGGATGTGTTAGGTAAATTCCACCCGCATGGTGACAGCGCTTGTTATGAAGCAATGGTATTAATGGCTCAGCCGTTCTCTTACCGTTATCCGCTGATTGACGGACAAGGAAACTGGGGAGCACCTGACGATCCGAAATCTTTCGCCGCAATGCGTTATACCGAATCGAAATTGTCAAAAATGGCGGAGGTATTGCTTGGCGAATTAGGACAGGGTACGGTTGATTACCAATCAAATTTCGACGGCTCGCTTGAAGAACCGAAATATTTGCCGGCACGTTTACCACATATTTTACTGAACGGTACGATGGGGATTGCGGTCGGTATGGCAACCGATATTCCGCCGCACAATATTAATGAATTAGCTGATGCGAGCGTGATGTTGTTGGAAAACCCGAAAGCAAATCTTGCCGAATTAATGACGGTAGTGCAGGGTCCGGATTATCCGACCGACGCGGAAATTATTACCCCTAAGGCCGATATTGCCAAAATGTATGAGCAAGGCAAAGGCTCAATCAAAATGCGTGCGGTATGGAAAAAAGAAGACGGAGAAATTGTGATTTCGGCATTGCCGCATCAAGCTTCGCCGTCAAAAATTATTGAACAAATTGCCACCCAAATGCGTAATAAAAAATTACCTATGGTGGATGATATTCGTGATGAATCGGATCATGAAAACCCAATTCGTATCGTGATTGTTCCTCGTTCAAATCGCATTGATCTTGAGGCGTTAATGGATCATTTGTTTGCCACAACCGATCTGGAGAAAAGCTATCGAGTCAATATGAATATGATTGGGCTGGATGGTAAACCGGCAGTAAAAAATCTGAAATTGATTTTAACTGAATGGTTAACATTCCGCCGTACTACGGTAACACGCCGTTTAAATTACCGTTTAGATAAAATTTTAAACCGCTTACATATTTTAGACGGGTTGATGATCACCTTCCTCAATATTGATGAAGTGATCGAAATTATCCGCAATGAAGATGAACCCAAAATGGCATTAATGGCTCGTTTTAATTTGAGCGAAGTACAAGCCGAAGCAATTTTAAATTTACGTTTACGTCATTTGGCAAAACTGGAAGAACACGAATTGCAGGCGGAAAAATTACAGCTTGAAAAAGAACGTGATGAATTACAATTAACGCTTGGTTCGGAACGCCGTTTAAATACGTTGATCAAAAAAGAAATTCAGGCGGATGCAAAAGCGTTCGCCAGCCCTCGTCGTTCGCCATTGGTTGAGCGTGCTGAAGCAAAAGCGATTTCTGAAAGTGATTTAAGCCCGACTGAAGATGTGACGGTGATTCTATCGGAAAAAGGTTGGGTGCGTTGTGCGAAAGGGCATGATATTGACGTACAAGGATTAAGTTATCGTGCCGGTGACGATTATCTTGCACATGCTCACGGCAGAAGTAATCAGCCGGTCGTGTTCCTAGATAGCACGGGGCGAGCTTATGCGCTTGATCCGACTTCGCTACCATCGGCACGTTCTCAAGGTGAACCGCTTACTGGTAAGATTACTTTACCGGAAGGGGCAACCGTTCAGCAAGTATTAATGGCGAACACGGAAACCAAAGTCCTGATGGCATCGGATTCCGGCTATGGTTTTATTTGTAGCTTTGAAGATTTAGTTTCTCGCAATAAAGCGGGTAAAGCAGTGATTTCTTTAACCAAAAATGCCAAAGTGTTGCCACCGCAATTAATTGATAACGAAGCTGAACTTTCGCTTGTTGCAATGAGTAGTGTCGGACGAATGTTAGTATTCCCGATCACCGAATTACCACAGCTTTCGAAAGGTAAAGGGAATAAGATTATCAATATTTCCGCACAGGCGGCAAAAGAAGGTAATGAATTACTTGCCCGTTTATTACTGGTTAAACCGACACAATCGTTAGTGTTTATTTCCGGAAAACGCAAAATCACCCTTAAACCGAGTGATATTGATAATTATCGTGGTGAACGTGCAAGAAAAGGTTCTCAACTTGTACGAGGCCTAAGCGCGACTTCGACAGTGGAAATTGTAGACTAATTATTTCCTAATCAGACAAGCGGTTAAATTTCGTAAAAACTTTGCGGAATTTGACCGCTTCTTTTTTTGATTTCATTCCTATTTGATTCACATTCCTGTACAATAAAAGCCATTTTTCATCAACAAACGACAAAGCTGTATGCAAAACGAATTGGCACAGACAATCCCTGAACTGATCAACTGGGCGAAAGAGCGAGAATTTTCACTTGCGTTATCTTCTGATCGCCTTGCCTTTCTCTTGGCGATTTCCATTTACAATAACGAGCAAACGGACGGAGAGCTTTTAGAAAGCGATCTTGTTGATCTTTTCCGTTATGTTTCAGAAGCATTCAACCAATCGGAAGCAACTCTTACACAACGTGCCAATAATGCGATTAATGATTTAGTTAAACAGCGTTTTCTTAACCGTTTCTCCAGCGAATTTACCGAAGGTTTAGCCATTTATCGTGTCACTCCGTTAGGTGTTGGCGTGGCGGATTATTACGTGCGCCAGCGGGAGTTTTCCACTTTACGTTTATCCATTCAGCTTTCGATTGTAGCGGACGAGATTCAGCGTGCTTCATCGGCGGCAGAAGAGGGCGGTGACGAGCGTTTTTGGCGTAATAACGTGTTTGCACCGCTTAAATATTCGGTAGCGGAAATTTTCGACAGTATCGATCTTTCCCAACGTATAATGGATGAAAATCAACACCAAATTCGTGAGCGAATTGCCGAACTGTTAAGCCAAAATTGGCATGAAGCGATTCTTAGTTGTGAACAGTTACTGGATGAAACCTCGGGTAATTTACGTGAGCTACAAGATACGCTTAATGCGGCAGGTGACAAGTTACAGGCGCAATTACTGCGTATCCAAAGCTGCTTGATTGGGCGTGATGATTTGGATTTTGTTGATCAACTGATTGTTAATCTGCAAAACAAATTGGACCGCATCATTAGCTGGGGACAACAAGCGATTGACCTGTGGATCGGTTATGATCGCCACGTACACAAATTTATTCGTACTGCGATTGATATGGATAAAAATCGGGTGTTCGGTCAGCGTTTACGCCAATCTATTCAAGATTATTTCAATGCGCCTTGGTTACTTTATACTGCGAAAGCGGAATCGCTATTAGATCTGCGTGATGATGAAGCGATGCTGAATGAGGCGGAAGCAGTCGGTGAATTACCGAGTGAGTTGGAATATGAATCGCTTTCGGATGTTCAAGAACAAATTATCAGCGTAATGCAAGCGCATTTAGCGCCGTTTAGAGCGGAAGGTAAACCAATCGATCTCGGTGTGGTATTACGTGAGCAATTGGCACTCTATCCGCAATCTCGTCATTTTGATGTAGCACGAATTATTGTGGATCAAGCGGTAAAACTCGGTATGGCAAGCCTTGATAGCCAAGCGGTTTATCCGGAATGGCAAGCAATTAATGATAATGGAGCCGAAGTTCAGGCGAACGTAATCGACCAATATAACAAATAGTAGGGTGGGCATTTTGCCCACCATTGGAAAAACAGAAAGTTTAATGGTAGGCGGAAAGCCTGCCCTACGAGAGTAAAATATGACAGAGCAAATTCAAGACGTTATTTCTCAAAAATTGGCAGTGGCAATTGCCAACCCGATTTTCCCAGAGCTAGACAGCCAACTTCGTGCCGGTCGCCACATTAATACGGAACAGCTGGATGAACACGCTTTTTTAATGGACTTCCAAACCGAGTTAGAAAGTTTTTACCGCCGTTATCACGTGGAATTAATTCGTGCGCCGGAAGGCTTTTTCTACTTACGTCCGAAAGCATCAACCTTGATTGCTCGTTCGGCAATGTCGGAAATGGAAATGTTAGTAGGTAAAGTGCTTTGCTATCTTTACCTCAGTCCGGAGCGTTTGGCACAACAAGGTATTTTCAGTCAAGACGATGTGTATGAGGAGCTGATGAATCTTGCCGATGAAAGCAAGCTACTTAAAGCGGTTAATCCTCGTTCGACCGGTTCTGACTTAGACAAAGCAAAATTAGCCGAGAAAGTTGGTGGTGCGTTACGCCGTTTGGCACGTATCGGTATCATTACCCGTATCGGTGAGCAAAACAGCAAGAAATTTGTCATCTCAGAATCGGTTTTCCGTTTCGGTGCGGATGTTCGAGTGGGGGATGATCCGCGAGAAGCGCAATTACGCTTAATTCGTGACGGCGAAGCGACAACACCAGCAATTTTAGCGGAACAAGCGGTCAAATTTGCAGAAAATTCTGCAACTGACGAATTAGAAGATGAAACAGAATAACGGCTAACGAGATAAAGCAAATGACAGATACAAACGAATTATTTGAAAATCAAACCACTGCGTTGCAAAATTCTGCACCAATCGCACCGCTTGCTAATCCTCAACATACAGTGAGTCGTGGTAAATTCCGTTCGCTTACGTTAATTAACTGGAACGGTTTTTTTGCACGTACCTTTGATTTAGACAAGTTGGTGACCACGCTTTCAGGCGGTAATGGTGCGGGTAAATCCACCACAATGGCGGGCTTTGTGACCGCTTTGATCCCCGATCTTACCCTATTAAACTTCCGTAATACGACAGAAGCCGGTTCAACCTCGAGCTCTCGCGATAAAGGTTTATACGGTAAATTAAAAGCCGGTGTATGTTATGCAGTATTAGAGTCGCTGAATTCACGTGGGCAACGTGTGATTACCGGTGTACGTTTACAACAAGTAGCAGGACGTGACAAAAAAGTTGATATTCGCTCGTTCTCGTTACAAAACGTGCCGATGAATGATTCAATCATTAGTGTACTGACTGAACAAGTCGGCGAAAAAGCACGTGTATTACCGTTAGCGGATTTAAAAGACAAATTTGATGGTTCGGAAGTGGTATTTAAGCAATATCACTCGATTACTGATTACCACGGCTTTATGTTCGATTTAGGCGTGATTCCTAAACGTTTACGTTCTTCGGCGGATCGCAGCAAATTCTATAAATTAATTGAAGCATCGCTTTATGGCGGTATTTCAAGCGTGATCACCAAATCATTGCGTGATTACTTACTGCCGGAAAATACCGGTGTTCGCCAAGCATTCCAAGATATGGAATCGGCATTACGTGAAAACCGTATGACATTGGAAGCGATTAAAGTCACGCAATCTGATCGTGATATGTTTAAACACTTGATCACCGAATCGACTAACTACGTATCTGCCGATTATATGCGTAATGCAAATGAGCGTCGTGGCAACGTACAAATTGCACTAGAGCAACGCCGTGCATGGTATGAATCGAAATCTAAACTTGAGTTAGAACAGCAGCGTTTAATTGAATTTAGCCGTGAAGTTGCAGATATTTCGGAAAACGAAAGCGGTTTAGAAGCGGAATATAATTCAGCAAACGATCACTTAAATTTAGTGATGAATGCGCTTCGTCACCAAGAAAAAATTGAGCGTTATCAAGATGAAGTTACGGAACTCAATGAAAAGTTAGAAGAGCAACAAATTGCGTTAGAAGAAGTTTCCGAACAAGTGGAATTTGCACAAGCAAGAGCGGATAATGCTGATGATCAAGTGGAAGAATTACGCTCACAAATAGCGGATTATCAGCAAGCGTTGGATGCACAGCAAACTCGTGCGTTGCAATATCGGCAAGCAATCGCCGCTTTAGAAAAAGCGAAGCAACTTTGTGGCTTACCGCATTTAGATCTCCATAATGTGGAAGATTATCATGCCGAGTTTGCCGCACAAGCGGACGATTTAACCGATCAAGTTTTCGAGCTGGAACAGCGTTTATCCATTTCGGATATGGCAAAAACGCAATTCGAAAAAGCTTATGAATTAGTTTGCAAAATTTCCGGCGAAATCGACCGCTCTGAAGCGTGGAATGAAGCGAGAAGTTTGTTGACAGCATTTACCTATCAAAAAATGCAGGCAACACAAGCGGTTGCTTTACGCCAAAAACTTGCAGATTTAGAGCAACGTTTACATCAACAACAAAATGCGGAACGCTTATTAGCCGAGTTTAATCAAAAAGCACAAACGCAATTTGAAACGGCGGAAGAATTAGAAAGCTGTTTCGAACAGCAACAAGCTCGCCTTGAAGATGTGGAATCAGAATTAGCGGAATTTGTTGAAGTGCGTTCGACGCAGCGTCAGCAACGTGAACAGCTTAATCAGCAATATAATCAACTAGCGAAAACTGCACCGGCATGGCATACGGCGCAATCCGCATTAGCTCGTTTAGAAGATCAATGTGGTGAAAAATTTGAAGCCAGCCAATCGGTAATGCAGTTTATGCAAAATATGCTGACCAAAGAGCGTGAAGCCACTTTAGCACGTGATGAATTAGCACGCCGAGAAGCAGCGTTAGACGCACAGATTACTCGTTTAAGTCAGCCGGACGGTTCGGACGATGTTCGCTTAAATCAATTGGCGGAACGTTTTGGCGGCGTATTACTTTCTGAATTATATGATGATGTATCGATTGACGATGCACCATATTTCTCAGCACTTTACGGTGAGACTCGCCATGCAATCGTAGTACGTGATTTAGAAAGCGTTAAAGTACAATTAGAAAAATTAGACGATTGCCCGACCGATCTTTATTTGATCGAAGGTGACCCGTCAGCCTTTGATGATGCAGTATTTACCGTAGAAGAATTAGCCGAAGGTGTTGTGGTCAAAGTATCTGATCGCCAATGGCGTTATTCTCAGTTCCCGGAAGTACCGTTATTCGGTCGAGCGGCACGCGAGAAACATTTAGAAACATTAAAAGCGGAACGTGATGAAGTTAGCGAACAACATGCGGAACGTGCATTTGATGTACAAAAATGTCAGCGTTTACATCAGCATTTAAGTCAGTTTGTCGGTGCGCATTTAAATTTAGCCTTCCAGCCGAATCCGGAAGAGCAAATGCAAGAAATTGCGGCGGAACGTACTGAAATCGAACGTGAACTTAATCAAGCGGCAAGCAACGAACAGCAATTACGTACCCAATTAGATTCGGCAAAAGCGAAATTGCAAATGTTGAATAAAATTCTACCGCTTGTCAGCTTGTTAGAAGATGAAACGCTCGCTGATCGTGCCGAAGAATGTCGTGCACAGTTAGATGAAGCGGAAGAAGATGAACAGTTTGTTCGTCAATTCGGTAATTACTTAACTCAATTAGAACCGATTGCTGCGAGCTTGAAGAGCGATCCGACGAAGTTTGAGCAGTTGGAGCAAGATTACCAACAAGCTAAAGCGGAGCAAAAACAAGTTCAACAAAAAGTTTTTGCACTATCTGATGTGATTCAACGTCGTGTGCATTTTAGCTATGAAGAAGCGATCGGTTCGGAGGGTTCGGCACTGACCGAACAATTACGTGCACGTTTAGAAAATGCGCAGCGTGAACGTGAGCAAGCCCGTGATCAATTACGACAAGCACAAACGCAATTTAGCCAATATAATCAAGTTTTAACCGGTTTACGCAGTTCGTGTGATGCGAAAACGCAGATTTTGCAAGAATTGATTCGTGAAATCGATGACTTGGGCGTACGTGGTGATATTGGTGCGGAAGAGCGTGCAAGAGCTCGTCGTGACGAATTACAACAACGTTTAAGTCAACAACGTTCTCGTAAAGGTTATTTAGATAAACAATTAGGTACGATTGAAGCGGAAATTGATAATTTAACGCGTACGCTACGTAAAGCGGAACGTGATTACCACACACAACGTGAGTTAGTGGTACAAGCGAAAGTCAGCTGGTGTTTGGTACTTAAACTTTCACGTAACAGCAATGTGGAAAACCGCCTGAATCGCCGTGAGTTAGCTTATCAATCGGCGGAAGAATTACGTTCGATTTCCGATAAAGCGTTAGGTGCTTTACGTACGGCAGTGGCGGATAACGAATATCTTCGTGACAGTCTACATGCTTCGGAAGATAGCCGTAGGCCGGAAAATAAAGTGGCATTCTTTATTGCGGTTTATCAGCACTTACGTGAGCGTATTCGTCAGGATATTATTAAAACTGATGATCCGATTGATGCGATTGAACAAATGGAAATTGAGTTATCTCGTTTAACCAACGAATTAACCAGCCGTGAGAAAAAATTAGCAATCAGTGCAGAATCTGTGGCAAATATCTTGCGTAAAACGATTCAACGTGAGCAAAACCGTATCTTGCAGCTTAACCAAGGGCTACAAAATATTGCCTTCGGTCAGGTGAAAGGGGTGCGTTTAGTAGTGAATATTCGTGATACGCACGCAATCTTACTGAACGCATTGAGTAATGGCAGAGAAGAGCATAAAGATTTATTCGATAGCCAAAAACTCAGCTTCTCAGAAGCGTTGGCAATGTTGTATAAACGTGTGAATCCGCATATCGATATGGGACAACGTACGCCACAAACGATCGGTGAAGAGTTATTGGATTACCGTAACTATTTAGATCTTGAAGTGGAAACCTTCCGTGGCGCAGACGGTTGGATGCGTGCGGAAAGTAGTGCGCTTTCAACCGGTGAGGCGATCGGTACCGGTATGTCAATCCTGTTGATGGTGGTACAAAGCTGGGAAGAAGAATCTCGCCGTATGCGCGCGAAAGATATTTTACCGAGTCGCTTATTATTCCTTGATGAAGCGGCACGTTTGGATGCAACTTCAATCAATACCTTATTTGAATTGTGCGAACGTTTAGATATGCAGTTATTGATTGCCGCACCGGAAAATATCAGTCCGGAGCGTGGTACGACTTATAAATTGGTGCGTAAAATTACTAATAACCAAGAGTATGTACACGTGGTCGGATTGAAAGGGTTTGGGCAACACTAAAGTGCGAATTTACAAGCGGTCAGAAATTGCAAAAAAATTGCAAAATCTGACCGCTTAATTTTTTAGGAAGAATAAAATGATTACAAGAAAAGAACAGCGCAGACTTTCATTTTTACGAGTGTTTGCATTTTCACTGTCTGCATTTATTTTTAATACCACAGAGTTTATTCCTGTGGCACTGTTATCAGATACACACGCTATTTTCTTGCCAATAACCGCTTCGCTGGTGATTCGTGTTGCACCGAAAGATAAGAAACAACAGGCGCTAGGGCTATTAGCGTTAGGTAGCTCATTGGCGATGATTCTCGGTTTGCCGTTAAGGCGAATGATTGGGCAAGCGTTCGGTTGGCGTGAAACTTTTGCTCTGATAACGGCAATTTATTCAGGCATTTATAATGTTGGGATTGGTGGCGGCGCATTAATCGGTAGCCAAGTGATTCAACATGTCGGCTTACCTTATATCGGATTAGTTGGTAGCGGATTAGCAGGGATTGCAATCTTGTGGTTTGTGTTTATTTCACTACGCTATCGAGCGATGAAATAACAGTTTTAAAAGGCAAATAAAAAGTGGGCTAATTGCCCACTTTTGGTTTTCGCTTAGAGTGCGGTTTGGAAAATCACACTTTCCGCTTTTTGTGCATAATTTGGTAGCTGATCAAAATTGAGGTAACGATAAACTTCATTGTGTTGTTCATCGAGCGTTGCAACCGCTTCCAAATATTCTTGCGGTGATGGTAAACGTCCTAAAATCGCTGCGACAGAAGCCAGTTCTGCAGATGCAAGATAAACATTAGCACCTTGTCCTAAACGGTTTGGAAAGTTACGAGTTGAGGTTGAAACCACTGAAGAGTTTGGACGTACACGTGCTTGGTTACCCATGCAGAGCGAGCACCCCGGCATTTCGGTGCGTGCGCCGGAACGTCCGTAGATATTGTAGTAACCTTCTTCGGATAAGCGAGCCGCATCCATTTTGGTCGGTGGAGCAAGCCATAAACGGGTATTAATCTCACCACTTACTTGGCTGAGTAATCTACCGGCAGCACGGAAGTGACCGATATTGGTCATACAAGAACCGATAAACACTTCATCAATTTTATTACCTTGTACTTCAGATAATAAATGCGCGTCATCAGGATCGTTAGGTACACATAAAATCGGCTCTTTGATTTCATCTAAATTGATTTCGATAATTTCCGCATATTCCGCATCACTATCCGCTTCTAGCATTTCAGGATTTGCGAGCCACTCTTCCATCGCTTTAATACGATTTTCAAGAGCTTGTGCATCGCTGTAGCCGTCGGCAATCATACTTTTGAGCAAGACAACATTTGAGCGTAAATATTCTTCGATCGAAGCCTGACTTAATTTAATCGTACAAGCAGCAGCTGAACGTTCTGCAGTTGCATCAGAAAGCTCAAACGCTTGTTCTGCGGTGAGGTGTTCTAAACCTTCAATCTCAAGGATTCGACCGGAGAAAACATTTTTCTTATTCGCTTTTTCCACGGTGAGCAAGCCTTTTTGGATAGCGTAATAAGGAATTGCATGAACTAAATCACGTAATGTAATGCCTTTTTGCATGGTACCACTAAAGCGAACTAACACGGATTCCGGCATATCAAGCGGCATCATACCGGTTGCTGCGGCAAAAGCTACCAAACCGGAACCGGCAGGGAAAGAGATCCCGATCGGGAAACGAGTATGCGAGTCACCGCCCGTACCAACAGTAAACGGTATTAACATACGATTTAACCAAGAGTGGATAACACCGTCTCCTGGGCGTAGTGAGATACCGCCACGGCTTGTGATAAATTCCGGTAATGTTTGATGAGTAATCACGTCACTTGGTTTCGGATATGGTGCGGTATGGCAGAATGATTGCATGACAAGCGGTGCGGAGAATTTTAAGCAAGCGAGATCTTTTAATTCGTCACGAGTCATTGTGCCGGTTGTATCTTGTGAACCTACGGAAGTCATTGTCGGTTCACAATATTGTCCAGCACGTACCCCTTTTACGCCACAAGCTTTACCTACTATTTTTTGTGCGAGCGTATAACCTTTGCCGGAGTCAGTGACTTCAGTAAGTTTAGCAAACACATCACTTTCCGGTAAACCAAGTTCCGCGCGTGCTTTAGCGGTTAAGCTACGACCAATAATCAACGGAATTCGACCGCCGGCACGTACTTCATCTAACAACACATTGGTTTTGTATGAGAAGGTAGTAATCACTTCATCCGAATTATGTTTGCATACTTTGCCTGCATACGGGTAAAGATCAATTACATCACCCATATTTAACGTAGTAACATCTAATTCAATTGGTAATGCACCGGAGTCTTCAGTCGTATTAAAGAAAATCGGTGCAATTTTGCCGCCAAGTATAAAGCCGCCGGTGCGTTTATTCGGAATATACGGAATATCGGTACCCATATGCCATAATACGGAGTTTGCTGCAGATTTACGTGATGAACCTGTACCTACCACATCGCCGACATATACTAATGGAAAACCTTTTTCTTTTAAGGCAGCTAATTGTTTTAATGGACCAACAACACCTTCTTGATCCGGTTCGATACCTTCACGTTTCATTTTTAGCATTGCATTGGCATGCAATGGAATATCGGAACGACACCAAGCATCTTGTGCCGGAGAAAGATCATCGGTATTGGTTTCACCTAATACTTTAAATACGGTTAGTGTGATTTTTTCTGCAAGTGTTGGACGAGAAGTAAACCATTCGGCGTCTGCCCAAGATTGGATAACTTGTTTAGCGTAAGCATTGCCTTGTTGTGCTTTAGACGCAATGTCTTTAAAACTATCGAAAATAAGCAGAGTATGAGAAAGGGCTTTAGCAGCAAGCGGTGCTAATTGAGCGTGGTCTAACAAATCAACAAGAGGTGCAACATTATAGCCACCACTCATTGTACCCAATAATTTTACTGCATGTTCAGGAGAAATAAGTGAGCTAGTTATGTTACCATTAGCGACATTCGTGAGAAATTCAGCTTTAACTTTAGCAGCAGCATCCACACCAGCAGGAATGCGTGTTTCAAATAGTTCAATAAGCTCGCTTTCTTTACCAGCAATAGGCGATTGTAGCAATTCGATTAACTGTACAGTTTGTTGAGTATCCAATGCTTTTGGTACAATCCCAATTGCTGCACGTTCGGCAACGTGTTCATAATATGTTTGAAGAAAATTAGACATGACTGTCACCCCACAATAAATTAGAAGTAGAATAAATCTATAAACATATAGATGACTATATGTCGAAACACTACTTATTTTTCGGTAGTGAGTCAATTGATTTTAAGAGAAAAATATAAATGTTTAACTATGATCAAAAATATATCGATTTAAATAAAATTCCCCGTTATCTACAAATTAAATATGAATTGCAAAGATTTTTAGCCGAAAATAATTGGAGCTTTGAGAAAGCAATTCCTAGTGAGCAAGAACTGGCCGCAACTTATGAGGTATCCATCGGAACCGTACGTAAAGCAGTTGAAGGCTTGGTGGAAGAAGGGGTGCTGATTAAGCATCAAGGTAAGGGGACTTTCTTAAAACATCCTGCATTTGTTGAGTCATCGATTGTGCGATTCTATCTGCGTAATGCCAAAGAAGGGAGGCCGGAAACGCCAATCGGTGAAGTTAAATGCATTAAAAGTGTAAAAGCAAACCCGAAGATTAATCAGTTATTAGGCGAGCCTGTGGAACAAGAGCTTATCTACCTTGAGCGTGTCCGTTCCGTAGATAATAAAGTGATCGTGAGCGATAAGATTTGGCTGTCTCCGGAAAAATTTGGTGAATTACTTTCAGTAAAACCAGAGCAATTTGAGAATCTGCTTTATCCGTTTTATTTTAAGAAATGTGGGCAATTAGTCGTCTCAGCAAAGGAGCAAATGACGATTTTATTAAGCCATAGCGATACCTATTTAACGGACGGGCAAGAGAAAACCGTGATTAAAGTGTGTCGTGCAGCGAAAGGACTGGACGGGAGCATTATTGAGTATCGAGAATCTTATGGTCTAGCGGAAGATTTCTACTACGAGACGATTATTACCTAAGAAAGACTTTAAACAAGCGGTCAAATTTTGTAAAAAAAGTGCAAATAATAGAACAATAATGGGCAAAGAGTAATCTTTGCCCTTTTTTATGATTTATCTCAAATTTTTGCGAGATCGGCGCTTGCAAGTGTAAATACAACTAGTTATATATATGACTATACGAATTTATACTTACAATGAGGTATTTCTTATGAACCTGAAAAAACTTTTGCATTATGCAATTATTCTTGCATGCCCTATTGCAACCTATATTTATCCTACACCTGAAGGCTTATCTGTGCTTGGCTGGCACATTTTGGGTGTTTATATCGGCACTATTCTTGCTCTCATTCTCAAACCTTTCCCTGCTCCTCCTCTTCTTCTAGCTGCCGTTGCGATTTCCGCTATTATCATTGGTAATACACCTGCTGAAGTTTTAGCGGACGGTACAAAAGTCGCAGTAAAACAAGGCTCAGTATTAGATGGTTATAAATCAGGTACAACTTGGCTAGTGTTTGCGGCATTCTCTATGAGCGCAGCATTCGTACAAACTGGTTTAGGTCGCCGAATCGCTTATAAAATGATTGGTGCATTCGGTAGCACAACATTACGTTTGGGCTATGTAAATGCGATGTTAGATTTATTAATTTCGCCTGCAATGCCATCAACAACGGCACGTGGCGGCGGAATTCTTGCCCCGATTATGCAATCTATCGCGGTTTCTTTAGGTTCAGAACCTGAAATTTCACCTCGCAAAGCCGGACATTATTTGCTGCTTAATACTTATATGGTGGTTAAAACCACAGGTTTTATCTTCTTAACGGCAATGGCACCAAACGCGGTTGCACTTGAGTTAATGCGCCCGATTTTAAATATTGATGTTAGCTGGACTCAGTGGTTTATAGCCGCATCTGTTCCCGGCTTACTAACTTTATTACTTTTACCTTTTGTCACTTATGTGCTTTACAAACCGGAGCTTAAAAATGTCGATAACAAAACAATCGCCCGTGAAGGTTTAGAAGCAATGGGGCCAATGACGGCAAAAGAAAAAATGTTAGCCGGCGTATTTATCAGTGCGGTCTTAGGCTGGGTGTTCTCAAAACAACTAAATTTATCTGAATTTACTGTAGCGATTGCAGCAATGGCGGCCATTGTGATTACATCCGTATTGTCTTGGGATGATGTGCTTAAAAACAAAGGCGGGTGGACGACATTGACTTGGTACGGTGGCTTATTAGGTATTGCTGCTGTGTTGTCACAAGCAAAATTCTTTGTTTGGTTATCAACCACAATGAGTCAGTTAGTACCATCAGATTTAGGCAGTCCAACAGTCGTGACGATCTTAATCTTAGTATTAAGTATCTTAGCACGTTATGTGTTTGCATCAGGTGCCGCTTATGTGGCTTCAATGGTGCCGGTATTTTGTGCAGTGGGTATAGCAGCCGGTGCTGATCCTGTATTCTTAGCATTCGGCTTATTATTTTCTAATAGCTACGGCAGTATGGTAACTCACTATGCGTCAGCACCTGCTGCGGTTATCTACGGTTTAGGGTATCACGATGTGAAATCATTCTGGATTACCGGTGGAGTGTGTGCGTTAGTGACATTACTTATCCAAGTAACAGTCGGTTTCGGTTGGTGGTCAATGCTCCAAAGTATGGGTATTTTGGGCTAGTAAAATAATTCAAAAATTTGACCGCTTCTCATTTGTAGCAAGCGGTCAAATTTCATAACTTTTTTGCAAAGGTGGAAAAAATGAAAAAAATTCCTTGTATGATTATTCGTGGCGGTACATCAAAAGGCGTGTATTTCTTAAAAGATGATTTACCGGTAGATGTAGCTGAACGTGATAAATTCTTAATGGCAATCATGGGATCAGGCGATCCGACCCAAATCAACGGTTTGGGCGGTGCGACAAGTGTAACCAGTAAAGTGGCGATCGTTTCAAAATCTGAAAAAGAAGGAGTTGATTTAGATTACTTATTTGCTCAAGTCGGTATCGGACAAAAAGTGGTGGATACGGCGCCTTCGTGTGGTAATATTTTATCTGGTATCATTTGTTTCGCGAGTGAAAAAGGCTTAATTGCATTACAAGACGGCATCACGAGCGTAGTAGTAAATAACGTTAATACCAACAGTATTATCGAAGTTTCTGCCGAGTCGCCAAATAAACAATTGAAATATACGGGTAATGCGGAAGTATCCGGTGTACCAGGAACAGGTTCGCCGGTGAATTTGAATTTTAGCCAAATTGAAGGGGCAAAAACCGGTAAAGTTTTCCCGACCGGCAATAAACAAGATAGTATCAATGGCTATAATGTGACTTGTATTGATGTAGCGATGCCGATGGTACTGTTTAATGCGCAAGATCTTGGCTTAACCGGTAAAGAAACCAAGGCGGAATTAGATGAAAACCGTGCATTATTCGAGATTATCGAGCCTATTCGCCGTAAAGCGGGTGAAATGATGGGATTAGGAGATGTGTCCGAAAAAGTTATTCCCAAAATGGGGATCTTATCGGCAGCGGCTGGCAAAGGTAATATTACGTCTCGCTACTTCGTGCCGGACAAATGCCATTCAAGCCATGCGGTAACCGGTTCAATTTGCGTATCTGCAGCGTGTAATATTGAAGGTACGGTTGCACATCCGCTTTATAAAGATACCGGTAGTGTCGTAACTATTGAGCATCCGTCCGGTTTTATCAGCGTTGATATGGTTTGCGAGAACGTAGATGGTGATTATAAATTCACCCGAGCAGCACTGGTGCGTACTGCTAAACCACTAATGGTAGGTGAAGTATATTATGATGAAACGGTAGAATAGTGCGTTAAGTTTTTATATACTGAAAATATAAATGCTTATAGATAAAACAAGCGGTCAAATTTAGCAAAAAATTTGTAAAAAACTCGCTAAATTTGACCGCTTGTTATATTTCTAATCTTTATTTCTCTACAAATTGATTACTTTGCTGAATCATTTGTAAGAAGAGCGGTAAAGGCGGGCGATCGCTTTTCTCTTTTTCGCTCTGAGCATTAAATTTTTCAAAATGGCCTTTACGATCAATACGATATTGTTCACCGTCAGGCATAATTGCAACATTCCAGTTATGGTTAGACGCTAACACCCATAAACGATTATTTTGAGCGGTTAAATTGATCCCTTGTGAATAGTCGCTAAGCGGATTGAGTATGCCAAAGAACTGAGTTAACAGTGTCGGCATAATATCTAAATGGCTTGAGAGTAAATCATATTGTTTTACTTCACCTTGCCAATAGATAATTAGTGGCACTTGCATATCTTGCTGAGCAAAACTCATCTCCCCAGTTGGATTAGCTTGATCAGAAGTAATTATCACTACCGTATTGGCTAATAAAGCATTTCTTTCTAATTGTGACCAAATTTCACTAAATTGCCAGTCGAGTAATTTAGTTTGCTGCTCATAGGTATTAGCCTGCGGTAAATTTAAATCCAAATAGCTGAAAAAAGGCTGATTAACATTACGCTCTTTCACCCATTGCTTCCATTGTGAAATGGCATCTAGATTATTTTTTGATTCAGGTAACAAAATACCAGCAAATGCCGCTTGGTGGTACACAGGATCTGCAAAGCCGTTATGTGAGAACAAACCGAACTGATAACCGGATTGACGGAAGGCGAACATCAGTGGTGATGCTTCTTTATTACCTAATACCGAGTCTAAATATTTACCACTTAAACTATAGAAGATCCCTAATATACCGGCAGAGCGAGAATCTCCGCTGGTATAATGTTGCATAAAGCGTAAGGACTTACGGCTAACTTCAGCCAGTGACGGGGTGTTTTCACTACTGATTGCACTATTACGTAAACCCGACAAATTAATCAATAAAATATTTGAGTGAGGCTTTTTGGTAAAGGTCAGTTGATGTTTCGGATAATTTAAATAGAAACTATCTAAACGACCGTTTTCTTCAATTTCTTGCTGTAACTCGGCACGATCAATTAGTCCATGCTTTTGTAAGAAGGTACGAGCGGTCATTGGATACGATAACGGATAGTTTGCCTTTTGTGCGGTAATCGGACGGTATAACGTCATATCCGCCCAAGCGTAAATCAAATGTGTCGCGGTAAAACAGCTTAAGAAAAAATAAGCAATATATTTACCCCATTTTTGGCGATTAAAGCTACGTAATTTTTGCCAACACCAACGTGAATAGAGCATTTCTGCTAACAAAATAAGTGGCATTGGTACAAAGAGTAATTGCCATTGACGAGTAAGCTCACCTTGTTCGGGATTAACTAATAAGTCCCAAACAAGCGGTGATAAATGCAGATAGAATCGCTTAAATACTTCGGTATCGACTAAAAGAAAAGTTTGCCCGATGGTAGCTAAAATAACTGAAACACCACGGAAGGTGCGATCATTTTTAATTACAAAGCTTAGCGGAAAGAGTAATAATAAATAGCAGGCAAACACAATGAAGCTGAAATGCCCGAATAAACTGGTAAAAAAGTAAAGTTTACCTGACAGTGTATTAGGCCAATCGGCATTAAAAGCGTAGCGGGAAGAAATAAGTAACGCCAACAGCACATTAAAAAGGGTAAACCAATGACCCCATGTAATGCGTTGTGAGGTTTCTTCTCGGTATTGACGAGAATTGGTCGGTAATAATGAGCGAAGGCGTGCAAACATACTTATTTCGTTTTTAAAGAATTTTTTAATGCATTTGAGAAAGCATCCGCTAAAGCATGACGCTGTACTTCGGTTTGGACATTTTCACGTAAGATATTGGTGATCAAATTCCCCAGTGCCATTAATGAAAGATCAACAGGCGCTTTATGTTTTTCAAGAGTAGCAATAAGGTCGCTAGATAATGCACCGAATTGTTTTCTTTGATATTTTGATTGAGTTGCCATATTAAAAGATAGGTTAGAAAAATTTGCTAAATAGTAGCATAAAATTAGCCGAAATGAGAGTAATAAGCGGTGGGATTTTCCATATTTTTGCAAATTAGGGTAAAAAAATCACTATGAAAGGGAGTTAGTGATAAAATGTTCAGTCAATTTTTCTCGAATGTCTATCAGTCGAGATATTTTGCTTTTCAATTATAATGAATAAATATAGAATGAACGACTGTTCATTGGATTTAAACATGGGAGGTTTTATGTCCAGACGAACTGATCCGAATGATATGATCAATCATATCTTATCGACAACGGAGTTACTTGTAGCAAAGGAAGGCTTACAGAATT
Source organism: Actinobacillus capsulatus DSM 19761 (assembly GCF_000374285.1). Classification (GTDB taxonomy): domain Bacteria; phylum Pseudomonadota; class Gammaproteobacteria; order Enterobacterales; family Pasteurellaceae; genus Actinobacillus; species Actinobacillus capsulatus. The sequence continues at coordinate 73,836 of NZ_KB893931.1, read as the reverse complement.
TATCAATGCGCAAGATAGCAAAAGAAATTGGCGTGGCAGCCGGTACACTTTATTTATATTTTAGTACAAAAGATCAACTATTGAGCCAGTTAGCCAATCATATGTACGAACGTTATAGTTGCTATATCAACATTGATTTTGATTCAAACGAATCTCTCTTCAAGCAATATCGTCAACTGTGGGTTAGAAAGTGGCAGTTCTTGTCTGACAACCCCATGATTGCTATTCACCTGTCCCAATACCAAGCGATGCTTGGTTTCAGCGAAATTGTTTATAGAACAATTAATGATCCAGAATTTATTTGGAACCGATTTGTTGACGAAGGTAAAAAGCAAGGCGTGATTGTCGATTTACCTAACGAGGTGTTGTATTACATGAGTATGGGAACGGCAACGGATATTGCCTATTTACAACAAGTTAAGAAAGATGTGGTTCCGGAAGAATATTTTGAGGAAATTATTTTACGTACTTGGAAAGCTATTACTTTCTAAATTTAGTTAATTTGTCTATGGAGAATATATGACAGTAGAAAGCCAAAAGCCCTCTCGTGGCAGAAAGTTTTTAATTGTGACAACCCTAGCTGTAGTGCTGGTTGCCTTTGGTGGCGTTGCTGGAATGCAAAAATTTATTGCGGGTAAAAAAGCCGAAGCAGCAGCTAATATGCCGGAAACCGTAAGCGAAATTACTGCAATGAAAGTAGAACCACAAGAGTGGACACCGAGTATTGCGGCAGTGGGATACATTCGCCCAAATCAAGGTGCTATGCTAAGTGCAGAAGCAACAGGTACAGTAACTCGAGTACATGTACGCTCGGGTCAGCGTGTAAATAAAGGCGATTTGTTGGTAGAGTTTGATAGTGCCGTTGAAGAAGCTACTTTACGTGCATCGCAAGCGCAATTACCAAATGCAAAAGCAAATTACGATCGTTTCCGTAATTTGGTCACATCAAATAGTGCATCAAAAGCTGAATTAGATAATGCGCAATCAACTTATAACCAATTACTTGCGAATATTGAGTCACTTAAAGCCTCTATCAGTCGCCGTAAAATTTACGCACCGTTTAGCGGTATTGCCGGTATCGTGAATGTAAACGTAGGGCAATATATTCCGGCAGGTACGGAGATTGTGCGAGTTGAAGATCAAAGTGTAATGAAAGTTCGCTTTACTTTACCGCAAACAGATGTACAAAAAATTAGTGTAGGCCAAAAAGTAACGGCAGTAATTGATGCATTACCGGGCCAAACATTTCCGGCGAATATCGTAGCAATCGATCCAGCAGTGGATCATACAACGGGCTTAATTAATGTAGAAGCAGTGATTACAGAGAACCAAAATCTTCTTTTATCAGGTATGTTTGCTCGTCTGAATGTTGCATTACCGACGGAGAAACAGCAAATTGTTGTACCACAAATTGCAGTGACATACACAATGTATGGTGAAACACTTTATGTATTGCAACCGCTTTCTGAGGAAGATAAGCAATTAGTTGCAAAAATGGCAGAGCAAAATCCGAAATTAGATGTGAATAGAATGTATCGCGCAAAACAGGTTGAAGTGAAAACATTAGACCGAAGTGGTATTTATGCACAATTAGCTAAAGGTGCGAAAGCAGGCGATTTAATTGTAACGGGAGGTTTCCAACGTTTAAATAATAATGCACTTGTGATTGTTTCAGAGCAAGAGGCAGTCGGTGTAACACAACCAGCTAAAGTAAGTAGACTTTAATTGAGGTAATAATCAATGAAATTTACTGATGTTTTTATTAAACGTCCGGTACTTGCAGTATGTATTAGTTTATTGATTACAATTTTGGGTTTGCAATCTATTAATAAACTTCAAGTACGTGAATATCCTGAAATGACCATCTCAATTGTGACGGTTAGTGTAAATTATTCGGGTGCAGATGCAAGTCTGATGCAGGCACTTGTAACTTCACAAATTGAGGAAGCGGTATCGAAAGCGGATAACATTGACTATGTGACTTCATCAAGTAGTCCAAGTACTTCAACCACCACAATTAAGATGAAATTAAATACTAACCCGCAAATGGCGCTAGCGGATATTTCTGCGAAAGTGAATGCAATTCGGGCGAATTTACCAAGTGGGATTGATGATCCATCAATCAGTGTTTCATCAGGTTCAAATGATGCGTTAATGTATATTCGATTTGTTTCTGATGAATTGAGTTCTCCACAAATTACCGACTATATTAATCGTGTGGTTAAACCGCAATTCTTTACGGTAAACGGGGTTTCAAGTGTAGATATTTTCGGTGCGGCAAATTTTGGCTTACGCATTTGGTTAGATCCTGACAAAATGGCAGGTAATAATCTTTCTGGTGCAACGGTATTAGCAGCATTAAATGCAAATAACCTTAATACAGCTGCAGGTAATGCGAATGGTTACTACACTGTTTATAAAAATAAAGTGGAATCAAGCACACCATCAGTTGAAGAGCTAGAAAATGTGACGGTAGCAACCACTTCTGATGGTCGAATCATCAAATTACGCGATATTGCACAAGTTGAGTTAGATAGATATCAAGATAGCTCTCGTGTAGTGGCAGATGGTAAAGAAGCGGTAGTTTTAGCGGTAACGGCTTCAACAACAGCTAACTCTTTAACTGTGGCAAAAGATATTTATCCAATGTTTAGACAGGTTCAAGACAACTTACCAGAATCTGTTAAAGGGGAAATTCTTTATGATAAAACGATTGCGATTAACAGTTCAATTAATGAAGTATTCCGTACTATAGCTGAAGCAACAGTTATCGTATTGGTTGTAATTGTTTTATTCTTAGGCTCATTGCGTGCAATGATCGTGCCTGTTGTGACGATTCCGATTTCGATGATCGGTGTATTGTTCTTCTTACAAATGTTAGGGTTCTCAATTAACCTATTGACCTTACTTGCTTTAGTGTTGGCAATCGGTTTGGTGGTAGATGATGCGATCGTGGTACTTGAAAACGTAGAACGTCATGTAAAAGAAGGTAAGTCTCCGTTTGATGCTGCTATTATCGGTACGCGAGAGATTGCTATTCCGGTTATTTCGATGACGATTGCACTTGCTGCAGTATATTCTCCAATGGCGTTAATGGAAGGTGTTACAGGTTCTTTATTTAAAGAGTTCGCTTTAACTCTTGCTGGGGCAGTAATGATCTCAGGGGTAACTGCATTAACGTTGTCGCCAATGATGACCAGTAAAATATTGAAAGAACACAACGAAGAGCATGAAACACGCTTTTCTAAACTGGTAAATAGTACTTTAGATAAAGTAACCTCTATTTATGTTGGTTTATTAAGAGGGGTGATGGCAGTACGTTGGTTCGTGGTGCTATTTGCGCTGGGTATTTTTGTCAGTTTACCAGTATTACTTGGCTCACTTTCATCAGAAGTTGCACCAACGGAAGACCGTGGTTTCGTTGTAGGTATGGGGACAGGTCCTTCTAATACCAACTTGGATTATACGCAAGAGGCAACAGAAAACTTCAATAAAAAAGTTAAAGAACTTCCTGAAGTTCAAGCAATGATGACGGTATCAGGTTTTAACGGTAATAATACTGCACTTTCTATTATTTCATTAAAAGATTGGAACGATCGTGCTCGTGAGCGCGCAGCTATTTCAAATGATGTTGCAGCGATTGGTAAAGAAGTGGTGGGAATGGACATCAATGCGATCTCTTTCCCGGAGATTTCAACAGGTGAAAATGGTTTACCATTCTCATTAGTACTAACCACAGCCGATAACTATGCAAAATTAGCTGATGTGGCAGGTGATTTCCTGAAAAAAGCGCAAGTCTCAGGTCAATTCTTCTTCGCAAGTTTGGACTTGAAATTTGATACGGTAACGATGAAATGGAAATTTGATCGTGAAAAAATGGGAACTTATGGAGTAACGATGCAACAAGTAAGTAATACTTTAGGGGCTTACTTATCAGGTGCGATTATTACTCGGGTGGATATTGATTCACGTGCGTACCCAATCGTGTCGCAAGCAATGCGTAAAGATCGTTTAAATCCTGATGATTTAACTAAGTATTACGTTACTACAGCAAAGGGCGAATCAATTCCACTAAATTCGATTGTTTCACTTGAATTAAGTACAGAACCTTCAGCCTTACCTCGTATGAGCCAATTAAACTCAGCGACGATTTCAGGGGTTGTATCAGGTTCAATCGGTGATGCGGTAAATTGGGCAAAAGGAGAGTTAGATCGTTCATTGCCAAAAGGTTACCAATATGACTTTAAGGCGGAAGCTCGTCAGTTCGTACAAGAAGGTAATGCGATGGCATTAACCTTTGCACTAGCGGTTGTGATTATCTTTATTGTACTTGCGATTCAGTTTGAATCTTGGCGAGATCCAATGGTAATTATCATCTCTGTACCGTTAGCATTAAGTGGTGCTTTGGTTGTGCTGAATGTATTAGCGATTGCTGGTAAAGCAGGTGCGACAATGAATATCTATTCACAAGTAGGTTTAGTAACACTGGTTGGTTTAATTACTAAACATGGTATCTTAATGTGTGAAGTAGCGAAAGAAGAGCAGTTATTACATGGCAAATCTCGTTATGAGGCGATTATCCACTCTGCAACGATTCGTTTACGTCCGATCTTAATGACGACAGCCGCAATGGTAGCGGGTTTAGTTCCATTACTCTTTGCAATAGGTGCTGGAGCAATCTCTCGCTTTAGTATGGGGATTGTGGTTGTGGCAGGTTTAAGTATCGGTACACTATTTACCTTATTCGTTCTACCGGTAATTTATACCTTCTTAGGTGAATCACACAAACCACTACGCGAGTTTGATGAAGAAAAATACGCTAAAGAAGTAGAAAAAATTGAACACGCAAATGCGTAATTAATTAAGAGCTCCGTCCATTGGTCGGAGCTTTTTATTTTATATTTTATAATTGATAAAATATTGCAAAGAGATTCGAGCTACTTGGATGAATTCGTATCCAATAAAAGGAAATTAAGTAAAATGAGTGCTAATTAATATCGCCCATTCTGTTTATTACATTTTTCTATTACAATATTATAGTATTTATTTAATTCATTAAGGGATCACACAATGACTCAACTAAGCGTAGTAATTTTAGCTGCGGGTAAAGGTACTCGTATGTATTCTGATTTACCTAAAGTGCTTCATACCGTTGCAGGAAAGCCAATGGTTAAACATGTTATTGATACGGCAAAGCAGATCGATGCCAAACAAATTCATTTAATTTATGGTCACGGTGGCGAATTATTACAACAACGCTTAAGTTCTGAGCCGGTAAACTGGGTATTACAAGCAGAACAATTAGGTACAGGTCATGCAATGCAACAAGCTGCACCATTCTTTGCTGATGATGAGAATATCTTAATGCTTTACGGTGATGCGCCGTTAATCACTAAAGAAACCTTAGAACGTTTAATTGCAGCAAAACCAGAAAATGGAATTGCATTGTTAACCGTTGAATTAGAAAATCCGACCGGTTATGGACGTATTATTCGTGAAAACGGCTCGGTAGTTGCGATCGTAGAACAAAAAGATGCGAATGCAGAACAATTGAAAATCCGTGAAGTGAATACCGGCGTTATGGTTGCAAGCGGAGCAAGTTTCAAAAAATGGTTGAGTAATTTAAATAACAACAATGCACAAAGCGAATATTATATTACGGATGTGATCGCAATGGCAAACCAGGACGGTTATAAAGTACAAGCAGTACAAGCGAGTGAATTTATGGAAGTTGAAGGGGCAAATAACCGTTTACAACTTGCGGCATTAGAACGCTTCTACCAAAAAACACAGGCAGAAAAACTCTTATTAGCCGGTGTACGTTTAATTGATCCAACACGTTTTGATATTCGAGGTAATTTAACACACGGTAAAGATGTAGAAATTGATGTGAACGTGATGATCGAAGGAGAAGTAAAACTGGGTAATCGTGTTCGTATCGGAGCGGGTTGTGTACTTAAAAACTGTGAAATTGCTGATGATGTAGAAATCAAACCATATTCTGTAATTGAAGATGCGGTAGTGGGTAAAGCAGCACAAATCGGTCCATTCTCTCGTTTACGTCCAGGCGCAAATCTTGCGGAAGAAACCCATGTTGGTAACTTTGTTGAGATTAAAAATGCTCAAGTAGGTAAAGGTTCAAAAGTAAACCATTTAACCTATGTCGGTGATGCGGAAGTAGGTAGCAATTGTAATATCGGTGCGGGTGTAATCACTTGTAACTATGATGGTGCAAACAAATTCAAAACGGTTATCGGCGACAATGTGTTTGTTGGCTCAGATAGCCAATTAGTCGCACCGGTTACTATCGCAGATGGTGCAACGATCGGTGCGGGTGCAACCATTACCAAAGATGTAGCGGAAAACGAGTTAGTCATTAGTCGTGTACCACAACGTCATATCCAAGGCTGGCAGCGCCCAACTAAGAAAAAATAGTTCTTAGTTACTCAATACATATGTAACAAGCGGTCGGATTTGCAAAATTTTCTGCAAATTCAACCGCTTGTTTCTATTTATATGCGAACTATTTCGAGCTTTAAACTCATTCTTCAAAATAGATCGAATAATGTTTCTGACAGCCACTATTGAATTGTGCTTGGCAATAAGGGCAATGTGTAACGTGCATGTATTGCTGAATGGTTAATGTGTAGTGACAATTGCCACACAAAATTGCTTGCTTATCAAATTCAGCTACTTGCCAGCGCTCAATAGGGTGTGTTTCACAGACCTGATGGCATTGATAACACGGGTAAAACTTATCACAACATTTGAACTTTATTGCGATAATATCCAGTACAGAATGATAATGCTGGCAGCGAGTTTGATTATCTACGGTCAAGCCATAAACCTTAAACATAAACTAGAATCCTTTCCCGTTAAACCAACTCACATAATTCAGCTGATCGTAATATTTCTTACCATTCCAGCCAGAAAACTTAAATAAATCGCCGACTTGTGTTTTATCTTCGAACCCTTTCACATATAAGGCCGATTTAAACTCTGGATAAGGTTTATGAGTAAATACCACTTTATTTTCGAATGGTAAGCGGTCAAATTCTTGCAAATCTTGGTAAGTGCAGCCGTCACGGTCGGTCATCATCACAAATAGGTTATCCAAATTGATGCGTTTGGTACGTTCCGCCCACTTGCTTGCCGCTGCTTGCTCAGAATGGTAGTGCATAAAATGAATGGTGAGATCATCTAATTTACCCACCGGATAACGTTTTTCCGTGGCTAAAAAAGTGAGTTTCGCCTGCATATAATGCGACATATTTTTTAAGTATTTTAGAAAGTCTGCTGGTGAAAGGTATAAATTGACAAATGGTGAACGAAATTGCTCACCTAATTCATGTAAGATAAATGCACCGTTACAATTAATAGACAGCACCGACATGGAGTGATTTTGTAAACGTTGGCGATTTAATGCGTTGATGATTTTACGCAAGGATTTATTCAATACTTTGGGGATAAAATTAAACATAGTCGTTAACGTATTTAAACGGAAAGAAAATTTCAAAATAACTAGAAAAGAGCGCATTCTGATCTTATCCGAGAAATTTATCTATTAATTTTAAAAAGTTTACAATAAGGATTTGTATCAGTTGATAAGCGGTCATTTTTTGTGAAAAATTTGTAAAATTTAACTGAAATTTGACCGCTTGTTTAGGAAGATAACAAATGTCTTTCCATGTAAAAAATGGCATATAATATACCAATAGCCTTTTAGGCTGTATAAAATCTGATTAATGCGAAAAAAGCTTATTTTTCATTTAAATAACCGCAACCGTTTGTTTGATTTTTTTTGCGAAATAGATCACAAACTTGCTAAAAAGATGAAATAAATCATTTTTATTTATGCCGTTTTCGGATAGGCTATACATGTTTTCATTCATTATTTTTTAGTTTAAGGAATTGCTATGAGTACAATTTTTACTATTGCACAAAACTGGTTAGCAGAAGACCCGGATCAAGAAACTCGTGCCGAATTGGCTCAACTTATTGAAACGGCGCAAGCAGGCGATGAAAAAGCATTAGCAGAGCTAACAGCTCGTTTTGATGGTCGTTTACAATTCGGTACGGCAGGTTTACGTGGTCGTTTGCAAGCGGGTTCTATGGGGATGAACCGAGTATTAGTGGCTCAAGCTGCTGGTGGTTTAGCGGATTACTTAAAAGGCTACGATAAAGAACCTTCAATCGTTATTGGTTATGACGGACGTAAAAACTCAGACGTGTTTGCACGTGATACTGCGGAAATTATGGCGGGTGCAGGTATCAAAGCTTACTTATTACCTCGTAAATTGCCAACGCCTGTACTTGCGTATGCAATTAAATATTTTGATACCACAGCGGGTGTTATGGTAACCGCAAGCCACAACCCACCGGAAGATAACGGTTATAAAGTTTATTTAGGTAAGGCAAACGGCGGCGGCCAAATTGTTTCACCAGCGGATAAAGATATTGCGGCATTAATTGATAAAGTGGCGGCAGGTAATATTGCAGATTTACCACGCAGCCAAGACTTTACTGTACTAAATGATGAAATCGTAGAAGCATATATTGCAAAAACAGCTGCATTAGCGAAAGAGCCAGCAGCAGAGATTAACTATGTTTATACCGCAATGCACGGTGTCGGTTATGAAGTGTTAAGCAAAACGTTAGAAAAAGCCGGCTTGCCACAACCACATTTCGTCGCAGAACAAATTCAACCAGACGGTTCTTTCCCAACAGTGAATTTCCCAAATCCGGAAGAAAAAGGTGCATTAGACTTAGCAATTAAATTAGCGAAAGAGAAAAATGCGGAATTTATCATTGCAAACGACCCGGACGCAGACCGTTTAGCGGTGGCAATGCCGGATGCACAGGGCAACTGGAAAGGTTTACACGGTAACGTTGTAGGCTGCTTATTAGGTTGGTATTTAGCTAAACAGTACCATGCACAAGGCACACAAGGCGTATTAGCTTGCTCATTGGTGTCTTCACCGGCATTGGCTGAAATTGCGAAAAAATACGGTTTACAATCGGAAGAAACCTTAACCGGCTTTAAATATATCGGTAAAGTAGACGGCTTATTATTCGGTTTCGAAGAGGCGTTAGGCTATTTAGTTGACCCAGATAAAGTACGTGATAAAGACGGTATTTCAGCAGCTATCGTATTCTTAGACTTTATCCGTAACTTAAAAGCACAAGGTAAAACATTACAAGACGCAATCAACGATTTCAATAATGAATTCGGTGCTTATGTAAGCGGTCAAATTTCAATTCGTGTAAGCGATTTATCTGAAATCGGTAAATTAATGACGGCATTACGCAACAACCCACCAAGTGCAATCGGTGGTTTCAGCGTGGCTCAACTAATTGACCATACGAAAACAGATCGTCAAAGCGACATTCTTGTATTCGTATTAGAAAATGGCAGCCGTTTAATTACTCGTCCGTCAGGCACAGAACCGAAAATTAAGTTCTACTTAGATGCGAAAGGTAAAGATGCGGCAGATGCAGACAAAGTATTAAGCCAATTTGATGAAAGCGTACGTGAATTACTACGCCAAGAGCAATACGGCAAACAAGATTGCTGATAATTAATTAGTAGATAATATTAAGAGCGAACCGAAAGGTTCGCTTTTTTTATGTCAATTAATTAAGGAAAAGACAAAAACTGAACCCAATTATAGATTGACTGCCAAAAGGCATTATTAAACTCAAAAAGGTGGTAAAAATGAGTTTAATTAAAATGGCAAAGCAAATTGCTGATTTAGCTTTAAAATCAATTGGAAAGGGGAAGACAGTAAAAAGACTCACTTTGAATCAAACCAAAATGTTATTACAAGCACTGGTCAAGCGTGAGAGTGGAGGAGATTATACGGCAGAAAATAGCTATGGCTATTTAGGTGCTTATCGATTCGGTGCTGCGGCGTTAGTAGATGTTGGTTTGATTCAAAAAGATAAATATGCAGCAGCAATTAAAACAAAACCGGGTATTGCCAGTGGTGCAAATGCTGTTCAGCACAGAGCTTTTCTGGAAAATGCAGATAATTGGGTATTAGTCGGCGGAAAGTCTGCCTTTTTGAATTCAAAAATGATTCAAGATGATGCTGTTATTAAACTGATGAACCGCAATGCTCGTACAATGGAAGCAAGAGACGTTTATCAAGGCAGTGCAACACATAAAGCAGGACTTCTTTCTATTCGCTGCACACCTCAAAGGCGTCGGCAACGCAATCAAATTTGCGCAAAATGGCACAACAACCAAAGACAGCTACGGTACCTCAATAAAAGAGTATTATGAGTTGGGGAAAGAAAGTGTTGGGAAGCAATAGTATTCTACCGTCATTGATTTGACGGTATTTTTTATCTTTTGCTGACTAGTGTAAGGCTGTACCATCAATTTTACCGTCAGAAAAACAAACTACTACGAAATACTATGAAATAGAAAAGCCCTGCAATTACAGGGCTTTGTACTATTTAGGATATGAATTGAAATCAACTGAAAGGCGGATTTTTATTCCCACTCAATCGTTGCAGGAGGTTTGCCTGAAACGTCATACACCACGCGGGAAATACCGTCCACTTCATTGATAATACGGTTTGAGATTTTACCGAGTAAATCGTATGGTAAATGCGCCCAATGTGCAGTCATAAAGTCGATAGTTTCCACAGCACGGAGTGAAACAACCCAGTCGTATTTACGACCGTCACCCATTACACCCACCGATTTCACCGGAAGGAATACCGTGAACGCTTGGCTTACTTTGTAATACCAATCCGCTTTGTAGAGTTCTTCTATAAAGATTGCATCTGCTTTACGCAGTAAATTACAGTATTCTTTCTTGATTTCACCTAATACGCGCACGCCTAAACCAGGGCCTGGGAATGGATGGCGATTTAACATTTCTGCCGGTAAACCAAGAGCTAAGCCGATTTTACGTACTTCATCTTTAAATAATTCACGTAACGGCTCAACTAAACCGAGTTTCATATAATCCGGTAAGCCGCCTACGTTATGGTGAGATTTAATCACGTGTGCTTTACCGGTTTTGCTTGCTGCCGATTCAATTACGTCAGGGTATATTGTACCTTGCGCCAACCATTTTACTGAGGTAAGTTTTTTCGATTCATCATCGAATACATCGACAAACACTTTACCAATGGTTTTACGTTTTGCTTCTGGTTCATCAATACCTTTTAACGCATCTAAGAAACGATCTTCGGCATTTACACGAATGATGTTTAAACCGAATTTATCGCCAAACATCTCCATCACTTGATCACCTTCGTTTAAACGAAGTAAACCGTTATCTACGAATACGCAGTGTAAGTTTTTGCCGATAGCACGGTGCAATAGCAATGCAGTAACTGATGAATCTACACCGCCTGATAAGCCTAAAATTACCTCGTCATCGCCCACTTGCTCTTTAATACGAGCAACAGCGTCTTCAATAATGTTTTCTGCTGTCCATTTACATTCACAGCCACAAATACCTACCACGAAGTTGGTTAATAACTCTAAACCGCTTTTCGTATGTGTTACTTCTGGATGGAACTGCACACCGTAGAAACGGCGACTTTCGTCTGACATTGCTGCAATTGGACAAGTTGGGGTTACACCAGTGATTTGGAAACCTTGCGGTAAACGAGTTACTTTATCTCCGTGGCTCATCCAAACATCTAATTTCGGCTCAGAAGCGGTCAAATTATCGTTTAATTTTGCAAATAACGCATCGGTTGCTTGTAAATCAACTGAAGCATAGCCGAATTCACGGTGATCAGAAGTTTCAGTTAAACCGCCTAATTGCATCGCCATGGTTTGCATACCGTAGCAAATGCCAAGCACTGGTACGCCTGCATTGAATACATATTCCGGCGCACGAGGGCTGCTTTCTTCAGTGGTACTTTCAGGACCGCCTGAAAGAATAATCCCGGTCGGGTTAAATTCACGAATTTGTTCTTCCTTTACGTCCCACGCCCAAAGTTCGCAGTAAACCCCAATCTCACGCACACGACGTGCGATTAATTGCGTATATTGTGAACCGAAGTCCAAAATTAAAATTTTATGATTGTGAATATTGTTCATTTAAGTTCTCTTTTTTATAAAAACCTAGGACAATTTGCATTAGGCTACGCATAGTTGAGCTACTCTGTAGCTCTTGTTTATTTGTAATATCAAGCTCCAACGGAGCTGATGATGTCACACAAGATAGCCTAAGAATTAACCCATACGATAGTTAGGTGCTTCTTTAGTAATGGTTACGTCGTGAACGTGAGATTCTTTAATACCTGCACCGCTGATACGTACAAATTGTGCTTTAGTACGTAGATCTTCGATGGTTGCCGAGCCAGTTAAGCCCATACAAGAACGTAAGCCCCCCATTTGTTGGTGAATAATTTCTTTTAAATAACCTTTGTAAGGGATACGACCTTCAATGCCTTCTGGTACAAGTTTATCCGCAGCGTTATCTGATTGGAAATAACGGTCTGAAGAACCTTTGCTCATTGCACCCAATGAACCCATACCACGGTAAGATTTAAATGCACGACCTTGATAAAGTTCGATTTCACCCGGTGCTTCTTCTGTACCAGCAAACATAGAACCCACCATTACACAGCTTGCGCCCGCTGCGATTGCTTTTGAGATGTCGCCAGAGTAACGGATACCACCGTCTGCAATCACTGGAATACCACGACCTTCTAATGCTGCAGCAGCTTCTGCAATCGCAGTGATTTGTGGAACTCCCACGCCGGTTACGATACGTGTAGTACAGATTGAACCTGGACCGATACCTACCTTCACCGCACTTGCGCCGGCATCTGCTAATGCGATTGCGCCTTCAGCGGTTGCGATATTACCAGCAACGATTGGTAAATTAGGGTATTTTGCACGGGTTTCACGTACACGTTGTAATACACCTTCAGAATGACCGTGTGATGAGTCGATTAATAACACGTCCACGCCAGCTTTCACTAACGCATCAATACGTTCTTCGTTACCCGGTCCGGCACCAACAGCTGCACCAACACGTAAACGGCCGAATTCATCTTTACACGCATTCGGTTTTTGTTCCGCTTTTTGGAAATCTTTAACCGTGATCATACCTTTTAGTTTGAAGTTATCATCAACTACAAGCACTTTCTCAACACGGCGATCGTGCATTAATTCTAAAATCTCATCACGTGTTGCGTTTTCTTTGACGGTTACAAGACGTTCTTTTGGTGTCATTAATTTAGAAACTGGTTTGCTTAAGTCTTTCACAAAGCGAGTGTCACGACCGGTAATGATACCGACTAAGTTATCTTCACTATCTACTACTGGGTAGCCGGCAAAACCGTTTTTCTTTACTAATTCGGCAAGTTCGGCAAGAGTAAGGTCCGGTGATACAGTAACAGGCTCAGAAACGATACCGCTTTCAAATTTTTTCACCTTACGTACACGATCCGCTTGGCGTTCGATGGACATATTTTTATGAATAAAGCCGATACCGCCTTCTTGCGCTAAAGAAATTGCTAATTTGGTTTCGGTTACAGTATCCATTGCAGCTGAAAGCATTGGGATATTCAAACGAATCGTTTTGGTCAGTTGAGTTGAAAGATCTGCAGTATTGGGAAGCACGGTAGAATGTGCTGGGACGAGTAAAACATCATCAAAGGTAAGGGCTTCTTGTTTGATACGTAATGCCATTTGCAATAGTTCCTTAAAAGATAAAATAAAATTGCTGTCTAGAAATTATTGCGGGCGAATTATACAGGTGTTTTACAAAGTTGTAAAATTGAATTTTACGCAAACGGTTGCGGTTGATTGTTTTTGTAAAAAACGACAAAAATCGACCGCTTATTACAAAATTTTAACTTTACTTCTCTTTTCGATCTTGAATAGCGCCAAATTGTCCTTATTATGATAAACTAGATTTTTTAAAAGGCAGGAAAGAGATTTATTTTAATGGGCAGAAAAAGAAGTGCGAGTTCATCACGTTGGCTGGCAGAACATTTTAAAGATCAGTTTGTACAAAAAGCACATAAACAAAAATTACGCTCACGAGCTTATTTTAAACTAGATGAAATTCAACAAACCGATTGCTTATTCAAACTGGGGATGACCGTGGTGGATTTAGGTGCGGCTCCGGGCGGTTGGTCTCAATATGCGGTAACGCAAATCGGCAGTAAAGGTCGTATTATTGCCTGTGATATTTTAGATATGAATCCGATTGTCGGCGTGGACTTTTTACAAGGAGATTTCCGAGAAGAATCAGTACTGAATGCGCTGCTAGAGCGTGTCGGTGATGATATGGTGGATGTGGTAATGTCGGATATGGCACCGAATTTCAGTGGTATGCCGTCAGTAGACATCCCTCGAGCAATGTATTTAGTAGAACTGGCTTTAGATATGTGCCGTCAGGTACTTGCACCTAAAGGCAGCTTTGTCGTTAAAGTGTTCCAAGGCGAAGGCTTTGATGATTATTTAAGAGATATTCGTGCAATGTTTAGCACCGTGAAAGTGCGTAAACCTGAAGCTTCTCGAGATCGTTCAAGAGAAGTTTATATTGTAGCAACGGGTTATAAAGGCTAATAAGCGGTTAAAAATTGCAAAAAATTTGCAAAATCAGACCGCTTATTATTTAGTGATATAACAAGTTTTTTTATTCTAAAAGAGGAAATTAACCTTGAGCGATATGGTTAAAAATATTGTCCTTTGGGTAGTGGTTGCAGTTGTTTTAATGACTGCCTTTGAGGGCTTTAACTCAAACTTTGGTAGCAATAATACGGTTGCTTATTCAACATTCTTGAACGATATCAAATCGAATAATCTGAAAGAAGTGGATTTCAAACGTAACGATGAAACGATCTCTGTTACTAAAAATGATGGTACGCAATATCAAACCGTGATGCCGATGTATGATGAATACTTATTGGCGGATCTGGCAAAAACAAATGCAACGGTTACCGGTCAGCCGGAAGAACGTCGCGGTTTGTTATCTCAGATTTTTATTTCGTGGTTCCCGATGTTAATGCTGATTGGTTTTTGGGTGTTTTATATGCGCCAAATGCAAGGCGGTGGCGGTCGTGGCGCAATGAGCTTTGGTAAAAGCAAAGCAAAAATGCTGACTGCCGAGCAAGTTAAAACACGTTTTACCGATGTTGCAGGCTGTGATGAAGCGAAAGAAGAAGTCGGTGAAGTCGTGGACTTCTTAAAAGATCCGAACAAATTCCAAAAATTGGGTGGACGTATTCCAAAAGGTATTTTAATGGTTGGTCCTCCGGGTACGGGTAAAACATTATTGGCGAAAGCAATTGCCGGTGAAGCGGGTGTACCGTTCTTTACTATGGCGGGTTCTGATTTCGTTGAAATGTTTGTCGGTGTCGGTGCTTCTCGTGTACGTGATCTTTTTGAACAAGCGAAGAAAAATGCACCTTGTATCATTTTTATCGATGAAATTGATGCAGTCGGTCGTAAACGTGGCGGTGCCGGTTTTAGCGGTGGCCATGATGAGCGTGAGCAAACCCTTAACCAGATGTTAGTTGAGATGGACGGTTTTGAAGGCTCGGAAGGCGTTATTATTATCGCTGCAACGAACCGTGCGGATGTGCTTGATGATGCGTTAACTCGTCCGGGACGTTTTGACCGTCAAGTAACGGTAGATTTACCGAACGTGAAAGGTCGTGAGCAAATCTTAAAAGTACATATGAAAAAAGTACCATTGGCACCGGATGTTGATCCAATGGTGGTTGCACGTGGTACGCCGGGTTATTCAGGTGCGCAGTTAGCGAACTTAGTTAATGAAGCCGCATTATTTGCTGCACGTAAAAACCAACGTGTCGTAACTATGGACGACTTTGAAAAAGCACGCGATAAAATCAATATGGGACCAGAGCGTCGTTCAAATACGATGACCGAAAAAGAATTGATGAATACCGCTTATCACGAAGCCGGTCACGTTATTGTCGGTTATTTAATGCCGGAACACGATCCGCTCAATAAAGTAACCATTGTGCCTCGTGGTCAAGCGCTTGGCTTTGCACAATTCTTACCGGAAGGTGACCGTGTAAGTGAAACTTTTACCAAATTGGAAAGCCAGCTTTCAACCTTATTTGCAGGACGAATTGCCGAAGGGCTTATTTTTGGTGAAGATAAAATTACCACTGGTGCGTCTTCGGATATTCACCGTGCAACGCAAATTGCTCGTGCGATGGTAACCCAATGGGGATTCTCTAAAGAGCTAGGTCCGTTGTTCTATCAAAATGAAGATGGTATGGGGGCAATCAAAGGCGTATCGGAAGAGTCGCAAAAGCTGATTGACCAAGAGATGCGTAAAATCATTGATCGTAATTATGAGCGAGCGAAGAAAACGTTAGAAGACAATATGGATATTTTACATGCGATGAAAGACGCATTGTTAAAATATGAAACCTTAGATCGCAAACAAATTGATGATTTAATGAATCGCCGTCCAGTTGGCGAGCCGGCAGGTTGGAATGATAAGAACGATAATAGTTCGTCAAATGATTCTAGTACCGCAGAAAAGCCGGACGCAGAGCAGCAACCGACAGATACACCGAATACGGATACAGAGGTTGCAGATAAACAAGCAGATGCTTAATTATTAGCACAATAAAAAAGCCGAGAAGCAAAAGTTTCTCGGCTTTTTTATTGCAATAATTTGTTGATTTTACAAGCGGTTGAATTTTTTTGGAAACTTGCAAGCCTAAAAATGAAGCTAACGCATTGATTTTAATGCGTGTAAAATTATATTTACAATGAAATTTTTTCGTTACATTTGTTTTTTGTTCTTGTAGAATAGCCCACCTAATAACAATTTTAGAGGTTAAATATGCAAAACAAAACTCTTGGAAGCACATTAATTGTTGCGGGGACGACAATTGGTGCAGGAATGCTGGCAATGCCTCTTACTTCAGCGGGGATTGGTTTCGGCTGGACGTTAGCATTGCTTATTGCTCTTTGGTTATTACTTTGTTTTAGTGCGTTATTGTTCGTTGAGCTTTATCAAAATGTGGAAAGTGATGCCGGTATCGGTACTTTAGCCGAAAAATATTATGGTAATTTCGGACGTATTGTTTCCACAGCCGTGTTAGTGATTTTTTTATATGCGATTCTTTCCGCTTATGTTTCCGGTGGTAGCTCATTGTTGGCAAGTATTATGCTGACTATTAATGATGCTGAAACAACCAAAAGAATTGCGGGCGTTATTTTTACCCTTGTATTTGGTGCTTTTGTTGTTATTGGCACTACAAGTGTAGATGTTATTAACCGTATTTTATTTTTAACTAAAATCGGTGCGTTTTTATTGGTATTAGCACTGTTATTACCGAATATCTCTGTAAGCAATTTGCTTGAGATGCCGATTGATAATGCATTATTAATTTCTGCAACCCCGGTTTTCTTTACAGCCTTCGGTTTCCACGGTTCAATTCCTAGCTTAAATAAATATTTAGGCGGTAATGTGAAAGCGTTACGTATTTCGATTTTAGTCGGTACGGCAATTCCATTAGTGGCTTATGCATTATGGCAACTTGCGACACACGGTTTATTAAATCAAGCCGCATTTTTACAGTTAATTGAAAAAGATCCGACTTTAAATGGATTGGCGGAAGCAATTCAGCAAATTACCGGTAGCTCGATAATTGGCGGCGCAGTGAAATTATTCTCAGCATTAGCTTTAATTACATCATTCTTAGGTGTGGCATTGGGTTTATTTGAGTGTTTAGAGGATTTATTTAAACGAGTACATATCAATATGCCTCGTATTTCTCTTGGTGCATTAACCTTTATTCCGCCAATGTTATTCGCCTTTTTCTATCCGGAAGGTTTTATTGCCGCATTGGGTTACGCAGGACAAATGTTTGCTTTCTATGCGTTAGTTTTACCGATTGCGATGGTATGGAAATTCCGTAAATTGTATCCGGATGCTAAATACAAAGTATTTGGTGGCAATGTGGCATTATTGATTGCATTATTATTAGCAATATTTATCATTAATGTGCCATTTATTATTGAAGCCGGTTATTTACCGAGAGTAATTGGCTAATGATGAGTGAAAGCGGTCGAATTTGGCTAGAAAATTACAAATTTTGACCGCTTGTTTTAAGTTAACTGTAAATACAATCTAATTGGTTATTATATAAATGAAAAATAAAATTTTAGGCAGTGCCTTGATGATTGCAGGCACAACAATTGGTGCGGGAATGTTAGCGATGCCGCTCACTTCAGCGGGAATGGGATTTGGCGCAACAGTCGCGTTACTTATTTGCTTATGGGCGTTATTAGCTTATACCGGTTTGCTGTTTATGGAGGTCTACCAAACCGCTCCGAAGCAAGATATTGGCGTGGCAAGTTTAGCGGAACAATATTTTGGTATCACGGGGAGAGTATTAGCGACAGCAAGTTTACTAATTTTATTATATGCATTATTAGCCGCTTATATTACTGGCGGCGGCTCGCTACTTTCTGGCTTATTACCTCAAATTGGCGATGCGCATACTACAACTCAAGTCGGTATTTTGCTCTTTACCATTCTACTTGGTTCGTTCGTGGTAATTGGTATTAAGGGGGTTGATGGTTTAACTCGTTTATTGTTTATCGGGAAAATCGTTGCGTTTGTTTTTGTATTGCTAATGATGTTGCCAAAAGTTAAATTGGAGAATTTAACCGCAGTTCCTCTCGATAATTTATTTGTCGTATCAGCGATTCCGATTTTCTTTACTTCATTCGGTTTCCACGTGATTATGGCGAGCATCAATACCTATTTAGATGCAAATATTCGTAAAATCCGTATTGCAATTTATATCGGTACAGCGATTCCGTTAGTGGCATATTTATTATGGCAGCTTGCAACGCACGGTGTATTAACTCAAGCAGAATTTGTGGAAATCTTAAAACAAGATCCAACGCTAAACGGTTTAGTTAAAGCAACCAGCCAAATTACCGACAGTACAATTTTAGGTGAAATGGTGCGTTTATTCTCAGCACTTGCATTGATTACCTCGTTCTTAGGTGTGGCAATGGGCATTTTCGAGTGTGTTGGTGATTTATTAAAACGTGTGAATTTACCGGCAAATCGTTTATGGCTGAGCTTAGCGACCTTTATTCCACCGGTATTGTTTGCATTATTCTATCCCAACGGATTTATCGCAGCGTTAGGTTATGCAGGCTTGCTATTTGCATTCTACGGAATGTTATTACCAATCGGTTTAGCATGGAAAGCTCGTAAGCTACATCCTAATTTAGCTTATCGAGTCATTGGCGGTAATACAGCACTTGTGATTGCGTTAATCGCCGGTGTCATTATTATGATTATTCCGTTCTTTATTCAGCTAGGTTACTTACCACAAGTTGCCGGCTAGTTAGAAAAAACAAGCGGTTAGAAATTGCAAAAAATTTGCAGATTCTAACCGCTTTTTTATTTATCTTTAATCTTGCTGATGTTATTTTGTTGAGAATGGATGTGCTATTGAAGCACGTTATATTTTAGAGATAAAAAGATGACAAATACAACGTTGAAAAACCAACTTGCCGAATTTAACTTGCAACAAAAAAATGGTTTTACCGTCACAGAAGTCGTTACGTTGTTACGTCAACGTAGCGATTTTTATGATCAGCTATTACTGAATTTATGGCAACAATTCGACTTTGCAGCACGCCAAGATTTAACGCTTATTGCTGTAGGAGGCTATGGCAGACAAGAAATGTTTCCATTGTCCGATTTAGATATTTTAGTAATTACAGCACGAACATTAGATGATGAAACGCATTCAAGACTGAATGACTTATTTAATTTGCTATGGGACAGTAAATTACAAGTCGGCGCGAGTATTCGTACGCTTGAAGAATGTATTGAGATCGGCAAAAGCGAATTATCGGTGGCGACCAATATGTATGAAGGGCGTTATTTAATCGGTAATAAAGCGCTATGGCAGGCACTATTCGAAAACTTATATGCGGAAGATTTCTGGCCGATTGATTGCTTCTTTAGCGCTAAAATGCAAGAGCGAAATGAGCGCTATGCGCGTTATCATAATACCAGTTATAACCTTGAGCCGGATTTAAAACACACTCCGGGCGGGTTGCGAGATCTACATTTGATTGCTTGGATCTCATTAAGACACTTTGGTACTTATGCGTTTGAAAGTTTATTGAATAAAGGGATTATTTTCCCTGAGGAATTTAGTGAACTGAATGAAGCGCAAGCGGTGCTCTTCCGGATGCGCTTTGCATTGCACTTACAGCTTAAACGCTATGATAACCGTTTGCGGTTTGACCGCCAATTACAGCTAAGCGAACAGTTAGGCTATCAAGGCGAGGGAAATCAGCCGGTTGAAGCAATGATGAAAGCGTTCTTTCAAGCTACTCAATCCATTTCGCAACTGAGCCAATTGCTACTGGATAACTTCGAGCAAATTATTCTCGGTCAGCAAAATGTTGCCGAAAAACGACCGCTTGATCAGAACTACTATTTACAAGGAACAGAGATTGTTTGTCGTCATCGCCGATGTTTTACGCAAGATCCGGTATCAATTTTAGATCTTTTTTATCATTTAGCGCAGCATCCGGAAGCTAAAGCTAATGCTATCACACTACGTAATTTACGATTGGCATTAAAAAAACAGCAACAGCCGTTATCTATGGATGCTGAAGCTAGAGCCCGTTTTATCTCGTTATTTTCTCAGCCGAAGGTGGTGGAACGTGCGATTATACCAATGCATCAATTGGGCGTGTTATCCGCCTATTTGCCACAGTGGGACGGCATTAAAGGGCTGATGCAGTTTGATCTGTTCCACATCTATACGGTTGATGAGCATACGATTCGTGTTATGCAGAAATTGGAAAGCTTTTTAACTGATGATGCTGAAGAATTACATCCTTTATGCTGTAAATATTTCCGGGCTTGTACACATAAACCTATTTTGTATCTTGCGGCATTATTCCATGATATTGCGAAAGGCCGAGAAGGTGACCACACTCAAGTCGGAGCGGTCGATGCTTATCAGTTTGCTGTATTACACGGTTTTTCCGAAGCGGAAGCGCAACAAATCACATGGCTAGTGAGAGAGCATTTAACCATGTCATTAACTGCACAACGCCGTGATATTCATGATCCTGCGGTAGTGAAAAGTTTTGCAAAAATAGTGGAAAATTCGACCGCTTTAACCGATTTGATGTGCCTAACTATTTCGGATATTTGCGCAACTAATGAAAGTTTATGGAATGATTGGAAGCGTTCTTTGTTTACGCAACTTTATCAATTTACTATCGAGGAACTAGAAAAACGACTGGATTATCAACGTGTTAGCCAGCAAAATCGTTTAGATGCGTTAGAACTTATGAGGTTTGCCTTATCACCTCTAGAACGAACACGCTTGCAAGACTTTTGGGCGCCTTGTCCTGATAGTTACTTTTTACGTAATACGCCAAAGCAGCTAGTTTGGCACGCATTGGACTATCTCAAACATAAAACGTTACCAATGGTATTAGTGAGTAACGAATATGCACGAGGGGCGACCGAAATTTTTGTGCACTGTAATGACCAACCGCAATTATTTGCGCGTATTGCTCAAGCGTTGAGTCAGAAAAAGATCAGTATTCACGATGCACAAATTATCACGGGTGATAATGGCTTGGTATTCGATAGCTTCATTGTCACGGAATTAAGCGGAGCAGAGCTTGACCCTTCTCGTTGTGAACAAGTTCGTCAATCTTTGCAGCGAGTACTGACCGATGCGGAAAGCGTAACGTTTAAATTATTGAAAAAACCGGTGAAACATCAATCTTTTAAACGCACAACCAAAGTTAAATTTCTCTCGGATGAACATCCAAACCAAACCTCATTCGAGTTATTTACTTTAGACAGAGATGGGTTACTTGCCCAAGTTAGCCATATTTTCGGACAATTAGAACTCGTCTTGGTTAATGCAAAAATTACGACTATCGGTGAACGGGTAGAAGATTTCTTTGTGGTTTGTACTGCTCAAAATCAAGCGTTAAGTAAAGAGCAGCAAAAACAGCTGAAAGCCAGTTTGTTAGCGGAATTAGATTCTTAGCATAAAAAAGACCGCTTATGAGGTGATACTCGAATAAGCGGTCTTTTTTCGATGAAATTTTACGATTTTAATAAGCCGGAAGAACCTTCCGAATAATCTCTCGGTTGATCTTCACTATTTTCATGTTTGAGTGGAAGTTGGGATTGTTTGAAAAAAGCGATTTGTTCAGTTTCAGGTAATAGTTTTTCCGAACTTTGCGCTAAATGCTGATACAATTTTTTGTAATCTTCAGCAAGTGTTGAGAGTAAAGCGGCGGATTGTTCAAAATGTTGCTCAAGCTGTTGTTTTTGTTCTTCCACTTTCGCTTTAGTTTCTTTTAACTCATTTTCGAGTTGAATATGTTGCTTCACATTGCCCTTAAAAGCACGTACAATCACGCACCCTACAATGATGCCAATCACAAAGGCAACGCCAATTGCAGACCAAACATCTAGTGTCCATTGTCCCATCATAATAGATTCCTCTCAGTAGTGAAAACTTAGCTTTTTGTATCATGTTCCGTTAGGCAAGAGAAGGGATTTAAGCGATTAAATTCTGAAAATTTGAGCTTTCCGACATTTTTTAGATTTAATGCAAAAAAACTTAGCTTTTTAGGTAAAATATCTGTATAATGCCTCCACCCTGTTTTGTTTGGACTTTCCCGCCGAACAAGTTTGGTTAGATTTTGACTCGAAGGGGTCGGATTCTACCCGTTATATAGGTAATTCACTTGTTTATAAGTGGATTGGGTTATAACTAAAATTATTGGTATTTAATTAATGAAAACTTTTGTAGCAAAACCAGAAACCGTCAAACGTGACTGGTATGTAGTAGATGCGACAGGTAAAACTTTAGGTCGTTTAGCTACTGAATTAGCACGTCGTCTTCGTGGTAAACACAAGGCTGAGTATACTCCGCACGTTGATACAGGTGATTACATCATCGTAATCAATGCAGAGAAAGTAGCTGTAACTGGTAATAAAGAAAATGGCAAAATCTACTACTGGCACACTGGCTATGTAGGTGGTATCAAAGATGCAACCTTCAAAGAAATGATTGCTCGCCGTCCAGAAGCAGTGATTGAGATCGCAGTAAAAGGTATGTTACCGAAAGGTCCATTAGGTCGTGAAATGTTCCGTAAATTAAAAGTTTACGCAGGTAGCGAACATAACCACGCTGCACAACAACCACAAGTTTTAGATATCTAATCACGGAGCATCGAAAATGACAGCAGCAAATCAAAACTACGGCACAGGTCGCCGCAAAAGCTCTTCAGCTCGTGTATTTATCAAACCGGGCAGTGGTAACATTACCATCAACCAACGTTCTTTAGACGTTTACTTCGGTCGTGAAACTTCACGCATGGTAGTTCGTCAACCATTAGAATTAGTTGAGTTATTAGATAAATTAGATTTATATATCACTGTTAAAGGTGGTGGTATTTCTGGTCAAGCAGGTGCGATCCGTCACGGTATCACACGTGC
The DNA here is from genome assembly GCF_000374285.1 of Actinobacillus capsulatus DSM 19761. Classification (GTDB taxonomy): domain Bacteria; phylum Pseudomonadota; class Gammaproteobacteria; order Enterobacterales; family Pasteurellaceae; genus Actinobacillus; species Actinobacillus capsulatus. The sequence goes on along the minus strand of NZ_KB893931.1, from coordinate 50,332 downwards.
ATTAATGGAGTACGACGAAACTTTACGCCCTGCATTACGTGCAGCGGGCTTCGTTACTCGTGACGCACGTCGCGTTGAACGTAAAAAAGTGGGTTTACACAAAGCACGTCGTCGTCCACAATACTCAAAACGTTAATTTCGAGTATTACCGATATACGAAAGTATTATCAGCATAAGGCAGGATTATTCCTGCCTTTTCTGTTTTTATCGCCTGACAAATGCTAAAATAAGTCAAATTTTTAACCAAGGTTTTTTTATGTTAGTCATTATTTCTCCTGCCAAAACATTAGATTTTGAAACGCCCGCACCTAATTTTTCATTTGCAAATTCTCAACCGATATTAACCGCTTATAGCCAACAACTGATTGATATCTGTAAACAGTTCTCACCAGCAGAATTAGGTTCTTTAATGTTGATTAGCGATAAACTTGCAAGTCTGAATGTAGCTCGTTTTGCTGAATGGCAATTAGAACACCACGAACAAAATGCCAAAGCGGCTTTATTTGCATTTAAAGGTGATGTTTATACCGGACTGAATGCGGAAACCCTTACTCAAGCGCAAGTAGAATATGCACAGATGCATTTACGTATGCTATCCGGCTTATATGGCTTACTCAAACCGCTTGATTTAATGCAGCCATACCGCTTAGAAATGGGAACGAAGCTCGCTAATCCGAAAGGCAAAGATCTTTATGCGTTTTGGAGTGAGATTATTACCCAACATTTACAGGCTGCGATTGATGAACAAGGCGATAGTATCTTAGTGAACCTTGCTTCGGATGAATATTACGGTGCGGTAAAAGCAAAACAATTGCAAGCAACCATTATTAAACCGGTATTCTTAGATGAAAAGAACGGCAAGTTTAAGCAAATCAGTTTTTATGCGAAAAAAGCGCGTGGTATGATGGTACGCTTTATTTTAGAAACGCAACCGACTAGCGTGGAACAATTAAAAGCCTTTAATTATGGTGGCTATTGGTTTGATGAGGAGTCTTCCAGTACAACGGAACTCATCTTTAAACGTGAGGAGCAAGCATAATGCGTTGGCTTTTTCTTGTAGGATTTTCGGTATTTTTGACCGCTTGTAGCCTAACCCAAAAGCAATTTGATTTACCTGAAAAAGTGGATTTCCAAGGTAAGTCTTATGTGAAGGTAACGGATAATCGTATTGATGAAATGCGACAGTTGCTCTATTTACCGGCTAATGGAAAACAAGATCCCGAACATTGGAATAATGGGATTTTATTTTTCTTAGATCAAAATTCTCAAGGAAAAACTTTGCAACAGCGGGTAGCACTTCGTCAAGCTGCATTTGCGCAACAAAATAATACGCAATCTAAAGTAAGTATCGAACAGCAAGAATTGCGCAGTGAAGTGATTTATCCGCCGACAGAACGTTTTAATGACGTATTACTTGAAGTCTCTCGAGGTAAAGATTTGCAGTGTGGCTATGGGCAAATTCAGTATTCGGACAAACGCACTGTGGTTGCAAAAAAATGGCAAAATTCGATTGTTTATCAAGGCTCATTAGTCCAATTGGCACAGCAGCTTGCGGCAATGCCATGGCTAATTACTTGTAAGTAAGGACAAATAATACATACTTGGGAGAAGTATGGAGCAGCAATATATTAAATTAGTGAAAAGAGCGGCAAATCTTGCGATTTTGGTGGCTTGTTTGCTAATTGTCATTAAGGCGTTTGCATGGTGGAAAACCGACTCAATTTCGGTTTTAGCGGCAGTAACCGATTCGGTTGTGGATTTATTAGCCTCGATTACTAATATTTTAGTATTGCGCTTTGCACTTTTGCCGGCGGATGAAAACCATGCTTTCGGGCATGGAAAAGCGGAATCGCTTGCAGCTATTGCTCAAAGTGCGTTTATCGGCGGTTCAGCGGTTTTCTTAGTGCTACAAGGCGTTCATAAATTGATACACCCACATTTTATGGAAGGCTCGGAAATAGGGATAGTCGTCAGCCTGATTTCTATTATCGTGACCGGCGCTTTAGTGTGGTATCAAAAACACGTTGTGGTTTTAACTAAAAGTCCGATAATTGCAGCGGATTCTCTACATTATCAAACAGATTTATTAATGAATGCTGCGATTTTAGTCGCTATGTTGCTAAGTCTGTATGGCTTTGTTTATGCTGATGCGATTTTTGCAATTGGGATTGCTCTGTATATCGGTATTAATGCTTTTAAAATGTTTTGGGAAGCGGTACAAGTACTACTAGATCAAGCATTACCACAGGACGAAATCGATCAAATTTTAGAACTTGCCGCACATCATGAGCGAATTATCGGTATGCACGATTTGCTTACTCGCCAAGTAGGAGCTGTGCGTTTTATTCAACTTCATTTAGAGCTGGAAGATAATCTGACTTTACGGGAAGCACATGATATTACCGATTCACTGGAGCAAAAAATTCTAGCGATTTTCCCTCGTTCGGAAATTATCATTCATCAAGAGCCGACCTCAATTGTTCAGCAAGAACTTAAATTAGGACAAGTAAAAGATTATGTACCAAGTTATCGCTAACTTTAGTTATCAAGGTTTTAAAAGCGATCCTGTCACGCTAATTAACCAAATTATCAATCAATGGCGTTTTAACGGACAGATTATCGGCAGAGAATTTGCGGTGACTTACCATCAAAATCCGCAAGCACATTTTCAAGTACGAGTTTCAACTCCGGAGCAAATCAGTCTGATGCCGGAATGGAATAGTGCAGAAGTCAATGAAGCATTATTACAGGCAGAGGAAAATGGCGTAAAATTCGATTCGTTTGAGATTGTCGGCAGAGATTATCAAGCGGAACAAACCAGCGAATTTGAACAACAGGTATTCCAAATTCTTTATACCACCCATTTAGATAGTTGCTCGCCGGTTTATGGCGGTGAGGATTTTCGTGCGATTCCACTCTATAAGGCAACTGAGCAACAGCAACAGCTTGGCAAACAGTTGATTAAATGGCAAGAAAATTGGCAAGCCTGTGATCAGCTACAAATGAATGGTGGTGTACTAGAACAGCAGGCTTTAGAGCAAATCAGCGAAGTAGATAGTGAATTATCACGAACGGGAATGGCGCTATGTCATCAACTTGAAGCGCTAAGCTGTGTGCCGACTTTCTATTATTTATATCGTTTAGGTAATGATTTAACTGTAGAACATCAGCGCAAATGCCCTAAATGCCAAGGAGAATGGAAATTAGCACAACCGTTGCATCAAGTGTTCCACTTTAAGTGTGATAAATGTCGTTTAATCTCTAATTTAAGCTGGGAAGTACAATAATATAACTTTTAGTAGTGCTATAAAATGATAAAGTTATATTGAAGATATAGGGCGAGAGTTATATTCTCGCCTTTATTTTTTATTGCGTTGGAGATTCAGATGATTATCCTTAATTTAGCTGTGTTTACAGCGTTACTATTCCTACTGTATAAGAAATACGCAAAAATTAGGACAAACTGTTTTTGTCGGCTTATTACTTGGGGTGGTAAGCGGTGCAATTTTGCAAAATTTTTACCAAAAGTCAGAAATTGACGCAATGTTAGAGTGGGTTAATTTAGTTGGCAACGGTTATGTGCGTTTATTGCAAATGATCGTGATACCGTTAGTGTTTATTTCGATTTTGTCTGCGATTACCCGTCTAAAACAAGTGGGATCATTGGGTAAAATCAGCTTTAGTGTACTATCGGTTTTATTGATTAGCACCGCAATTGCTGCTGCAATCGGTATTGCAATGGTGTATTTATTTGATTTATCAGCGGAAGGATTAGTAGCCGGAGAGAGAATTAGCCGCGCAAAGCAAAGTGGCAGGGCGTGCAGAGCAAGTATCAAATTTATCTTTACCAGCAATGTTAGTCTCTTTTATTCCAAAAAATCCATTCTTAGAATTAACCGGTGCAAACCCGACTTCAATTATTAGCACGGTAATTTTTCTGTATTTTTAGGTGTAGCGGCATTAAGCCTTGCCAAAGAAGATGCCGCATTAAGTGAACGTATTGCAACCGGGGTGGATACGTTAAATAAATTGATTATGCGTTTGGTCCGTTTCTTGATTCGCTTAACCCCCTACGGCGTATTCGCACTCATGTTAAAAATGGCAGCTACGTCAAAATGGGAAGATATTGTGAATTTAGGTAGCTTTATTGGGGCAGCTTACTTAGCAATCAGTTTTTAGTACATGGCATTCTACTTTTCGTGGCAAAAGTGAATCCGATGGATTACTACAAGAAAGTGCTACCGACCCTTAGCTTTGCTTTTACCTCTCGCTCAAGTGCTGCAACTTTACCGTTAAATATTGAGATGCAAACCGATAAATTGGGTAATAATAATGTTATCGCTAATTTCTCGGCGACTTTTGGTGCAACCATTGGGTAAAATGGCTGTGCAGGGATTTATCCGGCAATGTTAGCAGTGATGATCGCACCAACTGTAGGCATAGATCCGTTTAGCTTCAGCTACGTTGTCACGTTAATTCTGGTAGTAGCGATTTCTTCATTCGGCATTGCCGGTGTAGGCGGCGGAGCAATTTTTGCAGCGATTGTAGTGCTTTCCGCTTTAAATTTACCAATTGAATTAGTTGGCCTATTGATTTCGGTTGAACCGCTAATTGATATGGGACGTACCGCATTAAATGTAAATGGTTCAATGGTGGCAGGAACATTAAGTAACAAGTGGCTTAATCGAGCATAACAAGCGGTGATTTTGGGCAAAAATTTTACGAAATTTGACCGCTTGTCATCAAAAATAGAAAAGGGGCGTAAGCCCCTTTGTTATTGATATGAATAGTAGAATTTATTCCACCCAACTAATCACATCTTCAGCCGGTTTACGGTATTTTTTGGTAATCGGTTTCGCACGATAACCGAAGGTCACCATACAAGAAACACCGTATTCATTAGCATCAAATAAACCTTCTTTCGCTAAGATTTCGTTTACCACATCATAGTTAAAGCCTTCAATCGGGCAAGAATCAATCCCAATCATCGCCGCACCGGTCATCATATTGCCAAGAGCAATATATGTTTGTTTTGAACACCAATCGAATAAGGTGCGTTCACTTTCTAATACCTTAATATCATCGGTTTGGAATGATTTATAACGGGCAATAGTGGCTTCCATTTGTTCCGGTGTTAAGCCTCGTTTAGATAAGCCTTGACGGAAGAAATCCGAATCATAGCGCGCATTTTTCTTAGCTAAGATCACGATTAAATGGCTCATTTCGTTCATTGGGTGTTTGATTCCCCAAGAAACAGGCGCAATTTTTTCACGGATAGCCGCATTTTGCAGCACAATGAATTTCCAAGGTTCGGAACCCACAGAACTTGGTGATAATCTACCGAGTTCTAAAATATATTCCATATCTTCACGGCTGATTTTTTTAGCCGGATCGTAGCTACGACAAGCAGCACGGAAGCTAAATACGTCTAGAACGTCTTGTTTGGCAATATGTGACATAATTTCCTCATTTATAGTTGTAGTAAACGCTGTGATAATACGCTTTTCTCAACTATTAAGCTAATGCTTCATAAAAGCAAATCACCAAACTTTGTTTTATTTCTAATTTTTGCAAAAAAAACTCCAAAAATAAACCGCTTGTATAGATAAATCATTCAAATTAATTGTTTTTGCGAAACCTTAAAAATCAACACTTTAGCCTAACTTTACATTTACTTTCTTCAGACAAAGTATTATCATCACAATAATTTTTCATCAATATATTTAGAGGATAGGTAATGCAGCACCTAAAAGAATTAACAGAGAAAGCAAGAAGTGCTTTAGATGCCTTAGATCAAGGTTTAGATGCGTTAGAAGAGTTCCGTGTTGAATATTTCGGTAAGAAAGGTCATTTTACTGCGTTAATGCAAGAATTACGCAATGTTTCGGCGGAAGAGCGTCCGGCAATCGGTGCGAAAATCAATGAAGCGAAGCAAACGATTCTTGATATTTTAAATGCAAAAAAAGAAGCATGGGAACAAGAAGCATTAAATGCAAAATTAGCGGCAGAAAGTATTGACGTATCATTACCGGGTCGCAAAACCGAATTAGGTGGTTTACACCCAGTCTCAATTACGATTGAACGTGTCGTAAAATTCTTCTCTGAATTAGGTTTTACCGTAGCGAGCGGTCCGGAAATCGAAACGGATTACTATAACTTTGATGCGTTAAATATTCCGGCGCACCACCCGGCTCGTGCGGATCATGATACGTTCTGGTTTGATGCACAACGTTTATTACGTACACAAACGTCAGGCGTGCAAATTCGTACTATGGAAAATATGCAGCCGCCAATCCGTATTGTGGCACCAGGCCGTGTATATCGTAATGACTACGACCAAACACACACACCGATGTTCCACCAAATAGAATTACTTTATGTGGATAAAAAAGCAAACTTTACCGAGTTAAAAGGTTTGATTCATGATTTCTTAAAAGCGTTTTTTGAAGAAGATTTACAAGTGCGTTTCCGTCCGTCATTCTTCCCATTCACTGAGCCTTCGGCTGAAGTGGATGTAATGCGTCAAAACGGTAAATGGTTAGAAGTGTTAGGCTGCGGTATGGTGCATCCTAACGTATTACGCAACGTAGGTATCGATCCGGAAGAATATAGTGGTTTTGCGGTAGGTATGGGAGTTGAGCGTTTAACGATGTTACGATACAACGTAACAGATTTGCGTTCATTCTTTGAAAATGACTTACGTTTCTTAAAACAGTTTAAGTAGAAAATCTTCCTTAGCTCCTCTTTATTCAATAGAGGAACTGAATGATAGGTGAGAAAGAAAGTTCCCCTCTTTTGTAAAGAGGGGGTAGGGGAGCTTTAACAAGCGGTGAAATTTCCCAAAAATTTTACAAATAGGACAGAAATAAATGAAATTTAATGAATCTTGGTTGCGTGAGTGGGTAAATCCTGCTGTATCAACAGAGCAATTATGCGACCAAATTACCATGTTAGGTTTAGAAGTCGATGATGTTGAGCCGGTTGCCGGTGCATTTAGCGGTGTGGTTGTAGGTGAAGTGGTTGAATGTGCTCAACACCCAGATGCGGATAAATTACGTGTCACTAAAGTGAATGTCGGCGGTGATCGTTTATTAGATATCGTATGTGGCGCACCAAACTGCCGTCAGGGCTTAAAAGTGGCTTGTGCAATGGAAGGTGCGGTATTACCGGGTAATTTTAAAATCAAGAAAACCAAATTACGTGGTCAGCCGTCTGAAGGTATGCTTTGCTCATATTCTGAATTAGGTATCAAAGAAGATCATAGCGGTATCATCGAATTACCGGCGGATGCGCCAATCGGTAAAGATTTCCGTGAATATTTAGATTTAAATGATGTGGCAATTGAAATCAGCTTAACCCCAAACCGGGCGGACTGCTTAAGCATTGCCGGTATCGCGCGTGAAGTAGGCGTAATTAACCGAGCGGGAGTAAAAGCACCAGTGATTTCAGCCGTACCTGCAACGATTGCAGACAAAGTTGCTGTAGAATTACAAGCACCGGAAGCTTGCCCGCGTTACCTTGCTCGTGTTGTGAAAAATGTAAACGTAAAAGCAGCTTCACCATTATGGCTACAAGAGAAATTACGCCGTTGTGGTATTCGTTCAATCGACTCGATTGTCGATATTACTAACTTAAGCCTGTTAGAACTTGGTCAACCGATGCACGCTTTTGATGCGTCTAAAATTGATGGTGCTATCCAAGTACGTATGGCAAAAGAGGGTGAAGAATTAGTTTTATTAGACGGTACAACAGCAAAATTACAGCCAAATACTTTAGTAATTGCCGATAGCAAAGGTGCATTAGCAATGGCGGGTATTTTTGGTGGTGAAGCAAGTGGTGTAAATGAAAATACGACTGACGTAGTATTGGAATCTGCATTCTTTGCACCGTTAGCGATTACCGGTCGTGCACGCCAATATGGCTTACACACCGATGCATCACACCGTTTCGAACGTGGTGTTGATCCGCAATTAGCACGTGATGCAATGGAACGAGCAACCGCATTATTACTTGAAATTTGTGGCGGGGAAGCGGGCGAAATCGTTGAAGCGGTAAGCGCACAATATTTACCGGTACGCAATACGGTTACCTTACGTCGTAGCAAATTAGATGCGGTAATCGGTCATCACATTGAAGATGAAATTGTAACGGATATTTTAACCCGTTTAGGCTTAAACGTAACCTTTACAAATGATAGCTGGGCAGCGGTAGTACCAAGTTGGCGTTTCGATATTGAGATCGAAGAAGATCTTATTGAAGAAGTTGCACGTATTTACGGTTATAACAGTATTCCGAATAACTCTCCGCTTGCACATTTAACTATGAAAGGCACACCGGAGAAATTATTAGAAGTAAGCCGTATTCGTACTGCATTAGTGGATAGTGATTATCAAGAAGTGGTGACATATAGCTTCGTTGATCCGAAAAAACAATCATTATTGCATCCGAATCAAGAAGCGTTAATTCTACCTAACCCGATTTCAAGCGAAATGTCAGTAATGCGTTTATCGCTATTAACCGGTTTATTAGATACAATCGTTTACAACCAAAGTCGTCAGCAAACACGTGTTCGTATTTTTGAAGGCGGTTTACGCTTTATTCCAGATGCAACAGCAGAATCAGGTGTTCGTCAAGAATTCGTATTCGGTGCGGCAATTGTCGGTGATAAACGCCCGGTACATTGGGAAAATAAAGGTGAAGCAGCAGACTTCTTCGACTTAAAAGGTGATATGGAACGTGTATTATCGTTAACCTCAGCACGTCATGATTTGCAATTTGTGGCAAAACAGTTCCCAGCATTACATCCGGGGCAATCTGCGGCAATTATGTTAGATGGCAAAGAAATCGGTTTTATTGGTTCGATTCACCCATGTATCGTACAAAAACTGGGTATCAAAGGTAAACCTGTTGTATTTGAGATTCTAAGCGATGCAATTGCAAATCGCCCCGTTCCAACGGCAAAAGAGATTTCTAAATTCCCTGCGAATAACCGTGATATTGCAGTTGTGGTAGATGAGAATGTACCGGCTGGTGATGTATTAGCAGCATGCCGCAATGCAGGCGGCTCAAAATTAGTTGCGGTAAACTTATTTGATGTTTACCGTGGCGCAAATTTAGAAGCTGGTAAAAAAAGTTTAGCAATCAGCTTAACGGTTCAAGATACTGAAAAAACGCTTGAAGAAGAAGAGATTTCAGCTGTAACTCAAGCGGTCTTAGCTGAATTAGCACAACGTTTCCAAGCATATCTAAGAGATTAGATTTAAGGATTATTTTTATGGCACTCACTAAAATTGAACTCGCAGAAAGCCTCGTTGAAAAATGTGGCTTTGATAAACGTATCGCTAAGCTCTTTGTAGAGCAATTTTTCGAAGAAATTCGTAGTTCTCTAGAGAAAGGCGAAGAGGTTAAACTATCCGGTTTCGGTAATTTCTCACTACGTGAGAAGAACGCTCGTCCGGGGCGAAACCCTAAAACCGGGGAGACTGTTGCTGTGACAGCTCGCAGAGTAGTGGTATTCAAGCCCGGTCAGAAGCTTAGAGATAGAGTCGAAAATGTAAAAGTGAAGGCATAAACAGCATAGCATTCTACAGGCGAAATAAGGCCTGTAGGATGTTTTTTTATAGGCAGTGACATATGATTAAATTCAACAATAAAAAACGATTTTCTTCATTTGCTATCTTAGCTTGTGCAGCGCTATTAACAGCATGTTCAAGTAGTGACAACACATCAGGACCAATTAAGGCAAGAGCAGGAATTTTCCGTACTCATCACAGTACTTTATCAGATCCGATTATGGCGATTAGCAGCTTGAGCGAACAGCAACATGAGTGGAAAGGTACGCGTTACCGTTTAGGCGGGAATAGTAAAGCGGGCATTGATTGTTCTGGCTTTATGCAAGTGACATTCCGTGATTTATTTGGAATTGACTTACCGAGAACGACTTCAGAGCAGGCCAAAGAAGGGACGAGAATCGATCGTGATGAGCTTAGAACCGGCGATTTAGTATTCTTCAAAACAGGACGAGGTCCTAACGGTAAACATGTTGGTGTATATGTAAAGAACGGGCAGTTCTTACATGCTTCAACCAAGGGAGGAGTTATTTATTCAGATATGAACTCACCATATTGGTCGAGAACCTTCTGGCAAGCTCGTCGTTTATAATTTAAAAATATGACAGAGATCACATTTTTAGAAAAAATATCACAAATTTATTGGAATAAAATTTGAAAAATTTAATAAATTGACGTATTCTATACGTACTTAACAAAAAGTGTTGTGTTCAACAACCAATTTCATAAATTTGCTTTCCGAGTAGCCCCTAGTTGAGGGGCTTTTTTTATACCTAAATTTGTATAAGCGATTGAATTTCTTATCTTTTTTGTCAATTTGACTCAAGCAGTAGCAAATAACAATCCGACCGTAAAACGGGCGGTTTTTAGGCTACCCTATAAGGGCCTAGGACTTCACAAGCCCCTCAAGGGGCATGTGAAAGACTGACAACTGCACAATAACACCATGGCTTACCCCTTAAAGGGGTCTATATATTCTTTCTTCGATAGACTATCTGAAATCATATCTTCCTTTTCTTGAATATTCCTCGACTACTTTTGTATTAAGCCTACCATACTCACATAATATCCCTTTGCCCAAAAATTTCGGTTTCCATACTTCTACTTCAGATTCGCATGCTTTTCGAATATTATCAGCGAAGATTTTCCTTTCAAATATCCCATAAAACTTGATATTGCCAATTTCGGGGGAATCTTTACGAGCATATGAATATGGTTCTTCATTGCATGTGCTTTGATAATTTCCACATTTTTATAGTGACATAATTGCTTTAATATCCTTCTATATCCACTCGCAATTTACCATAAATCACTTTTCTTCTATATTTGGGAATAAAAACAATAGGATACTTACAGTTCCATCTGGTGTGTGATAGACTTGAATCGTCATTGGATTTACTTACCATGACCTATCCTCCTATATGTTGAATTTTGGTTGTCAGCCACATTCATTATAGGAGGATTTTTTATTCTCTCATCGCTTAAGCTCTTTGATTCCACACGCATAGCATATGTTTTTTATAGCTAGACATAGTCTAGCTATAATAAAAAGCCTCCTTTAAGGAGGCTTTTGGCATTTTTATTTTTGAAAATATTGTAATAATGGTTCAGGATTTTGAATATATGGCGTCAAATCTTTCTTATTCGGATAAGCGATATAAGGAATTTGACCAAGTAACGGCGCTTTAATTTCTTGACTCAATAATTCGATTAATTCTGCATAGTGGCGTAAACCTGGGTTAATACGATTTGCAATCCACCCAACTAACTGAACACCTTTCTGTTTAATCGCCTGTGCGGTTAATAGCGCATGATTAACGCAACCCTCTTTAATTCCCACCACTAATACGACAGGCATTTGATTATTCTTCACCCAGTCAGCAAAACTTAAATCTTTATTGATCGGAGTTAGCCAGCCATAAGTACCTTCAACCACAACATTCGGATAATTTTGCTGTAAACGGGTTAAATCTTGGTTTAATTTTTCTTCTTGAATATGGTGAACGGCATCCAATGCAGCAAATACTGGCGTACTGGAGTGAATAAAGGTATAACTGTTAATTTCTCGATAAGCAACGGGCGTAGGACAACTATCCAGAATCGTCAATACATCCGGATTATCTTCGCTAGCATAGTCTGCTTGATTAGGTTCTGTCGGAAGAGAATCATCGCCGCCACAAGCAATCGGTTTATAACCAACCGCCGCAAATTGATTGGCAGCTAATGTTTGTAAAATAGCACGAGTAACAATGGTTTTTCCCACATTGGTATCCGTGCCGGTAATAAATAATGAAGGCATATTTATTTCTCTATTATCTAAAAATAACAAAAAAGTTACAAAATTGCCTAGATTTTAGCTCAAGTTTTAAAGTTGAATGATGTCCTTGATCAAATTTCCTTCATAAATCCCTTGTTTTATTGCGGAACAAGCAATAAGTGGACTATTCCATTCAAATTGACTGGTTACCAAGTCTACTTGGTGGTTACCGATAAGTAGTTCATTTTGCAATTTTTGCTGAATTTGTTTGAATAGAATATGTTTAATACGTAAAAGCGGCGAGTTAAGCATAATTTTTTCAGTTGAAAAAATATTAATCAGATTCATTAATACATAAGCCAAATTATCACTAATATGCTCCAGAATCATCAGTGCAGCTTCATTTTGCTGTTCAATTTGTTCACATAAATACTGAATTTTTTCATTGTACTGAGTAAATTTATTCGGTAGATAACGATCAACTAAACGGATAATAGCAGGGAAGGTAACCTGATGGTTAAGCTGATAGCGCTGGATTTCGTCACAATCACTTGGTGCGGCAATATCACTCAACGAGCTGAATTTTGGCATCAGCATTTTATCCACACTCATTTTTGATTGTTGATGAAGTAAATTACCACGTAATAAGACACTTAGATTTACTGCTTCATCTAGCTGCAAGAAAATTACGTTATCATTATTAATTAAGCTACCTAAAGTTGATTCCGTTAAAAGCCATAATTGAAAATGCTCATTTAATAAAATAGGACAATCGAATTGTGCTTTTAATGTTTCCACAAATGCACATTCGATAGATGTATCACCTAAACGTGTAATCTTACTATGTTCAGCATTAATTTGCCCAACAACACTAATTGATACGGCTAATATTCGATTTGTCTCCATCGGCGAATGCCAGAAAAGATCATTTAGACAAGTTTGTAAGTAGTTATCAAGTTGCGGATAGTCTTTGGAAGAAAGAGGGTAACGTTTGGTTTGAATTGGTTTGCCATTTAATTCGCACAATGAAATTTCTACGTTATCTGGAGAAAGGGTAAAATAGAGTAATTGCCAGAAAAAATTAGATACGGCTAAGCCTACAGCAGGTCTGCCTCGTGAAGTGTTATTTTGTACCGTACGTTCCAAGATAAATTTATTATCAATTAATGATTTGGTGAGATTCGTAATTGAAGCTGGTGCTAAGCCCGAGAGTTTAGCAAGATCTGTACGCGAAATAAGTTCAAATTGTTCCACTAGTCGATAAATTGTACCAAGATGTTGGGTTTTATTATCAGAAATCATAGTATAATCCTTAGGTTAAACGGTATTTCATACTTATAAGAAGAAGCACCGCTATTAAAATTTACAAAAGCAAACACTCCATAAGATAATTATTTTTGCTTCAATACATTTGAAGTACAACCACTTTATTGTAATTCTGTGAGTTAGCTCACATAATTAATTTTTATTTTTTGAAAAAATTAACTAAAAAGAGCATACAAATGAATCAGAACATTCACTATATTTGGGTTGGTACCAATCAAAAATTAGCCGAAGTTTGCCGAAATGTAAGTCAAAAGCCAGCAGTTGCATTGGATACGGAATTTATTCGTACTCGTACTTATTATCCTAAATTAGGTTTGATTCAATTATTTGATGGTGAACAGGTGAGTCTTATTGATCCAACCACGATTGATGAGTTTTCGCCTTTTATTGAGTTATTAGCAGATCAACAAGTAGTAAAAGTTTTACACGCTTGCAGTGAAGATCTCGAGGTTTTCCAACATCGCTTTAAACAATTGCCGACGCCATTGGCGGATACACAAATTATAGCGGGTTTTGCTGGAATCGGTGTTTCGATGGGATTCGCTAAATTAGTAGCGCATTATTTACAAATTGAACTGGATAAAGGTGCATCTCGTACAGATTGGTTAGCCCGTCCTTTAAGTGAAGAGCAATTACAATATGCGGCAGCGGATGTATGGTATTTATTACCGGTTTATCAACGCTTAGTTGCGGATCTTAATGTTACCTGTTGGCAGAATGCAGTAGAAGAAGAGTGCCAAACTCTCTTGGAAAAACGTCAAAATTTACCGAATAGTTCAAAAGCATATAAAGATATTTCTAATGCATGGCGTTTAACTTCAGCACAATTAGCTGTGTTACAAGTTTTAGCCAAATGGCGTATGGAAGAAGCGGAGAAACGCGATTTAGCGCTTAACTTTGTGGTAAAAGAGCAGAACTTATTTGAAATCGCCAAAATACAGCCTAAACATACCTCGCAGCTATTGGAGTTTATGCACCCTAACGAAGTACGCATACATGGCAAAAAATTATTATTGTTGGTCGAACAGGGCAAAGCAGTTGCAGAGGAAGATTATCCGCCAGCGATTTTGCGTCTTGTTGATGAACCGGGCTATAAACACAGCTTGAAATTATTGCAGCAAAAATTAGCAGAAATTAGACCACTTGATCTTGCTCCTGAATTATTAGCAAGCAAGCGCCAATTAAATCAATTATTTAGTTGGTTTATTCAAGGGCAAAATCCGGATAAATTGCCGGAATTGCTCAAAGGTTGGCGAGAAGAGTTCGGTATGCAACTAGTACAAGTTCTCTAAAATTAAACCTTAGATGTGAAAGGGAAAGATTAGCGTAACAAGCGGTAAAATTTCCCTTATTTTTTGCAAACTCAATTAGACCAATGCGCTTAAACCCTGTACAATGACTCATTAGCACAAAAAACTATAAAGGGTAAAAAATGGAACATAAAAAACTACCTAAAGCATTAGATGCGATTGATTTAAAAATACTGAATGAGCTACAACGTAACGGAAAAATTTCTAATATTGAGCTTTCTAAACGTGTTGGTTTATCACCGACGCCTTGCTTAGAACGTGTAAAACGTTTAGAGAAGCAAAATGTGATTATGGGATATCGTGCGTTGCTTAATCCAGAATTACTGGAAGCACCATTACTGGTGATTGTAGAAATCACTCTTGTACGAGGTAAACCGGATGTGTTTGAGGAATTTAATCGTGCTGTGCAACAACTGGATGAAATTCAAGAGTGCCATTTAGTTTCCGGTGATTTTGATTATTTGCTCAAAACACGTGTAGCGGATATGGCGGCTTATCGTAAATTATTAGGCACGACTTTACTTCGTTTACCCGGTGTGAATGACACTCGTACATACGTGGTCATGGAAGAAGTAAAACAAACTAATTATCTCTTATTAAAATAAGGAGTGAGTGTGATCGAACGATTCAAACCACGATTAAAGGGTAAGGAAAATGTGATTAACCTTGCATTAATTTTGACGGGGTTATTTGGCTTTTATTTGATCGTGGCATGGGCAAGTTATAGTCCGCTAGATAATGCTTGGAGTACGGCAAGTAGTGTCACGGAGCATAGAGTATTGAATAAAACGGGTGTATTCGGCGCTTGGACGATGGATTTACTGTATGCCTTCTTAGGTAAAGTTGCGTTTATTGTACCATTTACCTTATGTGGCGTATCGGTATATTCATTGGTTTTCCGCTTAGCAAATGAGTGGACATGGAAACATTTCTATTTGCGTTTCAGTAGCTTTATCTTATTGCTAATTGGGTTAGCAGGGCTTGTCAGCGTAGTGTGGTCAAATAATGCCTATTATTTATCCGGTGGTTTTATCGGCGGAATGTTCCAATCCTTACTTGCAAGTACGATCGGTCAATTCGGTGCATTACTTGTAGCAATGATCTTTACCGGCATTGGTTTCTATTTTTGTTCAGGTCAATCACTCCTACCACTATTTGCTCAATTCTATGATTGGATTGTGGCAAAAGATCAGCCTAAAGAGACGGCAGTAGCTACAAATACGGAAGCAAATGGAGCCCATTTGCAAAATTCAGAAGAAATTCAACCGCTTGTTATTGATGAGAATACTGCAGAAGAGTCACAAGATGATTCCGAGACTCAGCAGCTTACGGATGTTTCAGTATTTAGCCGTCCAAATATTACCGGCTTAAAATCACAGTCTGAAACTTCAAATGAGACAGATGCCGAATTAGCGAATCAAAATATGTTTAACGTAGAAACTGAACTTGAGTTACCAAAAGTTAATATTCAAGGCGTAGAAGTACCGGCTCCTACAGTAGCTACACAAGAATTTACAGAACCTCATGCAGAAATAGAACTACCTAAAATCCGTTTAAATCCATTAACTGAACTGGCAGTAACTCAATCAGCAGTGATTTTGCCAACTGATAAATTCAAGCAAGCGCTTGAGCAGCAAAACGAATTTGAGGTGGTAGAGAATAATGATGAGGCGGATGCAACGATTGAATATCAAGATATGACCCCGCCAGTGCCGGCATTTGTCCAAGAAGCAAAACCGGTGGTATGTCTACAACCGGTGCTTGAAGAATCAACACAGAAAGAAGAGCTTGAAGAAGATTATGAAGCATTATTGGCAAAAGAATTTGAACAAGCGGAGCAGGCTCGTTTAGCGCAAATGGAACAACGTGCTAAAGCGCAAGGTTTAGAGCAAACATTTGAAGAAATTATCAAGAGTGAGCCAGAACCAGTCGTTATGCCAAGTGTGAAAGTGGCTAATATATCGCAGGAAGTTGAACCGGTATCAGTGCCTAATTATCCAAAAGGCTATGGCGATACATTAATACACCCATTGTTACAACGTAATCATACAACAGAAAAGCCGACAACGCCGTTACCGACACTTGATTTGTTAGACGAGTCGCCTCGTCAAACACAGCAAATTACCGAGCAAGAAATTGTGGAAACTTCTCATCGTTTAGAAAGCGCATTAGCAAATTATGGCGTAAAGGCAACGGTTGAAGATGTATTGGTTGGCCCGGTTGTGACTCGTTATGAAATCAAACCGGCTGCTGGTGTTAAAGCCGCAAAAGTAGTCGGTTTAGCGAGTGATTTGTCCCGTGAATTAATGTTTAAAGCGATTCGTATCACTGAAGTGGTGCCGGGTAAACCTTATATGGGGATTGAAACGCCTAACAAACAGCGTGAAACGGTTTGGCTTCGTGATGTGTTAGATAGTGATGCCTTTAAACACAGCAAAGCAACCTTACCAATGGCGCTAGGTAAAGATATTAGTGGCGAACCGATTGTGGTTGATATGGCAAAAATGCCGCATTTACTGGTTGCAGGACAAACCGGCGGTGGTAAATCGGTTGGGGTCAACACCATGATCTTGAGCTTACTATTTAAACTTTCTCCTGAACAAGTGCGTTTTATTATGATTGACCCTAAAGTGGTTGAGCTTTCCATTTATAACGATATTCCGCATTTATTAACGCCAGTCGTGACCGATATGAAAAAAGCGGCAAATGCTTTACGTTGGGCAGTGGAGGAAATGGAACGCCGTTATTTACTAGTAAGTCACTTAAGTGTGCGTAATATTGAAGGTTATAACGATAAAATTGATCAAGCAGCCGCGATGAATTACCCGATTCCTGATCCAACTTGGCGTCCGGGCGATTCAATGGATCAATTACCGCCGGCACTAGAGAAACTCAGTTATATTGTACTGATTGTAGATGAGTTTGCGGACTTAATGATGTCTGCCGGCAAAGAAGTCGAAGAATATATTATGCGCATTGCGCAAAAGGCTCGAGCGGTTGGCATCCATTTAATTCTTGCAACGCAACGTCCTTCAACTGATGTAATTACCGGCGTGATTAAAGCCAATATTCCAAGCCGTATTGCGTTTACCGTAGCAAGTCAAATTGACTCGCGTACCATTTTAGATGCAGGTGGTGCAGAGGCATTATTAGGTCGAGGCGATATGCTGTATTCCGGTGCAGGCACTCCGGATATTATTCGTATTCACGGTGCATTTATGAGTGATGACGATGTGCAACGTGTGGCGGATAACTGGCGTGCACGAGGCAAGCCGCAATATTTAGAAAGTATTGTCGCTTCCATTGAAGAATCCGAAGGTACGGAACGTATTGGTGGAGCAGGTGACTTAGATCCACTTTTTGATGAAATTGTCGAATTTGTGATTGAAAGCGGAGTGACTTCAATTAGCGGTCTCCAACGCCGCTTCTCATTAGGCTTCAACCGTGCGGCACGAATTGTTGACCAAATGGAAGCACAAGGTATTCTTTCAGAGCAAGGAAAAAACGGAAAACGTGAAATTTTAGCAAGATAAAAGCGACAATGTAACGTTTTGAGTGTAAACAAGCGGTTAGATTTGGACAAAACTTTGCAAGTTTTGGTTTGAATTTAACCGCTTTTTTCTATTTAGATCTAATGAGGGAATTACTTATAGGATATCTCTAGATATTCGTATAAAATTAATTAGATTTATCATTTTTAGTTTCAAGGAAAGCAAAATGCGCTTAGAGAATGAAAGAGAAAGTTCGAACGTAGAAGATAGACGTGGGCAATCCGGTTATGGTCGTCGTTCTTCCGGTGGCCGTGCTAAAGGTGGGATTTTAGGTTTTATCGTTGTATTAATCGGAGCTTATTATGGCGTAGATTTAACCGGTTTGATGGGATATAACGACTCACAATCTTCTTACCAGCAGCAAACTGCACAGATTATCTCAGCTGAAGAAAAGGAACTTGAGGCGATTAGCTATAAAGTTTTGTATGCGACGGAACGTATATGGGGTAATTATTTTAAACAAAACGGCTTAATTTATAGGGAGCCCAAATTAGTGCTTTACCGTGGTGTCACGCATACCGCTTGTGGCACAGGACAATCTGCTATGGGGCCATTTTATTGTCCGGCAGATCAAAAAGTTTATCTCGATTTATCGTTCTATGATGATATGAAGTCACAGCTCAGAGCATCAGGTGATTTTGCATTTGCTTATGTCATTGCACATGAAATTGGCCATCACGTTCAAAACTTATTAGGTATCAGTGAGCAGACTCAAAGAGCACAACGTAACGCTCGTAACCAAGCGGCTGCGAATAAAATATCGGTAAACGTAGAGCTTCAAGCAGACTGTTTTGCAGGTGTTTGGGGTTACCAAATTCAAAAAGAAGGAAAATTGGAAGCCAGTGATGTAGAAGAGGCATTTATTGCTTCACAGGCTGTTGGTGATGACCGCTTGCAAAAACAAGCTCAAGGTTATGTTGTGCCGGATAGCTTCACACACGGCTCTTCTGCCGAGCGTTTAGCCTGGTTCCGCAAGGGTCTACAATCCGGTGATCCGGCCATTTGTAATACGTTTTCTAGCCGTTAAGCTAGTTTAGATGAATGATTTTTGTACTAGTTAAATAGTGCAAAAATCATTTGACATCATTATATAATTTTATTAAGTTAGATTCATACCTTATTTCTAATAACTGTTTAAAACAATAAGAGAGCACACAATGTCTTACAAGAATGATGACCTACGTATTACTAAAATTGAAGAACTTTTGCCACCGGTTGCGTTATTAGAACGTTTTCCGGCAAGTGAAGTTGCTGCTGAAACGGTGGAAAATGCTCGCCAAGCTATTCATAAAATTATTCATGGTGCGGATGATCGCTTATTAGTAGTGATTGGCCCATGTTCAATTCATGATCCTAAAGCAGCCTTAGAATATGCACAACGTATTAAAGCCCTTCGTGCCGATCCTAAAATTAATCAAAATCTTGAGGTGGTGATGCGAGTGTATTTTGAGAAACCTCGTACCACAGTCGGTTGGAAAGGACTAATCAATGACCCATATCTAAACGAAACTTATGCGCTAAATGACGGTTTGCGTATTGCGCGTAAAGTATTGTCCGACATTAATGACTTAACCGTACCGGCAGCTGGTGAGTTTTTAGATATGATCACGCCGCAGTATATGGCTGATTTTATGAGCTGGGGGGCAATTGGTGCTCGTACGACAGAGTCTCAAGTACATCGAGAATTAGCTTCAGGTTTATCTTGTGCGGTTGGCTTTAAAAATGCAACAAATGGCGGTGTAAAAATTGCTTTAGATGCGATTGGTGCAGCAGAAGCACCGCACCATTTCTTATCAGTTACTAAATTTGGTCATTCTGCGATTGTCTCTACCGCAGGTAACCCGGATTGCCATATTATTTTGCGGGGTGGTGATAATGGTACAAACTATGATGCGGAGTCTGTTGCAAAAGTGTGTGCGGATATCAAGAAATCTGGTCGCCGTCCGCACGTGATGATTGACTTTAGCCACGCAAATAGCCAAAAGCAATTTAAACGCCAAATGGACGTTTGTGCTGATGTGTGCCAACAAATTGCGAATGGTACAGAATTTATTTCAGGTGTAATGATTGAGAGCCATTTAGTTGAAGGTCGTCAAGAATTAGGCGATGGTAATTTAGAGAATTTAGTATATGGTCAAAGTGTGACGGATGCATGTATTGGCTGGGAAGATAGTGAAAAAGCGTTATTTGCATTAGCTGAAGCGGTTGAACAGCGTCGTGCTAAGCATGCTTAATCACTAAAATTAATATCAGAAACACGGAAATAATTGGTTTTTGCAAACTTTTTTGTAAAATTAACCGCTTGTTTCCGTGTTTTCTGTCGTTTTTAGGATAATAAATTAATGAACAAAACAATTCTTGCTATTGATACGGCCACTGAAGCTTGCTCTGTGGCGTTATTACATAATGGACAAATTTCTGCATTTGATGAATTAAGTCCTAGAACGCATACGCAGCGTATCCTGCCCATGGTAGATGAATTATTGGCAAAGGCAGGAATTTCTCTTAAACAAGTCGGTGCACTAGCATTTGGTCGAGGGCCGGGAAGCTTTACCGGTGTTCGAGTAGGTGTTGGCATTGCTCAGGGGCTTGCAATGGGAGCGAATTTACCTGTTGTGCCGATTTCAAATTTATTAGCAATGGCACAAGCGGCTTACGAAAAAATGGGAGCAACAAGTGTTGTTGCTTTAATTGATGCACGTATGAATGAAGTGTATTTTGCTCAATATGAGAGAGTAGGGCGGTACTGGCAAACAATTGTTGCTGAGCAAGTATGCTCACCAGAGCGTGCTATCAGCCAAATACAACAACCGAAGGATAATACTGTGGTTGTAGGTACCGGTTGGGCGGCATATTCGCAATTTTCTAATGCACAATTACCTCTTTTAGTGAGTGACATTACCTTGCCTTCAGCAAAATCAATGCTTACACTTGCAGAATCCGAATTTTCTCAAGGGAATACGCAATCAGCACTACAAATTGAACCGGTTTATTTACGTAATGAAGTGACTTGGGAAAAATTACCGCATAAGCGTTAGGATTTAGATCAAACAATCCTTTGTTTTTGTAGAAAAATACAAATAAATTATAGAAGGCACGTTATAATTACGTGCCTTTTCTTTTTGTGAGATCCTACAAATGCAAAATTCTGACAATTTAAGACTGCTTGTTATACAAAGAGGCTTGTTAAGATCGGCTTCTTTTGCTTTCCTGATTGTTATCTTTATGACGGGGCTTGCAGGAGCGTTGAGGGTGCCTGCACTCAGTGTTTTCCTGCATGATGAAGTAACAAATAACCCCTTTATGATTGGTATATTTTATTCGGTTAACTCCTTGATGGCGATGGTGTTGAGTCAGATCGTAGCCCATTATTCAGATCTTTATACAAACCGTAAATGGATCATTACACTTAGCTGTGTTATGCAACTGAGCGGTTGCTTACTTTTTGCATTTAACCGAGATTATTACACTTTACTAATTGTCGGTACCTTGATTATCGGATTAGGTTCGTCCGCTACCTCACAAGTCTTTGCACTTTCTCGAGAATATACCGAAAGCAAACAAAAAGACGGGACGATGTTCAATACGATTTTACGAGCACAACTTTCACTTGCTTGGATTATCGGCCCGCCAGTAGCTTATTATTTATCGGGTAATTTCGGTTTTACCTTTATGTATATTGTTGCTGCCTTGATTTTTGCCGTTTCTATTCTTATTGTGGTGCTGATGTTGCCATATTCGGTACAACGTCACGTTAAACCAAAGGAAACGGATGAAACATTGCGAGAAAATGGTATTGAAAGTAACCGCAAATCTACGATATTTTTAGCCTTAGCGTGTTTATTGATGTGGACTTGCAACAGTATGATGTTTATCAATTTGCCATTACATTTGAAACAGAATCTACATTTATCGGAACAAGTTGCAGGTGTAATGATGAGTACTGCGGCGGCGATTGAAATTCCGGTGATGCTTTTTGCGGGATATTGCACAAGATTTATCAGTAAGAAAATGTTACTAATTATCGCTATTCTTGCCGGTATTTATTATTACATCGGTTTGTCTGTGGCTCAAACGGAAAGCCAATTACTTGCTTTACAAGTGTTTAACGGATTGTTTATTGGCATTTTAGCTTCAATTGGAATGTTGTATTTTCAGGACTTAATGCCATATAAAATGGGTAGTGCAACGACATTATTTAATAATACAAGTAGTGCGAGTTGGGTGATTGCTGGGCCTGTTGCCGGTATGGCGGCTAGCTATTTCGGCTATCAAAGTACATGGTATTTATCATTAATACTATGCCTTGTAAGCTTGCTGGTGATGCTACCGGTAAGAAAATTGTAACAAATAAATAAGCGGTCATTTTTACAAAAAAATATGCAAATATGACCGCTTGTAAGAGTTTAAAACTAGAGTTTATTTAGCTTCTGTTTATAGTGATAACGACAAACAGAGAGATATTTATCATTACCGCCAATTTGGATTTGATCACCATCGGCGACAGCTTCGCCATTCTCGTTCATACGAATAACAAAGTGGGCTTTTTTTCCGCAATCACAGATCGTTTTGAGTTCTTGTAATTCATCTGCCCAAGCTAATAAATATTGGCTTCCCTCAAATAATTCACCTTGGAAATCGGTGCGTAAACCATAGCATAGCACCGGAATTTTCAGTTTATCAACTACATCCGTTAATTGATATACCTGTGTTTTTGTAAGAAATTGTGCTTCATCAATTAAGATACAGTGTAACGTTTTTTCTTGGTTAGCACGTTGAATTTCATCAAATAAATTTGATTCCGATTGAAATAATTGTGCTTCTTGTGAAATACCAATACGAGAACTCACTTTGCCAATACCGTAACGATCATCAATTGCCGCAGTATAAACCAAAGTATTCATACCTCGTTCTTGATAATTATAAGAGGATTGAAGCAGGGTGGTTGACTTTCCTGCATTCATTGAAGAGTAATAAAAATAGAGTTTTGCCATAACCTTACACAAATAAAAAACGGCTAATACGCATTAGCCGTTCTACAAAAAAGGAAAATTATACGTTGTCGATTTGACCTAAAAGTGAACGTAAACGATCTTGGAAGCTTTGTTGCTCAGATTTTAATTGTTCAAATTCTTGGCGTAATGTTTCTTTTTCTTGCTCTACAGTGTTGTTTTTTTCTTTTAATTCTTCCACTTCTAATTGAAGTAATTGAATTGTTTCTACTGCTTGTTTAATTTTTTCTTCAAGTTGGTCAAGAATTGATAATGACATAATTGGGTTCCCTCTTAAAAACAGATATGTAAAGTGTAGGAATTATACCTCAGTTAGGCGTTGATTTCATTGAAAAGTTCATACATTTTGGAATTTTTCTTCATTTGCTGATTTTTTAGTAACGAAACTGATTGCTAGCTGATAAAATATGGTAAATATTGGTCATTTTATATAAAGGATGTTAAATGAAGCGTGCTATTTCTTTCGAATTTTCCCGTGTAACAGAAGCCGCTGCACTTGCAGCTTATGACTGGATTGGGCGAGGCGATAAAAACGCAGCGGATGATGCCGCAGTAAAAGCAATGCGTTTGATTATGAATAAAATGGAAATCCGTGGCGAAATTGTAATTGGTGAAGGCGAAATTGACGAAGCGCCAATGCTTTATATTGGAGAAAAAGTTGGTCGTTCTCAACTTGAAGACGATGAAGTTGCGATTGCGGTTGATCCGATTGACGGTACTCGAATGACCGCTATGGGACAGGCAGGGGCATTAGCCGTTTTAGCTGTCGGTGGCAAAGATACTTTTCTTAAAGCACCGGATATGTATATGGAAAAGCTGGTGGTTGATAGCGAAGCAAAAGGAATGATCGATTTAGATCTTCCGCTTGAGCAAAATATTCGCCGTGTTGCGTCTAAAAAGGGGAAATTACTCACGCAAATGACCGTTGCCATTTTAGCTAAACCTCGCCATGATGAAATTATTAAGGCGGTACAGAACTTAGGTGTGAGAGTGATGGCGATTCCTGACGGTGATGTCGCAACAGCGGTACAGTGCTGTTTGCCGGATAGTGATTTAGATTTGGTTTATGGTATCGGTGGTGCGCCTGAAGGCGTTGTTGCTGCGGCTGCAGTTCGTGCCTTAGGTGGAGATATTCAAGGGCGTTTAATTCCTCGTAATCAAGTGAAAGGCAATTCGCCGGAAAATCTTTCTGCGGCGGAAAAAGAGCTTTTACGCTGTGCACAAATGAATGTACCAGTTAATAAAGTATTAAAATTGGAAGATTTAGTACGCGATGATAATGTGCTGTTTGCAGCAACTGGAATTACTAGCGGCGATTTATTAAAAGGCGTACAACGCAAAGGCAGTATGATGTTTACAGAGACATTATTAATTCGAGGCCGCTCTCGTACTATTCGTAAGCTGGCTTCTTATCACGATATTTCTCGTTTATCTGAAGACTAAGAGCTAGTGACAAAAAAGTCGTATCTTTTCCGATACGACTTTTTCGTTTATTAGCTGATTAAGCAGGATTATCGATATCAATAAATTCCACGTCTAAACCGTATTCTTGGGCGAGCCATTCGCCGAGTGCTTTAACACCGTCTCGTTCCGTTGCATGGTGTCCGCAAGCAAAGTAATAAATACCTTGCTCACGGGCGGAATGGGTGGTTTGTTCTGAGATTTCACCAGAAATAAACACATCACAGCCTTTACTTGCTGCTAAATCGATATAACCTTGTCCACCACCAGTACAAATGCCAACTTTGCGAATTAATTTATGCGGATAGCCAACAATAAATTCATCACATAAAATTGGTTTACGGTTAAGCACTTGTTCAATACGTTCCGCTAACTCTTTTGCAGAAATCGGCGTTTCAAATTCTCCATATGCCGGAATTGAATTAGGGCGGTCTTCTAATCCTTGTAGATTGATCACACCTAATTTTGCCGCCAATTGTGCGTTATTGCCTAATTCTGAATGAATATCCAACGGCAGGTGATAGCCAAATAAATTAATGTCATTCACTAATAATTGTTTAATACGTTTACCTTTCATACCTCGGATACAAGGTGATTCGTTTTTCCAAAAATAACCATGATGTACTAAAATCGCATCGGCATTTTTTTCAATCGCTTTTTCAATCAGTGGTAGTGTCGCAGTTACACCAGTCACAATACGTTGGATATGTACTTTTCCTTCCACTTGCAAACCGTTTGGTGCATAGTCACTAATCGCTTTGCTATTTAATTTTTCATCAATAATTTGTTCCAATTCGAGATTAGACAGTCCCATTTTTTATTCCTTTTTAAGATAAAACAAGCGGTTAAATTATCTGAAAAATTTGCAAATTTTTCGACAAATTCAACCGCTTATAGAGCGTTAATTTTACTCTTGTGCCAATGCGGTAATTGGGTTAAGTTTAGAAGCATTTTTTGCCGGCATATAGCCGAATATAACGCCAATTAAGGTCGAGCAGAATACTGCCAACACCACTGATTCCGGTGAAAGAACCATTTGGAAATCCGAGCCTAACGTATTGAATGATACAATAATTGTAATTGCCAGTAGAATACCGATTACACCGCCGAGCAAACAGATAAGAATGGCTTCAATTAAAAACTGTTGCAAAATATTATTTTGTTTTGCTCCAATTGCCATACGCACACCAATTTCTTTCGTTCGTTCCGTGACCGACACTAACATAATATTCATTACACCAATACCTCCAACAACCAATGAAATCATCGCAATAGAGGAAATTAATAGCTTCATCGTATTCGTAGTGCTGGTAATGGTTTGCTTAATGGTGTCGCTATTCATTATAAAAAAGTCTTTTTTACCGTGTTTAGCCATTAATAGCTCGGTAATACTTTTTTCCGCAGTTTGACTTTCAATATCGTCTTTGACCTTAACCGTCAAGGAATCAATATGCTTTTCGCCAGAAATACGTTGCATTAAGGTCGTATAAGGCATCCACATTTTTAAGCTGGTTTGATTCATATTGTTGGATTCCGCCGCTAAACCAATAATTTTTAACGGTTTTTTACCAACAAGAATCACTTTCCCTTCAACCGGTTCGACTAAACCAAGGTCATTTTTGGTATTGTCATCAATAACTACCACTTGAGCGGACAACGCTACATCTTCGGCATTAAAGAATCGCCCGGAGACCATTTTTAACCCTCTAACGTTCAGATATTGTTCACCAACACCATTTACCGTTGCGGTGACGTTCGTATTACCTGAAATTACCGTTGCATTTAGGCTGCTGAGTGGCGTAGTACTATCAACATAAACTTGTTTATTCAGCATTAATGCATCGCTGATGGTTAAGTTTTTGGTTAAATTGGCTCGTCTATCACCAAAGCCCGTCCCGTTCATAATTGTCATGGTATTCGTACCAAGATTATTAATATTAGACAAAATACGCTCTTGCGATCCTTGCCCAAGCGCTACTACTGATATAACCGAAGTGATTCCGATAACAATACCAAGCATAGTAAGCAGCGCTCGTAATTTATGCGCAATAATCGCACTGGTAGCCATTTTAAATGATTCAACAAGTTGATCAAAGAAGCGGGGCGGACGGTGTTCTCGTTTCGCCAGTTTTAAGTCTTCCGAATACGGCTGTTGACGTTCATCACGAATGATTTGTCCGTCTTTAATCTCAATCACTCGGCTTGCCGTTGCCGCAATATTCGGATCATGAGTGACCATAATAATGGTATGACCTTCTTTGTGCAGGTCTTGCAAGATTTGTAACACGGTTTCGCCGCTTTTGGAGTCTAAAGCGCCGGTCGGTTCATCAGCAAGAATAATTTCCCCACCGTTCATCAAAGCTCGAGCAATACTTACTCGTTGTTGTTGTCCGCCTGAAAGCTGATTTGGGCGATTAAGCGTTTTATCGGACAATCCAAGTTTATCCAA
The DNA here is from genome assembly GCF_000374285.1 of Actinobacillus capsulatus DSM 19761. Lineage (GTDB taxonomy): Bacteria > Pseudomonadota > Gammaproteobacteria > Enterobacterales > Pasteurellaceae > Actinobacillus > Actinobacillus capsulatus. The sequence goes on along the minus strand of NZ_KB893931.1, from coordinate 23,397 downwards.
TAACTGATCTGCCCGTGCTTTACGAGAACTGCTATCCACGCCCGCATAAATTGCCGGTAGTGCCACATTTTCATTTGCGGTTAGGGCGGAAAGGAGGTTATAGCGTTGGAAAATAAAACCAAATTTTCGCTGCCGCAAGTCTGAAAGCTCATCACTGTTCATTTGTTGTGTTTCTTTGCCGCCAATACGGCAAATCCCAGAACTAGCGGTATCTAAGCAGCCGATAATATTCATCAGCGTTGATTTACCGGAACCTGAAGCACCGATAATCGCTACAAAGTCACCTTGATCAATCGTTAAATTAACATTTTTTAGAATGTGTGCTTTGTTATCGCCTGAACCAAAATACTTATTCAGATTTTCAATTTCAATTAATTTCATTGTATTCCTAAATTCCGAGTATAAACGGTAAAATTTGCGATTTATGCGATGTAGACAAGAGATATGCAGTTTAAATCAATACAAGCGGTGAAATTTTGCAATTTTTTTGCAAAAAATGACCGCTTGTACTAGAGCTTATTCAATCCAAAGCGGTAAACGAATTTCTACTCGTAAGCCGCCAAGAGTACTTTTCATCGCTTCGACAGAACCTTTATGCTGTTGCATTGCGTTCGCCACAATCGCCAACCCTAAGCCGGTTCCACCGGTTTGTCTGGCTCGAGCCTCATCTACACGGTAAAAAGGACGGAAGATTTGTTTATATTCGCTCTCCGGTACGCCTTCACCATCATCATCAATTGAGATAACCAATTCGGCATTATCAATATACATTAAGACTTTAATGCTTTTATTTGCATATTTTTGCGCATTACGAATCACATTCTCCAATGCACTGGCTAAAATATTCTGATTACCATTAATGTAATAACGTTCAGGATTGGCAACACGTTGGCTAATAAATAAATCGATATTATTTTGTTCCGCTTCAAATTTAGCATCTTCCAAAATATCGTTCCAAATATGGTTAATCGAAAAGATTTCGCGGGTCAGATGCTGATTTACCTGCTGGCGAGAGAGTACTAATAAATCGTGAACCATGGTATCTAATTTCAGCACCTGATTATCTATACGAGTTAATTCCGGTGATTCACCATTACGGCGACGGATCAATGCTGTTGCCAAATGTAAACGAGCCAGCGGCGTTTTTAATTCATGTGAAATATCCGAAAGTAATCGCTGCTGATGTAGAGTTAAATCTTGCAAGGAAGTAATCATTTGGTTAAAGCTTTTTCCTACCTCTCGCAATTCATTGATACCTTCAGTTTCAAGTGCCGGGTTGATAGAAAAGTTGCCAGTAGCGACAGCATTAGCTGATAATCGTAATGCTTTTACTGGGCGAGCGATTTTCCATGATAGCCATAATAAAATCGGCACACTTACACTTAAAACGATCAATAGCATTAACCATGGTGAGTCAAAAATTTGGTTAAAAAGTTCTTCTTGTGGATCAACCATTTTCGCAAAATATTGATAGTATTCTCGTTTATTCGTCCTGATTAAAAATGGCCCGTAAATTTCCAAATTACCAAAGCGACGTTGTAATGGTTCTGTAATATTTTTCGCTCTATATAAAAATACTTGGAACGAAGTTACTTTATTTGGATCCGCACCGACAAAAATTCCAGATTTCCGATCCAACAAAATAACATCAAAACCATTAGCGGTAGAAACAAAAAGCTTACGTTCAAAAATTTCATCTAAATTATATTGCAATTCGGTACTTTTAGTTTCTTGTTCAAAGAACAGGCGATCTTCCGTTTCAATCGGAGAGAATGAGCGGGCATCAAAATTAGGTATGGTAAGGGTAATAGCCAGTAATATAGAAAAGGTAAGCCCAAAATAGGCAAAAAGCTGATAAGCAAGATAATTCCTGACGGAAATAATTTTACTAAGGAAATGAGAAATATATTTAAGCATTAGTAGTACCCATCAATCAATATAGAAAAAATCCCTCGAAAGCCGAGGGATTGTTTTTTTATATTAAAAAAGACAATTATTTTTCCGTCACGAGTAAATAACCACGTCCACGTAATGTTTTGAACCATGGTAAATTGTCATTACGCTCCGGTAATTTCTTACGAAGGTTTGAAATATGCATATCAATTGCACGATCGTAAGGTGTTAAACGCTTACCTAAAATTTCAAGGCTAAGTAACTCACGAGAGAGGATTTGACCTGGATTACGCATTAACATTTGTAATAATGCAAATTCTGTACCGGTAAGATCTAAATCACGACCTTCAAAAATTGCTTGCTGACGACCTGGATGTAATTCCACTCCTCCGAAAGAAAGCTGTTTACTATTTTCCTCAGGTGATTGATTTGCTGAAGTAATCACATCAGCATTGTTTAAAGCGGTTGAAACGGTACGACGCAAAATTGCTTTGATACGAGCTACGAGTTCACGATCGTTAAATGGTTTCGGTAAATAGTCGTCTGCGCCAAGCTCTAAACCTAAAACACGGTCGATTTCATCATCACGTGCACTTAACATCAATACCGGTGTGGAGTATTTCTGGCGTAATTGTTTTAAAGTCTCAATACCGTTTAATACAGGCATCATTACATCTAATAAAATAAGATCATAAGATTGTAATTCTAATTCAGTGAGAGCATCTTGACCATTGTGTACACAGTGAATATCAAAACCTTCTAGTGAAAGTAACTCTGCTAAAAGTTCAGTCAATTCAACATCATCATCAACTAGTAAAATTCTAGGCATAATTAATTCCTATTTTTTATTCAATTATATTTATTGCTGTAATTACTTGACATAACAGCTACAATTTACAACTTTATCAAAGTTTGTCAATTATTCCTGAGATTTTATTTGTTCCCAGATTGAATCCAGCTCAGATAAAGAGCATTTTGCCACAGTTTTGCCTCGTTGCTTAACAAGCTTTTCTACTTTTTTAAATCGACTTTCAAATTTGACATTTGCATTACGCAAACTTGATTCTGCATCAACATTATAATGGCGGCATAAATTTACCATTGCAAAGAGAAGGTCCCCCAATTCTTCCTCAAGTTTTCCAGCACTCTGAGGATATTGGACTATCTCATCTTTGACTTCTTGTAACTCTTCTTCTACTTTTGCAAGCACATCTTGAGGGTTAGTCCAATCAAAACCAACTTTTGCGCAACGTTTTTGAAGTTTGTTCGCTCGAGTTAGCGCTGGCAAAGCAAAAGGTACATCATCTAAAATTGATTCGTGTTGTTGGCGCTTGGCTTCCGCTGCTTTACGTTCTTCCCAATTCTTTAATGCTTCTTCACTATTCTCGGCTGGACTATCGCCAAAAACGTGAGGATGTCGATAAATTAATTTCTCATGAATATCGTTTAGTACATCGTAAAAATTAAAAGTTCCTTCCTCCTTAGCCAACTGGCTAATAAATACAACCTGTAGTAATAAATCTCCTAATTCTTCGCGGAGAGCAGTGCGGTTTTTGGTATGAATTGCTTCGGCTACTTCGTAAGTTTCTTCTAACAAACAAGGTAGCATCGAGTTAAAATCCTGCTTAATATCCCACGGGCAACCTGTTTCGGGATCACGAAGTTGTGCTACAATATGAAGAAATTGGTCAATTTTAGTCATTTTTACCTCTATTAATGTCAAAAACGTTAAACTATTTTGGCACTTTACCTCTCTAACATTCAACTAAAAACCAATAAAATACTCACAACCCCGACCAATTTTATGGCATTATGTTAACGATTAGTTAAGGAGAAAGTATGGCAGCGGAAAAACTCACAAAGAAAAGGCTTATCCAAATTGTAGTAATGCTATGTATCCTAATTATCGCTTTTCTTTATCGTACTTATACATATAGCTGATATTTCAGCTGATCAGATCAGATTGTATTATTCAGGCATATCCAAAAGGCCGAAATTATGTTTTAATATCAATTATTTTTTGTCAAAATAACAAGGTAAAAAAATGAGCTGGATTGAAAGAATTTTAGGAAGAACCTCTTCATCATCAAGCGGTAAATCTAAAGTGCCGGAAGGCGTTTGGACAAAATGTACGAGCTGTGAACAGGTGCTATACAGCGAAGAACTTAAACGTAATATGCAGGTTTGCCCAAAGTGTAACCATCATATGCGTTTTGATGCTCGTACTCGTTTATTATCGTTATTAGACCAAGATAGCGCACAAGAAATTGCGGCGGAGCTAGAACCGCAAGATATCTTAAAATTTAAAGATTTGAAAAAATATAAAGATCGTTTAACCGCAGCACAAAAACAAACCGGTGAGAAAGACTCTTTTATTACGATGTACGGTACATTGCATGATATGCCAGTTGTGGTTGCATCATTTAACTTTGAATTTATGGGCGGTTCAATGGGCTCGGTTGTCGGTGCAAAATTCGTACGTGCGGCAGAGCGAGCTTTAGCGGAAAATATTCCGTTTATCTGTTTCTCTGCATCTGGCGGTGCTCGTATGCAAGAAGCATTGTTCTCTTTAATGCAGATGGCGAAAACCAGTGCAATTTTAGCGAAAATGCGTGAGAAAGGTGTGCCGTTTATTTCTGTATTAACTGACCCGACACTAGGCGGTGTTTCAGCTAGTTTAGCAATGTTAGGTGATATTAATATTGCAGAGCCTAAAGCATTAATCGGTTTTGCTGGTCCACGTGTTATCGAACAAACCGTACGTGAAAAATTACCAGAAGGCTTTCAACGCGCAGAGTTCTTATTAGAACACGGCGCAATTGATATGATTGTGCAACGTAAAGATATGCGCGATACGCTTGCTCGTTTATGTGCAAAAATGACTAATAAACCAACGCCGTTTAAAACAGCAGAACTTCTTGTTGAAGAAGCGTAATTTTATTTAGCATAACTAAGCCACGTTATACGTGGCTTTCTTTTTGGAGAATCAATAATGAATACTTTAACAGCTCCAAGTATTAATGACAGTCTCACTACGTGGCTCAACTATTTAGAAAAATCACATTTTAAGCCGATTGATATGGGGTTGGAACGTATAAAAAACGTTGCTGAACAGCTCGAATTACTTCAGCCGGCACCTTACGTCATTACCGTTGCAGGTACTAACGGGAAGGGGTCAACCTGTCGCTTATTAGAAGTGGCTTTACTAAAAGCGGGTTATCGTGTCGGTGTCTATTCATCGCCTCATCTGATTCGTTATAACGAACGAGTGAGAATTCAAAGCGAATTACTCAATGACGAAGCCCATGTGCAATCATTTGCAAAAATCCAACAAAAAAAGACCGCTTCTTTAACCTATTTTGAGTTTAGTACGCTTTCGGCACTGCAGCTTTTCAAAGAGGCAAATTTAGATATTGTCATTTTAGAAGTTGGGCTTGGCGGACGTTTAGATGCAACCAATATTGTTGATCCGCATTTAGCGATAATTACTTCAATTGATATCGACCACGTGGATTTTCTCGGCGATAACCGAGAAGATATCGGGCGAGAGAAAGCAGGCATTTTCCGCGAAAATATACCGGTGATTATCGGCGAACCGGATTGTCCAAGAAGTATTTTGCAGCAAGCAAAAGCACTTAATTGCCAAGTAGTTAGACGTAATGTGAATTGGAAATTTTCTATAGAAAATAACCGCTTCCACTGGCAGTCGGAATTTATTGATTGGCAAGATTTACCGATGCCACAAATTCCAATTCCAAATGCCGGTACCGCTTTAGCCGCATTGGCTCAACTTCCGTTTGAAATAAATGAACAAGTAGTTAGAGCCGCATTGCAAGAAGCACAAATGACTGCACGTTTCCAAACGCTAACCGAAAAAGATTTTGCAAACTTTTCCGGAAAACAACCGCTTGCTCAAGTGATTATTGATGTCGGACACAATCCGCATGCGGCAAAATATTTGGCAGGGCGAATAAGTTCGCTGAAACAGGAGAATCAAAAGATTTATGCCGTATTTAGTGCATTAGTTGATAAAGACTTAAGCGGAATCGTAGAGCCATTGGAAAATGTTATTGATGAATGGTATTGTGCCGGTTTAGCCGGATATCGAGGGCAGTCAGGTGAAGAGGTCTATCAAAAACTTGCAAAAGTTTTACCAAATTCGACCGCTTGTTATTACCAAACCGTTCCCGAAGCAGCTGAATCATTATTCGCCAAAGCGAGCAAAACCGACATTATCCTGATTTTCGGCTCATTCCACACCGTGAGTGATTTTTTGATTTGGATTGGGCAGTAATTTGTTGTTTTGTTAACCAAACAAAAACAAATTTGAAAAAAGTGCTTGCATTGATTTTGGAAGTCTCTATAATGAGCCACATCAGACGCGGGGTGGAGCAGCTTGGTAGCTCGTCGGGCTCATAACCCGAAGGTCGTTGGTTCAAATCCGGCCCCCGCAACCAGTTTTAAGGCTCACAGTTTTGATTAAAGCTGTGAGTTTTGTTTTATATAACTTTTGCTAACTTTCGATAACGAACATCGTTTGCAAAATTTTGTATAAAACAAACCGCTTAAAGCCCCACGGTTTTCCGTCTGGGGTTTTTTTGTGGCTGGTACATAATAATCGTATCAAAAGAGCTGGTTAAGGCTCTTTTTTTATATCTGTCATTTAGGAGGCCTCCTTGGCAACTTTAGAACAAAAATTAGAAGAACTCGTTTCTGACACCATTGAATCAATGGGCTGCGAATTAGTCGGTATTGAGTGTCAACGAGCAGGGCGTTTTTTAACCGTACGTTTATATATTGATAAAGAAGGCGGTGTAACCATTGATGATTGTAGTGATGTTAGCCGTCAAGTGAGTGCAATTCTAGATGTTGAAGATCCGATTGCGGATAAATACAACTTAGAGGTTTCATCACCAGGTTTGGATCGTCCGCTGTTTACCCTTGCACATTATGAGCGTTTTGTCGGACAAGAAATCGTGATTCACTTACGTATTCCGATGTTCGATCGCCGTAAATGGCAGGGTAAATTAGAGAGCGTAGAAGGCGATTTAATTACACTGACGGTAGATAACGAAGCTCGTCAATTTGCATTCGGTAATATTCAAAAAGCAAACTTAGTTCCAGTTTTTAATTTCTAGAAGGTTAATCCAAAAAATGAGCAAAGAAATTTTATTAGCCGCAGAAGCGGTATCTAACGAGAAATTATTGCCAAAAGAAGCTATCTTTGAAGCGCTTGAAACGGCATTAGCCATTTCGACTAAAAAGAAAAAAGAAATGGATATCGATGTGCGTGTGGTAATTGACCGCAAAACCGGTGATTTCCAAACTTTCCGTCGTTGGATTGTGGTTGAACAAGTACACAATATGACACGTGAGATCAGCTTAGAAGCGGCGCAATACGAAAACCCTAGCGTGCAATTAGGCGATATCGTTGAAGATGAAGTGGATTCAATTCCATTCGACCGTATTACGATGCAAACTGCACGCCAAGTGATCAGCACAAAAATTCGTGAAGCGGAGCGTAACAAAGTTATCGACCAATTCCGTTCACAATTAAATACCATCATCACTGCAACTGTTAAGAAAGTAAACCGTGATCAAATTATTTTAGATTTGGGTAACCAAGCGGAAGCAGTCATCGTACGCGAAGATATGCTTCCACGTGAAAACTTCCGTCCGGGTGACCGTGTACGTGGCGTATTATATGCGATTAAACCTGAGTCAAAAGGCCCGCAACTTTTCGTAACACGTGCAAAACCGATTATGTTAGAAGAGTTATTTAAACTTGAAGTACCAGAAATCGGTGAAGATGTAATAGAAATTAAAGGTGCATCTCGTGATCCGGGTTCTCGTGCGAAAATTGCAGTGAAATCACACGATAAACGTATTGATCCGGTAGGTGCTTGTGTCGGTATGCGTGGTGCGCGTGTTCAAGCAATTAGTAACGAATTAGGTGGTGAGCGCGTAGATATCGTACTTTGGGACGATAATCCGGCACAATTCGTCATTAACGCAATGGCTCCGGCAGATGTAAGTTCTATCGTGGTTGATGAAGATAAACACGCAATGGATATTGCGGTTGAAAGTAAAAACCTTGCGCAAGCCATCGGTCGTAACGGTCAAAATGTACGTTTAGCAACCCAATTAACCGGTTGGACATTAAACGTAATGACTACTGAAGATTTAGATAAGAAACATCAAGCGGAAGATAATAAAGTTATCGATTTATTCGTAACTTCATTAGAAATCGACCAAGAATTTGCACAAATCTTAGTAGATGAAGGTTTCTCTAGCTTAGAAGAACTTGCATTCATTCCAGTAAGCGAATTAACTTCTATCGATGGTCTTGAAGATGAAGATTTAGTGGAAGAGCTACAAATGCGTGCAAAAAATGCGATTACCGCAAAAGCATTAGCGGAAGAAGAAGCATTAAAACAAGCGCATATTGAAGATCGTTTATTAAACTTAGAAGGTTTAGAGCGTCATATCGCATTAAAACTGGCTGAAAAAGGTATCACAACGCTTGAAGAATTAGCAGAACAAGCTACGGATGACCTTTCAGATATTGAAGAATTATCAGCAGATAAAGCAAGCGAATTAATTATGGCTGCACGTCAAATTTGCTGGTTTAACTAATCGTTGTAAGGAGATAAAACAATGAGTGATAACGAAATTAAAAACGAAGCACCTAAAAAATTGAGCTTACAACGCCGCACAAGAACAACTGTTGCAGATGGTAAAGTTCAAGTTGAAGTGCGTAAGTCACGTAAAATTGATACGGAAGCGGTTAAAAAAGCACAAGAAGAAGCCGCTTTAAAGGCGAAACAAGAAGCGGAAGCAAAAGTACAAGCTGAAAAAGAAGCTGCCGAAAAGGCGGCAGCAGAGAAAGCGAAGGCTGAAGCGAAAAAGTACGCTGTACCGGTAATGCCGAATAACAAACCGAAACAAGAAAAGGCGCCTGATCCGGAAAAAGAAGCGAAGAAAAAAGAAGAAGCCGAACTCCGCCGTAAACAAGAAGAATTAGCGCGTCAAAAAGCGGAAATGGAAGCGAAACGTGCAGCAGAAAATGCGCGCCGTTTAGCGGAAATTACACGTGAAGAAGCGGCTGAAAGCGGTGAAGAATTTGAAGATGATCGTTTTACTTCAACCTATGCGCGTGAAGCTGCTCGTGATAATGACCGCCGTAGCGAAGCAAATCGCGGTCGTGGTAAAGGCGGTGTAAATAAAGCGAAAAAAGGCGATCGTGAAGATAAAAACGAACGTAGCGCAGACCGTCGTAATCAAAAAGATGTGAAAGGCAAGAGTAAAAATGCGAAGAGAGGTTCAGCATTACAACAAGCCTTCACCAAACCTGTCCAAGTAAATAAAGCTGACGTAGTTATCGGTGAAACCATCACTGTTGCTGAACTTGCTAATAAAATGGCAGTAAAAGCAACCGAAATCATCAAAACGATGATGAAAATGGGAGAGATGGTAACGATTAACCAAGTTATCGACCAAGAAACAGCTCAACTTGTTGCGGAAGAAATGGGTCATAAAGTTATTTTACGTAACGAAAACGAACTTGAAGACGCAGTAATGGGAGATCGTGATGTTAATGCGGAAAAAGTGACACGAGCGCCAGTAGTAACCATCATGGGTCACGTTGACCACGGTAAAACGTCATTACTTGACTATATCCGTAAAGCGAAAGTGGCGGCAGGCGAGGCGGGTGGTATTACCCAGCATATTGGTGCTTACCACGTTGAAACCGATGATGGTAAAATGATTACCTTCTTAGATACACCGGGACACGCAGCGTTTACTTCTATGCGTGCACGTGGTGCGAAAGTAACAGATATCGTTGTTCTTGTTGTAGCAGCAGACGATGGTGTAATGCCACAAACTATCGAAGCGATTCAGCACGCGAAAGCGGCAGGCGCACCGATTGTAGTTGCGGTAAACAAAATTGATAAGCCGGAAGCAAATCCTGATCGTGTAGAGCAAGAATTACTCCAACACGAAGTGATTTCAGAGAAATTTGGTGGCGATGTGCAATTTGTTCCTGTTTCTGCGAAGAAAGGTATGGGGATCGATGACTTATTAGAAGCAATCATTCTTCAATCTGAAGTACTTGAACTAACCGCTGTAAAAGATGGTATGGCAAGCGGCGTGGTAATTGAATCCTACTTAGATAAAGGTCGTGGTCCGGTTGCAACCATTCTTGTTCAATCTGGTACATTAAACAAAGGTGATATCGTACTTTGTGGTTTTGAATACGGCCGTGTGCGAGCAATGCGTGATGAAAACGGTAAAGACATCAATTCTGCTGGTCCATCAATTCCGGTTGAGGTATTAGGCCTTTCAGGCGTACCGGCAGCCGGTGATGAAGCAACCGTTGTACGTGACGAGAAGAAAGCACGTGAAGTAGCATTATTCCGTCAAGGCAAATTCCGTGAAGTGAAACTTGCTCGTCAGCAAAAAGCGAAACTTGAAAATATGTTTAGCAATATGACGGCTGGTGATATTGCTGAGCTTAATGTTATCGTTAAAGCGGACGTACAAGGTTCGGTAGAAGCCATTTGCCAAGCGTTAGCAGAGCTTTCAACGGACGAAGTAAAAGTGAAAGTAGTGGGTTCTGGTGTAGGTGGTATCACCGAAACAGATGCAACTTTAGCTGCCGCTTCAAATGCGATAATGGTTGGTTTCAACGTACGTGCGGACGCATCGGCTCGTCGTGTAATTGAAGCTGAAAATATCGACTTACGTTACTACTCAATCATCTACGAATTGCTCAACGAAATCAAAGCGGCAATGAGCGGTATGTTACAGCCAGAGTTCAAGCAAGAAATCATCGGCTTAGCAGAAGTACGTGACGTATTCCGTCATCCGAAATTCGGTGCAATCGCTGGTTGTATGATAACCGAAGGTGTGGTGAAACGTAACAACCCAATCCGTGTATTACGTGACAACGTAGTAATCTTTGAAGGCGAGTTAGAATCGCTCCGCCGTTTCAAAGATGATGTTTCAGAAGTGCGTAATGGTATGGAATGTGGTATCGGCGTTAAAAACTACAACGATGTAAAAGTTGGCGACCAAATCGAGGTATTCGAAGTGGTTGAAGTGAAACGTACCATCTAATTTCGTTTCATTATTGAAAGCGGTCAGATTTCTGCATAAATTTGCAAAAATTTAGTGGAAACTGACCGCTTGTTTTTGGCTAAACATCGCTAATAACGACAAATTAGGGTATAATCCTAACAAAAATTTGAGGCGCTTTTGTGGTGCCTCGTTTACCTTTTGGAGAAAACATGAGCAGAGAATTTAAACGCAGTGATCGTGTAGCACAAGAGCTACAAAAAGAGATCGCTGTGATTTTACAACGTGAGGTGAAAGACCCTCGTATCGGTATGGTAACGGTATCTGATGTGGAAGTAAGCCGTGATTTGGCTTATGCAAAAATCTTTGTGACTTTCTTATTCGATAATGATCAAAGCGCAATTGAACAGGGTATGAAAGGTTTAGAAAAAGCAAGCCCGTATATTCGTTCACTAATTGGTAAAGCAATGCGTTTACGTATCGTGCCGGAACTTCGTTTTATTTACGATCAATCATTGGTAGAAGGTATGCGTATGTCTAACCTTGTATCGAATGTGATTAAAAACGATGAAGCTAAACATAAAGAGGACGAATAGGTGTCTAGACCTCGTAAAAAAGGGCGTGATGTTCACGGCGTATTTTTATTAGACAAACCGCAAGGAATGTCGTCAAATGACATTCTGCAAAAGGTCAAACGCTTGTTTCAAGCAAATAAAGCTGGGCATACCGGCGCATTGGATCCGCTTGCGACCGGCATGTTGCCGATTTGTTTGGGTGAAGCGACTAAATTTTCGCAATTTTTGCTTGATTCGGATAAACGTTATCAAGTGACTGCAAAGCTAGGCGAACGTACCGATACGTCGGATGCAGAAGGACAAGTGGTTGAAACCCGTCCAGTGAACGTTGGAGAAGCCGAAATTATTGCAGCGTTAGATCAATTTCGCGGCGATATTTTACAAGTTCCAACCATGTTTTCCGCATTGAAACATAACGGCAAACCACTTTATGAATATGCTCGTCAAGGCATTACAGTGGAACGAGAAGCTCGTCCGATTACAATTTTTGAGTTACGCTTTATCGAATATTCCGCGCCTTATCTTACGTTAGAAGTACATTGCTCAAAAGGCACTTATATCCGTACTTTGGTGGATGATTTAGGTGAAGTATTAGGTTGTAGCGCACATGTTACGGTTTTACGCCGCTTGGCGGTTGCAAATTATCCGATTGAAGCGATGATGAGCTATGAAGATTTGCAAAATTTAAGTGAAAATCAACCGCTTGAAGCGCTGGATCAACATCTTCTACCTTTAGATACCGCAGTAGAAAGTCTGCCTAAAATAAATCTAACAGCAGAGCACACCAAAGCGGTTGGTTTCGGCCAAAGAGTCAAATTCGAAAATATCAATCAAACCTATGGTCAAGTTCGTTTATTTTCAGAAAATAGTCAATTCCTCGGAGTAGCAGAAATCACAAATGATAATGTGATTCGCCCGAGTCGAATGGTAAACCTTTAGTTTTATGGTCTGTTTTTATCAAGTGAAAACAGACCGCTTAATGCACAGAACAATATGAAATTCAAATTCTTAGCCATTCCTTTTACTGTCATGACACTGGTAATAGTTGGCTGTTCCAATAAAAATGCGTTTCAAGAGTTACCGATTGATGCGCAATATAGTAAAGCTCGTACACTCAATAATTTTAATGATTACGTACATTTTCTAAAACAAAAAGCAGCGGCTGCCGGTGTTTCGGATAAAACGCTCAATGCACAGCGTTTTATTCATTACAATGCTAGAGCGGTACAGTTAGATCAGCAGCAAGCCGGGCGTAAGAAAGAGCCGAATGCGCCGGCACCTCGACCGAATCCGAATGGCGTAACTAATTATCTCAACAAAGTGCTAACACAGGCTAAAGTGAATGCGGCTGTTGAGAATTGGTACGAATTCAATGTTCCACTGACTAAAGCTAGTCGGAAATACGGCGTTCAAAAAGAATATATTATGGCGCTTTGGGGTATGGAAAGTAGCTTTGGTCGTTACCAAGGTGATTTCGATGTGTTATCCGTTTTAGCTACACTCGCTTTTGACGGTCGCCGTGAAAAGCTCTTTACCCAAGAATTTATTAATGCGATGAAAATGCTAGACGATGGCACCATTAGCCGTTATGAAATGCAAGGTTCTTGGGCGGGCGCTATGGGGCAAACGCAATTCATGCCGACTGCTTATTTAAGCTATGCCGCAGATGGTGACGGTGACGGTAAAAAAGATATTTGGAACAATGAAGCGGATGCGTTTGCTTCAATTGCCTCTTATCTTTCTACCGTAGGTTGGGATGATAGTTTACCTTGGGGAATTGAGGTTAAGTTATCCAGTCCAATTGATATGTCATTTTCAGGGCTTGCGGAGAACCAAGCGAAAAGTTTAGGTGAGTGGCAATCGTGGGGTGTTTATCTCGCTTACCCAACTGCACAGGACAGCGCGAAATTAAGCGCATTAAGTGGTAAAAAATTATGGTTAGTTCGTCCGGATAAAGAAGTCGGCAGAGCATTCTTAGTAACTAGTAATTTCCGTACCTTAATGGATTGGAATAGATCAAATAATTTCGGTATAAGTATTGGTAAATTTGCTGATCGTATTAATGCTTCTGTTGGGCAATAGCTAAAACAAGCGGTTAAATTTGTAAAAAATTTTGCAAATCTAACCGCTTGTTTATTTAATGAATGCAAGAAAAGCTATTCTTGCCAATATTTTTTCTTAGTGGTTTGCCCGATACCTGGATTAAAGCTATTGGTCGGATCGAGAGCCTTATAGAACTTACGTAATTCTGGTTTTGCTTCATAGAGATGACCCACATTATGTTCCGCCGGATACTGCGCACCACGTTTATCTAGCAACTTCAGCATTTCGTGTTCTAATTGCACACAATCACAGCCTTTCTTCACAATATAGTCTTGATGGAAAACATGGCACATAAAATGACCGTAATAAAGTTTATGGCTAATTTGCGCATCAATTTCTGCTGGCAATTGCTCAAACCAATCCGGATCATTACGGCGTAATGCAACATCCAGCGCGACAATATCTTCCACTTCCTGTTCGTGAATTGCACGATAACGAATAGCAGCACTCGCAACCGCAAAACGGTGTAGCATCGCTGCTTGCGTTTCTAGCGCATTACATTCAAAAAAACCACCTTTTTCATGTTGAGTAAAATAGTGTTTAAGGTAGCTACGAGCTTCATCAACGCCTTTACCCCCCATTTTGATAATTAAATGGTGTTCATAACGATCACGGAATTGCCATAAACTTTGCGGTAAATGCTCAGGTAGACCTTTTGAAATTAATTGCATTACTTTATCACTCAGATGATGCGGTAAAAATGGTATCTTTTTACTGAGACGATCGACATTTGCCTTTAAAGCAAAGAGTTTTGGCAACCATTGTGTACCAAATTTCTTAATCACCCAGAATGTATCTTTACCATAACGAGCGGCAATATCAAATGCTTCTCTGTGAATATATTCGCCGGAAATTGGTAATTGTTCAAATTGACTCAGCATATGGCGGCGTAAATCATTAAGAACATTGGTTTGATTGGTACCGATATAAAATACAGCAGTATCTTTTTCGAGAGGGAAAGTATCTAAACGGACAGCGAAGATGGTGAGTTTTCCAGCGCTACCGGAAGCTTCAAAATGGCGAGTTGGATCAGCATTGAAACGAGCAGGGGAGTTTTCATCTACTTGACGAACATGATTGCAATAGCTGTGATCATGACCTTTTCCGCAATCCTGCTGAATATCTTTTTGCTGATAACGGCGCGCTTGCAAATTAGTGAGGATTTCTTCTGGCGTTGTTCCTAACTCAATGCCAAGATGATTATGTAATTCCAGTTCACCTTGTTCATTCAATTGCGCATAAAGTGCCATTTCCGTATAAGCAGGCCCTCGTTGTACCAATGCACCGCCCGAATTATTACAAATACCACCGATTACAGAAGCACCAATACAAGATGAACCGATGACCGAATGCGGTTCTCGCCCATGTGATTTTAACTGATTTTCAAGCTCATTCAGTGTCGAACCGGGTAAACAAACTACTTGCGTTGCATTATTAATCAATTGAATATCGTCAATACGCATCGCATTAATAATCACGATATCACGATCGTAATCATTGCCACTTGGGGTAGAACCACCGGTTAAGCCCGTATTTGCCGCTTGGTTAATCACAATCACATCATGCGCAACACAAGCTTTTAAAATCTGCCAAAACTCCAATAAATTGGCAGGTCGAACGACTGCAAGCGCTGCACCAGAACCAAAGCGATAACCGCTTCGATATGACTCTGTTTTAGCCGGATCGGTAATAATATGTTGATTACCTACAATTTGAGTAAGTTGTGCAATAAGTTGTTGTGCAGACATTTTGTTATCCTCTTGTAATAAGAATTAACAACATCATAACAGACAAAATATCTACTTGTTGAGCAAATTTACGTAAATAAGCGGTCATTTTTTGCGAAAAATTTGCAATTTTTCATTAAATAAGTAATCTTGTCGCTACCAAACACGATGTTTGGTTTTAAATGAGGAAATAAATATGTATTTTGAAATTTATAAAGATGCGAAAGGTGAATTCCGTTGGCGTTTAAAATCTGGCAATCACCAAACTGTCGCAACAGGTGGGGAAGGCTATGCAACTAAGCAAAGCTGCCAGAAGGGTATTGAAGCGGTGAAAAAAATTACTGCGGAAACTGAAGTTAAAGACTTAACCAAAGAATAAGCATAACCTCTATGCAATAAGTAAAGCGCTGAGATTCAGCGCTTTTTTCTTATATATAAAAAATGCCCTCAAACGAGGGCATTTTGCTTTAAAAGGATTAATTAACCTTGAGTTGCTTGAATTGCAGTTAATGCGATTGTATATACGATATCGTCAACTAACGCACCACGAGAAAGGTCATTAACCGGTTTACGCATACCTTGAAGCATTGGACCGATAGACACTAAATCTGCAGAACGTTGTACCGCTTTATATGTCGTATTACCGGTATTTAGATCAGGGAACACGAATACCGTTGCTTTACCCGCTACCGGAGAGTTAGGCGCTTTAGAGCGAGCTACATCTTCCATTACCGCCGCATCATATTGTAACGGACCATCGATAATTAAATCTGGGCGTTTTTCTTGTGCGATACGGGTTGCTTCTTTTACTTTCTCTACATCTGCACCAGAACCTGATGTACCTGTTGAGTAAGAAATCATTGCAACACGTGGGTCAATACCGAATGCTTTCGCTGATTCCGCAGATTGAATCGCAATTTCAGCTAATTGTTCTGCTGTTGGATCTGGGTTTACTGCACAGTCACCGTACACAAGCACTTGGTCTGGTAATAACATAAAGAAGATTGAAGAAACAATCGAGCTACCTGGTGCAGTTTTGATGATTTGCATTGGTGGACGAATCGTATTTGCTGTGGTATGTACCGCACCAGATACTAAACCGTCAACTTCACCGGCTTCTAACATCATCGTACCAAGTACCACAGTATCCGTTAATTGCTCACGCGCAACCACTTCTGTCATACCTTTGTTTTTACGTAATTCAACTAAACGAGCAACATAGTTTTCACGCACATCTTCAGGGTTGATAATAGTAATACCTTTACCTAATACCACACCTTGAGATTCCGCAACACGTTGAACATCTGTCGGATTTGCTAAAAGCACACATTCTGCAATACCACGTTCAGCACATAATGCCGCTGCTTTAACCGTACGAGGCTCATCACCTTCCGGTAATACAATGCGTTTTTTCGCTTGACGTGCATATTCAGTTAATTGATAACGGAATGCTGCCGGAGATAAACGACGAGCACGAGTTGCCGCTTTAGACACTTCATCAACAAAACCTGCGTTGAATTGGCTTGCTACATACTCTTTGATTGAAGTGATACGTTCTTTATCATCTACCGGTACTTCTAAGCTAAAACTTTGTAAGCTAAGCGCTGTTTGCCATGTATTACCTTCTACGCGGAATACCGGCACACCAGATTCAAATGCTTGTTGGCAAAGTTTTGCAATTGGTGTTTCAATTTTATAACCACCGGTTAATAAAATAGCACCAATTTCAACGCCATTCATTACCGCTAAAGATGCAGCCACTAACACTTCCGGACGATCCGCAGACGTTACTAATAAACTACCTGCTTTGAAGTGATCAACCATATGTGGAAGGCTACGTGCACAGAATGTTACACCACGGATACGGCGAGTTTGGATTTCACCTTCGTTGATAATTGCTGCATGTAAGTGTTTCGCTAAATCGATCGCACGAGTTGCAATTAAATCAGATTTCCACTCAACACAAGCAAGTAATTTGATTGGGCTTTTCGCAAATAATGCTTCCACTTCAGCAACATTTTGTGTGCTGTGTTGGAATGAATCAAAAATTTCAGTTAAATCCGGGCGAGTACGGCCAGACTCATCAACCGGTGCATTAAATTTGTTGATGATCACACCTAATAAGTTAGGATTGTGACGACCACCGAATTCTGATGCAGCTGCTTCAATACGTTCTTTTAATTGTGCCGGTTTATCTGAACCTGGTGCAGCAACTAAGATGATTTCTGCATCTAACGCTTGAGCGATATCATAGTTTACGCTGTTTGCGTATGAGTTCTTGCGTGTTGGAATTAAGCCTTCAACAACGATAACTTCATTATTTTTTGATAATTGTTGGTGACGCTCAACCACTTTTTCTAATAAAACATCACTTTGGTTTTGACCAATTAACGCTTCCGCTTCGCTTAGCATAAATGGTTCACCCACTTCTGTGGTTTGCGCTGCTTTAATGATAGAAGTAGAGCGGTCTAAAGTATCTTCACCGGTAATCGGTTGTGCGATAGGTTTTAAAAAGCCAACTTTTGTACCTTTTTGCTCTAATGCATGAACTAAACCAAGGCTAACACTTGTTAAACCTACACCGGTTGTGGTTGGAATAAGAATAATCGTTCTAGACATATTTAATCCGTTTATGTGAAATAGGAAAAGGGCAGAATTGTCTGCCCCTTGGAATTATAATGCTAATTTAGCTGTATCTTGTGCAATCACTAATTCTTCGTTTGTAGGGATTACTACTGCTTTGAATGCTGAGTCATCTGCAGTAATTGTGCCTGATTTACCGAAGCGTGCTGCTAAGTTACGTTCGTTATCTAATTTGATACCGAATAATTTTAAGTGATTTAAAGTCAATTCACGTACGTGACCTGAGTTTTCACCAATACCGCCAGTAAATGCGATAGCGTCTAAGTGAGAATCACCTAAGATTGCCATATATGCACCGATATATTTTGCTAAACGGTAGCTATATACGTCTAATGCACGTTTTGCTTCAGGTTTTGATGCATCATCGTAGTTGTCTTCTGCATAACGACAGTCGCTAGTTACTTCTGTTAAGCCTAAAAGACCTGATTTTTTCACTAATATATCTTCGATTTGCTCCATTGACATACCTAAGTTTTTATATAGGTAGAAAATGATTGCAGGGTCGATGTCACCTGAACGAGTACCCATCACTAAACCTTCTAATGGTGTTAAACCCATTGAAGTATCAATACATTTGCCGTTACGAACAACAGATACAGAACCGCCGTTACCTAAGTGACAAATAATTGCGTTTGTTTGATCTACCGGTTTACCTGCTAATTCAGCAACTTGTGATGTGATAAATAAATGGCTAGTACCGTGAGCACCATAACGACGGATACCATTTTCTTTATATAGTTTATATGGAAGTGCGTATAAGAATGCTTCTTCCGGCATTGTTTGGTGGAAAGCTGTATCGAATACTGCAACGTTTTTCTCTTTTAATTCAGGGAAAATACGGAATGCTTCTTGGATACCGATTAAGTGCGCTGGGTTGTGAAGAGGAGCGAATTGAATTGCGTTTTCGATGCCTTTAACTACATCGTCATTGATAACTACAGATGAAGTAAATTGCTCACCACCGTGAACGATACGATGACCGATAGCACCAATGCTTGCTTTTAATTCTTCCGATAATAATTCATTTGCAATGAATGTTAATGCTTCGCTATGTGCTGCACCCGCACCTAAATCTGCATTGCCTTTTTCGCCGTTTAATTTCCATTTGATACGAGCGTCTTCTAAATGAAATGCTTCTGCTAAACCAGATAATTTTTCATCACCTGTTTTAGGATCTAAGATAGCAAATTTTAGAGAAGAGCTACCACAGTTAAGGATAAGGATTAAGTTTTTAGACATGTCAAACACCTTTTTTTCTTTGTTTATGAAAGGATTGATAAATTGACACACAGTGGCGTGTGTACGTCTTTATAAGAATACACTTTTCGGCACATAAAATAAATTCCTATTCCAAAATAATAGTGAAAAACTGCTTAAAATTTGATTCGAGCCAGCATTTTATTTCAAATTAAAGTACAAATTCTGAATGAAGGGCCAATTTTTATTTGCACTCGATCACGAAATAGGAAAAAAGCGCTAGAGCATAAGCGATTATTTTCTTACAATAATTTGCAATTTTTTATGCTCAAATAAGGAGGAGTGTTTCTATGTTAAATAGAAGACGTTTTATTCAATTAGGTGCAAGCGCAATGCTTGTGTTAGGCACACATCGCTTTACATTTGCCGCTGGCAGCGCAAGCAATCATGCGGATTTACGTATCATTGCGACAACCGATATTCATAGTTTTTTAACTGACTTTGACTATTACAAAGACGCACCGACTGAAAAATTCGGTTTCACCCGTACGGCAAGTTTAATTGAGCAAGCACGTAAAGAAGTGAAAAATAGTGTGTTAGTGGATAATGGCGACTTAATTCAAGGAAACCCAATTGCCGATTATCAAGCAGCGGTGGGTTCAAAAGAAGGAAAAACAGATCCGGCTATTAAGGCACTTAATGCAATGAAATATGAAGTCGGTACGCTCGGTAACCACGAATTTAACTATGGTTTAAGCTACTTAGATAACGTGATTAAACAAGCGCAATTCCCGATAGTGAATGCTAATATTGTAAAACCAGGTACAGACGAACCGTTCTTCCAGCCTTACTTTATTCAAGAAAAAGCTATCGTTGATGCAAACGGCAAACCTCAAACATTAAAAATTGGTTATATCGGCTTTGTTCCACCACAAGTTATGGTTTGGGATAAAGCAAATCTTGAAGGCAAAGTTGAAGCACGTGATATTGTCAAAACCGCCGAAAAATATGTACCAATTGTTAAAGCGAAGGGCGCTGATGTGATTATCGCATTAGCACACACAGGCCCTTCTGATGAACCATATAAAGAAGGGGCAGAAAACTGTGCATTCTACCTTGCTGATGTGACAGGTATTGATGCGGTTATTTTTGGTCACTCACACCGCTTATTCCCAAATAAAGAATTTGAAAAATCACCGAATGCCGATATTGCAAAAGGCACAATGAAAGGTGTTCCTGAAAGTATGGCCGGCTATTGGGGTAATAACCTCAGCGTGGTTGATTTAAGTTTAGCGGAGCAGGACGGTAAATGGGCAGTTGTAGATGGAAAAGCGGCATTACGTCCGATCTATGACGCTGAAAAGAAACAAGCGACGATTGAAAATCATCCGGAAATTACTGCATTACTTAAAGAAACGCACGAAGCAACCCGTAAATTTGTGTCACAACCGATTGGTAAAGCGACGGATAATATGTATAGTTACTTAGCGTTAGTACAAGATGATCCAACGATCCAAATTGTAAACCAAGCGCAAAAAGCTTATGTTGAAAATGTGGTTGTGAAAGGTTTACCGGAACTTGCTGGCTTACCAGTATTAAGTGCTGGTGCGCCATTTAAAGCAGGCGGACGTAAAAATGACCCGACCGGTTTTACCGAAGTGGATAAAGGTCAATTGACTTTCCGTAACGCAGCGGATTTATATCTCTATCCAAATACTTTAGTGGTAGTAAAAGCGACAGGGGCAGAATTAAAAGAATGGTTAGAATGTAGTGCCGGTATGTTCAAACAAATTGATCCGGCTAGCTCACAACCTCAAGGTTTATTAGATTGGACCGGTTTCCGTACTTATAACTTTGACGTAATTGATGGAGTAGAGTACCAATTTGATATTACTCAACCGGCGCGTTACGATGGTGAATGCAAATTAATCAATGAAAATTCGCACCGTGTGGTTAACTTAACCTTCAAAGGTAAACCGGTTGATCCGAAGCAAGAGTTCTTAATTGCAACCAACAATTACCGTGCATACGGTGGTAAATTCCCGGGTACTGGTGATAGCCATATTGTCTTTGCTGCGCCTGATGAAAACCGTCAGATTTTAGCGAATTACATTTCGGCAGAAAGCAAAGCAAACGGTCATGTTGTACCGACAGCAGATAAAAACTGGCGTATCGCACCAATTAATGCGAAAGCTAAATTAGATGTTCGCTTTGAAACTTCTCCAACCGAAAAAGCAGCGGCATTTATCAAGGAGAAAGCGCAATATCCAATGACATTGGTAGGTACTGATGACGTAGGTTTTGCAGTATATCAAGTGGATTTAACTAAATAATTTTAGTTATTCTTAAATCAGCACGGAATATACGAATTACACAGAAATTTCTTGAGCGTAATTTGTGTATTCCGTGTTTTTTATTTATAGCTGAGCGTTAATATTCTCTCTGATTTGATCAAAACTAATGTGTTTCACTAATTTGCCATTCTCAAAAACCAGTTCTAACATATCATCAGCAAAATCATCCGTTGCTGTTAATCCATCAATATAATGTTCAAATGAGAGTACCTTCACCCGACCTTTTTGCGATTTCTTCAAACCATCATCTGTTTTAGGATTTTTAAAAATCGCTTTCTCAGTACCATTAATCGTAATTGAGGTCGCCTTTACCGCAAATCCAAGCGTATCTCGCGTATTACGCTGATAAGTTTGCGCTCCGACACCAAACACGATATTACTTGAAGCAAAACCTTTTTGTTCAAGCCCTTCCAATACAGCTAACATTTTATCGTAAGTCATGCCATCACCGTAAATAGCGCCAATATGCGGGTCTAAAACTTTATAACCTTTGGCATTGACGGTTCCACCAAAAATATCCCATAAACATTCAATTAAACCTTTACGTTCATGCTCATTACAAGCGGTCGAATTTCCGCAAAGAATTGCAAAAAAATCACCGCTATCAGGACGAATAACGACCTTAGCATGCGCAGGGCGAGCCATAATTTCATCTTTTAGCAATGGCAAATTCACGCTAATGTTATGCCAAAAATCGGTCGTATCTGCCACAATGGATAACATACTATCCGGAAATTTCTGCATTAAATAGCGGAAGGTGGGTAGCTCATCCACACCATGTGCACTCATAACCGAATGTTCAGAGGCGGGTATAGAAGTGCCAATTAGGAGCTGAGAACCATAATAACTGCTGATAAATGAAATCGCCGGAATCGTATCCGTACCTAAAAAACAAGTTAAATGGCCAGCACCGGACGCCTCAGCTGATTCTAAAGAACTCATCCCACGCATTGAAAAGTCATGCGATTGAAACAGAATATGATCTTTATTATCGCAGGTCTTATCAGCAAATTTAGCCAGAGCAGAGCGATAAGCAAATGCAATTGATGCAGACGTCATAGGCTGCCATAAACAGACATTAATCAATGTTTCTAAATAGTTGGTTAACCAAAAGAAATCAGGATGTGTATTTTCAATGGTCATTACTGGCAATTTAATTGCAACCGATTTTCCCTCCGGAATCGCTTTAATGCGAATAGGTAAATAGCCTAATTGATGTAATTGAGCAATGTGTTCAGCCTTATCGGCAATTTGTAACGTTTGTTCAATAAATTGCGAATATTCTGATACAACCTCAGATTCCGGGCGATTAAAAAAATTATCATTAAAGTAATGGATTAAATATTTAGTAATAAATGCTTGAAAGCCAAAAGAAACAACACGGGTTAAATAAGGCGCTTGTTTATTACTACGAGGGGTAAAGGTGCTATACAGAATTTGCGTATTTTCAGGATACTGAATTCGATGAGACGTTTTATAAAAGTCGCATAATAAGGATGGAATCGCACTCGATCTTTGATGTTTGTTTAATAAACTACACATAATACTACCTTAATCTCTTTAAAACTAAAATAAAGTCTATCATATGCAACAAATAAATAATAAGGATTTATTTCATTTCTATAACTATATGCACGGATAATGACAAAGTTGCAAATTTCTGAACAAATTTGGCCGCTTATAGAATTAAAGCCAAAAATAAACAATCCTTATAAATCAATTGGTTATGTTAACTTTACTTCGCATAATGTTTATCAGGTTATGTTATAATTTGAGGGCTGTATAATTGTTTGAACAGCCCGAAAATTTACACATAACCTGTTTTAT
>NZ_KB893930.1:206549-303389 GCF_000374285.1 Actinobacillus capsulatus DSM 19761 | reverse complement strand
ACTCTTCAATTCAAAAAGTTTAATCGCTCAATAAACTGCTTAGCTAAGTTTACATTCTACTTCTAAAGTAAAAATGAATTTCTAGTTTAAGCACCTATTAAGACTTCAAAATCAAAAATATTTTTTAATTAAGTCAATCAACAAGTGCCCACACAGATTGTCTGATAAATTGTTAAAGAACAAAAAACAACGACGCACTGCATTAAATCTAATTTCTCACAACAGTGCGTCGTTGTGTGGCATGCATTATAGAGAAATATGAAATCCTTGCAAGTACTTTTTTCAAAAAAATTTAAAATAATTGACACTTCGCACAACATTTATTCAAACTGAGCAAAACAAGAACATTTTTGAGTGATTTCATGATAACTTTTGACTATATGTCTAATTTTGTGATCTCTCTCACAAAATTATTCGTACTTTTTCGAGAAGTTACTGTTATTATATACGTCATTATCCTTATTCATCTATTTATATACAAGAGGAACCTTTTATGAGTCAATTAGATGCTTTACGTGAAATGACTGTTGTTGTTGCAGACACTGGTGACATTGAAGCGATCAAACAATATCAACCGCAAGATGCAACCACTAACCCGTCTTTAATTTTAAGTGCGTCTGCATTACCGCAATACGCTTCATTAATTGATGATGCAGTGGCTTATGCTAAAGCAAAAAGTGATGATAAAGCTCAACAACTTATTGATGCGGAAGATAAGTTAGCAGTTAATATTGGTTTAGAAATTCTTAAAATTGTACCGGGACGTATTTCAACAGAGGTTGACGCTCGTCTTTCTTACGATACGGAAGCAACAACTGAAAAAGCCCGCCAAATTATGAAGCTTTATAACGAAGCGGGTATTAGCAATGATCGTATTCTTATTAAAATCGCTTCAACTTGGCAGGGTATTCGTGCGGCGGAAGTGTTAGAGAAAGAAGGTATCAACTGTAACTTAACCTTATTATTCTCTCAAGCACAAGCTCGTGCGTGTGCGGAAGCTGGCGTTTACTTAATCTCTCCGTTTGTTGGTCGTATCTTAGACTGGTATAAAGCGGCAGAGAAAAAAGAATATGCACCGGCAGAAGATCCGGGTGTAATTTCTGTTACGAATATCTATAACTACTACAAACAGTACGGCTATCAAACCGTGGTTATGGGTGCAAGTTTCCGTAATGTAGGTGAGATTACAGAAATCGCAGGTTGTGACCGTTTAACTATTGCTCCACCGTTATTAAAAGAACTTGCTGAAAGCAATGCCCCGCTTGTTCGTAAATTAGAATATAAAGGTGAAGTGAAAACTCGTCCGGCACCATTAACAGAAGCGGAATTCTATTGGCAACATAACCAAGACCCAATGGCTGTTGAAAAATTAGCAGAAGGTATCCGTAAATTTGCAGTAGATATTGAAAAATTAGAAGCAATGCTTGCTGCTAAACTTTAATTACTGAATTATTAAAACAAAAATCCCAAGCTAAGGCTTGGGATTTTTTTATGCTACTTAGATAAGCAAGCGGTCAATTTCTCAGAATAATTTGCAAATTCTTAAGGAAAATTAACCGCTTGTAATTTGATAGCGCTAAGCTAAATTGGCTGTCTCGGCACAGAACCTTGGTAACCGAATTGACGCCACGCTTCATATACAACAACCGCCACCGTATTAGATAGATTCATACTGCGGCTATCTTTGCACATTGGCACTCGGATTTTTTGTGACATTGGTAAAGTGTCTAAAATTGCCATGGGGATACCACGGCTTTCCGCCCCAAACATAAGGAAGTCGCCTAATTCATAACTCACTTCACTATGATTCGGTTCACCTTTAGTCGTTAGTGCAAATAAACGTTTTGGCTTGGCACGTTCTAGAAAATCTTCAAAATTCTTATATTTTTGAATATCGACAAACTCGTGGTAATCCAAACCTGAACGGCGTAGCTTTTTATCATCCCACGCAAAACCTAGCGGTTCAATCATATGTAATCTAAAGCCACAATTTGCACACAAGCGGATAATATTACCGCTGTTTTGTGGAATTTCCGGTTCATATAAAACAATATCTAACATTTTTACTTACCATCAAAATATGGAATACACAAATCTCGCTTGTGTATTCCATCATTGTTAATTTTCAATATGACGAATGATCCAACAGTTATGGATTTGTGGATTACGCTCAAAATCAAGCGGTAATGTTTTATGTGAAATATTTTCCGCTTGTAAACCTAATTCGGCTAAGCCGTCGAAATCCATTTTAAAACCACGTTTATTATTCGAGAATACGATTGTGCCGTCCGCTGTCAAAATGCGTTTAAGCTGCGTCATTAGCTTAATATGATCGCGCTGAACATCCCAACTGTCTTCCATTCGTTTTGAATTTGAGAACGTTGGCGGATCAACGAAAATCAACTCAAAGCGTTCTTGACATTCCGCCAACCACTGTAAGCAATCGGCCTGGAATAAGCGGTTATTACGTAGCGGTAAATTATTTAGCTCTAAATTTTGTTCCGCCCAATTCAGGTAAGTATTCGACATATCCACCGTGGTAGTGGATTTCGCTCCGTTTAATGCGGCGTGAATAGTCGCTGAACCGGTGTAAGCAAAAAGATTAAGGAACGTTTTTCCTTTTGCCATCTGCCCTACCATTTTACGTGTTAGACGGTGATCTAAGAATAAGCCGGTATCCAGATAATCGGTCAAATTTACCCATAATTTTGCACCGTATTCGGTTACGTAGAAATAATCACCTTTATTGGCTAATTTCTCATATTGGTTCGTGCCTTTTTGCTTTTGGCGAACTTTTAAAACCAACTTATTGGTTTCCACGCCCGTTACATATAAGGTTGCAGACACGGCATCTAGTAAACGCTGACGGGCTTTTTGTTCGTCGATGTTTTTCGGTGCCGCATATTCTTGTACCACAATATGATCATCATAGCGATCGACCGCTAAATTATATTCCGGTAAATCCGCATCATATAAACGGTACGCATTAATACCTTGCTGCTTCACCCATTTTTCAATTTTCTTAATATTTTTCGTTAAACGATTTGCGAAGTCAGGTGCAACCTGTGCATTCTGTTCAAATTTAAGTTCATCAGCTTGCTGTTCTGTCGCTGTGCGCTCACTAATTTGATAATTCTTTTGTAAACAGTCTAACGGACCGTTTTTCGCTTTGAATTGACGGTGTGAACGTAAACGTAAACAGTTCAACAATTCCGGTTCACCACTAAAAATAGAAGCATTCCAACCACCG
Organism: Actinobacillus capsulatus DSM 19761; assembly: GCF_000374285.1. Classification (GTDB taxonomy): domain Bacteria; phylum Pseudomonadota; class Gammaproteobacteria; order Enterobacterales; family Pasteurellaceae; genus Actinobacillus; species Actinobacillus capsulatus. Next base: position 300,139 of record NZ_KB893930.1, on the reverse strand, counting down.
AATTGTTGTTTTAAACGTTGCCCGAATACCGAATAAAGTGCAATCAGCGCCGGTGTTGTACCTAAACGCTCACCATACGGCGGGTTACAAATCACGGTTCCGACTTGTTCAGGGCAAGGATTTTTTAACGCCGCTACATCGCCTTGTTGCCATTGAATTAAATGTGCCACACCGGCATTTTTCGCATTCTGTTTAGCTTTAGCCAATACACGATGATCAAGGTCGAAACCAAAGAAAAGCGGTTGAATTTCTTCATTTTGTTGCAAATAGGCTTGTTCCAGCACTTCTTTCCATACCGCTTGTTGATGTCCTTTCCACGCATTAAAGCCCCAGTGTTTATGGTGCAATTGCGGTGCGATACCCGCTTGCATTTGTGCCGCTTCAATCAATAACGTACCAGAACCGCACATCGGATCAATCAACGGGGTGCTTTTTTGCCAACCGGAACGAAGAATAATCGCCGCTGCCAATGTTTCACGTAACGGTGCTTTACCGGTGTCTTCACGGTAGCCTCGCATATGTAACGCATCACCGCTTAAATCAAGCGATACCACCATATTTTCTCGGTCGAGATAAACGTGAATTCGAATATCCGCATGATCTTTATCTATTGTCGGGCGAGCAAAGCCTTTACGTTCAAAATAATCTACTACACCGTCTTTTACTCGCATCGCACCAAATTGCGTGTTGCGGATCTCTCGGTTAGTGCCGTTGAAATCCACAAAAAAAGTATCACGAGGATCAAAAATTTCCGCCCAGTTGATACCGACGATCGTTGCGTATAAATCCAGATCACTAAAAATTTTAGTGGTTACCAACGGTAATAAGATACGAGAAGCCAAACGGCTGTGTAGTAATGCCTGATATGCCCCTCGTTGAGTTGTCGTAAAATGCACCCCACCTTGTGCAACTTTACACTCGGCTTGGCAGATCTGCTCCAGTTCTGTTTTTAACATTTCTTCAAAGCCACGAGCAGCAGTGGCAAAATAAGTTGTTTGAGTCGTCATTGTTATCATTCTTTTAGCTAAAATTAGCGCTATTATAGCGGAACAAGCGGTCTAATAGTTGAAAAGTTTTACAAATCAATAGGAAATTTAACTAGACAAGAAATTGGCTAAGATCAAAAATGTTTTAAATTACCCAAAATGGGTAACTTGCTTTAGGTAAGTATAACTATCAAAATTTATGCCAATTTTTATTGGAGGCACAAAATGACCGAACCTTATAAAATTCTTTTGATTGATGACCACCCGCTTATGCGCCAAGGTATGCGTCAAATTATTGAATTAGAAGATAATTTTGTTGTAATTGGGGAAGCAAGTAACGGTACTGACGGTATTGCGTTAGCGTTAGATAAAGATCCTGATCTGATTATTTTAGATTTGAATATGAAAGGGATCTCAGGTTTAGACACTTTACGTTCATTACGTAACCACGGTGTTGATAGCCGTATTATTGTCTTAACCGTATCAGATGAACAATCGGATATTTTCGCCTTAATGGATGCCGGTGTTGACGGTTATTTGCTCAAAGACAATGATACGGCTGATTTGGTGGAAAATATTCGTAAAGCGGCAAAAGGTGAAATGGTATTAAGTGAAGCGGTACAGCAACATTTATTAGAGCGCCGTCCGGAAAATGATCCGTTAAGCGTTTTAACCGACCGTGAACGTGATGTTTTACAGTGGATCGCAACCGGTATGTCGAACAAACAAATTGCCGGCCAATTGTTCATTTCGGAAGAAACCGTGAAAGTACATATTCGTAATTTATTACGAAAATTAAATGTGCATTCTCGTGTAGCCGCTACCGTACTTTATCTAGAGCAACAAAAAGGCTAATCAAATTTATCTGTAAAAAAGAGGAGCAATTGCTCCTCTATCTTTTTATGCGATGAAGTAAATGCTTTGATACGGTTCAAGCCAGATACCCTGTTCGGTTTGTGTGACTTGTTGGTAATTATTCATCAAAATTCGACCGCTTGCTTCAATATTAACGAGCTGCTTCTTCGCACTTAAATTTGCAACAACCGTTAATGTCTCTTGTGCAGTTTGACGGCGATATGCCCAAACCACCGGGTGCCCCGGCAGTAAATCCGTATAATCGCCATCCATTAATACCGCCAATTCCTTACGTAACGCAATTAATGATTGATAAGTGTAGAACACCGAATCTTTATCCGCCAATGCCTGTTCCACATTGATTTCACGGAAGTTTTTCGCCACATCAATCCACGGCTTACCACTTGAAAAGCCTGCATTTTCAGTTGCATCCCATTGCACTGGTGTGCGTGAGTTATCACGCGATTTTTGCGCCAAAATTTTCAGAACAAGAGGCTCATTTTCACCTTTTTCTTGCAATTCTATGTAAGCGTTGAGGCTTTCCACATCTCGATATTCTGCAATACTGGTAAAGTTCGGGTTGGTCATCCCGATTTCTTCGCCCTGATAAATATACGGCGTGCCTTGCATTCCGTGTAGCAACATCGCTAACATTTTTGCCGACGTGGTACGAAGCTCACCTTCATCACCAAAACGAGAAACAATACGAGGTTGGTCGTGATTACACCAGAACAATGCATTCCACGCTTTATTGTGCATTCCCTGTTGCCAATAGTTGAAAATCAACTTCAGCGCCACATAATCAGGCTGAGCATACGTCCATTTTTCACCATTCGGGTAATCCACTTTAAGGTGGTGGAAATTAAAGGTCATCGAAAGCTCCGTGCCTGCCAAATTCGCATATTGCTGGCAATGTTCGAGCTTAGTCGAAGACATTTCGCCCACGGTCATCAAGCCATAAGGGGTAAGCGCTTTTTGATTGAGTTCTTGCAAATGTTGATGAATTTTATGTCCATCTGTGTAAAAACGGCGACCATCACCCTCAAAGTCGTTCTCATAGTGTTCAGGTTTAGAAATCAAATTCACCACGTCTAAACGCAAACCATCAATGCCTTTCTCTGCCCAAAAACGGCAAATATCAAATAATTCGGCACGTAAACGAGGATTTTCCCAGTTCAGATCCGCCTGCTCTGGTGCGAATAAATGTAAATAGTATTTTTGCGCTTTATCCGACCATTTCCATGCCGATCCACCAAATTTCGATTTCCAGTTAGTCGGGTTTTCTCGCCAAATATAGAAATCATGATATTCAGATTGAGGATCTTCGCCTTGCTTGAACCATTCATGGAAAGTCGAACTGTGGTTAAACACCATATCCATCACAATGCGAATATTGCGTTTGTGAGCTTCTGCAATCAATTGCTCAAAGTCTGCCATTGTGCCATAGCTTGGGTCAATTTCACGGTAGTTAGCAATGTCGTAGCCATTATCAATTTGTGGCGAAACATACATCGGTGTAATCCAAATGCCGTCCACCCCTAAGGTTTGCAAATAATCTAAACGCTTAATAATCCCCTGAATATCGCCCGTGCCGGAACCTGTTGTATCTTGGAAAGATTTCGGGTATATCTGATAAATTACCCCATTTTTCCACCAATTTTTGCTCATTCTGCTTTCCTTATAAAATTAACAAGCGGTCAGATTTTGGTAAAATTTTGCAAAAATCTAACCGCTATCTATTTGATTATTCCAACGTTCCCGCTTTTTCTTTGCGTTTATAAACCATTGCGGTCAATACTAACGGAACAACAATCGCGACTAACATCGCAACAGCAAATGTTCCCCAGTAAATGTGTTGGATTGATAAAATACCCGGCAAACCACCCACACCGATACCGTTCGCTAGCACACCGGCGAAGCCACAAATTAAGCCCGCTAATGCCGCACCAATCATCGCACATAGCATTGGGAAGCGATATTTTAAGTTGATGCCGTACATTGCCGGTTCGGTTACGCCTAAGTAAGCGGAAAGTGCTGCTGGTACGGAAACTTCACGTTCGTTCGCTTTTTTGCTCACAAACACAATCGCTAACACCGCAGAAGCTTGCGCAATATTTGATAAAGCAATAATTGGCCAAACAGGTGTGCCGCCAATGCTTTGAATCATTTGCATATCAATTGCTAATGTGGTTTGGTGTACGCCAGTTACTACAAGAGGTGCATAAAGGAAACCAAATAACGCCGCACCGATTGGGGCAAAATCGCCGGTCATCGAATGTTTCACTACAAATGCAATACCGTTACCGATTTCTCGTCCAATTGGCCCAATAATCGTATGTGCAAGGAATACGGCTAAGATAATTGATACCACCGGCACAATGATAAGATTAAGATAATTCGGCACAATTTTCGTCATAAAGCGTTCAATATAGGCTAGCGCCAAACCCGCCATAATCGCCGGAATTACTTGCGCTTGATAACCGACTTTCTCGACCGCTAACAAGCCAAAATCCCATACCTCAGGGATTTGCGAACCTAAGCCGTAAGAGTTCATTAACTGAGGTGAAACAAGAGTCACGCCCAACACAATACCCAGAATTGGCGATGTCCCCATTTTACGAGCTATCGACCAACAAATTCCCACCGGTAGGAAATGGAAAATCGCCTCACCAATCAGCCATAAGAAACTATGCACGCTTGCCCAAAAACTGCTGACTTGCACAAGTGTTTTGGTACCGTTTTCAAACATCGCAATATCGCCAATCACGTTGCGGAAACCTAAAATCAAACCACCGCTGATTAACGCAGGCAACAACGGAATAAAAATATCCGCCATATGCGAGATCAAACGTTCATAGCCTTTTTGATTTTGACGAGCAGCCGCTTTCACTTGCTCTTTATCAACATTCGCTAAGCCGGTTTTCTCCAACACGATTTTGTAGTAATCACCGACTTCCTGCCCAATAACAACTTGATATTGCCCGCCTGTAGCAAAATTCGCTTTTACCATCGGTAAGCCTTCTAACGCTTTGCTATCCACTTTGCTGTCATCATTTAACACGAAACGCAAACGGGTAATACAGTGAGTGACAGTCGCAATGTTTTCACGACCACCAATAAATTCAATTAATTTATCCACATTTTGCGGATCGATGTTTGCTTTGGCCATAGGAATACTCCTGTTATTGGATGTTTGTTAACCTGAAAATTAAGTTGAATTATAGACATTGGTTATTTTTTGTAAATGGGAACGTTCCCTAAAGAAGGGATAAAAGAAAAATAAATTCAAAATTTGCGATCTAGATCACAAAAATTTTTCGTTTTAGCGTAAAATATCTGTAAATCTAAATTATCTTTGCGTTTTACCTGTATAATCGCTCACTTTTTAGAATACGTTGAATTTATGGCTTTACTGATTACCCACAGATGTACGAACTGTGATATGTGCTTACCTGAATGTCCGAATGAAGCAATTTCAATCGGCGATGATGTGTACGTGATTGATCCGGTATTATGTACCGAATGTGTCGGACATTATGAAAAGCCGACCTGCCAAAAAGTTTGCCCAATTACTAACTGTATTATTTCGGATCCAGAACATCAAGAAACGCAAGAAGAGTTATGGGAAAGATTTGTGATGATTCATCACCCAGACAAGATATAAAAAAACGGAGAATGAACCTTCATTCTCCGTTTTTTATTATGCGTCTTTAAAGCTGTAAGGCAAATCACAAATCGCTAATGGAATTCCGTTAATTCTAAATGCAGTATCCGCTTCAACATCATTATTCATTACCACTTGCAACCAAAGTTTATTTTGATATGCCACGCTGTTTAAGATTGTACCGGTTGCACGCCAATTTTCACCGAGCTGCATTTCAACCGAGCTACTAACCTCCGGTAAGCTCACCTCACCTTCAAATTTACCGACTAACGTAAACATTGCTCGCTTATTCGCACCACGATATTTCGCACGCGCCACTGTTTCTTGTCCGATATAACAGCCTTTAGTAAAAGAAATCGCATTTTCGACCGCTTGTAAATTAGTTGCCTGCGGAATCAATTCAAATTGATTCGCTTTTAGCAACATCGGAATCCCGTCTTGAATGTCGATTAAATCCCATAATTGGCTATCAGCGTTAGTTTCTAGCATTGCTCCCCAAACAATCGCACGTTTTTGCCCTTGCGGAATGACTAAAGCGGTCGTATTTTCGCAAAGTTTTGCCAAAATCTCACCGCTTGTTACGCCATAAATCGGCGTATCTAATTCGGTGAAAGTAACCTTAGAAAACACCGCATATTTTTTTAGTTGGTTAAGTGCTTCCGGTAATAAATCCGCATGAATCATCGCGACAAATTTATCTGCCGCTTGACGATATAAACGGATCAACGCACTCATTTTGCCCTTCGGATCACAATGGCAAGTTAAGGTATGTTCCCCTTCTGCCAGTTTCGCTACATCACAGGTTAATTGTCCTTGAAGATATTTCTCAGCATCCACACCCGCAATTTCAATTAAACGATACTGAGAAAGTTGCACGCAGAGATCTGGGTGGCTATTACTGATTTTGCTGCATTCACACGTCATAAAAAACACCTACTCTAAATTCTGAATTTGCTCACGCATTTGTTCGATTAACACTTTTAATTCAACCGCTGAATTGGTTACGTCCGCATTAATTGATTTTGATGCCAACGTATTGGATTCACGATTTAGCTCTTGCATCATAAAGTCTAATTTACGGCCTACCGCCCCGCCTTTTTTCAAGACATTAGTCGTTTCTTTAACGTGTAATTGTAAGCGATCTAATTCTTCCGCCACATCCACACGCTGTGCGGTTAACACCATTTCTTGCTCTAAACGTTGTGGATCTAATTGTAAATTCAGCTCATCAAAACGTTGTTGTAATTTATCTTTCTGCCATTGCAGAATTTCCGGCATCTGTGCTTGCACTTTGGTTGCGATCTCGGCAATTGTGTCTAAACGCTGTTGGATCAGTGCCTGTAAATTTGCACCTTCACGACCACGCATCGCAATAAAGTCCGCTAAAATTTGTTCGAAACCGGCTAACAGGTCTTGCCCAATTTGATCCAAATCTTGTGTTTGAGCATCCACCACCCCCGGATAACGTAAAATATCCACTAAGTTGATCTCACCCTCACCGGCAATGCCACGCAAAGTTTGTAATGAACTGATTACCTTTTCCGCATACTCTTTATTTAATGTCAATTCACTGTTTTGGTTATTGCTTAATTCGATACGTAAACTACATTCCACTTTTCCGCGTGTTAGTGATGCACGTAAACGCTCGCGCAAGGTCATTTCTAAATTACGGAATTGTTCCGGTAAACGAAAATAAGTTTCTAAAAAACGTTGATTGACAGAGCGGATTTCCCACACGGCATTGCCCCACTCTTTTTTAATTTCCAAATGGGCGAAAGCGGTCATACTATAAATCATTTTGTGTTCCTTCTTGTTAATTAACCTCGGAATATCACTGAAAAACACGGAAAGATTTTTGCAAAATTTTCGGAAAATTTAACCGCTTGCAGTCCTTCAAAAAACCTTTCCGTGTATTTCCGTATTTTCCGAGGTAATAAAAATCACATTGTACTGTTTTATTTGTTAAAATGGCGAAAATTTTTTACTAAAAGGAAGAAATCATGCGCCCAAATAATCGTGAACTAAATCAAGTTCGTCCAGTAAAAATTACTCGTCACTATACTCGTTATGCAGAAGGTTCCGTTTTAGTTGAATTCGGCGAAACCAAAGTTTTATGTAATGCAACAGTGGAAGAAACGGTTCCTCGCTTTTTAAAAGGTCAGCAACAGGGCTGGGTAACCGCTGAATACGGTATGTTGCCACGCTCTACTCACAGCCGTATGCAGCGTGAAGCGGCAAAAGGTAAACAAGGTGGCAGAACTATGGAAATTCAACGCCTTATCGCACGCTCATTACGTGCAGTGGTGGATTTAAAAGCACTTGGCGAACGTACTATTACGATTGATTGTGATGTGATTCAAGCAGATGGTGGCACTCGTACGGCAGCAATTACCGGTGCGTGTGTGGCTTTACACGATGCGATGAGTAAATTAGTCGCTGACGGCGTACTGAAAGAAAATCCGATGAAAGGTTTAGTGGCGGCAATTTCTGTCGGTATCGTGGACAGTAATGCGGTATGTGACTTGGAATATGTTGAAGACTCAAATGCCGAAACGGATATGAATATCGTGATGGTCGAAGACGGTAGATTAGTTGAAGTACAAGGTACCGCTGAAGGTGAGCCGTTCTCCCATATGGAATTGCTACAATTACTCGACCTTGCTCATCAAGGCATTAATCAATTATTAGATGCTCAACGTAAAGCATTAGGCCTATAAACTAAACGGCACAAGTAAATTAAATACTTGTGCCGTTTTTGTTTCTAATGATTAATAATTAAACTTCAATCCCGAATTTTTCTTTCACTAATGCTTGGAAATCAGTACAACCGCCAACGTGAGCGTTATCTAAGAAAATTTGTGGCACAGTTGCAACCGGTTTACTAACACGCGGTTCTAAATCTTCTTTTGAAATGCCTTCAGCGATCATATCGATAAATTTAAAATCGAAATCCGCTAATTCGCCTTTCATTTTTTCCGCTAACGCTTTTGCACGTGTGCAGTATGGACAAGTCATACGACCATAAATTTCTACGAACATAATTCATTCCTCATAAAATTGAGCTAATTATTCAATAGCAAATGCCAGCTTAAGTAGAACCGAGTTGTCATAAAAAAATCTCCAATAATAATTGATTAAAAAAATCAGATTAGAATAGTAAGTTTTTTTATGCAAAGAAAATTAATATATCTTTTTAACAGATTTGACCAGTAAAAAAACTAAAAAAATGCCCTCTTGCTAGGCAATAGCGCGGGCATTTTCTTAAATCAACACAAATTATTTCGTGCTGGTGCTTGTTGTGGTACGGCTTGCACGTTTACGATCATTTTCGGTTAATAAACGTTTACGAACACGAATTGATTGTGGTGTTACTTCTACTAACTCGTCATCATCGATAAATTCTAACGCTTGTTCTAACGTCATACGAACCGGTGTTGTTAACACGATTGCATCATCTTTACCTGACGCACGCATATTGGTTAATTTCTTACCTTGTAAACAGTTTACGGTTAAATCGTTTGAACGGCTGTGAATACCGATAATTTGACCTTCATAAACATCCACACCGTGATCAATCATTAATTTACCACGTTCTTGTAAACCGAATAATGCGTAAGCCAGCGCTTTACCGGTTGCGTTAGAAATTAACACACCGTTTTTACGTTGGCCAATTTCACCCGGTTTTACATCATCATAATGGCTGAAGCTTGAGTAAAGTAAGCCGGTACCTGATGTCATCGTCATAAATTCGTTACGGAAACCGATTAAACCACGGCTTGGAATCACGTATTCTAAGCGTGTACGCCCCTTACCGTCCGGAATCATATCTTTCACTTCACCTTTACGGATGCCTAATGCTTCCATTACCGCACCTTGGTGTTGTTCTTCGATATCGATAGTTACTTGCTCAAACGGTTCTTGCTTTTTACCGTTTTCTTCTTTATAGATTACTTTCGGACGTGATACCGCTAATTCGTAACCTTCACGACGCATATTTTCAATTAATACCGATAAGTGTAATTCACCACGACCGGATACACGGAACTCATCCGGGTTTGGCGTTTCTTCTACACGTAATGCTACGTTGTGGACTAATTCTTTGTTTAAGCGCTCAAGGATTTGTCGTGAGGTAACAAATTTACCTTCCTGACCACAGAACGGAGAAGTATTCACACAGAAGAACATCGTTACGGTCGGTTCATCAACGGTTAACGCCGGTAATGCTTCTACGTTGTTAATATCACAAATCGTATCTGAAATATTTAATTCGCCTAAACCAGTGATTGCAATGATGTCGCCGGCAAAGGCTTCGCTCGCTTCGTAGCGTTGCAAGCCTAAATGCCCTAGCACTTGACCGATTTTACCATTGCGAGTTTTGCCATCAGCCCCCACAACCGTAACGGTTTGATTAGGTTTAACCGAACCACGTTTGATACGCCCAATCCCGATAACGCCCACATAGTTGTTATAGTCTAATTGAGAAATTTGCATTTGGAACGGGGCGTTTAATTCCACTTTTGGCGGTTCAACGTGATCAACGATCGCTTGGAATAACGGGGTCATATCTTCCGCAAGATCTTCGTGCTCTAAACCTGCAACCCCCATTAATGCCGATGCATAAATAATTGGGAAATCTAATTGCTCGTCAGTTGCGCCTAAGTTTACGAATAAATCAAATACTTGATCCACAACCCAGTCAGGACGCGCGCCCGGACGGTCAACTTTATTGATAACTACGATCGGTTTTAAACCGTGCGCGAATGCTTTTTGCGTTACGAAACGTGTTTGTGGCATTGGACCGTCAAACGCATCTACCACTAATAACACAGAATCAACCATTGAAAGAACACGTTCTACTTCACCACCGAAGTCCGCGTGTCCCGGCGTATCTACGATATTGATACGGTAATCGTTCCAGTTAATTGCTGTATTTTTTGCAAGAATGGTAATACCACGTTCTTTTTCAAGATCGTTTGAGTCCATTACACGCTCGTCTGCATCACCACGCGTTTCACCTAATGTGCCTGATTGTTGTAAAAGTTTATCTACAAGCGTTGTTTTACCGTGGTCAACGTGCGCGATAATTGCGATATTCCGCAATTTATTAATATCTAAATTTTGCATTGAAATGTCTTTATTGAGTTGAATATAGGGTGTGTCTACACACACCGTGGAAAGCTTTAGCAGGGGGAAACCGCCCCCCTCTTATTGCGACCTAGTGTGATCAAGATCACAATTCACGAAAGGGCGAGATTATACAGAATTTTTTATTTATTGGCTATGATTTAAGCGGTCTGATTTACTAAATTTTTTGCAAATTAAGCGCTTTTAGCAGAATAATCCCTCGCACCAAAAATCGCTGTGCCGATACGCACCATCGTTGAGCCACATTCAATTGCACTTTGCATATCATCACTCATTCCCATTGAAAGCGTATCAATGCCTTCAAACTCTGCTTGTAAGCGGTCAAAAAGTTGCTGCATTTTACGTAACGCAATTTTTTGTTGCTCTGCTTCACTTTCCGGCTTTGGAATAGCCATCAAACCGCGCAAACGTAAATTCGGTAATTGGCTAATCGCTTTTACCAACTCGTCTAACTCTTCAGGTTGAATACCTGATTTAGATTCTTCATCGCTAATATTAATCTGAATCAGCACATTGAGCGGTGCTTTATTTGCCGGACGCTGTGCATTCAATCGTTCCGCAATTTTTAGGCGGTCAACCGTTTGAATCCAATCAAAATTTTCCGCCACTAAACGGGTTTTATTCGACTGTAGCGGTCCGATAAAATGCCATTCTAAATTTGGTTGCTGAGCAAAATAAGCAATTTTCTCCACACCTTCTTGCACATAGTTTTCGCCAAAAGCAGTTTGTCCGGCAGTAATCGCTTCTTCAATCGCTTCAACCGGTTTGGTTTTAGAGACTGCTAATAGGCGTACATTAGTACGATTAAATTGCTGTGAGATTTGCTGAATTTGCTGATTGATCTGAGATAAATTTTGAGAAATCGACATTTGTAACTCCAAAAACTATAATGAATAAATCATAGCATATTGAGGAACAGAATAATGGATTTAACTCAGATTAAATTAGTAATTACCGATGTGGACGGCGTACTTACCGATGGAGGAATGTATTACACTGCGGCAGGTGAAGTAATGAAACGATTCCACGTACATGACGGCTTAGGGATGAAAATGCTTCAAACCTGTGGGATTCAAGTGGCGATTTTATCCGGCGGCGATTCGGCATTGTTGCGTAAACGTATTGAAGTGCTGAAAGTACCGTTATTTAAATTAGGCAAAATGGAAAAACGTTCCGCATGTTTTGAATTGATGCAAGAAGCCGGCGTCACAGCGGAGCAAACCGCTTTTATTGGCGATGATACGTTAGACTTACCGGCATTTGAGGTTTGCGAATTGGCAATTGCTACTCGTAATGCGCATGACTATGTAAAAGCAAAAGCGGATTGGATATTAGAAAAAGCGGGGGGTGAAGGGGCATTCCGAGAAGTGTCAGATCGCATTTTACAAGCGCAAGGCTTTGAAGAAATCTACGCGACTGCAGACGGCTTTCTCACCGTAGCTGAAAAGATGGCTCAGTAAACTAAAGCGTTGATAAAAAAGCAAGTGGTCGTTTTTCGCAAATTTTTTGCAAGAAACGACCGCTTGTTATAAGGGAAGAAATAATTAGAAACGATAACCTACGTTTGCCGTAAATTCATTACCTTTTAACTTATCACCGCTTTTCTTCAAGTTGCTACGAGTATATTCCGCACCAATCTCTACATTACTTGATACAGCATATTTAGCACCTGCGCCATAGCCGTAACCACGGAAATTCGTATCGCCAATTTTGCTTTGTGCCACATCTACTTTAACATAAGGAAGTAAGTCTGAACCTACGCGGTAACCTTGTTGATATACCAGTGTGTATTTAGTTTTTTGTTTTACATCGCTAAATACTTTTGTGCTGCCTACTTTTACCTTACCTTGTACAACACCTACAAAGTTGTTGCCGTAGTCCATACCGTAATCGACTACTAATGCTGGACCGGTTGATTGTTTACCTTTAACGCCATCTACTTTATATTTCACGGTAGTTAAATCTACACCAACACCTACGCCAGTGAATGTGTTACCAACCGGTGCTGCAAATGCTGATGCAGAAAATAAACCCGCTAATGTTAATACTGTTAAATTTTTCATAGAATATACCTTTTCTGTTGTATCAGGATCTTCATTATATGCAAAAAGATCTTAGAAAGATAGAAGCTAAACAATCCTTACTCTAGTTCGCCACAAAAGCGATAACCTTCACCATGAATCGTCACGATGATCTCCGGTGTATTCGGATGATCTTCAAAATGTTTACGGATACGACGAATCGTCACATCCACCGTACGATCATGAGGTTTTAACTCGCGACCGGTCATTTTTAATAACAGATCTTCGCGAGTTTGGATCTTACCCGGATTCTCACAGAAGTGTAATAATGCACGGAATTCACTACGTGGTAATTTATTTACCACACCTTCTGGCGTAATCAAGCTACGGCTGTTTACATCTAATTCCCAACCGTTAAAGCGATAACTTTCTACCGGAATACTTTCCTTAGCCGCTTTATCTTTTTCATTCATTGTACGATGTAAAAGATTACGTGCACGAATGGTCAATTCACGTGGGTTGAACGGCTTAGTAATATAGTCATCCGCACCGATCTCTAAACCTAATATTTTATCAACTTCATTGTCACGTCCGGTTAAAAACATTAATGCAACTTTGGTATTTTCACGTAATTCACGTGCTAACATTAAACCGTTTTTACCCGGGAGATTGATGTCCATAATCACAAGATTAATCGCTTGTTCTGCGAGAATAGCATTCATTTCTACACCATCGGTCGCTTCAAACACTTCGTAACCTTCCGCTTCAAAAATGCTTTTTAGCGTGTTACGAGTGACAAGTTCATCTTCAACAATCAAGATTTGTGGATTTTGCATTGTATAAGCCTTCTAAGTAATTTTAAAAATCTGTTATTGCAAGGTGTTGAATTATTGTTGCAAAGTTGTGGCAATTCTACCGCTGTTAACGCTCACTAGAAAGAGTTAATTTAAGTTTTGTTATATTAAGTCAAATTTTTAATACAGATTGGATGAAGCAACCTACAATTTTCTTTAAGACAGAATAAGAAATAAACATTATCAATTATCTCGATCATCCACACCAACAATCAAATAGTTGCCATCAATATCCGATAAACTTCTAAAACCGATATTAAAAATATCACACACCTTATTACAATTAATTGATTTATAGTCAAAATTATCATGGTGGTGTCCATGAAAAATTTTACTCACTCCCATTTTTCTGGCAAGTTGATTAATTACAGCAAAGCCCTGAGGATGCGGACGAGGCGCTTCATGCGAAATCAAAATATCTGCCTGCTGATTTTCCAATGTCTCAATATCGGACGGAAAAATGGAAGTACGATGTCTTAACGGCAAACCGCCACGCCAAATTCGCTCCTGCGGACAATATTGGCAATAATGAATCGGATCGAAAAACATCGGACGATTCGGCGGCATCCAGATATGCCCCCGGAACACACCACCTAAACCGGCAATTTTTACCCCTTGAATATCCACCACTTTACCGTGAATATTACGTTGCTTCCATTCACTATTCCAAATCGAATCAAATGCGGCAACGGTTTTACTGTCATGATTACCGTGAATCAACCAAATATCACAATACTGTGAAAGCTTATCTAATTCTTCGGGCGTAGTTAGTTGCAAATCACCTAAAATAACCAATGCAACCTCTTCTCCTTTATGCGCTTTCAAAATAGGATAAAGATGTTGGTAACTACCGTGAGGATCGCCCGCAAAAAGTATCATTAGTTATCTTCCGTTTCGTGCTGATTATACTGTTTAAATTGCAATGGAATCGCTTCATCTTTTAAAATCGCCTCAACCACTTCTTTCGTTTGATTATAGCGATCCAAATAACTTGGCGATTCTATTTCAATATAAGGTACGCGGTACTTTTCCAATAATTTTTTTAATAATTGTTGGAAACGTTGGCGTTGTTTTACTGAGCCAAGGCTACGCAAACCGTCATCAACCCATTTGGTGTTATTCGAAAGTAAAATTGTCACATCAAATGGATATTCTTTAATCATTGAGTCTAAAAATGGGTGTGCTTTACCTTCATACTGAATACAAAATGCCTGAGTAGTGATGTAATCAGTATCAATAAACGCAACTTTATGCGCATGCTTCATCGCATAATCGACATAACGTTGGTGACCAAGCGCCATTCGAGGGTAATCCGAATATTGCATCGCCTGTTCATCACCCCCAAGCTGTTCAAACACAAATTCTCGCCCGTATTCCCAAGCGGATGTCGTATTAAATACATTTGCCAATTTGCTGACTAATACCGATTTGCCGCTACTTTCACCACCTAAAATCGCAATAGTTTTCACAAAGAATGGACGAACTTCTTTCGGGATAAAGCGCCAGTATTGGAATGGATTATTACGAATACGTGTTGCGGAAACGTCAAACAATTCACGTTTAGGATCAACTAAATGCACTTCCAAATTGAGGTATTTTTCGTAAGGATCTTTATCTTGCACTTCACTACTGAATACCACTGTCGGATTAATGCTTTTCTCATTGAACAACTCTTTAACACGAGCCGCCCACCCCGCCCAGCCGTTCGGGTAACTAGGAATCCCATCTTCTTTCAAGTGATGGATAAAAATTTGCTTTTTCTGATATTTAAAAATCTGTTGCATCCAACGCAGCCTATCCTCGTTGGTTGGCATACGCTTCATCTTACTGTCTTTAAAAAGTTGTAAATCTCGTTCGGTATCGGTACACACTACCACGTGTAATACATCTACTTTACTAAATGCCTCATAGATCAGATTAATATGACCGGTATGTACTGGGTAGAATTTACCAAAAATAACCCCAACACGTAGGTTCATATCTTCGACAATATTTAATACTTGGTGCAGCGATTTCAGTTTATTTGCACTTGGATTTTTTATTTTCCCACTGACCAGTTGATTAAAATAAGCTCGTGTTACACCTGCTTGCTCACAAACATCATTTACTTTCATTTTTAACTGTTTGCGCTTTAGCTGAAGATAAGCGAAATCTGTCATAATTCTTTCCTCAATATAAGTTGTCGTATAATAAAACAAAATGTAGCATTTGAGTATTTATTTATTTGCAAGTTCCACTTTATATGCGGTATTTTTGCAAAATTTTAGCTTAATTTAACCGCATATTCCTGAGCTGAAGAAGCTTGCTTTGCCAGTTTAAAAACTACAAAAAAACCGCATTGACTGTCAAAACGAAAGAAAATCGCTGAAATTACCGCCCTTACCTTTCCATTTTTGCCTGATAAACGTTATAATCACAGCAATTTTCTATTTAAATTTTGGCAACATTCCTAATGCAATTAATTCGAGGCTTTCATAACTTAGCGAACTTTCACGCCCTACAAAAAGGCTGTGTGCTGACTATTGGGAACTTTGACGGCGTTCATATTGGGCACCAAAATATTTTGGCTCGTTTATGTGATAAATCATTGGAGCTAAATTTACCCTCAGTGGTTATGTTATTTGAGCCACAGCCTCGTGAATTTTTTGCAAAAAAATCGGCAAATTTAACCGCTTCTTTAGCCCCTGCGCGGCTAATGCGGTTACGGAACAAATTGAAATGTCTAGAAGAAGCCGGAATTGATTTTGCCCTCTGCGTACGTTTTAGTGATAAATTCGCCCAATTGTCTGCCGATGCTTTCATTAGCGAATTGCTGGTGAAGCGCCTACAAGTGCGCTATCTCAGTATTGGCGATGATTTCCGTTTCGGTGAGAAACGTGCCGGCAATTTTGAAATGTTGCATAATGCAGGTCTAAAATACCGTTTTGCGGTAGAAGAAAGCCACACTCACAGTTTTAATCGTGAACGAATCAGCAGTTCTTTGATCCGCCAAGCTTTGCAGCAAGATAATCTTCACTTGGTAGAAAAATTATTAGGCAGACCTTATTCGATCGCAGGGCGAGTGGCGCATGGTAATAAGCTTGGTCGAACCATTGGCTTCCCGACTGCAAATATTATGCTTAACCGCTTAGTAATACCGCTGCAAGGCGTATTTGCCGTACAAATTCAAACCCAAACCGGTAAATATAATGGCATTGCCAATGTAGGGAATCGCCCAACCATTAACGGCAGTAAAGCATTATTAGAAGTACATATTTTTGATTTTAACCATTCGATTTACGGTGAAGCGATAGAGGTGTTCTTTATGCACAAAATTCGCAACGAAGTGAAATTCCCAAGTTTCGAAGCACTTAAAGAACAAATCGAAAAGGACAGACTACAAGCGGTCGAATTTTTCAAAGAATTTGCAAAATAGCAAGTAACCTAATAATTACACAAAATTCAAACTAAAATTTTATTAACTGGAAAACAAAAATGATTGATTACAAAAACACCTTAAATTTACCTGAAACAGGCTTTCCTATGCGTGGGGATCTCGCTAAACGTGAACCTGATATGTTAAAAAATTGGTATGACAAAAACCTATATCAAAAAGTACGTGAAAGTTCGAAAGGGAAAAAATCTTTCATTCTGCACGATGGCCCTCCGTATGCAAATGGTAATATTCACATTGGTCACGCAGTTAATAAAATTTTAAAAGATATTATTATGAAATCGAAAACCGCTTTAGGTTTCGATACTCCTTATGTTCCGGGTTGGGACTGTCACGGTTTACCGATTGAATTAAAAGTAGAAGGTATCGTAGGTAAACCTAACGAGAAAATTTCTGCGGCAGAATTCCGCCAAGCATGTCGTGATTATGCAAAAGGGCAAGTTGAAGGACAAAAAGCAGACTTTATGCGTTTGGGTGTTTTAGGTGACTGGGAAAA
The DNA here is from genome assembly GCF_000374285.1 of Actinobacillus capsulatus DSM 19761. GTDB lineage: Bacteria > Pseudomonadota > Gammaproteobacteria > Enterobacterales > Pasteurellaceae > Actinobacillus > Actinobacillus capsulatus. The sequence goes on along the minus strand of NZ_KB893930.1, from coordinate 282,685 downwards.
TCCGTACCTTACTATGAATTTTGATACGGAAGCCCATATTATCCGTACTTTAGGTAAAGTGATTGCTAATGGTCACTTATATAAAGGCTCAAAGCCGGTTCACTGGTGTTTAGACTGTGGTTCATCACTTGCAGAAGCAGAAGTAGAATACGAAGACAAAGTGTCTCCGTCTATTTACGTTCGTTTTAAAGCGCTTGATAGTGCTGCTGTTGAAGCAAAATTTAATGCGGTAGGTAAAGGAAACGGTCAAATTTCTGCAATTATTTGGACCACAACACCTTGGACATTACCGTCAAACAAAGCGATTTCAATCAATCCTGAATTCGACTATCAATTAGTTCAATTTGGTGATGAACGTGTTGTTTTAGTAAAAGATTTAGTTGAAAGCGTACAAAAAGCGGCAGGCGTAGAAACAGTTGAAGTATTAGGTGAAGTAAAAGGCGATGCATTAGAGTTAACGCAATTCCAACACCCGTTCTATGACTACAGCGTGCCGTTAATTTTAGGTGATCACGTAACGACTGACGGCGGTACAGGTTTAGTACATACCGCACCGGATCACGGCCAAGACGACTTTGTGGTATCGAAAAAATATAACATTGAGATGGCAGGCTTAGTGGCAAATGACGGTAAGTTTATTTCAACTACGCCATTCTTTGCCGGTTTAGGTGTGTTCGAGTCAAACGAAAAAGTTTTAGAAAAATTAAAAGAAACCGGCGCATTATTAAAATTAGAACGTATCAAACATAGCTACCCACACTGCTGGCGTCATAAAACTCCGATTATTTTCCGTGCAACTCCGCAATGGTTTATTGGTATGGAAACACAAGGCTTACGTAAACAAGCATTAGGTGAAATTAAATCGGTACGTTGGATTCCAAGCTGGGGTGAAGCACGTATTGATACGATGGTAGCAAACCGTCCTGACTGGTGTATCTCTCGCCAGCGTACGTGGGGGGTGCCGATGACGATGTTTGTTCACAATGAAACCGAAGAGCTACATCCTCGTACACTTGAGATCTTAGAAACTGTCGCTAAACGTGTAGAAGAAAAAGGTATTCAAGCATGGTGGGATCTTGATCCGATTGAAGTGTTAGGTGCAGAAGATGCAAAAAACTACCGTAAAGTGCCGGATACTTTAGACGTATGGTTCGATTCAGGATCAACTTATGCTTCTGTTGTTGAAGCTCGTCCGGAGTTCAACGGTAACAATGTGGATATGTATCTTGAAGGTTCAGACCAGCACCGTGGTTGGTTTATGTCATCGTTAATGTTATCAACCGCAACCAATGGTAAGGCACCATACAAACAAGTATTAACTCACGGTTTCGTGGTAGATGAAAAAGGCCGTAAGATGTCAAAATCTTTAGGTAACGTAATCGTACCTTCAGAAGTTTGGAACAAAAATGGGGCAGATATCTTACGTTTATGGGTAGCATCAACCGACTACACCGGTGAAATCGCCGTTTCACACAATATTTTAAATAGTGCTGGCGAATCTTATCGTCGTATCCGTAACACCGCTCGTTTCTTATTAGCAAATTTAAACGGTTTTGATCCGAAACGTGACTTAGTGAAACCGGAAGAAATGATCGCACTTGACCGTTGGGCAGTAAGCTGTGCTTTAGAAGCACAAAACGACATTAAAGAAGCGTATGATAACTATCAATTCCATGCGGTAGTGCAACGTTTAATGCGTTTCTGCTCTATCGAAATGGGGTCATTCTATTTAGATATTATCAAAGACCGTCAATATACAACCAAAGCGGATAGCCTTGCCCGCCGTAGCTGCCAAACAGCGTTATGGCATATTGCAGAGGCATTAGTACGCTGGATGGCACCGATTCTATCATTCACAGCCGATGAAATTTGGGGCTACTTACCACAAGTTGAAGGTCGTTCGGAGTTTGTATTTACCGAAGAATTCTACGAAGGCTTATTTGGTTTAACCGAAGCTGATAAATTAGATGATGCTTACTGGCAACAAATCTTAAAAGTACGTGCTGAATCAAACCGTGTGTTAGAACAAGCTCGTAAAGATAAAGTAATCGGTTCAGGCTTAGAAGCGAAAGTAACGGTTTATGCAAATGATGAAATTCGTGCAATGTTGGAACAACTTGGCAATGAACTTCGCTTTGTACTTATTACTTCACAAGCAATTATCAAGCCGTTAAGTGAAGCGGATATTGCAGAAGGTGAAGTAGCTGGTTTAGCGGTGAAAGTTGAACGTGCTGAAGGTGAAAAATGCCCACGCTGCTGGCACTTCGCAACCGATATCGGCACTCATGCGGAACATAGCTCAGTATGTGGACGTTGCGTAGAAAACGTGGCAGGCGACGGTGAAAAACGTTCATTTGCTTAAATATGCTTAGGTAAGATAACCTCGTACTCTATGCTAGGTTTCATATTACAAAAGTTATTAAATATTTTGTCGCTGGGCGGCAATACTATACTAACCCGATAGATAAAATATCGGGTCTATCATATAGGATCGTAAAATGCTCATTCTCAATAAACCTAATCACGCAAAAAAACAGCTGGAAGCATTGCGTTTTATTCCGCAAACAGCGGATAAAGTAGAATTTCTAGCAGGTAGCCGTGAGTTCAAAGCTCGCATTTTACAGCTCATTAAAACTGCAAAAAAACGTATTTATTTAACCGCTTTATATTTTGAACAAGATGAAGCTGGACAAGAGATCTTAGAAGCGCTCTATCAAGCAAAATTAGCGAATCCAAGCTTAGAAATTAAAATCTTGGTAGATTGGCATCGCGCGCAGAGAGGTCGTATTGGTGAAGAAACTATCAGCTCTAATGCGGACTGGTATGCCAAAATAAAACAACAATATGATTTACCATTAGTACAAGAAATTGAATTCTGGGGCGTACCGATTAACGGTAGAGAAATTTTCGGGGTACTTCACCTTAAAGGTTTTATTTTTGATGATACGCTACTGTATAGCGGTGCAAGTATCAATAATGTTTATTTGCAACAGTTAGAACGTTATCGCTATGACCGTTACCATGTTATTGAAAACAGTGTGTTAGCAGATACAATCGTTGCCTTTACACAGCAACATATTTTATCGAATCAAGCAGTAAATCGTTTAGATCAGATTAAACGTCCGGCAACTGTAAAAATTCGCCCACAAATCAAAGCATTTCGCAAACAGCTAAGTCAACAAAGTTACCAATTTGTAGGGCAGCCGAAAAATGATGAGCTTTGCTTATCACCGATTGTGGGGTTAGGACGTAAAAACCGTTTAAATAAGACAATCGAAGCATTGTTTTACCAAGTGCAAAATAAACTGACGATTTGTACGCCGTATTTTAATTTTCCACGTTCGCTCTTAACACGCATTTCATGGTTACTTGAAAACGGCAGACAAGTAGAAATCATTGTAGGTGATAAAACAGCAAATGATTTCTATATATCGCCGGAAGAAAAATTCACGATGGTGTCGGCATTACCTTATTTATATGAAAAAAACTTACGAGCCTTTGCTAAACGTTTTGATTTTTATATTCAAAATCAGCAATTGAGCATACGTTTATGGAAAGACGGTGACAATACCTACCATCTAAAAGGGGTATGGATTGATGACCGTTATATTCTATTAACTGGTAATAATTTAAACCCTAGAGCTTGGGGACTAGATGCTGAAAATGCGGTACTAATTTATGATCCAAAGCCAGAATTAGCCGATAAAGTGCAGCTGGAACTCTCGCAAATTAGAACCTATACACAACAATTGAGCCATTATAGCGATTTAGAAATGGTTAAAGACTATCCATACGATGTTCAGAAATTACTGAAGAAATTTGGACGAGTGAAATTGGATAAAATCGTAAAAATGTTGTTATAACGATTTAATTGACTACGGATAACTTAGCGCTACACGAACTTCTTTTCGATGTGTTTTCTGAGTTATCCGTCGTTTATTTACAAAGGAATAAAAATGAGCGAACAAATTTATGGTATTCACGCCGTAAAAGCTTTCTTAGATAACGCACCGGAACGCTTAATTGAAGTTTTAGTGCTAAAAGGGCGTGAAGATAAACGTCTAAGTCCATTACTGAATGAGTTACAAGGCTTAGGTATTTCTATTCAGCAAGTAAATCGTCAAACATTGGATAACAAAGCGCAAGGCGAAGTTCACCAAGGTATTATCGCGAAAGTCGTGCCGCAAAAAGATCTGAACGAACATGATCTGGATGCTATTCTGGCACAAAAGCAAACCCCGTTTTTATTAATTTTAGACGGTGTGACGGATCCGCACAACCTCGGTGCTTGTTTACGTACCGCCGATGCGGCAGGCGTGGATGCAGTGATCGTACCGAAAGATAAATCGGCACAACTTACCTCAACTGCTCGTAAAGTAGCTTGCGGTGCGGCAGAAACAGTGCCGTTAATTCGTGTTACCAATCTTGCTCGCACCATGCGAGATCTACAAGAACAACACAATATCTGGATTGTCGGCACAGCAGGTGAAGCGACTTCTGGTATTTATCAGGCGAAATTAACCGGTGCTATCGCTTTAGTGATGGGAGCAGAAGGTGATGGTATGCGTCGTTTAACCCGTGAACATTGCGACCAGTTAATTAGTATCCCAATGGCGGGTTCGGTTTCTTCATTGAACGTTTCAGTGGCAACCGGCGTCTGCTTGTTTGAAATCATACGCCAAAAACTGGCTGCGAAATAAGCGCTAATTTCTTCAAATATGGAAGATGATAAAGCTTCATCTAAGCCATTGGGCATTTGCAAAGTTTGCTAAAAATTTAACCGCTTGTCTCTTCCGTATTTTCTCTCCTGATGACACGCTTCATACAGCGGTAATAATTGGCGAATCGTTTGGTAAATAAATTCCGCCATATCAATCTGATTAAGATCGGGCTTTTCGATATTACGTCCGATACACCAAAAATCTTCCTCGTTTTCAAGCGGCAATAAATCTGTTTCTTTGAGCGTTTTGAAATCGGCATATTCACTTTCCGCACCGTGCCACACTTCAAAATCTTGGTATTGAGAACGATCTAATTTTTCTAACCATTGATTATATTGTGATAACGAAATCTGCGAACGATCCGCTCGGTAACAATGCCAATCCAAACAAACCTGTAAACGGCGGCGATTTAAAATCACCGATAAAATTGCGGCTGAATTTCGGTTAAATTCGTATTTGTAATAGGCAAAAAAATGCGCTCGTACCTGCCAACCGTTACACCATTTTTCAATATGCGGTTCGGCAAACGGCATACCGAGCTGACGTGCCACCTCTAAATGCAACGCTTTCCATTTTTGCCACTCGGTTTTGTAATTCGCTTTAATGAGCGGAATATCTTCCGGACAATATTTTTTCATTTGAGCAAATTGAAAAAACGGGATCTCAAATAATTCACAACTTTTGGCATTTAGCATTTTGATTCCTCAAAAAAGCGGTTGAATTTGCAAATTCAACCGCTTGTCATTAGCTAGGATTAGCTACGGGTGTAAACAAATTCCACACCTTCTTCATCTTCTTCTGACCAATCATCATCAAAGTCATCCCAATCTTCTTCGATAGGGTTTTGCATTGCTTCTTGATGATAATCATCCCATTTGAATTTCACTTCATCCGCTTCTTTATTTTCTTCCGCTACTTCACGAGGGTTCGCTTCGATAAAGTCCATAATGTCACGGGTAAGATTTTGCACATTTTGACCGGTTGCAGCAGAAATTAAGTAATAATCACCTTCCCAACCGATTTGTTCGGCGATTTCTTTTGCTCGCTCTTGTGCTTCTTCTTCACCAATCGTATCAATCTTATTAAAGACTAACCACGTCGGTTTTTCCGATAGTTTTTCGCTGTATTGGTAAAGCTCACTTTCAATCACCGAGATATTTTGTGCCGGATCGCTTTCGTCAATCGGCATAATATCGACTAAGTGAATTAAAATGCGGCAGCGTTCCAAGTGTTTTAGGAAACGGATACCTAAGCCTGCACCTTCTGCGGCCCCTTCAATTAGGCCCGGAATATCGGCAACTACAAAGCTGCGATCTGCCCCAACACGAGCCACACCTAAACTTGGCACAAGGGTAGTAAATGGATAATCGGCCACTTTCGGTTTAGCCGCAGACACGCTACGAATAAAGGTAGATTTACCTGCGTTTGGTAAACCTAGCATACCCACATCGGCAAGTAGCATTAACTCAAGTAATAAATCACGTTTTTCGCCCGGTGTACCATTCGTTTTTTGTCGAGGTGCACGGTTTACTGACGATTTAAAACGGGTATTACCTAAGCCGTGATAACCGCCTTTTGCCACCAACATTTTCATACCATGTTTGGTTAAGTCACCGATCACTTCTTGAGTGTCATTGTCGATTGCTCGCGTACCGACCGGCACACGTAAGATAATATCGTTACCACGATGTCCGGTACAACCGGCACTACGACCGTTTTCACCACGACCTGCAGCATAACGTTTTTCAAAACGGTAGTCGATAAGGGTATTAAGGTTTTCGTCTGCGATTAAGTAAACATCACCACCATCACCACCATCACCACCGTCCGGCCCACCTTTTGGGATATATTTTTCACGGCGGAAACTCACACAACCGTTACCGCCATCGCCTGCTTCTACACGAATCAGGGCTTCGTCTATAAATTTCATTTTGTTTCCTCTTGGACGCACTGCGTGCGTCCACAACATAAATTACATCTTCTCTACCGTTTTAATACCCAGCAAATCCAAACCTTGTTTTAAGGTTTTGGCGGTTAATGCAGCTAAGGCTAAACGGCTGTTTTTCACGTTTTCTTCTGCATTGAGCATCGGGCAAGCTTCATAGAAACTTGAGAATGCACCGGCTAATTCGTATAAGTATTGGCAAAGGATATGTGGCATACCGTCTTTTGCTACGCCGTTTAACGCTTCTTCAAACTGTAAAAGTTTAACCGCTAACGCACGTTCTTTATCTTCAGTTAAATTAATTTCGCCGTTTAAGCCGTTTACATCAATGCCAGCACGGTTGAAGATTGAGCGAATACGAGTATAAGCGTACTGCATATACGGGGCAGTGTTACCTTCAAAGGTCAGCATATTATCCCAGTCGAATACGTAGTCCGTCGTACGGTTTTTCGAGAGGTCTGAATATTTCACCGAACCGATTGCCACCGCTTCCACCACTGCTGCTTTTTCTTCTGCGGTTAGATCCGTTGAACGCTCGGAGATTAATTTATCCGCACGCTCAACCGCTTCATCTAACAGGTCTTTTAATTTAACCGTACCACCCGAACGCGTTTTAAACGGCTTGCCGTCTTTACCTAACATCATTCCGAAGAACGGATGTTCAAGACTGAAACTTTCCGGCACATAGCCTGCTTTACGAGTAATTAACCACGCTTGTTGCATATGTTGTGCTTGGCGGCTGTCGGAGAAGACTAACGCACGGTCGGCTTTTAAGATTTCATAGCGATATTTTGCGGCGGCAATGTCGGTGGTAGTGTAAAGGAAACCACCATCTTTTTTCTGCACAATCACGCCCATTGGGTCGCCGTCTTTGTTTTTAAATTCATCTAAAAAGACGACTAACGCACCATCATCTTCCACTGCTAAGCCTTTGGCTTTGAGGTCGGCAACAATTTCTGGCAACATTGGGTTGTAGAGGCTTTCGCCCATTACATCTTTTTCCGTTAAGGTTACGTTTAGGCGGTTGTAGTTCTCTTGGTTGTGGTGCATTGTGATGTCCACAAGCTTTTTCCACATCGTTAAGCAATAGTCATCGCCACTTTGCAATTTCACCACATAGTTACGGGCTTTTTCGGCAAACATTTCGTCTGAATCATAATGCTCTTTAGCTGCACGGTAGAAGGCTTCCAAATCGCTTAATTCCATCTCACTGACGTGTTCGTTTTCCATTTTTTCAAGATAGGCAATCAGCATACCGAATTGCGTACCCCAATCGCCAACGTGGTTGGCACGAATCACATTGTTACCTAAAAATTCTAAGGTACGCACCACCGCATCACCGATAATGGTTGAACGTAAGTGACCTACGTGCATCTCTTTTGCAACGTTTGGAGAAGAATAGTCAATCACGATAGTTTGCGGATTTGCAGTTTTAATCCCGAAATTGACCGCTTGTAACGCTTCGCTCGCTTGGCTCGCTAACCACGCTTGGTTTAAGAAAATATTGATAAAGCCCGGACCGGCAATTTCTAATTTGTCCGCAACGCCATTTAAGTCTGCGTTATCTAAGATTTTTTGAGCGAACTCGCGTGGGTTCATTCCTAATTTTTTCGCTGCGCCCATTGCGCCATTTGCTTGATAATCGCCAAATTCCGGTTTGCCTGATTGACGTACAAGCGGCTCAACATTACTTTCTGCGCCAGCCGCAATCATTGCTTGTTTAATTTTGTCTGATAAAATCTGTTGAATATTCACGAATATATAACCTTTTTCTACGTGCAATTTTCTGCACGAACTAAATTAAAGAATCCGAATAGTGCAAAAAATCGCACCCTAAAGGAAAAACACTCTATGATACAAGAAAATGCAACATTTTACGAGAAAATGACCGCTTGTTTTGGTGATTTTTCTGAATTTCAACAAAAAATCCAGCAAATTGCCCATTTGGCAATGCTAGATTTAAATCTGTTTAAAATTGACCATTTAGCAGTCAGAATGAATGATTGGCAGACTGCTGACCAATGGCGCTCTTTCTTACTTGAACAGGGTAAATTATTAAAAGAAAGTGAAATAAACGGGCGACCGATAGCGCTTATTAAGCTTAATCAGCCGCTAGCTTTTTTAGGACAAGAAGTCTCAATTATCGAATTACCGTTCCCGAAAGATAAAATTTATCCGCAACAAGGTTGGGAACATATTGAAATTGTTTACCCAATGAGAAAAATGAAACAGCTGAGCAATGGACTGAACGCACATTAAAACAGTTTCACTTATTGATTAATGCCAATCTTACGCTTAAAATCAGCCAGCCTAAGGTGGAGGGAGAACAGTTACCTAATCCAAGTATTGCAATTTCAGTCAAGAATGCAACTTATTGCAATCCTTATTGTCTCAAGCTCCACCCTTATGATATAAATGAGGTGATCCGTTCGGAAAGTCATTTCTGAGCAATTTTTCATTGGAGAATAATATGAAAAAATTAAGTTTCGCAGCAGCTTTAATGGCAAGCTTAACACTCGTAGGTTGTGCAAATACCGATATTTATAGCGGTAGCGTATATAGCGCCGGCCAAGCGAAAGAAGCGCGTTCAATTAGCTATGGTACAATCGTTTCTGTGCGCGATGTAAAAATCCAAGCAGATAATCAAGGTGTATTAGGAACTGTTGGTGGCGGCGTTCTTGGTGGCGTAGCCGGTTCAACCATCGGCGGCGGTAGCGGTCGTGCAGTAGCAACAGCAGTTGGTGCGGTTGCCGGTGCAATTATCGGTAATACCGTTGAAGAAAAAGCGACTCAAGTTTCTTCATTAGAAATGGTGATTCGCAAAGATGACGGCAAAGAAATTGTTGTTGTTCAGAAAAAAGAAAAAGGTTTCGTGCCAGGTAAACGTGTTCGAATCGTAGGTTCAAACTCAAACCTGAACGTATCCGTTCTTTAAAATCTATCTAAGGATATTACATAATGAAAAAATTTTCTCTCGCTGTATTAGCGACAGTTACACTTGCAGCTTGTACGCAAGACTTTTATGCAGATAAAGGTAATGCGACCGTATTAAGTTCTAAAGATCTTTCTAAAGATGTCGTTGAACTCACTATTCGTAAAGATAATGGTGAAGTTGTAACGATGACTCGTGAATATGACTCTCATGCTGCTGTTGGCGCACGTGTAAAAGTGTCAGATAATTATGAGAATAAAGATGCGGATTTAAAAACAATTCATCGTTATGAATTTAAATAATCGGCATTATTAAACTGAAAGCCCTGAACTCTCGTTCGGGGCTTTTCGCTATGCTTACAGCCAACGCCGTACTTGTTGACAATATTGGGTAAAGCGTTCACCAAACTTTTTCTGCAAATATTGTTCTTCCGTTTTTATTTGGAACCGATTTAAATAACATACAAATCCAATAATCACTAGTGATGCAAGATATCGGTTCAGCCATATTGCCCATGCAATAAGCAAAAACATTAATCCTAGATACATTGGGTTACGGCTAAAGCAGTAGATTCCTGAGGTAACTAATAACGAACTTTGTTGCGGAGTAAAAGGACTAATGGTTGTGTGCGCTTTTTTCAAGGCATAAAGCCCCGCTATACTTACAGCAATGCCGATTCCGGCAAATAAAAAACTGAGCCATTGCGGAAATGGATAATGCTCACCTCTTGGTAATAAATAAATTAACAACAAACAAAACGCAAACAATAATGGTGGCGGTAGTTTAAGTTCCATAATATGTAAATTTCCGCTAAAAAATAACCGCTTACAGTACGCTACAAGCGGTCAAATTCAAATGATTTCTTGCAAATTACACGTTAAAGCGGAAGTGCATTACATCGCCGTCTTGTACGATATAATCTTTACCTTCTAAGCGCCATTTACCCGCTTCTTTCGCACCAGATTCGCCTTTATTATCAACAAAGTCTTGATAGCCGATCACTTCCGCACGAATAAAGCCTTTTTCGAAGTCAGTATGAATAACCGCTGCCGCTTTTGGTGCGGTTGCACCGACGGAAACCGTCCAAGCACGCACTTCTTTTACACCTGCGGTAAAGTAGGTTTGTAAGTTTAATAAACGGTAACCGGCACGAATTACACGGTTTAAGCCCGGCTCTTCAATGCCTAAATCTTGTAAAAACTCGACTTTTTCTTCGTCATCTAATTCAGCAATTTCTGATTCAATCGCAGCACATACCGGCACCACTACCGCACCTTCTTTTTCAGCGATTTCACGTACGCGATCTAAATATGGGTTATTTTCAAAACCGTCTTCATTCACGTTCGCAATGTACATGGTCGGTTTTAAGGTTAAGAAGTTATAACCTTTAATTGCGTGTAATTCGTCTTTGTCTAAATCAACCGAACGAATCATTCCGGCATTTTCAAGCACCGGTAAGATTTTTTCCATAATCGATAATTCAAATTTTGCGTCTTTATCGCCACCTTTCGCACGTTTTTGTAAGCGTTGAATCGCACGTTCGCAGCTGTCTAAATCCGCTAATGCAAGTTCGGTGTTGATGATTTCAATATCATCCGCTGGATCAATTTTACCGGCAACATGTACGATATCGTTATTGTCAAAACAACGCACCACGTGGCCAATCGCATCAGTTTCACGAATGTTGGCTAAGAATTTATTACCTAAGCCTTCACCTTTACTTGCGCCAGCGACTAAACCGGCAATATCCACAAATTCCATTGTGGTTGGAAGCACACGCTCAGGTTTCACAATTTCCGCTAATGCGTCTAAACGCGGATCCGGCATCGGTACTACACCGGTATTCGGCTCAATGGTACAGAACGGATAGTTAGCCGCTTCAATACCGGCTTTGGTTAACGCATTGAAAAGGGTTGATTTACCTACGTTCGGTAAACCCACGATACCACATTTAAATCCCATAATTTCCTCTTAATTTTCACGGAATACACGGAAGAATGCCGAAAATGACAAGTGGTCTGATTTTGCTAAAATTTGCAAATTTCTAAAAGAAAATAACCGCTTGTTTATGCCATTGAGTATTCTTTCGTGACAAATAACATTATGCTTTAAAGCCGTTGAGACAATTTGTTGCTTTCGTCACACCGTCTTTAAATAGAACTTCTACACAGCGACCGGCTTCGTCCACCGCCACATTAATTTTTTCTTGATCCTGCGGACTTGGTTTACCCAATACATAACCGGCAACCAATTCTTTACTGCCCGGATGCCCGATACCAATACGCACACGGTAAAAATTATTACTGTTGCCAAGGCTGGCAATAATATCTTTCAAACCGTTATGACCACCATGGCCACCACCTTGCTTAATTTTCGCTACGCCCGGCGGTAAATCCAATTCATCATGAGCAATTAAAATTTCTTCCGGTTTAATACGATAGAAATTTGCTAAAGCGCCGACGGATTTACCGCTTAAATTCATAAAGGTAGTCGGCACAAGCAAACGAACCTCGCCGCCCGCCGTATTAATTTTTGCGACTTTCCCAAAAAATTTAGCGTCTTCTTTTAAGCTAACATTAAATTGGCGAGCAATTTCATTAATTAGCCATTCACCGGCATTATGGCGAGTATCTTCGTATTTCGCCCCAGGGTTAGCTAATCCAACGATAAGTTTAATTTGTGACATTCTCTGTCCTATTCGATTAACAGGGAAAAGCCCTAAAATGAAAAGTCGTTATTGTAGGCAAAAAGGGCATTTTCCACAAGGGAAATGCCCTTTTTAGTTGAATTTATACTGCTAAAAAATTTGCTAATTCACGGTCGTTTTTAGTCGCTTTTGGATCTTCGCCATATTTGTTAGTGAAACGTTGACCATCTTTAAACATTAAAAACAACATAAAAATCCATATACAGCCGATACTTGCAAGTGTCAAAAAATATAAGGAATATTCAGCACCACTAATTGCTCCCAATTCTTGGCCTAAAGAGAAGACCGTTGCAATACTTAAAATAATAACAATCACATAAGGTAATAACTGCCACCACCCAGACCAACCTAAATCGTGTAAACGTCGAGTCGTGACACTTATCGAAGGAATAAATATCGCAAATTGGTAGAGGTATAACAGGATTGTTAATCCGCTTGCAACATTTTCTAACCCAATAGCAAAACAAACACCTACTAAGATATTTAATATAATTGCTATCAAGATATTGATTAAATAAAACCAACCATATTCTCTACGTCTAGCTCGATCGGAAAAGTTAAAGCTTCGCTTTAATGCGAATAAACACCAATTCATCAAGTTCTCCTTTTATCTTATTAAATTATGAGTATTGGTTTAATACTAAATATTTAGGACTTTTACCAAATCGATTGGTAAATGGCTGCCCATCTTTGAATGTTAGATATAAGAAATATGCAAAAACAATCACGAGACTGACCATCATAAATAATCCGCCTTTTTGAGAAGAAGATACCGCTTCAATGATTTCATCCGGCATAAATATGAGAACACACAGTGAAGTATTTACAATAACTAGCAATGATTGCCACTAACCGGAATAGCCTAAATCATGTAAATGTCTTACCGTTGCACTCATCAGCGGTAATTAATAGCAACAAAATATCTAAAGCATAATTAACAAAATGCTTCATAAATCCAAATAAACCAAGCAAACTCTAAGCGTCTTGCTCTTCCAGAATAATCAAACGTATGGCGTAGCACATACATAAACCATTCCATTCATACCTCCTTACAATCACACATCAAATAATCATTATTCGTTTTCTATAAATTTTGAAGCAAATTGGACTACTTGTCACTCAATTTGAATAAATTTGCATACTTAGGTTGTCCTAAACCCATAAATCAGCGAAAATAGCCCAATATTTTTAAGGTGGATCATCCACCTTTTTATTTCAATTTTAGCCTAGAGAAAAGCATGTCATATCTACAAGAAGTCAATAAACGCCGCACTTTTGCGATTATTTCTCACCCCGATGCGGGTAAAACCACCATTACCGAAAAAGTTTTACTTTACGGAAATGCCATCCAAACCGCTGGATCAGTAAAGGGCAAAGGCTCTAGCGCACACGCAAAATCCGATTGGATGGAAATGGAAAAACAACGTGGTATCTCTATTACAACGTCTGTAATGCAATTTCCTTACAATGATTGTTTAGTCAATTTATTGGATACGCCCGGACACGAAGACTTCTCTGAAGATACGTATCGTACACTAACTGCGGTAGATAGCTGCTTAATGGTTATCGACAGTGCAAAAGGTGTTGAGGAACGTACAATTAAATTAATGGAAGTTACTCGTCTGCGTGATACACCAATTCTAACCTTTATGAATAAGCTCGACCGTGATATCCGTGATCCGATGGAGTTATTAGATGAAGTAGAAAACGTACTGAAAATTCGTTGTGCGCCGATTACATGGCCGATTGGTTGCGGAAAATTATTTAAAGGCGTATATCATATTGCTAAAGATAAAACCTATCTTTACCAATCAGGTCAAGGCTCAACCATTCAAGAAGTACGTATCGTAAAAGGCTTGAACAGCCCTGAACTTGATGCTGCAGTCGGCGATGATTTAGCGAATCAACTACGCGAAGAATTAGAACTTGTACAAGGTGCATCAAACGAATTTGATCACGAAGCCTTTATCAACGGCGAACTAACGCCGGTATTTTTCGGTACCGCATTAGGTAACTTCGGTGTCGATCATTTCTTAGACAGTTTAACCGAATGGGCACCAAAACCGCAAGCACGTCAAACCGATGTCCGCACGGTTGAATCAAGTGAAGAAAAATTCTCTGGCTTCGTATTTAAGATCCAAGCGAATATGGATCCGAAACACCGTGACCGAGTGGCATTTATGCGCGTTGTTTCAGGCAAATACGAAAAAGGTATGAAGCTCAAACACGTACGTATCGGCAAAGATGTCGTGATTTCCGATGCCTTAACCTTTATGGCAGGCGATCGTTCACACGCTGAAGAAGCCTATGCCGGCGATATTATCGGTTTACATAACCACGGCACAATCCAAATCGGCGATACTTTCACCCAAGGCGAAGTAATGAAATTTACTGGAATTCCGAACTTTGCACCGGAACTATTCCGCCGTATTCGTTTGAAAGATCCACTTAAGCAAAAACAATTGCTGAAAGGCTTAGTTCAACTTTCGGAAGAAGGTGCTGTACAAGTGTTCCGTCCGTTAATGAACAATGACTTGATTGTAGGCGCGGTCGGTGTGCTTCAGTTTGACGTGGTAGTTTCTCGTCTGAAAACCGAATATAATGTGGAAGCAATTTACGAAGCGGTAAACGTGGCAACTGCCCGTTGGGTTGAATGTAAGGATGCGAAGAAATTCGAAGAGTTTAAACGCAAAAACGAACAAAACCTTGCATTAGACGGTGGCGATAATTTGACTTATATCGCACCAACTATGGTGAACTTAAATCTGGCGCAAGAACGCTATCCGGATGTTGAGTTCTTTAAAACACGTGAACATTAATCGAAAACAAGCGGTCAAATTTTGCAAATTTTTTGCAAAAATCACCGCTTGATTTAAGTAAAAAAATGCGACCTCATCCGGTCGCATTTTTCTTATGTCTTTAAAACATCAATTACCAGAAATAACCCATACCGATAGAACCACCAAGCTCTTTACGAGTATTCGCACTGAAAGATACTTTCACACCAACACCGCTTGGTAGCGATTGTGAGTAACCTACCGCTACCGCACTTTGGCTTTCATACTGACCAACCGCTGCAGTTACACCTGATTGACCTGCTGGCGCTTGTAATAAACCAGCCGTAGCAATTGCTGATGCCGTACCGGCTTTACGATCTTTGTTTAAACGGTTCAGACGTTTGTCAAAATCATTACGTGTTTGATTTAACTGGCGTACATTTACCGCATCACCTGCTTCAACACCATCAGCAACATTAGTAATACGTTTGTTATTCATATTAATACCGTTACTATCAATTGTCGGACCATTTTTAACCGAAACAGAATCTACAGTCACTTTCGCAAATGTTGGGTTATCCACTGTTGCTACAGTAATCGTATTCGCATTTTGGGTAATAGCAATGTTCTTACCTGAATGTACTGCTACCGTTTCACCAGATTTCACGTTATGGGTAGTAACTTTACCATCTGCCGCTTTAGTTGAAACATTCACGCCTTTATTTGCTGCCGCTGCCGTATCAATCTTCGATTTCACTTCATCTGATAAGCCATATACTACTTTACCTTGACCGTCTGTAGTCACATTTAGATCTGAAGTCGCACCAAAAGTTAAGCTATCACCTTGTTCCAAGGTCCAAGTATCCGCTAACGCATCAGCACTTAATGCTGCCTCATTATTGCTTACGTTGAAAGTATAAGCGGTCGATTTATCTGCTTTTTCATCAAGTTGTGCTTTATTTACCGCATCTGCACTGTTTGTACCGGCTTTAACATTACTAATAGTTTTGTCTGCAGCATCAATACCTGCGGTTGTAAGCTCCGGTCCGTTTGCTACACCAACAGAAGTGGTTGCTAGCGCTTGGTTAGCATTCATTACATTACTATCAATACGTGCAATTTCAGAAGAACCTGCAATAAGTTGATCAGTATTTACACGTGCGATATTACCTGTTCCTGCAACTAATAAATCAGTATTTACATTTGCGATATCACCTGTTCCTGCAACAATTTGATCTGAATTAACACGAGAAATATTACCCGTACCACCATTAATTTGATCTACATTTACACGAGCGACGTCTGTTGTACCTGCAACAATTTGATCTACATTTACACGTGCAGAGGTTGCTATATCTGCAGTAGATACGACTGCTGAGGTTTCAAGGAATGCTTCCGTCGTTGCGCTATCTACACTTTCCAGAATAAGGTTTACTGGATCGACTGTCATCGTCATTAATTCAGGATCCGCGCTGAAATCCTCAAAACTATCTAATGATCTTCTGCTACGGCTACTTCTAGGCGCTGCTTCAGTACTCTCTGAGGCATTTGTTAAACCCGTGTTACTTACTAACTCTGAAGGAGCAATATTTGGATAATAAAGTAATGCATTACTCACTAAAATTTGATATAGCTGTCCACCATTGATTGCATCTGTACTGAATTCAGAAATATCACCAGCAGCTAAATTAGTAATACCGTTTGAGCTAATTTTTGGTCCATCTGCAACATTAATCGTATTTACTACGTGTAAATTATCTGTATTAACGGTATTTGAAGAGAAGCTTGCTGTACGGATTCTATTCGCATCAAGTACACCGGAAACCGCTAATGATTCTGTTCTTACACGAGCCGCATCAACAATTCCCGAAGCAGATAATGAACCAGTTCTGATACGTGCTGCATCAATCACACCTGAAGCCGCTAATGAACCGGTTCTTACACGAGCAGCGTCAATAACGCCTGATGCAGCTAAGTAATTTGTATTAACTTTTTCTGCGTTAACTTTTGCTGTATTAACCGAATTTGAAGCTGTTAATGACGCAGTATTAACTTCTGCCGCATTCACTGCATCTGACGCTGTTAATGAAGCTGTGTTAACTTGTGTTGCATTTACTGCCGCTTTCGCTGTAATTGAATCGGTATTTACTTGCGTTGCGTTTATCGCTTTAGCATTAACTGTTGTTGATTTCACGTTTTCCGCATTCACTTTTTGTGAATTTACCGCATTTGAAGCAGTTAACGATGCCGTATTAATTTGCGTTGCATTTACTGCATTTGATGCTGTTAATGATGCCGTATTGATTTGCGTCGCATTCACTGCCCCGGAAGCCGTTAATGAAGCGGTGTTAATTTGGGTAGCATTTACTGCGGCACGTGCGGTAATTGAATCGGCATTCACTTGAGTTGCATTTACCACTTTAGCATCAACCGTTGTTGACTTCACATTCTCCGCATTAATTTTTTGCGAATTCACCGCATTTGAAGCGGTTAACGATGCCGTATTGATTTGCGTTGCGTTTACCGCTGCGCTTGCGGTAATTGAGTCAGTATTTACTTGTGTGCTATTAATCGTTTTTGCATCAATTTCATTGGTACTTACAGTAAAAGTATTTAAGCGATTCGTATTTGAAGTCGTCGCATTTACAACATTTGCCGCAACATTCAGCGCATTTACCTGTGCAGAATTAACCGCTTCTGAAGCTGTTAATGCAATTGTGTTCACTTTAGTTGCATTTACTGCACCTGAAGCAGTGAGTGCTGCTGTATTGATTTGGGTTGCATTTACTGCGCCTGAAGCCGTTAATGAAGCGGTATTAATTTGGGTTGCATTTACAGCCCCAGATGCAGTCATTGAAGCAGTATTAATTTGAGTTGCATTAATTGCATCACTACGTAATGTCGTTGTCTTTACTGACGAAAATGCGACATTATCAGCAGAAGAAATATTTAATGTATTTCCTTGTGCTGCAAGATTTAAATTATTATCTGAATTAACAATAACTTTATTTAAGTTATCAGCAGTAACCGTTACCGTGGTTAATTCATTTGCCATAGATGTTGTATAAAGAGATGATAAAGCTAATGCAATTATCGTTTTACTCATTTTTTTATTTACATACATATTCCCACCTCAAATTAAGGAATTTGATTTCTTTCAGTTAAATTTCATTCATTCTTTATCAAATTAATCGTAAACAACATTCAATCTTATTTAGATAAATAACCTAATAAAGAACCAAATGAATATATACCTTTTAATCTATATTTACTAACTAATCGGATCTCCACTATAAAAATATATTCTTTATTACACATCGGATTTGCTCAATTACCTTTACAAAATAAACAACTACTTTTTTTATGGATTTATGATAGAATCAGCGCCACACTTGTGAAATACTTGACTAAATTAAAAGGAGATTATGATGAAAAAATGGCTATTTTCATTACTTGCAACAACACTATTTACACTTGGCTGTGAAGACAAATTCGTCACTCAAAACCCGCAAAAAAACGTACAACAAACCGAAACAAAAGACGTTAAAAACAATGAATTAACTCAAATTACTGTTATTGCTCCTTGGGAGCTAAATAGCTTAAACCCAACTCAATCAGGCGTGATTTTCCAACGAATGAACTTAGCAGAAACCTTAGTTGAAGCGAATGAAAAAGGAGAGTTAATCCCTGGGCTTGCGACTGAATGGAAAAGCAATGAAGATGCAACGGAATGGACTTTCACATTACGAGATGCCACCTTCCATAACGGTGAAAAATTAAATGCTCAAATTGTTGTAAAGAATTTAAATTTAGTAATGAATCAACCAAGCATTCTAAAAAAGGCATTTATTAAAGAAATTAATGTTTTAAATCAGAATCAATTAAAATTTAAATTAACAAAATCTTTTGTACCATTTCCTTCTTTCTTAACACATTATTCAACCATTATTTTAGCTGAAGAATCATTTAATAAAAAAAATGAAGTTATTCAAATAATTGGAACCGGCGCATTTAAAGCAAATAAAATTGAAGCTCCGCAAAAAATAGAAGCTATTCGCTTTGAACAATATTGGGGAGAAAAACCAAAAGTTATTCATGCCAATTATTTAGCAAGCAGCCGTAGCGAAACGCGTGTATTAATGGCTCAAAGCGATGCAACATCATTAGTGTTTAACTTAGATACGGCGAGTGTCGCACGTTTAAAAACTAATCCTGATTTGACTTTAACCAGCGGTTCTATTGCCCGCACGATTCAGATGAAAATGGATGTGGCTAAACCGTTTTTTAAAGACTTAGCAATTCGCCAAGCGCTTTCACAGGCAATCAACCGTAAAGCGATTGCCGAACAAGTGCTAAAAATTGAAGACGGAGTGGCAAATCAAATTTTACCGAAAGCTTTTGCTGATTGGCGTGTGGAAAGTAAAGATGAAACTGTTGATCTTGCAACAATTAAACAAAATTTAACCGCTGCCGGTTACCAATTCAATAATGAAGGCAAATTAACCAATAAAGAAGGAAAACCGTTCAGCTTTACCTTAAAAACCTTCTCGGATCGCCCAGAATTACCAATTATTGCCACGATTCTACAAGCACAATGGAAACAAATCGGTATTGATGTGAATGTGTCGGTAGGTAACTTTAGTGAAATCCCTGCCAGTCACAAAGATGGTAGTTTAGAAATGGCATTATATGCGTTGAACTATGGTAAGACGATCGACCCATTCGGTGTCATTGTGCAAGATTATGCTAAAAGTGGCAGTGACTGGGGCGTAATGAACTGGAGTAACGAACAATTGGCGCAAACGTTAGAGAAAATCGAAACAGAGCGTGATCCTCAACGAAATAAACTCTTAAAACAGACGGTCAGCCAAATTATTCATGATGAACTACCGATTATTCCGGTAGTGTATTATCAGCAAAATGTTGCGACCCATAATGATATCAAAGGTGTTACACTTGATCCGTTCGAAAGAAGATTCTTTTTAGAAAGACTTACAAAATAACATTATCAAATTAGCATTTAAAACACGGAAAATAGCACAAACTCCTGGGCAAATTCCGTGTTTTTTGATGAATTCATGGTTAGAAATATGCTTAATATTATTTTTAGACGGCTACTGCAAATTATTTTAGTGGTTTGGTCGGTTGGTACTCTCACTTTTATTCTGACTCGACAGCTCTCGGGTGATATGGCTTATCGTATAGCGGCAAGTCGTTACGGCTATGATCAAGCTGATAGTGCCGCTGCCGAATTAGTACGCACCGAATTAGGACTAGATCAACCGTGGTGGCAAAGCTACGGAAACTGGTTACTTGACCTTTTACAGCTTAATTTAGGTAAATCCTTAGTCACTGGCGATTTGATTTGGAACGAAATTGCTCATCAGTTCGGACATACACTTAGCCTCGCTATTGTTGCACTCGTTATGGCAATTATGATTGGGCCGATACTTGGTGTGCTTGCCACTCGCAAAGAAAATGGCTTTTTTGACCGCTTCACTCTCGTATTTAGCACCTTGTTTCGTTCCGTACCGGCATTTATTATTGCTATCGGACTAATTACGCTCTTTTCGGCAACATTACGTTGGCTACCAGCCGGTGGTTACGGTAAATGGCAACACTTTATTTTACCGGCTTTAACATTAGCATTAGGACTGAGTGCCGTTTCGGTACGTGTTACTCGTGCGACAATGCTGCAAGTAAAACAATCCGAATATTACCAATTCGCACGTTTAAAAGGGCTTTCTAAATGGCAAACCTTCACTCGCCACGGTATTCGCAATATCGCTATTCCAGTAATAGCTTACCATGCCGTACAACTGGTTTATTTGATTGAAGGCGTGGTTGTGGTAGAAAGTCTATTCGCTTGGCCAGGTAGTGGACACGCCTTAGTGCATGCCGTTATTGCTAGAGACGTGCCGATGATCCAAGGTGCTTCTCTCGTGATGGGCGGTTTATTTGTACTGTTAAATATGTGTGCAGATATGCTGAGTGCGTGGATTGATCCACGAATTACTAATAAACGTCATGGAGTATAATAATGAATAAAATGACATTCAGCCAAAAAATGGGGGCAGCGATTCTTACCATGTTGCTCGCTTTTGCCTTTTTACAGCCTTATTTTTACCCAATGGATATTGGCTTTCAAGATCTGACGACGATTCTTGCCAAACCCAACGAACTTGCGTGGTTTGGCACAGATCATCTCGGGAGAGATATGTTCGCTCGCCTTGCCTCGGCGATCCGTTTATCATTTGGTTTATCTCTTTTTAGCGTATTTTGTGCGTTAGTTGCCGGATTGCTATTCGGGATTTTAGCCGGCTTTTTCGGCGGCTGGCTTGATCGCTTATTCAGCTTTATTTGCGATTTAGTCATGGCGCTCCCCGGCCTATTACTCATTCTATTATTTGCTTCATTATCACCGGGGGCATTTTGGACACTTTACTTAGGTATCGCATTAGTAATGTGGGTGGAGTTTTTCCGAGTAATTCGTGCAGTCAGCCAAACGCTCGCATCCAGTGCCGAAATCGAATCCTCCCGTTTAATGGGAATGGGCTTATTTTACAACTTTAAACGCCACCTTTTACCTCGTTTACTCCCGCTTATTGTAACCTTAAGCGCTTTCTCGCTGGGTAATGCAATTCTAGCATTAGCTACGCTTGGATTTGTGAATGTAGGATTACGCCCACCTACAGCAGAATTGGGTTTAATGATGACTGAATTATTCCCTTATTACTATGAAGCTCCGTGGATCTTTATGCAGCCGGTAATTGCGGTCTTTTTAATGGTGCTTAGCCTTCAACTTTTATCCGGGAGAGTAAAATAATGGCATTACTACAAATTGAAAATGTTGGAGTAAAAACTACCGCAGGCTTAACCTTAGTTGAACCGATCAGCTTAACACTAGAACAAGGTAAAAATATCACCATTCTCGGTGAAACCGGTTCAGGCAAAAGCTTATTGATTCAAGCTATTATGGGTGCTTTACCGGAAGGATTAGAAGCAAGCGGTCAAATTTTTATAGAAAATAGCAAAACCGAAAATATGCAGCTTGAATCGCTTTGGGGTAAAACTTTGGTAATGTTACCGCAAGAGCCTCGCCGTGCGCTTGATCCGATTATGACGATCGGTAAACAGCTTTGGGAAAGCTTTTTCTTCGTGGCTAAAAAAGATAAACAAGCGGCAAAAAATGAGGGTAAAAAAGCCCTTGAGTATTTAGGCTTAAAGGTGTGGGAAACCGCTTATCCGCATCAATTATCTGGTGGTATGGCTCAACGAGCTTCTTTTGCTATCGCTACCGCTGCCGATGGTAAAATTTTGTTAGCGGACGAACCAACTAAAGGGCTTGATCCGAAAAGCAAAACTAATGTGATTCAATTACTCAAACAGGCTTATCAGAATCAAGGTGGTTTGCTCACCATCACTCACGACATTGAAGTTGCCGAACAATTAGGTGGCGAAATCTTAGTGATGAAAAAGGGGCAATTATTAGAAAAAGGTGCGGCAGAAACATTGCTTGCTAACCCACAGCATCCATATACAAAAGCCTTGATTGCCGCTGATCCGAAACATTGGCAAGCGGTCGAAAATTCGCAAACTTTTGCGAAAAATCAACCGCTTGTATCGGTAAAAAATCTGAGTGTTGCACAAGGTAAACGAACACTTTTCAGTGGACTTTCGTTTGACTTACACCAAGGCGAAATCTTAGGTGTTGTCGGACACAGCGGCATCGGAAAAAGCACACTCGCTGATGTGTTATGCGGTTTACTGAAACCGAAAGCCGGCGAAATAATTTGGCACAGTCAGCAACACAAAAAACATCAGGTATTGAAACTGTACCAAGATCCGCCGGAAGCCTTTGCACCAACAGTCCGTTTACAAACGCTGTTAGACGATGTGATAGATAAACACAAGTTAGATCGTTCGCAGATTCCAACTTTACTGCAACAACTGGTACTTTCTCCGAAAATTCTCACCCGTAATGCGGAAAATGTTTCAGGTGGGGAATTACAACGTGTAGCGATCTTACGTGCCTTACTGCTTGAACCGGTATTACTTTTTGCCGATGAAGTGACTTCTCGCTTAGATCCGGTCACGCAAAAAGAAACGATTGAGTTATTAATCAATCAATGTCGCCAACGCAAATGTGCATTAGTGATTGTGAGCCATGATCCCTATTTGATTGAGAAAAGCTGCGATAAAGTGATTGATTTAACTCAGTTTATTTAGTGAGCAAACAACGTTCAAAATAATGAATTCGCAATAGCGAATGATACAAAATATAAGCGGTCATTTTTGTGAATAACCAAGCATTTTGCAAAGTTTTCCTCAAAAACGACCGCTTATTTTTATTTATTCAACGATGTATTCTATTACTTATTCAACTAAATCTAACATCTCCTGTGCATTGGCAAGTACTGCATCGGTAATTTTACTTCCGCCTAATAACCTTGCTAAGGCTTGTACCCGCTCTGCTTGAGTTAATAACGACATTTGAGTTTCCGTCTGATTATTCTCCACATACTTTTGTACATTAAAATGATGATTGCCGTAACTTGCTACCTGCGGTAGGTGTGTCACACAAAGCACCTGACATTTCTTGCCTAATTGACGTAACAACCTGCCAACTGTGGTTGCAGTCGGGCCGCTAATCCCAACATCCACCTCATCGAAAATAATGGTTGGTGTGGACAACTTATTCGCTGTCAGCACCTGTACTGCCAATGAAATACGAGATAATTCACCGCCGGAAGCTATCTTGGCTAACGGCTGAGCTTGCTGCCCTAAATTACTGCGCAAGTTAAATTCAACGAAATCCGCTCCGTTACTCGATAGCTTTTTAGCATCATGTTGAACATCAATAAAAAACTCACCATTTTCCATTGAAAGATGTTTAATTTGTGCCGTGACTTGCTCGGCTAATTTTTTACCTGCCTCAAAGCGTTTTTGGTAAATTTGCTCTGCCAGCTGAATAGATTGCTGGTAAGCCGTTTGCTCATCTGCAATTAGTTGTTCTTCATTTCCGGCAAAATCTACCAACTTTTTTAATTCATCTTGAAGTAGCAAATGATGTTGCCATAAATTCTCTGGCAATACATGGTGCTTACGGGCTAATTGAAGCGTTTTACTAATACGTCCATCTAATTCATTTAATAAATCCGGATCTTGCTCGATTCTTCCAGCTAAATCGCTCACTTCAGAACTAGCTTCCTGGACTTGAATAAGTGATTCATTTAGCATATTTAGTGCCGATTGATAACGTGAATCAACTTCGACTAAATCTTCTAAATGGCGAATCGCCTTATATAACATTGAATCAACATTTAATTCATTTTCGCTCAGTAAATCTGTCACCTCTTGAGATAATGCGGTTAATGCTTCTGAATTGGATAACCTGCCATGCGTTTCTTCCATTTCCTCAAATTCACCTCGCTTAATCGCAAATTCATCCAGTTCATCCACTTGATATTGCAGCAGCTGTTTACGAGCCTCATTCTCTTGGCACTGTTGGCGAAAATTTTTAACTTGCTGATGTAATTTCTTCCAACGATGGTATTGGCTACTCATTTCATTCAACAAGCTATGGATACCTGCATAGTTATCCAATACCTCCAACTGATACTCATTTTTTAATAATAATTGCGGTGCATGCTGACCATTCAAATGAATCAGATATTGACCTAACTCTCGCAGTTGAGAAATCGGTAATGGGCGATTATTCACGAATGCTTTAGAACGCCCTTCTTGATTAATCATACGGCGTAAAATACATTCTTGAGGATTATCTTCATCCAATAACTCATGCTGCTGTAACCAAAAATAAGCCGGGCTAGTCGGTTGCATGGTAAAAGTTGCGGTAATATCCGCTTTATCCGCCCCATTACGAATCATACTGCTTTCTGAACGATAGCCGAGGCAAAGGCTTAACGCATCAATCGCAATGGACTTACCTGCACCGGTTTCGCCGGTGATCACAGACATACCTTCATTCAGTTCCAGCGTTAAGTGACGAACAATCGCAAAATTATTAACCGTTAATTGAGTGAGCATAAAATACCTGTATAAACATATCCTGTATAGATATATACTATAACTGTTTTTTTGAACAGTAAAGTGTTTTTGCAAAATTTTTGCTGAATCCGACCGCTTGTCATAAAAAAATCCTCGCTAATTTTCATCAACGAGGATTTTCAAAACTAATCAATCTTACTATTAGATAAAGACTTGTTCACCAATACGATAACCTTGTGGCGCTTGTTCTTTATCTTCAAAGGTTACAAATTCCCAAGCATTTTCGTCAGCAAGGATCGCACGTAATAATTTGTTATTTAAACCGTGTCCTGATTTATATGCGCTGAAATCACCAAGGATATTATAGCCACACATAAATAAGTCGCCGATTGAGTCTAACATTTTGTGCTTCACTAACTCATCTTTATAGCGTAAGCCTTCTTCATTCAGAATACGATATTCATCTAATACTATCGCATTATCAAGGCTACCGCCTAATGCTAAACCGATTGATTGAAGATATTCAACATCTTTCATAAAAGTGAAAGTTCTTGCACGGCTAATTTTGTGAATAAAGTTTTCAGCGGATAATTCCATTTTGAAATTACGCACATCTTTGCTGATCATCGGATGGCTAAAATCAATAGTGAAATCTAATTTTAAACCTTTGCTATAAGGTTTCATTTCCGCCCATTTCTCACCTTCCTCCACACGTACGCTTTCTTTGATACGAATGAATTTTTTCGGTGCATCTTGTTCTTCAATACCGGCATCTAATAATAAATAGATGAATGGGCTCGCACTGCCGTCCATAATCGGAATCTCAGGCGCGTCCACTTCAACGACTAAGTTATCTAAACCTAATGAAGCCATTGCTGCATTTAAGTGTTCAACCGTTGAAATACGTACACCATCATCATTAATCATACAAGTACAAAGCTGCGTATCACGAATGGATTCCGCACTTGCAGGAAAATAAACTGCCGGCTCTAAATCTGTACGAGCGTAAATAATCCCCGTATTAGCTGGGGCAGGACGTAACGTTAACGTTACTTTTTTACCGCTGTGCAAGCCGATACCAGTTACTTTGGTTGCTTGTTTTAGCGTTCTTTGTTTAATCATTATTCTGTCCTTATTCCCTATATTGGGCGATCATTACTGACCGTTTCTCATAAACCCTGGAATTGAGTTCGGAGACCAAACTTGAGAAGAATCAACTTGTTGTGGTTTTGGTGCCACAGGTTGAGATTGGCTAAATTGAGCCGGTTGCTGAGTATAACCTTGTTGAGGTTGCGCAAATGCTGGCTGAGCCAGCTGTGCCTGTGGCTGATATGCAGCTTGAGCTTGCTGCTGAACTTGTTGTTGCAACACTGGCGTTCTTGGTAAAGTTAATTCTTCTGCTTGACCAATACCTGTCGCAACTAAAGTCACTCGTAGTTTACCTTCCATTTCAGGGTAAACCGATGTACCGAATACGATTGTTGCATCTGGAGCTGCAAAGCTATGGATATAATCCATGATTACATCAACTTCGTTAAGCTCAATATCTAAACCTGATGAAATACTTACTAAGATGCCTTTCGCGCCGGATAAATCAACATCTTCTAATAATGGGCTAGCTACTGCATCATGCGCTGCACGCTCTGCACGGTCTTCGCCTTCTGCGATACCGGTACCCATCATTGCACGCCCCATTTCAGACATAACTGTTTTCACGTCTGCAAAGTCCACGTTGATTAAACCCGGTGAGGTAATCATATCGGTAATCCCTAAAACGGCATTGCGTAAAATATCATTTGCCGCTTTAAAAGCATCCATCATTTTCGTATTTTTTGGTAATACTTTTAATAATTTATCATTCGGGATGATGATTAATGAGTCTACGTATTTAGACAGCTCTTGAATGCCTTGTTCCGCATAGCTCATACGTTTGTTACCTTCAAAACGAAACGGTTTCGTCACGATTGCAACTGTTAATGAACCTTGTGATTTTGCAATATCCGCAATAACCGGTGCCGCACCAGTACCCGTACCACCGCCCATACCGGCAGAGATAAATACCATGTCCGCACCTGCAAGCATATTAGATAATGCTTCACGGTCTTCTTCCGCAGCTTGACGACCTACATTCGGGTTTGCGCCAGCACCTAAACCTTTAGTGATATTCGCACCAATTTGAATGGTTTGGCGAACAGAACTTGTACGTAATACTTGCGCATCCGTATTCACTGAGAAAAACTCAACGCCACCAACACCTTCGTTATTTAGGTTTCCGTCAACCATATGGTTTAGCGCATTACCGCCACCGCCGCCAACGCCAACGACCTTGATTACCGCATCTTGTGTTGTTTCATAAATAGGTTCAAACATTTTTCATCTCCCTACGTGCCAACTTACTCGTCAACACTATTAAAAACTCGATTTTGCCCAATTAACAGCTTTCTTTACGCCTCTGCCTAAAACATCAAGGAGCGTATCTACTTTCTCACCAATTTCACCACCGCTACCCTTTTCGTCAGAATTGTAATGGCTATACTGTAAAAGACCGAGTACTGTTGCATATTGTGGTTTATTTACATAGTCCGTTAACCCTGTAATATTTAACGGATATCCAACTCTTACTTGAGAGCCAAAGATATTTCTTGCACATTCTACAATATCTTCGATTTGCGAACCACCACCAGTAAGCACAAAACCTGCAATTAATTCCTGTTTTATGCCTTTTTGGAACAATTCGTGACGTAATTGAGTTAACTCGTTCTCAACAACTTTCAATAAATCACTATAACATTGTGAAGTTACCGTCGCAACTTGCGCTTTGGTAAAGGTTCTCGGCATTCGACCGCCAAGTCCAGCGACTTCAATTTTCTTTTCCGCATTATGAGTAGGAGGGTTAATCGCACTACCATAATTCATTTTGATGCTTTCGGCTTCGTTACGCGAAGTGGTAAATACATGCGCAATATAATCAGTGACGTTATTACCAGCAAATGGAATCACTTTACTAAAACGTAATGCGCCGTCTGTATAGACTAAAACGTCCATTGTGCCGCCACCAATGTCAATTAAACAAACACCTAATTCTTTCTCGTCTTCGGTTAATACGGAATAACTTGATGCAAGACCTGAAAAGACTACTTTATCCACTTTCAATTTTGCACGTTCCACTGCATTTTTTAAATTGCGTAACCAATCTTGATGGCAAGCAATAAGATGCGCTTGAGCTTGTAAACGCATACCGGATAGCCCCACGGGGTTTTTCGTTGCCGGTAATCGATCTACTTTATATTCCTGTGGAATAATATGTAACGTTTCTAAGCCATCTGGTAATTTAATTGAGCGCGCAATATGAATAGCAGAATCAATATCTTCATTCGTTACCGTTCCACCAAGCGGCACGGTGCCGCTTTCATTTAAAGCAGTGATATGTTGTCCAGAAATAGCAAGCGTTACACCAATAATTTGGCAATCCGAGACTGATTCGGCTTGTTCAATCGCACGTTGAATAGAATTCACGGCGGCATCTAAATCAATAACACCGCCTCGATCAACACCTTTAGCCGGGCAAACACCCGAGCCAATCACATTTATAACACCATCTGGCAAAACTTCACCAACAACAGCTACAACTTTTGATGTGCCGATATCTAAACCGACAATTATTTTAGATTCTGCTATTTTTGTCATATCACTATATTATGCTTGCTAAGAATTATTGATGTACAGGACTAAAACCGACAGCCGCACCATGTTCATAGCGCAAATCCACATAAGCCAGTCGTTGTCCTTCAGGAACATTAATTTCCGGAAAAATCGTTACAAAACGGTCAATTTTAGGTGTCCATTCCCCTCGACCAAGGCGCAGCTCTACATGATTTGATAAAGTGATCGTCCAAGAACCTCTGTTATCTACTGCAACGGATTGCAACTCTAAATTTCGAGCTTTTAAGTCCGCTTTTATTTTACTCCACGCATCTAGAACTATTTTTCCTTCGGAATCCGGTCCATAAAGCACCGGAAGCCCCGTTTTATCCATTCGATCAGCCGGTAAACTGAATACCACGCCCTGATCAGAAAGAAAGTTCGTATTATTCCAAATAGCAACTGGATTATGCTCAATTAACGTAATGCTTAAACGATCAGGATAAAGCTTTCTGACTACCACATCTCGCACCCAAGAAATACCAAGTAATTTTTCTTTAACTTGTTGAATGTCTTGACCGAAATATCCTTTTAGAACAGGTTTTTGCGATAAAGTTTCCCGAACGTCCGCATTTGTTGTGAATCGAGTTTTATGAGTAAGTGCATAAGCTCGAATCGGAGATTTATCTAAATTTTCCAACCAATGATGCCAATTACTATAAACGATAAATGCGAAGATTACGCATAATAACACAATCAACGGTTTAATTAATACTAATCGATTAAAGGGATTTGCTGAAGATTTTGCTTTTAACGGCTTAAAACGAACCGAAGGTGCCGTTTTTTTGCGTAAAACAGAAACCATTAGGCACTTAACTCCAATACATGCTCGACTAATTTTTCAAACGGAATGCCAACCGTTGCCGCAGATTTCGGAAAAATACTATGGCTTGTCATACCCGGACAAGTATTCACTTCAACTAAATTAAAGTGGCCATTTGCATCTTCCATCACATCAATTCGGCTCCAGCCACGACAACCAACCACATCGTAAGCCACTTTAACTAATTTTGCCACTTCTGCTTGACGTTCATCGTTTAATGCCGGCACGACATATTGAGTATTATCCGATACATATTTCGCATGATAGTCATAAAACTCACCATCTGGAATCACTTGTACAGCCGGTAATACTTGACCGTCTAACACAGGAACGGAATATTCCTTACCTGCTAAGAAGGCTTCAATTAATACGATTGAATCGAATTTTAACGCCTCTTCCACCGCCGGCAATAATTGCTCAACCGTTTTTACTTTGGTCACACCAACACTTGAACCTTCGCTTGAAGGTTTAACAAATACCGGTAAACCTAATTTTGCAATAATTTGTTCGGAATCGACCGCTTCCCCACGGCGAATAACCACCATTTCTGCCGTTGGTAAGCCGACTGCTTGCCACATTAATTTGGTACGGAATTTATCTAAAGTTACCGCTGATGCCATTACGCCACAACCGGTATAAGGAATGCCCATTTGCTCTAATGCGCCTTGTAACACACCGTTTTCACCGATACCGCCGTGTAAAATATTGAATACGCGTTGAATTCCTTTTTCTTTTAATTTTTCAATTGGGAAATCTTTAGTATCAATACCTTCTACATTATAGCCTAGTGATTTTAATGCTTCAGTTACCGCTGCGCCCGAATTTAGCGATACTTCACGTTCTTGAGAAACGCCGCCAAATAACACTGCAATTTTTTCATCTTTAATGCTCATTTTTTATCCTTTCTTATTTTGAACACGATGTATCGTGCCCCTACTACTCGATTCAAGGTTCACAAGCGGTCAATTTTGCAAAATTTTTTGCAAATCTTACCGCTTATTAAGCTTTCCAACTTTCTGCTAAACCACGAGAAATGCGGCTTACGCTACCGGCACCTTGTGCAAGAATTAAATCGCCGTCTTGGATAATTTGATCTAATACTTCGCCAAGCTGATCGGTATCTGAAACTAAAATCGGATCTACTTTACCCAAATTGCGGATTGAACGGCATAACGCTTTACTGTCCGCACCAACAATCGGTGCTTCGCCTGCCGCATACACTTCAAGCATAATTAACGCATCGACTTGTGATAACACTTGTACGAAATCATCAAATAAATCACGAGTACGTGAATAACGGTGCGGTTGGAAAATCATCACAACACGTTTATCTTCCCAGCCTGAACGCGCCGCTTTAATCGTTACGTCTACTTCAGTCGGGTGGTGACCGTAGTCATCGACTAACATCACTTTACCGTTCGGGCGAATAAATGAACCAAGTTGGTCAAAACGGCGACCGGCACCTTGGAAATCGGCAAGTGCGGCTAAAATCGCTTCGTTAGTAATGCCTTCTTCTTTCGCTACCGCAAGAGCTGCCGTTGCATTCAGAGCATTGTGTTTACCCGGTACATTCAGCAACACATCAATACGCTCGCCATTCGGACAAACTACGGTGTAATGACCTTGGAAACCGGTTTGCTGATAATCTTCAATACGATAATCTGCTTTCTCGCTAAAGCCGTAAGTTACAACTTGACGACCAACTTGCGGCGCAATTTCCATCACGGTTTCATCATCGGCACACATAACCGCTAAACCGTAGAACGGTAAGTTACGTAAGAATTTTACATAAGTTGCTTTCATCTGTTCGAAATCACCGCCGTAAGTATCCATATGATCCGGCTCGATATTCGTTACCACTGAAACCATCGGTTGTAAATGTAAGAATGACGCATCACTTTCATCCGCTTCCGCAATTAAATAGCGACTTGCACCCAAATGTGCATTTTTGCCCGCCGATTTAACCAAACCGCCGTTTACAAAAGTTGGATCTAATTGTGCTTCGGTATAAATCATTGAAATCATTGCAGTAGTAGTCGTTTTACCATGTGTGCCTGCAATAGCGATACCGTGACGGAAGCGCATAATTTCTGCTAACATTTGCGCACGTTGAATCACTGGAATACGAGCTTCTTTTGCTGCTTTTACTTCTGGGTTAGTATCATCAATCGCACTTGAAGCCACTACTACGCTTGCACCAATAATATTTTCCGTTTGATGACCGATAAAAACTTTTGCTCCCGCTTCAACTAAACGTTTAGTAACCGGGCCTTCGGCAATATCCGAACCTGAAATTTGATAGCCTTCATTCAATAATACTTCAGCAATACCACTCATGCCCGCACCGCCAATACCGATAAAATGGATTTGATTTACACGGCGCATTTCTGGTACTAATTTTTTAACTTTATTTTGGAAATTTTTCATTATTGTTTTCCTATCTGTACAACCAAATATTTTTGTTGGTTGCGTTTAAAACTATTTCGCTTGTTCGATAATCACTTCTGCTACACGTTGAGCGGCTGTAGGCATTGCTTTCGCTCTGGCTTTAACCGCCATTTCAGTTAGCTTTTGGCGATCGGCAATTAACGGCTGTAACGCACTTAATAAACTTTCTACCGTAAAATCTTGTTGTTCGATAATGATTGCCGCACCGTCATTCGCCAAATAAGTCGCATTCAAATATTGTTGGCGATCTTTATGTTGATAAGGCACAAAAATTGCCGGCAAACCTGCTGCGGCAATCTCACATACGGTTAAAGCGCCTGAACGACAAATCACTAAATCCGCCCAATTATAGGCTTGTGCCATATCGTCAATAAATTCGGCGGCAATACCGTTGCCGGTTGCTTGATAAATTTCTTCCACACCGCTGAGATTGCCTTTTCCCACTTGATGGCTAATGAACACATTTTGACCAAGCTGTTTAGCCGCTTCAGGTACGGTTTGGTTAATCACTATTGCACCTTGGCTACCGCCCATCACTAAAATATTGATCGGATAACCTCGTTCGGCAAAACGAATTTCCGGCGCTTCAAGCTGAGCAAGATCTTCACGCACGGGATTTCCCACCACTTCTGCATTTGGGAATGCAGTAGGGAATGCTTGTAAAACACGGCGAGCAATTTTTGCTAACCATACGTTGGTTAAACCGGCAACCGCATTTTGCTCATGTAAAATAACCGGTACACCACATAATTTCGCAGCAATGCCACCCGGTCCGGATACATATCCGCCCATACCGAGCACCGCATCAGGTTGATAATTTTTAATGATTTTACGTGCCTGCATCACCGCTTTAAAAATCGCAAACGGTGCTTTCAGCAATGCACCGATACCTTTTCCTTTTAATCCGGAAATTTGAATAAACTCAATTGGAATACCGTGCTTTGGCACAAGGTCAGCTTCCATTCGATCTTGAGTTCCTAGCCAACGGATCTCCCAACCCCGTTTTTGCAGTTCTCGTGCAACCGCAATTGCCGGAAACACATGGCCACCGGTTCCACCTGCCATGACAAGAAGTTTTTTAGTCATTTTAATCTCTTTTACAAACTTTTGAGCGGAATCGACCGCTTACAAAACTTTTTTAGACAAATTGTTGTTATTGTACAGGAAATTGACAATTTACGGAAAAAGAAAGCGATCAGTTTTTGCAAATTTTTTGCAAATTCCGACCGCTTGTTTCTTTAAATTTCTTTGATTTGCGCATGCCCTATTAGAGCAAGGCGATTTTCATAATCAATTCGCAGTAAAATCGCAATTGCGATCGACATAATAACCAAACTGGAGCCACCATAACTCACCAATGGGAATGTTAATCCTTTGGTCGGTAGTAAACCTGAAGCTACCCCTAGATTTACGAAGCCTTGTAAGAAGATCCAAATTGCGATTCCGAAAGCTAAGAAGCCACGAAAACGCTCTTCTAATTTCAGCGCATCTTTACTAATTTTAAGTGCCCGTAATGCTAAAGAGACTAATAAGATCACAATCGCGACAATACCGATAAATCCGAATTCTTCGCCGACCACCGCCATAACGAAGTCCGTATGTGCTTCCGGCAAATATTCCAGTTTTTGTACCGAGTTGCCTAACCCTTGCCCCCAAAACTCACCTTGACCAAATGCCATTTGCGAGTTGGAAAGTTGGAAACCGTTACCATAAGCATCCGCAAATGGATCCATAAAAGAGGTGACACGTTTAAGGCGATATTCAGATGTCAGTACTAAAAACGCAAATAAGATCGCTGCCGCAATGCCTAGGAATAGGAACTGTAAAATTCTCGCCCCCATAATAAATAGCATAGCAAACGTTAATACGAATAATACGAACGTACTACCCAAGTCCGGCTGTAGCAGTAACAAAATACCAAAAATAGCTAAAATCACCATCGGACGAATAAAGCTCGCACGCTTAGTACGCATTTCATCATATTTACGTACATAGAAGCTGGCGAAATAGCAAATGATGGCTAATTTTGCCAATTCTGCTGGCTGGAAATTTATCGGTCCGAGCGAGATCCAACGCGTCGCACCGTTAACATTACGCCCAAAAATCAATACCACAACTAAAAACAGTAGCGATATTAAGAAAAAGGCGACATTCCGTTTTTCCCAACTTTCGGTTGGGATCTGGACAACAATCACGAATGCAAATAACGAAGCCGCTAAATACATTCCGTCACGCACCGCAAAATAAAACGGATCGTTATTTAAACGGGTACTGACCGGAATCGATGCCGAGGTGACCATCACAAAACCGATGACCAATAAGCCGAAAAACAGCCAGATCAACGTGCGATCATATAGTGAATTAGTCGGCGTTAATCGTATCCATTTATCCCATTCTGTCTTAAATCTTTCTAACATATTAAGCGGTTACTTCCTGAGCTAATTTGACAAAAACGTGTCCACGTTCTTCAAAGTTCTTAAATTGATCGAGACTTGCGCAAGCCGGCGACAGTAGTACCATATCACCTTTTTTCAGTTGTGGGCGAATTTGCTCAATCGCTTGTTGCATAGTTTCCACCAATACGCTTTGGTTTGATAATGCCGCTAATTGCGATCCATCCTGACCGAAGCAATAACAAACGATATTCGGTTTATTAATAAGTGGTTTTAACTCGAAAAAATCCGCCGCTTTGCCATCGCCACCTAATAACAAATAAAGTGTTCCTGCCACTTGTAATCCGTTGAGCGCCGCCACCGTACTGCCGACATTAGTCGCTTTCGAATCATTCACCCAGCGCACGCCGTCATTGGTTTTTACCGCTTGGAAACGATGATCCAAACCGCCGTACACTTGCAATGCTTTTACAATCCCTTCACGAGGGATGCCTGCCGCTTCGGCTAATGCCATCGCCGCTAACGCATTCATTTCATTATGACGACCTGAAATCAGCATTTCTTTGGTTGGGATAATTGCATCATCACCCGAATATAAAATACCGTTGCGCATAGTGTACTCGGCATTATGTTCTGCAAAACGAATCAATTTTTTGACCGCTTGCGTTTCAAGCGGATAAGTCAGTCTATCTTCACCGTTTACAATCACATTCTCGGCATTGTCGTAAATACGCAATTTCGCTAAACGATATTCTTCAATCGAGTTATTGTAACGATCCATATGATCTTCACTAATATTTAAAATAGTTACCGCCACCGCTTTTAAAGAAGAAGTGGTTTCTAATTGGAAACTGGACAGTTCCAACACAAACAATTCATATTCTTCATTCAATAGACTTAATACCGGCACTCCAATATTGCCACCCATACCGACTTTAATCCCCGCCTGTTTTGCCATTTCAGTCACTAATGTCGTGACCGTGCTTTTACCGTTTGCACCGGTAATTGCAATAATCGGTGCTTTCGCCTCACGTACAAATAATTCAATATCGCCAACCACTTCTACACCGGCATTGATGGCTTGTTGAATTTCCGGTGTAGCCAACGCAAGCCCCGGACTGATCACAATTAAATCGGAAGCTAACAGCCACTCGCTGTTTAAACCGCCGATATGCAGTGGCACATCTAGCGGAAGCTGATCGGCACCCGCCGGCTTTTCGCGAGTATCAATCACTTGTACTTTTGCTTGCTTATCCGCAAAAAATTCGACACAAGATAAACCGGTTTTTCCTAAGCCGATAATAGTAACAATCTTATCTTTATATTGGTTTTGCATAATTGAATCTCTTTATAATTTGTAAAAATTTGGATAAATCCAACCGCTTGCAAGCGAAAAAGGTGGGACAAGCCCACCTATGATTAACGAAGTTTTAATGTGACTAAGCCAACTAATACAAGCATCAAGGTAATGATCCAGAATCGCACAATAACACGAGGCTCCGGCCAACCTTTTAATTCGAAGTGATGATGAATTGGCGCCATACGGAAAATACGTTTTTGGCGAAGTTTATATGAACCGACTTGCAAGATTACCGAGAGTGCTTCCACCACGAATACACCGCCCATAATCACGAGTAATAATTCTTGGCGAACCAATACCGCAATCATGCCTAACGCACCGCCTAATGAAAGCGAGCCGACATCACCCATAAATACTTGTGCCGGATAGGTGTTGTACCATAAGAAACCTAAACCTGCTCCAACAATTGCGGTACATAGAATTACGAGTTCGCCCGCATTCGGTACAAACGGGATATGTAAATATTGCGCAAAATTGAAGTTACCAGTTGCCCATGCAATTAACGCGAAAGCCGATGCTACCATAATGGTCGGCACAATCGCTAAGCCGTCTAAACCGTCCGTGAGGTTTACCGCATTTGACGTACCGACAATTACAAAATAAGAAAGAATGATAAAGAAAATACCGAGCTGCGGCATAAAGTCTTTAAAGAACGGTACCACTAATTGAGTTGCTGCTGTGTCTTTACCGACCGCATAAATACCGAATACCGCAATCAGCGCAATCACCGACAGCCAGAAATATTTCCAACGAGCAATTAAACCATCGGTATTTTTGCGTTTGATTTTCCAATAATCATCAACAAAACCGACCGCACCGTAGCCGAATAACACGAATAGCACAAACCAAACATAACTGTTACGCAAATCCGCCCAAAGCAAGGTACTCACACCGATGGCGATTAAAATCATAATACCGCCCATGGTCGGCGTACCACGTTTTTTGAAGTGGCTTTCCGGGCCATCATTACGCACTTCTTGACCGAATTTTAATAACTGCAAGCGACGAATCACTTCAGGACCAATCCATAAACCGATACCCATTGCGGTAAGCAATGCCATAATTGCACGGAAAGTAATATAAGATACAACGTTAAATGCCGTATTATATTGAACTAAATACTCAGCAAGCCAAACTAACATAAGAAAAAACCTTGGTAAATCATACTAAGCGGGCAATCGCCCACAAATTTTATCCATATCAAATAGCGTCACGAGTCATAACCCATTTTCACTATCTACCTTAAAATTAAAAAGAAACACCCAAAGAAAGGCATAAAGCAGAAATCAATATTTCCATTTTTTGGCTACGAGAACCTTTTGCTAACAACACTAGCGGTTGCTTTTCTGCAATTTTTTGCGAAATAATCGGCAATAAGAAATCGTGCATCGCTTGTTTATCAGTAAAGTGATGTGCTGCCTCTCCACTAATTGCTGCACTTTGTTGACCAAAACTGACGACTAAATCTAAATCTGCCTCACGCACGAAATCCGCTACTTGTTGGTGACAAGCTGCACTTTCATCACCGAGTTCCTCCATATCACCGACCGCAAAAATACGGAAAGCAGGATAATTTTTTAACACCGCCACCGCCGATTTCATCGAATCGACATTAGCGTTATAGGTATCATCAATCAATAAACAATGCTGATTAACTTCTACCGGATACAAACGACCTTTTACTTGCGAGCATTGCTCCAATCCGGCTTTGACCGCATTTAAATCCGCACCGACAGCCATTGCGAGCGAAGTTGCTGCTAAAGCATTGCTGACATTATGTGCGCCTAAATAAGGTAAATTAATTTCGATTTCACCTTGCGGAGAATGTAGAGTGAAATGAGAAGCGAATAAACCTAACTCCACGTTTTCCGCCCAAAAATCTGCATACGAATCTTGATCCGAACCGGTATAGCTGAATGATTGCAGCTCATGCTCTCCGATTTCTTTTTGCCATTGAGGGAAATAGAACGCTTGATTCACAATCGCTTTACCGCCGGCTTTTAAGCCTCGATAAATTTCACCTTTCGCTTGCGCCACACCTGCGAGCGAGCCAAACCCTTCTAAATGCGCCGCTGCAACATTATTTACCAAACAAGCGTCAGGCTGAGTGATTGCCGTGGTATAAGCGATTTCACCGATATGGTTTGCACCTAGCTCCACCACCGCAAATTTATGTTGTGGCGTTAAACGTAATAAGGTCATCGGCACACCGAGGTCATTATTTAAATTGCCAAAGGTATAAAGCACTTCATCTTCACAAGCGGTCATTTTTTGCAAAATTTTTGCCGTCATTTCTTTTACGGTGGTTTTGCCTGAAGAACCTGTCATCGCCACTGTTTTCGGATTAAGTTTCGCTTTTAACCATTTGGCTAACTCGCCTAATGCAAGGCGTGTATCTTTCACGACAATTTGCGGTACGGAAATTTCACATTCACGCTCAACCACCACAGCCACGCAATCTTGTTCGATCGCTTTATCTAAATAATGGTGTGCATCAAAATTCTCGCCTTTTAACGCAAAAAACAGTCCGTTTTCGACCGCTTGTCGAGTGTCGGTGCTGGTGTTTTCTACCACCACATTACCATCACCAATCAACTGCGCATTAAGAATGCCGGCAATTTCATTTGTTGTTAGTTTTATCATTGAATATCTATCTTCAGTCTATTTATTGCATTCCCCTATTTTCCTCCGAAGCGTTTGCGTAAACTTTTGAGGATAATTTTTCGTGTCTGAGCTTGCTTGCAAGCGAGTTTGAAAAATTCGTCCCAAAAGTTAGCAATAAGCAGAGGAAAAAGGAAAATCTGGGGGCGCCTTTCTTTGGTTACTTTCTTTGGCGAAGCAAAGAAAGTGACAAGTCACAGGTATTTAGCTGCGGTTTCCTGATCCGAAAAATGATGCTTAGTCGTACCAATAATCTGGTAATCCTCATGCCCTTTACCTGCAATCAAAATGACATCTTTTGCACCGGCTTGTTCAATCGCACTTTTAATTGCTTGTTCACGATCGTGGATCACTTGTACTTTCTCCACTTGAACGAAACCTTTGAGAATATCTGCCATAATCTTGGTATTATCTTCGGTTCTCGGGTTGTCATCAGTCGCAATCACTTTATCCGCTAATTTTTCTGCAATCGCCGCCATCATCGGGCGCTTACCCGCATCACGATCGCCACCGCAACCGAAAATACAGTAAAGCTCACCTTCGGTATGTAATCGTGCCGCTTGTAAGGCTTTTTCTAACGCATCCGGCGTATGGGCATAATCGACTAACACAAGCGGTCTATTTTGCGGATTTTTTTGCGAAACGATACATTCCATACGTCCGGCAACCCCTTGCAGAAGCGGTGCGGTTTCGATTAATTTTTGCAAATCGTGACCAAGCACCAATAAGCTGGCTAATGCAGTAAGCAAATTATTGACGTTAAACGCACCGATTAAACGACTATTTAGTTCGCCGTTTCCCCAGCTTGATTCAAACGCAATTTTTACACCTTGTAAGCTAAAGCTCACATCGGTCGCTTTAACGAATTTATGGTCGCTACTAAAGTGAGCATCGGTACTGACGGCAACCGCATTCGGTAATTTTGCTAACCATTCACGGCCAATCTCATCATCTGCGTTTAATACTTGTGCTTTGGTATTTAATTCGCTAAACAAACGGAATTTTGCTTGTGCATATTCTTCCATCGTCTTATGGTAATCGAGATGATCGCGGCTTAAATTAGTGAACACCGCTAAATCATAGCTTAACGCTTCCGCACGATATTGAGCCAAACCGTGTGAAGACACTTCCATCGCACAAAAATCAGCTCCCATTTCTACAAAGCTGGCTAAATTGCGTTGTACTTCAATTGCCGAACCGGTGGTATTTGCCGCTTCTTGTACTTTGCCGTATAAACCGTTACCAATCGTCCCCATCACCGCAGATTTTCCGCCTAACAAGTTGTGCCATTGGGCAAGTAATTGGGCACTTGTGGTCTTGCCGTTCGTGCCAGTTACGCCTACGAGAGTGAGTTTTTCAGACGGATTGGTATAAAACGCGCCAGCAATTTCCGACAAAATACGTGCTAAATTCGGTACTGAAACTACCTTACAAGCGGTGCGATTTAAGTTATATTTTGCAAATTTCGCATCCAACTCAATTTCATCTTGACCTTCGTCCGCTTCCGCTAAAACTAATGCTGCACCTTGCTCAATCGCCTTTTGGATAAATTGGCGACCATCAACTTGATGCCCTTTTAGCGCGACAAACAGATCGCCTTCATTCACTTGGCGAGAGTCTAACGTCATTTGCTTAAGCGGTTTTAACTCCGCCACCCAAGCATCAAGTTCAGTAAGAAAGGGAAGTAAACGTTTCATATTGTTACCTAATTTATTCTGTTCTAATTTACTTTTTGTTCTGATTTAATTTCACGTACGGCATTTTCCGTATCAGTGAGATTATCCGGTTTGATATTTCTTGCTTTCAAGGTGTAGCCCATAATGCTTGAGAATAGCGGTGCTGAAACCGAGCCACCATAATAAGCACCGGCTTTCGGCTCGTTAATTAACACCACTAATGCAAAGCGAGGATCACTTGCCGGCGCAACACCTGCGGTATAGGCAATATATTTTTCTACGTACTGCCCTTTTTCAAGTTTACGTGCTGTACCGGTTTTGACCGCCACACGATAACCATCAACCGCTGCTTTCTGACCACCCTCGCCTTTTTGGGCAACACTCTCCATCATATGCACCACATCTCGGGTGATTTTTTCAGGTAATACACGCTCACCAATAACCGGTGGGTCAACTTTAGTAATTGAAAGCGGACGATAAATGCCGAAGCTTCCTAAGGTAGCATAAGCTCGGGCTAACTGTAATGGCGTGACATTTAAACCGTAGCCGTATGCCATGGTTGCACGCTCAATATCAGACCAACGCTTACGATCACCGTTTGTTCCCTTTTGCTCACCTAAACCTAAACCGGTATCTTTACCAAAACCGACTTTACTATAAGTATCGACTAATGCGGTAGACGGCATACGTAATGCCAAACGACTCACCCCGATATTACTAGATTTTTGTAAAATACCGGTTAGCGATAAACTCTCACGCGGTGCAACGTCTTTAATCGTATGACCATTGACCACAAATGGACGAGTATTAATCACTTCATCACGATAAGTCGCGCCGTTTTGTAATGCGGTTAATACTACCAACGGTTTAACCGTTGAACCCGGTTCAAAAGTATCGGTAATCGCTCGGTTACGCATTAATTCCGGTTTAAAGCTATTTCGTTTGTTCGGGTTAAACGAAGGCGCATTTGCCATCGCTAAAATTTCACCGGTTTGTACGTCAACTAATACTGCCGTACCTGATTCGGCATTATTGGCAATCACCGCTTCTTTGATCTTCTTATATACTTCGGATTGTAATTCTTCATCAATACTCAACATGACGTCTTGCGGATCATACTGTTTTTCATCTCGAATATTTTCAATCACATTACCACGTGCATCTTTACGAATCACTTGACGACCGTTTTTGCCAATCAGTAGAGAGTCAAAGCTACGCTCTAAACCTTCCGTACCATGTACGTCATCAACATCGGTAAAGCCGATTAATTGCGAAGCTTCTTCTGCCAACGGATAAAAACGGCGTGATTCGGCTTTTAACACCATTCCGTCAATTTTCAGTTCCTGCGCATAATTAGCAATACTCTCGGATTCATGGCGTGCAATATAGATAAAACGCTGACGAGAAGCTTTATACAAACGATTCATTAAATCGTTATATTTTTCCCCAATTGCTTTGGCGATCGCTTCCATTTTTGAACGATCCAATTGCGCCGCCGCAATCTCCTGCGCAACAAACTGTGAATGCGGATTATTGCGTACGGTGCTAATCAAACTGTTGTAGTCTAAGCCGGTTGATTGCGCCAGCAACGTCCAATAGTTCTCGCTTTTAGTATTCAAAATCGAGCGTGGATCAAATTCCACTTTTTCTTTGGACTTGTTTTTCTTCTCAATAAAATCGCTAACACTTTTCTCAATTTTACTTTTTGAACTGCCCATTTCCATTGCCAGCAATTTCCAACGTTCTGATGAGCGTCTGAGTTTGCTGTCAAAATATTCACGGGGATCTAAAGTAAGAGAGTACATCGGTACACTGATAGATAAGAAACGTCCGTCACGATCTAAAATTCGACCACGGGTAAACGGAAGCTCTTTAGTACGGAGTGAGCGATTATTCGCTTCATTGATAAGGCGTTCAGAATCAAATAACTGAATATGCGCAGCTTTAGCAATTAGCATTCCCGCCATCACAAGTATGAAAAGACCGACAACACCAAAACGAATCGGGAGATAACTCGGTTCATTTTTAGTGCTGGCTTGTTTTTTTGCCTCTATATTCGGCTCTGAGGCTGCGGGTTTACGCTTTAATTTAACTGACTTTGCCATTATTTATTCAACCAAAATAACTTCTTGCTCTTTTTTAATCTGTTGTAAACCGAAGCTGGCTGCTGCCGCTTCAACACGAGATTTCTGGCTTTTTGCGTTTTCTTCCAGCTGTAAGTGAATATACTGGCTTTCCAACTTACGATTTTGCTGAACTAATTTTCCTTGCTCTGCGGTAAGCAAACGAGTTTGGTGAGTAATCCAAATAGTGCCAATTGCGGTTAACACCGTTGCTATCAGTAGAATCAATGCAACTTTATTGTGTCCGGTTAAATCATCTAAAATAATTTGATGGAGCGGATAACGTTCATTACTTGCCATTCGTTAACTCCTCTATCTTTTTTCCGCAATACGTAATACGGCACTACGTGAGCGAGGGTTTGCTTCGATTTCCGCCTCACTCGGCATAATCGCTTTACCAATGTTTTTTAACGGAATATTTTTATTTAATTCCGATTCCAAAATAGGTAGGCCTTTCGGCACATCCATACCTTTACTGTTTTTCTTCATAAATTGTTTAACCATTCGATCTTCTAATGAATGGAAACTAATAATTGATAAACGACCTTCTGGTGCCAATACGCTTAAGGCTGATTGTAATGCTTTCTCTAATTCATCCAACTCGCTGTTAATAAAGATACGGATTGCCTGAAACGAACGGGTTGCCGGATGTTTATGCTTATCTTTGAAAGGAACGGCATCAGCAATAATCTGCGCTAATTGAAGTGTGCGAGAAATCTTGTCTGTTGCAGATTTATTATAAGAAACGACCGCTTGTGCAATGCGTTTCGCAAAGCGTTCTTCGCCAAAGGTTTTTAACACCCATGCCAAATCGTCCACCGAAACTTGTGCCAGCCATTCGGCGGCAGATAGACCTTTAGTCGTATCCATACGCATATCTAGAGGTCCGTCACGCATAAAGCTAAAGCCACGTTCTGCATCATCAAGCTGCGGAGAAGAAACACCGAGATCAAGCAAGATACCGTCAATTTTACCGGTTAAGCCTAATTGTTCGCACACTTCGGGAATCGCAGAGAAAGCGGTATGGATAATTTGAAAACGAGCATCGTTAATCGTATTCGCTTCAGCAATTGCACGAGGGTCACGATCTGTTGCAATTAAGCGACCTTGTTCGGAAAGTTTTGAGAGAATGAGTCGAGAATGACCACCCCGTCCAAAAGTACCGTCAATATAAACACCGTTCGGCTTAATCGCCAAACCATCAACGGCTTCATGTAGCAATACGGTAATATGCTTATGGACTGTATCGTTCATTATTTTTCCAACTCACTTATTTATCTTATAAAGAAAGGTTTTTTAAGGCTTCGCAATTCAGCATCTCCGCCGAACAGCCCAATGCAAGATCTTCCGCAATTTGTGATTGCCACTGTTTATCTTGCCAAATTTCAAATTTATTTAATTGCCCGACCAACATAATTTGTTGCTCAAGCTGTGCGTGCTGTCTTAGTGTGGGACTAAGTAAAATTC
Source organism: Actinobacillus capsulatus DSM 19761 (assembly GCF_000374285.1). Lineage (GTDB taxonomy): Bacteria > Pseudomonadota > Gammaproteobacteria > Enterobacterales > Pasteurellaceae > Actinobacillus > Actinobacillus capsulatus. The sequence goes on along the minus strand of NZ_KB893930.1, from coordinate 238,939 downwards.
TACCCGCGGCATCCATTTCACATTCGGTCGCAAAGCCTTGCATCACTCGCTGAATACGGCGCTGCATCGGATCAAAATTAGAAAGTGCAAGTAATTTTTGTTCCACCACTTCCCATTCGTGTAACGGATAAAGTAATAAACACGGCTGGCGAATATCGACGGTACAAACCAAAATTCCCTTGTGTTTTTCACGCAATTCCACACGATAACGAGTAGGAATTGCTACCCGCCCTTTGCTATCGATACTAATTGAAGTTGCGCCACGAAACATTTTCTGTCCTGCCACTAAAAATTACTATATTTGGCGAGATCCGGATTCAGAAAATCCACAATCTCCCACTTTTTCCCACTAAAAGATCAGAATTTTATCGGTTAGTTGTTCATCGGGCAAGCTGTTTTAATGTTTTGTTTGGTAAAGATAAGTAGAAAAAAGCAAGCGGTCGACTTTTGCAAATTTTTTACAAAAATCGACCGCTTGATCATTCGTTCTTAGACAAGAGTCATTAGATTAGAATTTCTGCTAAAGATAGACCGATTAAACAGGCTGTGATTACCCCAATTAAGCCCGGTACCATAAAGCTGTGGTTAAAATAGTACTTACCAATTTTTGTCGTACCCGTCATATCAAAGCTCACCGTTGCAATATCAGACGGATAGTTAGGGATGAAGAAGTACGCATAAGTTGCCGGCATTAAACCGATTAATAAATCTGCTGGTAAACCGATCGCAATACCCACCGGTAATAACATTTTCGCAGTTACCGCTTGGCTGTTTACTACCACAGATACCGCAAATAAGGCAAATGCGAAGGTCCAAGGTTGTGCTTTAACCATTTCGGTAATACCCGCTTTAAATGAAGGCATTGCATAATTGAAGTAAGTATCACTCATCCACGCAATACCAAAAATTGCAATGGTTGCCACCATACCTGATTTAAATACCACTGTATTCGAGATTTTTTTCACATCAGTTTTAGCCAATACTAAAATTAAACCACCGAATGCTAACATAATCATTTGGATGATTTTATCCATCGGAGCAACTTTACCTGAAGCAGCAAGCGTTGGTTTCAATGATGGGAACATTGCAATAACCACGATTGTTACAATCGCAAGTAAGAACAGATAAACAGCATTTTTTGCTGATTGCGGTAATTGTTCATTTAAAGTTGTGCTGCTGGTTTCTTCAATACGTTTACAGAATTCAGGATCTTGTAAACGACGTTGATATTCAGGATCATCTTTTAATTCTTTACCGCGACGTAAGCTATAAAGAGACATTGCCACTACGCCAAGAAACGTTGCCGGAATAGTAATAGCTAAAATTTGTAATAAAGTGATATGTTCTGACCCCGGCACATTGACCAATTCGGTTAAATAATATGCAACAACTGCAGAAACCGGACTACCGGTTAAACCAAGTTGTGATGCCACAGAAGCACTCGCCATCGGGCGCTCAGGACGAATATCATTCTTCACAGCAATATCGGCAATGATCGGCATAATAGAATAAACCGAGTGACCGGTACCAAGCATTAACGTCATTGTATAGGTTACGATAGGACCAAGAATTGTGATACGTTTCGGATTCGCACGTAAAATTCTTTCCGCCACTTGTAACATAAATTTTAAACCACCGGCAGCTTCAAGCACAGAAGCACAAGCCACTACGGCAAGAATAACTAACATTACACTGATCGGTGGCTCAGACAATGGCATTTGTAAAACGAAGACCTCAATGAATAAGCCTATCCCAGAAACCACACCTAAACCAACACCGCCAAAACGGCTACCTACATATAAAAATGCGAGTAGCAACAAAAATTCTGCATAAAGCATATAAACTCCAAAAAAATAATAAATAATCACTGGTTGCAAGTTTACTTGAGCTCATACCGTGATTCTTTGCATTTGATCAAAACAGTGTAACACTTTAGTGGTATTTTCCCTAAATTTTGCACAAACATAAATAAAGACTCTCAGCACACCAAACAGAAATCTTGCTGATGATTCAAGTGTACAATAACCGATATTACATAGAATAAAAACACTAAAAATATAGTGTTAAATTGATGATCTATTTACACACTAAAATAAATTATTATCTATTTTATTTAGAGGATTTTAGTACTAAAAAAGAGTCTCATACTCATTTGTTAAAGTCTCTGACCTTTATTTATTATGTTTATAACTTTATATAACAATTTAAAAGGATGACATATTAGATCGACCATTAAATCTATCGCCGTTACGGCAATTGCAAGCCTTATCGTCCCTAGCCACGCATCAGGTAAAAAAATCCTTATACCCAAGCTGGTTTTACCGTTCGTCAAGCGGAACAACACGCGCCAATCCATTGGATTTTAATTGCACAAATCAAAGCAAGTTTAAAAGATACACCACCAATGAACGTAAGCTTTGACATTGATGATACGGTTGCAGCAACCAGCGGCTGTTTTTACTACTGTCAACAAAAATATTCGCCAAATGACCACAGCAACCTAAAAAACCAAAACTTTTGGGATGAAATTGATGCCAGCTGTGATAAATATTCCATTCCAAAGCTGTCTGCTAAAGCATTAATTGAAATGCACCAAGCCCGTGGTGACCAGATATTCTTGATTACCGGTCGTACTGCCGGTAAAGATGATCAAGTGACTCCAATCTTGGCGAAAGCACTTGGTATTAAAAATATGCAACCGGTAAATTTTACCGGAGGACAAAAATCCGAATATAAACAAGGCAAAACGGCTGCGATCATTAAACATAAAGTACAACTTCACTATGGCTACAGTGATGATGATATTTTAGCGGCAAAAGAAACCAGCATTCGAGGCATCCGTATATTACGTGCGGCAAACTCAACTTATGTTCCTCACCCACAAGCTGGCGGCTATGGTGAAGAAGTTTTAATTAACTCAAGCTACTAGTTATGCGCTAAAATAAAAGCTGTTGGTCAATATCAACAGCTTTTATTTTTTAGGAGTTACTTATGATTGAGATTTATCTGCTGCTTATTCCGCTTTGTTTTTTAGTCTGCCTTGCCTCTTCATTTGCCCGTAAAGGCTTTCTCAAAGCGGTATTGCATAGTTTGTTACTGGCAATCAGCTGGCCGGTTTCCCTTCCTTTACTTGCTTTAAAACGCTTATTTAAGCGATCTCATTAAATAACAAGCGATTAAATTTCCTCTCTTTTTCGGTATTATGTAGCAAATGCACACATCAATTTGTAGGGGCGGACCGATGTGTCCGCCCGTGATATACAAATCTCATTGTTTTTTTGGGCGAACACATCGGTTCGCCCCTACGTTTCATTTATCAACAAGTTTGTGCAACTGCTACATAATACCGCTCTTTTTTGCAAAAGAATCTTGAAAACAGACCGCTTGTTCTCTCCTTAATCTTCATAAATTTTTATTTTCTTTATAAAAACGCCTTGCATTAAAGTGAATAAAAATGCAAAATAAATACATAACTAATCAGGCCAAGCTTTTGTCATTTAATTAACAACTTGATAGCAAACGTTTGCTTTGCTAGAATTGCGTGCCTACTTCTACAAGAAAGGTTAATGGCGACTCTCAAGTACCAACCCCATAAATTTTTAGGAGTAAAAATGTTAAATCCTACCCTTTTTATACCTTCATTAGGTATAACACATAAGATAGCAAGCACCTTTGCTATCGCAATGCAATTCTTTTCAAAGCATTCTCGCCTTGCAATTCCACATTTCCTTTATCCACGATCCCGAATAAGTTCTTTCACTTATACAAGCGGTCAAATTTTTAAAACTTTTTACTTATAGCAGACACAGGAGCAATATCATGGCATTTAATCTTAAAAATAGACACTTACTCAGCCTTGTAAATCATACCGAACGTGAAATCAAATTTTTACTAGACTTAGCTCGTGATCTCAAACGTGCGAAATATGCGGGAATAGAACAACAACAATTAAAAGGCAAAAATATTGCATTAATCTTTGAAAAAACCTCAACCCGCACCCGTTGTGCATTTGAAGTTGCGGCTTATGACCAAGGCGCTCACGTGACTTATATCGATCCGACCTCATCTCAAATCGGGCATAAAGAGTCAATGAAAGACACCGCTCGCGTATTGGGCAGAATGTACGATGCGATTCAATACCGTGGTTTTAAACAATCGGTGGTACAAGAATTAGCCGATTATGCCGGTGTGCCGGTATTCAATGGTTTAACCGATGAATTCCATCCTACTCAAATGTTAGCTGACGTACTCACTATGATTGAAAACTGTGAAAAACCTTTAAGCCAAATCAGCTACGTTTATATCGGCGATGCACGTAATAATATGGGCAATTCTTTATTATTAATCGGTGCGAAATTAGGGATGGATGTACGTATCTGTGCACCGAAAGCATTATTACCGGAAGACAGCTTAGTTGAAATGTGCCAAAAATTCGCAGCGGAAAGCGGTGCAAGAATTACCGTAACCGAAGATATTGATACCGCAGTAAAAGGCGTAGATTTCGTACATACTGACGTTTGGGTATCTATGGGTGAGCCGCTTGAAACTTGGGGCGAACGTATTGAAATGTTAACGCCATACCAAGTCACACCTGAATTAATGCAACGCACCGGCAACCCAAAAGTGAAATTTATGCACTGCTTACCGGCATTCCATAACAGCGAAACCAAAGTCGGCAAACAAATCGCCGAAAAATATCCGGCTCTGGCAAACGGCATCGAAGTGACCGAAGACGTATTCGAATCCCCGGCAAATGTAGCTTTTGAACAAGCGGAAAACCGTATGCACACCATTAAAGCTGTAATGGTAGCGAGCTTAGCATAATTAAATGACCTCCTCTCCCCCATTATGGGGGAGAGACAGCCTTGAGTAGCGTAAGGCTACGAAAGGCAGAGAGAGGGCTAGCGGTCAAATTCTCTGAAAAATTTACAACATTGCCTCTCCCTGATGAAAACAATAATAGGAATAAAACATGAAAATCGTAGTAGCTTTAGGCGGTAACGCTTTATTAAAACGCGGCGAGCCAATGACCGCCCAAAACCAATCAGCAAATATCAAAATCGCCGCAGAACAACTAGCAAAAATTAAACCGAATAATGAATTAGTGATTTCACACGGTAATGGTCCTCAGGTCGGATTAAGCGCATTACAACACGCTGCTTACCATGCGATTGATAATAAAATTGAGCCTTATCCACTTGATGTACTGGTTTCACAAACCGTGGGAATGATTGGTTATATGTTGCAACAAGAACTCACCAACCTCGTGCCGGAACATCCGACACAAACCTTAGTGACTCAAGTGATTGTTGATGCTAACGATCCGGCTTTTGCCAAACCGAGCAAACCAATCGGACAGGTTTACACAAAAGAAGAAGCGGAAAAACTCGCTGCTGAAAAAGGTTGGACAGTAATGGCGGACGGTCAATATTACCGCCGTGCGGTAGCAAGCCCGAAACCACAATCGGTTACTGGTATTGAAGCGGTAAAAGCATTATTAGCACAAGATCAAATCGTGATTTGCGGCGGCGGCGGCGGCGTACCGAGTATTCGTGATACACAAGGTAAATTACAAGGTGTGGAAGCGGTGGTGGATAAAGACCTTGCAACAGCAGTCATTTCACAACAACTTGATGCGGATTTATTTATTATCGCTACCGATGTCAAAGCGGCGTGTGTAAACTTCAACAAACCGGAGCAATTACAAATTGCCAAAGCAAATCCGGCAGAATTAGAAAAACTGGCGGGCGAATTTGCACCGGGTTCAATGGGACCAAAAGTACAAGCGGTGATTAACTTTGTAAAAGCCACCGGTAAAGACGCTGCAATCGGTTCACTTTCCGATATTCAAGATATCGTGGCAGGAAAAGCGGGAACCCGTGTAACCAATAGCATTTCAGGTATTGAGTTTTATAAGTAAACAAAAACAAGCGGTTAGATTTTACTAAAAATCTGCAATATTAAAGTAGGGGCGTACCGAGTACGCCCTTTTTAATGCAAATGAATTAATCTATCATTTTATAGGTACAAGGACACTCGCCCTATCGCTTTCTGTGACGTTCTGTGTATTCCGTAAACTCCCATTTGCAAAGAATTGAGCAAATTTCACCGCTTGTACCATAAACAAAAAGCCCCTAAACCGTAAGATTTAGAGGCTTTTCTCTATTGTTTTATTGCTAAATTATTTTTTAGCTTGTGCTTTTTTCACCCATACCGCTGAGATTGAGAACGCAACGACAAATGAAATTGCCATACCTACCGAGTACATTGCAAGGCTGTCCGGTTTAATTGAAGGTACACCTAAGAAACCTGCTGCACCTAATGCAATCGCTTTCACGTTAAAGAATGCGATAAAAGCAGAAGCGACACCTGAACCGATCATCGCAGCAATGAACGCTTGACGGTAACGTAAGTTCACACCGAACATTGCCGGCTCTGTGATTCCTAATAATGCTGAGATGCCTGACGGCACGGCTAAACCGCGTACTTTCGCATCTTTCATTGCAAACGCCACACCTAAACACGCCGCACCTTGTGCGATGTTAGACATTGCAGCGATTGGGAAGATAAATGTACCGCCGGTGTTCGCCACTTCCGCTAATAATTGAGTTTCTACTGCAATAAAGGTTTGGTGCATACCGGTGATTACGATTGGTGCATAGAATGTACCGAAGATTGCACCGCCGATAAAGCCTAAGCTGTCGTATAACCACGTTAAGCCTGCTGAAATCGCAGACCCCGCTTCACGACCGAATGGGCCGATTACCGTGAAAGCTAATACACCTGCGATGAATAAAGACATCATTGGTGTCACAAGGTTATCTAAATAAGAAGGTACAAATTTGCGGAAACCTTTTTCAAGGGTTGCTAATACCCAAGCAGAAACGATGGTTGGGATTACTGTACCTTGATAACCGACTTTTTCAATTTCAAAGCCAAGTACGTTCCAATATTTGATGTTACCTTCCATTAAAGTTTTTGCGTAGTTCCAACCGTCGGCTAATGCAGGGTGAACTGATAACATACCGAGCGCCGCACCTAAGAACGGGTTACCGCCGAATTTACGGGTTGCAGAGAAACCGAGTAATACCGGTAAGAAGACGAATGGTGCATTTGCAATCGTATTAATAAAATCAATTAAATCTGCAAATTCAGGGTACTTAGTCGCAACCGAATCGCCTTCCCAGAAGAAACCAACCGAAGTCAGCATTGAGTGGATACCCATCAGTAAACCGCCTGCCACGATTGCAGGAATAATCGGTACGAAAATATCCGCTAAACCTTTTACCAAACGTTGTAATAACGGTTGGTTTGCCGCACCTGCCGCCGCCACTTCAGACGTACTCATATCACCGATGCCCATTTGTTTTTGCATTTCAGCATGCACTTTATTTACTGTGCCTGAACCAAAAATAATTTGGTATTGACCGCTCGTTGAGAATTGACCTTTAACGCCTTCGATATTCTCAATCGCTTCTTTATCTACTTTTGACTCATCTGCAAGAGTTAAACGTAAACGTGTTGCACAGTGTGCAAGTGTTGTGATGTTGCTTTTACCACCGAGTTTCTCGATCGTTTGCTCCGCAATTTTCGGGAAGTTCATAGTTTGCCACCTATTTTTATATAAAGATTAAACGATTGCATTTTAACTAAAACGGTTTAGCTAACAAAGCAAATTTTGCTAAAACGTTTTAGTTTTGTCGATTAGATCACAATTTTAGCAAGTTTAGTAACAATTAACGAATAAATTTTGTACAAAAAAAGCAATTTCTCATTAAACTGCATTCATCAAGCGGTCAGAAATAATCCGACCATTTTCAACCGTAATAACTCGGTCGAAAAGCGCACAACTTTCTTCTAATTGATGTGTCACCATTAATAAAGTCAACTCCGCTTGCTGACAAATATCCGCAACCAGTAGCTGTAATTCTTCACGGCGTTTCGGATCAAGCGCTGAAAATGGTTCGTCTAATAATAGGATCGGTTGTTTACGCAACAACGTTCTAGCAAGCGCCACCCGTTGTTTTTGCCCACCGGAAAGTTGATCGGCTCGCCGCTTTAGTAAATCGGCAATCCCCATTTGTTGCGCAATTTGTTGAACCTGTTGTTGCTGCGCATCATTCAACTTTAAACTGGCAACTAACGCCAGCCCTATATTCTGCTCAACGGTCAAATGTGGAAACACATTATTATCTTGAAACAACATAGATACAGGGCGTTCCGCTACCTGTGTCGCCGTATGATTGCAAGAATTTAGCCAAATTTGACCGCTTGTCGGCAACTCAAAGCCGGCAATAAGATTCAACAAAGTGCTTTTTCCAGCGCCACTCTCACCAATCACGGCAACACGTTCGCCTTTGACAACGTTTAGTACAAAGTGCATTTGTATTTGTTCATATTGGAAATGTAAATCGAGATCAACCATTTTGATGTTTTAAATTATTTTTACTATATAATGAGAAAGTCATTTTATTAGAAATTCAGAAAATTTATATGAATAGTTATCAAGAAATTAGTTTGCATGAATTTAGACCTGAAATTATTTCACTTTTTTCTATTTCGAAGCATTTAGATGAACAGGTTAAAGTGATTATTTCTCAGAATAACCGCATTATTCGCCAGATAAACTTAACACTTTATGCTTCTGACATTTCAGTTTATGGCGATACAATTGAGATGGAAGACATGGATAATAAAATTAAATTATCATTACTTTCACTTACTACACTTGAAACGTTCAAGCTAGATAAAGATGAACATGGTCATTATTTATTACCAAATGAAATCAATAATCCTTGTCTAATTATTAGCGATAAAGAGTCTATTTTACAAAGTCGTACAAGATTCATTCCTGCAACAAAAGCAACAGAAATTAAAGGGGAATTACAGCAAGCTATTGCTTTACCACCAAATCTTTATTCTGACGCAGTGCAATTGGTATTAACTCAAATGGCAAAAGATTTTAATCATTCAGGCTTGGAAAGATCTTTTAGCAGATAAACCCCAATCTCGGATTATTACTAGTGGTACAGGATCAGGTAAAACGGAATGTTTTATGATTCCTGTATTAGAAGATTTGTATCGTGAAATGAGTCAGGATAATCAATCACTTATTGGGGTAAGAGCATTATTTTTGTATCCATTAAATGCACTTATTAGCTCGCAACGTGAACGCTTAGAAACTTGGACTGGACATTTTGGTAATAAAATTCGCTTTTGCTTGTACAACAGTAATACTGAAGAATATGCTGATAATGTTAAAAATGAACAAATACGTTTTCCACAGACTGTACTTTCTCGAGAGCATTTAAGAGAAAGTCCACCACCAATTTTGGTAACCAACGGCACAATGTTAGAACATATGCTAATTCGTCAAATCGACGCCCCTATTTTAAATAAATCTAAGGGCAAATTGCGTTGGATCATATTAGATGAAGCCCATACTTATATGGGGTCACAAGCGGCTGAATTAGCATTACAACTACGTCGTGTAATGCACGCTTTTGATGTTAAAACAGAAGATATTCGCTTTGTCGCTACATCTGCCACCATTGCTGGGACAGATGCTGAAGCCCAACTTAAACGTTATCTAGCTCAACTAGCCAATATCCCCGAAAATCAAATTGCTGTTATTGGTGGTCGTCGTAAAATTCCTGCATTGAAATTGCAATCAAAACAATCTTTGACATTAGAAGCATTAGAGCAATTAGGCTCTGATCAAGAAGTTTCTGAAATTCGCTTTAATGCCCTATTGAGCTGCGAACAGGCGGTCAAAATTCGTCAATTTTTTGCCGAAAAAGTCCGTTCTGTGCAAGATGCACTAACTGAATTTCCTAAGTTATCTGAAGAAGAGCTTTATCGTTGGCTTGATCTTTGTACCGCAACCAAAGCTAATAATAAACAAAGCGAAGCCTTTCTAAAACTACGCTCTCATTATTTTCAACGCACACTAGCAAGTCTTTGGGCTTGTATCGATCCAAATTGCTCAGCTAAACAAAATACACAACTCAAACAAAACTGGGCATTTGGCAAAGTATTTAGCCAGCCACGTGTAAAATGTGATTGTGGTGCTGCGGTTTTGGAATTAGTGTTTTGCGAAGAGTGTAATGCTCCACACTTATTAGCCTGTTTACAAAATGAGCAGCTTAAGCAATGGACTGGAAAAATTGCTGATGAATTTGCTCTACTCGAAGAGATGGATCCCGAAAATATGGGAGAGTCAGATCTTGTTGAAATTCATCGAGAAGAAGAAATCCTACTCAGTCCAAATGCCCATTCTGAATATATTGAACGCCAATTTGATCGCAATGGTTTATCTGCTGATTTAAAAGGTGGAGAAATTCTCTACCATCAACTTCATAGCGATACACAAACCTGCTCTGTTTGTAGTCATACGGGTCGTGGAGCTTATGGAAAAGCAATGCGTCGCAGTTTGCTTGGCGTACCTTTTTATGCAATGAATCTTGTGCCAACCGTTTTAGAATATTGTGCTGAAATTGAAGATGATAAGCTCAATCAACCTAATCGTGGCAAACGCTTAATTACATTCACAGACAGCCGTCAAGGCACCGCAAAATTAACCATCAAAATGCAACAAGATGCAGAACGTTCTCGTTTACGTGGTTTGGTGGTAAAAAAACTCAAAAGTGCGGTCGCAGTGAAAAGTCATTTATCACCAGAGCTACGTAGTAAAATGCAAGGTTTGGATACTATGGATAAAGAGACGTTAAAACAAAATTGGCTCGCATTGCAATCTATCTTTGATCAACAAACCAAACAAGAGATCGAAGCCTATTTGCAAGATGATGGAGAAATTACACCACTTGCAAAATCTTGGAAAGAAATGGAAGCGGAAATTACCAAAGACATTGGTAAAGTAATGAATGAAGAAAATAATCGTCTTGCTCCAAATGTTTTTGATAAGGATAACGGAGCCAAATTAGCTCGTTTATTACTTCTGCGAGAATTTGCTCGTCGTCCTAAAACTCGCAATAATTTAGAAACTCAAGGTTTAGTTAAATTGGTCTATCCTGCGTTAGCTAAAATTAACCATACGCCAAATTATTGGGAACAACGAGGATTAACACTTAAAGATTGGCAAGATTTCTTAAAAATCTCACTTGATTTTTATGTGAGGGAACGAATTTTCTTAGAAATTGAACAAGGTTTAAAACGTTGGATTGGTACTCCTATGTTTGAACAACGTTTAATTAGCCCAACATCACAAGATAATGAACAAGGTAATATTCGCTATTGGATTCAGGTAAAACAAGGTAAAGCTGAACAACAACGGTTAATTAGTTTGCTATCCGCTGGCTCTGGTTTGCATCCTGAAAATAATGCAGATGCAGATATTCTAAATGAATGGCTTAAAGCAGCGTGGGCTGAATTGGTAAGATTGCAAATTCTTACCGAATCAGAGAAAAAATATCGCTTAGATTTTACTCATCAACCTGCTGAAAATGAAGATAATGTGTCGCTTAGTTTAATGAGTGAAGCATTCATTTGCCCTATCAGTAATAAATTATTGGATACCACTTTTAAAGGATTTACCCCTTACTTACCATCAGCTTTCCGTAAATTAGCCCCAAATTCGGATTTATCTGAATTTAAGTGCAAAATGGTCAAATTACCTGCTCTTTGGGAATTTAAAGACGATGATGATTATCTCACGGCACTTAATTTGACTCGTAAACAGATTAAAGAAAATGCTGATATTAACGCTTTACGAGAACAAAATTTATGGACAGATACCAATGATAGTGCTGTTGAAGGCGGTCATTATTACACAGTGGCTGAACATTCTGCTCAGCAGAATAGCGAGCAATTGGAACAGTATGAAGCTGAATTTAAAAAAGGTAGAAAAAATGTACTAAATTGCTCAACCACAATGGAAATGGGGGGTGATATTGGTGGCATTATGGCGGTTATTATGAATAATGTACCACCACACCCCGCTAATTATTTACAACGAGCAGGACGTGCCGGGCGTTCACAAGAATCTCGTGCGATTGTCTTTACACTGTGTAAAGACAATCCTCACGATCAAGCTGTATTTGCTGATCCTAAATGGGCGTTTTCTACCCCAATTCCAACACCTTATGTAGAATTTAGTTCTCAAAAATTAGTGCAACGTCATTTAAATGCGTTTTTATTGGACAAATTCTTGCTCACAATTAGTATTAGTAAAGAACGTACTAAACTCACAACAGAATGGTTCTTTGGTAAAATCGACGTGGAAAACCACAGCTCTTTTGCTGAAAAATTTGAGCATTGGCTATTAAATAAAAAAATACAAGATAATTATAAAAATGCGATTAGCCAAATCTTACGTGGAACCTGTCTGCAAGGTGCATCAATCAAACAAATTTTTACACAGGTGGCAAATCAAATTCAGCAATTAAGGGAACATTGGCAGATTAATACAAGTTATATTGATTCTGAACTTAAAACAGCAAATGGGCATTATAAATACAGCCTAACGCAAGAGAAAAAACGTCTTTGCAATGCTTATTTATTAAGAACTCTATCAGAAAAAACTTATCTTCCATCTTATGGTTTCCCAACTAATATCGTAGAATTAGTGACAGATAATTTAAATCAAGTCAAAGCAGATAAAGAACACAAATACCAAAAGATAAAATCACTCCCAACACGAGAGCTACCCATAGCTATTCGAGAATATGCCCCAGGAGTTGATGTAGCACTTGATGGCGTTGTCCACAATGTGGCGAATCTGGCTATGAAACTGGAACAGAAAAATATGGGCGTTTACAATGTCCTAATTGTGATTACACAATCCCAGCTGAACATCAAAAGCGTACCATTCAACCGACTGGCTTCTTAGTTGATTTTTACCAACCTATTTCAAATAATGTTGCGGAAAATCATTTCTTACCAATTCAAAATGCTTGGGTTATTGCTAAAGGAGAAATGAAAGCCTTACCTGCACCTGAACTTGGTTTTATGCGAGCAGATAGCCAAGGACACGTTTTCTACCATAACTCTGGTTTTGGTGGTAATGGCTATGCAGTTTGTATGGGCTGTGGTCGAGCAGAATCAATGACAAAAGACGATCAATTCCCAGCAAAATTAAACCCTGAAGATCCTAAATCACTACACTATTCCCCAAAAGCAGTTAATCTAAAAGATAGCGAGAAACGCACCGTTTGTTCAGGGAATATTCTGCGTAATATTCATTTAGGAGTTTCAACTCACACAGATGTTTTTGAACTAGTTTTACGCAGTCCTGAAAAAGGTTATTTAGGGAATGGAAAAGAAGATCGTGCAATAGCAATCACATTAGCTGTAGCACTACGTCGAGCATTAACTGAACAACTTGGTATTTCAATTAATGAGGTGCAATATAGTGTTCGCCCGTTAATCTTACAAGGACAGCACTCTAGTTTTGCATTACAACTATTTGATTCCATTTCAGGCGGAGCAGGTTTTGCTAGCAATGCAATACATCACATCAATGCTATTTTGCAAAAAATGTTGAAGATTTTAGATTGCGATCATCATTGCGATGCTTATTGTTCAAGTTGCTTATTAGAAAACGATTCGCGTTTTGATACGGATAAACTCAATCGCCAACAAGCATTACAATGGTTAGGCTCTTTCAGACAGCATCTCGCACTTCCACAAGAATATCAAAGTTTGATAAAAAATGGACAATATAGTGCATTGAATTTAACCGAAAAATTACGAGATTTACTCAATCAAAATGTGAGTGAGATTAGTTTTGTTTTATCTGAAAATAGCGATGAATGGCAAATTTCTTTCTCCCAAATTCGCCACCAACTATTACCTTTATTATCCGCTAATGTGAAGATTATTTTCGTTGTATCACAAGCAAACTATAACTTAGAGATTCAGCAATTTTTTGTTCAATTACAATCACTTGGCATTCATTTTATTTATGCTAAAGCAAATAAGCATATTATTTACCAAGTTAAAACAGAGAAAGGGCTACTTACACTCGCTACACAGACACAGGATGCAAAAGTATTGGGTCAGAAATGGCTTAATAATAGTAATATTGTTATTTATTCTTATGATGAAGAAAAAATTGTAGGAACTGACATTGTATTTAAAAGCGATAATTCTTTAACTAATCAAGTTGTAATAGAGCTATCTGATGAACTAAGTAACAAGCCACTTAATCAATTTGGAAAAGGCTTAAAATCTCTACTGGGAAAACAAAATGCAGAATTAAAAGCATTACTTGAAAATGATGAAATTATCGAATTACACTATTGCGATAGATATTTACGTAATCCAATAATGATTTTACTGCTTGGAGAAGTCTTAAAAAGTTCTGCAGGAACATCTAAACCTGATATAAGAGTACAAAGTGTTTTAACGCCAAGTGTAAATTATCAACCATCTCGCTTATTAAAACACGATTGGCAGAGAAAAAGTGACTATCAATCTGTTGTAGAAAAATATCTTTCATTACGAACAGGCTTAAATGTTCAATTTGATATTTTAGATAGTAATAGAGATTTACCACATAGTCGTTCTCTTACGATTGTATTTAAATCCGGTCAGAAAACCCAAATTTTCTTCGATCAAGGTATGGGCTATTGGAATATAGAAGCTAATGGACTGTATAGTTTTGATTTCGAAAGAAATGCTGATGAGCAAGTAAAACGATTAGATGAGGTAAGAAAAGCTGCAACTATTAAGAGTTCAGATTACCAAACTGTAATAGCAGTAAAAATTAACTAACAACAAGGGGCCTATGCCCCTTTTTTGTTTTCAATTAATAAGAAAGGCAATAATGTAAATAACATCAATACTAAAGCTGTGACCGCAGCATCTTCGGTTCGATAGCTACCTAGCTGTTGGTATAACAAATAAGGAAGAGAACTAAAATCCGGACTACCAAAAAATGCAATCACCGCAAAGCTGCCCAAACTGGAAGACATTGCAAAAGCAAAGGCACTGATAAGCGGTCGAATTAAGTAATCTTTTTCCACTATCCACCAACGGCGAAATCCGGTTAAACCAAGACTGCGAGCTAATTTATCTTGTGCGGTAAACGAATGCCACATTGCGGCAAATATTAGTCGATAAATATAAGGTAAAAGAATTACACCATTACATACACTGACTAACCATAATAATTGCGTGCTGCTTAATTCCACATCAATTAATAAGACAAATAACCCTACCGCTAATAAAAATACCGGAAAAATCAGCGGGTAAGTTGCCACACTGTTTAATAATCCGTATTGCCATTTTTTATTTGCAAAAGCTAACTTTCGTGTTTCTAAAGCTAATAAATACGCTAACACTAACACTACGCTCGAGGCAATTAGGCTTAATAAGAAAGAAAACCAAGCCGCTTGCCATAAGCTTGGATTGAGTAAACGCTCACCAAAATCAGAAACGGATATTCCCGCCCATAAGATGGTGACAAGCGGTAGAATAATTGCAAAACTTTGCAAGAACATCACCGCTTGTAAACCGAACTTTCGCCAGCCTAAAGGCTTAGGCCTCCATAGTTCCACTGATAACGGTGCTTTTTGAGTCTGTTTAAACGCAACCTTTGCCGTCATATCTATCAATAATTGCAACAAAAGACCAACCGCTAATTGCAGCATAATCAGCATTGTGGCTTTTGCAAAATCAAATTCAAAAGTGACCGCTTGATAAATTGCAACTTCTAAGGTGCTGTATTTAGGGCTGCCACCTAAAATAAGCACAATAGGAAAGCTGGTAAAACAGATCAAAAATACATTAGCAAAGACATAAGGCAAAATGCTTTTTAAGGTTGGTAATTCTACGACACGGAAATAATTCCAACCTCGTAAATTCAACTGTGCCGCTAAACGATGCTGCCCGCTTGAAATCAGATTTAGCCCTTCCAAACAATATTTCATCACAAAAGGAATATTAAAAAATAAATGGGCAAATAAAATACCATGCAAACCGTAAAGTTGCAGTTCCCACTTTATTCCTAAAAATTGAAGAAAATGAGCAAATGCTCCCGAACTGCCCCAGAATCCGATAATAGCAAAAATAACAACCAGTGAAGGCAACGCCCAAACAAAAGAAATGATTTTATAAAGAACGGACTTCCCGAGGAAATCTAAATAAAAAAAGGCACGTGCTAATAAAACACCGAATAAAGTAGAAAATAATGCGGATAAACCGGCTTGCAACACACTATATTTTAAAATCGGCAACATTTCTGAAAATTGCCAAACCGTTTCCTCCTGTTGATGTCCGACCAATGCCAACAAGCTAAAAATATAAACAGCAACAATGGTAATATATATTAACCATGCGGGGAATTTTGATACAGAATGAAACATTATTTCCTCAATAATAAAATTAATCGATTTATTTTAACATTTTTTTAAACTATTTTTACGCAAACGTTTGGTTATATTTTGTCATCTAAAAATTGACGTGAGGCAAAGTTAACTCATTTTGGTCAATAAATACGCTAATATTCGACTTTTATCAAAAGTTTTTCTGGTTTTAAGCGTGTTTTTAGATCTTTTTTGTAGTAAAGTTAGCACAAATAGTAATAGGTTTGATTACCAAAACAGATTTTTTTCACTTTTAAAATTCAAGAGGAATTTTCTTATGTACTCAAAAGACGTTGTTATTACTGCACCTAACGGTTTACACACTCGCCCTGCAGCTGAGTTTGTAAAAGCAGCTAAAGGTTTCGCTTCAGACATTACCGTAACTTCTGGTGGTAAAAGCTCAAGCGCAAAAAGTTTATTCAAACTTCAAACTTTAGGTTTAACTCAAGGTACAACCATCACTATTTCTGCGGAAGGTGAAGACGAACAAAAAGCAGTTGATTTCTTAGTAGATTTAATTCCTACTTTAGAATAATTATTCTTTAGCTCCCATTTACAAGACAACCCTATCCTACTCGACTGAATCATAAAGTGGAGTAATAGGGTTGTATTATGCTATCTAAGCATTACCGAATCACTTTTAAAACAAGGACAGACTATGATTACAGGTATCGCAGCTTCTCCAGGCATTGTGTTTGGTAAAGCACTCGTATTAAAAGAAGAGCCAATCGTACTCCATACTCAGAAAATCACAGCAGATCAAATTGAAGCTGAAAAAGCGAAGTTCTTTGCCGGCCGTGAAAAAGCAGCGGCGCAATTAACAGCGATTAAAGAGAAAGCTAGACGCACCCTTGGTGAAGAAAAAGAAGCTATCTTTGAAGGTCACTTAATGATCTTAGAAGATGAAGAGCTTGAAGAAGAAATTTTAGGCTATATTGCTGATAACCTTGTAACTGCAGATGTTGCTACAAGTAAAGTGATTGATATGCAAGCTTCTATGCTGGCAGAAATTGATGATGAATACTTAAAAGAACGTGCCGGGGATATTCGTGATATCGGTAACCGCCTATTACGTAACATTCTTGGTATGCATATCATTGATTTAGGTGATATTCAAGAAGAAGTTATTCTTGTTGCTTATGACTTAACACCTTCTGAAACGGCACAATTAAACTTAGATAAAGTATTAGGCTTTATTACTGATATTGGTGGCCGTACATCTCACACTTCAATTATGGCTCGTTCATTAGAGCTTCCTGCTATCGTTGGTACAAATGATATTACTGCACGTGTTAAAACCGGTGATACATTAATTTTAGATGCGGTAAATAACCAAATTCACATTAATCCTTCAGACGCAGAAATCGCAGAATTCAAAGCAGTTCAAGAACGTGTTGAGACCGAAAAAGCAGAACTTGCAAAATTAAAAGAATTACCGGCGGAAACTTTAGACGGTCACCGTATCGAAGTTGCAGGTAACATCGGCACAATCCGCGATGTTGACGGCGTATTACGTAATGGTGGTGAATCGGTCGGCTTATATCGTACTGAATTCTTATTTATGGATCGTAGCGAATTACCGAGCGAAGAAGAACAATTCCAGGCGTACAAAGAAATTGTTGAAGCGATGGGCGGTAAACAAGTGGTATTACGTACCATGGATATCGGTGGCGACAAAGAATTACCGTACCTAAACTTACCGAAAGAAATGAACCCGTTCTTAGGTTGGCGTGCGGTGCGTATCGGTTTAACACGTCGTGAAATCTTAGATACACAATTACGTGCAGTATTACGTGCTTCGGCATTCGGTAAATTAGCAGTAATGTTCCCAATGATTATCTCTGTAGAAGAGATTCGTGAATTAAAAGCGATCGTTGCGGAATTAAAAGAACAGCTCAGTGCTGAAGGTAAAGCATTCGATGAAAACCTTCAATTAGGTATCATGGTTGAAACTCCGTCAGCAGCGGTAAATGCACATCACCTTGCGAAAGAAGCGGATTTCTTCAGTATCGGTACTAACGACTTAACCCAATATACCTTAGCGGTTGACCGTGGTAATGAAATCATTGCACACCTTTACAACCCATTAAGTCCATCAGTATTGAACTTAATCAAACAAGTGATTGATGCTTCACACGCTGAAGGTAAATGGACCGGTATGTGCGGTGAGTTAGCGGGTGATGTTCGTGCAACAGCATTATTATTAGGCATGGGCTTAGACGAGTTTAGTATGAGTGCAATTTCTGTACCTCACGTAAAAAAACTTGCTCGCTCAATCAGCTATGCTGATGCCAAAGCGCTTGCAGACGAAGCATTAGCACAGCCGACAGCAGCTGACATTGAAAAATTAGTTAACGATTTTTACGCTAAACTGAACTAATTTTCAATAAATAGCATACAAAAACAGAATTCTCGTATAGAATGTACGAGGATTTTGTTTATTATTTAAATAACGGAGATTTCTATGGGCTTTTTCGACAAATTATTTGGCTCAAAACAAGCAGCGGCAAAAGAGGTTAAAGTTTATGCGCCTCTTTCAGGTGAAATCGTAAACATCGAAGATGTACCAGATGTTGTTTTCTCTGAAAAAATCGTTGGTGACGGTGTTGCAATTCGCCCAAACGGTGACACAATCGTTGCGCCAGTAAATGGTACTATCGGTAAAATTTTCGAAACAAACCACGCATTCTCAATTGAATCGGATGAAGGTGTTGAATTATTCGTTCACTTCGGTATTGATACGGTTGAATTAAAAGGCGAAGGTTTTACCCGTGTGGCTCAAGAAGGCCAATCAGTAAAAGCTGGTGACCCGATTATTAAATTTGATTTAGAATTACTTGAAAGCAAAGCAAAATCAGTATTAACACCGGTTGTTATTTCTAATATGGATGAAATTAGCAACCTAGACAAAAAAGTCGGTCAAGTTGTTGCTGGTGAAAGCGTTGTATTAACATTAACTAAGTAATTGATTTAGTTGAATAAATCGCTGCCACGATAGTAAAATATCGTGGCATTTTTATTGGTTTAATTTTATTTAGTTATAGCGAAAAAATAATCAAACGGGTAAAATGGACATAAGTTTTGCGTAAAGGGATTTCTCTTTACGCTTTTATTTTCTACTTATTAATAACTTATTATTTTTGAGACATTATGGCGAAATTACATATTACAACTTGGGGCTGCCAAATGAATGAGTACGACTCATCCAAAATGGCGGATCTTCTAAATTCTACTCACGGGCTAGAGCTTACCGATAAACCGGAAGAAGCGGACGTTTTATTACTTAATACCTGCTCAATTCGTGAAAAAGCACAAGAAAAAGTATTCTCGCAACTTGGTCGCTGGAAAAACTGGAAAAAAGATAAACCGGAATTAATTATCGGCGTAGGTGGTTGTGTAGCTTCACAAGAAGGCGAACACATTCGTGAGCGTGCGCCATTTGTTGATATCGTATTCGGCCCGCAAACATTGCACCGTTTACCGGAAATGATCAACAAAATCCGTGGCGGAGACCGTGCGATCGTTGATATTTCTTTCCCGGAAATTGAAAAATTTGACCGCTTGCCGGAACCTCGTGCCGAAGGTCCAACCGCTTTCGTTTCAATTATGGAAGGTTGTAATAAATATTGCTCATTCTGCGTAGTGCCTTACACACGTGGTGAAGAAGTTTCTCGTCCGGTGGATGACGTATTATTTGAAATCGCACAATTAGCAGAACAAGGCGTACGTGAAGTGAACTTACTTGGTCAAAATGTAAATGCTTACCGTGGTGAAACTTTTGACGGTGGCATCTGCACATTTGCAGAGTTACTGCGTTTAGTTGCGGCGATTGACGGTATCGACCGTGTGCGTTACACCACTAGCCATCCGATTGAATTTACCGATGACATCATTGAAGTTTATCGTGACACACCTGAATTAGTGAGCTTCTTACACTTACCGATTCAAAGCGGTGCGGATCGTGTATTAACCATGATGAAACGTAATCATACGGCATTAGAATATAAAGCGATCATTCGTAAATTACGTGAAGTTCGTCCGAATATTCAGATCAGTTCAGACTTTATCGTTGGCTTCCCGGGTGAAACGGCGGAAGACTTCGAACAAACGATGAAAGTGATCGAACAAGTAAACTTTGATATGAGCTTCAGCTTTATCTACTCTGCTCGCCCAGGTACACCGGCAGCTGACTTACCGGATGATATTTCGGAAGAAGAGAAAAAAGAACGTTTAGCGCGTTTACAACAACGTATCAATCACCAAGCTATGCAATTCAGCCGTGCAATGTTAGGCACGGAACAACGTGTATTGGTGGAGGGCCCATCTAAAAAAGACATTATGGAATTGACCGGCCGTACCGAAAATAACCGTATCGTTAACTTCCAAGGCACACCGGATATGATTGGTAAATTTGTAGATATTAAAATCACTGATGTTTATACTAACTCACTACGCGGCGATGTGGTTCGTACCGAAAACGAAATGGGCTTACGTGTCGTAGAATCTGCGGCAAGCGTGATTGCTCGTACTCGTAAAGAAGATGAACTGGGCGTTGGCAAATACGTCGTAAATCTGTAAAAGATTAGACAAAAAACTCAGCCTTATGGCTGAGTTTTTTATGTACAAACATTGTACCTAGCTATAACAAGCGGTCAAATTTAGTCTATTTTTTGCAAATTTTGCAGCAAAAAAGACCGCTTGTCGAATGATGCTCTCCTTATGCCGCTTTCTTACGTGCAAGAATACGATTTGCACATTCTGCTGCTGCGGTTAAGCCGCCTGCCATCATAATAATATCTTTCACAATCAAGCGACCAACACCGGATAAATAAGGGAAATTGTATGCCGGCGTCGGCGTATCCGAGGTTCGGCCCCCATGTCTCCAGTGTCGTAATTTAAGAAAGAAAGCGTCACCAACAACATACCAAAAGTAAGCAGCCTGCATGCTAAACCGGCTGTCGCATTACAAATTCCAAGTAAGGTTAAAATACCAACGGTTACAATCGTTGCACCGATAATATAA
The DNA here is from genome assembly GCF_000374285.1 of Actinobacillus capsulatus DSM 19761. Classification (GTDB taxonomy): domain Bacteria; phylum Pseudomonadota; class Gammaproteobacteria; order Enterobacterales; family Pasteurellaceae; genus Actinobacillus; species Actinobacillus capsulatus. Next base: position 217,591 of record NZ_KB893930.1, on the reverse strand, counting down.
GAAGCGGTGTAAGTGCCGTTTTCTTTATGCCATTCAATATTTTTCGCCACCATTTTGCCTTCAGGGTTTTTATGTAAGATATATTCCATCGCCATTTATCCTTTGTCATTCGGCACTAGATTCGGGCCTTTTTCATACATATAACTGATAACTGAAGAATGGGCTATTCGATACAAAATGTGTGATACCGTCTGCTCATATTGGCATACTTTGAGTCCGCCAATCCACGCCATTACGATAAAAATCACAATACGAATAAAGCTGATAGCTACTTTTTCATCAGTAATTCCTTCGTGTATGAAACCTTCGTTTAAATTATAATGACTAAAATTGGTAAGCGGTAAAATTTGAAATAGTTTTTGCAAAACTAAACCGTTTTAGCTAAGATAAATTAACTATTTTTTACTAGATAAAGAGGCGTGTATGAGCAAGATTTGGGTAACCGGCGATGCGGTGGTTGATTTAATTCCGGATGGTGAAAATCACTATTTAAAATGTGCGGGCGGCGCACCGGCAAACGTTGCAGTGGGTGTTTCACGTTTAGGCGTTGAAGCAGGTTTTATCGGTCGAGTAGGTTTAGATCCGCTAGGCAAATTTATGCAGCAAACACTTAATGCGGAAAAAGTTTCGACCGAACATATGATCCTCGATCCGAAACAACGTACCTCGACGGTGATTGTAGGCTTAGATGACGGTGAACGCAGCTTTACCTTTATGGTGACCCCAAGTGCGGATCAATTTCTTGAAGTCAGTGATTTACCGACCTTCCAAAAAGGCGATTTCCTACACTGCTGTTCTATCGCTCTTATCAATGATCCTTCACGTTCTACCACAATTGAAGCGATTCGCCGTGTAAAAGAGGCGGGCGGTTTCTTCTCATTTGACCCGAATTTACGTGAATCGCTTTGGGCAAGTCTTGAAGATATGAAACAAGTGGTAAATAGCGTGGTAGCGATGGCAGACGTACTCAAATTCTCTGAAGAAGAATTAACGTTATTAACCAATACCACTACACTTGAACAAGCAACTCAAGTGATTACCACGCAATATCCAGAGAAATTAATTATTATTACTTTAGGTAAAGACGGTGCGATTTATCACTTAAACGGTAACAGCCAAGTAGTTGCAGGCAAAGCGTTAAAACCGGTTGATACCACTGGTGCCGGCGATGCGTTTGTAAGTGGTTTACTTGCCGGTTTATCGCAGGTTGCGGATTGGAAAGACGAAAGCGTATTAGTGGATGTTATTCGTAAAGCGAATGCTTCAGGCGCTTTAGCGACAACCGCAAAAGGGGCGATGTCAGCATTACCAAACAAAGCTGAGCTAGAAGCATTTTTAGCGCAATAATCACAGCAAGCGGTGAAATTTCACCGCTTTTTTGCAACTTAGGATTTTACTATGCACATTTTCAATAACGGCAAATACAAAAGCCTTCACGCAGCAGAACAAGGCGAATTAGCGACAATCCGTCAAACCGTACTTTCTGATAAGGATTTCTATCCGACCTACCATTTAGCGCCACAAACCGGTCTATTTAACGATCCGAACGGCTTAATTTTTGACGGTGGAAAATACCATATCTTCGTGCAATGGTTCCCTTATGATGCCATGCACGGTATGAAACACTGGGAACATTTTATTACTCGCGATTTCCAAACTTTTGAAAAATTCGACCGCTTGATCCCAGATGAAATGTTTGAATCACATGGTTGCTATTCAGGCGGTGCAATTATGTGGCAAGACAAAATCGTAGCGTTCTATACTGGTAATACTCGCCGTGCGAGCGATAACCAACGTGTTCCGCACCAAAACATTGCGATTTTTGATAAATCGGGCAAATTATTGGAAAAACGTTGTATTATCGACCAAACACCGGCTGGCTATACCGAGCACGTTCGTGATCCTAAACCGTTTATTACCGCAGAAGGTAAAATTCGCTTTGTGCTTGGTGCACAACGAGAGAACCTAACCGGCACCTGCTTGGTTTATGAAATGGATGATCTTGATAGCACGCCTCGTTTAATTTCCGAATTAGCGGTCAAAGACTTTGATAACAGCAATGTGTTTATGTGGGAATGTCCGGATCTATTTCAACTTGGCGGTAAAGATGTGTTTGTTTGGTCACCACAAGGTAAACTTCGTGAAGCGCATCAGTTCCAAAACAATTATCATGCTACCTATGCGCTGGGCAAATTAGACGGCAACAATTTGATCGCCGAGCATATCGAAGAACTGGACTACGGTTTTGATTTCTATGCGCCGCAATCGGTACAGAATTCTGATCGTATTATGTTCGGTTGGGTCGGCTTACCGGATTTAACTTATCCGACCGATAAATATAAATGGCATTCAACCTTAAGTCTGCCACGTCAAATAAAGGTAGAAGACGGCAAAATTAAGCAAACACCAATCGTTAAATTAGCCGCAAAACAAGCGGTCGAAGTTGAGCAAAAAATTGCAATCGACAATCTTGATACCGCCTATTTGCAAATTTCTGTCGAAAATCAACCGCTTGCATTAAACTTCTTTAGTAATGATAACGGACAAACATTAGGCTTACGTTATGAAAACGGTTTATTAACGCTAGATCGCAGTGCAACAGAGCAAACTGAGCTAATGGAAAAATTTGATAGCATGCGTCACTGTGAAGTCGATAAACTCGACAGCTTAGAGATTTTCTTTGACCGTTCTGTAGTAGAAATTTTCATCAATGGCGGAGAAAAAGTGATGACATCACGATTCTTTATTGCAAATCGCCTCAATCTGTTAGAAACTTCTCGTCCGTTAACCGTACAAATTGCCCAAGTGCAGGCAATTCAAATCCAAAATTAAAATAATAAGGCACAAGTAAAACTTGTGCCGTTTTACTTCCATACGAAAATCATTTTTGAGGAAAAAACCGTGGAATCAAAACCTAAAAAACGTCTAACGCTCAATGATATTGCCGCACTCAGCGGTGTATCGAAAACGACTGCCAGTATGATTCTTAACGGTAAAAGCGATGATTTTCGTATCAAATCTGAAACTCGCCAAAAAGTACAAGCAATTGCTGAACAATACGGTTATCGTGCCAATGTTTATGCGAAAGCATTACAAGCACAACGTTCTAACGTTATTGGTTTGGTGATTCCGGATCTCACCAATTACGGCTTTGCCTCAACCGCTCGCAACCTTGAAAAGCTATGCCGAGAAAACGGTTTACAGTTAGTAATTGCCTGTTCCGATGATAACCCGCAACAAGAAAAACTGGTAATTGAACGTTTATTGGATCGTCAGGTTGATTTGCTGATTACCGCACCAACCCACCAAGATCCGAATTATTATCAAAAAATCATTCGCCATACGCCGGTTTTACATATCGACCGCCATATTCCGAATTTGGAGCTGAATTACATTATCAGTGATGACACGCCAAGTGTGGCGAAGTTGGTGGAAAATATTGTACGCGCGTATCAGCCGAAAGAGTTTTTCTATTTAGGCGGACAACTTTCGCTTTCGCCGAGTGCTTCTCGTTTAGAAGGCTTCTATGAAGGCTTGGAGCAATCACACTTAGTGGCACAAAGCAGTTGGATTTTACATAAAGATTACCAACCGGAATCGGGCTATCAAATGTTTGCCGAAATCGTTGAACGTTTGGGACGCTTGCCCGAAGCGGTATTTACCGCCTCTTACACAATTTTGGAAGGGGTATTACGTTACTTAACCGAACATAAACAAATGGCAAAATTGATGAATCAAGAGTTACATTTAGCAACTTTTGACGATCACCATTTATTAGACGCATTACCGTTTCATATTCACTCAATTGCGCAAGATCATGAACAAATTGCACTGAAAACATTCCAGCTTATACGAGAAAAATTACAACGCAAAGCGATTAACAATGCCAAAGTCGATTGTGAAATTATTTGGCGACACTAAAACAAGTCTAGCTACTTTTAAAAGGATATCCTATGGCACATTTTTATGAATATTTAGAATTTAGCAGTGACGAAGACCGTGAAAATCAGCTTGAAGTTTACGTTGATGTCAAACTTGAAGCGGAAACCGAGGAAAAACTCAAAGCACTCGGCGTACAGGGAGATTGGCTAGTAATGGCTGAGCCTTATTGTCCGGATTGTGTAGAAATCGTTGCTTACTTCCAACGTATGACGAAGCTCAATCCGAATATCAAAGTGAAATACGTTTCACGTAAAGATAACAAAGAGCGTAAGCATTTTGACAGTGATGAGCAACAACAAGCGGTTATTTCTGCACAGAAAATTCCAAGTATCTTTGATATTCGTCACGGCAAAACTGAATTGGTTTTATGTGAATTTCCGCAATTCTTAAAACAGAAAATGGAAGCGGAGCCAGAAAAATTTGATGAGATAAAAGCTGATTTCCGTATGGGTAAATTCGGTAAACAAGTCGAAGCAGAATTATTAGCGATTCTAACGAAGAATGCGTAACCTCTCCAATAACCCACCTTACAAGCGCTTCCAAGCCTTAATAGGTGGGTTTTCTATATAAGATGTTTATAAACGATAATACGAATAAAACTTCGGAATGCGCTTTTTGCTTGAGGAAAGAGAAATTTTAGATATAAAAAAAGCACCTCATGGTGCTATCTGCTTTGGTATGATGAAATGGAGCGGGAAACGAGGCTCGAACTCGCGACCCCGACCTTGGCAAGGTCGTGCTCTACCAACTGAGCTATTCCCGCATTGAAATTATTTTAATTTAGAATAATTTGGAGGTTTACTATCGAATGGTGCCCGAGGCCAGACTTGAACTGGCACGCCTCGAAAGGCGAGGGATTTTAAATCCCTTGCGTCTACCGATTCCGCCACTCGGGCTTCGATAATTAATTTTATTTTAAGCTTTAAAATGGTGCCCGAGGCCAGACTTGAACTGGCACACCCCGAAAGGCGAGGGATTTTAAATCCCTTGCGTCTACCGATTCCGCCACTCGGGCACAACCGTTTTAAATCTTAAAATGGAGCGGGAAACGAGGCTCGAACTCGCGACCCCGACCTTGGCAAGGTCGTGCTCTACCAACTGAGCTATTCCCGCATAATTTAAATTTTGTCATTCTAAAATGGTGCCCGAGGCCAGACTTGAACTGGCACGCCCCGAAAGGCGAGGGATTTTAAATCCCTTGCGTCTACCGATTCCGCCACTCGGGCTCATCTTAAAATGGAGCGGGAAACGAGGCTCGAACTCGCGACCCCGACCTTGGCAAGGTCGTGCTCTACCAACTGAGCTATTCCCGCAATAAAAACGCTACGTTCTTACGTAGCGTTTCATGAGCAGTATTTTAGGGATTTTTGAAAAGTTGTCAAACATAAATTTCAAAAAAAGTTTCATTAGGCGAAAATTCGATCCATTTGACGATTTTTTGCTAGAAACCCCGTTTATTATTCCAAAAAGCAATAAAGAAAACAGAATAGTTATTGGAATCTATACTTCAGTTTTCCTAATAATGGTTGCACTTTATGTTTGTCAGGAGAACTTATGCTAATTTCAGGTCTATTTTGTGGCTTATTGCTTGGTTTCGTTATGCAACGCGGACGATTTTGTATTACCGGCGCATTCCGAGACCTATACATAACTAAAAACAAAAAGATGTTTATCGCACTATTGATTGCAATCAGCATTCAATCCATCGGCTTTTTTATCCTTCAAGAAGTCGGTTTTATTAATTTCCAACCGGCTGAAAACTTTGCACCTATTGCTGTTATAAGTGGAGCTTTTCTATTTGGCATCGGTATCATTCTCGCCGGTGGCTGTGCGACCGGAACTTGGTACCGCGCCGGTGAGGGGTTAGTCGGTAGCTGGATCGCATTAGCAACTTATATGCTATTTAGTGCAATGCTAAGAACCGGCCCGTTAGGTTCATTTAACAATGTATTACGTAGTATCAATATCAAACATAAAACCATTTATGAAAGTTTTGGTATTTCTCCTTGGATTTTAGTCATTCTGCTTGTTGGTATTACTGGATTTGCCGTCTTTCAACAACTACGCAAGCCCAAAGCTAAAGTCGCTACACTCAAACCGAAAAAAACAGGCCTAGCTCACATTTTATTTGAAAAACGTTGGGATCCGCTTGTTACAGCTATCATCATCGGCATTATTGCGATTTTTGCTTGGGTCTTTAGCGTACCGACAGGGCGTGAATTCGGTTTAGGTATTACCAGCCCTTCTGCAAATTTATTGCAATTTTTAGTTACCGGAGAAAGCAAATTTATTAACTGGGGCGTATTACTGGTGTTAGGTATTTTAATTGGTTCTTTTATTGCGGCGAAAGGTGCAAATGAATTCAGAGTAAGGGTACCAGACAGTAAAACCGTGATTTACAGCGCAACAGGCGGGGGATTGATGGGAATCGGTGCAACGCTTGCCGGTGGCTGTTCTATCGGTAATGGTTTAGTAGAAACGTCATTTTTCTCATGGCAGGGTTGGGTATCTTTACCTGTAATGATTTTAGGCACTTGGGTTGCTGCCTATTTTACCATTATTAAACCACGTACAAACGCATAAACACTATAGTTATATAAGGAATAAAGAATGCAAGTAAAATTAGAAACTTCCGGCTTAGTCTGTCCTTTTCCACTTGTGGAAGCTAAAGAAGCAATTGCAAAACTGAATAAAGGTGATGAGCTGGTTATTGAATTTGACTGTACTCAAGCTACCGAAGCCATTCCAAACTGGGCAGCTGAAGAAGGTTATGAAGTGACCGACTTCAAACAAATTGATGATGCGAAGTGGACGATTACCGTTGTGAAATAACCAAAAGCAAGCGGTGACATTTTGCTAAAACTTGCAAATTTTCACCGCTTGCCCTTAATGAATTAAACCAATTTTTCAATCAAAGCTGAAACAAATTCCAATCGTTCCGCATTGCTTGCAAGCGGTAAATTAAAGCGGAATTTTTGCGCCCCTTCGAATTTATAGACGTTCTTATCCGATTGAATCAGTTGCAAGAATTTCATCGGGTCGGGCTGAGCATTCGGTTTAAATTCCAAATAGCCACCGTTAATCCCTGCATCAACTTTCTTCAAGCCGAGTGGGGTTGCCACATGACGAAGCTGAGTGATTTGGAATAGATTCTTAGTTGCTTCCGGCAATAATCCGAAGCAGTCGATAAGTTCTACTTTCAAATCTTTCAATGCATCAACACTTTCTGCCGAGGCGATACGTTTATAGAACGATAAACGCATATTCACATCCGGTACATAATCGTCCGGTAACAGTGCCGGTATGCGTAACTCGATCTCTACCTGATTTTGGGTGATTTCTTCTAAAGTCGGTTCACGTCCTTCTTGTAACGCTTTTACCGCATTTTCGAGTAAATCCATATAGAGTGAGAAACCGATGCTTTCGATCTGTCCGCTTTGTTCCGAACCAAGCAATTCGCCCGCCCCACGAATTTCTAAATCGTGAGTCGCTAACACAAATCCGGCACCGAGATTATCAATCGAACTGAGCGCTTCCAAACGCTGTTGAGCATCTTTGGTCAATGTTTTTGGCGGTGGTGTCAGTAAATACGCATAAGCCTGATGATGAGAACGTCCAACACGTCCACGTAATTGGTGTAACTGTGCTAAGCCAAATTTATCCGCACGATCAATAATAATCGTGTTAGCGGTCGGTATGTCAATGCCTGTTTCTATAATGGTTGAGCACACCAATAAATTAAAACGTTGATGATAGAAATCGCTCATCACACGTTCTAATTCACGTTCACGCATTTGCCCGTGTCCGATCAAAATCCGAGCTTCCGGCACCAATTCTGCTAGTTTAGTCGCACAATTTTCAATCGTTGCCACATCATTGTGTAAGTAATACACCTGTCCGCCACGTAGAATTTCACGCAGAATAGCTTCTCTCACAACCAAATCATCATGTTGGCGCACAAAGGTTTTAATTGTTAAGCGGCGTGCTGGTGGACTAGCAATAATAGAAAGATCTCGCATGCCGTTTAACGCCATATTGAGCGTGCGAGGAATTGGCGTTGCGGTAAGCGTAAGAATATCAACATTAGCTCGCAATTGTTTGATTTTCTCTTTTTGACGCACGCCGAAACGATGCTCTTCATCAATTACGAGTAGACCGAGGTCTCGGAATTGTACATCTTCTTGTAGCAGTTTGTGCGTGCCGACCAAAATATCCACTTTACCTTCCGCCACCTTTTCCAAAATCGCTTTTTGCTCTTTAGCGGTTTTAAAACGAGAAAGCACCTCAACATTAATCGGATAGTTTGCAAAACGATCTTTGAAATTCTCGAAATGTTGTTGTGCCAAAAGTGTGGTCGGCACAAGCACTGCAACTTGTTTGTGGTTTTCAACCGCTAAGAAAGTCGCCCGCATTGCTACTTCGGTTTTACCGAAACCAACATCCCCGCAGACAAGACGATCCATAGCTTTTGGCAAGCACATATCGCTGATTACCGCATTGATCGCAGTTTTTTGATCTTCGGTTTCTTCAAACGGGAAAGTGTGGCTAAATTGCATAAAACTGTCTCGATCGTAGGCAAACGCAAAGCCTTTTTGCGATTCTCGTTTTGCATACACATCAAGTAATTCCGCCGCAACATCTCGAATTTTTTCCGCTGCTTTTTGACGTGTTTTCGCCCACGCTTCCGAACCGAGTTTGTGTAACGGTGCAGTTTCATCCGCACCGCCAATATAACGGGAAATCAGATGCAATGAAGCAACCGGTACATAAAGCTTCGCCTCGTTTGCATATTGCAGCACAAGGTATTCCGCTTTAATACCGCCGGCATCCAACACAGTTAGCCCTGCATAACGCCCGACACCGTTTTCTAAATGTACCACCGCTTGCCCGATTTTGAGTTCTGCAAGGTTACGAATTAGCGTATCCGGATTTACCGTTTTACGATTTTTCTCCGCCCGTTTTGTTTGAACTTTTTCGCCCAAGAAATCCGTTTCGCAAATAATTGCTAAATTTTGACCGCTTGCATTTTCAATGATAAAGCCTTGATCAAGCGGTGAAATCATCAGTGAAATTTGCGAATCAATTTCCGCTAATGATTTAACTTGTTTCGGTTTAATTTTTAGCGGTGAAAGTAATTCAAGCAAGGTTTCTCGACGGCCTTCACTTTCTACCGAAAATAAAAGCTGTCCATCGAATTTACTACGAAATTTATTGAACGCCTCAAACGGATCTTTTAACTGCGAATTAATCGCTAATTCCGGTAGCTTATCAATATTGGCATTCTGTTTAGCTGCTGATTTTCTGACTTTTTCCGCACTTAGTGTCAAACGTGGATAAGCTTTTAAGCCACGATTGACTTCATCAACCGAGAACCATAATTTTTCCGGCGGTAACAGCGGACGCATCGGATCTACTCGGCGACTTTCATAGCGCTGAGCGGTATCTTTATGAAACTGCTTCGCTTTTTCCGAAATACCGTCAAAGGTAATAAATAAGGTATTTTCCGCCAAATAATCAAATAAGCTCGCCATTTCTTCAAAGAATAGCGGTTGCCAATATTCAATCCCTGCGTTCAAAATCCCTTTACTGACTTGCTGATAAATATGTTCCGGCTCACGACGAATCTCACCGAATTGTTCACGGAATTTGCTTCTAAAATGCTCGATCCCGTTGCTATCAGTCGGGAACTCGTGTGCCGGTAATAAATTAATTTCGTTGATCTCAGCTATCGTACGTTGACTATCTACATCAAAGGTGCGGATCGAATCGATTTCATCATCAAAAAAATCTAAACGGAACGGGCTTTCCGCTCCCATCGGGTAAAGATCGAGTAACGCGCCACGTACAGCATATTCACCGTATTCCAATACTTGTTCCACCACACGATAACCGGCATTTTCAAGCTGTAAGCGTAGCGATTGAATCGAAAAACGGTCTCCTTTTTTAATCAATAACACACTATTGGCGAGATAATTCGGCGGACAAACTTTCTGTAACAGCGTGTTGATCGGCAATAAGAAAATCTGTTTATTACCTTGTTGCAAATGAAACAGCGCCGAAAGACGGGCGGAAATAATATCCTGATGCGGTGAAAAATTATCATAAGGCAAAGTTTCCCCATCGGGAAAGACCGAAACTGGTAATTTACTGAATTGCTTTAAGGCTTTTTCAAGGCGTAATGCGGTACGGGTATCCAGTGTTACCACCACGCTTAAACCATTAAATTGTGTGGCTGCTTCAGCAATAGCTAAGGTATCTGAATGCCCGATTAGATTACCAAGTGTTTGATGATCTTGAAATTTGCCCCCTTCTTGCTGAGCAATTAAAGGCAGATTAAACTGAATGAATGACATAAGCGGTCGATTTTGTTGAAAAATTTGCAAATATTGTAGCCCAAAGGTTTACTTTTACAAAACCGATTAATAAAAGGGGGCTGCAATAGCCCCCTTTATTAGTGATAGTATATTAAATTAAGCGTAGAAGCTTACTTGCTCTTGTTGTAATGGAGTGTATGAAACACAAATATCACAAGAACCATTAGCGTTATAAACTACATCAACTGTTGCGCTACCGTCTTTGAAATCAAATTGTTCAATTGAATTCGCACCATCATTGAGGTAGTTAACCACTTCGATATAGTTACCTTCATTTGTAGTATCAGTAATAAATAAGTTGCTACCTTTAAGGCTGAAGGTTACTTCATCTGAATTTAGATCAGTGAATCTGATCAAATCAAAATCACTTTTCGCACCTTTGTCTGCAACCACATCGTGGCCGAAATTCCCACTGAAGATATAAGTATCACTACCTACACCACCAGAAAGATAGTCACCAGCACCAAGACCGCCAACTAAGATATCATTACCTTCCCCACCGAATAAGTTATCGTGACCGCCGAAACCATATAAAATATCGTTACCCGCACCACCATCGAGCATATCTTTATCTTCTGTACCACAAAGTACGTTGTCACATTCGTCACCAAAAATTTTGTTATCAGCTTCCCAAGGTGGTGTTGGAGCATCATCTTCCGGACAACCACAGGTTGACCCTTGTGGAACTGGCCCTTGTGGAACTGGCTCTTGTGGAACTGGCTCTTG
>NZ_KB893930.1:0-206409 GCF_000374285.1 Actinobacillus capsulatus DSM 19761 | reverse complement strand
CTTGTGGAACTGGCTCTTGTGGAACTGGCTCTTGCGGAATTGGTTGTTGCGGAATTGGTTGTTGCGGTTCAAATGGATGTTGTGGGTTAATTGGTTTTTGACAAAAATCAGGATCATTAAATTGAATTGTTTTTTGACCGAAATCTGGTTTTTGAACATCTATTGGTTTTTGTTCAAGCGTAGGCTGTTGACCAAAAGACGGTTTAAAAATAAATCTTCCATAAAATTGGAAAAAAGAATTAATAAATCCGCGAACACTAATACTATGTGTGATTCTTGCTACATACATATAAATTTCTCCTAGTATAAATTAACTAATGCAAATTTAATTAAATTTGCAACAAAATTATACAATAGACTTTATAATATATTTTTTACTTACGGTAAATTTATATAAAAATAAATTTACAAAGCAAATAAAATAATTTAAATCAAATTCAATATGAATAAAATTTGAAATAGCTAATTAAACAATTCACTTTAAATATTACAATTCAAACCAAATTAATATTAATTTGATAATCAAATGAATTTTTGTAATCAACAAAAATCATTACTTGATGATAACGAAAATCAAACTGCTCAATATAATTTCTTTGATTTGTTACACAGTCAATAATCTCAACATAATTACCGTCTCTCGTCATATCCGGAATCAATAAATTTGTGCCGTTTAAACTAAAACCAACCTCATCACGTTTTAAATCTTTAAAGTGCAATATATCTTCATCTGTAACATTTCCGAAATCAGCGATAACGTCATTGCCGAACAAATCATTTAAAATATCATTACCCCCACCGCCAAATAAATTATCATGCGCTGAACGACCATAAATTTCGTCATTTCCTTCCTCTAAGTAAATCTTATCATTGTCCGCTCCGGCATATAGCATATCAGCCCCACTATCGCTAACGACAATATCATGCCCTGCTTTGACAAAAATACTCGCATACCCGTTATCTGAATGCAACTTATCATCTAATGTTGTGCCATAAATATAAAAAGATCCGCCGATATCCATAATGCCTTTATTACCTATAAAATAAGCGCTGATATTTGTAATAACCTTATCATCAAAAACCATTTCTAAAAATGGTAAGGATATTATTAGAGAAGTAATAACGAGTTTGGTGAGAAATTGCGTCAAGAAAAGAAATATTTTTTATAACCCCTCGGTCTTTTATTGCCTCTATTCCCCCACTTTAGTAAAAACATAATTAATATAGCCCAGAAAGATAATCATTGTTAGACGTTCCGTTAAACGTTTCGGCATATCCGGCTTTGATAATGTTCATATTGTCACTCATAGTTCACTCCCGATTAAATAAATTTAAACTAATAAAGTAGTTAACAACAATATATACCAATATATAAATTGCGAAAAACACTAATTTCTCATAACTACTTATACTCTATTTCACTTTAACCGTTCAGTAAAATCTATCTTTCTTTTCTTTAGAAGCAAAGAAATACGTAAATTGATTAAAGATAAGCGGTGAGATTCTTTGGAAAATTTGCAAGCTTTTAGTAGAATGTATTGGCATCTCTTCGGTGAGTACTTCCCACCAAATAAATTAAGGAAAACATCATGCAACCTAAAGCAAAATATAGAAAAGACTATCGAGTATCAGATTTTACGATTACAGACATTTTTCTTGATTTTCAACTTGATCCGGACAGGACCTTTGTAACCTCTACATTTGCAGTAGAGCGTAAAACAGTGGGAGCCACTCATCTGCGTTTAGATGGACATAGTTTTGATTTCCTTTCCCTCAAGCTGAATGGCGCTTCTTACTCTAATTTCGAAAAAGATGATGAATCTCTAACTATTGATGTTAGTCATATCACTGAAGATAAATTCGAGTTACAAATTGAAACCGGTTTAAATCCGGCGCAAAACACTTCTCTACAAGGCCTATACCAATCCGGTGACGGCATCTGTACCCAATGTGAAGCAGAGGGCTTCCGCCAAATTACTTATATGTTGGATCGTCCGGACGTACTTGCAAAATATCGTACAAAAATTACTGCTTCTAAAGCGAAATACCCGTTCTTGCTTTCGAATGGTAACCGTATTGCACAAGGCGATTTAGAAGACGGTCGTCATTGGGTGGAATGGGAAGATCCATTCTTTAAACCAAGCTATTTATTTGCATTGGTTGCCGGTGATTTTGATCTGTTACAAGATAAATTCATCACAAAAAGTGGTCGAGAAGTTTCATTAGAGATCTATGTTGATCGTGGCAATTTAGATCGTGCCAGTTGGGCGATGGAAAGTCTAAAACGCTCAATGAAATGGGACGAGGATCGCTTCGGTTTAGAATACGATTTAGATATCTATATGATTGTAGCGGTTGATTTCTTCAATATGGGCGCAATGGAAAACAAAGGCTTAAATGTTTTCAATTCTAAATTCGTGTTGGCAAAACCGGAAACAGCAACTGATACCGATTATTTAGATATTGAAAGCGTGATTGCACACGAATATTTCCATAACTGGACCGGTAATCGCATTACGTGCCGAGATTGGTTCCAATTAAGCCTTAAAGAGGGGTTAACCGTATTCCGTGATCAAGAATTTACTTCGGATTTATGGTCTCGCCCAACAAAACGTATTGAAGACGTACGCTTATTACGAGCAGTGCAATTTGCCGAAGATGCCAGCCCGATGGCACACCCGATTCGCCCGGAAAAAGTAATTGAGATGAATAACTTCTATACCGTTACCATATATGAAAAAGGGGCAGAAGTTATTCGCATGATTCATACATTATTAGGCGAAGAAAAATTCCAAAAAGGGATGCAGCTGTATGTTGCAGAAAATGACGGCTCCGCTGCAACATGTGAAGATTTTGTTTCAGCAATGGAACGTGCTTCAAGCATCGATTTAACTCAGTTCCGCCGTTGGTATAGCCAATCCGGTACGCCTGAACTGAGCGTGAGTGATGAATATGACGAAATGCACCATATCTACCGTTTACACGTTTCACAACATACACCGGCAACAGCGGATCAATTGGAAAAAGTCAACTTACATATTCCGTTAAAAATTGAGTTGTACAGTGAACAAAGCGGAGAACCTATTGCACTTCAATTTGAAGGTACAGAACAACATAACGTCTTAAATGTATTGCAAGAGCATCAAACATTTGAATTCCATAATGTGATGCATAAACCGGTGCCTGCATTGTTGTGTGATTTCTCTGCGCCGGTACGTTTAGATTATAACTATACCAATGAACAATTAATTACATTACTTAAATTCGCACAAAATGATTTTGTACGTTGGGATGCGGCACAAACCTTATTCAATAACGAGCTTCGTACGAATTTGTCTCACCATCAATCCGGTGAAGCCTTAACCTTTTCTGCGAAGTTAACCGAAGCGCTTATCTATGTGCTTGATAATGCAGATAAAGATACTGAATTAACTGCATTAATGCTAACGCTACCGAAAGAAACCGAGTTTGCCGAATTATTCAAGGTGATTGATCCGAACGGTATCGCTATCGTTCGAGAATTTATGCTGAAAGCGATTGCAGAAACATTACGTGATCGCTTACATGAGGTTTATATTCGCCATAAATGCGGAGCCTACCAAGTAGTGGCGGAAGATATGTCTAAACGTGCATTACGTAACGTATGTTTATCTTACTTAGCCTTTACGGATCTCGGCAATTCGCTGACTTATAGTCACTATAAACAAGCAGATAATATGACCGATATGCTCGCAGCGCTTTCCGCTGCAACGAAGGCACAATTGCCGTGCAGAGATCAGTTGTTAGCGGATTTTGAAGAGAAATGGCACCATGATGGCTTAGTGATGGATAAATGGTTTATGCTCCAAGCAACTCGTCCTGATGACAACGTGCTTGAAATCGTGCAAGGCTTATTAAATCACCGCAGTTTTAACTTTAATAACCCGAATAGACTACGTTCTTTAGTCGGAGCGTTTTGTAATCAGACTCCGAAAGCATTCCATGCCATTGATGGTTCCGGCTACCGTTTCCTCGTCGATATTTTAATCAAATTAAATGAAATCAACCCGCAAGTTGCGGCTCGTTTAATTGAGCCTTTGATTAAATTATCACGTTATGACAATCAACGCCAAACCTTGATGAGACGTGGTTTAGAGCGATTAAGAGGCTTAGACAACCTTGCTCGAGATCTTTTTGAGAAGATTGAGAAAGCATTACATTAGTATTATTTGTTCCAATATATGTAATTAGATTAAAATTTATAATAAATGTGATTATATTCTTATTATTTACTAAAAAGAAAGGACATATTTGTTATAAGAGTATTTTCAAATTCTTTTTTTGGGATATAATAACCGAACTTTAAAAAGATGAACACGCGTTCATAAGTGTTCGAAGCTTGAGTTAATTGATGCAGGAGGCGGAGGTTGATTCAAGTGTTTTTAAAGTAACATTACATACATACAATACTTCTAATAAAAGCTTAATTCGACAGAGTTAAGCTTTTTTATTTGTGGGAGCATGCAATAAAAAAACGGTCAGATTCTTTCGCTAGCAAAGTATTTACTAAAAATAGAGAAAATCTGACCGCTTGTGATACGACTATTACTTACCTACTTTAACCTATCCCATATTCTTTCTTCTTGACCGCGCCATAGACGTTGAATGTTGTCGTGATGACGATAGACTAACAAACAACAGACTAATGCAACAGGGAATGTAAATTCCGGTCTAAACCACCAGATATAAAATGGTACAACTAATGCCGTAACCACTGCACTTAATGAAGAAAAACCAAACAGTAAAAACACGATTAACCAGCTACATAAAGCCGCACCAGCAACCAACGCACTAATCGGTAATAGCGCTCCAAATGCGGTTGCTACACCTTTTCCTCCGCGAAACTGAAAAAATATGGGGAAGATATGCCCTAAACAGGCTGCTAAAGCTACAAAGCCGATTTCTGAAGGTTCAAATCCCAGACGAAAAGCACATAGCACCGGTAAACCACCTTTTAAAATATCAAACAGTAAAACCCCTAATGCCGAAATTCTTCCACCGATACGTAATACATTCGTCGCGCCGGGATTATGAGAACCACATTCACGAGGATCTGACAACCCAGCTAAACGACAAAAAATAATGGCGCTAGAAATAGAACCGAATATATAGGCTGCTAAAATTAATAAATAAGCGGAGATACTCATAATTTTTCCTTTAATTTCTAGGGGCTATTTCGCTTGTATGCTATATTTTCACAAATGTTACCATAAACAAATAAGGAAAACTCAAATGGCAGATAAAGTTTTTATTCACGAGCTGACCGCTTTCGCCTCAATCGGCGCATATGATTGGGAACATACCATTAAACAACGTTTAATATTTAATATTGAAATGGAATGGGACTTTAAATTAGCGGCCGCAACGGATGACGTGCAATATTGTTTAAATTATGCGGAAGTTTCGGAAAAGGTATTACAGTTTGTTGAATCCAAACCTTTTAAATTAGTCGAAACGGTTGCGCATCAAGTTGCCGATCTCTTACAGCAAACCTATGGCATTCAAGCACTAAGAATTGAACTACATAAACCTAAAGCGGTTGCACAAGCAAGTAGCGTAGGTGTAATCGTAGAACGAGGTCGTAATTCAAGTTAACATTCATATAGACTATGCAAGTTTAATTCTTGCAACCGCTTTCTGGGGCGAGAATTTTGTATTAGGAAAACTACTTAGTAATGTAATAGAACTTACTCTGACTTATCTTCGCTGGTTTCCTGCTTTAATTATCTTGGTTTGCTTATTTTACCGCCCGACATTAACTGCACTTCCTGTACTTAAAACTTCAAAAATACTGATGTGGAATTTAGGAATGTTAGGTGTTGTTATTTCCGGCAACCTTATGCCAAGGCTTAAAATCAACCTCTGCATTAAATGCAAGCCTCTATCTCGCCATTGTGCCTGTGCTAGTTTTGTTCTTAAATTTATTCTTTTTAAAGAGAGAATTAAACCGGTCATTTTTAGCGGAGCGCTATTAAGTTTAATAGGTGTTACTTGGCTACTTAGTCAAGGAGATTTGACTCGCCTAACACACTTAGAAATTAATCGAGGAGACTTATGTACTATCACTTCTACGGTCAGTTGGACAATTTATTGCTGTATTATCCACTTGCGCCCAAGTGGCATTAACAATACTGCGTTCCTGACCGCACTAGTCGGTTTAGCTATACTTACCTTAACACCTTTCTTTCTCTATGAGTTTTGGTAAACATCTGCAAAAACCTACAAAATTTGACCGCTTATCAATGGTTAGGCGTTGTTTATTTGGTAGTGGGTCCATCGATACTTTCCTACGCATTTTGGAGTTCCGCAAGGGTTGCCGTAATGACTACCCCCTTTATTCGCCGCATTATTCAGCATTTTGCTGTTAAATGAAGCAATCTCTTCATTTCATGTCATTAGTGCGATCTTGATCACAGCCGGCGTGCTTATTTACAGGTATAATAATTCTCCGTCAAACAAAGGAGAATAAGATGACTACTTTATTTGCACTCCAAACACGGCTTGAAAAAGCTGTCTTGGAACAAAACAATCCGATCACAACCGCAATTGCAGATCAATTAAAAGCTCAACAATACCAAGCAAGTTTTTCCAGTACTCAAATCCAACAATGGTGCCAACAATTTGAGCTTTCTACCGTCCAATTAGCATTATATTGCTTATCGCTTGCCGCTTGTTATGCGCTCGTTCCCGTATCTAAATTTTATGTCGGAGCGATTGCTATTGGTGAATCAGGTAATTTTTACTTTGGTGCAAATCAAGAGTTTTCATCAACTTCAATGCAACAGACCATACACGCCGAGCAAAGTGCAGTTTCTCATGCGTGGCTGGCAGGTGAAAAATCTATTCACGATATGGTGGTAAACTACACACCTTGTGGTCACTGCCGTCAATTTATGAATGAATTAAATTCGGCTAAAACGTTAAAAATTCATTTACCTCACAGCCAAAATAATTTATTGCAAATCTATCTACCGGATTCGTTCGGGCCAAAAGATCTAAATATTAAGCAAGTGTTGTTTGATGCTCAGCATCATACTTTTGAGCTTACAGGCGATCCCCTCTCTCAAGCTGCGATTGTCGCAGCACAACAATCTTATGCGCCATACAGCCAAGCGATGAGTGGTATTGCGTTACAAGTTGATGAACAGGTCATTACCGGTCGTTATGCTGAAAATGCTGCATTTAATCCTAGCTTCTTGCCTTTACAAAGTGCGTTAAACTATCGTCGTTTAAATGGCTTACTAGATAAACCGGTTACTCGTATTGTGATGGCAGAAAAACAGGCGATCCTCAGCCATAGACGTATGACCGAAGAGTTATCCCAAACACTACTTCGCTTAGATATCGAATATATTGAGCTGTAGTCCCCGCACAATAAGAAAAAAGTGATGAGCATTTAACTGTTCATCACTTTTTTCATTACTAACCTGCTCGCTAGGTGCTGATACAAGCAGTCTATTTTAGCGATTTTTTTACCAATAACTTATCTCCTACCGCCGTAACATCGCACCAATTACCACAATTAAGGCACCGATATAACTTATCAAGTTCATATCAGGGTTATCAAATGTGTCTGGGAAAAAGTAATGACCGATAAAAGCAAAAAGCATGGTAAAAACCGGAATCATCGTGGTCACGACACTCACCTTAGAAGTATCCCAATGATTTAATGCCTCACCATAAGCGCCATAACCGATTAACGTATTACAACAACAATAAATAAAAGACATCAACGGGAAGCCGCTTAATCGTGTTAATTGATTCGGGGTAGCAAGCGGCGCAAGCAGTAAACTGCAGCCGATATAAATAATCGTCAATACTTGTTGCGAAGTAAGCTTATTTAATAATAATTTTTGCGCAATACCATATAACTCGCCCCACAGCCCAGCCAAATCCCCCAAGCATAGCTATCAAATTGCAAAATCTCGTCAAAATGATCATTAAAAAATGCAACCAAACCAACCACTAACAACACAAACCCGATTTTCTGGAAAAACTTGAGCTTCTCTTTGAAAAATAAAACACCGCATAAAATCATCGTAAAGGGGGCTAATTGCCATAAAACTTGGTTAGTTGTCGGCGATATATAATTCAAAGCATCAGCAAATAACACAAAATTAATGGACAAGCCAATAACACCTAAACATACCCAGCCCCAATCTTTTAAATTCAGTTTTACTACTTTAGGTAAACGACGGGTAACAAACAAAATAAAAGTAATCACAGCCGCTGCAACCACGAAGCGACTCCATACCAATGTTTGTGCATCAACATATTTTAAAACTTGCTGTGCCATCATCGGTAACGATCCCCATGTTGCCGTTGCGAGCAATGCAAGTGAAAATCCGAGTAAAGGTCTTTGCTACATACTTGTTCCTATTATTTTTTGCGTAGTTGATTACGATAAAATAATTTATGGTCAACAGCAGAAAGCATAGCACCGGAAACTACCGTAATCGCCCCAATATAACTTAATCCATTCAAATCTGGCGCCTCAAATAGCTCTGGTGAAATTGTATGGCTTAATGCAGTAAGCATAATAGTCAGGATCGGAATTTGCGTCATCATTAAGCTCACTTTAGATACTTCCCAGCGATTTAATGCTTCGGCATAACAGCCATAAGCAATAACGGTGTTAATGCCACAGAATCCTAACCAGCCCCAAGCAGCTAAATCTAATTTAGCTAATTCTTCCATATGTGCAAAAGGCGTAAAGACTAAGGTACAACCAAAATAAATCAGTAACAGAATTTGTTGCGAGCTAAAATGCGCTAACATTATTTTTTGCGACAAACTATAGCCAATCCAAATCAAACTTGCACAAATACCAAGTAATACACCGTATGCATAACTATTCATTGCAATTAAGTCGGCGAAGCGGTTATTAAAAAACATCACCAAACCGCTAACCACTAACACAAAACCAATTTTTTGATGGATACCGATTGTTTCTTTAAACAATACAACACCCAATGCAATCATCACAAAAGAAGAAAGCGGACTAAGGACTTGGCTGGTTGCAGCCGGAATATAATTTAAGGCGAGATTAAATAGGAAGAAGTTGCAAGACAATCCAATGACCCCAATTAACCACAGCCTGTGATATCGGCGAAAGAAAGCGGTCAAATTAGGTAATTTTTTTGCAAAAGCGAGTATGGCGAAAACACCGAGTGTTGCGACTAAAAATCTAAACCAAACAATCATTTGAGAATCAAGCGATTTTAGTACTTGTTTAATCGCAAGAGGCAGCATTCCCCACATCAGAATGGCTGTCAAAGAAAATAAGAAGCCAAGTAAGGGTTGTTGTTTCACGGATTTTTTAATGAGATTGGAAAAAAGTAAGAAAAACCCCACAAAAGTGGGGTTTTATTTCAGTTCTTTATTGAAATGAATTACTCAGCGACGATGCTTACGTATTTACGATTTTTCTCGCCTTTCACTTCAAATTTAACTTTACCATCAGCAGTTGCGAATAAAGTGTGGTCTTTACCCATACCAACGTTGCTACCAGCGTGGAATTTAGTACCACGCTGACGAACGATGATGCTACCTGCTAATACAGATTCGCCACCAAAACGTTTAACACCAAGGCGTTTAGCTTCAGAATCACGACCGTTACGAGTTGAACCACCAGCTTTTTTAGTTGCCATCTACTTGATCTCCTCTGAAATTATGCTTGAATCCCAGTGATTTTCACTTCTGTGAACCACTGACGATGACCTTGTTGTTTACGGCTGTGTTTACGACGACGGAACTTAACGATTTTAACTTTATCGCCACGACCTTGTGCTACAACTTCAGCCACTACTTTTGCGCCAGCAACTACCGGTGCACCAATCTTAACATCTTCACCGTTAACGACCATTAACACTGAGTCAAATTCAACTTTCTCACCAGTTGCAATTTCAAGTTTCTCTAAACGAACTACTTGACCTTCGCTTACTCTGTGTTGTTTGCCGCCACTTTGGAAAACTGCGTACATATTTACTCCGCTAATTTGTGCCAATCGCTTCTGCTTAGGCACTCTTAAATTCATATAAAATAGGTGGTCAATTCTACGCAAAAACTATGCAAAGAGCAAGAACGATTTTCAGAAAAATTGAAAAATTTCTGCGTTATTTTCCCTTACACCCTATTTTCGGCATTAAAGAAAGCAACAAGCAACATTTTTGTCTATTATTAACCCAAAAAACTACACATTTTTTCGTTTAACTCTGTGAAATTCTCGAAAAAATCGTAGCTTTTACCATCTTGATTTTTAGATAACGCCATCATAACAAAAAAGCGGCCAAATTCTGCAACTTTTTTGCAAAAAATGACCACTTCACTTTTTTATAGGCTAAAAGCCTTATTTGTTGAGGTTTCAACGTTTATTATCTAATGCAAATGCGCCTGCACCAACAAACACTAATAAGAAGAATACCACTGAATATAACAGCGCTAATTCACCTTGGTTCACTAACGGAAGGGCAATATTCTCTGCACTTGCGTGCATAAAGAAATATGCATATGCCATCATACCTGAAAGTAAAAAGGCAACTGGACGAGTGAATAAGCCTAAAAGTAATAAAATACCACCACCAATTTCTAAAATACCGCCAATACCGTACATTGACATTAATGGTACTGCACCATTACCACCTGTCATCGATACCGGAAATTCAAAGAATTTCGCCGTACCGTGTAGTAAGAACATATAGGCTGCAACAATGCGTAATAATGCTAATGCGTATGGAGTAAATTTTTCTAAGTTTGAGTTCATTTTTTGCTTTCCTTTAAATAATAAGACTGAACAATAGAGATACACATTTTATCTATTGAACAATAGAAGATAAATAACCTTTTTGTTGATAGACTATTTCCAATTTTGAAACAATCAAAACAATATAAACAACAAAAAAGCGGTTAAATTTCCGCAAAATTTTGCAAAAATTAAGCCGCTTGATTAAAGTTGTAATATAGAAGTCTTATATGAATTGATTAGAATTTAGCGACAAAATCAGCATAGCCGTCAATAAAGCCTTTTAACATCCCTGCTACAGCTTCAGAAACAAGCTCACCATCTTCGTTAAATACACCGTTGAAAATTCCACCAACGTTCGCTGCAAACGGCGCAACCGGCATATTAATAAATGCACCGGAAGCTACTACACGTAATTGATCCGCTGCTCGCACACCACCAGACATTCCTGCTGCAACAGAAACGATACCGGCAGGTTTACCAAGCCATTTGCTTTGTCCCATTGGACGTGAACCTACATCAATTGCATTTTTAATCATTGCTGACATACCGCCGTTATGTTCTGGTGTAATCAGTAATACACCATCAGCTTGCTCAATTGCATTACGTAAACGAGTGTATGCTTCTGGGCTGCTCTCATCTAAATCACGATCATATAAAGGAAGATCCGCAATATTCACGAAATTTAATTGAATACTTGCAGGTGCTACATTTTTTAAATGATTCGCAACTAACTGACTGATCGATGTTTTACTGCCACTACCAACTAAAACTGCGATTTGTTTTGCCATAATAATTTTAACGTCCTAGATTCTAAAGATGAATGAAATTTTAGAATATCATTCTACAAAATAATCTTCCTCATGTTTAGATAGATTAAAGTTGATAAACTATTTACTATAAGTAAATAATAAATTAAACAACACCTTCACTTACTTGAATAGAAAAAAGAATAATGTCTCATAACATGACATAATTTTTAGTTGTTTTGCAAAAAAATTGCTGAATTTGACCGCTTTTTTCGATTCTTTTTTGAAGCTTGTCAGATTTAAGGTAGAATCACCGCCAATTTTTACATTTAATATGAGAACACAATGACAACGCTATTAACACTCGAGCAAATTCAGGCGCTTGCCAAACAAGATATGCAAGCGGTAGATGCGGAGATTCTCGCTCAGCTTAACTCCGGAGTCGTTTTAATCAACCAATTAGGCCACTATATTATTGCCGGTGGTGGTAAACGTATTCGTCCGTTAATTGCGGTGCTCGCCGCTAATGCGTTAGGCTATACCGGTAACAAACACGTGACCTGTGCCGCATTTATCGAATTTGTCCATACCGCAACCTTATTACACGATGATGTAGTGGACGAGTCTGCTATGCGTCGTGGCCGTGCAACCGCAAATGCCACATTCGGTAATGCGGCAAGCGTATTAGTCGGAGACTTCATTTATACGCGTTCATTCCAAATGATGACCAGTGTTGACTCGCTTGAGGTGTTAAAAGTCATGTCTGCCGCAACCAATGCGCTTGCCGAAGGCGAGGTACAACAATTAATGAATGTGAATGACCCGAACACAACCGAAGCTAATTATATGCGTGTTATCTACAATAAAACCGCACGCTTATTTGAAGCAGCGACACAATGTGTTGCGATTGTAGCAGGGGTAGAAAAATCGGTTGAAACAGCGTTGAAAGATTACGGGTGCTACCTCGGTACTGCCTTCCAATTAATTGATGATATTTTAGACTACTCGGCAAAAGCGGAAAGCTTCGGTAAAAATGTGGGTGATGATTTCGTTGAAGGCAAACCGACTTTACCATTGCTACACGCAATGCATGCAGCACAAACGAAAGGTAATCAAACGCAAGTGGATATAATTCGTTCGGCAATTAAAAACGGTGGGAAGCGTGAACAAATTCCAGCCATATTAGAAATTATGGCGGAACATCAATCACTTGAATATGCAATGAGCCGTGCTAAACAAGAAGTACAGAAAGCGGTTGATGCGCTTACAGTTTTAGCGGAAAGTGAATACAAACAAGCATTGATTTCTCTTGCTTATCTATCGGTCGATCGTTCATATTAATAAGCGGTCAAATTTTGAGAATTTTTTACAATTTTTATGACAGAACAAAACCAACAACCTAAAGAACATATTGAAAGTGTGCGAGCTCGTCGCCGAGCAAAAAATCAGAAAAAAGATCCTAATGCGCCTTTCGTTCGTCCAAAACTAGAATTACCTAATGGGCACAACAAATTATTGTTGCATTCTTGCTGCGCACCTTGTTCCGGCGAAGTGATGGAGGCAATCCATGCATCGGGTATTGAATTTACCATTTACTTCTATAATCCGAACATTCACCCGATGAAAGAATACCTGATTCGTAAAGAAGAAAACATTCGCTTTGCCGAGAAATGGGGTATTCCGTTCATTGATTTCGATGATGATTACGAAAATGACCGTCGTGAGTGGTTTAAAAAAGCGGAAGGCATGGAATGGGAACCAGAGCGTGGTACTCGTTGTACGATGTGCTTTGATATGCGTTTCGAAAAAGCGGCGGAATACGCACACAATAACGGCTTCCCGGTTTATACCAGCTGTTTGGGTATTTCTCGTTGGAAAGATATGAATCAAATCAACAATTGTGGACATCGTGCGGCGGCGAAATTTGAAGATGTGGTTTATTGGGATTACAACTGGCGTAAAAACGGCGGCTCGCAACGTATGATCGAAATCAGTAAACGTGAACGTTTCTACCAGCAAGAATATTGCGGTTGTGTTTATTCTTTACGTGATTCGAATAAATGGCGTTTAGAAACAGGTCGTCAACGTATTGAAATCGGTAAGCTCTATTATTCGCCGGATTAACACTATTTATAACGGATGCACAAAGTGCGTCCTAAATACCAAATTTACAAATAAGAGGAAAAAATATGTCAAATTT
Organism: Actinobacillus capsulatus DSM 19761; assembly: GCF_000374285.1. Classification (GTDB taxonomy): domain Bacteria; phylum Pseudomonadota; class Gammaproteobacteria; order Enterobacterales; family Pasteurellaceae; genus Actinobacillus; species Actinobacillus capsulatus. The sequence continues at coordinate 192,680 of NZ_KB893930.1, read as the reverse complement.
TGCAATGGTATTTCCAGGTCAAGGCTCACAAGCGGTCGGAATGTTAGCGGATCTTGCAACTGCATTCCCAATTGTTGAACAAACATTCGCCGAAGCGAGCGAAGTGTTAGGCTATGATCTTTGGGATTTAGTCCAAAACGGTATGGCGGAAGATTTAGGTCAAACGCAACGCACACAACCGGCACTTTTAGCATCATCGGTTGCAATCTATCGTGTGTGGCAACAAAAATACCCTGAATTAAAACCTTCTGTGATGGCGGGTCACAGCTTAGGCGAATACTCGGCATTAGTGTGTGCGGGCGTATTAAATTTCCAAGATGCAATCAAATTAGTGGAATTACGTGGCAATGCAATGCAACAAGCGGTACCGGCGGGAACTGGCGCAATGTATGCGATTATCGGTTTAGATAATGAAGCGATTCTTAATGCTTGCGAACAAGCTCAATCGGAAATCGGCGAAATCGTTTCAGCGGTAAACTTCAACAGCCTGGGACAAGTGGTTATCGCCGGTACAAAAGCGGCTGCAGAAAAAGCGGGTGAATTATGTAAAGCGGCAGGTGCAAAACGTGCATTACCATTAGCGGTAAGCGTACCTTCTCACTGTGCGTTAATGAAACCGGCTGCAGATAAATTAGCCGAAGCATTACAAAATATCACGTTAAACGCACCGGTTGTACCAGTTATTAACAATGTTGATGTTAGTGTAGAGACAGATGCTGAAGCAATTCGTAACGCATTAGTTCGCCAGCTTTACAGCCCAGTTCGTTGGACTGAAACAGTAGAAAAAATGGCAAATGAAGGTGTCGCAACACTTTATGAAATTGGTCCTGGTAAAGTATTAACCGGTTTGGCAGGTCGTATCGTAAAAGAGTTAAATGCCAAAGCAGTCAATGATGTAGCTTCATTGGAAGCTATTTCAGAGTAATGATCAACTCCTCTCTTTGAAAAAGAGGGATTAAGGGAGATTTTTAGAATTCTCAATATCTTACAAATCTCCCCTACCCCTCTTTACTAAAGAGAGGTACGTTTAATTTTAGGAGAAAAAAATGCAAGGTAAAATCGCATTAGTAACGGGTGCAACTCGTGGTATTGGTAAGGCTATCGCAGAAGAACTGGTAGCAAAAGGTGTAACCGTGATTGGTACTGCAACATCGGAAAAAGGTGCGGAAAGCATTTCTGCATACTTAGGTGACAAAGGTAAAGGCTTAGTTTTAAACGTAACGGATGCCAATTCTATTGAAGCAGTACTAGCGAAAATCAAAGCAGATTTCGGCGATATTGATATCTTAGTAAACAACGCAGGTATCACACGTGACGGTTTATTGATTCGTATGAAAGAAGATGATTGGTTCGATATCATTCAAACCAACTTAACTTCTGTTTATCGCTTATCTAAAGCAGTTTTACGCCCAATGATGAAAAAAGGCGGTCGAATCATTACCATCGGTTCAGTTGTCGGCTCAATGGGTAACCCGGGGCAAACCAACTACTGTGCGGCAAAAGCTGGTTTAGTAGGCTTTTCTAAATCATTAGCAAAAGAAGTCGCTTCTCGTGGCATTACGGTAAACGTTGTTGCTCCAGGCTTTATCGCAACCGATATGACTGACGAATTAAACGAAGATCAAAAACAAGCGATCTTAAGCCAAATTCCGGCAGGTCAATTAGGCTCGGCACAAGATATTGCTAAAGCGGTCGCATTCTTAGCAAGTGATGATGCGAAATATATCACTGGTGAAACTATCCATGTAAATGGTGGTTTATATATGAACTAACCGCTACAGGCGGTCTATTTTTAGCCGAACTTTACTTTTTCGGTAAAGTTCGGTTTTGCTATTTTTCAGGTTTCTGTTTTTTCCTTTTGTGTTTAATATTTGTTTATAAAAAAATTAAAAGTGTGGTATGTATATGACTAAAAATACATTTGTGGTCGGCTTTATGCTGTTTGCCATTTTCTTTGGGGCGGGCAATTTAATTTTTCCGCCGAAATTAGGTTTTGAAAGTGGTGCGGATTTCTGGATTGCAACCATTGGATTCGTCATTACCGGCGTTGGTTTACCGTTACTCGGTATAATTGTAAGTGCGTCTTATAAAGGTGGTTATAAAGCAGCCTTACAACGTATTCATCCTTGGTTTTCTCTATTATTCTTAGTAGCGATTTACTTAACTATCGGGCCTTTCTTTGCGATTCCGCGTACAGCGGCAACCGCTTACGAAATTGCAATTTTACCGTTTTTAGGCGAACAAACGCCGATTTCGTTGCTTATTTTTACCTTAGTATATTTCACCTTAGCGATTTGGATTGGTTTAAATCCGTCAAAAATGGTGGAAAGAATCGGTTCGATTTTAACGCCTTTACTATTAATTGCGGTTCTTGCACTAGTTATCAGTGGTATTATTTTACTTTCGAATAATTCATCAAGCGCCAATGTTATGGAAGCACCAATGGTAAACGGCATCTTAGCCGGTTATAACACCATGGATGCCCTAGCTTCTGTTGCCTTCTCAGTGATTGTTATCAATGCAATTAAAAACAAAGGTTTTTCTGACGAAAAAGCATTGAGCAAACAAACCGCAATGGCAGGGGTAATTGCAGCAATTTTATTAGCGTTAATTTACTTATCTATCGGCTGGATTGGCAATAAATTACCCATTTCTGCTGAAGTTGTGACAGATTTAGCTGCGAAGAAACAAGATTTAGGTACTTATATCTTGAATGTTGCGGCAACCCAAGCTTTCGGAGATTTAGGTAGAACATTGTTAGGTGCAATTGTTTCATTAGCGTGTTTAACCACGGCGATCGGTCTGATTGTTTCGGTAAGCGAATACTTCAATGAAATTTTCCCAAAGATTTCTTATAAAACCTATGCAATTATCTGTACCTTAATTGGTTTTGGTTTAGCAAACCAAGGATTAAGTGCGGTAATCAGTAAATCAATTCCAGTTTTACTGGTACTTTACCCAATTGCAATGTCAGTGATTTTCTTGCTGTTATTGAATCTGTTTGTACAGCTTCCATTATTAGCATTACGTACTTCATTGATTCTGGTAACCTTCGTATCAATTCTCTCGATTGCTGGTGTAAGTTTTACCGAAAACTTACCGCTTAAAGCATACTCAATGGAGTGGCTACCGTTTGCAGTTGGAGGATTATTGATTGGTATAATCTTTAGTCGTTTCGTAAGAGCAAAATAATTATCTTAGGCAAGGTTATCCTTGCCCTTTGTTTATCTCAAATCTTTGGAGAAAATATATGCCTGAATTGCCGGAAGTTGAAACCAGCTTACGAGGTGTGGAACCTTATTTACAAGGTAAAACGATTAAACAAATTGTGATTCGAACCAATAAATTGCGTTGGGCTATTTCCGATGAGTTGCACCGAATGCAAGGGGCGAAAATCGTTTCATTATCTCGCCGTGCTAAATATTTAATTTTACATACCACACAAGGCGATATTTTGATTCACTTGGGAATGTCTGGCTCGCTAAGCATTTTGCAGGAAAACCAACAAGCTGCAGGTAAACATGACCATGTTGACCTTATCACGCAAGACGGGACAGTTTTACGTTATAACGATCCTCGTAAATTCGGCTGTTGGCTGTGGACTCAAAATGCCGAACAACACGAATTAATTGCTCGGTTAGGGCCAGAGCCGCTATCGGAAACTTTTACTGCTGAGTATTTATTTGCACGAAGCCGTAACAAAACCGTGGCAGTCAAAAACTTTATTATGAATAACGACATTGTGGTGGGTGTGGGTAATATCTACGCTTGTGAATCACTATTTATGGCAGGAATTCATCCGGAACTTGCTACGCAAAATCTGACTGAAAAACAATGTGAGCGCTTAGTGAAAGTGATTAAAGAAGTGCTAACTAAAGCGATTATTCAAGGCGGAACGACACTGAAAGATTTTATTCAACCAGACGGTAAACCAGGTTATTTTGCACAAGTATTGCAAGTTTACGGACGCAAAGGCGAAGCTTGTAATGATTGCGGCACAATCATTGAAGCAAAAGTTATCGGGCAACGTAATAGCTATTTCTGCCCTCGCTGCCAAAAGCTGCCTCGCTAGCTAATCAATGTGAACAACAAATGCCAATCGTAAAAAAGCGGTCAAATTTGACCGCTTTTTTGCAATTCGCTACATAAACCAACCGGTCGGCGTTACCGATTTGTTATCAAATAATTTTACCGCACCGTAGATAACTCGGAAAATATACCAAATTCCAATCGCCCAAATCACCAAGATACCAATGCCGATTAGTGACAGGACAATCCCTAAAATAGTACCGGCTAGCGTTCCCCAGAAAGTACGAATCAAAAAACACATATGATCGTAATAAGCCGTGCCTTGCATATCTGCACGCTTAATGTAAGCAAGAATAACACCGGCAATTGCCGGTAAACCGCCGAAAATAATGCCTAAGCCGAATAAACCGTATGTGATATACATCACGGTACGTAATGAATCATTCGACGGTTGAAGAGAAAATTGTTCGTTCATTTATATCTCCTAAAAAAGTAACAGTTAGACTGAAGTATTTGCAAAAAATTCCTCAAATCTAACCGCTTGTTATTATTGGTGGTTATCTTCGTATAACCACTTCGCTACCGTTTTAGCGAAATACGTTAAAATACCGTCCGCTCCCGCGCGTTTGAAACAAAGCAAACCTTCCATTACACATTCACGTTCTTTTAACCAACCGTTTTGGATCGCCGCCATATGCATTGCGTATTCACCTGACACTTGGTAAGCAAAGGTCGGGACGCCAAAGGTTTCTTTTACACGCCACACCATATCCAAATACGGCATACCCGGTTTTACCATCACCATATCCGCCCCTTCTTGAATATCCATTGCCACTTCGTGTAAACCTTCATTCGCATTCGCCGGATCAACTTGATAAGTAAATTTATTACCGCCTTTTAAATTGCCTGCCGAACCGACCGCATCACGGAACGGGCCGTAATAATTTGACGCATATTTAGCCGAATACGCCATAATTTGCGTATTGATTAAGCCTTTCGCTTCAAGTGCTTCACGAATTTTACCGATACGGCCGTCCATCATATCGCTCGGTGCAACAATATCTGCTCCAGCTTCTGCGTGAGAAAGCGCCTGTTTTACTAATACTTCGGTTGTGATGTCATTCAGCACATAGCCTTCTTCATCAATAATACCGTCCTGACCGTGTGTCGTGAACGGATCTAACGCCACATCGGTCATCACTCCTAATTCAGGATATGCCGCTTTTAATGCACGCACTGCACGTTGTGCCAATCCTTCTGGATTATAAGCTTCTTCCGCCATGAGTGATTTCTTCTCATCATCGACAACAGGGAATAATGCAATTAGCGGCACACCATATTTCACTAATTCACCCGCTTCAATTAATAACTGATCAATGGTTAAACGTTCCACGCCCGGCATTGACAGCACTTTTACACGCTGATTTTCGCCTTCAATCACAAATACCGGATAGATCAAGTCACTGGCAGTCAATTGATTTTCCGCCACTAAACGGCGACTGAAATCGTGTTTACGTAAACGGCGCATACGGCGAGTAGGAAACGAAGTGTTAAGATATTGAGCCATAATTTCTTCCTAATTTTGCAAAATTTAATAAAAAATAACCCGCTTGTGAGCGGGTTTAGATTAATTAGCGATAGTTTCCTCTTGCTCATCTCTCGGTTTATAGAATTTCGAGAAAAACAGCCCGACTTCAAATAGCAAACACATCGGAATGGCTAAAAGCGTCTGAGAAAAAATATCCGGTGGTGTTAATAGCATACCGATCACAAATGCCACCACAATAATGTAAGGGCGCTTTTCACGTAGATCATCGGCTGAAGTTACCCCAGACCAACAAAGTAAAATGATCGCAACCGGCACTTCAAAGCAGATACCGAATGCTAAAAAAATGGTGAGTACGAAATCTAAATAGCTACTGATATCGGTTGCCATTTGCACCCCTTCCGGAGCGGTACTGGTTAAGAAACCGAATACTAATGGGAACACAACATAGTAAGCAAATGCGACACCTAAATAGAATAATAATGTACTTGAAACCAATAGCGGGTAAATTAATCGTTTCTCATGCTTATATAATGCAGGAGCAACAAATGCCCAAATTTGGTAAAGAATAAAGGGAACCGATAAAAATACCGCTACAACACCGGTCAACTTAATCGGGGTAAAAAACGGCGTTGCAACATTGGTTGCAATCATTGTCGCCCCAGCCGGTAAATTTTCCGTTAACGGCGTAGCGAGCAAGGTATAAATATCATTTGCCCAATAAACTAAAGCACAAAAAACCACAAGCACACAAATAAAGCTACGGAGCAAGCGGTTTCTTAATTCAACAAGGTGGCTAATCAGAGGTTGAGATTGTTCAACTGACATTCTGTTTATCCTGTTGTTGTGATACTGATGAACTTGGCGTTGCCAGATCATCGTCAGGCGGATAATAGGCGTTAAATTGTGATTCGTCCAATTCAGCTTGTTCTGCAATTTCAGCCGGCGATAACTCCTCGTTATTCACTACAGACGCATCCTCAACAAGCGGTTGATTTTCCAGATTTTTTTGCGATTCCGACACTGCAATTTGCTGCTCTTCCTGCTCAATCTTCGCTTGAATTTCAGCAACTTGCTCATCGGTTAACTTGGTGATTTCACCTTTTGCTGAAGCGAGATCAGCCCGCATTTGTTGCGCAGATTGTTTTAAATCTTCCACCGTTTTGCTCAATTCGGGCGAAAGCGAACTTAAATTTAACGCTTCTGCTTTTTTAATACTTTCTTGCAGCTCTTGTAATTTGAGTTCTTGCGCTAATTCATTCTGCACGTTAGCGGCTAATCCACGAATTGTACGAACCCAACCCATCACGGTACGAATAGCAACGGGTAAACGTTGTGGACCCAGTACAACCAGCCCCACAACGAAAATAAGTACTAATTCAGAAAAACCTATATCAAACACAATCTATGCCTGCTCTTTTTCTTTTGCTTTTTGTTCGGTAGCTGCAGCTTCTTTTACTTCTACTTTCTCAAAACTAGCATCTTGAGGTTTCTCATCTGCCATTGCTTTTTTAAAGCCCTTCACAGATTCACCTAAATCCGTCCCTAAAGTACGTAATTTTTTTGTACCAAATAATAAAACGATAATTGCTACAATAATAAGTAATTGCCAAATGCTGATACCACCCATAAAGGTTCCTCTTTTTGTTTTAAGTTTAAGAAAAAATTGTTTGTATTATATGTTACTTTTGTTTGCGTTTCCAAACAAAAGTAACGAAAGCAAATGTGCCTTATTTTCTTTGCCAAAACAAGGATAGCAGAGCCACAGATAATAAACCGAGACTTACCCATAACGGTAAGCTGTTAAATCGCCATAACACACCGATAATAATCAAACCGCTAATAATGCTTTGTACATTACGCGATTTTTGCTGCCCCTGTGCTTGCAAGGTTTTATTTAGCTCATTTAAACGGAAATTAATCTGTTTCTGTTGCTGTAAGGCGTTGAATACCGCTTCCGGAAATTCGGCAAAATGTTCTCTAAATTGCGGCGCACGTTGTTTTAAATCACGTAAAATCGCTTTCACACCCACTTGTTCATTCAACCAATTTTGTAAAAACGGTTTTGCGGTTTGCCACAAATCTAGCTGCGGATAAACCTGTCGACCTAATCCTTCAATATAGAGTAAAGTTTTTTGCAATAACACCAATTGCGGCTGTACTTCCATATTAAATTCACGAGCCACATTAAACAGATTCAGCAACACGTGACCAAAGGAAATTTCCGATAACGGTTTGGCGAAAATCGGCTCGCATACCTCTTGGAAAGCCTGTTCAAACGCATCAATATCGGTATCTGCCGGCGTCCAACCCGATTCCACGTGCATTAGCGCTACACGGCGGTAATCTCGATTAAAAAAGGCGACAAAACTTTCCGCTAAATAGCGTTTATCGTTTTGGTTCAGCGTGCCGACAATGCCACAATCAATGCCGATATATTGTGGATTTTCCGGATGATTCGGATTCACAAAGATATTACCGGCGTGCATATCGGCGTGGAAAAAACTGTCACGGAATACCTGAGTGAAGAACACTTGTACACCACGTTCCGCCAATAATTTCATATCTGTACCGTTGGCTTTGAGCGTTTCAACATCCGACACCGGAATACCATAAATACGCTCCATCACAATCACGTTTTTATGGCAAAAACTTTGATACATTTCCGGCACATACAACATTTCGCTATTTTCAAAGTTATTGCGCAAGCGAATCGCATTTGCCATTTCCCGGGTCAAATCCAGCTCATCGAGTAAGGTTTTTTCGTATTCACGCACCACTTCACTCGCACGCAGACGCTTCGCATCATTCGAAAGGCGAGGAATCCAACTTGCTAAGCGATACATTAAGGCAATATCCGCTTTTATAACCGGTTCAATATCCGGACGAATCACTTTAATTACTACATCTTTGCCGGCAAGCGGTTGATTTTGATTAAATTTCGCCGTATGCACCTGAGCAATCGAAGCGGAAGCAAGTGCTTGTTCATCAAATTCGTCAAACCAAGTTTCAAGGCTACCGCCTAAGGTCTGTTCAATAATTTGACGGGCTAATTTGCCGTCAAAAGGTTCAACCGAGTCCTGCAATAACGCAAGCTGATCCGCCAATTCTGGCTCAAATAAATCACGACGAGTAGACAACATTTGCCCGAGCTTAATCCACACCGGCCCTAGCTCTTGCAAGGCTAAACGTAAACGCACGCCGAACGGCTGAGCTTTGTGCTGATTTCGCACCCAAAAGATCGCCTTACGTCCTAAACGAGCATGGCGAGTGAGCGGAATATCCGGAATGATTTCATCAATACCGTAACGCAGAAAGGTAGTGATAATTTGATAAAGGCGGCGAGTATTCTTCATTATCATAAATATAAAGGCTTCTGAATAGAAGCCTTAGTATAATAGAAATCCATTTATTATGATCTAATCTTTTCACTATATACACATCATTTTTCTGATTCAAGAGCTTTTAAATAGGGCATAATTTGAACATTCCAGTGTTCAAGATAATAACGTAATTGCTTACTACCAAATATTGCTCCTTTCTGAGCATAATATCTTGCTTCTTCAATATTTTGTGGTACCACATTACCATTTAAATAGATGCCAAAAAGATTCTCACACGCTCTAAAATTACCAGCATCTGCCGCCTTACGATAATAATATATCGCTTGCTTTATGTCCTTTTTGTCTAAAAAGAAATCATAAATTACTCCCATTTGATATAATGCCAGTGGATGATCTGGCTTGAATTTAAGAACATTTTGGTATGCATTTAATGCTGGGAGACAACCTTGAGTTTTATTTTTTTTAGCAGATACACAATTCGGATGGTGAAATAATAATGTTGCCATTAAATAAGCATTTTTCTCATCCACTTTAGCTTTTTCTTTCACTATTTCTAATTGAGTAAACGTCCTTGGAGCTGGTGTTGTCTGCATAACAGTAGGATCATATTCAATTTCAAATTGCTGATACTGATAATGCAATAATGTATTAGGACGGAACCCAACAACAGGCGATGATACACATGCTGTAAGACAAGAAAAAGATGCAATAACCAAGAAACTCTTTTTCATAGAATACCCATACTAACATTTATATAGCTATTGTCTAAATTAACATCCATTGCAGGGTAACTAACTAAAGGAGGAATCTTTGCATCTATAGGTTCAATAAAATTAACTTCTTCGTCAGAAGACTTATCTCTAAAAAATACATCCACAATTTCATGAACATCTTTATTATTAAAATGAACTTTAGAATATAATTTATACAAATTTCCTGAATTATCTAATGAATCTAACTCTTCTATTTCTAAATTAATTGATTTTATATCTAAATCATTTAATGTAATTAGTTCAGTTTCTTGTGAAATTCGATCTGAGTTTACATCTTTCCAAATTTTTAATTCACTCCATTTCTCATCTAAATTATCAATCATTTTATCGTTATTAGAATCTAGAATAGATAAAGCATGAAAACCATCTAGAGCAATCTGATCATTTCCTATTTTACTATTTCCTCCAAATAACTCATTTCCATTTGTTATTATTCCATCTCCGTTTTTATCCAAGACAAGTAGACCGTCATCAGGAGATACCCAATCTGTTTTATACAAATATCCACTATTATCAAAATCTATTAGCTCAACACCATCCCCATCTAAATCAATAATTAATGGAGTTAAAAATTTATCAGTAATAAATTTCAGATTCTTTAAAATTTGATTTGGTGTTAAAGCTAGCTCTAATCCAGAAATACCAATAGCCTTAGCAATTTTAGCTAGGAAATCTATACAGTCATTAAACATTAGAGAATAATTATCGGGAGTAGCCTTTCCTGACTGGAAATGGTCATATATTCTAAAAAGATTTTGATTTAGATCTGGTCTAGTAGGAGCAATTATTGTCAGAGTAGAAGCATCAGGATAACGGGAATGATCATTATAAGATATATTATCATGGTTCGATGAGAAATCACTTCCTGGACTAAATCCTAAAGAGACTTTTCTATAAATCGGATTTCCATATTCTCCGTAATCAACTCCAGCAGCGCCTATAAAAACATGACCAAATATAGATTCTCCATAAGTTCCGTCATCTTTTAAATATCTACTTCCTTCTGGCGCAACAAAAATAGTTACTGCTTCATGTCTTCCAAAAACTGACTCAGTTAACGTAACATGCTTTGAACGCATTTCATCTTTTAATACTGCATAGTGTTCTGCCATACACCCTCCAAACATATTAATGATAATAATTATCAATAACATATAAAAATAAATATTAGATATCTACCATCTTTACAAATCTTACTGTTACATATTATTGATCTTATTCTCTAATAATTGAATTCGCTGTTCAAGCTCTGCAACTTGATCGTAAAAATTAACCGCTTGTAAGCGATGTACCACTACCGGACGCTCATTCATTAAATTCTCTGCGAGATGCTGATGATTCTGCTCAATTTGCCCTTTTAGCTTATTAAATAATTTTTTAGCAAAATCGGTTGAAGTCTGAGCCAACACATCTCCGACAAAAGGCGACAACAATTCAGCAGGATCTTTTTCCAATTCATCTAACAATGCGGTGAAATGTTGTAACACCTGAATATCGCCGTTCAGCACCAATGATTTGTTATTAATCAGCTCGGTTAATTTCGCTTTATCGCCAAGTTTCGGCAAGGTTTCAAAAGAAAGTTGTACGTGGCAATCCGCTTCGCCTTCGTAAACCGACAGCCATTCCGCACGAGTTTCGCTAAAGATCAAATAAAAATTGACTGCCGGAGAGGTTAATTCAATATGTAAGCATCTGCCCGCTAACTTACGTAATACCAGTAAGACGTGTGGCGAACGCTGCAGCAACGCATTAAAAGCGGTTTCTATCGCACCGAACGCAAACTGAGGCAACATAAGCTGCTGTTTAAGTTGAGATAACATAGCGTATTCCTTGGATTCTAGACCAAAAAAGTAAATTAAAACTTATATCCTCGATGTAATGCTACAATACCAACACTTAAGTTGTAATAATTTACGCTTTCAAAGCCGGCATTTTCCATCATCGCTTTTAATTCGTCTTGTTTCGGGTGCATACGAATCGATTCGGCAAGATAGCGATAGCTATCTGCATCATTTACCACCACCTCGCCCACTTTCGGCAAAATATTAAAAGAATAGAAATTATATAATTGGCTAATCGGATCAATAATCGGTTTCGAGAATTCTAATACTAATAAACGACCACCCGGCTTCAACACACGAAACATCGAGCGTAACGCTTTGTCTTTATCCGTCACATTACGCAAACCGAAACTGATTACCACACAATCAAAGGTATTATCCGCAAACGGTAAACATTCTGCGTTAGCTTGTACATAACTGACATTGCCGACTACGCCTAAATTACGCAATTTTTCACGACCGACTTCCAACATTGAGCTATTAATATCAGCTAACACTACTTCGCCGCTTTCGCCGATAATACGCGAAAATTTTGCAGTAAAATCACCGGTTCCGCCAGCAAGATCCAACACTTTTTGCCCTTTACGCACGCCACTGCAATCAATGGTAAAACGCTTCCAAACACGATGGATACCAAACGAAAGCAAATCATTCATTAAGTCGTATTTGCCGGCAACGCTGTGGAATACATTAGCAACTAGTTGCTGTTTTTCTTCTTTAGCAACGGTTTTAAAACCAAAATGCGTTGTTTCGTTTTCAGTTGTTTCTGTCGTGTGTTGTAAATCAGTCATTGTCAAATTCTCATCGATTATTTCGGAATGCTAACGATAGCAAAAAAGCGGTCATTTTTCCTTAAAATTTTGCAAAATCAAGCAAGTAAATGACCGCTTGCTTGACTAGAAAGCGGTTAATCTGTACCATTCGCACACTATTTTTATTTGAGGATTACAATTTTGGACAGTCACAGTCGATACTTATCAGATTTCTAACCCACTTGTCCAAACCCTCAGGTTACCGACAAGTCGGTAACTCTCGCCTAGTATCTTTTTTGTTCCTTTTTGTTCATTACCTCCTAACCATTGGAGAATAAAATGATCCGTGCATTTGCATTAGATAACGCACGCCTTGTCAGCGTTGACGAAACCGCTACCGATTTAAACGATGCAATTTGGATTGACCTAATCGATCCGAGCGATGACGAACGTAGCGTACTACAGCGTGGTTTAGACCAAACGCTTGCGGAAGAACACGAATTGGAAGACTTAGAGGCTTCTGCTCGCTTCTTCGAAGATGAAGACGGCTTACACCTTCACTCTTTTTTCTATTGTTTAGATGATGACGATTATGCCGATATTGCTACCGTTGCATTTACCATTCGCGACGGACGCTTATTTACTCTGCGTGAACGTGATTTACCGGCGTTCCGTTTATATCGAATGCGTTCTCGCCGTGAAAAATTAATTGATAGCAATGCGTACGAATTACTGCTCGACTTGTTCGAAACCAAAATCGAGCAGCTTGCGGATGTTATCGAAACAATTTATGCGGATTTAGAAACCTTAAGTCGCGTAATCTTAAACGGTAAGCAAGAAAGCGATAACTTTGACGATGCACTTTCCGATTTGACCGAATTGGAAGATGCCAGCTCAAAAGTGCGTTTATGTCTGATGGATACGCAACGTGCGTTAAGTTTTTTACTGCGTAAAACTCGCTTGCCGAATAATCAGCTTGAACAAGCTCGGGACATTATGCGAGATATTGAATCACTCCAACCGCATAACGAATCGTTGTTCCAAAAAGTAAACTTCTTGATGCAAGCGGCAATGGGGTATATCAATATCGAACAGAATAAAATTATGAAGTTTTTCTCGGTCGTATCGGTGATGTTCCTACCGGCAACGCTGGTTGCCTCGACTTACGGGATGAACTTTGAATTTATGCCGGAATTACATTTTAAATACGGCTATCCGATGGCAATTGGCTTAATGATTTGCGCCGCCGCCACACCGTATATCTACTTTAAACGCAAAGGCTGGTTATAAAAATGCAAAAGCACAGAATGTAAGTTCTGTGCTTTTTTGTTATAGCTAGACAACGTACAGCTATAAAAACCATACGCTATGCGCATGGAATCAAAGAGCTTAAGCGATGAATAAAAAATCCTCGCTATATAATGAATGAAGCTGACACCAACATTCAAAATATAAGAGAATAATTCATGGCAAGTAAATCCAATGACGATTCAAACCTATCACATACAAGATGAAACCGTAAGTATCATATCATCATCACGAAGTACAAAAACAATATTCAACTGTTCGAATTTATTAAATATCTGCAAAATAATTTCAGCGCAACTATTTCACAAATTAAGACGTTGTTTATCTATTCTAATTTTGATATAAGCAAATCCATATAAAAGCTTAATCTATTCGCTCGACCTAATTATGAAAAATTTATGGCTACGGAATTGTGTCACGAATTCGGGATTACAGAGAGTAAGCTTAACGAATTAGTGGAAATGGGCTTAATTAAGCCCCATAATGATATTTTTACAGAACGTAATACTTTAGTGGTGATCTATCATTGTAGCGATGATCAATATCAGTTTCTAAAGACTTATGCACACACTACCAAAAAATTAGCGGAGCAAGAAGTAAAAATCAGGATGGCGATTTTAGGTACCATAGAAAATCAAAATGAATGTTTGAAACATTTTTTTGATGTATTATTACTGCTCAAACTTTATGTGTTGAACTTACAAATTCTCAACACTTATCAAAAAGAATGAAGTTAGACAGTAAAAAGTTGGTAATAACTTTTTAAGTTCATATAAAGTGAAAAGTCCCATCCTACACTTCTGCAATTCTGGTTTAAAATATCTCCAACTTAGTCAAAAAAGGATAATCCAATGTTGAAACTATTACGCATCGCAGGCTTTGTACCATATTTAGCGATTATGTTTATTAACGCTAGCGTAGACTTGGCACACAAAATCACCATTCAAAATGTGTTACTGAAAAGTTTTGAAGGCGAAACACAGACAATTTTGACCGCACTTATCAACACGATGATTTTGTTGCCGTTTATCTTCTTGTTTTCGCCATCGGCGTTTTTGAATGAGAAATTTTCACGTACCAACGTAATTCGTTACAGCAGTTTAGCTGCTGTGGTAATCAGTATCTTGATTTGTGTGAGCTATTTCGTTGGGCAATTTTACTGGGCATTTGGCTTAACGTTGGTACTTGCGGCACAAAGTGCGATTTACTCGCCTGCTAAATACAGCATTATCAAATCTATTGTAGGAGCTGAAAAATTAGGTATGGCAAACGGCATAATTCAAGCGCTCACCATTGTGGCGATTTTGTTTAGTTCTTTTGCATTTTCATTCTACTTTGAACAGTTTTATTCTGCCTCTAACGATCCAAATACAGTGCTACAAAGCGTATCGATGATTGGTGTGGCGTTAGTAGTGCTAAGCACATCGGAAGCCTTTTTTGCTTGGAAAATTCCATTCTATCCGCAAGAAGTGGACAAAAATACGGTTAAATTTTCCGCTAAAAAATACCTTTCATTTGGCTATTTGCGTGAAAATTTCCGCATTGTACATGCGGATAAAAATATTTGGCTTAGCATTGTAGGCTTAAGCCTGTTTTGGGGAGTGTCGCAAGTGATTGCGGCAGCTTTTCCAACTCATTACAAAGTGCATTTCGACTCAGATAACGCTTTAATCATTCAAGGTATTTTAGCAGTAAGTGGCTTAGGCCTAATTCTTGGTTCATATGTTGCTGGGAAATGGTCTAACTATCACATTGAACACGGTATCGTGCCGGTAGGTGCGCTAGGTTTGTTCGTCTCACTATTCGGTTTAACCGTAGCAGATAACAACACCTTGTTGATGATTTGCTCATTCAGTTTTGGCTTTTCTGGCGGTTTATTTATCGTACCATTAAACGCCACCATTCAATTCTTAGCTCCTGAAAGGAACAGCGGTCGCATTATGGCCGGCAATAACTTCATGCAGAACGTTCTAATGGTAGCATTCTTATTATTCAGTATTTTGCTAGTGAGTTTCAGTATCTCCACCACTGGCTTGTTCCTATTCACCGCTGTAGTGTGTTTACTGGGTAGTTTCTTTGCGATTTTGCAATTACCGCATTTATTTGCCCGCTTATTGATGTTACCGATCGTAAAAGCAAGCTACCGCTTCCATGTAGATGGTCTACGCAATTTACCACAGACAGGCGGAGTGTTAATGCTAGGTAACCATATCAGCTGGATAGACTGGATGATTTTACAAGCGGCAAGTCCTCGAGCGATCCGTTTTGTGATGTATCGCCCGATTTACAACAAATGGTATCTTAAATGGTTATTTAAATTTTTCCGTGTGATCCCAATAGGCGCGGGAGCCAGCAAAGAGTCAATTCAAGCAGTACGTGAATGCTTGACACGTGGCGAAGTAGTGGCGTTATTCCCAGAAGGGCATATTAGTTACAACGGTCAAATCAATGAATTTCAAAAAGGATTTGAGCTGATTTTGCGTGATTTAAAAGATATAACAGTTGTACCGTTTTATTTGCGAGGCTTATGGGGTTCAAGTTTTTCTCGGGCAGATAGCTTCTACAAACAGATGACCAAACAACGTGGTAAACGTGAAATTTTGGTAGCATTCGGTAAACCGATTTGCGAATTTATTGATGCAACGGCAATGAAACAAAAAGTAGTTGAACTCTCATTTAGTGCGTGGGAACGCTTTATCAACCGCCAAAAACCGTTGCAACATCATTGGTTGGAAACAGCAAAACGAAACTTATTTAAAGATTGCGTGGCGGATGCTCAAGGAATGGAACTGAACAACCTTAAATTCATCAGTGCGGTGTTAGTGTTCGCTAAACAATTGAAAGCGGTGTTAAGTATAGATAAACACGTGGGCGTATTGTTGCCAAGTTCAGCAGTAGGCTCAATTGTAAATATGGCGTTGTTCATGCTGGGTAAAGTTCCCGTGAATTTAAACTATACACTTAGCCAAGAAATTATGGAAAAAGCATTAAGCAAAGCCAATATTCAACACGTAATTAGCTCAGAAAAATTCCTGAAAAAACTCACAGACAAAGGGTTTGACTTTGAAGCATTACTTGCAGATAAAGCTGTTTTTGCAGAAAGTTTAGTAAAATCGACTAGTTCATTGCAAAAAATCCAAGCCTTTTTGATTGCACTTTTCGCTCCAATTTGGCTGATTAAAGTGATGTATTTTGCTGAATCAAAACTGGATGATACCGCAACAATTTTATTCAGTAGCGGCAGTGAAGGCGACCCGAAAGGTATTGAACTTAGCCACAAAAACTTACTCACCAACATCAAACAAGTGAGCGAATTGCTGAACTTCAAGAAAGATGACGTAATTTTAAATTCATTGCCGATTTTCCATAGTTTTGGCTTAACAGTAACTACCTTAATGCCGTTGTGTGAAGGCATAAAAATGGTCAGCTGCCCAGATCCAACGGACGCTGTGCTCATCGGTAAAATGTCGGCTCGTCATGCAGTGAGTATTTTGTTTGGTACATCGACGTTCTTCCGCTTATACACCCGCAATAAAAAATTACATCCGTTAATGTTCCAAAATGTTCGTATGGTGATTGCAGGTGCGGAAAAACTCAAATCTGATGTGCGTGAAGCATTCCGCTTGAAATTTGGCTTAGATATTCAAGAAGGTTATGGTACTACCGAAACAGCACCAGTGGCAGCAGTGAATATGCCGAATATGCTAGCCCCAGAAACCTTAAAAGAACTCACATTCCAAAAAGACGGCACAGTTGGCTTACCATTACCTGGCACAGTGGTGAAAATCGTCGATCCTGATACGCTGATAGAACTCGCTACAAATGAGGACGGTTTAATTCTTATTGGTGGCGGACAAGTGATGAAAGGCTACTTAAACGACGTCGAGAAAACGGCAGATGTGATTTGCGAACTGGACGGCGTACGTTACTATAAAACGGGCGATAAAGGACATATTGATGAAAAAGGTTTTATTACTATTGTTGATCGTTACTCACGTTTTGCCAAAATTGGAGGTGAAATGATTAGCCTTGGAGCGGTGGAAGAATCACTCTCCCACGTATTTGGAGAAGATGCCCAATTCACCGCTACCACCGTTTCTGATGACAAAAAAGGCGAAAGCGTGATATTACTCGTAAAATCGGAACTCGGTGTAGATGACATTAAAGAACGCATCCAAACTAGCGGCTTACCACCAATTATGCAACCTAGCAAAGTGTTGCTAGTACCTGAAATCCCATTACTTGGCTCAGGAAAAGTGGATTATAAAGGTGCGAAAAAAATAGTGGTGGAAATGTTAGGGTAAGCTTATATACCCATAATATTAAGGTTAAGGGCGAAATAATATTCGCTCATCTAAAAGGAATACAACATGTTATTTCAATCAAACTGGCGGCACTACTTAAATATAATGTTGTTTCTGTCAGCACTAAGTTTTCTCACCAGCGGGGCAATTACTTGGGTTGCAGCAAACTGGGTAGATTTTTCTAAAATGGAAAAATTTGTACTGGCACAAGCCGCTCTTATCGTGAGCATTGCGGTTGCACTGTGGCAAGCCTACCGTGAAAATTCCAATACCACTAAATGGAAAAGCCTAGGGTTATTTTTTCTTAGCTCCGTGCTTATTGGCGGATTGTTTGCACTGTTTGGGCAAGTTTACCAAACGGGAGCGGATACGTGGGAATTGTTTGCCTATTGGTCTGCTGCGCAACTGCCATTGTTATTGCTGTTTCCTAATGTAGCTTTGGCATTACTGCTGGTTGTGACCACCAATTTAGCTAGCTATTTTTATTTCGATGCCTATGATTTGGGCTATTCCGCCTTAAATCTCGTTTTACTAAATGGCTTTTGGGTGATTTTAACTCGTTATTTGTTAGACTTTTTTCACGATCGCTACTGTATTGTGCTTTATACCAGCTCAGTATTACTTGCGATTGCGCTGATTGCTTCATGCTTTGAAGATTATGTAGCCAATATTGGGATATTAGTCGCTGGCGGGCTTTTCGCTTTTTATTACTATTTCGTCAAATCTGATGTATTGTTGAAGCTATTATGGTTTATCACACTGGTCGCCATCTTTAACATTTGGTTTGTAATACATTTTGCTCTGGGAGGACTCTTATTTTTACCTATTGTGAATATTGGCGCATTGATTTTACTGACCCAATTAGAATTAGGTATGCCAGAAGTGGTGAAACATTGGATTAATTATATCGGTAAGAGTCTCATCGCTTTATTTGTGGTAACTTCTATCATCCTTTCTATTGCGTTGACCAGTAGTTTTGGGGTCAGCGGAGCAATATTGCTGTTCTTGTCGTTGAGTGTTTTTTTTACTGCTTACTTCAGCTATGGCGATAATCAACAATCCAATGTCTTTGCAGAGGTTGTCTTATTGATCGGGCTTCTATTGGCTCTAGTAGGGAGTAACATTCTCGACGGACTTGATAATCAGCAACATGCACTACTTGGTTTCGTAGTGGGCTTGATTTATAGCATATTGATTTGGTGGCGAACCAAAGCTACAGCTTGGATTTGCATTTGCGCTTTGGCATTAACGTTCTATCAAGCCGATCAAATGTTGAATTGGTTTCGCACATTTGGGGGTGATTGGTCTTCAGTACGTGCAATTTACTTCTTTGTGATCAATATAACGCCAGTCTTTTGCTTTTGGCGAACGAGCCAGCAAGAAAGCAAAGTGAATACTTACCTCAATATTATCGGTAGAGCATGTTTACTATTTGTGATTTGTAATACGCTTTATATTTGGTTTGAGTTTACCCCATTTAATTCTGTAATTGCCCCTGAAGTACCATCTGAAACAAGTTTTAGCGAATTTTTTCATGCCATAACAGATCATTTATTTATTCAGGAAAGTTTGCTAACGATAGTGATGGTACTTACGTACATGGTTATTTTACCGCTTACACTTCTAAGCTTGGCGAAAAGATACCAAATGACCAAAGTGCAAACAGCATTGGTGATTGGGCTTGGTCTCATCGTTTCTTTTGGTTTTATCACCTATTCTATGGTGAGTTTGACATTTAGTTTATTGCTATTAGCTTATCCGTTAAAAGATCGCACACTCTTTGGTACAATGTTAGCCTGGCTCCTTTTTTTATTGTGGCGTTTTTATTATTTCCTCACCATACCACTGATTTATAAATCAATATTACTCGGTGTAATGGGGGTAATTTTCCTTATCGGTTATACTCTATTACGAGAAAAAGTGATTGTTTACAAGGTAGAAGCAAAAAAAAGCTACGATTCCCCTATGCTGAAATGGAAAGCAAGCATAGTTGCATCAGGTACTGTGGCATTGCTGGTATTGTTTAATCAGAAAATCGGCATATATGAAGAAGTACTTGCTAGTGGCAAACCGATCATTTTGCAGTTTGTACCGCGCGATCCTCGCTCGCTTATGCAAGGCGATTATATGGAGATGCATTATCAATTGAATAATGAAGTACAATTGCAGCTCAATAGCTCAGAGATTGAATATGGCAAACACTATGCGCTGTTAAGCACCGATAACAATGGTGTGGCGCATTTATGTCGCTTAGAAGATTCTCATCCTACGAATTTCGAGGGTTGTGATGTCGACGTGTATATACCTATGAAAATTAAAGGTTACTGGGATATTACTTTGCCAACACATGAATACTTTTTTCCCGAAGGTAAAGGCG
Organism: Actinobacillus capsulatus DSM 19761; assembly: GCF_000374285.1. Classification (GTDB taxonomy): domain Bacteria; phylum Pseudomonadota; class Gammaproteobacteria; order Enterobacterales; family Pasteurellaceae; genus Actinobacillus; species Actinobacillus capsulatus. Next base: position 172,406 of record NZ_KB893930.1, on the reverse strand, counting down.
AGTATTTCAGTCAAGCGGAATACGCTGAATACCGCTTCAAAAACGGTAAAGTCTTGCTGTATCGTTTGTTAGATAAGGACCTAAAAGCATTGTAGTTGTAATAAATTAAAAGTGCGGTTAGAAAAATATTATTTTTTCGAAACCACATTATTTGGTAGTGTTTGGGTTCGCTGAATAGGATTAAATGATATAGATACCAAACTAATTTCTCGCTTGTGCATTGGGACTAGTTTAAACACTGCGTATAGCGTACTACTTTTCGCCATCAACAAGAATGTAAAAAATTATAGAAGCGCATACGATGAAAGATCATATTCATATGCTCTTAAAAATTCCGCCTAAATTAACCGTATCTGGTTTTATAGGATATCTGAAAGGTAAATCATCGCCAATGATATTTGAAAGGCATGCAAATCTAAAATACAAATATGGAAATAGAAACTTTTGGGCGAAACACTGCTACGTAAGTACGGTAGGTTTAAGTACCAAAGTGGTCAAGAAATACATCAGAAATCAAGAAAAAGCCGATATGATTCAAAATAATTTAACATATGGCTCCTTTTAAGGGGTAAACTAGAGAGTTATTGTGCGGTTATCAGTTTTTCACATGCCCCTTGAGGGGCTTGTGAAGTCCTAGGCCCTTATAAAGTAGCTAAAAAACCGCATGTTTTACGTGTGGATTATTATCTACAAGCGGTTAAATTTATCTGGAAATTTGCAAAATTTAGCGAAAAAAACCGCTTGCAATTTACACTATAAGCAGCCCTGAAAGATGGCGGAGGAAGTGAGATTCGAACTCACGGAGGGCGTAAACCCTCGCCGGTTTTCAAGACCGGTGCCTTCAACCACTCGACCATTCCTCCGGATTGAAAACATATTCTAAATTGTATTCTCTTTGAGAGAAAAAACTTGCTGATTTATCAAATCAACAAGCTATGAATTTGATGGCGGAGGAAGTGAGATTCGAACTCACGGAGGGCGTAAACCCTCGCCGGTTTTCAAGACCGGTGCCTTCAACCACTCGACCATTCCTCCGTTGAAAACGAGCGGAATAATATAAGTTTTATAAAAATCGGTCAAGCGAAAAATCGTTAAAAATCACCAAGTGATTTATTTTTCAGCATAACCGACTATTTATGCTTACTTCCTAATCAACCACACACCACTTTCTACATGATGAGTATAAGGGAACTGATCAAAAAGTGCCGCACGCTCAATACGATGCGTTTGGGTTAATGGCGCTAAATTTTCTGCTAGCGTATGCGGATTGCACGAAATATATAAAATTCGCTCGTAAGCCTGCACCATATTTAAGGTATCTTGATCTAAACCTGCCCGTGGCGGATCAACAAAGATCGTATTGCAATCATACGCTTTTAAATCAATCCCTTTTAAACGATTAAATTCACGCACACCGTTCATCGCTTGGGTAAATTCTTCCACCGACATTCGAATAATTTGCAAATTATCGATCTGATTCTGCTCAATATTATATTGCGCAGAGTGAACTGAAGATTTTGAAATTTCAGTGGCTAACACTTTGCGGAAATTCTCCGCTAATGCAATCGAGAAATTCCCATTGCCGCAGTAAAGTTCCAATAAATCACCAGTACTATTTTTAGTACAGCTTCTCGCCCATTCTAACATTTTGATATTCATTTTAGCATTTGGCTGGGTAAAGCTGTTTTCTACTTGGCGATAAATTAAATTACGACCGTCCACCGGCAATACTTCTTCAACATAATCACGCTCTAAAGCGATCTTCTGTTTAGTCGCTCGTCCGATAATTTGTACGTTGAAACCCTGATTTTCCAAACGTGTTTTTAAAGCACCGGCTTCTACCTGCCACTCTTCCGTCAATTTCTTGTGGTAAAGCATTGAAACCGCAATTTCACCGCTTAACGTGCTGAGATAATCCACTTGGAATAATTTACGAGTCAGTAATTCATTGCCCTTAATTTCAGCTAGCAAATTACTCATCATTTTATTAATCAGATGATTGGCAATCGGGAATTGATCAACTCGATAACGTTGCTTAGTTTCCTGATCGAACATAATGTGATACAGCTCATTTTCTCCGGCTTCGTTAGTATCATGCCATACTCGGAATTCGGCACGCATACGGAAATGGCTGGTTTCAGACTCAAACACTTCAAGCGCGGGCGGATTAAAAGGCGCAAGTAAAGCGGTCAAATTTTCTGCTTTTTTTGCAAGAAGATCAGAATATTGTTCAATAGGAAGCGTCATAATTTATCACTGCTAATTTACCCAGCCGCTCATAGCGGCTAAGTTAGAAAATAATATAAAAAAAGAAACCACAAAATACCCTGAGCAACACTTGCGTGTTTTCAGCGTATTCCGTGGCACATTTAAAATTGCAAATACTTAGAAATACCTATTATTCAGCAGCGCTGAAATCATCACCGGCATCGTTACCTGCATTACCTGAAAGCGTATAGATACGTTTTGTTTTGCTGGTTAAAGTACGGTATTTTAACCATGATTTTTCAATAATGCTTTCAGCAATTTCATCACCTTTCATTACAGCAACAAAGCGCTCTTCTTCTGCCGTCACTGGGTTACGTTCGCCAGTTTCTAATGCTAAACACGCTTGACCGAATTGCTCTAAAGTTTGAGATTCACGAATGGTGTAATCACCGTGACGAGCAAAACCACGTGGATAATTTTTATCATCAAAGTAACGACGTGTTACGCTAAAACTCTCTGCCATAATATGCCTCTTATAATTTACTGCTGAATTTGAAAAGAAAAAAATCGACCTACCATTAAATCAACAATTCAAAATAAGTCAAGAAAAAACACATAAAGCAAGCGATTTTCTTGCTGGAAGTCGCTCTCAATCGCCTAGAAAAAAAACCACTTGCAAGACAACCTTACAAGCGGTCTTTTTTCACAAAAGTTTTACCAATTAATCAATCGGTGGCACGTAAGTACCGTTTACAATCGAATCTTTAATACGATCCGCTTCCGCTAATACTTGTGCTAATAACGCTTTCACGTTTTCCAAGGTTGCAATCGGGCTTAACGTAGTCATCTTAAGTGATTGTTTGTCGCCCACTTTGGTTACACCGATATTTGCCTCACCACGAGCGAAAAGCTCGTCCGCTACGTTTTGGTTTAAGGTATCGATAAATTCTGCCGGATAGCCTTGCGGTACCACACGGAATAACACCGAAGCGAATTGGCTTGGCACTAACATTTCTAAGCCGTCAGTCGCGTTAATATAGCCTTCTACTTCTTTAGTTAATTTCACACCGTGGTCAATCATTGAAGCATATAAGTCTTCACCTAACGCTTCTACGGTGAACCATAATTTTAATGCGTCAAAACGACGAGTGGTTTGTAATGATTTCGCTACTAAGTTCGGTACACCGTGCGCCTCATCATATTCTGAATTAAGGTAATCCGCTTTATAGTCGATAAAACGATAGTTTGCCTGATCTTTTAATAAGAACGCACCACACGAAATACTTTGGAAGAAGTGTTTGTGGAAATCTAACGTGATTGAGTCGGTTTCTTCAATACCATCTAAGAAATGACGGAAATCTTTAGAAAGTAATAACGCACCGCCCCAAGCTGCATCTACATGTAACCACGCACCGAATTTATTGGTGATTGCACGAATTTCTTTTAACGGATCGATTGCACCAGCGTCAGTCGTACCGGCTGTTGCCACCACACAAGCGATAATCTTGCCTTGTGCGGTTAAATCCGCCAACGTTTTTTCTAATGCCACAACGTCCATTTGAGCGTTTTCGTTGCACGGCACTTTTACCACAGATTGGAAGCCCATACCCATCATTGCCATGTTTTTTTGCACTGAGAAGTGAGCATTTTCCGAACAAACCACTTTCACATTTTGCATTGCGTCCGCAGGAATACCGTCACGTTGCACTGACCATTCCGAGCCGTCTTCGTTTTTCCAGTTTTTCGCAATCGCCCAGTCACGAGCAAGCAATACGCCCATTAGATTTGATTGCGTACCGCCGGAAGTGAACACGCCTGATGTACCAGCACCATAACCCACTTTTTGACGTAACCAATCAATTAAGTGTTCTTCCATAATCGAACCCGCCGGGCTTTGATCCCAAGAGTCCATTGATTGGTTAGTTGCGTTAATTAACACTTCTGCAATTTGACTGGTTACCATTGTCGGGCAATGTAAATGCGCAAGCGAGTGTGGGTGATGTACTTTAAGACTTGGTTTTAAGAAAATTTCCACTAAGTGCTCAAGTGATTTTTGTACACCTACGCCTTCTTTTGACGGATTAAAACCGTCAATCAAAGCACGCATTTGCTTGATTGAACCACCAGTGTACATTTTGTCGTTTTTTAACCAAGCACTTACTGCTTGTACCACATTATTCATCACATTTTCGTAATCAGCGATAGATTGCGGATCGTTACAGAAAAGTGATTGTCTGTGTTTTGAAATATCTGCCATTTTTTCTCTCGCACCTAGCACAAGCCGTACTAGGTTAATTAAGCTCAGCCCCGTTGGGGCTAGGATATAAAAAGAGCCACAAAGTGGCTCAGATAAAGTAACCCTACACGGCTCGTGTAGGGTTAGAATTAGATTAGCCACGTACTGCTTTGATTGCATCTGCCACAGATTGTTTGAAGCGTTTGATAAACTCTTCGCACTCCGCTTGGTTGATGTTTACTGCACAAAGAACACGTACTACGTTACCACCACGGCCACCACGTTCTAACAATAATTTATTGTTGAAACACGCTTTTTGAATTGCTACCGCTAATTCACCGTCTTGCGGGTAAGCGCCGGTTGCATCTTGTGGTTTACGCTCATCAACGATATCGATACCCATCATTAAGCCGCGACCACGTACATTACCGATACATGAGAATTCTTTGCTTAATTCACGCAATGCGTTAGTTAAGTATTCACCACGTTCTTGTGCATTTTGCGCTAAATTTTCTTCACGCATGATTTTTAATGAAGCATAACCGGTTGCCATTGCTAATTGGTTACCACGGAAAGTACCGGTGTGACCTGCTGGTTGCCATGCATCGAATTCTTTACGAATTGCTAATACCGCTAATGGTAATGAACCACCAACCGCTTTTGACATTACTACGATATCCGGCTCAATGCCTGCGTGTTCGAATGCAAATATTTTACCACTGCGGCAGAAACCTGCTTGAACTTCATCCACGATCATTAAGATACCGTGTTTTTTAGTCACTTCACGTACTTTTTGTAAGAAGCTAATCGGAGCTGGGACTACACCGCCTTCACCTTGAATCGCTTCTAAAATTACCGCTGCCGGTTTTACCACACCACTTTCAACATCTTCGATGAAGTTTTCGAAATAGCGTTCAACCGCTTTCGCACCCGCTTCACCACCGATACCGAACGGACAACGATATTCATGCGGATACGGCATAAATTGCACGCCAGCCATTAAGTTTTGCACCGCATTTTTCGCACCTAAGTTACCGGTTAATGATAACGCACCGTGTGTCATACCGTGGAAGCCACCAGAGAATGCAATCACATTGCCACGACCGGTATAAGTTTTTGCTAATTTGATTGCTGCTTCGTTAGCATCCGCACCTGATGGACCGGTAAATTGAAGGATGTATTGATCTTTCGGGAAGAATGAAAGTAATTCTTCTGTGAATGCATCTTTCAACGGAGTAGTTAAGTCAAGCGTATGTAACGGTAAACCGCTTTCCAATACATCTTTGATTGATTGCATTAATACTGGGTGGTTGTGACCTAAGGCAAGTGTTCCTGCGCCCGCTAAGAAGTCAAGGTATTCATTACCCTCAACGTCTGTCACCCAGCAACCTTGTGCTTTTGCGTAAGCAAAAGGTAATTTACGAGGATAACTACGAACATTTGATTCCATTTTATCTTGGCGATCTAAGAAATGTTTGTTTGATGCGAGAACTGCTTTTACAGGAGTGGTAATTGTCATTTGAAATGAGTTTCCTATTGATAGGTGAAAAAAATAAGTCGGGTGCCTTGCGGGAAGCCTAAGCTTTCTGTTTCTGAAAAAACAGATGCCATGGGGCATTTGACTCGCTACTTATTAAAAAAGCGTTTCAGCTTTTTTGTTTTTACCCTGCCCCTAGATTTAACAAAAGAAAGGCGGTGCAGGTTGGAAACAGGCTTAAATGTGGGTTACATTTAAGGACGCATAATAGTACATTTTTTTGGCAAAAAATAAAGTAATTTTTATTAACTAACCTTAGATAACCCAGTCAAATGTCTAAAGATGTAAACGGTTGCCAAGTTGACGTAAAAAACCCAGCTGAAAAGCTGGGTTCTTGAAACATTGAATCAAATTATTTGATTTTAGCTTCTTTATAAACAACGTGTTTACGCACAACTGGATCAAATTTTTTGATTTCCATTTTTTCAGGCATATTACGTTTGTTTTTAGTCGTTGTGTAAAAGTGACCAGTTTCAGCAGTTGAAACTAATTTGATTTTCTCACGATTACCTTTAGCTGCCATTGGTTAGCTCCTTAAATTTTTTCGCCACGAGCACGGATTTCAGCTAATACTGCATCAATGCCTTTTTTGTCGATAATACGCATAGCTTTCGCTGTTAAGCGTAAAGTTACGAAACGATTTTCACTCTCAACCCAGAAACGGTGAGTGTGTAAGTTAGGTAAAAAACGACGACGAGTCGCGTTTAATGCGTGTGAGCGGTTGTTACCAACTGCTGGACGCTTGCCGGTTACTTGGCAAACTCTTGACATTTTAATTCTCCAATTACTTAAGTAATGTTTAAATGGTTCGGGCGATTAGGACTTATATCAGTTTATCTAATTGCCTCGTCAGGCTTAGCCCGACCAAAGTCATATTTAAAGACCATGAATTATACTCGCTTTAATAGCGTTATTCAAGTCTCAATTTATGAATTATTTCGGCGAAACTTCTCTTCTTCAAAGGAAAAATAATCACCTTTTCCGACGACAATATGATCAACAAAGCGAATTTCAACCAAATCACACGCCATTTCAATCTTCTTAGTGAGTATTCTATCCGATTCCGAAGGCATGCAATGACCTGAGGGATGATTATGGGCAACAATAATTGCCGCCGCATTGCATTTTAATGCTTCTTTGATTATTTCTCTAGGGTAAACCGTTGCTTGATTAATCGTACCGTAAAACATTTTTTCTTTTTTAATTAAGCGATTCTGATTATCGAGAAACATCACCATAAACACTTCTCGTTCTTCCGTCGTTCTTCCGATTCCAGTTCTGTCTGAAAACACATCACAGCTAAATAAGGTTCCGTAATGTTTTCTCGCACTTGCATTTGTTGCGCCAAATAACGCTTAGTCATTTCTTTTGAAGCTTGTAATTGAATAAATTGCGTTTGTCCCAATCCTTTCATCTGACAAAATGCTTTTACATCCGCACTAAGTAACCCCCTTAACGAACCGAATTGTTTGAGTACCGTTTCAGATAATTGCATCACCGGCATCCCCTTAATACCGGTACGCAAAAAAATCGCCAATAATTCCTGATCAGTTAATGACTCCGCTCCATAAGCTAATAATTTTTCTCGTGGCATTAATTCTGCATTGCACATTATTTTTTACTCAGTTAGACCAAATAGGGAAAAAGCATAAAGAAGCTAATTATTTGAATCAAAAGGAAAGTTTTATTTTTTCGACACAGATCGCAAAAATCGCTTTATTGTGAGTGAGTACTTATTAAGGTAGAATTATCCAACTCATCTTCTTTGCTTATGCTCAGAAAATGAATAAATATCTTCTTAAAATAGGAATTGCTATGCTCAGTAACAAGCGCATTTTAGTTGGCATTACCGGTGGCATTGCCGCTTATAAAACGATTGAATTAATTCGTCACTTCAAAAAAGCCAATGCGGACGTTCGTGTTGTATTAACACCAGCGGCAGAAGCTTTTGTGGCCCCGCTTACCCTGCAAGCGATTTCGGCAAATGCGGTCTCCAATTCCTTATTAGATCCGCAAGCGGAATTGGCAATGGGTCATATCGAACTGGCAAAATGGGCGGATTTAGTTGTTATTGCACCGGCGTCTGCCGATTTTATCGCTCGTTTACGTGCCGGTATGGCAAATGATTTACTCTCTGCCCTCTGTTTAGCAACCGCCAGCCCAATTTTACTCGCACCGGCAATGAATCAGCAAATGTTCAAACAAGCGGTTACGCAAGAAAATTTAGCGGTTTTGGCAAATCGCGGTGTGCAGATGATCGGCCCAAATAGCGGCTTCCAAGCTTGTGGTGATGTCGGTGCCGGCAGAATGTCCGAACCGAGCGAGATCTTCCAAGCGGTATGCGATCACTTTAGCCACGCGCAAGATCTGAAAAATATCAGCGTGACGATTACAGCCGGGCCAACCCGCGAAGCGATCGATCCGGTGCGTTATATCAGCAATCACAGCTCCGGCAAAATGGGCTTTGCAATTGCTGAAGCATTTGCCAAACGTAGTGCACAAGTGAATCTGATTGCCGGTCCGGTCAATCTTGCCACACCTGCAAATGTCGCTCGAATCAATGTGGAATCTGCGCTAGAAATGGAGCAACAAGCGGTCAAATTTGCCCAAAAATCTGCAATTTTTATCGGTTGTGCTGCCGTTGCCGATTATCGAATGGCTGAAGTCGCTACACAAAAAATCAAGAAAACCACTGATAACGACGAACTGATTCTTAAATTAGTTAAAAATCCGGACATTATCGCCAATGTGGCAAATTTAACCGAAAATCGCCCGTTTACCGTGGGTTTTGCAGCGGAAACGCAAGATGTAGCAAACTACGCTAAAGATAAACTCAAACGTAAAAATTTAGATTTAATTTGCGCCAATGATGTGTCCGGTGGACAAGTGTTCGGGCAAGAGCAAAATTCGCTCCATCTCTTTTGGCAAAACGGTGAGAAAATGCTACCGCTTGCAGATAAAAGCAAACTGGCGGAAGCCTTAGTTCACGAGATTATTGAGCAATTTAAACATGACAAATAGGAACATAAATGAAACAAATCGATTTAAAAATTTTAGATAGCCGTATCGGCAACGAATTTCCATTACCGGCCTATGCAACCGAAGGTTCAGCAGGCTTAGATTTACGTGCATTAACTGAAAGTGCTTTAACCATAGAACCCGGTCAAACCGTACTGATTCCAACCGGTATTTCAATTTATATAGCTGATCCGAATTTAGCGGCGGTGATTTTACCTCGTTCAGGTTTAGGGCATAAAAACGGTATCGTGTTAGGTAATTTAGTCGGTTTAATTGATAGCGACTATCAAGGTCCGTTAATGGTGTCATTGTGGAACCGCAGTGATAAACCTTTTACCGTTGAAGTAGGCGACCGTATTGCTCAGTTAGTTTTCGTACCGGTGGTACAAGCAAGCTTCAATATCGTAAACGATTTTGAACAAACCGAACGTGGTGAAGGCGGTTTCGGCCATTCGGGTAAACAGTAATTCGATACCCAAGCAAGCGGTCGAATTTGTAAAAAATTTTGCAAAAATGACCGCTTGTGACTTCTTTTAATGATGAGCAGATTACTAAAATAAGAGAGATTTATGACACAACCAACTGTTAAGATGCCTAAAAAATCAGTGAAAGAACGTCAGCAACAAGTTCTCGAAGTGCTAATTGGGTTATTAAATTCCGAAGACGGTATGCAACGTGTAACTACCGAACGTTTAGCCAAAGCGGTTGGCGTTTCGGAAGGCGCACTTTACCGTTATTTCCCAAGCAAGACTAAGATGTTTGAGGCATTGATTGAGCGTATTGAACAAACGCTAACCAGTTATATTAATGCAAGTAAACGCAAAGAGAATTCGACTGCATTGACAGTAAAAGCTATCCTCTACACCGTAATTGAATTTGCTCGCAAAAATCCGGGAGTAACTCGTATTCTAACCAGTCATGCGCTAATGTTTGAAGACGATCAATTAAAAGCACGCGTTGCAAAATTTTTTGACGGCTTAGAATTTCAGTTCGCCAACATTTTACAGATGAGTAAATTGCGCGAAGGTAAAACGTTCGAGGATGAACGAGCGCTCGCCGGCTATTTAGTCAATTTTTGTGAAGGTCAATTTTTACGTTTAGTACGTTCTAACTTTAGTTATAACCAACATCAACATTTTGAAAAACAATGGGCATTGATTAAACCATTATTTGAGTAAGCTTTATGATTATTCCATGGCAAGAACTTGAACCCGCAACATTAAATAATGTATTAGATTCATTTATTCTACGAGAAGGCACCGATTATGGCGAAAGAGAACTTTCTTTAGAGGAAAAACGTGAGCACTTATTTGCTCAATTAAAAGCAGATAAAGTCGTAATTATCTGGTCGGATCTACACCAAAGCCTTGATATTAAAGACAAAAAATCTTTTTTAGGTTAAGTGGGCGTCTTGTGATACAATTTTAACATTTAGGATGTCAGATAATTATAAATGATTTATAGAGGTTTTTATGCAGATGCAAGATATTTCAATTTCAGCACCTCAAATGGATGGAGACATCTCAGCTCCGCCATCAATTCATGCTCCTGCTGTAGAGTGGTTTCTGACTCACTGTCATATTCATCGTTACCCGTCTAAATACACACTGATTCACGCTGGTGAAGATGCAGAATCTTTATTCTATATCGTGAGCGGTTCGGTAGCGGTGTTTATCAAAGATGATGAAGGCAAAGAAATGATTCTTTCCCACCTTGGGCAAGGCGAGTTTGTGGGTGAAATCAGCTTATTTGAAGAATCTATTCAACCACGCACCGCTTGGGTCAAAACGAAAGGTGCTTGCGAAATTGCAGAAATCTCGTATAAAAAATTCAAACAGCTTGTGCATTTAAATCCGGATATTTTAATGTATCTTTCCGCACAAATGGCTCGCCGTTTACGTCAAACTTCACGCCAAGTAAGTAATCTTGCCTTCTTAGACGTAACAGGTCGTATTGCACAAACACTAATGAATCTGGCCAAAATGCCGGATGCTATGACCCACCCTAAGGGAATGCAAATTAAAATCACTCGCCAAGAAATCGGTCAAATGGTCGGCTGTTCACGTGAAACTGTCGGAAGAATCTTAAAAATGTTAGAACATGAAGGCTTAATTTCTGCGCATGGTAAAACGATTGTCGTTTATGGCACTCGCTAAATTTTAATAAAGAAAGACCACTTGTTAGTGTTAAACAAACGGTCTTTTTTATCCTTCTTTTACATAGCGTTTAATGAATTTTGCTTGGTGTTTTTCAATCACTTCCTCAATCGAAATATCGTATTTATCCGTCAAAATAAATAAGTTATCCAGCACATCATCCAGTTCTTCGATCAAACATGCTCTTTTTTCTTGGTAAGAGACTTCGGTTTCGTTCGGGTCACTCCCCCGGCTTCTTCGCTTAAAAAGTTCACTCGAATAAACGGATTGTAACGATACTAGTCCTGTGTCTGATAAAATTCTCTGACCCAATTTTGGTAGTATTGAAACTGCATTTGTATTTCCCTATTTTACTTGTTAGACTAATTTTAATTTAATTGGAAAAATAGGAAGGTCAATGAATATTACCGTTTATTGCGGCGCAAATGTAGGAAATAAGCTACAATATCAACAAGCCGCACAATCACTTGGCGAGTGGATTGCAAAACATCAGTACAAATTAATTTATGGGGGAAGAAAATCTGGTTTGATGGGAATTGTTGCCGATAGTGTATTAGCCCATCAAGGTGAAGTCATCGGCATCATCCCAACCTTTTTACAAGAGCGGGAACTTGCCCATTCTTCACTTACCAAACTGATTACCGTTACAAGCATGCCGGAACGAAAATTAAAAATGATTGAATTAGGTGATGCTTATATTGCCTTACCCGGTGGCCCTGGCACATTAGAGGAAATTACCGAAGTGGTTTCATGGGCGAGAATCGGACAAAATAATAATCCTTGTATCTTCTTTGATGTAGAACATTACTATCAACCACTCAAAGCCTTTTATCAACAAATGGTCAACAACGGTTTTTTAACTCAAGCCGATTTGGATTATGTTTTGTTCTCGGACAACTTAGAGGAGATCGAAAAATTTATTCAAAACTACCGTCCACCTCAAATTCACCTCTATTAAATGCAAAAAGCGGTAGCCATACTACCGCTTATATTCTAGTTTTCTTCCCAACTTGCGAATTTAACATATTCCGCTAACTTGGGGAATTGTTTTAGCCATTTATTCCACTGTACTAAATCCACTTCCACCTTAACCAATCGGTCACCAAACTGATTAAAGCTTTCGTCTTTAATACAATGCTGTAGGTGAAATTGCGTATATATTTGCCCCGCAGTTGCCGGTAATAATACTTTCTCACACACTAACTCATTGCGTAAACATTCCCGAATCGCTTCATACAACAAATCAATACCTTGATTGGCTTGTGCAGAAAGATAAACCACCACCGGTTTACCATCGTCATTACGCTCAATATATGGCATTACGCCCTCGAGTTTATCGACTTTGTTATATACCAATAACGTTGGAATTTCTAACGCACCGATTTCATCTAAGACTTGGTTAACCGCATCAATATTTTCATTTTTACGATCGTCCGTCGCATCAATGACGTGTAACAGTAAGCTCGCTTCGGTGGTTTCTTGTAAAGTCGATTTAAATGCAGAAACCAAATCATGCGGTAAGAATCGGATAAAACCGACCGTATCCGCTAAGATTGTGGTACCGACATCTTGAATCTGCATTCGGCGTAACGTCGGATCAAGCGTTGCGAATAACTGATCAGCCGCATAAACACCAGCATTGGTAATCGCATTAAATAAGGTAGACTTCCCTGCATTGGTATAGCCGACTAAAGAAACGGTCGGAATATCCGCTTTCTGACGCGTTTTCCGATTTTGACTGCGTTGTTTATTCACTTTCTCCAAACGATTTTGAAGTTGCTGAATTCGCACTTTAATCAAACGGCGATCGGTTTCAAGCTGAGTTTCGCCCGGCCCGCGTAAACCGACTGACCCACCCTTTTGCTGATCTTGATTGCCCAAACGGCGTACCAAACGTGTTGCCAAATGTTTAAGTTGAGCCAGCTCGACTTGTAATTTTCCCTCGTGTGATCTGGCACGTTGGGCAAAAATATCTAAAATCAGACCAGTTCTGTCCACGACACGACATTCACATAACGCTTGTAAATTGCGGGTTTGTGAAGGGCTCAATTCGTGATTGACCAAGACCACGGTTGCACCGAGCTCCTCAACAGCTTGAGCGATTTCATCGGCTTTGCCTTGTCCGACAAAATATTTGATATGCGGTGCAGAACGAGAAGTGGTTAGCGTGGCAAGAATTTCAACACCAGCCGATTTGGCAAGTGTTTGGAATTCCATCAGATTCTCAATATCTTTATGTTGAGAAAGAAAGAGGTGGACTAAAATTGCTTTATCTTTCGAATGCGATAACGCCTTATCGGCAGTTTTCCCATTCTCGGATAAAGCAAAACCAAATACAGCATTTTCATCTGTATTTGGCATCTGCTCGACAAAAAAAGCTTGCGTAGTAATAGCTTAATTATTCCGCTTTGTCTGCAGGAGCTTCAACTGCTTGCACTTGTTGAGCGTGTGAAGAACCGCCGTTGTTGTGAGAAACTGAACGTGCAGGAACCACTGTTGAAATTGCATGTTTATAAACCATTTGGCTCACAGTATTTTTTAATAAAATTACGAATTGATCGAAAGATTCAATTTGACCTTGTAATTTAATGCCGTTAACTAAATAAATTGAAACAGGAATACGCTCACGACGAAGTGCATTCAAATATGGATCTTGTAGAGATTGACCTTTTGCCATTTTCTTTTCCTTTTTTATTTTTGTGTTAAATATCGTCTTATTGCTGCCAAAGGCAGTAGAGATATTATCATAGATTACGCCATTTTTGCTCGATCTTTTCAACCATTTTCCGCTTCGAACTGGTCGGATCTAAGCTATCTAGCCATTCAATTTCACTTCTCCAACCACGCAACCAAGTGATTTGGCGCTTTGCAAGCTGTCGGGTGGCACAAATACCTTTATACACCGCCTCATCAAGCGAAATATCACCGTCAATGTGTTCCCACATTTGGCGATATCCCACGCAACGAATAGAAGGCAAGTCCTTATGTAAATCCCCTCTTACATGCAGTTTTTCGACTTCTTGTTGAAAGCCAAGTTCCATCATTTTATGAAAACGCTGTTCAATCCGATGATGTAATACCTGTCTATCTTGTGGTGCAATCGCAAACTGAAACACATCGTAAGGCAATGTCTCCCCCGATTGTGCGGTTAGCTCCGTCATGGTCTTACCAGTAAGATAAAAAACTTCTAAGGCACGATTAATACGCTGGCTATCGTTTGGGTTAATTCGCATCCCGGCTACTGAGTCGATTTTCAATAACTCCGTATGTAATCCTCTCCAACCGATTTGTGCGGCTTTTGCCTCAATTTCAGCCCGAATATCCAGATCTGCCGAAGGTAACGGCGAAAGTCCTTCTAATAAAGCTTTGTAATAAAGCATTGTGCCGCCGACTAATAACGGAATATGTCCGCTTTCGCTAATTTCTGCCATTTCACGCAATGCGTCTTCACGAAAATTCATCGCAGAATAACTTTCTAACGGATCTAAAATATCAATTAAACGATGAGGAGCAAGTGCTAACTCAGCCTTACTCGGCTTTGCCGTTCCAATATCCATACCTTTATAAATCATTGCCGAATCTACACTGATCACTTCCACCGGAAGCGTCTGGCGCAAAGCGATCGCCAAATCCGTTTTGCCCGAAGCTGTTGGGCCCATTAAAAAAATTGCAAAAGGTTTTTTATTCATTTTGTTCTATCTAAAGTTATAAGCGGTCGAATTTTAGCGGAAATTTACCAAAAGCCCAAATCGCAGTGTTCATAAAAACAAAAACGACCGCAAATATCGTAATTTACGGTCGTTATCATACTAAAGATTAATGACTACAGCCGCAACCACAACCTTTTTTCATATCAATAACCATTCTGCCTTGAATTTTTCCGTCTCGCATTTCTTGGAAAATATCATTTGCTTCATCTAAACGGCGTAATTGGACTAACGGCACAACCAAACCTTCAGCACCGAATTGGAACGCCTCGGCAAGATCTTGGCGAGTACCGACCAGCGACCCGACAATTTCAATGCCATCTAACACAATACGAGGAATAGAGAGATCCATCGTTTCCGGCGGCAGACCTATAGCAACCACTCGCCCACCAGCGCGTACACAATCTACCGCAGCACTAAATGCCACTTTAGATACCGCAGTAACCACTGCTGCATGTGCACCACCGACTTTTTCTTGAATAACTTTCGCACTGTCTTCTTTTAGCGGGTTAACCGTTAAATCCGCACCGACTTCTTTGGCAAAAGCCAATTTGTCGTCATTAATATCAATTGCAATCACATGTGCGCCAAATACTTTCTTCGCATATTGCACCGCCAGATTACCGAGACCACCGGCACCATAAATCGCAATCCATTGCCCCGCACGCACACCGGAAACTTTAATCCCTTTATAAGTCGTTACACCCGCACAAGTAATACTGCTTGCTTGTGCTGGATCTAAGCCTTCCGGTACTTTTACCGCATAATCCGCCGTTACGACACAGTGGGTTGCCATACCGCCATCCACCGTATAGCCGGCATTTTTCACGCTACGACAAAGCGTCTCACGTCCGGTAGTACAATATTCACATGAACCGCAGCTCTCAAACATCCATGCAATACTCACACGATCACCAACTTTCAAATTGGTAACGTCAGGTGCGATCGATTTAACAATACCGATGCCCTCATGGCCTAATACACGCCCTGGCTTTTTACCGTAGTCGCCAGCGGCAACGTGTAAGTCGGTATGACATACGCCGCAATATTCAACTTCAACAAGGGCTTCGCCATTTTTGATTTCAGGAATGTTTCTTTCAACAATTTCCACTGTTCCGTCACATTGTGGGGCAACCACAGCAGCACGCATTTTCATCATGATTTCTCCTATGAAGTAACAATAACGGTTATGCCTTTATTCTCCGCTTAAAATTCAAGCAAAGAATAGTTTTAGTATGCCTTAGTACTTTTTTTATGCAATCGGATTTTTTCGTTTTTTTGATAAGCCTCACAAAAATTTAACAAGCAGCTAAGAACGGTGAAAAATCAATTTCAACTTTTAGTTTTTCTAGCTCTGCTTTTGCCAGTTGTTCGGTCTCTGCCAGCCAATTTACTGCTTCCGCTAAGCTATAGGTGGTCGGAATCGACGCAAATTTTGCAAAAAATTGAGCTAAATCGACCGCTTGTGAATCTAATAAACCTAATAAGATTTGTTGTAAATTCTGCTCTCGTAATAGTCGCGGTACTTGAGCAATCGAAAGACGAATTTGCCCCTGCCACACTTTCTCACTGATGGAGAAGCCTAATTCTCTCAATGGCGTTTTAAGCATTTGCCAATGCTGTGTTTGCACTTCATCTAAACTTAAATTCAGCGGAATCAATAACGCTTGACTTTCCCCTTTCGCAAGTTGTGTTTGAAAACGTAAGCGAGCTAATTTTTCCAATGAAAGCAAATAAAATTGTTGCTCAGCTTTTAATAACAAAGCTTGATTTTGCACAATAGTTAACGGCTGCCAATGAGCTGTTGTCGCCGATACTGCTTGATCGGGTTTAGGCTCATCTATCTCTTGTGCAAAAATCACAGGCGTAGCAATACTAGATTTGTTTTCCCTGAAACTGGTTATCTGTTGCGGTTTGCCAACCAATTCTCCATACCATTTTTGCGCTGACTTAGAGGTAGTTGTTGTGTGAGGCTGATAACCGAACGCACGAGAAGCGGCCGGTTTTGCAAAATTTTCTGCAAATTCAACCGCTTGTTGCGGTGCTAAAAAGCTATTACTACCGGCAGCAATACGATTCGTATCACGTTGATAACTCGGCAAAGGTTCATTCACTTGATTAGTTACATCAATTTCAGCTTGTCCTTGTAATGCAGTTTGTACACCTTGCAAAATAAAATCATGTACTAAGCGCCCTTGATGAAAACGCACTTCATGTTTTGCCGGATGTACATTGACATCCACTTGGCTTGGATCAATATCAAGGAAAACCACAAACGCCGGATAATGACCAGCTGGCATATTAGTCGCTTCATAAGCTTGGCGAATAGCATGATTAATGGTTTTATCTCGCATCATCCGCCCATTCACATAGCTATAACACAAATCATTTTGCAGTCTGGAAATATTTGGTGAACCAATCCAACCATGTAAATATAAGTGACCGTGTTGCCAGTCGATATGAATCGCATTTTGGATAAATTCATCGCCGCAAATTGCTGCTACTCGGCGCTGTTGCTGCTCGACCGAATTGTCTTGCGCTTTACGATATTGACGTACCGTTTTACCGTTATGGGTTAGAGTAAAACTGATATTCGGTTTTGCTAATGCGATACGGCGCACCACCTCATCAATATGGGCCAATTCGGTTTTATCGGTACGCAAAAATTTACGGCGTGCTGGCGTATTAAAGAATAAATTCGCCACTTCAATTGTCGTGCCGACCGGATGCGAAGCCGGCTGAATTTCAACTTCCATTTCACGCCCTTGCGCATAAGCTTGCCACGCTTCCGCTTGCCCTTCGGGGCGAGAAGTCAATGTAAGTCGTGAAACCGAGCTGATACTTGCCAGAGCCTCACCGCGAAAGCCAAGACTTAAAATCATCTCCAAATCTTCAAGGCTAGAAATTTTACTAGTAGCGTGGCGAGCCAGGGCCAGAGCTAAATCTTGTTTACTAATGCCACAGCCGTTATCTCGAATACGAATAAGTTGCGCACCACCTTTCTCAATATCAATTTGAATCTGATTTGCGCCAGCATCCAAACTATTTTCAACCAATTCTTTTACGACAGATGCAGGACGCTCCACCACTTCGCCAGCAGCAATTTGGTTGGCTAGTTGTGGTGGAAGGATATGGATCATCGGCTTATTCATACTATTTCTCAAATGATGGTAAAGATATGAAACACATTCTAGCGAAAATATCTGCTTTTTTATAGAAAAAGGCATTCTCACTATATTTAAAACTCATACACAAATCTTTTTAATAATCATTTTTATTTGTATTGAAATTCAACTTTAGCACTGATAAAATCAAAAAAATGTAAATTACTATCATTTTCATGTAAATTTACAAATACTTTATTATTTTAGGCTTATCTATACCGCTTACCATTTCAACAGGACGTATTAGGTATAGCCAGATAATAAGGAAAATATCAACGTAAACTCATTACATTTTTAAAAGGATTACTCTATGAATAAACATTTACGTTTAAGTTTTATTGCTATTGCCTGCTCATTAGCAATTACTGCTTGCTCATCAGACAATAAAGGTGCGACTCGTTATGAGGACTTAGTAAAAAATAAAGTTGATGAAGCCAATAAAAAAGCGGAAGAAAAAGCAAAAAAAGATAAAGAATTGGAAACGGCAAAGACACTTTCCGAGTTGGAAAAAAAGCAGAAAGAGTTAGAACAACAATTAAAACAGAAAAACCAAGAAGCTCCTAAAACAGAACCTAAGCAAGAAGATATGCCTAAGGAAGAGGGAGAATCTAAAATGGATCCCAAAAAGGAAAACCCTTCCAAGCCTGAATCTAAAAACGAAGGAACTAAAAATCTAACAATTACAGAAGCAAAAAAAGAGCTAGAAAAAACATTTAAGGATAATGGTATATCAGATGGCACTGCTTTATTAAGCGGAGGATTATCGACAAGTACTCAAAATAGTTTTTCAGGACGGAATATTGAGAATCATTCTAAAGGAATAAATACATTAATAGTTGATGGAAAAGAAATTACTCTTATTAGTGTTGATGATATGAAAAAACATCGCTCAGAATCAGATGATATTTTAGATGATGATAAAAAAATATTTAATAAAATTTTTGAAATCAATACAGAAAACGGACATGGAAAAGTTGGAAGTTTACCTAAGGCTGCTTCGAAAAGTGATTTTGAACAAATGCGTTATGGATATTACACAGATAAAAATGGAGTTACACACCTATTTGTACAAGGATATCTAACACCAAATACATTAAAAGGGTCTGAGAAAGTAAATTCACCATTCAATTATTATTGGATGAGTCGTAATGGGAACAGCAGTGATCATCAATCCTTACGAGAAATGCCAATATCAGGAGTATATGAATATAATGGTAAAGCCTTTTATGGTAAGGGAGGATCTTATGATGAGCTAACAACAAAAGCCTATGCAGACTTCTCTCACCGTAAAGTAAAAGTTGAATTATCAAAAGATTCTATGCAAACACTTACTTTTGGCGGAGATATTAAAGAAAATACATTCTCTGGCTCTCACAATGGAATTGTCACAAAAGGGGGATTCTATGGTTCAAGAGCTAATGATATAGGCGGAATATTCTATAATACCAACAACGGAAATGATGGTGTTTTTGGCGGTTCAGCTAAACAATGTGGGTATAGTGGTGCTTGCACAAATGCCAATCCTATTACTGAAATAAAATAAAATATAGGAATTCATTTATGAAAAAACTTCCTTTAACTATATTAACCATAATAAGTTCACTTGCATTAACCGCTTGTTATTCAAGCGGTGGTGGCGGTGGTTCGGTTCAACCACCTAAAGTAGCGGATAAAACGCCAAATGTTACAACACCACCAGTGGTTGGTAGCAATTCAAGTAGCAATAGCAGCTCGCAAAATGCTAACAGTAAATTCTTTACCACCGTAAATTCTGCATTTGAGAAAAAACCAAGCACAGAAATTTCCGGCACTATTTTAACTGTCGCACAAAACGGTAACTTAACGGCTAAAAGGCCAGAAACATTGGAAGATTTAGATTCGATTATGGTAGGCGGAGTAAAAATTACTCTGTTCACGGCAGGAGACAAACTTTCTAATGTTGCTGTCGGTAAATTAAAACAATCTAATGAGAACGGTGGTAAGCTTTATGTAGGTAGCATGGCGGACAGTTATGGAGCTTATGGTAGTTACCAAGACCCAAATAGCTTTAAAGCAATGCGCTACGGTGCATATATTTTAAATGGTCAAACGCATTTGTTTGTACAAGGTTTCTTAACACCTGAGCAAAATACCATTAACGTGCTTGGTGATACGTTCTATCCGATGCCAAAAGAGAGTACGTATAAATACACCGGCTTTGCATTATACGGTAAAGATAACCAATACGTTCAACTTAACTCCGAAGTTATTGCCGATTTTAGCAATAAAAAGCTTAAAGTTGAGTTAAAAGAAGCAGGCGCAGCAACTGCCAAAGCAACTTTTGGGGGAGACATTACCGGAAATACATTTAGCGGAACCAGAGATGGAATCGAGGCTAAAGGCGCATTCTACGGTTCTTTAGCTCGTGACGTAGCCGGTCTGTTTAATGATACGAAAAATGGTAACAACGGCGTATTCGGCGCCTCCGACAAACGCCCTATTAGCGCTTCGTTAGAAAGTTTCTAAATATAACGAACATCCTCTCAAGCGGTATAATTTGTAAAATTTTTTACAAATCACACCGCTTTTTTAATATTGGTAACAACGAAATATACAAAATACACGGAAATGCTTTATATATTCTAAAGTTTGTTTAATTACATAATTAACACCTTTTCTCACAAAATTTCCTTTACCCATAAAAAAACACGAATTACAACAATACTGTGTAATCCGTGTTTTCTATAGTTTATTAAAACGCTTATATCAAATCAGAAACGAATTTCTACTGAAGCCGAATAGTTACGTCCTGGTGCAACAAAACGTTCTAAACCTCGTAACTCTTTATCAACCGTATTGGTTGTACCTAAGCGATTGATGCCGCGCAATGCGTCCCACGTATGATATTTACGATTGAAAATATTATATAAACCTGCACGTAAAGTCACATTTTTATGTACTTTCCAAAAGCCGTATACATCAAATAAAGTTGCCGAACCATTTAAATATGGGAACGGTTGGCTTACTCGTTTGGTACGAGAATTATCATAAGTAACAATGGTCGCATCTTTGGCGTGTTTAGCGCCTAAATAAGTCCAACGAGAGTGGATAGCCCAAATATCATTCGGATCTTCATAGCTTAAGCCTAAAATCACTTTTACCGGCTGGACAGAAAGTAAGCTTGCCTCCGTGCCGTATAATTTACTTTTCGAATAACCCACGCTGCCTAAGAATTTAAAGCCTTGCGGAATATATGCGGTAACTTGATCTAAATTTACTTTGCTCGTCACTTCCAAACCGGAAATACGTGCTTTATCCACATTAATCGCTTGGTTAAAAATAGTCGGATTAATTGAGTTATAGCCGTAGTATTGACAATGCGCATCACATTCCATCTGAATTAAACCATTAGTTTCTTGTTCAAACAAGAAATCTTTATAGCGAATGTGGTATAGATTCACATTTAAACGCCCAAGCCGGTTTTCGCCTCGAATATTAATTGAGTTATTAACGCTGCGCTCCGCTTTTAAGTACGGATTCGCAAGCCAGTTACCCGATGGGTGTCTATACGAGAAGAACATCTCCGAAGCAGACGGTACACGATAACCGGTTGAAACGTAATAACCTAAATTCCATACCGGTGTTACTTGTGCATTTAAGCCTAATGAACCGGTTAAATTTTTAAATGTCGTCGCTTTACCACGGGGATCGCAATTATAACATTTAGCATTCAGCTCTTGTGGGACAAGTTGTTCTTGGTCATAACGTAAACCTGCCGAACCGGAGAACATTTCATTCCACTGAATTTTATCTTGTGCGGCAAAATAAAACGCACGTGTGCGAATCGGGTGCTGAATCGCATAAGTCAAACTGGATGTTGAGTTAGAAAATAAATAAGTATCGGTATTTTCATTTTTAAAATCACGTTGTGATACTGCTGTGCGTAACGTGACTTGGTGTGTGCCGTAATCCGTTTCAAACGGGATTGAATCTAAACGTAAACCGATACGATGAAATTCATTATTCATATTACGGTCGTAAATTTCATCTAACGATTGCTTAATATGTAATTTTTGGAAATCACTACTTCCTTTGTAGTTAATTGCACGCACATCGGTTTTTTGGTAATCATATTCGGTTTTTAAATAAGATAAATAACCGCTGGTTGGGAAATACTCGTAAGCCACATTAACATTATGACGTTCACCCTCATCATCGGTATCACGCCATGATGAATCATAAAAGTTATAAGAGCGTTCATCGGTAAATGCAGTTGCAAGTTGGTTACTATAAGAAGCGCTTATACGATGTTTTTCGTTAAATAGGTAACCCAATTTCACTAAATTACTGTGATTACGGTGAAATGACGGATCTGGTGCGCCGCTAGAGTTGTTCCAAGCAACTCTGCCGTTACCTAAACTTTTTTGCTCGTGACCGTAACGGGTGGAATATAAGTAGACCGCCTCCAACTTCTCATCTTTATAGGCTGCGCCGGCAGTATGTACCCATTCGCTGTTTTTGCTAGCATAGCTATTTTTTAATAACACACCGAATTTATTGCCGGGTAACACAATATCCGCTGCATCTAAAGTACGATAATTTACTCCGCCGCCAAGCGAACCGCTACCTGTAGCAAATGAATCCGGACCTCGTACAATATCAATCCCTGTGACTAACTCGGGATCAATGGTCAAACGTGAAGTATTAAAGTTACCATAACGTGCGTAAAGCGAGTTTTCTTCCGAATCCGGCAAGTTTACCCCATCAATACTGATTCCTACGCGGTTGCCCTCCACTCCACGCATAGCAAAACCTTTTAAATGACGACCGCTATCGGCAATCCCCACATCAGTGGTATAACGCACTAAATCTTTAGTATCAGCGATTAATTCCTCTTGAATTGCTCGGCGATTTTTCTTAATTTCACCAATTTTTTTCGACTGCTCTTGTTCAGCCGTTACGGTAATTTCCTCTAGTTCTGCCGCTATTTCTTGTGCTTGTGCCGCATTTACTACGCCAAAAGCCGCAAGTAACGTCGCCATTGATATTTTTTGATAGGCCTTCATTGGATTCCCTTCTTATTTTTCTTACAATTGACTTTTATTTTCGTTAAAGACAAATAATTACAATTATAAACATAAATTGCAACTTCAATCCATATAAATGAGAATTATTTTTCTTACCAATTAACCTAAAATTTCTACTTTCATCTAGACAAATAGCTATGATAGACTGTTGAACATTCCAACTATTTAGAGATACCACTATGCAAATGATCACCCTAGCGCAACAAGCTAAAATCGCCAGTGTTGAATTGGCTCAATTCGGAAGCATTCAAAAAAATCAAGCACTACTTACCATTGCTCAACAGCTTGAACAACGCTCGGCTGAAATCCTTGCCGCTAATGCCAAAGATATTGAATTTGCAAAAAATCAGGGAATTTCGACCGCTATCATCGACCGTTTGTTATTAAATGAAAGCCGTTTACAAGGTATTGCCAACGATGTGCGTAACGTAGCGAAATTAGCTGATCCGGTTGGGCAAGTGATTGACGGCGGCGTGTTAAATTCAGGACTGAAAATTGAACGCCAGCGTGTGCCGCTCGGTGTGATTCTTACCATTTATGAAGCACGTCCGAACGTCACGATTGATGTTGCTTCTCTCTGTTTAAAAACTGGTAATGCGGTAATTCTACGTGGTGGCAAAGAAACTAAATTTACCAATGCGGTGTTAGTGGAAGTGGTGCAACAAGCGTTAGAAGCTGCCGGTTTACCGAAACTAGCTGTTCAGACAGTCACCAATCCGGATCGTGCTTTATTACTCGAATTATTAAAACTCGATCGTTACATTGATATGGTGATCCCTCGTGGCGGTGCCGGTTTACATCAATTCTGTAAAGAGAACTCAACCATTCCGGTAATTGTCGGCGGTATCGGTGTTTGTCATATGTTTGTCGAAAAAAGTGCCGACCAACAAAAAGCACTAGAGCTAATTGCGAATGCCAAAACACAACGTCCAAGCACGTGTAACACGCTCGAAACCTTATTAGTTGAAAAGGAAATAGCGGTCGAATTTTTACCGAAACTTGCAAATCGAATGAAAGCGTTAGGCGTAACATTACATGCCGATGATTTGCAAAAAGCTGAGGGAATTGAACCGCTTGATCAAGCAAGAATGCGCCAAGAATGGCTTTCGTTAGATTTAAATGTGGTGGTAGTCGATAACTTAGCCAAAGCGGTGGAACATATTCGTGAATACGGCTCGCAACATTCGGAAGCAATTCTGACTTCCGATTACCAACTTGCCCGCCAGTTTGTCGCCCAAGTCGATGCGGCGGCGGTCTATATCAACGCCAGTACTCGTTTTACCGATGGTGGTGAATTCGGTTTAGGGGCGGAAGTCGCGGTCAGCACCCAAAAACTCCACGCACGAGGTCCAATGGGGTTAGAGGCGCTCACCACCTATAAATGGGTCTGTGAAGGAGATTATTTGGTTAGAAAATAAATATAAAAAGGGCATTGAAATTAGTTCAATGCTCTTACTTTTAATCATCCATTTACCTTTCTATTGAAATAGAAATAGCTTAAACCACCGATCATAGTTCCCCCAAATATCTTAAAGAGGGGGAATAACAAACTAATTCTGAATCTATCCGTTATAGAAATACCAATGGTAAAAAACATTACATAGCAAGTCAGAAACAAGATAAAACTGATAAAAATACCTAGTACTATTTTTACCAACCATAAGTGATAATACTTATCTGCACAATAACTCATTGCATAACTAGACATTCCCCAAGAAAGAATAAAAATAATCGGATTTTGACTTAAAAAAGAATGTGAAATAAACCAACTTATTTCTTTTAGGATTTCAACAATGGCAGATGGCATATTATATCTTTCCCAATATAGTAATCATTCATGGTTGTTCGAGCTTTTAGTTGGTTTAGGCTTGCTACGTCTTACAAGTGCTCTATAGAAAAATGCCTCTTCCTCTGTAATTAATTCTTTAATTTCTATTGACCATTTATCAATAATATCGATTCAGCTCTCTGTTCCCTTTCTGAGGATCTTGTTACTTCTACAGTATCTAATGAAATTGATGATATAAAATATTCCCCTTTAATTATAATAAAACACCACAACAAAATGTAAGTTTAAGTAAAATAAAGTGTATCATCAATAACGTATAATACAATTTATGACAATAGCTTATGTATACAATACGATTAACAATTCTTTTATACTGATATAAAAATAGGTAAAAAATATAGGAAATGCTCTCTTTTACGCTACCACTCTTTCTAAAGTTATTACTCAAACGCTGGAAAATTCACAACATTCCAATTTCAGCCGGCTACTTAACTTACAGTACAACATTAGCGATTGTGCCGTTGGTTATGGTGATATTTTCTATCTTTACTGCTTTTCCCATCTTTCAGGAAGCGACCATTCAGCTGAAAACGCTGATTTATGATAACTTTGCTCCAAATGCCGGCGATATGGTTGAAGAATATATTGATCTGTTTGTGGCAAACTCAAAAAAAATGGGAATTGTGAGTACAATCGGTTTGGTCGTGGTCGCTCTAATGCTGATTAAAAGTATTGATGAAACGCTTAATAAAATGTGGCGTAACCACCGCAAGCGGTCAATTTTTATCTCTTTTTTGCTATATGCCGTCATTTTATTTATTGCACCGTTACTTGCAGGCAGTAGCATTGCGATTAGCTCATATATCTTTTCAATGGCGATTTTTAATGAAGATGGGTTATTATCCTTTAGTCAATATCTTCTGCAACATGCTCCTTTTGTACTAATTTGGTTACTGTTTACGAGTGTTTATTGGCTTGTGCCAAACACTCAAGTCAACATTTTTCACGCTATGATAGGGGCAATTATCGCAGCTATCTTTTTTACCTTAGGTAAACAGGCGTTTATTTGGTACATTACCACTTTTCCGTCTTATCAAGCGATTTACGGCGCATTAGCCGTATTACCGATTATGCTGTTATGGATTCATTTGAGCTGGCAAGTGGTACTGTTCGGCGGACTAATTACCTCTACTCTAAATGTATATAATGAAATGAAAAAAGGAAAACTCAATTTATGATCGGCTTAATCCAACGTGTAAAATGGGCAAAAGTGGAAGTGGAAGGCCAAACGGTCGGTGAAATTTCACAGGGTTTATTAGTATTACTCGGTGTAGAACAAGGTGACGACCAAGCCAAAGCGGATAAATTACTTGAAAAGGTGCTTAACTATCGAGTGTTTTCCGACGAGCAAGGCAAAATGAACTTAAACGTACAACAAGCCGGCGGAAGTTTATTAGTAGTATCGCAATTTACTTTGGCAGCCGATACCAACAAAGGTTTACGCCCAAGTTTTTCGCACGGTGCAGCCCCTCAAGAGGCGAATGCGTTATACGAATACTTCCATCAGCAAGCTGCTCGGAAAATCCATACTCAAACCGGACAATTTGCGGCGGATATGCAAGTCAGCTTGCAAAATGATGGGCCGGTCACTTTTTGGTTACAGGTTTAAAACGAAAAAAGGTGCAATTAATTGCACCTTTTTACTTAATAGAAAAATTGTTGTCCTCGGCTGCCGTCACATTGATAAATCGCCAGTTTATTACCTTGTTTACCAATATCTAAACATTTACCGCTCATAGCACTACGAATTTGCTGCCCGTCTCTAAACCACTGCTGATTTTCACCGCCATGACAACGATAAGTAATCACTTTTGTACCGTCGTCTTGGTGTTCGCCACCAACATCTAAACACTGCCCATTCATCTTAATCTGCGAATTCACGAATTTAAAACGCTGATTCGCTTTACCGTGGCAACGATAAGCAATTACGCCACGATAATTCGAACCGCTTTGATCCAAGCATTGACCGGATGCCGTTCTAATTAATCCTTGGTGCGTTGAACGAGGATAATCATGTTGATTCGGAATAATAATGACATTCGGCTGATGAGTAGGATAGCTACTCGCATCAGTATTAGGCGGGACAACATAAACACAAGCCGGCAACGCCAACATTAGCGGGAATAGGGTTCTTTTCATGCACATCTCCTTTATTATTTTAACTTTTTTAAAGTGATAAGAATGACGTAACGGCTAAAAGTTCCCAAAGGTTAAAATGAAAATGCCCCAACCGAGTCGTTGAGGCATTTAACTTGCGAAAAGTCACTAAAATCAGACCGCTTACGCCGCTTTCATCAAGTTTGACTTCGTTGTCAATTTTAATAGGAAATAACCGATTATCGC
Organism: Actinobacillus capsulatus DSM 19761; assembly: GCF_000374285.1. GTDB lineage: Bacteria > Pseudomonadota > Gammaproteobacteria > Enterobacterales > Pasteurellaceae > Actinobacillus > Actinobacillus capsulatus. The sequence goes on along the minus strand of NZ_KB893930.1, from coordinate 145,122 downwards.
CGAAACGAAAGTTCCCATTAAAATACCTAAACGAGCAAACGCTAATAGGTTCTCGTCCGCATGTTCTTCGCCGAAAGCAAGCCCTGCAATAAACATCGACATAGTAAAGCCGATACCGCACAGTACGGCAATCGCAAAAATTTGTTTAAAATTAATGCCTTTCGGTAACTTCGCAATACGCAATAAAACCGCTAAATAACTAAATAAGAATACACCAAGCGGTTTACCGATAATTAAGCCTAAAGCCACGCCTAAAGGTAAAGGGGAAGTGATTTGTTCTAAACTCATACCACTTAACGACACACCGGCATTTGAGAATGCAAATAACGGTAGAATCGCAAATGAGCACCATGGCGCAAGCGCATGTTCAAGATGATGCAACGGCGCTTCACCGTTTTTACCGCGCAATGGAATACAGAAACCGATAATCACACCCGCTAATGTGGCGTGTACACCAGATTTCAACACCGATGCCCATAAAATCGTACCAATAATCGCATAGTTCATTAACCCGACTACTTTATAGCGATTCATACCGATTAAAATCAAAATCGAAATACTCGCAATAATCAGCGCTTGAATACTCATCTCATGTGAGAAGAACAAGGCAATGACCACAATTGCGCCAAGGTCATCAATAATCGCTAAGGCAAGTAAAAACACCTTGAGTGCCGGCGGCACTCGTTTACTGAGTAAAGCAACAATACCTAACGCAAATGCAATATCGGTTGCCATCGGAATTGCCCAACCATCTTTATAAGCGGGGAAATCACGGTTAATCATCCAATAAATTAATGCCGGAATCACCATTCCGCCGATAGCGGCAAAAGCTGGAAAAGCGGCTTTTTGGTAACTGGATAATGAGCCTTCAAACAATTCTCGCTTTACTTCTAAGCCGACTAAAATAAAAAAGACCGCCATAAAACCGTCGTTTACCCACATGAGTAACGGCTTATCAATGCTAAAGGCACCAAACTTAATCGCTACCTCTGTTTGCAAAAAACTAAAATAGAGTTGTTTTAAATCCGTATTCGCAAAAATCATTGCGAGTAAGGCGGAAACCAACAATAAAATCCCACTTGCTGCTTCTAGTTTCAGAAATTTCTGAATCTGTTTGATCATAAAAATCTCCTATCGTTAAATGAGGTTATTATGTTTAAACTTCGTTTTACCTCTTTTCTGACATTAACATTTTTTTAACCTAATACAAAAGTAGAATTCGTAGTAATTTTGTTAAAATAAGGGGTAAATTTCATCTATTTGCTTATTTTTAAACCAAAAGGAGGATCACAATGTCAAATGAATGGCTTTATTGGGCACTCGCTTCCGCATTATTCGCTTCACTTACTGCAATTTTTGCTAAAATCGGCTTACAAGGTATTGATTCGGATTTCGCCACCTTTATCCGGACGGTAGTCATTCTGATCTCTCTCGCCGCCTTTCTGACTTATAGCGGTAAATGGCAGCCGTTCGGCTCTTTGACTGGTAAAAACTGGACATTTTTAATCTTATCAGGACTAGCAACCGGCGTTTCGTGGCTTGCCTATTTCAAAGCATTACAAATAGGGAATGCTTCGCAAGTTGCCCCGATTGATAAATTTAGTATTGTTTTGGTTACCGTATTTGCCGTGATCTTTTTAGGTGAAAGACCGAGCGCTCAAGATTGGATCGGTATTGCGCTTGTCGCAGCAGGTGTTTTAACCCTTGCGATAAAGCGGTAGAATATCGCTAATTTTCTGCAAAATTTCGATTAAATTTAACCGCTTGTAAGACCCCATTTATGGCAGATTCATTCCCAATTATTGAAGTGGTATTTGCTCATTATGATGAGCCGATACCACTTCCTTTTTTACCGCCGGCAGGGCTTTCCGAACGCCAATTAAAACGTTGGAAAAGCCGCAGAACCGCCCATTTTCTATTGACTCAACTGTTTCAAAAATATCAATTACCACTAAATTTATTGGATGATATTCAACGTACGCAAAGCGGCAGACCTTTTGTGCAACATGAGAACATCGATTTTAATATCAGCCATTCCGGCGAATGGGTGGCAGTGATCTTTTGCTATCATAAAAGTAAATTACAAGTGGGGATTGATATTGAATATCCGCAAAAAGTAAGACGTTATACCGATCTGTTACGTCATTACGCCCATGCGGCAGAAATTGAAGGCTTACTTGAGCGAAATCATACACCGTTTACTGAATTAGCCGATCGCTTTTATTTGAGTTGGTGTTTACATGAAGCGGTACTGAAATCACAAGGCGTGGGAATTGTGAAATTGTCTGAAGTACAACATTTTCCACAACAGCGCATTGTTCGTTCGGCATACTGCCCGACTGGGACATTACATTTTTATCATCAACTACCGTTTTACTTATGTTATTTTTATCAAGATTTAGCGAACTCGCTTGCCGTTCTTAGCGAATGGAAAGCAAGGGAATTGCAAAAAATTTCCGATTTTCAACCGCTTGTTTACCAAGTTAATCCAAGGAATTCAAATGCCTAAACTCACATTAGCAGAAAAACACTCCTGCTTTGGAAAAATTATTTCCGAGTTTTTCCAGTGGACGCTCAATATTTCATTATTAGTAGTGGGGTTATTACTCTCTTATTCGCTCTTTTCCGAAGCCTATTCTTTATTCGAATTATTGGCAAACCACAGCGAAAAATTCCAAATTGCCGAGAAAATTGTGATTTTCTTCCTCTATTTCGAATTTTTAGCGTTGATCGTGCAATATTTTAAATATAATTATCACTTCCCTCTGCGCTACTTCCTGTATATCGGGATTACCGCCATGGTGCGCTTAATTATTGTCGATCATTCTAATGCAATGCATACACTGTTATTTGCGCTATCTATTTTAGTGATGATTATTACATTATTTATTGTTCATACAGACCGCTTATGTAAAAGCTAAGGAATTTATATGGCTGAGATTCTTCAATTCTCACAACACGACTTGCATATACTCAAAGAAGAAACCGTATATAAAGGGCATTTTGAACTGAAAAAAATGCACTTTCGCCATAAATTATTTTCCGGCGAAATGAGCAGTGAAATTGTACGTGAATTATTAATTAAAGGGGCAGCATCTGCGCTGATTGCCTATGATCCTGTTTGTGATAGCGTGGTATTAGTAGAACAGGTTCGTATCGGTGCTTATGATCCTCATTCGAATAAATCGCCTTGGCTACTGGAACTGGTTGCCGGCATGGTAGATAAAGGTAACGAAAATCCGGCTGAAGTGGCAATCCGAGAAGCGCAAGAAGAAGCCGGTTTATACGTAGAAAAAGTGGAGCACGCACTGAGCATTTGGGATAGTCCGGGCGGACAATTAGAGCGTTTACATTTATTCCTTGGTTTAGTCGATAGCTCAACGGTTCAATCGGGAGCGGTACACGGTTTAGAAGAAGAAGGCGAGGATATTTTGGTACACGTTGTAAGCCGTGAACAAGCCTATCAATGGGTTTGCGAAGGGAAAATTGACAATGTGATTGCGGTTGTCGGCTTACAATGGCTGCAACTTAATTATCAAAAATATCAAAAGTAAGAAACGGTTTATTCGATTGACTAAAAGTTTTCGCCCTCTTTTGGAGGGCGAATTTGTGGGATAAATGCTCAAAAAACGTAAATTTCTGTGAAAAATGAGGCATAACGCTCATTTTTAATCATCAATAGCTGATAAACTAAAATAACATAGTAAAGTATTGAACCATGAGAGCACAAAAGTAGTCGCTTAATAAGGAGAAAAATAATGAACGGCTTTTATTCACTAGGTAAAAAGGAACCTGTTGTGCGACTACTCCAAATCACTGATCCCCATCTATTTTCCGCTGAGCATGAAAAATTACTCGGCGTAAACACGACCGACAGCTTTCAGGCGGTACTTGATCAAATCCGACAAACTTCATTTAACTACGATTTAGTGCTTGCCACCGGCGATCTTATCCAAGATCACAATCCTGAAGCCTACCATCGTTTTGCAGAAATGGTTAAACCGCTTGCTAAACCGATTTTTTGGTTGGAGGGAAATCATGATAGACAACCGCAAATGAGCCTCTATTTAGCTAGGCATCCGCATATCCAAGCAGAAAAACAAATTCTAGCAGGCTCGCATTGGCAAATACTCTTACTTAACAGCCAAGTCGCAAACGCGCCTAGCGGCAATTTATCTTTCGGACAACTTGCTTGGTTAAATAGCAAATTAGCTGAATATCCTGAACGTTATACCTTAGTTGTACTACATCATAATATTTTGCCGACTAATTCCGCATGGCTTGATCAGCATTGCTTAAAAAATAGTGAGGCACTGGCGAAAGTGCTGAGCCAATATCCGTATGTTAAAGCTATTTTACACGGACATATTCACCAAGAAGTCGATGCCGAGTGGAAAGGTTATCGTGTGTTGGCAACCCCTTCAACTTGCATTCAATTTAAGCCGAATTGCGATGAATTTACTCTAGATCTCTTACCGCAAGGCTGGCGAGAACTCAGTCTATTTGAAGACGGTAAGATAGAAACCGAAGTAAAGCGATTAAATTCGAACGATTTTTTACCGGACTTCCAGTCAAAAGGCTATTAAGCGAAACAGCGTACACAAATAAAAATGGCTAGGTGTAAAGCCCAGCCCATTTGATACATAATGAATAAAATTTTTAACTGTCAGAATCAAGTCCGCACGTATAGATAGACATATTAGCTTTTAAATAGTTCATGCAAATGATTCTTTTTCGTAGAGATCCGACCATAAATCTATTTCGTAACTAAGACCATCTGCTTTCTGCGCAGATGGTTATCTTTTGTCCTTACACAAACGATTAAGTTCCGTTACAAACAGCATTCGAAAGATTTTTACTTTCGAATCGAAAATTTTTGCAAATAAATCTGTTTATCTATTTAAAATTTTCTCAAATTCTTGTATCTTTTTACTTTCGCAAATTCCTGTGAAAATCAACCCGCTTGAAGGAACTTCCACAATGTCTGTAAAAAGAGTATTTGATTTAATCAAAGATAACGATATCAAATTCGTAATGTTAAAATTTACCGATATCAAAGGTAAAGAACACGGTGTTTCACTCCCGGTAAGTTTAATCGGTGACGATTTAGAAGACTTATTTGAAGAAGGTAAAATGTTCGACGGTTCATCTGTTGAAGGTTGGAAAGCAATCAATAAAGCCGATATGCTTTTAATGCCAATCGCTGAAACCGCTGTTGTTGACCCTTTCGCTCGAATCCCTACTCTTACTATCCGCTGTAGCATCTACGACCCAAACACAATGCAATCTTACGACCGAGACCCACGTTCAATTGCTATTCGTGCAGAAAACTATCTGAAATCAACCGGTATCGCTGATAACGTAATGTTCGGCCCGGAACCGGAATTCTTCTTATTTGATGATGTACGTTATAACGTTGGTATGAACAACGTGTCGTACAAAATTGATGATATTGAAGCGGCTTGGAACACAAATCGTAAATATGAAGACGGCAATACAGGCTATCGTCCACTTAAAAAAGGCGGTTACTGTGCAGTCGCACCAATCGACTCGGCACACGATATTCGTTCGGAGATGTGCCTAATTTTAGAAGATATGGGCTTAGTGGTTGAAGCACACCACCACGAAGTGGCGACAGCAGGTCAAAATGAAATTGCGACTAAATTTAACAGCCTAACGTTAAAAGCAGACGAAACACAGATCTATAAATATGTCGTGCAAAATGTTGCGTTAGAACACGGTAAAACAGCTTGCTTTATGCCAAAACCGTTTGCAGGTGATAATGGCTCAGGCATGCACTGTAATATGTCATTAAGCAAAGACGGCAAAAACGTATTTATGGGTGACAAATATGCCGGTTTATCTGAAACTGCGCTTTATTATATCGGCGGTATCATTAAACACGCAAAAGCATTAAATGCGTTTACCAACCCAAGTACAAACTCATACAAACGTTTAGTACCGGGCTTTGAAGCACCAGTATTATTAGCTTATTCAGCGAGTAACCGTTCGGCATCAATTCGCATCCCAGCGGTAACCAGCCCGAAAGCAACACGTGTTGAAGCCCGCTTCCCGGACCCGTTAGCAAACCCATACCTCTGTTTTGCGGCGTTATTAATGGCAGGTTTAGACGGTGTTATTAATAAAATTCATCCGGGCGATGCAATGGATAAAAACCTTTATGACTTACCACCGGAAGAACTTAAAGAAATTCCGGCAGTGGCAAGCTCATTAGAAGAAGCGTTAGATTCACTTGAAGCTGATTATGAGTTCTTAACTCAAGGCAGTGTATTCTCGAAAGAATTCGTGGATGCATATATCAATATTCGCCGTAAAGAAGTTGAGCGTTTAAATATGACACCACACCCGGTAGAATTCGAAATGTACTACGCATAATTGCAAAAAGATCGAAAAAGGCGACCGCTTGGGCGCCTTTCTTATTGCTATTTTAGCTACTGATCTTCGTGCGAATGTTGTTTACTACAACAACCTGGTACCGGATCTTCCCCCCCTTCGCTCCAAGGGTGACAACGTGCAATACGTTTAGTCGCTAGCCACCCCCCTTTTACTGCACCATGTAGCTTTATTGCCTCGACCGCATAAGTTGAGCACGTCGGATAAAAACGACAACGAGGCCCAATTAACGGACTAATGCAATAACGATAAAAATAGATTGATGACAATAATAAACGAGCCCCAATTGAAGGCGCTACTTTTACGCCTGCGGCTTGTTCGCCAGACGGATGTGACGAGCCCATAGCTTCTCCAGCATCACAAAAAGAGTGGCATTATTGAGCTTACCGATACCGCCTTTTGCCACAAACACGAAATCTGCACTTGGTAATTCATGCTGTTTTAAACGAAAGCTTTCACGCACAATACGTTTAATACGATTACGATCGTGAGCACGCTTTAAATGTTTTTTAGCAACAGTTAAACCAAGACGAGGAATATCAAGACGATTATGGCGAGCGAGAATAGTAAGTTCGGGAGTGCTAGCTCGAAGCGGTTGTTCGAACACAGCTTTAAATTGAATAGGAGCTAACAAACGTAGCTCCCGAGAAAAAGTTAGCTTTTTCACTGATGTGATAAGGCTTTGCTTTACCTGCAAATTATGCAGATAAAGATTTACGACCTTTAGCACGACGACGTGCTAAAACTTGACGACCGTTTTTAGTAGCCATACGAGTACGGAAACCGTGAGTACGAGCACGTTTTAATACAGAAGGTTGAAATGTACGTTTCATTGCTATTACCTAAATATTTAAATATGTTGGCTGGAATTAAATCTTTGCCAAACGGGAACCATAAAAAAGAGTCGCGATTTTACCGATAAATTAAATAAAAATCAAGGACGAAAGCAAAATACCCTTCAATTATTTGCAAAGTTTTTCTGAAAAAAGACCGCTTGGTATAGATTATCGCCTACCTCTGTAATTAACGCAAAAATTCTATTTGTGTTCATATCCGAATTAACGCAAAATTCAGTTATTTTAATCCTTATTCAAACGAACATGAGCATGACTTCAAACAAAATCGGCGTACTACTTGCAAATCTTGGCACTCCTGACGAGCCTACTGCTCCGGCGGTAAAACGCTATCTAAAACAATTTTTAAGTGATCCGCGCGTGATCGACTTACCTAAATTCAAATGGCAACTAATCTTAAACGGGATCATTTTACCTAAAAGATCTCCCAAGGTTGCGAAGCTTTATCGTGAGATCTGGACAGAACAAGGCTCACCGCTACTAGCCATTTCACGCCAACAACAACAAGCACTACAAGATTACTTTAATCAACAAAACCAAAATGTCTTGGTGGAACTTGGGATGAGCTATGGTAATCCGTGCATCAAAAGCGCAACCGACCGCTTAATTAAAGCTGGTGTGAATAAAATCATTGTGTTACCACTTTATCCGCAATACAGCAGTACCACAACCGCCTCGGTGTTAGATGCTTTTGCTCACAGTTTAGCTCAACAGCGTAAAATCGTGCCGTTTGAGTTTATCCATAGTTATCACAACGATCCGCTTTATATTCAGGCTCTAGCGAATACGATTCAGTTAGCTGAAGATGAAAAATTATTGTTTTCGTTCCACGGTATTCCTAAGCGCTATCAAACTGAAGGTGATTTTTATCCGGAGCATTGCCAGCAAACCGCACAATTAGTCGCAGACAAATTATCGCTTGCTGGCGAACAATGGTTGGTAACTTATCAATCTCGTTTTGGTGATGAAGAATGGTTACAACCTTATACAGATGAAACCTTGGAAAGGTTACCACAGCAAGGCGTGAATAAAATTGCCGTAATTTGTGCTGGCTTTGCAGCAGACTGTTTGGAAACATTAGAAGAAATTGCCGAGGAAAACAAAGAAAACTTCCTCAACGCAGGCGGGCAATCTTATCGCTATATTCCGGCACTTAATGCGAATGCAGATCATATCAACGCATTAGCTAAGCTGATTGAAGCGAAGATCTAAGTAAAATGCTGGCGCAAGTGCTCTACTTGCGCCAAGCCTTTAAGATTGGCTCAATTTGCAACAGCAATCATTCAGGTGATCATCCACCAATCCCATCGATTGCATAAAGGCGTAACACGTGGTTTCACCGACAAATACAAAACCTTTCTTTTTTAACGCCTTCGACATTGCAGCTGAAACTTCCGTTTTTGCCGGTACGACTGATAAATCTGGTACATCATTAATTTGTGGTTTGCCACCTACAAATGCCCAGATAAACCGGCTGAAATCTTCTCCATTTGCTTGCATAGTAAGATAAGCCTTGGCATTTTTAACAATCGCTTCCAGTTTAGCGCGGTGGCGAATCAAACCGGCATTTTGCATAAGTTGATCGAGATCTTCTTCCGTCATTTGTGAAATACGCTCTGGATCAAACTGGAAAAATGCCTGACGGTAAGCCTCACGCTTTTTCAAAACCGTAATCCAAGAAAGTCCCGCTTGCTGCCCTTCTAAACAAATTTTTTCAAATAATTTGCGGTTATCAAATTCAGGCTTACCCCATTCTTGATCGTGATAATTGATATAAATTTCACTTTCGCCAACCCAGCCACAACGTGTAACCATTTACTATTTTCCTCATAAAAACAACCGCTTCTCAAATAACAAGCGGGCTAATTTATAAATAAATTTTCCAACCTTCGGCACGCTTGATTAATCGGATTCGATTATCTTTTGATAAGTAGCCGCCTTTTACCGCTTCTAAAATTATGCCTTGCGCTAAGTTTGCCGAAAATAATTCCGCTTGAGATTTATCTTCGGATAAGACGACATAAATCGCCAATTGACTATTTATAGGATCAACTAAACGAAGATTCGCCAGCTTGAAAGGTTGTATACATTCTTTCTGCAAAAATGAGTAACTAAAACCGCTTGATGATAAGCAGCTGGACTTGTCTCGTTTTATACCGATACTTCCTTGGTTAATTTCACAAGAAGCCAGAAAGCCAATACATACGTTGATGAGTAATAATGTTCGCATTGTAAAAAATTGATGAAAAAAGACCGCTTGTTCGCACTCACAAGCGGTCATATTTTAACTAAAAATTACTATTTTTTCGGTAAATAACGTGTTGGGTCAACAGACTTACCTTTGTAACGAATTTCAAAATGAAGTTTGTTACTATTGGTGCCGGTGCTACCCATTTTCGCAATGGTTTCGCCAGCACTTACATTATCTTGCTCATCTACTTTGATGCTATCGTTATGTGCGTAAGCACTTAAGAAATCATCGCTGTGTTTAATGATAATTAAGTTACCGTAGCCTTCTAAAGCATTACCTGCATACACAACTTTACCTGCCGCTGCCGCTTTTACGTCTTGACCTTTAGAACCTGCAATATCAATACCTTTATTGCCGCCCTCTGCAGAAGAGAAACCGGATACAACACGACCGGCTGTCGGCCATTGCCATTTAAAGTTTGAAGCCGGTGCAGCTACCGTATTTGATGTAGAGTAATTCGGTGAAGTTGCCGTTGTCGCACGCACAGCCGGAGCGGTTGCTGCGGTTGCCACTACACCACCGGATGTTGCTGTTGCAGCCGTACCTACTGAAGCTTGAATACCATTATTTGCCACTGATGTCACAGCCGGAGCAGCACCAGTACTTGCTTTTACTGGGCCAGTAATATTACCGTCAGAAGAATAAGTGGTTCCGTTTGCACCTTGCTGATAAGTCACTTTCGGCTCAACCGGCACCGTCACTTTTTCTTCTACCGTTACTGTTTCTGTTGCCGATTTACCTGTTTTCAGTTTTTGCCCTACGGTTAATTGATACGGCTCACTCATATTATTGAGTGCGGCAATTTCTTTTACATCTTTACCGATAATATAAGCAATCAAGAACATGGTATCGCCTTTACGTACCGTATAAGTTGAACCATCATAAAAGCCTTTTTGAATTTGGCTATATACCGGTGCATTATTCGCATCACGCGGGATCTCGAAATTTTGATTTACTTTTTTCTCCACTGTTTTTGTCTTTTTAACAATCTTTGTGACTGTTTGAGGCTGAGCCGGTTGCTCGGTAATGACCGGATTGGCTACCACTGGCTGAGAAACAGCAGGCACGCTTGCCGGTGCATTTCCCATTGTTGTAGACATTGATGCCGGCTGAATATCAGACTGCCAACCGTAAGTGGTTGGTGCTATACCAGATACCGGTTGTATGACACCCGGGCTTAATTCCATGCTATCTTTTGCACTCACTACCGGCGCTGGATCATTTGAACTACATGCAGTTAAAATAAGTGCGGCTACAGGCAATAGGAGAAACGATTTCTTCATTTTGTTACGTGTCCTTTTATAAATAGGTTACTTAGTCATCGATGCCGGCATTGGCGCTGATTCCACTTCTGAAGTCCAGCTATAACTGCCTTCTTCTGCACCAGAACCTGAAACAGGTTGCATAACGCCCGGTGCTAGTTCCAACTCATCCTTTGAATCAGATTGATTTGAACCACAAGCGGCTAAACCTAGCACTAACGGGATTAAACACAATACTTTTTTCATTTTGCTTTACTAAATCTATAAACGAATAAAACGACAGTCGTCATCACGGCTGCCGTTAAATAAATGATTATGTTGGCATATTATCTTACGCGCAGTACTTGACCAACTTGTAACTTGGTCGTGGTACTGATGTTATTCAATGCAGCAATTTGCGTCGGTGTTTGACCAGTTAAGTAGGAAATAAGATACATCGTATCACGTTTGCCTACCGTATAGCTGCTGTCGGTATAACAGCCTTTAATCATTTGCGCATATACCGGTGTCCCCATACTATCGCGAACTACCTGACAATTACCGATAGTCTCAGATTGCGCCACAGAAGCAGGTTGAGGCTGAACGGCTACCGGCTGCGATTGTGTAACCGCTTGTGGAGCCGTGTTATAAGTTGTCGGTATCGTATTGTAAGTTGTTGAGGTCTGTCCGATTGTGTGAGTTGGTGCTGAGCTCATTGAAGCCGGCATATCCGTTGCCTGAATAGTTTCAGATGATTGCCAAGTTGGAATCGCAGAAGTGGTTGATGAACCTGCTTCAGCTACGCTTGCTTCAGATTCGGAAGAAGAATTACAAGCGGTTAATCCTAACGAGACCATTAATGGCAAAAGTAAAAGTGACTTTTTCATATAATATCCTTACTTAAATAATTCATAAGCCAGATAAGCGACAACTGCCAATGCAATCGTCCCCCAGCCAATTAATTCGATAGAACGGCGGATTTTTTCTGCATATTTTTCACCGCCCCATGCCGAAAGTTTGGTAACTAAAATAAAACGAGCAAAGCGTGAAATAGCGGCAGTAACCACAAACGGGAAAAACGCCATTTGCATTACACCAGCACAGATTGTAAACACTTTATACGGAATTGGCGAGAAGCCAGCTAAAAAAACAACCGCCACACCCCAAGTTTCAAACCAAGATTTCGCTTTGTCAAAGTTTGCTTGCATTCCCCAATCAGCAATGATGCCTTGCACCCAATCAAACGCATATAAACCGATAAAATAACCGATTATACCGCCTAAAACCGAAGCAACGGTCGTATAAATCGCATATTTAGTTGCATTTTGCGGTTTACTCATCGACATTGGAATCAACATCACATCCGGCGGAATTGGGAAGAAAATCGCCTCAATAAAACTCACAAAGCTTAACCCAAAAACAGCGAAACGGTGTTTAGACCATTCCATCGTTTTATCATAAATTGTACCGAATAGTTTCATTTAGAAAATATCCTCTAACGCTTGGATTGAATAGTGGGCTGTCATATCCGCCTGAATCGGCGTAATTGACACATAATCGTGTTCTAATGCGTAGAAATCCGTCCCTTCGCTGGCATCCACTGGTATGCCATTCGCACCTAACCAATAAATTGTTAAACCTCGAGGATCTTCTCGTTTTACAATTTCCGCAGCTGGCGAACGATGCCCTAAACGAGTCACCATCACGCCTTTTACTTGTTCATAAGGCACATCCGGCACATTGATATTTAAAATCTGACGTGCTGGTAAAATACCTTTTTGTACTTTCGGTAATAAATCCAAGACTACTTTAGCTGCCGTTTCAAAATGATTATTACCGAATAGATGTCCCTGTGACTTTTTACCGACAAGCGAAATTGCTAAACTCGGTAGCGGTAAATGCCGCCCTTCCAAAGCGGCGGCAACCGTGCCGGAATAAACAACATCATCACCTAGATTCGCGCCATGATTGATCCCTGAAATCACTAAATCAAATGCCGTCGGTAAAAAACCGTTGAGCGCTAAGTGTACACAATCTGCCGGTGTACCCGCAATCACTGAATAGTTAAAATCATCAATTTGATGTACACGAATAGGCTCCATCAATGTAAGGCAACTTGAGGCAGCACTGCGATTGCGATCTGGCGCAATGACCGTCACAGAATGTCCTGCATCACGTAATGTTTTTGCGAGTATTTGAATCCCTTGCGCATGATAACCGTCGTCATTGCTGATTAAAATATTCATCACTCTTGTTCCGTTAATTGAATTAATTCACGTACTAGTGCAGTCGCATAACTACCTGAATCTAAAAAGAATTTAAGGCGTAAACCTTCAGACTCAAATTCCCATGAAAAGTTTTGCGGTTTACAGAACATTGCGCGGCGTGCATTTGACATTCGCTCTTTTTTCATTAATTCGACTAACACCGTATGATGAGTAACGATTGCCGTTTCCATTTCATTCGCATTCAAATCTAAGGATTTTTCACCGATTAATGGTGCGGTTAATAACACATCAGCCGAATTGAGTCGCTGTTGAATTTCCGCAATTTCATTTTGTTCGACCACAAAGAAACTGTTCGAACCAGCCAATTGCACATAATCACCAGCTAAAACGGTTTGGGTTAAACGATCTGCAATACGTTGCGAAACAACTAAATTAAACACTTCACTACGTGCTGCTGATAGATAGAAGCTACACTTTTTGCGATCTTTAACGTTAATTTCGCCGTTTGCCCAACGGAGTGCTTGGGTTAAATTATGACCGTCACGCCCAAAGCGTTGTTCTGTAAAATAATTTGGAAATCCGACCGCTTGTAATTGACTTAAACGTTGGTTGAGTTCATCCGATTCGCTTACATCACGTAATAACACCTCAAAATGATTACCGTCTAAGCTCCCGACACGAATCTTACGGTTATGGCGAGTAACCTCTAAAATCTCTACGCCTTCGCATTCAAATTGTGAAAAATTCGGCGTTTCTTTACCGGCCAAATGTAAGCAAAACCATTGTTCGGTAACCGCATGGCGATCTTTCAGCCCCGCATAACTCATATTTTTTGCTGAAATACCAGCAAATTTCGCTAACTGTTCACCGACAAACAGTGTATTTGCATTGGTTTTACGGATTTTTACCGCAACAAATTCACCTTCACCGCTAAGCGGATAACCAAGCTCTTCTCGCACGATAAAATCTGCAAATTCCGCCTTTAATCTGCCCACTTGCTGTGGCTTCCCTAAGAGATAATTTAATTGCATTATACGCCCTTTTATAAAGCATAAAAAAGGTATCCAAAGATACCTTTCAGCCGTTTCTTTCAAATATCGTTATTCTATCAGTTATAGCTAACTTTTAAACCTGCATATTCGGATTTTAGCCAAGAAAAAAGAAAATGTTCCGTTTGATACTTGATATAAATCGTAATTCTTTCAGAAAAGAATCAAATTCTTTTGCAAAATTTGATATAGTTCACACCGCTTATATTTTTATATTCAAACTCAATAGGAGAAATAAAATGGTACGTCGTCCACTTGTAATGGGTAACTGGAAATTAAACGGTAGCAAAGCATTTACAAAAGAGTTAATTGCCGGCTTAAAAGCAGAATTAGCGGATGTTAAAGGCTGTGATGTTGCAATCGCTCCACCGGTAATGTACTTAGCGGAAGCAGAAGCGGCATTAGCGGGTCAATCAGTAATTGCATTAGGCGCACAAAACGTAGATGTAAATGTACAAGGTGCGTTTACAGGTGACATTTCAACAGAAATGTTAAAAGACTTCGGTGCAAAATATATCATTATCGGTCACTCTGAGCGTCGTACTTACCACAAAGAAAGCGATGAGTTTATTGCGAAAAAATTCGGTGCGTTAAAAGCGGCAGGCTTAGTACCGGTATTATGTATCGGTGAAACTGAAGCGGAAAATGAAGCAGGTCAAACAGAAGCGGTATGTGCAAAACAAATTGATGCGGTAATTGATGCGTTAGGCGTTGAAGCGTTTAACGGTGCGATAATTGCATACGAACCAATCTGGGCAATCGGTACAGGTAAATCTGCAACTCCTGCTCAAGCACAAGCGGTTCACGCATTCATCCGTGGTCACATCGCAGCTAAATCACAAGCGGTTGCGGATCAAGTTATCATCCAATACGGTGGTTCTGTAAACGATGCGAATGCAGCGGAATTATTCACTCAGCCGGATATCGACGGTGCATTAGTCGGCGGTGCGTCATTAAAAGCACCTGCATTTGCGGTTATCGTAAAAGCTGCGGAAAAAGCGAAAGCCTAATTAATTTAATGCGTTAACAAGCGGTCGGATTTGTAAAAATTTTGCAAATCCGACCGCTTTTTTTATGGTTATTCATATGGAATGGCATAAATAAAAAATAGGCACAAACCTCTTGTCTGTACCTATTTTATTAATGGAAAGAAATATGTATGTAAATTTAGAGTATATTATTTAATTAAAAACTTATACGCCCCCCCGTTGATAACACATTGTTTTTACCTTTTCCATGCTCAAGTTTTAAGTCATAGTTTAAATACCACGCAGTATTCGGTGTGAATTCAGTTAGCGCGCCAACACCTACCCACGTTTTATTTTTCGCCAGACCAATACCTTTCACACGGAAGTCTGCATTTTGTAAACCGGTATAACTTGCATCGAAGCTTAAATCTTCATTATTAAATGCAGTTTGGTGGTTTACATATCCCTGTAAGGTTGTCTTCACACCACTCTCAAAGTTGATTGCTTGTGACATACGTACACCCGCTAATCCGCTTGTTTGTTGGTAAGTCGCTTTGTCTGCAGTTAAACCAAATTGGCTGTTGGTTTCACTGAATGCACCACGTTTTACCACATTATGGCTCACACCAATATATGGCGTGAAGGTGAAATTACTTTGTTTAAAATCGTAACCTGTTTCGAAGTAACCTGAGATCACTTTATCTTTATGGTTAATTTTCGCAGTACTGCTGTTATTTGAATCTAAGATAATGGTACGTTCCACATCCGAATCAACCCAACCGTAACCTACACGACCTTGGAAGTACCAAGGCGCATTTTTATTACTCCAACGACCGTATAATGATATACCTACGCCTTTCGCATCCGATTTACCACCGTAACGGTCGAAACTCACGTCCGCTGTTGAGTAATTTACTGCGGTACCTAAAATAAAGTTATCGCTGACTAATTTATCGAAACCGATTTGACCTGCGTAAGTTTTCGTTTTACCTTCGCCAAAACCGTTTTCTTTTAACTTACCGTTACCATAGATACCCGATACCCAAACACCTGCAGTATTATCTGCATTGTTTAATGTACCTAACATGGTAAGACGGTTGGTTAAATCTTTATTTACCGTTTCTGCATTTTGGAATGTTAATGCCTGTGCCGATGCATAAATTTGACCAGAAAGGCTGTCTAACACTGCCATTTGACCCGCTGAAACCGCTGCAAGGCTATTTTGTAATAACGCAGCATCCTGTGCGAAAGCGGTCGAATTTTCCGCATTATTTGCATCAATTCGACGATCTAATGCTGAGAATGAACTTTCTAAGTTGCTTGCAACACTTTCAGTCATTGCATCACGTGCTTCGCTGTTAGCAACAAACGTTTCTACGTTTTGACGGCTTAATGTCGCTGCAACTACGTTTTCAGCTGCTTTATTTACCGCCGCATTTAAGAGACCAGTTGTAGTTTCAACCACACCGAAGTCGCCTTTAATTTCGCTATCTGATGTAATTGCCTCAGTCGTTACACCTTTTGCGGTAATATATTGCGCTTGGCCGTCTTTTTCTGCCGTTAACACAAGGGTTGAGTTATTTAAATCCACACCACCTTTAACTGAAAGTTTAGAGTCTAAGCTTGATACTAAAGTACCGTTTGCTGATGCTGCATAGCCGTTCTCAATCACAGTATTACCGTTATTTACCACCACACCATCATTGCTTACACCGTTTGATAATACGGTGCTATTTGCAATTAAAGTACCATTTCTACCTACGTTTACCGCAGAACCATAGCTCTTACCATTAATCGTAATCGCACCTTCATTTAAGATTGTGTCACCGGTAAATGAGCTTGCGCCGGTAAGTACTAATTCACCTTGACCATTTTTCACTAAGCCCACATCACCCGAAATATCATTTTCAAATGTGTAGCTACCTTGTGGGATGGTTACATTTACATCTTCACCCAGCGTGATACGGCTATCAAAACGAGCTGGGCCTTTCACCGCTTTTTCAACGTCAAGTAAACCCCAACCATATACATCATCTACACCACGAGCGCCGATATCAGTCGCAGTCGTAAGAATTGATTGTTTAATTAGGTTACCGTCCATCCACGGATATTTTTGTTTAACAAGTGCTGCCGTGCCTGTTACTGCCGGTGCAGCAAAAGATGAACCACTTGCGATATAGTTGCTGCCTTTCACATTAAATACATAGTCACCCATTGCAGAAATTGTCCAGTTTTTCGCAAGACCTGCTTGTGAATATGGTAATAAGTTAGACCATGAGAAATCACCTAAACGACCATTATCGCGAGCAGCTAATGCAACAACTGATAACCAACCTTTTTCTAATTGCGTTTCAAAATAGGGGAGCGCCGCTTGTGGAAAAGACTCACGTTCACCACGGTTATTACCTGCCGCCCATACAAATAAACCGCCTTTATCAACCGCATCAGTATAGAAATCTAAAAGATCCTGGCTAAATTGGTGACCATAGTAATAAGCAGAACGCGGATTATCATTAAAGTAAGTTACTTGCTTAGGAATACCGTAAGATTGGTTGAAAATACGTGCACCACGGCTCCATAATTGGTTATAAATATCTGCTGTCGCTAAAAGACCGGAAGAACCGTCTGAATTCACTCTTGTAATATCTGCTAAAAGTAAATTAGCTCTAGGTGCCACACCATTTGCAGTATTACCGCCAACCATCTCTGCAACCTGAATACCATGCGTTGCATCCGCTGGCGCATATCTACCAGTATTTAAGATTGTTCCTCGACGACCGAATTTATTTTGAATATCTCTCGCTACAGTAGGATTATTGAAGCCACTGTCTACAACAGCAACCGTTACGCCTTCACCCTTAAGCTCTACATTCGCTTTATTATTTGGATCTTCCGGGTCGTAACCTCTAGAAATATCATTCCAAACTACACCTGTTCTCGGCACATTTCTCGCTTCAATCGGAGAAGTTGGACTTGACGGCTGCGTTGGCTTGATTACAATAGGATACGAAGGGCTAATAGGAGTATCATCTGCAATCGGTTCTACTACTGGCTTCTCTGGCTCAACTACTGGTGGTTCGGTGGTTGGGCCATTTTCATTTCCTGGGTTTGTTACGTCTGTAACCGGCTCTGTTACTGGTTCAGTTGTTGGTGGTTCAACTTCCGGACCATTTCCATTTTCAGGATTTGTTACATCTACAACCGGTTCTGGTTCTGTTACCGGCTCAGTTGTTGGTGGTTCAACTTCCGAACCATTTCCATTTTCAGGATTTGTTACATCTACAACCGGTTCTGGTTCTGTTACCGGCTCAGTTGTTGGTGGTTCAACTTCCGGACCTTTTCCATTTTCAGGTTTTGTTACATCTACAACCGGTTCTGGTTCTGTTACCGGCTCTGTTGTTGGTGGTTCAGTATCCGAAGCATTTCCATTTTCAGGTGGCGTTACCTGCTCAGTTGTCGGCGGATTCATATCTGATCCGGAAACTACGACACCATCTACAATCTTCGTAATCGTCGTAACACCATTCATCGTTTTATAAATTGTTTGAGTCGTAACACCATTACGAGTTTCAGTCACCGTACGAATAGTGCCTTCATTCGTTGTTCTAGTGTGGTCAGTAATTCGAGTACCTGAATTACTAACCGGTCTAAACCAAGAGATTGGTTGATAACGAGAATAAACACCCAAATCTGATTTAATGTTATATAAATCAGTTTTAATATTGTTAGAAAAATTATCAACCTGAGCATAACTTGTGGTCGCCGATATAATGGCAATTGCTAAGGCAGAATATTTTGTTTTCATAGATTTACACCTCTTATTATATGAAAGAACCACAAAACGATCGTTCATTAACCGTTTGCGTGGCAGATTTTACTCATCCATAAATTTAGATCAAGTCAGATGACCGACAAGTCTTAAACTTACATTTGATTGACAAAATGAAATATGTAACCGGATATTTGCATAGAAACGCAAACAAATCAGACAAAAATTATGCAAAATCACTGATAAATCAAATCAGTAATAATTATAATTCGCATAACGTGCTAAAAGGGATTAGGGGATATGTCGGTCGTTAAAAAAACCAGAAGTTTATTCTGTTCAAAAAATCAAAAAAATTCGTATAAATTAAATAAGAATTCAGCCAAATATAATTTTTTATTTTTACAATTATTTACATAATAAATAATTTGATAATATTTTTATATCCATTCTTATTTCAATAAATACGGCATTTAATAGAGTGTATATATGCAAAAATAGTTCACTTTTTTTATTTATTTTTTCTAATTAAATTAAATAAGATATTTTTCAGTTCTAAAAACGAACAATAAAAATAAAAAAATAAGAGCGATAACTCTCTAAAATTCATTTAATTTTGTCTGAATATTGTTTGGCAAGAATAAATTTTTCTACGCTAAGAGAAAGGTATGACCAAGAGAAAGGTTGTAATATTGAGACACACAAAGTAATTTAGTTGCAATAAAATTATTCATAATGCAACACTATATTGTCCATAAATTGGTAAAAAATCATATAAAATTGACCGCTTGATGCCATAAAAAAGCCCCTAGAGCATGCAACTAGGGGCTTTTAAGCATAACGATTAGTGATTCTTACGTCTACTTTTCGCTAAAAATGACCAACAAATGGTACAAAAAATCAGAGCGAATACAATTGCAAACATCATCAGAATAACTTCACCTATGTAATAAACATCCAACACTGGGTTATCTAAAATATGTTGTCGGTATTCATAAACCATAAATGCCATAGATAACCAAACCGCCCAGGTTAAAGCGGTTAAAAACATACTTTTTAAGCGAATCTTCCACCCGAGCTGTTTTGTTTTATTGATGATCATTAGTTTTTGTAATTGTTGTGCTGGCATATCCTTATACTCCTCTATCTGGGCTTGTCCATACTGCTAATCTTGATTTATTACGGAAAATGGCTTTAGGAATGCCACATAACAACGTGACCGTATTTAACATCCAATACCACCATGGATACCATACACATGAGAAAGCGTACTTCACTACCCCTCTTTCATAACGGTTATCGATATAAAGACTGATACTTAATTGAGCAAAAAACGCAATAAATAAAATTGCCATACTCGGCTTTAATGAGCCCCAATTGATAAAGTTTATACTGCCGTCAAAAGCCAATTGGTATGCGCTTGTAATCATCGCGCTCACCAATGAAATCGCCCAAACAGCAGTAATAACATATTCGGCAAACATCGGCCATAAACGGCGATTTTTTAAATGCCAAATTTTAGGGAAATACTTCATCATCGTTTCAGCACCACCCTGTGCCCAACGTAGACGCTGGTTGAACAGCCCCTTTATCGTTTCTGGCATTAATACCCAACATAATGCACGAGGCTCATAAAAGATATCGTAGCCGGATGTTTGAATTTTCCAACTCACATCAATATCTTCTGTGATCATATTGGTACTCCAACCACCAATTTCATGCATCACGTCTTTACGGAACAAACAACACACCCCTGATACGGTAAAAATCGTCCCCATTAGGCACTGCGCCCGTTTAATTAAACCAATAATAGAACTGAATTCCGATACTTGTAAACGGCCTAAAATAGTACTACGATTACGCACACGAGGATTACCGGTTACCGCACCATATTCCAGATTAGATTCTAATGCTTGCACCATATAATCCAGAGCCATGTAATCCAATACCGCATCACCGTCAATACAACCTACGTATTTACCTTTCGCAATTTTTAAACCATTGTTTAGTGCACTTGCCTTACCTGAATTTTTCTGGTGTAAAGCAATGATACGACTATCGGTTTTTGCCCATTTATCAATTAACTCGCCAGTGTTATCACGACTGCCGTCATTGATAAAAATCAGTTCATAATTTGGGTATTTCAAATTCAGTAAGTGTGGCACGGCTTCATCTAAATTATCCGATTCGTTATAACAAGGAACCATCAAACTTACTAGCGGCACATCTTCTTTACTCATCTCACTGAATTTCGGTGGAACTTTTAGTTTTTCCTTAAATAGGAAATAAACCCCTCCCGCTACAGCCCAGTAAAACGCCATTACAGCGGGATAAGCAAATACAAATAAACTCAATACTTCTAGAATCATATCACCACCTTGCTTATTTCCTTGTGATATCTTTATTACTAGATACATAAGGTTTCAACTCTTTAAGCACCGTTTCATCAAATAAGTATCGATTCGGATAATATCCGAAACTCATAATGCCGTTTCGTTCCAATACATTAATCCAGCTGATTAATTCTTTTGTTGAAACATTTTCAGATGTTTTCGGATTTACAATTGAGAAGTCGAATAATACTTTCTTACTTGAAATACCGGTATCTTTAACAATATGAGTGATATCCTTTAACCAGTCTTTCGCTTGTGAGGCTGTTGTTACGCCACCTAAAGAATAAGGTCTTGCATCAATTAATACCCTGTCATATTCTTTGCTGAATCTCACCAAATCTTGGCTAAAGTTTTGTCCGACCGGATTAATATTTCTTAATAACTTTTGGTGACGCGTACCGAAAAATAAATAAGGTTCAGCAGCCGTTTTCAACTCTTTGGTAAATTCAATAGAGGCAGCATCATGGCTTGCCCATTTATCCTTACCAATCTTGCTATCAAAGAATAAACCGTCTCCTTTAGAATACAGCGAAAGATTTTTATACAGTGATTTCATCACGTCCGCACTTCGCACATGGCTTGGCAAGCTTTCAATTGAAGCAGGCATCCAAGCGTAAATTTTAACACCAGCACGAGTTCTTAGCTGCCAAGCAACTTGGCTATATATGTCTGCTTTTACCGGTAAATGCGGATTTGGGAAATAAACACCATTGATAATCCCATCTCTATCCGGATCCGAATAAGCTTTCAGATACACCGCCGTAACGCCATACTGAGCAACACGGCTAATCAGCGCATCGTAATTAGCTTTAAACACCACAGGATCAGGGCTATATACATGGTCTAAATTAATATGTAACTCACGCTGAACGGAAGATTCGTTCTCCGCATCTTCCGTACGATTTAAATAATCCGCAATCACGGCAAAATTAGATTCCGCATCAATCAAAAAACGTCCGATATGAGTGTCACCGACATGATTAACTTTCTCTTTCAAAGTAAAGTGATATGGCATACCCGCTTGTTTTGCCAATGCAATCGCCGTATCATTAAAAGCACCATATGGCCATACCATTACCCTTGGAGCTTTACCCGTATGCTTCTTAATCAGGCTTACCGACATTTTCATATCGTTTAACAGACGAGATTTATATTGAGCTTCCGTCTCATATTTACCGTTTTTATACTCCGGAGCAATCATCGCAGCAAGCTGGCTGCCACCGGGGTTGGCTTTTACGCCATGATGTAAATCATGCGTATGTGAAGCGATTTCGACTAAACCGCTGTTTTGCATCTCATCAATTTGCTGCCAAGTCGTGAAATACTTAGCACGATCCAGCTTTTCATTACCGTATTGGATTTTTCCGCCCATCGGCGTGTCAATCCAACTGGAGACCGGAGCAAAAACAGCCGGATAGTTATACGCTTTTAACAACGGATAAATCACGCTATACATCGTTTCGTAACCGTCATCAAAAGAAATTACTACGGCTTTCGGCGGTAAAGTTGTTTTTCCTTGTTCTGCATCCAGAACTTGTTGCCAGCTCACCACATTGTAGCCTTGCGCTTTAAACCAGTTAAAATGCGAAATCAATTGCTGTGCGGTAATGGTTTGTGAAACATAAAGACGTTTATCCTTAGGCGCACTTTCATCTACTACTGAGTGATAAGCGAGAACGCTATATGTGTCGGCAGCAAATGCCTTTGCAAAAAATAGCGATAAACAGACCGCTAATGTCTGACCGAGTTTTTTTAATATCATTTTGCTTCACCCATTAAAAAGAATATGAAAGATTTATGTTGCCGTAATTATTGAATTCCGCATCACCATCATAGATATTTTTCTTACGACCAATCTCATAAGATAAACTCACTTTCTTGGTAATACGCCAATCATGTCCATAGCTTAACGACCAAGATCGCTCCGCTTTATGTCCTTGCTGTTTATATTGACCAACACTCGCTCGGGTATGGTGTGTTAAAGCCAAACCATAATTCATTGGCTGCCAATAACTGAGATCCGCACCAAATTCTATATTGCGGCTTTTTAATGGGTTGTAATACCATGCTGAAGCAGTTTCTTTATTGCGTTGATAATCAAAGCGCAGATTATTGGTTAAAGTCCAACGATCTTTTCTGAATGTTTCTGCTGAAGCCCATGCATAAAACGATTTACGCAGATTGCCGTCATCAAATTTCATCACATTAATACCGGCACCGACACGGAACAAATCGCGATAGGTATACGTCGTAGTGAAACCAATATCTTTCGTATAAACACCTTGATTAATTGCTTTAATTGGTGTTCCACTCCCATTCAGATTACCTGATAGCTCAAAACGCCAGCGCTGATTAAACTGATAAGAAGTCGCTAATGATAGATAACTTTTATCATGTAATTTAATCCCCTTACCGGCTTCAATATTCACATTAACAGGATACAAATTTACATATGTACCTACACCAATACGACGTTGTTTTAACACTGTATCTTCTGTCGGTACCTTCTCTTCTGCATAATGCACATAAGCATAATGTCCGTCCGCACTTTTCGGCGAATTCAAATAATACTCTTGTGTGGTTTCATTACTTGATTTGTTTTTTGGGGCAGTCTGGCGTTGTACCCCAAATGAAGCGGTGAAGCTTCCTCGACGAGCATCTTCATAATTTTTTAAAACCGACTCAGCACCTTCACGTTCTTCCTCTGTATAGCCGTCTATCAACTTACGAACTTCTCGTAAATTCCCTTGACTAAATGCAATATTGGCACGCTGATTTTTATAAGCGCCTTGCTCTCCTTCACCTAAGAAATGACTTGCTTTATCTGCCAAAAAGTTTGCTCGGTCATGGTTATTACGAGAACTTTCCAAATCGCTTAACGCCAACATTGTCCAAGGATCACCCGGTACTCGGTGCATTAATCTATCCACTAATTTCTCAATCGCCGTACTTTTATCACCACGCCAGTTATACAGATTGACTTGGTTGTAATAAGCTCGCTCATAATTCGAATTGCTTAAACGAGTCGTACGTGTGAAATCCCAAATTGTTTCACTCTCACGAATTTGATCTTGATAATCTTGTGCTTGTTGGAAATAGCCAGCATCGCTTGAAGCACTAATCAATTTAAACAACAGTGCTGTACTAACAACCTTATGTTGCGCGCGTTCTTTTGCTTCAAGCTCTTGATAAATATCTAATGCTTTAAATGCGGAACCTTCTCTTAATAATGTATCCGCATAAGCTTCTTTCACATAATCCGGAATGCCTTTATTTAAAGCAATTAATCGCTGGTAATCCTCTCTTACCAATTCATTATTATTCAAACGATTAGCAACTGCTAAACGGTCTTGGATCGCTTGTTGATACAAAGGATTTTCAGTATCTATATTTTCAATCACGTGTGTTAAGCGTTTATGTGCATTTTGCAGTTCAACTTTTTTCAAACTGCTATTGCCTTTTACCGCCGAAATCACTTTGCTATGCTCTAACCAAGCTTTATCTTTTGCTGTAAACAACTCGGGATAGATTTGCACAAGCTGATCTTGAACCGGATGAACATTCAATTTAGTCGCTAACCGATAAAGCTGTATTGCCAATTTATGATTCGAAGGATTAGCTTTAATCTGCTCCTGCCAACGCCCTAATTTAGCTAATTCAGGTTCCGTTTGATCTAACAGAAAGCTTGATGCGTCCTTGTAACCGCCATCAGCACCAAACTTTTGCTTATATTGAGCAAGATGAATTTGAGCATCTTGATATTTGCCTAATTCCGTTTCAACAAGCGCACTACCTAACAGACCATTTGGATTTTGAGAATAAGAACTGCGTAGCTTCTCATATAACTGAAGGGATTTTGGAAGATTTTGACTTGTGCGATATGCCTTTGCCAAATTTTCTAGCTCGCTTTCCGAGAAACTATTTACATTACATCTCGAACAGACCTGTGTCGCTTCTTTAAATTGACCTTTCCTTACCATCAATGCGATTAAATCGTCGCGAACTTTTTGATCTTGTGTCTTTTTATATAAAGCCGACATTTGAGTAATAGCTTGTTCAAGCTGGCTATCTCCTTGACGTGCGAAAATAACGATTTCTTCACGTTTAACATCAATCGGAGATTGATTTGCAAAAACCGTATTTGCAGCTGTAGTTGAGAGGAGGGCAAGCACAACGTGATTAAATTTGATACCCATAAGATACATCCATAATGTGTTTAAAATTTATAATAATGTAGATTTTCAGCTCACATTTGTTCGCTTTTTGTCTACTTAGGATCTAGCTTTTATCTTTATTAAATATTAAATTAGCATACATGCGTAAGCTTAAACTAATAAATAAAGGGTTTATATGAATCAGCCGTTAGACTTCCATTTCGTTCATCGAGTACGACAACAAGCAAAAAAGCTACAAAACTCGACCGCTTTACGCCATAAGGAAAATGGCACATGGGTGGATATTTCTTGGCAAGACTTTCAATCACAGATTGATAAAGTTTCTCTCGCATTACTAGCTCATGGTATTGGAATACAAGATAAAATTGGCATTTTTGCTCACAATATGCCGCAATGGACTATAGCGGATCTAGGTGCGTTACAGATTCGTGCTGTAACTGTACCCATTTATGCGACAAATACCGCCAAACAAGCTGAATTAATTATTAATAATGCGGACATCAAACTCTTGTTCGTAGGAGATCAAGAACAGCTTGGTGTTGCATTAAAAATTGCTAAAAACTGTCCTTCGCTCGAGAAAATCATTGTCATGAAACCTCATCTTGAGGAAACGCTTGACAATACTTCTTCGTCGTGTGGTTGGAATGATTTCTTAGGAAAAAGTTCCGGAAAATATCACCCTAAACTCATCCGATGTCTAAGCAGCATCCAGCTCGATGATTTATTTACCATAATTTATACTTCCGGAACGACCGGTACGCCTAAGGGTGTAATGTTAGACTTCTCAAATCTGGCTCACCAGCTACAAGCTCACGATTTAGCCTTACCCGAGGTAGGACATGATGATGTGTCACTGTCATTCTTACCTTTTTCGCATATTTTCGAACGCGCTTGGGTAGCTTATTTATTACATAAAGGCGCAACCGTTTGTTACTTGGAAGACACCAATGAAGTACGCTCGGCATTAGCCGAAGTCAAACCAACGCTAATGTGTGCGGTTCCACGTTTATACGAAAAAATGTATAGCGCTATCTTTGATAAAGTAAAACAAGCGCCTTTTTATCGACGAGCGCTTTTCCAATGGGCATTAAAGCAGGGAAAACATTTCGTTCATACACAAAAAGCAACTTTCGCTTACAAACTTGCGGATAAACTGGTGCTTTCAAAATTACGTGCATTATTAGGTGGTAATATCAAAATGATGCCTTGCGGCGGTGCAAAATTAGAACCAGCTATCGGGGAATTTTTTCATAGCATCGGTATTAATGTGAAATTAGGCTATGGTATGACAGAAACAACCGCTACCGTTTCTTGCTGGGCAGATCGCAACTTTGCTTTAAACTCCATTGGCACGCTCATGCCAAATGCCGAGGTAAAAATCGGCGAAGATAATGAAATTCTGGTTCGTGGCGGCATGGTGATGAAAGGCTATTATAAAAATCCGCAAGAAACCGCTAAAGCCTTTACTGAAGACGGCTTCTTACGTACCGGAGATGCTGGCGCATTAGATGAACATGGCAATCTTTATATTACCGACCGTATTAAAGAGCTGATGAAAACCTCAAACGGCAAATACATAGCTCCGCAATATATTGAAGGTAAATTGACTAAAGATAAATTTATTGAGCAAATTGCAGTGATTGCGGATACAAAAAAATATGTATCAGCACTGATTGTACCTTCATTCGAGGCTTTGGAAGAATACGCTAAGCAATTGAATATCAAATATCATGACCGCCTTGAATTAATCAAGCATTCGGCGGTTATTCAATTATTTGAAAAACGTATTGAAGAGTTACAACAAGAGCTTGCCCATTTCGAACAAATTAAAAAGTTCACTCTACTTCCGCAAGCTTTTAGTATCCATATGGAAGAACTCACGCCAACGCTTAAATTACGCCGTAAGGTCATTCTAGAACGCTATCGTCCGCAAATTGAAGCAATGTATAACTAGCTAAAAACAAGCGGTTAAATTTGTAAAAAATTTTACAAATTTAACCGCTTGTATTGTCTTACTACTTATTCAACTGAACCGGTAAAAATAAACTTAACGGGCGCTTACGAATTATTTCCCATAAACATTTTAAAATTTCCCGCCAGCTATCAATTTCGGTATTGCGTGAACGCAATGCAATCCATAGTGTTAGAGAGAAACTAACAATCAAGTTAACCGCACCAATCATCAACACAAAGCAAATGCTTTGCAGTAATACCTGCCAACCCAATGAGTCACTCACCACCGCATAACCGACATTCGCCGAAGAAAAGGCTACATGGCGAATATCTAACGGCAGCCCTAACCAATAACCGATCACACCGGTAATACCAAGCAGCATACCAAATCCTAAGTTACCGATAATCGACCCTGAATTATCATGCACATAGTCGGCACATTTCTCTCGGATGGATAACGGTAAAATCGCCTTTAACCACGGGTGCTGTCTTAACCGCATACGGGTATTTAAATAGTTGCTGCGGTTATCAAAGTAGCCGGAAATAATCCCCGAGCAGAACAACCACAAACCGGCAATTGCCGCAAACCATAACGTCCCTTTGGTCGGGTCAATCGAACTTAGCTGATATTGTACCATTTCACTGTCTAATAACGTTTTGCCGGTGTGTTTTGTATAGCCATAGGCGATCAATGCCGCCACACTCATCGACACAATCACATTCCCCAATACTGCAATGCTTTGTGAACGCAATACATCCACCAACAATTGCGCCAATTTCATATTCACCGCTCTGCCCTGCGGGTTTCGTTCGACTGCCTCGGCAAAACGCGCGGCAGTCATCGCTGGCTGCTTGGTCGCCACGGTAAAATGTAACATAAAGATAATGGTAAAACCGATACCGTAGTTCAAACCTTCCGCAATACCTTTCCAGACTTTATCGTCAATCATTCCGCCTAGATACACTTTAAATAACGCCATAAGCGCAATCAGTACCCCACCGCCAGCAGCGGAATAAAACATACTGAAATATTCTTTTTTATCACGGGTAATATAGTGTTCGCCGTGATCACTGGTGTGTTGAGTAATGCTGCGAGAAAGCATTTTGACACTCTGTTTCCATAAATCGGAAATACTGTACTGCTTTGCCGAAGCTTCCGCCAACATTTTGGTAATTTGCAACACGCGCAAACGAGCAACTCGGTTGGTAGAAAATAATTCCATCAACATGGATAAACGGTCTAACGTTTGGCTTAAACGCTCAAGTAAGTGCGCCACGCCAAGTGACGAACCTGCTGTCGATCCTTTTTTCTGTAAGCGATCCACCAATTCACGTGATTGGCTAAACATCACTTGTAAGTGGCTATCGTCATAGTATTGATTTTGACGGCGAGCCTCCAGCCATTGAAAGACTTCTTTTTGCAATGCAACAAACGGCGAATCCGCATCTAACAGAGTTCGATCCAAACGAATTAACTCCGGCTCCAAATCCTCTGCCGCAATCCAAATTGAAAGCATTTTGATCGCAAATAATCCTTCGTGACGAATATGCTCATACAGCCAAGCTCTATCCTGCTCGCTTACATTGCGATCTAACGTATTTAGAAAATTTAACCAACTTTTGGTCGGAATAGCATTAATCCAATCCACATCATGCCGATCGCAAAACAACAAAATAAACACATCACGTAAATCATTCACATCTTTAAATGACGGGTTGAGCTTCTCATATAAGCGATTACGCATTTCAGGTCCGAAACCTTGGCGACCTAAAATGCCGCTACTGACTAAAATCGGATATAAACGTAACTGGCAAAGCCAACGGCAGATTAGCGTAACAACCGCTTGAGCGAGTTCCGGCTGTTGCTTGAGTAAATTGGTAAAAAATTCTAATTTTTCGACCGCTTGTTCCGGCTTGCCGGCTCTAAGCCACTGACATAAGCCGTTCAATAAAGTAAAAGCATCATTTTGTTCGATTTGTTGGGTAACAAAGGAGGAAAGTGTCATTTCATTTAGTTTTATTTTTGGCATATTTGATTATATTTGTTCCTATCTTTCATTAAATTCAATAATTTTGAACCTATTTTACGGGAAAAAGTTCAAAATAAAACGGTAAGGTTTCTCCTACCGCTCTCACTATTACACTAATTTAAAGATAACTTCAAAACTTTCGCCCTGTTGTAATTTTCGATTTATACGGGCGGTTTCTACACATAACATCGTTTGATAACCAGTTTCACTCATCGCATTTGTCGCTTTATGCCACGGGTTCCATAACACTATATCGCTTGCATCAATATGCTTAATTTGAATCGTACGCTGATTTTTCGCATCTTCAATGCAATTAATAGACTGTTCCGCACTATAAATACAATCCACATTTTCACTGATCTTACGTGGTGAAGGCACTTGTAAAAATTGTTTAGTCAGCGAATCAAAACACTCATGCGGTAAACCTTTCACTTCGGTTTGCTGAATATCCGCCACATTAAAATAGCTATGCAATGCCGCCTGTGCTTCTTGCTCTGCATAATGAGTGAAAATCAAATGGCATTCTTGGCTAAACGCCATTTCAATTTTCGCTTCAATAATATTTTGTTCGTCATAAAGCAAAAATTCCAAATAAGCATACTCCGCATCCATTTCATAATGACTGAGCGACCATTCACGAATACGAGCCGTGCCGTGTGACGGACTTTTTACTGAACCGAACCACGGATAGCAAATCGGCACTCCGCCACGAATCGCATTGCCTTTTTGGAACGGCTCAATCTCCGAAAGCCATAGCACGTCTTGTTTTGCCGCCACAGGCTGCCAACTTAATAATTGTGCGCCTTGCAAAGCAACCAGCGCTGAGCCTAACTTGTGCTCAACACGAATCACATATAATTCATTACATTTTTCAAGGCTGATACCTTGGCTGATTTGGCGAATAAATTCTGTTTTCATTTTTCATTCCTTTCACATTCTCAAAAACAAGCGGTCAAACTTACAACTTTTTTTGCAAATTTGACCGCTTGATCCTAATCAATATTTTGTAATTCTTGTTCAGAGAGCTGTTCTTTACCGTCCTCTTCCGCCACTTTACCATCACTCACCTTAAATTCGAGATTTTGGAAATAAGCCTCACGGAAAGTAATGTATGGATCGGAAGACTGCTGTAATAATGCATCTTGATCTAATAATTTTGAGCGACTATCTACCCCTTGTACGGCAAATTTTGCCACTGTCCAAGGTATAGTCAGCATAGATAATACCGGATAAGCCGAATCTGCCGCTTTACCGACCGCTTGACGAGGTGTGGTTGCACCATAACCAGGTACCATAATATAAGTACCTGCTGGCACATTATAACTGCCTAGCGTATCGCCAAACTCACGATTACCATTATCCAGCTTGAGATCTGGCGTTTGGCTCGCCCAGTCAATTAAACCGCCTAAACCGAAAATTGAGTTAATCCAAAAACGGTTAAAGTGGATCATTGCCTTTTTACCTTCCCCTTCCAACAAGCGGTTAACAAAGCTTGCCGGTTCATCAAGGTTATTCGCCACGTTGGTTAAGCCGGTTTTGATCGGACTTGGTACATAATCACGCCAACCTGTCGCTACCGGTTTTAATACATAAGGATCGATATATTCATAATTCACTTTCCACATCGAGCGGTTAAAACCTTCCAGTGGATCTTTGCGCTCTCTGGTTGCTGGATCAATCGCCGATGAACATGCCGTTAACATCACGATCCCTGTAACTAAGCCTAATTGTTTTAATTTCATTATCTTTACCTTATCAAAGAAATCATTGATGCATTTTAACCAACTCTTCCTAAAACACAAAGCAAACAAGCGCAAAATTCAAAATAGAAATCTAGACGTCTAGATTGCGATATCAAATAGTTTTGATTACAATACCGACAATTTTTATCGAAGATTAGGAATTTAACTATGGCAGATTGGAGTGGCGAATATATTAGCCCGTATGCCGAGCACGGCAAAAAAAGCGAACAAGTCAAGAAGATCACGGTTTCGATCCCAATTAAAGTATTAGAAATTTTAACTAACGAACGTACTCGTCGTCAGATCAAAAATCTACGTCACGCAACGAATAGCGAATTACTGTGTGAGGCTTTTTTACATGCGTTCACCGGACAACCATTGCCGACAGACGAAGATCTGATGAAAGAGCGTAGCGATGAAATTCCGGAAGAAGCCAAAGCCAAAATGCGAGAATTAGGTATTGATCCTGATAACTGGCAGTATTAATTTTTAGTAAGCCTCATTTTATTGAGGCTTTTCTCTAACAACAAAAAGGTATCTTATGCATCATCAACAACTTGCTAGAGAAGCTCGTTGGGCAGTCTGGCTGGCTTTAGTTTACTTATTCGGTTGGATAGCTTTCGCCTATTTCTCGCCGGCAGGACGCGGCATTTTCGGTTTTCCAATTTGGTTTGAACTTGCTTGCATCGCACTACCGCTTGGTTTTACCGCCACGGTGTATTGGGTGGTCAAAAAGGTTTATCAAAACATTGATTTAAATAAGGAACACAGCAATGAATAAAGAGATGTTATTGCCGTTAATCGCTTATTTATGCTTTGTGTTCGGTGTGGCATTTTATGCCTATCGTAAACGCCAAGGCGGCAGCTTTTTATCCGAATATTATGTAGGTAGCCGCTCAATGTCCGGCTTGGTATTGGCGATGACTACTGCCGCGACTTATGTTGGGGCGAGTTCATTTATCGGCGGTCCGGGGGCAGCCTATAAATACGGACTCGGTTGGGTTTTACTTGCGATGATCCAAGTACCGGCGGTATTACTGGCATTAGGGGCATTAGGCAAAAAATTTGCATTACTTGCTCGTAAATATAACGCAGTAACTATTAATGATTTATTGCTTGTTCGCTATCAAAATAAATTTGTGGTTTGGATTTCAGGCTTTGCCCTGTTGCTTTCGTTTTTTGCGATGATGACGGTACAGTTTATTGGTGCGGGGCGCTTACTGGAGACTACACTAGGCGTGCCGTACCAAACGGCGGTGATTATTTTTGCGGTCACAGTTGGGATTTACACCTTTATCGGCGGTTTCCGAGCGGTAGTGTTAACCGATACGATTCAAGGCTTAGTGATGTTAGTCGGTACATCATTATTGCTAGGAGGTGTGATTTATGCCGCCGGCAGTGTTGAAAATGCGATAAACACTTTACAAAGTATTAATCCACAATTAATTGAGCCATACGGCATTGACGAACGTCCGCTAGACTTTACTTTTATGACTTCGTTCTGGGTATTAGTCTGCTTCGGTTTAATCGGTTTACCACAACTTTCAGTACGTAATATGGCATATAAAGACAGTGCTTCATTACATAAAGCGTTAGTCATCGGTACTTTAGTTGTGTCGCTACTAATGTTCGGTATGCACCTTGCAGGTGTGCTTGGACGTGCGGTCATTCCTGATTTAAAAATTCCGGATCAGGTAATTCCAACCCTAATGATTCAAGTGCTACCACCGTTAGTTGCCGGTATTTTCTTAGCGGCACCGATGGCGGCGATTATGTCGTCGATTGACTCATTATTGATTCAATCATCTTCCACCCTAATCAAAGATTTATATTTAGCGGTGAAGCCGGAAGCAGTCGATAACGAAGCAAAGTTAAAGCTCTTCTCAACTATGACTACGCTCACCTTTGCGGTGTTATTGGTGTTTGCGGCATTAAATCCGCCGGATATGTTAATTTGGCTTAACTTACTTTCGCTCGGTGGCTTAGAAGCAACTTTCTTGTGGATGATCGTATTAGGGCTTTACTGGAAAAATGCGAATGCAGCAGGTGCGATTAGCTCGATGTTGGCTGGTTTAACAAGTTACGTGATTTTTACTAGCTTTAAAATCAGCATTTTTAGCTTCCATGCGGTTGTGCCGTCATTAGTTATCGGTTTAATTGCCTTCCTTATTGGTAATCGTTTTGGCAACAAAACCAACTAAGTCATTCTCCCCTCATTAAAAAAGCGGTCAAAATTTGCAAATTTTTAGCAAATTTCGACCGCTTGTTCCTAAGGCGAACCTTATTCGGTAGCAAGAATCATGCCTGCAGCTACCGTGTGATAAGTCGCTTCGTCAATTAAAATAAAAGAACCCGTCGCAACATTTTGTGCATAAGTGGTGGCGGTAATCGGCTTTTGTAAGCTGAGTTGTAACTCACCAATATCGTTTAATTTCAAGCTGTCCGCTTCCGCTGAATTACTCAAGGTTTTCACATCCAGTACGTGATCAACCGAGGTAACTTTCGCAAACACAGTTTGTGTAGTGTGTTTCAGTAAATATTTACGAGCCAGATTTAACGAACGTTGATCAAACCAACATACCGTAGCAGTTAAGCGTTTGGTGGCGGTAATCGGAGAGTGTTGTGCCACAAATGTATCGCCACGGGAAATATCAATATCATCTGCTAAACGAATCGTGACCTGTTCACTGGCGACCGCTTTTTGCACGATACCGTTCGGGCTAATAATTTCCGAAACAGTTGAAGTGTAGCCATTTGACTCAATGCGAATCGTATCGCCAACACTTACTGAACCGGCTTCGATTCTGCCTTGATAACCTCGGAAATCGTCCGCCTTATCTTGATCTAAACGGCTGACCAATTGTACTGGAAAATGAAAATCTTCCGCTTGTTCAGATAAATTCTCGTTGCTTGGTAAGTTTTCTAAAATAGTGAGTAACGGCTCTCCGTCATACCAAGGCGTGCGTTCGCTTTTATGCACGATATTGTCGCCTTGCAAAGCAGAAACCGGTACAAACTGCACCTGTTGAATGCCAAGTTGATCGGCTAATTTACGGTAAGCAGTGGTAATTGCCTCGAATTTTGCAACATCAAAATCAAGCAAATCCATTTTATTTACCGCCACCAAAATATAGGGAGTATTGAGGTGTTTAAGAATTGCCGAATGGCGTTTGGTTTGCGGTAAAAGTTCCAATTCCGCTTGGCTAAAATCTAATTGCGAAGCGTCAATCAACACCACTGCCGCATTGGCGGTGGAAGCTCCAGTCACCATATTTCGAGTATATTGTTCGTGCCCCGGTGTATCAGCAATGATAAATTTGCGTTTTGCAGTAGAGAAATAACGGTACGCCACGTCAATCGTTATACCTTGCTCACGTTCCGCCTCTAAGCCGTCTGTTAGAATCGAGAAATCAATCACTTCGCCGGCATTTTTAGATTTATTCAAACTTAATAACTGGTCGCTTAATAAGGCTTTACTGTCGTAAAGCAAACGTCCGATTAAGGTACTTTTGCCGTCATCTACGCTACCAGCGGTGATGAAACGAAGTGGTGCATATTGGTTTAAATTGCTCATAATTTATTATCCTTTTATTCCTAACACGGCAAAGCCGTACTAGGTTACGTATAGTATTGTCCCGCTGGGGCAAATTGAGTACTTAGAAGTAGCCTTGTTTTTTACGTTGTTCCATTGCCGCTTCGCTGGCTCGGTCGTCCATTCTGGTGGCGGAGCGTTCCGAGATTTCGGCGACTGCGGTTTCTCTAATAATATCGCTTGGCGTTGCAGCGGTACTTGCCACAGGACAGGTGCAACTAATATCTCCCACAGTACGGAAACGCACAGATACAATTTTGCTTTCTTCATTCGCTTGTTTTGGCGTTAACGGAGTAACCGGCACCAGTAAGCCGTTGCGTTCTACTACCTCGCGTTGGTGAGCATAATAAATCGGCGGTAACGCCAATGTTTCACGTTCGATATATTGCCAAATATCGAGTTCCGTCCAGTTCGAAATCGGGAATACGCGCATATTTTCGCCTTTATGTAATTTGGCGTTATAGAGTGACCATAATTCCGGGCGTTGTGCTTTTGGATCCCACTGACCAAATTCATCACGGAACGAGAAAATACGTTCTTTAGCACGGGCTTTTTCTTCATCTCGTCTTGCACCGCCCATTAAGGCATCAAAGCCGTTAGCTTCAATCGTTTCTAATAAAGTGACCGCTTGTGCCGCATTACGAGAATCGGTTTCTTTGCGTAACACCACCGTACCTTTAGCGATTGAATCTTCAACGCGGCCGACTACCAATTTTGCATTTAATTTTTTCACTTGTTCGTCACGGAACTGAATCACTTCAGGATAATTATGCCCTGTGTCGATATGTACTAATGGGAACGGCAGCACTAAATCACGTCCCTCGAGTTGAAATGCTTTACGTGCCAGAGCAAGTAAAACCACAGAATCCTTACCACCGGAGAACAACAGTGCCGGATTGCTACATTCCGCTACCACTTCACGAATGATGTAAATTGATTCCGCTTCAAGCCAATCTAAATGCCCGTTTTCGATATTGTTTTGCGTTGTCATATTTTCAGATCCTTTTATTTATGTAATCCACACTCTTTACTGTCTTTGTTTTCCCACCACCAACGACCGGCTCGGATATCTTCTCCGGCTTTGACCGGGCGGGTACAGGGCTCGCAGCCGATACTTGGGAAACCTTGTTTATACAGCTCGCTGTAAGGAATTTGATGTTTTAAGATATACGCCCAAATCTCCAATTCGGACCAATCAAAAATCGGATTATATTTATCAATGCCTCGGCCGGTATCTTGTTCGTGCAAAGCAAGTTCGGTACGAGTTACAGACTGTTCTCGGCGTTGTCCGGTTAGCCACGCATCCGCATCTTGTAAGGCTTGATTAAGCGGTTCGATTTTACGGATAAAACAACATTCACGGCGTAATTCCACACTTTCGTAAAAAGCGAATTTACCCTTTTGCCGGTCATATTCCGCCGCTTTTTGCGTATCGGGATAATAAAGTTGGAAATTTAAATTCGGGTAATTCGCTTTCACCTTATCGACCAGCGCTAAAGTTTCCGGATTTAAACGTCCGGTTTCTAAGGTAAACACGGTAATGTTTGCTTGGCTTTTGGCGATCACATCGGTAATCAGCATATCTTCCACCGCCAAGCTACTGGCGAATTTTGCATTACGATGCTGTTGGCTAATCTGTTGAATACGTTGATATAAAGCGGTCTCTTTTTGACTAAGATTTGCAAAATCCGCTTCGCTCGGCGTCGGGATTTTCCATAAATTCGGTCTTAAAAAACTCATTACCTTCCTCCTATTACGCTGCCTGTTTCCAGTACGTTTCTTTATTTTGTAATGTTGGTTTCTGCCAAAGTGTTTCTTGAGTCGAAACAAATTGCACCGCTTTTTTACCGAACCAAGCCAAATCTTTTTGTAATTTCACCACTTCGCCAATCACAATCAATGCCGGTGTCGCTGCTTTTTCAGCAAGTTCCGCTAGCTCGCTTAACATACCGGTTTGCACCTGTTGATTTGGTAATGTACCGTTACTGATGATTGCCACCGGTGTATCAGACGCTTTACCGTGTTTCTGTAATTCTATGGATAATTCAGCGGCTTTAATCATCCCCATATAAACCACTAATGTTTGATTGCCTTGGGCGAGTGTCTCCCATTTAAGTTGGCTACCGTCCGGCTTCAAATGACCGGTAATAAACATTGCGGTTTGTGCATAATCACGATGCGTAAGCGGAATCCCTGCATAAGCGGTTGCACCTAATGCGGCAGTAATGCCCGGCACGACACTAAACGGAATATTTTCTGCTTTAAGCACTTCCAATTCTTCGCCACCACGCCCAAACACAAACGGATCTCCGCCTTTCAAACGCACTACACGTTTACCCTGTTTGGCATACTTAACTAACAGCTGATTGGTATCGTCTTGTTTTACGCTGTGTTTGCCGGCTCGTTTACCGACAAACACTTTATCCGCATCACGGCGAACCAATTCTAAAATCGCTTCGGAAACCAGTGCGTCATATAGCACCACATCCGCTTGTTGAATGGTTTGCAAGCCTTTTAAAGTGAGTAAGCCTGCATCGCCCGGCCCCGCACCGACTAACGAAACCTCGCCTAAAACCGGATTATTGTTTTGTAATTCAGCTTCCACTAATGCTTCCGCTTGTTCGATTTGATGATTTTCAGTCAGACGCTGAAAACTTTGATGAGTAAACAATTTTTCCCAAAAACGGCGACGTTGGGTTAATTGTGGGAATTTGGTTTTGACCGCATAACGCCAACGGGTCGCAATATCTGCCATTGCACCCAAATTATACGGAATCAAGGCTTCTAATTTTTCGCGTAATAAACGAATTAAGACCGGTGCCGCCCCACCGCTGGAAATCGCAATTTGTACCGGAGAACGGTCGATAATTGAGGGGAAAATATAACTACAGCGAGGTTGGTCATCTACTACGTTCACTAAGCGTTGCTGGCTTTCGGCGGTTTCAAATACAAGCTGATTTAATGCATTATCATCGGTGGCGGCAATCACTAAATAGTTATTAGCTACTTGATTCGTTTCAAATGCTTTGGCAAACCATTCAACTTTGCTTTCATCAACTAACACTTGTAGCGAAGAATGGAGTTTTTCCGCCACCACTTTGACCGAAGCCCCTGCTTTCAATAGCGCATCAATTTTACGCAGCGCA
This sequence comes from Actinobacillus capsulatus DSM 19761, assembly GCF_000374285.1. Lineage (GTDB taxonomy): Bacteria > Pseudomonadota > Gammaproteobacteria > Enterobacterales > Pasteurellaceae > Actinobacillus > Actinobacillus capsulatus. The sequence continues at coordinate 107,320 of NZ_KB893930.1, read as the reverse complement.
ACGTGTCCGCCCCCCACAACCAGAACAGGACGATTTTTTAAATCAACAAAAATTGGTAAGTAATTCATATTTTCCCCATTCGCTTAAAACAAGCCACGATTTGTTGTATTAAGTTATAAGAGAAATTTTTTATTCTGAAAAATAATAACAGGATATAGATTAGAGTCTTTTGGAATAAAGCTGATTTTTAAACGCTTTGTCCAAGGTCCTTTGATTTAGAACAAGCAATTCGTGATGTTTTTTATAGTTTTTATTCTCTACAGTTATATCAATAAAGTTTCAGTTCTTTGCTAAAGCCGATTATGCCGTTAGATTTTTTAGCCAATATGAGGATGTAGCACGATGATTGTAAAAAAATTCTACTTTTTGACCGCTTGTTTAATGCTGTCAGTACAGGCTTATGCGGTTGAGTTATTAAACGTTTCTTATGATCCAACCCGTGAGTTATATAAGGAATATAACCGCTTGTTTGCGGAATATTGGCAGCAACAAAGCGGCGAGCAAATTACGGTGAAAACCTCACACGGTGGCTCAGGCAAACAAGCTCGTGCGGTGATTGATGGCTTGCAAGCGGATGTTGTTACCTTAGCGTTAGCCGGTGATATTGATGCGTTAAATAAACATCAAGATCTGATCGATCCGAATTGGCAGCAGCGTTTGAGCGAACGCAGTTTGCCGTATCGCTCGACCATTGTGTTTTTAGTGCGTAAAGGAAATCCGAAACGGATCTACGACTGGCAGGATTTAGTGCGAGATCCGAGCATTGAAGTGATTACACCGAATCCAAAAACTTCCGGCGGAGCAAGATGGAATTTTCTAGCGGCTTGGGCGTATGCTCAAGATCATTTCGGTACAGAAAAGCAAGCGTTGGACTTTGTGACTCGCCTTTATCAACAAGTACCGGTATTAGATACCGGTGCAAGAGGTGCAACTACGAGCTTTATCCAACGAGGATTGGGCGATGTTTTACTTGCTTGGGAAAACGAGGCTTATTTAGCGCTACAAGAAGAAGGTGGCGATCAATTTGAAATCATCACACCTAAAGTCTCGATTGTTGCCGAACCGCCGGTCGCTGTAGTGGATAAAGTGGTGGATAAAAAAGGCACTCGTAAACAGGCGGAAGCTTATCTGAACTATTTGTATAGTGAGGCAGCACAACGCCTGATTGCTAAGCATTATTACCGTCCTGCAAGCGGTCAAATTTTAGCGGAATTTCGCCAACAATTTCCCGAGCTAAGATTACTTAAAATGCTCGACATCTTTGGCGGCGGATGGGAATTGATTCAGCCGAAATTTTTTGATGACGGTGCGATCTTCGATCAAATCTTAGAAAAAATTTATCAATAAATAGGCTAAGGAAATGTTATGCAGCAAACTCGAATTATTCCTGGTTTTAACCTTTCGTTAGGTTATACCCTCACATTTTTAAGCCTTGTGGTACTGATTCCACTCGCCGGATTATTTATTTTTTCCGCCCAAATTTCTGCCGAACAATTTGTTAAATTGATTACCAGCCGGCAGTTATTATTAGCGTTAGGCTTATCTTTTAAAAGCGCATTCAGTGCCGCGTTGCTGAACAGTTTTATCGGCTTGCTATTGGCATGGGTATTGGTGCGTTATCAGTTTTGGGGTAAGCGTTTGATGGATACGTTTATTGATATGCCTTTTGCCCTGCCAACTGCGGTGGCAGGCATTGCTCTCACGGCAATTTATTCTCGCAACGGTATCATCGGGCAATTTTTTGAAACGAAAATCGCTTATAGCTCACTAGGCATTACCTTAGCACTCCTATTTGTCACTTTACCCTTTGTGGTTCGTACACTACAACCGGTGCTGGAAGATTTACCGAAAGATGTAGAAGAAGCGGCAAAAATTTTGGGCGCTAGCCCGTTTCAGACCTTTCGCTATGTGATTTTTCCGGCAATTTTACCGGCTTGGATTACCGGTTTTACCCTTGCTTTTGCACGAGGTATCAGCGAATACGGTTCGGTGGTGTTTATTTCCGGTAATTTGCCGTTTAGAACCGAAATCCTACCGCTTGTAATTATGTCAAAACTTGATCAATACGATTATGTCGGCGCAGCAACCATTGGCGTATTAATGCTGATCATCTCATTTGTACTGATTTTTGTGATCAACCTTATTCAGCGTTACTTCGCTAAGCGGACAGCAAAATAGAAGGAAAGGAATATGCAAAGTTTACTCAAAAAACGACCGCTTGTTGAAAGGCTATTAATCGGCTTAGCGATTCTGCTATTTGTGATTTTGCTACTTTTACCATTATTGGTGGTGATTTCACAAGGATTGGCAAAAGGCTTGGATTTTTTCCTTGCGGCAATCGGTGAGGAAGATACGCTTGCCGCGCTAAAACTAACCTTATTAGCCGCCGCTATTGCCGTACCACTGAATATCATTTTTGGCATTGCCGCAGCTTGGGCGGTGACTAAATATCAATTTAGAGGCAGACAGTTTTTATTAACGCTAATTGATCTACCTTTTTCGATTTCACCGGTGGTGGCGGGGCTTATTTATGTATTGTTATTCGGGGCGCAAAGTTGGCTGTATCCACACTTACAAGCGGTCGATTTTCAAATTGTTTATGCGATTCCGGGCATTATTTTAGCTACCCTATTTGTTTCTGTGCCTTTTGTCGCACGAGAACTGATTCCGATTATGGAAGCACAAGGCACAACAGAAGAAGAAGCGGCGGCGGTATTGGGCGCAAACGGCTGGCAAATTTTCTATCACATCACTTTACCGAATATCAAATGGGCGTTATTACACGGAGTGGTGCTCTGTACCGCTCGTGCGTTAGGCGAATTCGGGGCGGTTTCGGTAGTATCAGGTCATATCCGCGGGTTAACTAACACCTTACCGCTGCAAATCGAAATTTTATACAACGAATACAACATTGTAGCGGCATTTTCGGTTGCGATTTTATTACTCGGTTTATCTTTAATTTTATTATTTATTCGTCAGTGGACAGAAGAGAAATTAGCACGATAGTGGGGCAATTATGGCAATTAGCGTTAAACAAATTAATAAGAGCTTTGAACAATTCCAAGCACTCAATAATATTGATTTTACCATTCAAAACGGCGAATTAACCGCCTTACTCGGGCCGTCCGGATGCGGAAAAACCACGTTGTTACGCATTATTGCCGGACTGGAAACCGCAACAAGCGGTCAAATTTTGTTTGATGATTGCGATGTGACCCAGCTATCGGCAAAAGAACGAGATATCGGCTTTGTGTTTCAACACTATGCCCTGTTTCGCCATATGACAATTGCCGACAATATTGCCTTTGGCTTACGAATGAAGCCGAAACAAGAACGTTTATCGGAGGCAGAAATTCAAGCGAAAGTCAAAAATCTCTTGGAACTGATTCAGCTGGAACATATCGGCGGACGCTATCCCGATCAGCTTTCTGGTGGTCAGCGTCAACGTGTTGCCTTGGCAAGAGCGATCGCAACCGAGCCGAAAGTTTTGCTGTTAGACGAACCGTTCGGCGCTTTAGATGCGAAAGTGCGTAAGGATTTACGCCGTTGGCTGCGTGATTTTCATCACGAAATTAACCTTACCAGTATTTTTGTTACCCACGATCAGGATGAAGCATTGGAAGTGGCGGATAAAATCATTCTGATGAATAAAGGGCAAATTGAGCAAATCGGCACGCCGGAACAGGTTTATAAGCAACCGAGAAGTGCGTTTGTGGCAAATTTTCTTGGCGATGTGAATATTTTACACGGCTATATTTTAGCCGGTATGTTACATATTGATACGTTTCAGAAGCCAATCGAGCAATGTTATGCCACTGACGATGTAGTAGTTTATGTACGCCCGCACGAAATCGCTATTAGCAAGACGCATAAAGAAAATTCGCTAAAAGGCATCATATCCCGCATACATACCGCAGGTCCTACGGTATTTTTAGAGGTGCTACATAAAAATCATGAGCCGATAGAAATATCGGTCAGCTACGCTCAATTCGGACAAGAACAATTTTGCGTAGGCGATGAAGTTTATTTCCAACCGTTACTACTCAATTTCTTTATACAAAATGAATTAATTGAATTTATGATTTAAAAAAGCCCATAAGTTAAATCATAACTTATGGGCTTTATTTCAATAGAATTAAGATAAACTACCAGTTATAACGATACGCAAGTTGTACTTTATATGGCTGATCTAAGTATTTGCCATTAGTCAGTGAAGCCTCTAAACCGATACGATGATTGCCTACAACCGCATTCGCACCGATAGCGCTTTCAATTCGACCTTTAGTCTCCGCCACATCAAAACTATATTGATTTACTCGCACTGCATTCTGATTGGTACGAGTGGTAATGCCGTTTAGCTCTGCGTAAGGCTCAAGCTTCCAACCGCTAAAATCAAGATGGTTTGCAACTCGCACGCCTGCTCTAGCGGTTAATGCGGAAATGCCGTCTTCATCCGTTTTGCTTGAAAGTTTTGTCCAAGCAGCTTGTAACTGTGGCGTAATTGTCCAACGACCTAATGTATGAATACGTCCGATTTCACTCGAAAGAGTATGTGCATTGTAATGGCGTTTACCGGTCTGGGTAGATTTTGCCGTAATGCGTTCATATTTTGCGACATTATCCCAATAGAAACCATTATTCGCCAGATAGGTCGCATATGCACCCACGGCTTGCGCTTTCACTTTCGCCGAGCCATATTCACCGCCAAAATCCAGATCCGAACGTGAATTTCCGACAAAACCACCGACACGAATATTATCTGTTACCGCAGTATCCGCACCAATTTGAAGCGTATGAATATCTTGTTTAAAGCCGGATGAATGCGCATTTTCCGCAACCTGCATAGCATCTAATTCATTACGACCATTTACGTTACGAACCCAAACATTGCCTTTTTCACCTTGTTTCAATTCACCTAAACGCTTATGTAAACCCTCTAAGCTATTTTCCACTAATAAAAGCTGAGCCTGACGTAATGAGACTAACGCATTCGAATATTCACTTAGCATCACTTCATGGTTTGTTGTTGTCGGATTTAACGCTGGCACAACAATCGGAGAAACCGGCACGGTTGGAGAAGCGGTCGAATTTGTCGAATTATTTACAGCCGGCGGTGTACTGTTACTTGCAGTTGCACGTTCTGCGGCATTATTTGACAGAACCCAATGATTACCTTCTTTTGCTAGACGATAGCGGTATGCACCGGCATCAACATAATCACGCCCTAATAAAGCAAATTTCGCCTTACCTGTTTGGGTTTCAACTAATGTTACTTTACCATTTGCGGCTTGTGGCTCATTACCAGAATCTTTCACGTTTAAACCGAATTCCCCGCTATCGTCTCCGGTTACTACAATTTTATCCGCCTGCTGATTAGCTAAGTCTGAATTGAGAGTAAAGCTACCTGTACCAGACAAATTACCAATCGTAAATGTTTGGAAGCCCTCTGCTTTACCGAGGTTTATCGTACTGTTTGTTAAACTCAAATTACTCACTGAGCTTTCATAAGTTGTTCCATCTATAGCAACAACAGGAACATCCCAATTAGAATTGGCTAGGGTAACGTTATAAGTTGTGTTGTTATTTGGGATAACCATTGCGCCGCTAAGCTTTGAATCCGTAGCTTGGAGATCAATATTCTCAATCGCCGTTAGGCCAAAATCATCTTCATTATCCGCTCCCCAAGCAAGAACCTCTGAGGTTACGGTGGTATTGTTTAACGTTAGTTTCAAATTACCGTACTCAGTGCCCGCCCGACCATCCCACCATGAACCGAGCATCGTTCCGCTGTTCATCGTAGAATTATTGACCGTCACCGTGTTATTCGTACCGGAGAATGAAATGGCATCAGCCTCTGAACCCGCTGTAAGCCTACTGTCTTCAATTGTGAGAGATGAATTTTCAACAAGAACCGCTGAATCCCCACCTAGTGTGGTGAGATTACTATTCGTTATTGAACCGCTAGAACTATCAAGGCTAACCGTTCCCCCTACCTCAGCTTGAGTTAATAAATCACTATTGGAAATATTTATTACAGATTTGTTTCTCGCTTGAATAACATACTGTCCATAATCATTCGATGCAGTTACCGATAAAGTACTGTTATTAACGTTAACGGTTGAATTGTCTGTATAGAGAATGGTAGAAAAAGTAGGAGAATCGAATTCGGAAGCACGTGATACTGAGCGACCAAGCGTACTACCGCTAATAGTTAATGTAGAGTTTGTCACGATGGGAGTATAGCCACTTAAATCCATCTTACATTGATTTAAAACAGCATTTGACCTGTAATAGAATCTAGTTCCGTCTTACATTCCATCGCTATCGCACTGTCTGTATAAACGAATAGCCCACCTGCAAATAGTGCCGAATACACAGCTGATAATTTTAATCTTTTCATTCCTAATATCCTTTTATATGAATAACACCGCAAACAAGCGGTCATTTTTTCCTAATTTTTTGCAAAAGCAAAAAAGACAAAAAGCCCGCTTCTTGCAAAGCAGGCTCTTTATAATATTTAATTAACCTTGCGATGAAATACGTTTCATATCTGTCATATAACCACGTAATTCTTGACCAATTAATTCAACCGGGTGATTACGGATTGCATCGTTGATATCACGTAAGTAAACGTTATCAATTTCAGTTGCCGGTGTCGGTTCGCCTAAGTCACCTTTTTGTAACATCGGGATTAATTTCTCTGCAAGAATTGGCGTTGCAACGTGAGAGAATAAATAGTTACCGTATTCTGCCGTATCTGAAATTACCACGTTCATTTCGTATAAACGTTTACGTGCAATCGTATTTGCGATTAACGGTAATTCGTGTAATGACTCATAGTATGCCGATTCCTCATAGATACCGCTTGCAACCATTGCATCGAATGCCATTTCTACACCGGCTTTCACCATTGCCACCATTACAACACCGTTATCAAAGTATTCTTGCTCGGAAATTTTGATACCGTCTGCTTTTGGTGAGTTTTCGAATGCGGTTTTACCGGTTTCTTCACGCCATTTTAATAAGTTTGCGTCACCGTTTGCCCAGTCTGCCATCATGGTTGATGAGAATTCACCGCTGATGATGTCGTCCATATGTTTTAAGTAAAGGTCGTTTAATTGAACTTTGATTTCTTCACTTAATTCAAAAGCACGGATTTTCGCAGCGTTTGATAAACGGTCCATCATTAAGGTGATACCGCCTTGTTTTAACGCTTCGGTAATCGTTTCCCAACCGTATTGGATTAATTTGCTTGCGTATGCCGGATCTTTACCGTCTGCCACTAATTTGTCGTAACATACGATTGAACCTGCTTGTAACATACCGCAGAGGATTGTTTGCTCACCCATTAAGTCAGATTTAACTTCTGCCACGAATGAAGACTCTAATACGCCTGCACGGTCGCCACCGGTTGCTGATGCCCATGCTTTAGCAATCGCCATACCTTCGCCTTTCGGATCATTTTCAGGGTGAACTGCGGTAAGCGTCGGCACGCCAAAACCACGTTTATATTCTTCACGCACTTCTGTACCCGGACATTTTGGTGCAGTCATTACTACTGTAATGTCTTTACGAATTTGTTCACCTTCTTCAACAATGTTGAAACCGTGTGAGTAACCGAATGCAGAACCCTGTTTCATTAATGGAACAACATCTGCAACCACTTTTGAGTGTTGTTTATCCGGCGTTAAGTTGATAACTAAGTCAGCGGTTGGAATTAATTCTTGGTATGTACCGACCTTGAAACCGTTTTCGGTTGCACGAGTAAATGACGCACGTTTTTCTGCAATTGCTTCTGCACGTAACGCATAGCTAATATCTAAACCTGAATCACGCATATTTAAACCTTGGTTTAAACCTTGCGCACCACAACCTACGATAACGATTTTTTTGCCTTTTAAGAAATTGCAGCCGTCTGCAAATTCGCTACGATCCATAAAACGGCAACGACCGAGTTGATCTAATTTTTGACGTAAGTTTAATGTGTTGAAATAGTTAGCCATTTTGTGCTTCCTTATTTATATGTATGATGTTGAGTGTGTTGTTTTATGATGTTGTATTTACACATTGTTATGTTTTATATAATCAATTATACGGATTTTTTATATTGCGTAAATTGATATTATTGCGACATCAAATTGCAAAAAATGCAATATAATTTATTGATAAAAAATGACCGCTTGCAATACAGGCCATAAAGTAGAAAATAGTATTCCTAAAAAATAGGAAGAATAAATGAAAATAAATAAGATAACTTTACAGCAATGCTCGGAATGTGAAACAGTGGTAGAAGTACCGCAAGATCTACCATTTCAAACATCTGTTTGCCCTAATTGCCACGACGTATTGCGTCCTGCGAATAGTTGGAGTTTACGTCGTTGTTCAATTATCGCCTTAGCAATTTTAATTTTATTACCCTTTGCACTCACCTTTCCGTTAATGAGTATCGACTTACTCGGTATGCCGATTCACGCAACCGTATGGGGCGGTGTTTGGAAAATGGCGACTGAAGGCTATCCTTACACCGCATTTATGGTCTTGCTCTGTTCAGTCGTTTTTCCGATTTCGTTTGCGGTATTAGTGCTTACGATTCGGTTACAAAAATTACTCGGGCATCGCCCTCGCTACACCTTGATTTTGTTATCCCGCATTCAAGAATGGGTGATGTTAGACGTTTATCTGGTCGCATTGGCCGTGGCGGCATTTAAAATTCGTGATTATGCCGATCTCAGCTTTAGTATTCATCTCAGCGCCTTTGTGATCGTCACAATTTTAACCACCTTGCTGTTTATTAAAATCGATCCAAAAGAAGCTTGGGCGTATTTCTATCCTGAATACCACCTGCTTCCAAAAGGGTATCCAAGCTATCCATCGTTATGCCCAACGTGTGAATATACGTTCGATGAAAAGATTGTCGATTTAAAAGGTCGCCAGCGCTGTCCTCGCTGCGAAAGCAATTTAGCTATTTCGGATAACATAAAATTACAGCGTGTGTGGGCGTGTTTATTAGCGGGTGTTGTAATGATGATTCCGGCAAATACGTTGCCGATTTCCGCAACCGGATTAGCCGGTTCGGTTTCTGCCGACACCTTATTTTCAGGGGTATTAACCTTTATCAGTATGGGCAGCTACAGTGTGGCAGCGATCGTATTTATTGCAAGTATTGCCGTGCCGTTCAGTAAAGTGGCGATAATTTTATATCTGCTGCTAGCAATTCACTACAAATGGAAACACCCGATTCACTGGCAAATGAAAGCGCTACATTACGTGCATTTTGTCGGACGTTGGTCAATGCTGGATTTATTTGTATTGGCGTTAATGATGTCCCTCTTGGAACGAGGACAAATTCTCAGCTTTTCGGTCGGTGATGCAGCATTTTTCTTTGGGGCAGCGGTATTCCTCACTATGATTGCCTCAAGTAATCTGGATGCCCGCATGTTGTGGCGAATCCACTATTCCAACGAGAAAAAAATGCTAAAGACAAGCGGTTAAATTTGGCTAAAAATTTCGGTATTATGTAGCAAGTAGGTTTGGGAAATTTCTTCAGGACTGAAGGCCGTCATGCCGATTAACTTTTGCAAGCGATGATTGCCTTGCCAATAGCCAGCCTATCCATTCCCTTAACAGTGATACCCATAAGCAACGTTTTAAATATCACTAAATAGGTCGCCATTAGATTTTTGGCAGTTATCCGACATAAAGGCGGTTTGGTTAGCATATCAATAATGACTTTATGTTTAATTTCAAATTCCAAGACGTAAGGATTATCGAGTCTTCTAAATAATGCTAACGCTTGTTTATGAATATATGCCAATTCGGAATGCATATAAGTCAATAACAAACAGTGTTTTTCTTTGGTTATCAGTAATTCAAGCTCAGGTAACGCCACCGCCGTTTGCGCCAATACTAGCACCATACCATCTTGGACAAAAGCTTGTGGTGTATCACGATACAAATTGCGAGAGAACTGATCTAAAACGGTAATTTCCGCCGGTCTTCCGTAAATGGTACTGTGCCAAGCGTCCAGTTCCCCTTATGCCGATCTGTTTTAAGGTATCGACAAAACATCGGCGGATGTCGTTATCAAACGCCTACGATTTGGCAAACCAATATTGTTGATTATACTCGTCATACCAAAAATCCAGTACCGCCTGAGTTCTGGGTGAATCGTTGTCATCATTATCCTCCGAGTAAAATTTTCCCCTATTCTAAGCGCAACCGCTGAAAGTACAAGCGATCAGATTTTCTGAAAATTTTGCAATGCAAAAAACTCATTAAAATTTGACCGCACTTTTCTTTAAGATCGCCCTGTACTCAACCCTGCCTTACCGTTTTCCCAAAGGGTTTTGAATAGCACTTTCCACGGTGAAAGTTTTGGATTTGGCTGTTTGCCGTTGCCGATTAACGCCATTTGTGCCATATACCAATCCATTTCCAGCACGGCACCGAGTTTGTTATCCACAGGGGCGAAACCTGTTTTGATGCGTTTGGTGACAATGGTTTGATAGCAGCCTTGCTGAATTTGGTTCGGTAAATCGGGTTGTAAGGCAAAAGGTCGAGCAATGCCGATAAAATCCAGATGTCCGCTTTGCAGTACCTCGTTCATTGCGTTTTCACTACGGAAACCGCCTGTGATAATCAGCGGTACGTTGCAGACGGATCGGGCTTTTTCTGCATAATCCAAGAAAAAGGCTTCGCGTTTTTGGCTGCTAGCTTTGGCGGATAACATTTCTGGGTTTTCATAGTTACCACCTGAAATTTCAATAAAATCAATGCCCAATTCCGCCATTTTTTGTACCACTTGAATGCTGTCTGTTTCATCAAAACCGCCTTTTTGGAAATCCGCTGAGTTGAGTTTTAAGCCGACCAAAAATTCAGGCTGCACCGCCGCTCGAATGGCGCGGTAAATTTCCACTAAAAACCGCATACGATTTTCCAAACTACCGCCCCATTTGTCTTCACGGCGGTTGTGGTGCGGCGATAAAAACTGACTGATTAAATAGCCGTGTGCGGCGTGAATTTGTACGCCTGAAAAACCTGCTTTTTCGGCAATTTTTGCTGCGGTAGCAAATTGCTCAATTAAAGTATCGATTTCCGCTTCGGTTAAGGCTCTCGGCGGATTAATAAAGCCGTCCATTCCCTGCAAGGCAACCGCACTCGGTGCAACAGGCGTAAGCGACAGCACTTTAGGCGACTGTTTACCTGCGTGGTTAATCTGCATAATCAGCAAAGTATCGTTTTGCGTGCCAGCCTTCGCCCATTGTTGCAAAATCGGCAAACTGCGTTCGTCCGTGAGTACCACATCGTTGATCGAACCTTTGCCGTTTTCGGCGACCATCACATTGCCCGTCACCAACACGCCCGCCCCACCCTTTGCCCAAGTGTCATAAAGTTGCACCAAGGGCATTGTCGGTTGGTTTTGTTTGGCAAGCTGTTCTTCCATTGCGGATTTGAAAAAACGGTTTTTAGCGGTTTTGCCGTTAGCAAAGGTAAAGGGTTGAAATAACATAAAAATGCTCCGTTAAGATTATAAGTTTAAAAACATAAACCTATTTGAATAAAAAAATTATGGCTGAATACAGCCGTCTGCAATAAACGATGCCATCAAACGCTGAAAACGCTCGCCGGCTTGTTGTAGGCTCACAGTGTAATAACGCTCTTTGCCTTGCTGCTCAACACGCACCAAACCTGCATCTAACATAATTTTCAGATGATGCGACACTGCCGGGCGTGATAAATGCAAGCGTTCGGTCAAATCATTGACATTCAAACTGCCGTTTTCAAACAAAATATGCAAAATCATCAAGCGGTTTTCATCGCTTAACACTGTAAAAGTCGGAATGCACTCACGCAAAATATCAACGGTTTTTTGGCTCATATTTGTTTATAGGTTTAAAAATTTGAACAAATCTTAAATGCAAGTGGAGCATATTGTCAAGCGATGGAATTTCTGTCGAATTTTGCAAATGGCAAAAAACTTCACAAAATCTCACCGCACTTTTTATACTAACTAATACAAAAATTCAGCCATTGAAATGATGTTAGATAACTCACTCCTTGCCTTTTTCATTATCCCCTGATTATCCAATATCAGTCTTCGTTCTCTTTAGCGAATTTTGCATACTCCAATAAATATTGTTCCTATACGGATCGCAAGCCTTTCATATCAATAAATCTTGCACTTCGCCATATTTCCTTGTTCAATCGGTATCGAGTCCAGCCAATGTAACACAAAAATAATTTACGGATAGTTTAATTAAACAGCTATATCTACAGGCTATTTATGATTACTAAAGGGGAGCATAAAGAAGATATTTTACCTTTTACAAAGAAATTCACTCCTACTTTTTCCGAAATTTGGACTGATGGACATTTCGCCTATTGAGATTTGCAATATTTATATAATCACCGTTTTGTGAACCATAGCCAAGACTTTATTACCGCCGACGGTGTACACAATAACTATTGTAAAAGTGTAAATTCACGATTTAGGCAACTTTGATACTTCTTGATGTGAATTTTCTTTCAGATAAGCAATAATGGTATAGCGAGGACGTTTCTTGTAAATCTGATGACGAACTTTATGTTTATGATAGATTTCACTATTTAACAGCAAAACACTTTCATCTTGCAATTGCATAATTTGAAGTGCAGAGCGCAAAACAGCAAGGCGTTTGCCTAAGATCGAAATATGTTCAATAACACGTTCACGTTCTCATTGTAACTCATCACTCTTTGTCGAAATCTGAGAAAAATAAATCGGTACTCGGTAGGTATTATGAAATTTCATTCAAAAATCAGTGTTATAATATCAACTCAAAATTGAGTGAAAGTGTCGCAAATTTACAACGATTTGTAATTGTTCATTTGCGACATAATGGCGAAAAATTTGCAAAATTTGACCGCTTATTTTTTGCTTATACGCTTTCTTATTTATAAGTTTTGCTCTATCATGCCCCGTCTCATTCATCCTGAGTGAAATATAACAAGTTTGTTTATTTTAAGGATCTCTCATGCAAAAACTGCTATTAGCCACCTTGCTGGCAAGCTCGGCTGCATTAGCCAACCAAGTTCCAAGCTATAACACTACTACTCACACCTACGAATTTAATCAAAGTTACGACCTTGTTGTACCGCAAGGCTCAAAAGGCGAAACCAATTTATGGGTACCGTTACCATTTAGTAATGATTACCAAGATGTCAAATCGATAGAGTTTAAAGGCAACTACAACAAAGCCTATATCACGGAAAATAATCAATATGGTGCGAAAACGCTATTCGCCAATTGGGATGAAAAAGCGCAAAAACGGTTGTTAAAAGTGAAATTAGTGGTGCAAACCAAAGATCGTGAACCAATGGCAACGGGAGCTTTAAATAGTTATCAGCCGCCTGAAAAAATCATTTATTCAGTGGATGTGCAAGAGTATCTAAAACCGACCAATCACATTAAAACGGACGGCATTGTTAGGCAATATGCGGATAAAATTGTCGGCAAAGAAACCAATCCGCTGAAAAAAGCTGAATTGATTCATAAATGGATTGTGGAAAATATGGAACGTGATAATTCCGTGTTAGGTTGCGGTGATGGTGATGTCGAAAAAATGCTGACCACCGGCGTGTTAAAAGGCAAATGTACCGATATTAATTCTGTATTCGTCGCCTTAGCACGAGCGTCTGATATTCCAGCACGTGAAGTATTCGGTATCCGTTTAGGCTCGGCATCGAAAATGTCGAAATTCTCAAAAACAGCCTTTGGCAGTTCAAAAGACGGTATTGCAAATGAAAATAGTGGACAACACTGCCGTGCCGAATTTTATTTAGCCGGTTTCGGCTGGGTGCCGGTTGATTCAGCGGACGTAGCTAAAATGCGTTTAGCTGAGAAGAAAGCGGTAAATGATGCCGATACGCAAGCGGTTTCAAAATACTTATTCGGTAACTGGGAAGCAAACTGGATGGGCTTTAACCACGCACGTGATTTCGACTTATATCCGCAACCGGAATTAACCCCAATTAACAATTTCGGTTATCCGTACGCTGAAGTCGGCGGCGATCCGCTTAATTCATTTGATGCAAAAGAGTTTGGTTATGAACTTATATCAAAAGAACTCAAATAAGCGCTTTTTTGCCTCACTTATCGCTGCACTGCTAGCGGCGGTAAGCTCAACGGTATGCTGTATTGCCCCATTGATTTATTTGGTGTTCGGTATTTCTTCGCCGTGGCTGGTTAGTCTCAGCGAGTATAAATATTTACAGCTACCGTTATTATTCGTTTCGCTTGGTGCATTTGGTTACGGCTTTTGGTTACTGATGTTTTCTAACAAAATTATTTGTACCAAATATTGTTCACGCCGCACCTTGATGATTTTATATTGGATTGCTTTTGCGATTATTCTGTTTTTCCTGAGCTATCCGTTTGTTTTACCTTGGTTATTAGCATGAAAAAATTACTGTTTATTTTGCTTTTTTCTGTCGGAATTTCACCGCTTGTTTATGCCAATCAAGCTACGCCAAACGGCAATGTAGCGGCTGAACAACAAGCTCAAAAAGAAGTGAATTTCTATATTAAAGAAATGAACTGCCAATTATGTGTCTATTTGGTTAATAAAGAATTGCGAGCGATTGATGGCGTGATTTCGACCAAAGCGAATATGAAAGAACGCAAAGTCAAAATCATCGCGAGCGAAAATGCTTCGTTAGAACAGATGATCAAGGCGATTGAAAAGCTCGGTTATACCGCTAAACAAATCTAAAAAAACAAGCGGTCAAATTTCCTCAATTTTTTGCAAAAAATCTAAGAAATTCGACCGCTTTTCCATGTTTTTCTATTTCATACAATACTTCTTAACCTACTTATCCCAAATAGATAAAGAATCATTTAAATGCGTTTAATCACGCCTTTTCCATGACTCATTTCATAGAAACTGTGTGCACCGTGATAACCCCCATACCGCTGTCACCCAAACCGCCAAAAGGTAAGCCGGCGTGTGTTACGTGAATAAATACAGCGCCAACGGTTTAGCAATCGCTTCATTCATCGTTTTAAAGGTCAACATCGGGAAGATAGAACTGAAAATTTCTTCTTGTATTACCGGGCTTTGCCAATTCACTTCATTGATTAAAGTAAATGCCAATTTGCTGGTTTCATCGTTGTATTCTCCGCCGACTAACACTCGTCCGTCATTCAAAAACGCTTTTAAACGTTGATAATGACGCGAGGTAACCACTTTGACATGATCCGCTATCTCGGTCGGATTCTTACCCTGCTCGAAATATTCAACAACTAATTTAATCAAAAGCACTGAAGAATATATAAATTCCGAAGGTTTTAGGATAATCGTATTACCTACCACCATCGCGCCGATAATCGGAGAAATCGAAAGCTGATTTGTTGTTGATTCATTTTTATTCCATTCCTATTGGCTACGGATGACAACATTATAGAAATCCTCTGATTTTAGTGTTAGCATAAACCACCAAAGTTTTTGCACAATTCTATAAAAATGAAATTACTCGAAAAAATTAAGCTATTAATTGACCCTCAAAAATTTCATCATACTTTTGAAACATTGCTGCCCGATTTTCATATTTTTCACACCAATAAAACCGGCGAAGATGTAATTCAAATTGAAAAATCCGGCTTCTCAGTAGTATTGCAAGGCTCAAAAGAAGTACAAATCGGTGAATATCATTACCAGTATCGGGCAGGTGATTTTGCTTGTTATGCGGTAGATATGCCTATCCTCGCGCATTATCAGGCGACACCTGAACAGCCTTATATTGACTTACGCTTTTACCTGCCGCCGGAGCAACTTCAGCAATTAACCGAAGCTTTACTTAGCCAAGATTATGCTTTTCCCGATTTTTCGGGCAAAAAACCGCTCAGTCAGCTTTCTCCTGCCTTGGAAGACGCTTTATGCCGTTTAATTGATTTACACAATTCACCAAATGATATTCCGATCCTCTATCCATTATTACAACAAGAAATCATTTATCGCCTACTTTGCAGCGAACAAGGGGGGTTATTAAGAAAGATTGCCACACAAGGTTCAAATACCCAGCGAGTGGCAAGTGCGGTTGAATGGCTGAATCAGCATTATAATCAGCCGTTTGATGTAGAAGAATTAAGTGCGAGCATCGGTATGTCCAGTTCCGGTTTTTATGCACATTTTCGCCAGCTCACCGGTATAAGTCCGTTGCAGTATCAAAAGAACCTGCGCTTAGCACAAGCACATCGCTTACTGAAAACCGGTACTAAAACCATTTCTGAAATTGCCTATCAGGTAGGTTATGACAGCCTACCGCAATTCAGCCGTGAATATAAACGAGCATTCGGCAAAACCGCCAGAGAAAGCCTTAAAGCAGGCTAATACAAGCGGTCGAATTTACTGATTTTTTTGCAAATCGCTGATAAAAGAAAGCCCAGCCAAAGCTGGGTTTTCTGATTAGAGAGGTTAGAAACTATAGTTCAGACTTGCTGATATTTTATGGTTTCGATCATTACCGAAACATTTCTTAAAATCTGTCTGTAATAACAAGTTTGGCATCATTTGCCACTGTAAACACGTTGTACTTTCCGTATAAGGTTCACTTAAAGCAGTGAATTCCCCCCTCATTAATCCAAAGTTGCGCTTGTTCGGTTGGTTTTTAGTAATCCACACCTGTACTCAAGGTAAGATTATTTGTTCCCACACTCAATGCGATACCTGAACCGACTTCCTGTGATAGGTTCTGTGAAGCAAGCTGATTGCCATACATATCACGATGGGCGATCATACGATTACTCTCTAAGTTATACATAACTTTTGGCATTAGTTCAAAGTCTTGTTTATCCCACATAATAAAACGATAGCCCAAAGCGGTATTTACCGAAATACCTTTACTATGATAGCCGTCTTAGCCCCTTCACTTTTCACTTGGTGCTTATCCCAATGCTAAACAATTGCACGCCCTCATCTTGAACATATTGGACAATATACGACCGCATTTAATGCGCTAGATTTACCATTCGCTTTATAAGCGGTATAAGTCGGATCAACATTTCCAACCGTTACCGTACCCTTGGCACCACCTAAACGAAGCTGGTCATTATTGAGCGTTTTATTAGCTTCACCGAGTGTAAGAGTAGTTATTGAACCTAAATATAAATTCGTCCCTGCATTAAAGGCACTAATATAATCGGCTAACTTACCTGAAAAGGCCAATACGCCTTGTATACTATTTACAATCACATGTAAGATATCATTTATCTTATCAGTATTGCCCATGGCACTCAGCACGCCCCTTCCAACATTGGCCAAACGCCCGCAGTGTTACCTAAACTTTTAACATCGGCAACATCTGCTTGCCCATCTTCAATTCGTGCCTGATTAAAACTATTTTTACCGTTTAATACCGTGATACCTCTGTCATATTTAGTAAAATCACCGCCTGTAAAGTCAACGTTAATTATAGTGATAAAGTCTTTCTCTACTTCTGAAGTCAATTGAGCGCCCTGTGCTAAGCCACTGTACCGTTTAGTACCGCACCGTCTTGTAAGCCCTGTTTTGGCTGTTTAGGATCTAAACCGCCAACGACAGTATCTACCACTAAAAGGCATTAGCTTGTACATTGAATGCAGCTTTCGCTTTGCGAACTACGGTAAATTTCTTGTCATCTGCAATCTCAACCTTGCTGGCCTTCAGGCTAGCTAGCTGGAAATCAGTATCATCGACATAATTTGCGGCGTGCGGTGTATAGTAATTTCCAAGCACAATTTGACCGCTTGTTAGATTAAAGCTACCTTTAATATCAGAATTACCTTTTAAACACCATTCCGAATTTTTTGCTTTCGGCGTATACGATACATTTAACGTACCGTTCGCATTTTTATCGTTAAATGCAACTAAGAAAGTACGAGTGCCGTTATGCGGCACAAAACTAAAGGTACTTTGTTTATTCGTATTCTTGCACCACGCACGCCCTAATGCTTTTCCAAGTAATGCTTTCGTTTCACTGCTTGATAACATTTCTGTCGGAGCAACTTCCGTCACCACAGAACGATAACGGGTAAATTTATAGTCAAACCCCGGCGTCTCGTTATCTACTGCATGTTTTGTCGTTTCGCCTAACTTATAGTAATTTTCGTTTTTATCCGAACCATTGAATAACGTCCCGTCATTGTGAATATAAAAGCGACGAGCCCAAGTCAGGTTATCTGTATAAGGAACATGAGCTACCGAAATCCCGTAGCTCGGATTGAAAACTGTAGAATAGCCCCGTTATAAGAAGTCATTTTGCCGGTATCGCTATCATTGGTTGCACTAAAATCGGGCATATGTGCCACCGTACCGGAAAGGGTTCCATCCGTTTTATATACAGGAACATTAGTTGCACCCGGTTGGAACACACCGCGGTTTTCCGCAAAATCACGATAAGTTTGCACATCAATATCATGACGCATTACGCCAGCATTAATGCTTTGAGAGGCAAGTGTAGATAAGACCAAAAGGGAAATTTTCGATTTCCGAAATTTAGATTGGATAAGTTGCATTATACTTCTCTTGTAATTGATGAACAGTTTTAGTGTGTTTTTTATACGCAAAATTGTTAGCAAATTGTAATATTTCTAATATATGAAAGCTATTTGCCTTCTTAGTGAACCAACAAAAGAGCTATCATAAAGCTAAGCTTTGCAACAAAATCTACTTTATTTATAAAGAGTTACACTGCTTTTAAAACCAACATAAAGTACTGTAAAGAATATGTTATCCAAACATAAGCAACAAGCGGTTAAAATTCGCAAAATTTTTACGAAATTTAACCGCTTGTTAAATGGAAGTATATATAAAATTAGTATTTAAGCGTTTCACCTTCAATCGGCACAGCCACTTGTTTTAAGTCTTTTTCTTTCACAAACTCACGCATATCTTTAGTGCTTACCGTTGCGTGGTTTACTGCGTCCATATGCACGGTGATGATGTCCGCTTTTGGTGCAACTTTACGCATTTTCGCCACATCTTCTTTAGCCATAATAATCGCATCTTTTGGCTCTAACATTTCGGCACGGCCTGTGTTCATCACGATCACTTCAGGTTTGAAATCTTCTACAGCATTATCTACTGAACGATTCCAAATAGTATCGCCCACCACATAAGTCGTTTTCTCGCCTTTTGCTTCCATCACAAAGCCCATCGCATCGCCTAAAATTTCTGCGAGTTGTGGGTTGGCATACATTGCGTCTGTACCGTGCTGACCGCCTTTAACACGCGTTAATTTCACGCCGTTAAATTCAGTGTGGTTGCCCACTACACGTACATCTTTAAAGCCTTGACCACGAATGATTTTCGCATCGTCCGCATTTTGTACGAAAATCGGTAAATCTTTTGGTAATTTCTCTTGAGCCACTTTATCCCAGTGGTCATCGTGCGTGTGAGTAACGATTACCGCTTGCACACCTTTAATCACATCTTCCGCTGATTGTTTCATATCAATCAATGGGTTACGTTTTTCAAAGTTTACCGTGCCCGCAAAACCTTCATAAGCGCCTTTAGTCGCTAAATACGGATCAACTAAGAATGTTGTGCCTGCGTAATTGATTTTTGCCGTTGCGTTACGAACGTGTTGATATTCCATTGCTGACGCTGAGTTTGCTACTAATAAACCTAATGTTAATGCTGATAAAGTTGCTTTAAGTTTCATATTGTATCCTTTGTAAAATTATTCCGAAAAACGACCGCTTGTTGCGGTGTGGGGATATTATGCAGATTTCCCCAAAACAAAAATATTGACTTATTCTCCATAAAACGAAAGATTCGGGTCAAGTTTTA
The DNA here is from genome assembly GCF_000374285.1 of Actinobacillus capsulatus DSM 19761. GTDB lineage: Bacteria > Pseudomonadota > Gammaproteobacteria > Enterobacterales > Pasteurellaceae > Actinobacillus > Actinobacillus capsulatus. The sequence continues at coordinate 87,515 of NZ_KB893930.1, read as the reverse complement.
TTGAGTGCTCAAAAGGATAAAACTCACCGCACTTTTGATTTCATTTATAAATGAAACTTTTGGCACCTTCTTAAAAAGTTTAAAGTATAATTGAAACTTTTTTAAATTATTACTATAGTATCAATTATAAATTAAGGGAGAGTTATGAAAAAAGATTTAATCTTTCGCAGAAAATATCTGGAAAAAGTACGTCCATTTATCGGTAAAACCTTAATTAAAGTCTTCACTGGGCAACGCCGTGTTGGCAAAAGCTACTTACTGTTTCAGATTATGCAAGAGATCCAAGTTGAGGATAGAAACGCCCACATCATTTATATCAATAAAGAAGATCTCGCTTTTAGCCACATCACAAATGCCGAAACACTAAATACGTTTGTTCAGGAACAGAAAAAGTGCGGTCAGAAAAATTATATTTTTATTGATGAAATCCAAGAAATCACAGATTTTGAACAGGCATTACGCTCACTCCTGCTTGATGATGAATTAGATTTATATTGCACAGGTAGCAATGCTCACTTGCTGTCACGAGATATTGCCGGTGCATTAAGCGGACGGGCGATAGAAATTAACGTACATCCGCTTTCTTATTTTGAATTTTTAGAATTTATGCAGTTAGAAGACAGCGACAAAGCCATGTCGCTGTTTTTAAAATATGGCGGTTTGCCTTATTTGAAAGATTTGCCGCTACAAGACAATATCGTGTTTGAATACTTGCGAAACATTTATTCCACTATCGCAATTCGAGATATTGTAAATCGTTATTCATTACGCAATGTGCAATTTTTGGAACAACTGACGCAATTTTTAGCGAGTAATATCGGTAACCTGTTTTCCGCAAAAAAAATCTCGGACTTCTTAAAATCACAAAAAATTACCACTTCCACCACACAGGTGCAAAACTACGCTGAATACCTTGCCAATGCCTTTTTAATCCACAAAGTACCACGCTATGACATTGAAGGAAAACGTATTTTTGAGATTGGTGAAAAATACTATTTTGAAGATTTGGGACTGCGTAATGCGCTGATTGGTTACCAAGTGCAAGACCGAGGAAAGTTACTGGAAAACACCATTTTCAACCATCTTCAAATTGCAGGCTATGAAGTTAAAATCGGTGGATTAAACAGCCAAGAAATTGATTTTGTCGCAGAAAAAAATGGCGAACGCATTTATGTGCAAGCTACGCTCACAATCAACGAGGAAAAAACGCTAGAACGAGAATTTGGCAACCTGCTGAAAATTCAAGACAACTATCCGAAATATGTGGTTACCATGGATGAATTTGAGGGGAATACGTTTGAGGGAGTACAGTGTTTGAGTTTGAGGGAGTTTCTTGGGGTGTTGGGGATTAGATAAAAAATACCGTCTGAATGTTATTATTCAGACGGTGATATGTACTTTAAATATGCACATATTTGTAAAATACTTGATTAATCATCATGAAATTTATATAGAAAAAAATAAATGTATTTCTATATTAAATACTTATTCTTTTATTAGAATAACTTAAAAAATCATTCTCTATTAAAGCAATATACTTACTTGATGATGGTTCAAAAAGGTTAAGATAATTAAGTAATCCTAGTAAAGAATCTTTAACTTTTTCCAATTCTTCAAGCGATATTTCTTTATTCTTTATAAAATTTTTCCATTCTCTTAATTTAATTCTACGTTTTTTATAAAGTTCTTTGCTTGCTTCCATTATATCTCCACTAATAAAAATTCCAGTGACAGATTTATTCTCAGTTGAATGTCTTATCTGAGTTTTATTTTTACTAACATTAAATCCATGTTTTTTAATGATCTTCTCAACCACATAAATAACGCTAGAATCAATCTTATCCCCCGAAAAAGAAACATCATCAACCCAAACACTCATTTTTAGATTTTTATCTTTAGCAAACTTATATAAATCATCAAATAATTTCTTATTTACTAAATAAGCTAATCTCATACTTATCTGACTCCCTGTTGGGATGTGATTATTTATTGAACACAAATAAGACATAATATCAGATATTTCTGATGAGCATTGCATAGAATATTTAAAAAATGAATAAATTTTATTTCTATTAGTTGATGGAAAAAACTTAGATATATCTACATTCAGTAGCATTTTACAGCCAAAGTGAACTATAGCATTATCATATATGCTACAACCTTTTTTATCAGAGAAAAGGTAATCAGGAGTAATAATTGCTCTTAAATGATGAGCTATTCTATTATGTATACGATATAGAATTCTATATTTCTTAGGAGATTGAATATCTCTCTTATTCTCTATTCGAATAGAATAATGACTAGTAGGATTATCTAATATATCTTTTAATTCCTCTTGAGACACTCTTAATATAGATAATAATTTTTTAATTGATACAAGCTTAAAGAATGGGCTTTGATTTAAATCATATTCTTTAGTTTGTCTAATTGGAATTTTTAGAGATTTTCTTCTTATCTTGTTCAATTTTCCATTCCATAATTTTTAGTATTTTATCAGCAATAAAAGTTCTTACATTGTGACTAAATGGTTTTTCATTTTCTAATTGTTCGGAAAACAGTAATATTTGAGATGTTTTTATATCAAAAACAGATGAATATTTATTTAATAATTCCATAGATATGGAATTTTTACCTGATTCTATTTCGGATAGATGAGATGGAGATATACCTAACTTGATAGCCATATCTTTTTGTTTGATATGATTGAATTGTCTAATCAACTTTAATGCTTTAGCTAACATAATATAATTCTCAAAAGTTAGGGGTTTTCAAATCATTAAAAAAACTCCTTTAACTGATTAAAAAAATCAATTAATTTATCAATTACATTAGCAATTTTTGTAATGCATTCAAGTAATGATAATAATTTTTTTACTAAGGATTTTCGCTTGTTTTTATCTTTAGATAAATTTCTGCGACTTTTTTTCTTGATTAACGAATACCAAAGGTTGTGTAACGTATACATTTTCATAAATGCACTCCTGTTATTCCTGCATCCCTTTAAAACACAATGTTTTAAACTTGGCAGTGTCATCGCAATAACAAGTCTGCTTTGGTATTCTCACCCCCTAAGATTGAGCAGCTGGCTCAGTCATAAGCCAGCTGCATTACATTTTATGCATTTATATTCTAAATACTTGAATACTTGTGCCCTGTAAATGTTAGGATTTCTCCCAGTTCAAAAGAACTATATATGTAGTACTGACGACATTCAGAAAAATTCACAACGAGCGAATTTTATCAAACACATGAATATTAAGTCAATAAAAATTCGGTAATTGTGAATTTTAATAACATAGATACAGCCGCTAGAGTCTTTATAATATACTCTGTAATCAGAACGAATATATAAATTTCATAAAAAACAAGCGGTCGATTTCCAGAAAAACCTTGCAAATCGACCGCTCTTTCCCTTTTCCCTACCAATCCCCCTTCCCCTCAAACTCTTCCATTAAAAAAGCCACAAAGCTGCGGACGGTTTGGGGGAGTTGGCGGCGGGAGGGATAGACGGCGTACACTTGATAAGTCGGCATTTGCCAGTCGGGTAGCACAATTTGTAGTTGATTGTTTTTGAGCTGTTGTTCAATAAAATACTTCGGCAACATTGCGATGCCACCGTCTGCTAAGGTGAAATTAAGTAACGTCCCTGTGTCATTGATGGTGAGTTGGCTGGTCAGTTCCAGCACGGTTTCTTGCCCGTCTTTGATAAATGTCCACTCTTTTCGGTTTACATTTGCATGTGCTAAATAATGATGATTGGCTAATTCTTGCGGTGAGTGAATTGTGCCGTGCTGAGCTAAGTAGGCAGGCGTTGCCACTAATAGAGAATGGCAAGTGAATAAGGGTCGAGCTACAACATTTGGATCGGGATTGTTCGTAAAACGGACGGCAAGATCGATTCCCTCTTCAACTAAATTTACCGTGTTATCCGCCAAAATCAGTTGAATATTCAGCTTCGGATGTTTGGCTAAAAAAGTACGAATCGCATTGAGTAGATGGGTGCTGCCAAATGCTGCGTTCGAGGCAATTTTCAACGAGCCTCGTAATTCCCCTTGCTTAGTTAAAAAATCTTGCTCAATGGCCGAGGTTAATTCCATCATTTTTTTGCAATATTCGACCACTTGTTCGCCTGCATCGGTCAGTGAAACGTGGCGAGTGGTACGTTGCAAAAGCCGAGCATTAAACCATTCTTCCATAAGAACGACTGCGCGGGTAACTTTCGGGTGTGAAAGATCCAATCGTTCTGCCGTTGCAGTAAAACTGCCTGTTTCCGCCACCATTAAAAACACTTGAATTGCGGTAATTCTATCCATTTTTACCCTTATTATTTCAATTTTTAAAACAATTATATTCAGAAATCAGCCTTTTTCCCATTTTTTATTTCAATATAATGACAACAGATTATTTGAAACTATTTAAACAAAGGAAAATAAAGATGAAAAAATTATTAAAAACAGTCGCAATTTCAACCGCACTTTTAGCCACAACAGCAGCAATGGCACACACCACACCGGAGCAAAATAAGAAAAACGCTCTTGAATTTTATGAATTAGTGTTCAACAAACACAAAGTACAAGAAGGCACAGACAAATACATCGGCAAAGAATATTTACAGCACAACCCAACCGTAGCGGACGGTGGCAAAGCGTTTGTGGACGCATTTGCGCCGTTCTTAAAAGAACATCCACAATCTCGTGCAGAGATCAAACGTGTGGTGGCGGAAGGTGATTTAGTGATGTTGCACGTTCATAGCACATTAAATCCGCAGGATAAAGGCGAAGCGGTGGTGGATATTTTCCGCTTTGATGAAAACGGCAAAATCGTAGAACACTGGGACGTAATCCAAGCCGTACCAGAAAAAACAGCGAGCGGTCGTTCAATGTTCTAACGCAAATTTCAATTTACAAGCGGTCGAAAAACGAGAAAGTTTTGCGACCGTTTTTTTATTGTAAAATAGAATGCAACCTATCTTAAACCTAGGATCGAAAATGTTAGAACTGAAACCGTTAGCAGAAGAAAAGAGAGAATGGTTTATCAGCTCATTACAATGGGCTTTTAAGCAAGCCATGTTAGATGAACTTGCGGAAAATGAAGAAATTATTAGTCGAGAAGAAATTGAAGCGACAATGAAAGCCGATAATGCACAGGGTTTACAGATTGAATATCAAGGACAACCAGTAGCCGGTGCAGTGGTGAGAATTGATGAACAGACCCAACGTAATTCTTTAGATCTGTTTTTCGTTACCGCCAATGAGCATAGCAAAGGCTTCGGGCTAGCTGCATGGCAAGCGATTGAACGACATTATCCACAAACCAAAATATGGGAAACGCACACACCGTATTTTGAAAAACGCAATATTCATTTTTATGTGAATAAATGCGGTTTCAAAATTGTGGAATTTTATCACGAGAAAAATCCTGATCCACATTCGCCAAATTTGCAAAAAAACGAACAAAATTCACCGCTTGATGAAATGTTTCGCTTTGAAAAAGAGATGAAAACACCGTGAAAACTGTCGCCCTTATCCTTTACCCACATTTCAGCTTATTTCATTTTGCCGTGCCACAAATGGTATTTTCCGCAACAGGATTAGCAAACGAGCCGTTATTTGATTTGAAAATTGTGGCAGAACAACCTGAAATCTCGCTTTCAGGCGGCTCATTGGTGCAAGCCGACAGCGATTTAAGTCTGCTTGAAACCGCAGATATTATTATTGTCCCCGCTTGGAATGATTTTGCTGAAAAACCAACAGCGGCATTGCAAACGACGTTGCAACAAGCCAATGCCTGTGGCGCAATGCTTGTCAGGTTGTGTTTAGGCACTTATGCCTTGGCATATTCAGGTTTATTAGATGGCAAACGGGCGGCAACCCATTGGATGGGGGAGGCGGATTTTCATCAATGTTTTCCACAAGTGCGGTTAGATTTAAACGCACTTTATGTGCAACAAGGCAACCTGATGACATCCGCCGGCACAGCAGCTGGGCTGGATTGTTGTTTGGCGATTGTGCGGGAAATTTATAGCGTAAAAACGGCTAATCATTTAGCTCGGCTTTTTGTTACACCGCCCCATCGTGAAGGTGGTCAGGCACAATTTATCGAACAGCCCGTACCACGCAAAACACCTGATGAAAACATCAACGAACTGCTGGACGACATTCGCAAAAATCTGCAAGCGGTCTATTTTATTGATGAAATTGCAAATCGTTTGTCAATGAGCCGTAGCACCTTTACTCGTCATTTCCGTAAAGCCACAGGACAATCCTTCGCGCAATGGTTGATTGACACCCGCTTGCAAAAAGCTCGTGATTTACTAGAAAGCACTACACTCTCTATCGAACAAATTGCAGAACAAATCGGCTTCCAAAGTGCGGTCAGTTTCCGCCAGCATTTTATGATAAAACATCAAATCAGCCCGAGAGCGTATCGTAAGGCGTTTGGGGAATAAAAAATGCCGTCTGAAAGTGAATATTCAGACGGCATTCCTTTATCTGCCCATTTTTCGCTCTTCGCTAATCATAAAATTCGCAATGCGGTTGGTAATCAGCCATTTATCGCCTTGTTTAACATAAGTGTCGTTATAGCGAACATAGTGGCTGAGTAAAATGCTTCTACCATTTTCTTCACGCACCAAGGCCACTTGGCAGTAGTTGATAGCGGTGGCATGAGTGTTATCTTGGAAAGTTACCGTGTGCTGACCGTTCAAATGGTATACCGCTGAAAACGGGGCGAGATAATCACTAAACACTTGTTCTATTTGCGCCACGCCTTCCATAGCAAATACTAATTCGCCACCGATGTAAGTATTTACCACGGCATCAGGCGTGAATAAATTCATCTGTTCTTTGACTTTTTTCTCATCAGCAAGATTTGAAAAGGTATCAACTAAATCTTTGAGCGCTTGGCGTTCGATTTGGATATTGAAGGTCATTGTTGTTCTCCATATAAAAATTCGCAAGTACTTAGGCTTCAACAAACTCAGCCATCGCATTGTAAAAGTGTGGTCATTTTATCGCACCTTTTTTGCCTTGATTAGCCCCTAAATTTTGAATAAAGTAATGAATAAAATTCATCAATAGAACCATTATGAAAGAAAATCTCAACGACTTACGGACATTTTTGTTGGTGGCACAAACAGGCAGTTTTACCAAGGCAGGAGCGATGTTGGGTGTGTCGCAATCGGCGGTCAGTCACGCTATGCGTGCTTTGGAAGAGCGGTTGAAAATCAAGCTGTTTCACCGCACTACTCGCAGTATTTCTACCACTGATGCAGGCGAGCAGCTTTATCAGCGGATTGCGCCACTACTTGATGAAATCAACCACGAGATCAACGAATTAAGCGAGTTTCGTCATAGTTTGAAAGGCACGCTCCGCATTCATGGCACAGAACTGGCATTTGGCATTTTATGGGGAAAATTTGACCGCTTGTTGCGTGAAAATCCTGAAATTCAGCTCGAATTGGCAAGCGACATTCGCTTCACTGACATCGTTGCTGAACGCTTCGACGCAGGCATTCGCTTGGGTGATGATGTAGCAAAAGACATGATTGCTATAAAAGTATCAGACGAACTAGAAATGGTATGCGTTGCCAGCCCTACTTATCTCGCTGAACACGGCACTCCGCAAACGCTCGATGAACTCGCCCATCACAATTGCTTGGCGTTACGCCTGCCAACCAACGGTGGTTTGTTAGAATGGGAATTTCGGACGTTCAAATACAAAAACAAAACGATCAAAATCCAACCGAGCGGCTCCGTGATCGCCAACAGCAACAGCGTGCTTATCAACGCCTGCTGCTCAAGCCTCGGCATTGCGTGGCAGCCCAAAATGTTGGTAGAGCAACAACTTGTAAGCGGTCAGCTTTGCGAAATTTTTTGCGAATACGCAATGCGCTACAGCCCTTTTCATCTCTATTACCCAAACCGCCGAGAAAACTCCGCCTTGTTTCGGGTATTGGTGGAAGCGTTGAGGGTATGAAATTAACTTCTTACTTCATAATCCCGCCATCAGTCTATTGAAACAAATCGGTTTCTAAAGTGCGGTCAGCTTCCGCCAACATTTCAAACAACGCTTTCAAGTTATCCCAAATGAATGGCGGAAGACTTTTGGGGGGTAAAAATTTAATTACTGTGCTATCTAGTACTGTCTTTAGGACAATAAAAATACGAAAAGTGTGAGCTACGCTAGTTCAAATTACAAGTAATATCTTCAGTAAAAATTAGTCCCTTGATAAAATCATTAATAATCGTAAACATATCTTTGTTCACATCTAATTAATTCCACCAACGTTTAAATTCATACATAATGATACCAGGTAACAAATATTCCAGCGTGCATGCATACAATATGAAAATACCGGATATCGCAACAGCTATAGCACCCAACCGCCATAAGATGGACGTTTTGTTGTCAAATATTCAACAGATAAAATATATAGCAAGCGGAATGTAAACAACCAATATCAACATCACAAATAACATGCCCATTTTTATGTCCCTTAATTTTAAATCGATAATTGAATAATATACCAACACCACAAAATGGTACCTAATATACATACAGTTTTGAGTAATTCAAAATAATCGGCATGTCAGCACTCTTCTCTAATAAGGCTAACATCTCACTACTAGCACTAGTGCAATTAATCTCTGCCGTAGCTTAGATTGTAATGTTTCGTGTCAAAATTCTGCTTACGGGCAGATACCCACTAGAAAAGAGATTTACAGAACATTAGGAAAATTAAACCGCTTGTAAATACCTATCAATAAAACCGTTCATTACTATCGAACACTTTCGTTCATTAGTAATGAACGGTTTTGTTTTAGCATAACTAAAGAATACTATTTTTGTTGCTTACTCCTGAGTTTGTAAAATTCTTCTCAAATCCAACCGCTTGATGACTATTAAATATCTATTGATATCAAAATACAAAATTACGAAATATTGAATTTACTATTTCCTTAAAAACTAACGATTTCTGCGTATATCCTTGATTATCTGTAGCTTGAGTTACACTGTATTTTCTAGCTCAGAGGCTTACAAAGTTCTGCTAACATTTCAAATAATACTTCTAAATTACACTGTGGGAAGTGCATAAAATTTCCACATAAATTTCTAATGTACTCATTTTTTCGAAAAAACTCTCCACTGCCGTAGATGAAACGTAGCTTTAATTCTAGCAGAATGTATTCCGCCTAATGTTGGGCTATAACTATATAAGGAATTTAAACTATGTCTAAATCAAAAACACCAATGACTTCATCCGCAGCATCTCGAATCCAATCTGCTACAGCAAAAGCAAATGGAGGGAAAGTACCTTCTGGCTCTTTTGCAACTAGAGCACAGTCAAGTGCTGCTCGTAATTCTAGTGGCAATCAATAGCTAAAAAGATTAATAGGTAGGAATTAATTTCCTACCTATATGCTAGTATTAAGGAAAAAGAATGAAACGTTTTAGCAAAGATTCAAAAATTAATAACTTAGCCTTTTCATTACTAAAAATAGGTTGGAAGTATAGAAAAGGGAAAAAGCATAATGTATTGATTTCTCCAAATAATAAAAGAATAGCGATTCCATCTACGCCTAGTGATTGCAAAGCTTTTTTAAACTTTAATCGTAGTATTAACCATCTCATTCAGATAACTTAAAAGGATTTTCTAATGAAAAAACAAACACCGTTCCCAACAGTCTTGGAAAATATGCGCGCTCTCATGAACATTCTTGACTTACAAATTCCTGATAGCAAAGAGAAGAAACAACTAGATGATCAAATTAACAATCCTAATGTTCGTCAAGAACTCATTGATCATTTCTTTAAAGTAGGCATAAAAAAACCTATTGAGAAGTTATTACCTCATAACATCAGTTCAGAAATTATTACTCACCTAAAAGAGCATTTTAAAGATTATGTATCAAATTTAGTACGAAATACTGATGTTGATAGCTTATCAAGGGTAGAGATAATGTCGATTCTAAATCAATATTACTTTCCTGTAGCAATTATACGTTTCAGAGAAAGAATACCAGAACATTATTTACCATCTCCAGAACAAATAGAAAGAATTTTAGATAAAGATACAAATTCGTTCCAAGTAGTTTTTGATTGGCTAAAAGAAGATAAAAATTGGGTTAATTATGTTGAACAATTAAAGAATAAAGAAATAGAAGAATTTAATAAATTATATCGTTGGAAAACAGGAGAATACCTTCCATCGTATCAAGCTATCCTAAACTTAGGAAAAAATAGTAAAGGAAAGCAAAAACTTGGTAATTCAGTCAATAAAATTAAATTTTGGATTTTTATAGCAAGAGCACCGGATAAAATAAAAGAAAGTAACATGAAAGATTCATTTTTTGATGGTATTTATTTAGATGATGCCTTTGCTTCTTTTTGTATGAATAAATCTATTCATCAAAAACAAAAAGAAGTATATGCCCCCATTCTTCCGACAATGATAAATTGTTTAGAGGAATTAAATACACATTTATTATCACAAAAAACTAAAAAGACAGAAATGGATAGAGATAAATCTCAAACCTTGATAAAAGCGGCAAGAAAAGCATTAGAAGGTATGGGAGATATAGCTAACCATCAATATCATTTAGATAAATTAGAAGCTCGTTGGGAATTATTTTCTGGGAATTTAGAAAAAGCCGTAGAGTTATATGAAAAGGCATTTGAAAATGGATTGTTTCGTGCAGGTAGGAACTTAGATGAAATTATTAAAGAGTCATTAATTTCTACTGCATTTCTTGAAAAAAGCCAAAAAGTTGGTAAACGCAAATTCTTATCGCATTTAAAAAATGCTGCGATTATGTTTGGAATTGAATTACCTTCAATAGATAATAACTCAATAAAAATCAACCATAAGGATATTATTTCCGATTGGGAAGTCGATATGTGGGCAAGGAATTTTAGCCAGTATTTCCCTAAAGAGGGACTATTCCCTGACGTAAACTATGATTATGAATCTTGGCAAGATAGATCTATTTCTTTAAGCCAAACAATGTTTGATGATTTTGAACGTATAAAACCTGATTATAAAAAGCCAGATAGAATAGTTAGTATTGGTAATGGAGCCAAAAGGATGCCACAAATCGTCTATTTCGCATCAAAATTTGCAACAACATATAAAAATGAAGATTTAGAAATTATTAAAAAGCTCCTAGAATATGGAGCTGATGTGAATGGATTATCTAATGCTTCAGAATCTGCATTACTTTGGAGTTTGGAGTTACTTAATTTATGGGAAATACCATTAAGAAAGCAAAGCAAGCAACTTTTTGATTTAATTATAAAATATGAACACAATAAAGAAACAATTAACACAAAAACAGCCAAGAAACAAAAATATCCACTAATGTTAGCAGTTGAAAGTGGCAGATCTGATGTAGTTCAGAAATTATTAGAAATGGGGGCTATTCCAGATTTGACTGGTTTTGATAAAGAGACCCCATTATATAAATGCCTTAGAATGTTAACTCTTTTATCAAATCCAAAGAGTGTATTAAAACGGACTGATATGAATAATATAGACAAAAAACAATTATCAGAATACCTAAGAAGAAATCGATATGGATTAGAAGGTGTATTTTTAGATGATTTAGAAAGACTCTATAAAAATATTTCTGCACCCTCTAAATTTCAATATGAGCAATTAAAAACATATTCATCAATAAATGAGCTATACAAAATTATGGAGTTGTTAATTGCTTATGGGGCGAATGTTAATTTTCCGATTAATGTAGGAGGTATCGAAGGATATACACCTTTTATGCTTGCTATTGAAAATAATGATCCCGTAGCATTCGCTATGATGTTAAAAGCAGGAGGAGATATTTGGCAACCTTGTTATTGCAATGGGAAAAGATATTTTTGTAAAGATATAAAAGCAAGATGGAATAGCGATAAGATAAGTTGGTAACTGTTCAAGCGGTCGTAAACTCCCAACAATTTACGACCGCTTGTATTTTAGAATCGACTCAAATCCAACCCACCTGCTGTTTTCTCATTCGCTTTGAGATAAGCGGGGTGGGTTTCGATTTGTTCGAGGTAACGAGTGATATTTGGATAATCCGCTTTGTTCACATAGTTTAAGCCCCATTGTAAAGGGAAGCTTAATGCAAAATCTGCACCGGTGAGTTGTTCACCCACGATCCAAGTTTTGCCTTCTAACGATTTTTCTACGTGATTGAAATATAAACCAACTTGCGCATTAGTGTATTGGGCGAAGTCGCCTAAATCACCTTTCTTCGACACTAACGCCAGTAAGTTTGCGGAGAACATTGACACTGAAATCGCTAGCCAGTAAACGTAATTGGAATAAGCGTCCGTTTTGTGTGCTGGGGTAAAACGGTTTTCCGTGTCGTAGCGGTCGAGCAAGTGTTGGATAATTGCATTGCCTTCCGCTAACACTAAATCGCCGTCTTGCAATACAGGGGCTTTGCCAAGCGGATGTTGTGCTTTCAGTTCTGCCGGTGCGAAGCCAGTGCCTTCTAAGCGGTCATAAATTTTTAGTTCGTAATCCACGCCTAAGGCTTCAAGTAGCCATACGATACGGTGTGAACAAGATTGTTTTAAATAATGTAATGTGATCATTTTTCTTCCCTTTTTACAGACTTTGAATTTGTTTGATTAAGCGGTTGGCGTGGTCATCTGCTTTCGCTTGCACTTGGGCTAAATCCTCTTCTGAACTTACGCTCGGAATATAAAGCATTCCGCTGCTATGCACCGGCGCTTGCCATACTAAACCTGAGAATTTTGCTGTATCTTTTAATGGCGCAAGCAAATCGTCTAAACGGTGGAACAATTCGCCATTGTAAGCCTCTTCTCCGCCACCAACTGTGTATGAGAAAATCACTTTTTTACCGTGTAATTTATCGCCACCCGTGCCGTAAGCAAAACCGTAGGCAAACACATCATCAAAATAGCGTTTAAGAATCGCTGGAATGCTGTACCAGTGCATTGGATATTGGAACACCACCACATCCGCTTGCACTAATGCCGCTTGTTCAGTTGCAACATCAATAGCTTGATTGCCGTAAAGCCCTGCTAAATCACGCACTTGTACATTGCCAATTTCGCTTTCTAAGCGTTTAAGAATATGTGCGTTAGCAGTTGAATGAGATAAGTTGCTATGACCTGAAATGACTAATACGTTTTTCATTGTTGTGTCCTCTTCGTGGTTAGATAAAGTGCGGTTGGATTTTTACTCGCTTCGCTCGCTCCTTTGGAGCCGTTAGCAAGGCTAACGTTCAAACATAAGCGTTTTGCAAATTTTTAGAAAATCTCACCGCTTGATGAACAAATGCCATTTGAAATATCTATCTCAAACGGCATTTTTCAATTACAAGTCAAAAGTTTGCATCACATTCACGTGTAAACGTACATCGACATTGCCACGTGTTGCGTTTGAGTATGGGCAAGTTGCATGTGCTTTTTCAATTAACGTTTTTGCTTCTTCCAAGCTAATTCCTTCCACTGTGATAGTGATGTCAATTTCAAAGCTGAATGCACCGTCTGGTTTTTGACCGATACCCACGCCAACTGTCGTTGAATGTTTAGTTGGTTTAATGCCTAGTGTTGGGGCAACGTGGATAATCGCATTGTCAAAGCACGCTGCGTAGCCCATTGCGAAAAGCTGTTCTGGGTTCGCCCCCACTTTACCGCTTTCATTTTGGAAACTCACTAAATCTAAACCAAGCGAACCATCATCTACGCGTGTATGACCATCACGACCGCCTGTTGCTGTTGCTGATGTTTTGTAAAAAATTTTCATTGTGTATTCCTTCTAAATAAAGATTAAATATCTAATGGTTTCCAGTCTTGACCTTTCACAGGTGGCAACCACGCACCACCTTGTTGGCATAAGCCCCACAGAATGTCTGGCATACCGTATTGGTCGGCACGAGTTGGATCAAGCTCGGTCGCAATTTCGCTATCACGGTTTCCTTTCAATAAAGTTGCAATGTTTGGATTTACCATTACCGCTTTACCTAAGCCAATAAACTCCGCCCAGCCTGTTTGGAATGCTGATCGGATTTGCTCACCTGAAAGTAAGCCACCCACTCCAATTAATGGCAATTTGCCGTTAATGCGTTCGTGAATAAGTTGCATACGAGTGAGGTTAGTGTCTGCTCCACGACGTGCTTTTTTGTCAAATTCGTGCAATGAAACGTGTAAGTACTGCAATGGTTTTTCCACTAACGCATCAATTAAAGCGAACGTATCCGCCATAGTTAAGCCGTTTTCACCCGGTTCTTCCGGTGAGAAGCGGTAGCCTACAATAAATTCAGGTTTTGCATATTTCTCTTTTAACGCCACGACTGAATCCACAATCGCCAATGGGAAACGTAAACGTTTTTCAAGGCTACCGCCCCATTCGTCCGTACGACGGTTAAATTCGCCCGAGAAGAACTGTTGAATCAAATAGCCATTCGCACCGTGAATTTCCACACCGTCAAAGCCTGCACGGATCGCTAACTCTGCCGCATTGGTATAGGCTTGAATTAACGCCACCACTTCATCAGCTGTTGCTGCTTTTGCACCGCTTTCAGCGTGGTCTGAGGCACTAATCAGTGCTTGTCCGTCTGTTAAATTTGCTTGTGCATTCACGCCACCGTGATGAATTTGTAAAATTGCTTTGGTGCCTTGCGCTTGCAACACTTTTGCCGTTTCACGCAAGCTGTCTAAGTGGCTATCGTCAAGGGCTTCAGGTTGTCCTACAAAGGTTTTACCATTTTTCGCCACTAACGTAGCCGCTGTGATAAACATCCCCATATCCACCGCACGGTTGCTAATAAAAGTACGCTCTTGTGCACCTAATGTACCGTCTTCGTTTGAACCGAAGTGGGTCATTGGTGCAACCACTAAGCGGTTTTTAATTTCTACGCCATTGTTTAAAGTATAAGTTTGAAAAAGTGAATTCATTATGTTCTCCTGTTAAGCGTTATCCATTAGAAGTGCGGTTATTTTAGGAGGAATTTGGTGGTGGGCGGTAGCTTATTTCTCTAAAATACTTGCCTAATTCTCCAAATATTATGGTATTGGTGAAAACATTTAACTATAAGCGATAGGGGAAATCTTTTTTTCAAATTCAGCAAGTTCCATTGATTCTTGGCTTTTGACTAAGCGGATATGATTACCTCGCCGCCAAAGCCACATTGAACAATCTTCAAATTGAAATACCGTTAGGCAGAGATCGTACCAATCGTGGCGATATCTCAACAATTTCCCCCTATCGTAAAAATGCATCGCCAAGTGTTGATACTGATTAACCGCTAAATTGTTTGTCGCAAAGCGAGTTTCTTCAACATAAAAAACGGTGTTGTCTAATTGGATGTTTTCCATCTTTTGTAGTTCACCTAAATGGAGCAAGCGGGGCGAGTGGTTAAGCATTTTCCAAAAAATCCCGCCACATATTAGGCTAAAAATCAACAGAGCCATTATTTACTCCTATAACGAAAAAGGGCATTTCCGCCCTGTTTCTTAGTTCGCTACCGTAAATCGGCTAAATAAGTGGGCTTTTTGCTCCACATCATCAGCGATTGCCACGGCTAAATCTGGAACTGAAATATCTGCTGGCGTGCCGTCAGCGTTGAGCAACATATCGTCTTTGCCTAGGCGATATTTGCCTGTTTTTTCAAACGAAAGTGGGTTTACCGCAAACATTGCCGCAGGCGATAAAAATGCCCAGTTAATATCACGGCGACCTTGTAATTCGGTAAGTAAATTACGCACCACATTTGCCGCTGGGAACACTTCAGGTGGGAAATTTGGCGTATCCACCAGCTGCAAATTAGGGGCAACATAAAGGCTACCCGCACCACCAATCACCAATAAATACGGCACATTAGTAACTTTAGCTGCATTCAAAATAGACGCTGAACCACGCTCGGTATCTTCAGCTAAATTTGGGTTTGTCCAACCGCCATTAAACGCACTCACCACCGCATCAAACCCTGCTAATTTTTCTGCAAAATCTTCTGCATTTACGTCCGCTTGCACGGCTTGAACATTCTCTGCCTTAAACACTTTTTCAGTATTGCGAGCAAAACCCACAACCTCGTGTCCACGAGAAGCTAATTCTTGCACTGTTGCATTGCCCACTAAACCTGTTGCACCAATTACTGCGATTTTCATAACGTTTTCCTTCTATTAAATTAAAAAAATAATGACGTTGCCGTCTTGATGTTGCACAGTATAAAGAAACAAAAAATTGAATAAATGGCGATTTTTGAATAATATTGTTTCTCAACAGGAAACAATAGAGGTAAAAATGGATAAACTCACTGCAATCAATGTTTTTCTATCGGTGGCTGAAACAGGCAGTTTTACCCAAACGGCTGAACGATTAAACATTTCTAAACCGATGATCAGCCGTTATATTGCCCTAATGGAAGACTGGCTCAACGCTCGCTTATTCCAACGCACCACACGCAAAGTGGTGCTTACCGAGCTTGGCGAGCAAGCGGTCGTTTTTTGCCGAAAAATTACCGAAAGTGCGGTGGAAATGGAACGAGAAATTTCCGCTCAAAAAGGCGAATTGCGAGGTGTGATTCGGGTGGCGAGTTCGGTTTCCTTCGGCAGTTTGCATTTAGCAAATAGCATTAACCGCTTTATCAAACAGCACCCCAAACTCAATGTGCAGTTGCAACTGACGGATAATTTGGTCGATTTAATTAGCGAGCGTATCGATCTTGCCATTCGGATTACTCATAACCCTGACCCCCATTTGATTGCTCGAAAATTGGCGGATTGCCATTCATTGCTAGTGGCAAGCCCCGCCTACCTTGCGGAATACGGCACGCCAACCACGCCCAACGACTTGTCGCAACATCATCAGCTTTGCCATAGCAGTATGAAAATGTGGCACTTAACGCAAGGGGAACGCACTGCAGAAATTGATTTGTCGAGTAAATTTACCACCAACGATTCTACCGCCTTGCTCAACAGTGTGCTTGCCGATAATGGCATTGCGATGTTACCAAAATATATGTTAGGCGACCTACTGGCAAGCGGTAAAGTTCTCAACGTCTTGCCTGAATGGACACTCCCCAAATACAGCCTTTACGCTTTGTATCCAAGCCGAGAAAAATTACCGCTTGCGGTGCGACAAATCATTGATTTTTTAGTAGAAGAATTTGAACAGAAAGATTGGTAGGGCATCAAAAAAATGAATGCGTGGGCATTTTAGCCCACGGAAGTTGCCTATTTCTCTAATTTCGCTTTAAAGCTCGCCACTGTGCTATCTGCTGCACTTGCGATAAATGCCGTATCGGCACCGAGAGCAAAGAATGATACGCCAAGATCCGCATAGTGTTTTGCTTGCTCTAGCGTTGCAGCGATGGTGCCAACAGGTACGCCTAATTCACGGATACGCTTGATCGCATATTCCATTTTCGCCACCACGTCAGGGTGCAGAATGTTTGAACCTAATCCCATATCCACTGCTAAATCCGCAGGGCCTAAGAAAATCGCACCTACGCCTTTTGTACTTGCAATAGCGTCTAAATTTTCCATACCTTTTAGGCTTTCAATTTGCAACATAATCATTGATTCATCATCAATGCGTTGTTGGTAATCAGGGATACGTCCAAAACGAGAAGCTCGTACTACGCCCGCGCCCATGCCACGTTTGCCTTCAGCCGGATATTTCGCCCAACGAATGATTTGTGCTGCTTCTTCGCCACTCTCCACCATTGGTACGATAATGTTTTGAATCCCAGAATCCATTAACTGCTTGAATGTACCAGCAGTTGCTTCACCAACACGTACTACCGGAGTCATCTCGTAAGGGGCGATCGCACGGGCTACGTTTAAAATGGTCTGAATATTGTGCGAACCATGTTCCGCATCAATGAAAAGCCAGTCATAATCCGTGGTCGCAAGCACTTCCGCCACATCGGCTGAGGTGGTTTCTAACGCCACGCCATACTGCATTTTACCCGCTTCAATGTTATGTTTTAAGTTGTTATATAAGAAATCTTTTACCATTGCCATTGTTTGCTCCTTATAGCATTTTTGCTAAATAAACTTGTTTTCCGACCGCTTGGATTAAGTCGATTTGCGACTTCGTCCAGTTCAAATCTTCTTCTTCGTCTTTGTAGTAATCTTTGATCAGATCGTAAGTGGTAATATCTAAATAACCTGCATTTAAAACATCTTCAACAATTGGTAAGCCATCTAGTGATGCTTTTAAATCGTATGCTAAGAAGTCTTCAATATCATTGAATATTTGGCGAGTGGGAATTTCGTCTTGGCGAATTTCACCGTCTAAATCTAAAATTCGATTATGGAATTTGGCGATAAAATCTAGCTCTGATGCACCGTGTTCCGCATATTTTTCTGCCAATTTGGTAAAACCTTGACTGGCGAACACACGAGCCATAATTTGGTGGTTAAGGGCGTTAGCAGTCAGTTGTGTAGAGATATGTTGTAAAATTTCAATCGTTTTTTGTACGTCTTTCATTTTGTTTCTCCTTGATCACATCGATAAATTCATTGCGTTTGAAACTGTGATTATCTTATGATAGCTTTTATTTTACAGGTATATTATTTCTCCAAACAACTTGCCTAATTCTACAAATATGCAAATTATTGATAAATTATTACCGCTTGTACCGAAAAACCAAGTTTGGCAAACACCGATTGAAGGACTTGTGATTCAGCACGCCGATCGCCCTACACCGGTGGCGAACACAATTCTTGAACCTCGCATTTGTATTGTGTTGCAAGGCGAACGAAAAATTTGTATCGGTGATCAATGTACGCTATTCAGCAATCAACATTTTATGTTCTGTCCGGTAAACGTGCCATTGTCGGTAGAAGTGGTCGAAGCAAGCCCCGAAAAGCCCTACTTGATGATGACGATGAAAATCGATCTAAAAATGGTGGCAAGTATCGCGCCACATATTCCAAAAACAATTGCAAAAAATCAGCCAAAATCGACCGCTTTCTTACAATGGCAAATGGAAGAAAATCTATTGGCTCAGTTCGAGCGCCTGATTGATTTGCTCAAAACGCCGGAAGATATAGATTTTCTTGCGCCGCTTATTCAGCAACAAATTTACTATGTTCTGCTAAAAAGTAATCAAGGGCAGAAATTACGAGAATTGGTACAAGTAGGTAGCCACACAAATCGAATCGCTCAAACCGCACTTTGGATCGAGCAACATTTGTCTGAACCGTTACGGGTAGATGATTTAGCGAAACAGGCGGGAATGTCGGTTTCAGGTTTTCATTCGCATTTTAAAAAAATGACCAATATGTCACCGCTGCAATACCAAAAATCGCATCGCCTACTGACCGCACAAAAGCTTATTCAAACCAAGCAAAGCAATATCGCTAATATTGCTTTCCAAGTCGGTTACGAAAGCCCAAGTCAGTTTAGCCGAGAATATAAAAGACATTTTGGAGTAAGCCCGAAAGGGGATGCGAGCTAGTATATTTGCTATATGAGTAACAACAAGCGGTCTAATTTCCCTAATTTTTTGCAAATACGCTCGTCAATTATTGTTTCGTCAAACTCTCCACCAACAAATTTCTGAGCCATTGGTAGGCAGGGTCTTGGTGGGTGCGTTCGTGCCACGCTATTTGGATTGCAAAACCTTGTACTTCGAGCGGAAGATCTTTGCAAATTAATCCGCTGAGGTTGTGGGATAAACGTGATGGCACCAACGCAACCACATCGGTACTACGTAAGATATTCGGTAGCAAAGAAAAGTGATTGACCGATACTGACACACGACGGGTTTTACCGAGTTTCGCCAATGCCTCATCGCAAACACCGTAAAATTGCCCGCCGTCATAGGACATCATCGCAAAATCCAATTCACAAAAGTTGTCTAAATGGAGCGGTTGATTTGCCATTGGGTGATCTTCTCGCATCACACAAACATAATGTTCTGTCAACAACGGTTTGCTGTGTAAATCCGCTGGAATATGTTGGGTGGAAACTAAGGCAATATCAATTCTCGCCTGTTCAAATTGGGCTAATAAATCCACATCTTGTGCCGGTAAAAAAGCAACACGAATTTTGGGTGCAAGTTGCTTCAAATGCGCTAAAAAAGGGGTACCAATGGCTTCCAAACCATAATCGGTCGAGGCGATATTAATCGTCATTTCAGCCGTTTGCGGATCAAATTCCACCGGACGTAACATTCGATTCACTTCCGACAAAATAGTTTTAACCGAAGGCATTAATGCCAAGGCTCTGGCGGTTGGCTCAATCCCATGTTGCACACGTACAAACAAAGGGTCACCAAAGCTGTCACGCAGACGATTCAGCATCGCACTCATTGCCGGTTGAGTCACAGACAAACGTTGTGCCGCTTTAGTTACGTTGCGTTCTTGCAAGAGTGCATCAAACGCTTTCAATAAGTTTAAATCAACGGTTCTAATATCACGCATCTTTATAACTTCCATAAACAAATATGATTAGTTTTTATATTATAACAAGCGGTAAAATTTATACAATTTTTTGCAAGTAAGGATTTAGACATGGCGAAATTTAGATATTTACAAACACCTTTCAAGCTCAAAAATCTTGAACTCAAAAACCGTATCGTGATGCCGCCGATGTGCCAATATTCGGCAACAGACGGTGTCCCGAACGACTGGCATTTTGTGCATTACACCGCTCGTGCGATTGGTGGTGTCGGTTTAATCATTGTGGAAATGACCAACGTTGCGCCAAACGGTCGTATTACACCTAAGTGTTTAGGGTTATGGAATGATGAACAGCGTGATGCGTTTAAACCGATTGTCGATTCCGTACATAAATACGGCAGTAAAATTGCGGTGCAAATCGGTCACGCTGGTCGTAAAGCGCAAGATTGCGATGATGTGGTTGCCCCCTCAGCAATTCATTACGGTGAATTAGATTATGCAGGTCAGAATTTAAAAACGCCACGAGAACTAAGTGCGGTGGAAATTCAAGAGATTATCCAAGCCTACCAAGACTCGGCAAGACGTGCGGTGGAAGCCGGCTTTGATGCGATTGAGATTCACGGCGCACACGGCTATTTAATTCACCAATTCTCATCACCGAAATCAAACCAACGTAGCGATGAATATGGTCAAGATCGTTTCTTATTCGGTGAACAAGTGATTAAAGCGGCTAAAGCAGTCATGCCAGCGGATATGCCGTTAATCGTACGTATTTCAGCACAAGAATTCAGTGCGGACGGCTTTGATGCGGATTACGGTGTGGAAATGGCAAAACGTTTTGCAGCCGCCGGTGCAGATTGTATGCACGTGAGTGCCGGCGGTGACGGTGTGTTAGCGGAAGGCAAACATCCGCCATTTAACGCAGGTTATCAAGTGTATCTAGCTCGTGCGGTAAAACAAGCGACCGGTTTACCAACCATTGCAGTCGGTATGTTAGATGATGCGAATGTGGTTGATCATGTGTTAGCAATCGGCGATGCGGATTTAGTCAGTGTTGGCCGTGCACTATTACGTGACCCACAATGGTTATTGAATATACAATACGCACAAAATGCGTCAAATAACAGCGGTATTGAATTTGTACCGGCACAATATCAACGTGGTTATTTCTAATTAATCTTATACAAGCGGTGTAAAAAGAAGCATTTTTTACACCGCTTTCTTATTTATCACACTCGGGTTTATCACATTATGCAACTTTCTATTTTAAATCTCGTCCCAGTGCGTGAAGGACAAGACTACACACAAGCAATGCAATCTATGGTGAAACTGGCACAACTGGCGGAAGAACTGGATTTGGCTCGCTATTGGATTGCCGAACACCATAATATGAAAAACTTAGCCAGCTCAGCAACTACCCTGCTGATTCAACACGCTTTAGCCAATACTCAAAAAATTGCGGTCGGCTCAGGCGGTGTGATGTTGCCGAACCATAGCCCTTATATTGTAGCAGAGCAATACGGAACCCTTGCGACCCTTTATCCGAATCGTGTTCAGCTTGGCTTAGGCAGAGCGCCCGGAACCGATATGCGTACCGCTAACGCGTTACGCCGAGGAGCAAAACATCTCGAATTTCCGGATGAAATCGCCGAACTACGTGGTTATTTCCAAAATACCAATCCGGTTTCCGCTTACCCTGCTGCCGGTTTAGATATCCCGTTCTATATTTTAGGCTCCAGCACCGAAAGTGCTTATTTAGCTGCAGAACTGGGCTTACCTTATGCGTTTGCCGCACATTTTGCCCCACGTATGATGATGGAAGCAGTCGAAATTTATCGTCGTTATTTCAAACCGTCCGACTATTTAGCAAAACCTTATGTGATTATGGGCGTAAATGCAATTGTGGCGGATAGCGATGCGGAAGCACAAAGTCTAGTGACCACACAAACCCAATTCTTTATTAATGTCGTGACAAACGCACAACAGAATTTACAACCGCCAATGGCAAATGATGCGGAAGTATGGCAAAACTTTAACCGTACGGAAAACGAGCTGCACTTCGGACCGGTTGATTTACGTGAAATGCAGATTTACCACCAAGAAAAAGCGGTGGTAGAACAAATGACCGCTTGTACACTAGTCGGCTCGACGGCAACGGTCAAAGCCCAATTAACCCAATTAGCTAAACGAGTGGAAATTGATGAAATTATGGCGGTAAGTTATATCTACGATGAACAAAAACAAGCGAAATCTTACCGCTTGTTGAAGGAAGTTGTTGATCAATTCTAGCCTAGCCAACACCTAAGAGAAAATAAGCGGTTAGATTTGTGCAAAATTTTACAAAAAGTTTTGTCAATCTAACCGATTGTCTTTTTTCTAGTAGCAAAAAATGGCTATTTATGTTAAAAATTGCGACAAATTTTCTCTCACATTCCCATTCACATTAAAGGAACACAACAATGTCTTTACAAGCAATTATTGAAGCAGCATTTGAGCGTCGTGCTGAAATCACACCCAAAACAGTTGATGCAGAAGCTCGTGCAGCAATTGAAGAAGTTATCGAAGGTTTAGATAGCGGTAAATATCGTGTAGCGGAAAAAATTGACGGTGAGTGGGTAACTCATCAATGGTTAAAAAAAGCGGTTTTACTTTCATTCCGTATCAATGACAACCAAATTATTGACGGCGCAGAAACCAAATACTACGACAAAGTAGGTTTAAAATTTGCAGATTACACTGAAGAACGTTTTGCACAAGAAGGTTTCCGTGTGGTGCCGTCTGCAACTGTACGTAAAGGTGCATACATTTCTAAAAACTGCGTATTAATGCCGTCTTATGTAAACATCGGTGCATACGTGGGCGAAGGCACAATGGTTGACACTTGGGCAACCGTAGGTTCATGCGCACAAATTGGTAAAAACGTTCACTTATCTGGTGGCGTAGGTATCGGTGGTGTGTTAGAACCGTTACAAGCAAACCCAACCATCATCGGCGATAACTGCTTTATCGGCGCACGTTCAGAAGTGGTTGAAGGCGTAATCGTAGAAGACGGTTGTGTAATTTCAATGGGCGTATTTATCGGTCAATCGACTCGTATTTATGACCGTGAAACCGGCGAAATCCACTACGGTCGTGTACCGGCAGGTTCTGTGGTTGTATCCGGTAGCCTTCCGTCAAAATGCGGTAAATACAGCTTATATTGCGCAGTCATCGTGAAAAAAGTTGATGCGAAAACTTTAGGTAAAGTGGGCATCAACGAATTACTTCGTACCATCGAAGAGTAATTAAATCTTCCCGCCCCCTCCTTGCAAAAGAGGGGGATTTTTTTACCGCTTGTAAGGAATCGATATGAAAAAAATTCTTCTCTTAAACGGCCCTAATTTAAATATGTTAGGCAAACGAGAACCGCATATTTACGGCTCGCAAACCCTCGCAGATATTGAACAACACTTACAACAATCGGCACAGGCGCAAGGCTACAAATTGGATTATTTTCAGGCAAACGGAGAAGAACCGCTGATTAATCGGATTCATCAAGCATTTCAAAATACCGATTTTATTATCATCAACCCCGGTGCCTTTACCCATACCAGCGTGGCAATTCGTGATGCGTTGTTGGCAGTATCCATTCCGTTCGTTGAAATCCATCTTTCGAATGTTCACGCCCGTGAACCTTTCCGCCATCATTCTTATCTAAGTGATGTTGCAAAAGGCGTGATTTGCGGTTTAGGTGCAAAAGGTTATGATTACGCACTCAACTTCGCAATTTCAGAATTAAACAAAATCCAATTAGAAGAGGTAATGAATGGCTAATCCAGTGAAATATGAATCGCTGATTGTCGTCTGTAACGGTTTAGAACGTTTATTCGGGAATGTGGTGAAGGTACTAAGCTACCCGTTCCACGCTGTTTTTCCTAAGCTTCGTTTTACGATTCCGGAATATAGTCCGGCAAAAATTAAGTCGAACCAAACTACCCGAATCACTAAAACTATCTGGCAAACCAATTATTCAAACAAAGTAACATTACCAGTATATGCAAATTATCTGTTTAACCGCTTAATGTCGCTAAGTTACGATTATCGTTATGTCAGTACCGAAGAACGAGAAAGCTATATTAAAACCCATGCCGATGAACGTATCTTTAATGCCTATAGCAAATTAACCGACGGTGCGGCACAAGCGGATTTTTGGCGCGTATTTACTTTACATCAGGAAGGCGGAATTTATATTGATATTGACGGGCATTTAGTCTTCCCAATCTCACAAATTATTCGGGAAAACAATCAGGAAGTCTTAATTAAACGTCGTGATAAATATACCAATTTCTTTTTAGCTTGCGAGAAAGGTCATCCTATCTTAAAAGACACACTTGAAATTATTGTCAGCAATATCGAAAATCGCCGAATTGAAGGCGGTGTCTTCGTGATGACAGGTCCGGATACGTTAAATATCGCAATCGGTGACAAACAAGTCAATACTCGCCGTGACAAAGTAACTTGTGCTCAAGGTACTTTCACGAATGAGTATTTTCAATATATTGATAAACCTCGTAGTAAATGGAACTACAAAAAGAACGAAGATTTATTAAAATAAGTTCACTTTGTAACTGCTACGATCAGTTATAAAATTGCGTGAATTTCGCCAATTTTACGAGATTTTATTCGCAAAATAGGCGAATTTCAGGTAATCTAGACAAGATTTTTACTCTGCGCAATACTGTGCAGAGTTTCTCTTTTTAATTGACTATAAAAACGGAATCTCACTATGGATATTCGCAAAATCAAAAAACTTATCGAATTAGTTGAAGAATCAGGCATTACTGAATTAGAAGTGTCTGAAGAAGAAGGTACAGTACGTATTAGCCGTGCTCAACCGGCTGCATCAGCGGCAGTGCAATATGTTGCGGCACCTCAAGCGGCAGCGGTTGCGCCGGCAGCGGCTCCTGCTGCACAAGCGGCACCTGCGGCTGCAGCACCGACTGCATCAGCAGAAGTAAGCGGTCACGCAGTGCTTTCACCAATGGTAGGTACGTTCTACCGTAGCCCAAGCCCGGATGCAAAACCATTCATTGAAGTAGGTCAAACAGTAAACGTGGGTGATGCATTATGTATCGTTGAAGCAATGAAAATGATGAATCGTATCGAATCAGACAAAGCCGGTGTGGTTAAAGCGATTTTAGTAAACGACGGCGAAGCGGTTGAATTCGACCAAAAACTTATCATCATCGAATAATTTATTCACCACGGAAATAACGGAATACTGTTAGCTTACAAGCGGTCTGTTTTCTCTCAAATTTTGCAAAAAAATCAGCAAATTTGACCGCTTGTAGCCATATCCCAGTGTTCCGCTCTTTTCCTTGGCAAAAGGGGAAAACTCCAATGTTAGAAAAAGTTGTCATTGCAAACCGTGGCGAAATCGCATTACGTATTTTACGTGCGTGTAAAGAGCTTGGCATCAAGACGGTTGCAGTTCACTCAACGGCAGACCGTGAATTAAAACACGTGCTTTTAGCGGACGAAACAATTTGTATCGGCCCAGCACCTTCAGTAAAAAGTTACTTAAACATTCCGATGATCATTGCCGCAGCAGAAGTGACTAACGCAGATGCAATCCACCCGGGCTACGGTTTCTTATCTGAAAATGCGGACTTTGCCGAACAGGTAGAAAACTCAGGCTTTACCTTTATCGGCCCTACTGCTGACGTGATTCGTTTAATGGGTGATAAAGTATCGGCAATCAATGCAATGAAAAAAGCAGGCGTTCCTTGTGTACCGGGTTCTGACGGCCCAGTAGGCAACGATCCGATTAAAAACAAAGAAATTGCAAAACGTATTGGTTATCCGGTCATTATTAAAGCGTCTGGCGGTGGCGGCGGTCGTGGTATGCGTGTGGTATATAACGAGAAAGATCTCGAAGAATCCATCGCAATGACCAAAGCGGAAGCAAAAGCAGCATTTAATAACGATATGGTGTACATGGAAAAATACTTAGAAAATCCACGCCATATTGAAATCCAAGTATTAGCGGATACACACGGTAATGCGGTTTATTTAGCGGAACGTGACTGTTCAATGCAACGCCGTCACCAAAAAGTGGTGGAAGAAGCGCCGGCACCGGGTATTACCCCTGAATTACGTAAATTCATCGGTGAGCGTTGTGCGAATGCATGTCGTGAAATCGGTTATCGTGGTGCTGGTACATTCGAATTCTTGTTCGAAAACGGCGAATTCTATTTCATTGAAATGAATACTCGTTTACAAGTAGAACATCCGGTCACAGAAATGATCACTGGTGTGGACTTAGTAAAAGAGCAATTACGTGTGGCGGCGGATCTTCCGATTTCAATCAAACAAGAAGACATCAAAGTGAAAGGTCACGCGATAGAATGTCGTATCAATGCGGAAGATCCGAACACCTTCTTACCTTCACCGGGCAAAATCACACGTTTACACGTGCCGGGCGGTTTAGGTGTGCGTTGGGATTCTCACATTTATAACGGTTATACCGTACCACCGCATTATGATTCAATGATCGGTAAATTGATTACTTTTGCAGAAGATCGTGATATTGCAATCCGTCGTATGCAAAATGCCTTATCAGAAACGATTGTGGAAGGAATTAAAACCAATATTCCATTACACAATCTGATTATGGAAGACGAAAACTTCCGTAAAGGTGGTACTAATATCCACTACCTCGAGAAAAAACTCGGTCTTAAATAAGCAACAAGCGGTAAGATTTACTGAAAATCTTACCGCTTTCTTTTAGCTTTTAAGCCATTGCTGAATGAAATCCGCAATCTGCTCAATATCATTAATATCTAAGCGATTCTCTCGTGTGAGCGGATAATCGGTCGCGGTTGCAATCGTCCATTCATCAAGTTCAGGCAATGGTTTTTCAATTGCTTGACGATGCAACTGAATCTTGGCAATCGGCTCGTGCTTAAAGCCTTCCACCAAAATTAAATCCACGGCTTTCGGATCAAATTTTGCAATTAATTGCTGAAAATCAACCGCTTGTGTCGGTGTTTCGGTCATTAATGCCCAACGCTCTTCACAGACAATCATAGTCGGATTTGCGCCGGCAATACGTAAACGGTGACTATCTTTACCCAGTTTATCCACTTCGACATTGTGGTGCGAATGTTTAATCAATCCTACTCTAATCTGACAAGCGGTCAATTTTGGAATTAATTTTTCCAATAAGGTAGTTTTGCCAGTGCCGCTATAGCCGGTAATACCCAATAATTTTGGTGTGTTGGTAGCTGTTAAACTAACATTTTCCAAATCAGCAAAAGTATTTATATTTTGAAAAGCAGCTTTCTGCTCAGAGAAATCCACCGCAACACTTTTTTGCGTTTGGAAAAATTGAAATAGACGACGCTCACCGCTTACCAGATAGTGACGAAGCGATTCAGCTACCGAACGATGAATCAAGGCAATAGTAGGATGTGCTCGCTCGCCGTCATGCACATAAGCGATTTGAGCTTGGTTGATTGCCAATGTAACTGAAAGTTTTTTTACTAAATTACTTGGTAAGAACGGCGTATCACACGGGACGAATAACAGGTATTCACTGTTGATCTTTTCAAAGCCGGCAAGCATTCCGCTCAGCGGCCCTTGGAAGCCACTCAAATTATCGCAATAAAAAGGCAGCTGTGGGAAATGCGTTTGGTATGCCGCTTGTGAACGATTGATATTCAAATGAATCCTAGCGATCTGCGGTGCAAGATGCTCTACAATATGCAAAATCAGCGGTTTGCCCTGTAATTGCTGTAAGCCTTTTTCCACGCCATTCATACGGCGAGCAAGCCCACCGGCTAAAATTACCGCAGAAATTTGATCTATTCGTAACATTTTATGTCCAAGTCTTTTGCAAAAGTATGGCTAAAAGTATATGATTCCGGAAACTTTTCAACAAGGATTTTTAAGGAAGCAACGTATGAAATGCAAACGTTTAGAGGAATTACTTGAGTTATTAGGTGAACATTGGCGCCAGAATCCGGATTTACATCTTATCGATATTCTGCAACAACTTTCAGTTGAAGTTGGAGAGCCGGATAACTATGCCGCATTACGTGATGAGGTTTTAATTTATCAATTAAAAATGCGTAATGCAGAT
The DNA here is from genome assembly GCF_000374285.1 of Actinobacillus capsulatus DSM 19761. Lineage (GTDB taxonomy): Bacteria > Pseudomonadota > Gammaproteobacteria > Enterobacterales > Pasteurellaceae > Actinobacillus > Actinobacillus capsulatus. Next base: position 59,005 of record NZ_KB893930.1, on the reverse strand, counting down.
AAACACGAACCGATTCCCGGCATTAAAAAAGATTATGAAGAAGATTTCAAAACGGCATTATTACGTGCCCGTGGAATTTTAAACGACTAATATAGTCCAATAGATAAATCTATTTATTTGAGGAAACATAATGAAAAAATTTGCATTAAAATCAGCATTAGTAGCGCTTTCTGCGCTTTTTACAGTGAATTCAGCCGCATTAGCAGCAATTCCGGCAGAAGGAAAAGAATATAGCCAAGTGCGCCAAGCGCCTTCGGCACAAAAAGAAGTGGTAGAGTTTTTCTCATTCTACTGTCCACATTGCTATGATTTTGAATTAACTTATAAAATTCCAAGCCAAATTAAACAAGCACTTCCACAAGACGCTAGATTGGTACAATATCACGTGAATTTCTTAGGCCGTCAATCTGAGAATTTAACGCGTGCATGGGCATTAGCTATGGCACTTGGCGTAGAAGATAAAGTGAAAACCGCATTATTTGAAGCGGCACAAAAAGATACCTTCAAATCAATGGATGACATTAAAGCGGTATTTACTGCAAACGGCGTTAGCGAAGCGGATTTTGATAACGGTATCAACAGTTTTGCGGTAAACGGTTTAGTAAATAAACAAGTGCAATTAGCAGAAAATTTCAAAATTCGTGGTGTACCGGCATTTTTTGTAAACGGTCAATACCAACTGAATATGGAAGGCTTCGCTGATTCACAATCAACCAACGAATTTATTAAACGTTATGTAGATGCAGTAACATTCTTACTGAAAAAATAATAACGAATCAGTCACAAAAAAGGCTCAGTTACAAAACTGAGCCTTTTTCTTATCTCTAATTATATTACATCGAAACAATTACACATTCCGCTACGCTGCGAGCGTTCGATTGCGCTGTTGATGCTGCCGCTCTGTCTCCAACTGGACCGACAAACACACGATTCCAATCAGAGCTTGAACTGATTCGTGCATTAAAACCAGCCATCGCTAAACGAGCCTGCATATTTTCAGCCTGCGCTTTATTTTTGAAAGCTCCACATTGTAAACCGAAACGTCCCGCTTGATTGGTTGCTTTATCTGCCGGTTTCGCTGCGCTTGCCACTACTTTGGTTTGTTCCGTTTTTTTCGCTTTAGCTTTTTCTGCGGCAAGTTTTGCTTGCTGCTCTGCACTTGCTGCAGTTTCTACCGGTTTCGCCATTTCAACTGGCACTTGATTCTGTTTTGCAAGCTCTTGTTGTTTCTTCAATTCAGCTTGCTTGCGTTTTTCTTCCGCTAGTTTTGTTGCCTTTTGTTGTTCCGCCTCTTTCTTCGCTGCTAACTCTTCCGGTGTTAATGCGACTACCGCAGGTTGCGCTTCCGTAACCATTTCTGTCGAGCTAGATGCCGGCGTCGCATTTGCTTCTGGTTGAGCCGGTTTCTCAGCCGCTAAGCGAGCAGCCTCTTCTTGCTTCAATTTTGCTTCAAGCTGCTGTTTTTGCTCTGCAGAAAGCTGAGCTAATTTTTCTTGTGATTTTTGGCTATTGTCAGTTAACACTTCACGTGTTTCTAAATCACGAATATAGCTATATACCTCTTCCGGGCGACTCGGTAAGGCAGGGCCTTGAGGCTGCTGAACTGGTTGAGTCGGCTGTGGCACAGGCATTGCTTGTGTCGGTGCATTTTCTTTTAATACCCATAAACCAATCCCTCCCGCTAAAAGCAAGAAGATAATAATCCCTAAAATGAGAAATTTATTGGCGCCCTTTTTTTTGTTCGAGCGGGCTGCATAATCACGTTGTGGCACGATAACACCTTATCTTATTAGACCTAAAAAACTATAAAGGCTATAATCCTACTAAAAAAACAGTGCCTTGCCTAGAAGTTCATAGGACAAGCGGTCTGATTTTCACAAAAATTTACGCAGATTTTAAATGTGAAAGATAAACATCAAAGCGGTGATTTTTCGTGGTTTGAGAAAAATCAGGTTTTTGCTCCGCTAAAAAGGGCGCATAGTCCGGACGTTTTACCACCACTCTTTTACGGGCAAGAGCTTTTGCCGGTAAAATGAAATCATCCGAATCCAAGTCCGCACCAACTAAATGTTGAAACACTCGCATTTCTTTTTTCACTAATGCACTTTTTTGTTTATGCGGGTACATCGGATCTAAATAAACCACATCGGCGGCTTGCTGTTCTACATCTAGCAACGAAATATTACGCACATCGGCTAAAATCATTCGATCCTGCATAAAGCTACCGATTTCCGGATCGGCATAGGCTCTTGCCAAACCGTCTTCTAGAAGTGCAGCGACAATCGGATTACGTTCGACTAATAGCACTTTGCAACCGATAGCAGCTAACACAAAAGCATCTCTGCCCAGTCCAGCGGTAGCATCAATAATCGTAGGTAAATAATCCCCTTTAATTCCAACCGCTTTTGCGACCGCCTCACCTCGACCGCCCCCGAATTTACGGCGGTACGCCATGGTGCCATCGACAAAATTCACGGCAATCGCACCGAGTTTCGGCTCGTCCAGTTTACGCAGTTCTAAACCCTCGTCAGTCAGCACTAAAGCCAGTACAGCGGATCGAGCATGAGAAAGTTGCCATTTGTCACAAATTTGCTGAAATTTCTCGGTATTTGAAGATTCGTTGATGAGTTGAATTGTCATTATATTAATCGCAAAAGATTATTCGGTAATTCGCCACGGAAAACACGGAAGTACACAGAAGAAGAAAAATGATGTTCCATTTTCATGCTGTCAGTGTGTTTCCTGGTAAGAAATATCAGCCAAATAGCTGGTTAAAATGTTTAAGTAAGCAGGCTTTGCCTGCAAGCGGTTCGTTTTGCCAAGATTTTTGCAAAATCTCGTGATTGAACAACTTTTCATATTCGGCAGAAACCGGGCGGTAACTGATATGCCAAGGCTCATAGCCGACTTTCACATTATTCACACCATCGAAAGGAAAATAAAAACCGAAACGTTCAGCATTATGACGAAGCCATTCAGCTAATGGCTCAAAATAACCACCGTTTTGATATTCCCAAGGTTCAAGTTGTAAATGTTGCCCTTCCGGCAGTAAATCAGGATCAAAAATATCAATTTCCGTTCCCCAGTGATGACGACTGGAACCCGGTACCGCAGACCAATGCAGTATTGCCTGAATTTTTTCTAAATCATTCAATTTAGCCATATCAATCGCACAGCCGTTATCATCATGCACCTTGCGCTCGCCGTTAAATTTTGTATTCCAAATCAACATTTGGCGATCGAAATCACGATAAGTGCTGGCGGGTTGTAAATTAAAACCCGCTGTTTTTGCCGCTTGCTGCAATGTCAGAAAGGCATCAACCACCTCAGCTTGCAAAAAGTGTTTATCCGATAATGAATTCGGCAAAGGGACAAGGTGTTCGCGTGTTTTTCCGGTGAGAATATCGGTTAAATTTTGCATTATTGAAAAATCTCCTCTTTATTAAAGGAAAAGTTATGCGCCATTCAGTAAATTTTCCAGAATTTGATAATATACTTCGCCACATTTCCCAAGATCTTCGACACTGACACATTCATCCACTTTATGGATAGTGGCGTTTAACGGTCCGAACTCGACAACTTCAGCCCCCATTAATGCAATAAAACGTCCGTCGGATGTGCCGCCACTGGTGTCTAAACGAGGGGTAATTTTTGTGACATTTTTGACCGCTTGTACTGCTGCTTTGACTAATTCACCATTGCCGGCTAAAAACGGTTTACCGGATAAATTCCAACTAATACGGTGTCTTAACTGATGTTTAGCTAACATTTCCACCACTTTGTTTTTGATCATTTCATCGGTCACTTCAGTACAATAACGCAAATTAAATTGCACGTATAATCCGCTCGGAATCACATTATTGCTACCGGTTCCCGCCTTGATATTGGCAACCTGCAAACTTGTCGGTGGGAAAAATTCGTTACCGTTATCCCATTGATAAGTGGTTAATTCGGTTAAGAAATTCAATGCCATATGCACCGGATTTTCGGCTAAATGCGGATAAGCGACATGACCTTGTACGCCTTCAATATAAAGATCACCAGTGATTGAGCCTCGTCTGCCATTTTTAATCACATCCCCCAATACTTTACCGCTGGACGGCTCGCCCACTACACAATAGTGAATCGGTTCGCCTCTCGCTATTAGTGTTTCGACCACTTTTACCGTGCCGTCTTTTGCTACCGCCTCTTCATCGGAAGTAAGCAACAATGCAATCGTACCGGCGTGATTCGGGTTTGCTTTAACGAATTCTTCCGCTGCAACAACCAAAGCGGAAAGTGGACCTTTCATATCTGCTGCACCACGACCGTAAAGCATATTATCCACAATACGAGCTTCAAACGGAAGATAAGTCCATTGTGCTTCATCACCAACCGGCACCACATCGGTATGTCCGGCAAATGCAACCACAGGATTGCCGCTACCGTGCTTCGCCCATAAATTTAACGTATCACCAAACGGCAACCACTCGAGCGTAAAACCTAACAGCTGCAAACGATCTGCAATCACTTGTTGGCAGCCGTAATCAGCCGGACTAATGGAAGGACGACGAATTAAATCTTGTGCAAGATTGATGATGCTGTTTCTCATATTCTAATTTTCCCAAAATAAATTATTGACAGAACGCTTGTTCGTATTGTTTGACATCAAAGCCAATAAGCGCAATGCCGTCCTGTAGAAGAATCGGGCGTTTAATTAGGGTCGGTTGCTCTAATAACACTTTTAGTGCCATTGTACGATCCAGATTATTTTTAACCGTCTCATCTAAATTGCGCCAAGTGGTCGAGCGCTTATTCACTAACGCTTCCCAACCAAATTGACGTTCAATTTGTTCAAGCCATTTAGCATTTAACCCGTCTACACGGTAGTCATGCAAAATCGGTTGTAACTGATGTTCTTCAAGCCATTTAAGTGATTTTTTTACCGTATTACAATTTTTAATACCATACACACGAACTGTCATGATGAGCCTCTTTAAATTGGTTCGAAAAATTAAATACTCTAGTGCTTTTTGTTATGTGATACAAGGCTATTACAAAATATTCTTCAATAATTTATCGCGATTAATAAGTTAAAGCCAAGCTAATAAAGTTATTCAAATTATAAAATTTGTAATGAAAAATTGAAAATAGTCTGTATAATTTGCAAACTCTTCTAACAAGGTACTACCACTAATGAAAAAACTAACATTCAGGACGCTCACATTATTTATTGTGCTGCTGCTAACTGCTTGCGGAAGTTACACCAATTCGAATTTGTCTAACCCAAGAAAAGCAAAATATCAGATTTCGAATGAAGATGTAAAAAAATGGATCATTGAAAAAAACAAATACGAACAATGTCTCTATCCTAAGAAACAGAACTCTAAGAGTGATAAATTATCCGAAGGTAATCAGATGTTGTATCAAATGGCTGTTTATCAAACGACACTCAGTCAAGTGATTGGGGAAGATAATTATCTGACGCTTATACAAGATCCGGCCTCACAAAGATATTTAGCTAAAAAATTACAACAGTACGAACATTCGCAAAAAGCACAATTTAGCCAAGCTTGGTGTAATACACTAAAAGCGACTTATTTACAGCCGACAAAAGCCAAGAAGGATGTAACTAAGCCGGCTAATGTCAAAAAAGCGACTAACAAAAAATCTAGAAAGGCTAAATCGAGCAGAAAAGCGGCTCCGGTTGCTAAAACTGAACTTGATAATATCAATGATAATCAAGATCAGTTAGATATCGCCCAAGAAGAAGTGATTGAGCCGATTGCAATGCCAGTGCAGCAAGAAGAAAAAGAATCTTCTTTCCAAGAGCCACAAGCACCAAGTGACCGAATTAAAGTCAATTGGGAACCGGTGAAAAACGAAGTGTATTCTTACTAAATACTAAAAAAAGAGATGTGAATATTAAACTCACATCTCTTTTTTTATTTACAGTCAACTACCGCTTGCCATACTTTCAACATATCGGCGGTTTCCGCTACATCATGTACTCGAATAATTTTCGCTCCGCTTTGCACAGCAATTAATGCGCCGACAACCGAAGCCGTCACACGTTGCTCAACCGGTTTACCGGTTACCGCGCCGAGCATTGACTTACGAGACAAACCGGCAAGCACCGGAAAACCGGTATCCGAAAAAGCTTTTAAATTCTTAAGCAGTGTAAAGTTATGCTGTACACTTTTACCAAAACCAAAGCCGGGATCAAGGATAATATATTCTTTCGGAATCCCTGCCGTGATACATTCAAAAATACGTTGATTGAGGAAATCCGCCACCTCTTCCAGTACATCATCGTATTCAGGATTTTGTTGCATATTCTGCGGGTTACCTTGCATATGCATTAAACAAACCGGCAAGCTTAATTCTACAGCAGTATCTATTGCATTCGGTTCAGTTAAGGCTCTAATATCATTGAGAATATCGGCTCCTGCCACCGCTGACTGTTTAAATACTTCTGCTTTTGAACTATCAACGGAAATCAGACAATCGAAACGTTTACGTACCGCTTCCACTAACGGCACGACACGTTCCAACTCTTGCTCAAGTGTCACAAGTTCGGCATTAGGGCGGGTTGATTCGCCACCGATATCTATAATATCCGCTCCCTCATTCAACATTTTTTCCACTTGAAATAAGGCTTTATCCAAACTGAAAAACTTACCCGAATCGGAAAAAGAATCAGGGGTAAAATTTAAAATTCCCATAATTTTCGGCTGAGTTAAATCTAACAAGCGGTCTTTTTTTTGATAATTTTTGAAATGAATTTGCATTACCGTATTCCTTTCGCTTAGCACGGCTGTACCGTACTAGATGATGTATATAAATTAATCCCTAGGCTTGAGATGTTCTCAACTTTGCTAACACACCTTTTAAGGTTTTATCCAACGGAGCGGTAATCAGCATTTCTTCGCCGGTTTTCGGGTGTTCGAAACGGATTGAATACGCGTGTAAAAATAAACGCTGTAAACCGGCCGCTTTCATTTTACTGTCAAATTCCGCTTCGCCGTATTTGTCGTCTAACGCAATCGGATGTCCGGCATATTGAGTATGCACACGAATTTGGTGCGTTCGACCGGTTACCGGCGAGGCTTTTACCAAAGTCGCATTCGCATAACGCTCTTCAATGCTAAAGCGAGTTTCTGAAGGTTTGCCCTCTTCGCTCACTCGCACAATGCGCTCACCACTTGCCAATTCGTTTTTTAGCAACGGAGCTTTAATCACTTTGGTGTGAGCTTGCCACTGACCACGTACTAATGCCAAGTAATCTTTTTGCACCACTTTTTCCCGCAACTGTTCGTGTAGGCTACGCAACGCCGAGCGTTTTTTTGCCACCAATAAAATACCGGAAGTGTCGCGGTCAATACGGTGAACCAGCTCTAAAAAACGGGCTTGTGGACGTAACGCTCTTAACGCTTCAATCACACCAAAACTCAAGCCGCTTCCGCCGTGTACCGCAATGCCAGAGGGCTTGTTGATAACCAACATCACCTCATCTTCATACAGAATTTGATCTTCCAGCTCTGCCACTTTATTCAATTTGGTTGAAATTGGGGCTTCATTCTTCTCCGCTACACGCACCGGTGGTACACGCACCACGTCATCAGGCTGAAGTTTATATTCAGGCTTGATTCGCCCTTTATTTACCCGTACTTCGCCTTTACGCACAATACGGTAAATCAAACTTTTCGGCACACCTTTAAGTTTGGCTAATAAAAAATTATCTAAACGCTGCCCGGCCTCATCTTCACTGATGGTAAAAAATTGAACGCTGGCACTAATTACTTTTTCTGTTGTCATTTTTGCTTTCTTCATAAAAAAATCATACAAATTCTATCATACCCCTGCCAATTAGAAGACTACAAGCGGTTAAATTTCCCTAATAATTTGCAATATTTCATAGAAATTAAATTTCTTACCTATAACCCACTCAAATAACCATAAAAAAATTATTGAATTACTCTGCTTCCACTCTAAAATACCCACCACTAATCCATAATCAAAATAAGGCCTTTACAATGAAATTAACGAAAATATCTCTATCTATGGCTGCCTGCTTGGTCAACACACAACTCTACGCAACTGTCGAACTTGACACTGTTCACGTAAAAGGAAACACGAAATCAGTACTTTCCGGTAAATATGAATTTGATCAAAAAAATTTAACAACCAAATTACAGACTAACTCAAATGTGAGTGATGCCTTAGTTTCGTTACCTTCAGTTCGAGTATCTAATAACAAAAACGGCAATACATTAGGTGAAATTGCTCCGCAAAATATTTCTTTTCACGGTGAGCGTTATTACAACAATAATTTTATGCTCAATGGTATAGGAATTAATGATAATGTTAATCCTATCGGCTTGGGTGAAGATTCATTATTAAAATCTGATATGACTAAAACAATCGATCCTCAATATATGCCTGCAGGGCATCCTCAAGCATTTTGGTTGAGTACCGATCTAGTTGATACGTTAGAGGTTTATGACCGTAATGTGCCTAGCCAATATGGAAACTTTACCGGCGGTGTAGTGAATGCAAAATTAAAAGAACCTGATTTCAAACGTGCATCCGGTTCTGTATCTTACCGAACAACCCGAGATGCTTGGACTAAATTCCACTTGGAAGGGCAGTATAAAAATGAATTTTATCGTGCCAATTCACCTTTATTACAACCTAAATTTACTAAGCACGAATATACGATTCAGCTAAATCAGCCACTTACAGAACGTTCCGGATTGCTATTTGCTTATAGCCGTCAGCAAAGTTCTGTACCTCAGCATCAACAGTATTTGCACAAATGGACTAATCGCTATCGTCGTAACGAAACGTTACTTGCAAGCTATAAAAATGAATTAAATGAGAATAACCGTTTAACGATTAATGGAATTTATTCTACTCATCAAGCAGATGAATATCTGGAAAATGCGGTAGATGGTCGCTTTAGATTAAGTGGCGGTGGTTTTTTAACTAATATTAAATGGGAGAATTACAACGTTCTTGGCTTGCTAACTAGTGAGTTAGCTTATCGAAATAACCGAAATCAAACTAAATACGATTCGGATACGCTTTATCGTTATACCAAAACTAAAAGTATTGACTGGATTTCTGATCCAAATACAGGAGAAGCGACAAAAGGTGGTATCGGTAAACGTTATACTCAGCAACAAAGTTTGCAGCTAAAACAAAATCTGGATTTCAATAAATTTGAAATCGGCAGCACTATTCATGAAATGAGTGCCGGTTGGGAATGGCAACAAAATACATCAAGATTAAAGCAACCTAAACTTGCAAAGCAGTATGCTGGAGCTGCCGACTATTATAAAGGTGAAGTATTTAATATTGAAAATTGTACATATTGTATTCCCAAAGAACAATATTTCAAATATAGGGTTCATTACTTACCGATAGATGGGAAAGTTAAACATAATCGTTTTGCCTCCTATTTACAAGACAAAATCGTTTGGAATAACTTCACTTTTGTGCCGGGCGTACGTTTTGACTACACGCAATTTACCCGTAAATGGAACATTGCTCCAAGAAGTTATATTGATTATAACCTGTTAGGTAAAGACCAAACTCATCTTATCGCTGGTTTCAATCGCTACTACGCAGGAGATTTAGTTGATTATAAATTACGTTCTGCCTTCAATTTTGAAGACCATTATAACAGAGAGTCTTACAACAGTCCTTGGGAGCTAGACAGATCTATCTTACATATTGCCTATAAAGGAAGTAAACTTAAAACACCTTATAGCGATGAAATTAATGCCGGAATCAGTCAAAAAATTTCAAATAGCTTATGGACATTCAAATGGGTACAACGCAACAGCAAAGATCAGTTTATGACCCAAATTGATTCTGATGTAAAACCCCAACAACGTTGGCTATCTAATTCAGGACGAAGTAAACATAATACCTTTAGTTTAGAAATAGAAAGTATCGAACCTATCGATTTGTCTTTTATGGCTCTTAAATGGCAATTCGGTGTTGCTTTTAATAAGAGTAAAACTAATCAAACAAATGATTACACCCAGCGAGATTGGAAAGATTACGGCATAACTAAAATGCTTCATAAAGATAAATTACAATCAATTGAATATCTTCCTGCAAGAAACTTCAATACCCCTTGGAAAGGTTATTTACAGCTGGAAAGTTATTTTCCATCACTTAATTTAAACTGGGCACAGCGTATTAATTATGAATCATCTAGTAAAGATTATACCTTTAAAGGTTTTAGATGTACTTCTGAAAAATCGGTATGTAACAACTATGAGGGATTGGTTGCTCGTGTATATGAAACAGCAAAACCACGCCACATTACGCTTGACTGGTTCTTTAATTGGAAAAAAGAACTAGGGCAACATAAAGCATTTTCAGTTAATGTAAGTGTACTTAATGTGCTTAACCGTAAGTTACTGGCAAATAAAATCACCACCGATGATGAAAACTATTACCAAACATACCGTGCCGGTAGACAATTTTGGCTCGGTGCAAAATATGAGTGGTAATTACCATTCTTGCAAAGTTTTGTAATAAAAGATTTATTTTAGCGCCGTACTAATTATAATTCCATTGTATTAATTCATATTTAATACAATGGAATTATTTCTTTCCAGCCTCAGCTATTACGTTGAGAAAATATCAACTTTTTAAGGAAAATAAAATGTCAGCAGAAAAAGCTACTGAAACTACACCAAATATCAATGTTGTTGCGGAAACGGAAAAAGCGATTAATAAAGTCAGCAATATGGATTTCAACACTATGCTCAATGAGTGGATTATCCCTTACGGTACAAAAATTCTGCTTGCGATTGCGATTTTTGTGATTGGTAAGTTTCTTGCCCGAGTAATTAGCACCTTATTGGGTAAAGCAGCATTGAAATCAACCAAAGATGAAATGCTACAAAGTTTTATTTCCTCTATCAGCTACTTCTTATTGCTCTTAATTGTCGTCATTGCTGCCCTTTCACAACTCGGCATTAATACCAGCTCATTGGTTGCCTTAATCGGTGCGGCAGGTTTAGCCATTGGTCTATCACTGCAAAACTCATTACAAAACTTTGCGGCAGGCGTGATGTTATTAATCTTCAAACCGTTCCGTAAAGGCGATTTAATCGAAACCGGCGGTATGACCGGTACGGTTGAGCAAATGGGCTTATTAGTATTGGAACTGCGTACCGGCGATAACAAAACCGTATTGATTCCAAACGGCAAAGTGTTCTCAGACAGCATCGTTAACTACTCTGCAAACGATGTTCGCCGTATTGATTTTACTTTTGATATTTCGTACGAATCTAACTTAAAAGAGGCGAAAGAAATTGTATCTCACCTCTTAGAAAATAACGCTTTAGTATTAAAAGATCCGGCATTTGTCGTGGCAGTCGGTGCATTATCAGCACATAGCGTACAACTTGTGGTTCGTCCTTGGGTGAAAACAGCTGATTACTGGACAGCTTACTGGGGAATTACCGAAATGGTCAAACTTGAATTTGATAAAGCCGGTATTGAGATTCCATATAATCAAATGAATCTTCACCTTGCAGACAACAAAAGTATTGTGATTGAAAATAAATAATCAATTTTAACAGCTAAACAAACGGTCGGTTTTCTAGCAAATTTTGCAAAGAAACCGACCGCTTTTATTTTCTCTATATTCTCTCGGTTAGTTTCCTATCAGCATCCAAACTCATACTTCACTGATTATTTACTCAAATCAATAAAATGTGAAAATCATTACCCAAACACCTCAAAATCGCTTAGAATCCATACACATATAATATTTTTTAATAAAAATTTGTTTATTTTAGGAACGAAACATATGACAACACAACTCAACTTCGTAATGATTTCGCCACACTTTCCGACCAATTTTGAGACGTTTGCCGTCCGAATGAAGGAAAAAGGTATTAATACGTTAGGGATTGCAGATACGCCGTATGAGCAACTGAGCGATACCTTAAAAGCGCATTTAACCGAATATTATCGTGTGGATAATATGGAAGATTATGATCAAGTTTACCGTGCGGTCGGTTACTTTGCACATAAATATGGACGTATCCACCGCATTGAATCGCATAACGAATATTGGCTTGAATTGGATGCCAAATTACGTACCGATTTCAACGTTTTCGGTTATAAAAATGAGGATATGCTCACCATTAAAACCAAAGCGCAAATGAAAGAAATTTTTCGTAAAGCCGGTTTAAAGGTAGCGAAAGGTCGAGTGTTTAAAGACGAGCAGGACGCACATCAATTGACAAAAGAACTGAAATTCCCGGTAATCATTAAACCAAATTCAGGGGTTGGTGCTTCAGACACTTATAAAGTGCGCAACGAAACGCAGTTAAATGAATTCTTCGCCGTTCAAAATACGCAGGTTGAATATATTATGGAAGAATTTATTGACGGCGATATCGTGACCTTTGACGGTTTAACCGATCACGAAGGTAATATCGTATTCTATTCCAGCCTTGAATATTCCGAAGCGGTATTAGACACCGTAGAAAAAGACAGCGATATGTTCTATTACATACCACGCGAAATCTCACCGAAATTAGTCGAATTAGGCAAAATTTGTGTTGAAGCCTTTAAAGTGCGGGAACGTTTCTTCCACTTTGAGTTTTTCCGTGTAAAAAAAACTAGCGAATTGTTACCGCTTGAAATCAACTGCCGTCCACCGGGTGGTTTAACCATTGATATGTGGAACTATGCGAACGATTTTGACGTGTTCCGCGAATACGCCAATATCGTGACGGAAAACAAATTCTATGCAGACATTACCCACCCGTGGAATGTCGTATATATCTCACGTAAAGCGAACCAAAATTATACGAATAGTATTGAAGACATTTGTCATAAATTTGCTGACAATATTATTGGCGTACAAACCGTACCGGGTGTATTTGCCAAAATTATGGGCGAACACGGCATTTTAGTCCGTACCGAAACGATGGAACAGTTACGTGAAATTGTCCGTTTTGCACAACAAAAACAGTAAAGGAGCTAGCAATGCATTTTGAAAGAAGAAGTCATTGGAGCGGTGAATTAGGTCGTGAAATGCACTTTAATGTGTATGGTCATGCCGGTAAACCTGTTATCGTCTTTCCTTCCTCAGGAGGTAATCAAAACGAATACGGTAATTTCGGTATGATTGAAGCCTGCCGTGCGTTTATTGATCGCGGTTTAGTCAAGTTCTACACACCAGATTCTTACGATAGCGAATCGTGGTTGGTCTTACACAAATCCGGACACGATATGGCATTAGCGCATAATGCTTACGACCGTTATATCGTCCATGAATTAGTGCCGTTAATTCGTCACGAAGCAAATTGGAACGGCACGATGATTGCCACCGGCTGCAGTATGGGAGCATTCCATTCGGTCAATTTTGCACTGCGTCACCCTGATTTATTTGATACCACGATTGCGCTAAGTGGCGTTTATGATGCCCGTTTCTTTACTGGTGAATTTTATGGCGACCCGACCGTGTATTTCAATTCACCTATCGATTCGCTTTGGGGACAAAATGACGATTGGTTCTTAAATCGTTACCGCCAAAATCATTTTATTATTGCGGTCGGACAAGGTGCGTGGGAAGATCAGCACGTAGAAGACACTCGCCACTTACAAGAAGCGTTCAATGCGAAAGCGATTCCAGCATGGTTTGATTATTGGGGATACGATGTCGAACACGATTGGCCGTCATGGCGTAAAATGATGCCATATTTCTTAGGTAAATTGGCGGAGCAACATATTATCTAAACGCTCCTCTGTCCCAAAATACAAGCGGTTAGATTTTGCAAAAAAATTGCAGAATCTAACCGCTTGTTTGCTTTCTTTATCTCGCTTATTTTCCCATTAACGCAAAACTTAAAAATTCCACAAAATGATTTGCCCAATGAACTTCATGGTGGGTTTCATTCGCCATAATCTTTAAGCGAATATTATCAATTGGGTGGAAAGTGCGAAGTAGTGCTTGATAGTAATAAAGTGAACTATTGATATAAGCCTGATTCATATTTGAAATATATTGCGCATCCATCTCATCGCCCTCATTCGTGCCAACCTGAATAAACACTTTACTCGCTTTATTGAGCGGATGACGATGTACAAAATCTAAAAAAGCGGATTCGCTAAACCAAGACGCAGAAGAAAATACGCCCAAATGACCGAAAGTATCCGGATAAGCCGCCCCCATATAAGCGGTAATAATGCCACCCATCGAGCTACCGGCTAATAGCGTATGCTCACGTTGCGGTTTGGTTCGGTAGTGTGAATCAATAAATGGCTTTACCGTATTCACTACCCACTGCCCGTATTCCACGCCCATACCGCCGGCATTGCGTGCCTCGGGCGTATGTCCGACATCGGTACGCCACGGCGCATATTCGTCTAAACGGTGTACTGTAGCATTATCGATCCCGACAATAATCAGTTTTGGAAATTCTTGGTGATTTTTAATAGTCGGGATGATTTTCCACGAATAACCCGAATAGGATTCTTTACTATAAAACACATTTTGCCCGTCGTGCATATAAAGTACAGGATAGGTTTGCCAATTCTCGTTGTGATAATCTTTCGGCAATAGCACACGAATACGGCGGTGATGATTGTAGTAAGGCACATACAGAAAATGCTCTTCCATTTTCAGATAGTATTTATCTAAGCTCATTTGATATCCCAACTTTAATGATTTTTAAACAAGATCGTAGCCTTTTTTATTTCTGAAACACAAGCGGTTTTGTACAAAATTTAGCATGATTCGGAAGGGCTTTTTAGAAAAGAAACAAGCGGTCATTTTTTGGCAAAATTTTGCAGAAAAATAACCACTTGAAATCAGCTTAGATTGAGTAATCATCTTTCAATAAATGCTTATAGGCAAATAGATAAGAAGCACCAACGAACGCCGCTTCACCGGTCACATTACCTAAGAACACTGGAATCATATTAAAGAAGAATTGTCCCCAAGTAACGTTAGCCCCTGCCCAAATACCTGCCGGAATACCGCTAACAACTTTTAAATAAGTGATATAGCCTAAACTGACATAACCGCTACCAAGAAAGCTTAAAATAGCAAGCATTTTTAAGCTACTTTGTGACTTGTCGATAACATCTTGTAGGATTTCGTGTGAGTAAAGATCTGTTGTGCATAATGTAAATTAAAGAATAGTCAAAATGTAACAGATCGCTCAGCTTTAGAGAAAGAATCGGAGGTTATATATCGCGTATTTTAGTTATATGTTTAAAAATGTGAGCTATCTCGCAAAATAAGCGGTCGAAATCGCCAAAAATTTTGTAAATTCGCTATCTGGGGTTATACTCCAAAGCAATATATACTTTTAGAAACAGGAGCACCTCATGCGTATTGATACCTCAGCACTTTGTGATATTTATTCTGATCAAGTTGATGTCGTAGAACCCATTTTCTCAAGCTTTGGCGGCTCATCATCTTTTTATGGCAAGATCACCACAGTAAAATGCTTTGAAAACAATGGGTTAATTGCAGAAGTGCTGGAAGAGGAAGGTAACGGCCGTGTGTTGCTCGTAGACGGCGGCGGTGCAGTCCGCCGTGCGCTTATTGATGCTGAGCTAGCACAATTAGCGGTTGATAACGGCTGGGAAGGTATTATTGTGTACGGTGCAGTGCGCCAACTTGATGTATTAGAAACTTTAGATATCGGTATTCATGCGTTAGCACCAATTCCTGTTAGTGCTGATGATGCGGACATTGGTGAAGTCGATACGCCGGTTAACTTCGGCGGCGTAACATTCTTCCCTGAAGATTATGTTTATGCGGATCTCACTGGTATTATCCTTTCGCCGGAACTTTTAGATCTCACTGAATTAGTAGAATAACACAACGTAAATACATAAAAACCGACCAATTGGTCGGCTTTTTTGTCGATTACATATTTAGATAAAACGCCTTAGTCAGCTGTTTAAACGCTTCGGTATATTGATTATCCGAATTATAAATTACCAACTCTCGTACTTTAAGCGGGAGATTTCGGAGCGAAAAACTCACAATCATACGCTTAGGTTGTTGCCCTTGCTTAGTAATAATTTTGCAAATTTTTGTGCAAAACAGCCCGCTTGTTTGGCTTTGTTCTCGCAATTTTTCCGCCACATCACAGGGTAAAATAAAAGTAATTTCACCCTGTGCCGATAACCATTGTTTTGCTTGTAACAACCAAGCCAAATGACTTTGTGTCGCAGCCCGTGCCAAATCTCGAGCATGCGAGCGTGAAGCCAAACTATCGGTAAAATAAGGCGGATTAGAAACAATCAAATCGAATTTCTTAGCAAAATGATGCTGCAATACATCACCTTGGTAGACTTGTAAGCGGTCAGAAAATGCAGAATTTTGGCAATTTTCGACCGCTTGTTGATAAGCGTTCGGATCTAATTCAAGCGCTGTAATTTGCGTTGTTTCAGCCGTTCGTTGCGCTAACATCACCGCCACTAAACCGGTGCCGGTACCGAGGTCTAAGATCTGTTCAGCCTCGGCAACATCTGCAATTGCGCCCAATAAGACCCCGTCCGTATTCACTTTCATAGCACATTTATCATGTGCGATAAAAAATTGCTTAAATTGAAAACCTTGCGATTTGTTCATCTTGTGCTGTCTTCATCCAAAAATAAAATATCTACTATAATCGCATTGTTCGTTTGCTTCTACAACTGATCAGAACTAGAATAAGTATTGAATTTTTATTCATTATCAATGCCAAATATTTGGTTTCTTGAAGCATCATAAAAATACAAACCAGTAAGGAATGAAGATGAAATTAGTGAAGCAGCTTGGTTGTTCTGCATTTATACTGGCAACGATTGCCGCTTGTGTGAACACCCACCAAATGAATAGCAAAGCAGAACAAGGCTATATGCAAATGAAGCAAAAAAATGCGCAAGCAATCGATAGAACTTCTACGACCGCAAAACGTGTACAAACCATATTTAATCGCATGAAACCTCATGCCGAGCAAGCCAATACAACGGGTGTACCATTCAATTGGGAAATTACCGTATTCCGTTCAAAAGAATTAAATGCATGGGCAATGGCAGGTGGAAAAATGGGTTTTTACACCGGGCTTGTTGAGCGCTTAAATATGACGGATGATGAAATTGCAACCGTTATGGGACATGAAATGGCACACGCATTGCAAGAACATAGTAAATCAGCTTATAACGTCGAAATGACGACTGGTATTTTAGGTGCAGTAGCCGATGCCGCAATGTCTGTTGCACTTGGAGCGGATACCGGTGGCTTACTCAGTACCGGCACGGATTTAATCGTAAATAAACCGTTCTCTCGCAGTCAAGAAACTGAAGCGGATGAAATCGGTTTAATGCTAATGGCTCGTTCAGGTTATAACCCTTCCGCTGCACCCAATGTATGGGTAAAAATGAGTAAAGCGGCTGGTAATTCAGGCATTTCTATCTTCTCAACTCACCCATCTAATGAAGAACGCCAAGCAAACCTTGAGCGTCTTCTTCCAGAAGCAATGAAAGTATATAAAACCAGCAGAAAATAGTTCATTATATTCCTTATCACCAAAAGCAGATCATTAAAAACGATCTGCTTTTATTTTTGATTAAAAAACAACCGCCTTAATTACTCCTCTTTTTCACAGATGTGCATAACCATATAACCTATTGTTTTTATTAAAAAATTTATATTTTTCTTGCTAATCCTAAAAGTTATTCACGATCATTATTCCGATCTATCACAATTTTATCCACAGACAATGGGGATAAATAGATCTTCGATGTGAATAAAACCCAACAACCACGCGTAATCTGGAAAGTTATCCATATGCTTGCTGAATTATTCTCTAAAAACACTGATCCGCTTACAAAAAAAGATCGCATATTGATCTAAAATAAGCATCCACACTCCGACAAATAAAAACAAGAGGTTAATAAAGTTACTCCAGCAAAATACGCACTCATTTGACAACTTATCCACAGAGTTATCTACAAAATTGGCTTTAGAGGTTGTTCTAAGGCGTAAAGTGTGAAACAATCTCATCTATTTTCTCTATTACCTAAAAATAAATAAGGTGGTTCAGTGATTGATTTCAATGGCTACCGCCCAAATGTTGGTATCGTCATTTGTAATAAAGCAGGGCAAGTTCTCTGGGCAAAACGGTTTGGACAAAACTCTTGGCAATTTCCGCAAGGCGGAATTAATGAGGGCGAAAACATTGAAACAGCAATGTACCGTGAGCTCTATGAAGAAGTCGGCTTAACCAAAAAAGATGTGCGATTATTATGGGCGTCTAAATATTGGCTGAAATATAAACTACCGAAACGCTTAGTACGAAATGATGGTTCTCAGCCGGTGTGTATCGGGCAAAAACAACGTTGGTTTTTGCTCCAACTTCTCAGTGATGAAAATACAATTGATTTAAAAACAACTAAAAGTCCTGAATTTGACGGTTGGCGCTGGGTCAGCTTTTGGTATCCGGTACGTCAGGTGGTTTCATTTAAACGCGATGTGTATCGCAAAGTGATGAAAGAATTTGCTGGTGTGTTATTAAATAAATCGAAAAAAGTGGAAACGGTTGAAAAACCACGTATAGAACGTACGGAAAAACGAGAATTTCGCAAACCTACCCGTGCGTGGAACAATCAGCATCAGAAAGGAAAACCGCAATGATCGAAGTATTTTTGAGTTGTCTTGCATTAGGCACAGTTGTTGGCTTTTTAGCCGGATTATTCGGTATTGGTGGCGGTTTAATTATCGTACCAAGCTTAGTTTATTTATTACCGATGGCAGGTATAACACAGGAAAACCTGATGGCGGCCGCATTGGGCACCTCATTTTCAACCATTGTAATTACTGCCTTTTCTTCGGCTCAGCGTCATCACAAATTAGGTAATGTCGATTGGAATATTAGTAAAATTTTTATTCCGTCTATTATGATTTCGGTATTCCTCTCTGGTCTAATGATTAGCAGATTAAATGCGGCACTGATGTCGAAACTGTTTGCGGTGATAGTAATCTATTTAGCCGGTCGTATGATTTTCTCGTTGAAAAAAGAACCGAAAATTAAACCGCTTACCACGCAATCAACTATTATTGCCGGTGGTATTATCGGCGCACTATCCAGTATTGCTGGCATCGGCGGCGGTGCTTTTATCGTACCATTTCTAAATAGTCGCGGGCTTGAGATGAAACGTGCAATCGGTACTTCATCATTTTGCGGTGCATTTTTAGGCTTATCCGGTACATTTAGCTTTATTACAAGCGGTTGGAATGTTGAAATGCCGGATTATTCGCTTGGGTATGTTTATCTACCGGCATTATTCGGCATTACATTAACCTCTTATTTTACTTCCAAACTCGGGGCAAATGCAGCAAATGTTCTACCAGTTGAAACCTTGAAAAAAGCCTTTGCTGTGATGTTAGTTGCGATTGCGATTAATATGTTTTTTAAATAATTCGCTTTTATTTCTTACTCCCCTCTCACTCAGAGGGGAATTTTTTTAAAGGAACAATATGAACGAACAATTTATCCAATTTCCACAAATTGATCCGATTATTTTCAGCCTTGGCCCAATCTCCCTACGTTGGTACGGTTTAATGTATTTAATCGGCTTCGGTTTCGCTTACTGGCTAGGGATGCGCCGAGCAAAAAACTCGAACGGTGTTTGGAGTACCGAACAAGTAGATCAGCTTATTTATACCTGCTTTTGGGGCGTTGTATTAGGCGGACGTATCGGTGACGTATTTTTCTATAATTTTGACCGCTTGTTACAAGATCCGATGTTCTTATTCCGCATTTGGGAAGGAGGAATGTCATTCCACGGTGGTTTAATCGGTGTGATTGTCGCAATGATTTGGGTTTCGTTTCGCCAAAAACGCAGTTTCTGGCAAACATCGGATTTTATTGCACCGTTGATTCCGTTCGGACTTGGTATGGGGCGTATCGGCAACTTTATTAACGATGAACTTTGGGGACGCGTCACCGATGTACCGTGGGCAGTATTATTCCCAAGCGGCGGTTATTTACCTCGTCATCCTTCGCAGCTCTATGAGTTTTTCTTAGAAGGTGTAGTGTTGTTCTTTATTCTCAACGGGTTTATCAAAAAAACTCGTCCGGCAGGTTCAGTAGCAGGACTTTTCTTAATCGGTTATGGCGTGTTCCGCTTCTTAGTTGAATATGTACGTGATATAGACCCGAATGTGAACACTGTAGATGATTTGATTACGCGAGGCCAATTATTATCATTACCAATGATTATCGGCGGATTAGTGATTATGATTTGGGCATATTCTCGTAAAAAAGTATAATGACAAGCGGTTGAATTTGATGGAAATTTTGCAAGTTTTTAATGAAATTCAACCACTTTTTTGTTACCTCAATTCTGCGATCTTGATCGAAAATACACAAAATCGTAATTGAATCCACCGTGAGATTTTGTAGGCTATGCTTCAAAAAGGAGCGAATATGTGGAATCTATTTCAACAACCAGTCGAAAAAGAGTCGTTTGAATCTTGGGGTAAAATGTGTGATGATATTGCGAAAGTCGCATTATTGGCGTTGCCGGTAATCTTATATAGCAAAGAATCATTTGAATTCCGTAGCCTAAACATTTTATTCTTGTGTATTATCGCCTACGCTTGTTTAACTATCGGAAGAATTTTTCGTCGTGCGCTTAAGGAGAAATAAAATGGGTTTAACATTAGGATTGGCTATTCTCGCCATGCTATTCTCTTGCCGCATTAATTTTTGCAAATTATGCTGTAAAACATTCAAAATAACTAAAAAGCCGTAACTTCCCCGATTGTTACGGCTTTTTTATTTGCTAAAATTAGATTCGACTAAATTTAGATAAGGAAAAGTTATGACTAAAAAATATAAAGTAATTGGTTTCGATTTGGATGGGACATTGGTAAATACGCTGCCGGATTTAACCTTAGTAGTAAATTCGATGTTTGCCGAACACGGATTACCAACAACGACGCAAGAAAAAGTTTTAACTTGGATTGGTAAAGGTGCGGATATTTTCTTTCAAAATGCGATTGCCTATACAGGACAAGTATTTGATGCACAAAAATTAGTACAATTACGTACCAGCTTCGATAAATATTATGCCACTTATATTTGTGAAGAAAGCGTGCTATATCCGAATGTGAAATCAACCTTAGAGACGTTAAAAGCACAGGGTTATACGTTAGTCGTGATTACCAATAAACCGACTAAATTAGTTGAACCGGTCTTAAGTGCATTCGGTATTTTTGACTTATTCAGTGAATATTTAGGCGGGCAATCATTACCGAAAATCAAACCGCATCCGGATCCGATGTTACATATCTGTGAAAAATTTGCGATTCAACCAAGCGAAATGTTATTTGTCGGCGATTCGGAAAATGACGTGATTGCCGCCAAAACCGCCGGTTGTGATGTAGTCGGTTTAACTTACGGCTATAACTATAACGTACCAATCAAGCAATCAAACCCGACTTTCGTTACCGGCGAATTTGCTGATGTATTAAAGTTTGTAAATGGTTAATTAAGTAAAACAAGCGGTCAAATTCCTCCAACTTTTTACAAAAAATTTTTGGAATTTGACCGCTTGTGCTTTTATCGAATAGCAATAAAGGCTAAGATAAGCCCATTCGTTTCTAATTTAACAAGAGATTATAAAAAATGACCAAACCTATTGTATTTAGTGGTGTGCAGCCATCGGGTGAATTGACGATCGGAAACTATTTAGGCGCACTGCGTAACTGGGTGAAAATGCAAGACGATTACGATTGCCTTTTCTGTATTGTTGATTTACATGCGATTACCGTGCGTCAAGATCCGGCAGCATTGCGTAAAGCCTCTTTAGACGTATTAGCGCTTTATTTGGCTTGCGGTATCGATCCGAAAAAAAGCACGATTTTTATCCAATCACACGTGCCGGAGCATACTCAATTAGCGTGGGTGCTAAATTGCTACACTTACTTCGGCGAAATGAGCCGTATGACTCAGTTTAAAGATAAATCGGCACGTTATGAAGAAAACGTGAATGTCGGCTTATTTACTTATCCGGTGTTAATGGCAGCAGATATTTTGCTTTATCAAGCAAACCAAGTACCAGTGGGCGATGACCAAAAACAACACTTAGAAATTACTCGTGATATTGCCAACCGTTTTAATGCACTTTACGGAAAAAAAGATGCGGAAGGTAATGTGATTGAGCCGGTTTTCCAAGTACCAGAAGTGTTTATTGCAAAAGCGGGCGCACGTGTAATGTCATTACTTGAACCGACTAAAAAAATGTCGAAATCAGATGACAACCGTAATAATGTCATCAGTTTATTAGAAGACCCGAAAGTGGTCGCGAAGAAAATCAAACGTGCAATGACTGATGGCGATGAGCCGCCTGTAGTGCGTTACGACCGTGAACATAAAGCAGGTGTATCAAACTTATTAGATATTCTGTCTGCAGTAAACGGTAAAACCATTGCAGAATTAGAAGCGGAATTTGAAGGTAAAATGTATGGTCATTTAAAAACTGAAGTGGCGGAACAAGTTTCAGCACTTCTAACTGATCTTCAAGAACGTTATAACCACTTTCGTCAAGATGAAGCGTTACTCGAAAAAATCTTCCGTGAAGGTGCAGAAAAAGCTCAAGCTCGTGCGAGAAAAACACTTGAAAAAGTATATAAATTAGTCGGTTTTGTACAATAAAATATTCTTTAATATTTATTTAAGGCTAAATTGGAAACAATTTAGCCTTTTTATTTGCTCAAAATATGATTATTTTTATTTATCAAATTTAATTATATTCATAATAATGCTCATATTATATTGATTTTACTCTTCCTTTTTGTTTTAATCCTAGCCCCCTTATTTTTTAACTATTTATTAAAAGGATCCATAATAAATATTTAATTTCAGATAGGGGGGATATTTTCGAATGTATTAGAAGGAAACTAAAACATGAGAAGCAAGAGCTTAGTCGTTGCGATGGCAACAATGTTAGCCTTATCAACCGAGGCAGATGCAAGTAAGCTAGCCAGCGAACTTGCAACCACTGCGAGATATTATCCGAATGCAGCGAATAGTTATAATAAATATTCGTCTTGGTTTAATCCAACTCGCTATACGGGTACTATTACCCGAGCGGTAACGACAAAAATAAATGGTGTACTAATTACCAAAATTTACACAACTGTAAATGGTAGAACCGCTGTTCGAGTAATTATCTCAGCTGGAAAACCAATAGTTGTAAATAGACCAATAACACCACCAACAAGGCCTGTCGTAGATACTAAGCCGGCTCGTGAACCTGAACCACCTATCTCTGATACAGGTCCTATCATTATTCGTCCAAGTAAGCCTATCACAACACGATCTCCAATTGTTACATCTGATGTGCCTATTCGAGGCGAACAATGGAATGACCATTCACGCAGTTATAACTTACGCGATCCAAATAACAAGACCAATGTTACCTTGAACAGTAGTGGTGTAATCGTCGGTATCCTAGATAACGGCTTAAAAACTATATGATGGCAAACAATATCAAGAAAAATTCGGTGATCATGCTGAAATCATTGAAACAGGCCGTTCTGCGCCTTCATCGGCAACTCACGATATTATGGTAGCAGGGTACAAAGTGCTTCATTCTATAATGATTTATGGAATAGAAGCGCAAGAATCTTCAACCAGTCATATGGTATTCCAAGCCATTAACTTACTTTAACAATGATAGCCGTTCTATGTACTACTACAAACGCCAATTCTATAGTAGTATCTTGAACTTCTATAAAAATAAAAGACGGCGGTTTATTTATTTGGGCTGCGGGTAACAAAGATCCGAGCGTTCAAGCAGGTTTACCTCACTATATGCCTGAGTAACGTAGTATCAAGTGGTTCATCATTTGCCGTGCCAGCCGCAACTAGTACTGCAGTATTAGTGAAGCAAAAATATCCTTGGATGGATGGTAACTTGATCAAACAATCTATCTTACCCACAACAATCGATATTGGTGCGCTTGGCGTAGATGATGTATATGGTTGGGATTTACTCAATGTTGAAAAAGCTATCAATGGTCCTACACGTTTTGACAAAGGTCTTGTATTTGCAGATAACGTGACTGTTAATATCCCAAATGGACGTTATGAGTTCTCAAATGATATTGACTGTAACGCCGGCTTAGTTAAAAATGGTAGAGGTGAACTTGTCTTATCTGGTGCAAGTACTTTTGAAGGCGTAAATAACGAAGGTACGTTTTTTAACCAAGGTTATTCAACCATTAACAACAACTACACAACTTCAGCGCAAAATTGAGGAAAATAAAAGCACAACAACTGCAACAAACAACTCTTTTGCACAACAAGCGGCTGTTTTACAAAATAGTATTGCAAATGCTAATACGCAAAGCGTAGTCTTTAGATAGCCTATCTAGTCAAATTTATGCATCAGCGCAGGCGCTTACTTTTGAAAACGCGGAGACAGTAAACAAAGACTTATCTAACCGTTTAGTAATGCTTGGCGCATTAGATAATGTCGGTAACACCGCAGGTTTGTAGGCAACCGGTATTACGGAAACGGTACTTTAAAAGAAGCAGGATTCGGTGAAGGTAAAACAAATACCTATGCAGGCCAACTAGGTTTTGATAAACGATTCACTAACGATGTTATTTTAGGTGCAGCACTTAATTACTCAAAAGCGGATGGAATTGGTGCGTCTTTATATGCTCGTGTAGGTAACAAACACAAAACACCTTGGTATGTACGAGGTCGTGTAGGTTATGGCAGCGTTAATTCAGATGTCGAATGTAATATTATTTTGGCGGATAATAACGTAAGTACAGCAAAAATTAACCACCGTGATAAAGTGCTTTCTGCTTATGTTGGGTCAGGCGATGATCTCAAAATGGGTAATCTTGCATTTACACCGTTTGTCGGTTTAAATCACTATGTTGTCAGACGTGGCGCATTTAGTGAGGAAAACAATCAATTCGGTTTAATGCGGATAAAGCAACCTATAGACAAACTAGCGAACTCGTTAGTTTACGTACATCATTAGATGTAAATGTTGCAGGGATGAACATAACCCTTCAAGGTTATGTCAATCACCAAAAGGTGTTTAATGATGAAGATCTTAGCTTTAAAGCAAGCTATACCGGTTTATAAGATGCGAAATTTGATGTGAAAGGTATCAGTCCTACGAAAAGCAAAACGTGGGTTGGAGTTGGTGTAGGTGCATTAACGGAAGTGAATAAAAACACTTCATTATATGTTAACTACGATTTCAAACTGACGAAAAATAAAGGTCATAACAATGTTGTGACAGCTGGTGTGAGAGTAACTTTCTAAGCTAGCATTTACTGATAAGAACACTATGAGCGCTAAACGTAGCGCTCATATTTTTTGCAAAATTTCGGTGAAAAATGACCGCTTACTTCAACAAATCTTTAAGGCTGGACTTCATTTTTTCCATTTGATCCAAATAGATATGCTGATTTTCTAACTCATCAATCAAATGATTGATAGCTTCGGACAACGTCATCTTTCTTTCTTTCGAATACTTCGATAAACGTAACCAACTCGCATATTCTAAATCAATCGATTTTTTCTTTGTTGTGATTTTTTCCGCATTAAAAAAGCGCTTACGTTTAGCACGAATCGACTGGCGCATTTTTTTACGCTGCTCCGCCGTCATCTCCGCTTTAATCCATTGCTCGATTTCTTCCGGCGAATGTTGAAGCGTCGTTAAAAGTTGGACTTTCAACTCAATCAAACTGGTTTCCTCGTGCTTCGTGATATTTTCACCTTCTCGATGCTTTTTGAGCAAATACTTCCATTTCCAATTCGCTTCTTGAATCTCTAACTTTTGATAGCGCATTTTCTTCTCTTCACAGTGCTTAAACTTAGGCAAGTATAACGGAATTCTGTATAATAAACCAAATTTCTATTATGAGGCATTTTCGTGAATTTAACCCCATTAGACTGGCAATCTCTCACCTTACATCATTCATTTCAAGAAACGAGCAATGAAGTAGGGTTCTTTGATTTCCAACCCAATGCAAAACAAGCGATCGACCAATTCAAACGTGGGCAATTTGGCTCGCTATTAGTGATAAAGACGGAAACATTCCCTGAATTTATCCAAGAGATTAAAAATTATCTTGCCGAAAATCTTGCATATCCTCTGGTTACCAAAACCGAATTTAATCGCAACCACTTATTCGGTTATAGCATTTACCTTGAAAAAGAACATAAAGTAGAAAACGTAATGGGGGCGATTCAACAAGCAAACAATGGTATTTTGCTGCTGAATGTGAACTCATTATTATTGGATATCACGCAATGGGACAAATTAAAACAGGCGCTACTGTTCGGCTCATTTGAACAAAATGCAGTGAATAATATCCCTTACCTGCTCCCAACTGTTCAGTCAAATTTCAAACTGGTACTGATTGGTAGCCGGGAAGATATATCTCTATTGGCTGAATATGACGATAGTCTCTATCAAGTTGCACAATATACCGAAGTAGAATCCTATTTAACTCTTAATGACGAAAATCTTGAGCAATGGGGTAATTATATTCAATCAAGCGCTCAAAAATGGGTTAACAAATCGTTTACTAACCAAGCACTAAATCAGCTTTTACAAGCTTATGTGCGAGAAAGTGAAAGCCAAGAATTAGTCTCTATTTCACCGACGTTACTCAAAAAGCATTTGTTAGGTCTTGCAAATTTTTACCCAAATTCAACCACTTTAAGCCAAGTCACAGAATATTTTGATTATTTAGAACAGCAATCCTCCGTTTTAAATAAATATACAACGCAAGATATTCTTACGCACCAGCTATATATCAAGACTGAAGATGAAGAAATCGGACAAATTAATGGCTTATCCGTGATTGAGTTTGACGGCATTCCTCATTCATTCGGTGAGCCGTTACGTATTAGCTGTAACGTACAACACGGCGACGGCGAAATTACCGATATTGAACGTAAAGTTGAATTAGGCGGAAATATTCATTCTAAAGGTATAATTATTGCGCAATCTTGCTTAGCTAATTTATTAGAATTTCCGACACAACTCCCGTTCTCCGCATCACTCGCCTTTGAGCAGTCTTATGGCGAAGTAGATGGCGATAGTTCATCGCTGGCTATTTTCTGCGTATTAATCAGTGCGCTATCCAAACTGGCTTTACCACAATCGATTGCCGTTACCGGTTCAATTGACCAATTTGGTAACGTATTGAGTGTCGGCGGCGTAAATCAAAAAATCGAGGGATTCTTTAATATCTGCCAAGCCCGTGGTTTAACTGAAAAACAAGGTGTAATTATCCCCGCAACCTGTATTTCACATTTGAGTTTAAAAGCAGAAGTGATCGAAGCCGTAAAAGCCGGACAGTTCAAAATTTGGGCAATTGAACACGTTTTCGAAGCGATTCAAATTTTGTTAGATCGCCACTTTTACGATGATGAAAATGTCGCTTCAGCCGATAAACCTTCTGTATTTGGGCTGATTCATCAACATATTGAGCAAGGGCAAGAACGAGAAGAAAGCGGTTCCTTTTTTGCAAAGATTTGCCAATTCTTAGGTAAGCACTGATCCGACAAGCTCAGCTAACAGTTGTACGCCAAATTAAAAGCCTGTACTATCGCTCTCCATACAGAGCCCTGATTGTACGGGCTTTTCTTATATTTATTTTGGAAGAAAAAAATGAACAACTGTACACCAAACATTAAATCAAGCTATACCTATGAAGACTTATTAGCATCAGGTCGTGGTGAATTATTCGGCAAAGAAGGGCCACAGCTACCCGCGCCAACGATGTTAATGATGGATCGTATTAATTTAATGACTGAAAACGGTGGCTTATTCGATAAAGGTTATATCGAAGCCGAATTAGATATTCATCCGAACCTTCCATTCTTTGGCTGCCACTTCATTGGCGATCCAGTAATGCCGGGCTGCTTAGGGTTAGATGCAATGTGGCAATTAGTTGGTTTCTTCCTTGGCTGGGTTGGCGGCAAAGGTAAAGGTCGTGCGCTAGGTGTGGGTGAAGTTAAATTCACCGGTCAAATCCTACCGACAGCTAAAAAAGTAATTTATCGTATTAATATGAAACGTGTGATCAATCGTAAATTGGTCATGGGTTTAGCTGATGGTGAAGTAGAAGTTGACGGTCGCATCATCTATACCGCAACCGATTTAAAAGTAGGGCTTTTCCAAGACACTTCAGCTTTCTAATTTTGCGATCCAGATCGAAAAAATAGATAAACTTCATTTCATTCTCTAATCGAATTAAATAATATCCCTTGCCAGAGGGATATTATTTTATGTTTAAAGCATTTACACTCATCGAAATTCTTATTACCTTTACTATTCTGGTAATTTCAATTTATTTTATTTCTCCGATTGTATTCCATTTAAATGATTTAACCGCATTAAACAGTGAAATAGAATCCCTCCAATCATTTCTTTATCAATTACAAACAAAAGCACGTTACGATAAATCAAATTATACGCTTACCATTTCACAAAATAATAAAGAGAAGAAATGGTGTGTTATTGCAATTAAAAAAACAAATAACAATAAAAAACAAATTATTTGTGATTGTTTAAATACCAAACATTGCACCATAAATGATGAACATCATATTTATATTAATCATCATAAAGGCACCGCAATAAAAAATAAAAGCTTATATCCTCAAGCATTTATTAATATTGATGGTATGACCGGAAGATTAGAATCGAAATGCCTTTCCGTATCTCTGAATAATTCAAATGAAATATTACAATTAGATCAATGGGGAAGAATTTATGTTATGCCGAAGCATAAACGTAGCTATTGTAAAGACTAAATTATCCGCATCCAGTCTAATAGAACTTCTATTCTCACTTTCGTTAGCCGTATTTATCGTACTACTGGCAGCCAAGTCCTATAGTCAATTCACTCAAAATAGTCATAAACAAAAAGAAGATTTATTTCTACAGAAAGAGGCGCATCAGCTTGTTCATTATTTTCAACAACATCTCCAGCATTTAGGATTCCAAGGTGTTAATAGAGAAAACAGTAATTTTTCTTTATTTGAAAAAGATAAAAAACGTTATTCATTAACTAAAGAAAGTTGCTTTATATTTTTTTATGATTTGAATAATGACGGCTGTCTTGGCAAAAGAAAAACGAAAAATGCATCATGTATAAAAAATGATACAAATAATACTCACGATTTAGCAAAAGAGATTTTCGGTTTTAAACTCGAGAATCAAGAGATCTATATTTATGATAAAAATAATTTAACTGATTGTAAAAAAATAGAATGTGAGAAGTTACTAAATGCCTGTCAGGAAAAATGGAAAAAGCTTACTACCATTGATGATTATAAAGTAAATAAACTCTCATTTTCATGGAAAGTCCCCGAAAAACTTCTGCAAGTTAATTTAAAACTCTCATCCGTAAAATATAAAAATATTGAATACGGTACAACCAGTTATATCTATATCCTAAATTAAATATGAAAAAACATACGTTAAACAGTAGCATATTAATTGTTTCCTTACTCACAATATCCTTTGTGATGACAATAATACTATTAACTAAAGAAAAATTCATTCACTCCGAAATAAAAACTCAAAATTATCAAAACAATTATTTATCGGAAAAATTCTCCGTTTTAACCAAACTAAATAAGCAACCAATCAGTTGTAGCCAAATAAAACGCCCTATTATGACTAAAACAACTGAAGTGAAAATTGAAACCGGAAACCAAAAATATGCTATTTATTGTGCCAAAAAAAGCTTATTTGTTGAAAAAACACCTACTAAAGAAAAATATATTCATTTTAAACGGCTAGCTGATGTATTAGATATTACTAATACCGAAATAACTGAAATAGAACATCTAGACGAACTTCCCGCCAGCTCTGAACAAGATCCAAAAATTGTTTTAGCTAAAGGTGATATAGACGAAACGCTTAACCAAGATTTTTATGGCATAATTATTACTGATTATTACTTTGATATTAAAGGCAGTGCCAAATTTTACGGCATATTATATTCATCTTATGATAACAATAGAGAAGAAAGAAATATGACCTTCAAAAAGAAAGTTATATTAAATTTAGAAAATAAATATGCTCGTTGGCAAGAACTCCCCGCATCAAGGAATATGTTAAACAATGAATAAGTTAATTAAATCAGAATCATTTATTTCAATATTAATCGGCATCATGATATTTTCTTTTATATTTATTGTTACTTCACGTTGGGAAAGCTACCAAACAGAAAAAATCAATTATATTTATCAGCAACAACAAGCCCTACAAATTATTGAAAACCAACTCGCACTGAAGTATGCAAAAATACCCTGTGAACATAATATTCAGCAGAATCGCCTAAAATTCCATATTGAATGTAATGAAAATAAAATCAGTGTGAGCTTCCCATTAGGCAAAATAGATATTACTCCATAACTTTTGCAAAAAAACCGTAAAATCTGACCGCTTGTTTATCCGTAAAGTGTCAGCAAAAGTGATTGAATCTCTAAGCTAATTAGTAGAAAATCACCGCCTTACATGAGGTATCAATTATGTTCACGGTTTACCATTCACAAAAGCTATCATCATTAGCAGAAATGCTGATTCATCTACAAAAAGCCAATCCAAATCCAAATCCGTTTAGTACCGAGACCATACTTGTACAAAGTGTCGGTATGGCACAATGGCTACAAATGCAAATCGCCGATTCCATTGGCGTAGCGGGCAATTATGACTTTTTGTTTCCAACCAGCTTTTTATGGCAGCAATACCGCGTGCTATTTCCTTCACTACCGAAAGAAAATATTTTTGAACGTTCTTCCGTGACATGGCGATTAATGCGCCTGATTCCTGCCCATTTAGATATGGCAAAATTCAGTGCGCTAAAATCATATTTACAGCAAGATATTCGCCAGTATCAACTTAAGCTCTATCAGCTCTCAGCTAAAATTGCGGATCTATTTGACCAATATTTGGTTTATCGACCACATTGGTTAGTACATTGGGAAAACAACCAACTTGAAGCGGTACTTTCTGAAATCATGCATTCCAATGCATTTAAAGTTAAAAATGAACAAGAAATCCTAGCTAATCTACAATGGCAAGCTATCTTATGGAATGCGTTAATTAACGATATTAAATTAGATAGTGATGAAAGCCTATTCATCACCTCGCACCGAGCTTATTTACAAGATCAGTATTTCCAAAAATTAGATAATTTAACTGCTCAAGAGAAAGAACAACTTCCGCAGAGAATCTTTATTTTCGGTATTTCATCTCTACCAGCAACTCAGTTAGCAGTGTTAAAAAAACTGAGTATACATTGTGATATTCACTTATTTTTCTTAAACCCAAGCCAAGAATATTGGGGCGATAGTGTTGAAGATAGCGCACTGGAGAAATTAGCTTTGAAGCAGCAATTATCGGAAGCTGATTTAACTGATTTACTGGAAAAGCAAGGTAACCAACTACTTACCATGTGGGGAAAACAGGGGCGAGAATTTTTGGTGCAACTAGTAGAACAAGAGCTCGACTATACCCTAGATGTATTCGATCCGTATATCGGCGAAACCAATCTCATCAAGCTTAAAAATGCCATTCTAGCGTTTAATAATGCACAAACATTTGAATTAGATGAACAAGACCAATCATTGCAATTTCATTCGTGCCATAGCGTAATGCGTGAAGTAGAGGTGTTACATAACTATCTCTTACAGTTATTTGAGCAGAATCCGGCATTAACGCCTAAAGATATTATTGTGATGTCTGCAGATATTGATAAATACGCACCTTACATTAATGCGGTATTTTCTCGCTTTGATCATAAAGATCCGAGAAGAATTCCTTTTACACTTTCAGATCAAAAAGCGACTGCGGTAGATCCGATTATCAGCAGCTTTTTAAGTTTACTTAATTTAAAAGAAAGTAACTTTAACGCAGAAGCACTCTTAGATTTATTAGATGTAAATGCGATCCGAAGCCGTTTTCACATCCAATCTGATGATATTTATACTCTACGACATTGGATAAAAGGAGTAGGTATCCGCGCTGGATTAACTATCAAGCAAAACCAATGGCAAAATTATAACTCATGGCAAAACGGTTTAACTCGTTTGTTACTCGGTACAAGCCTCAAAGAAGAAAATGGTATTTGGCAAGAAGCTATTGGATTTAACGAAAGTTATGGTTTAGCTTCTGAGCTTGTCGGTTACTTATGCCATTATTTAGAAAAGCTTAGTACGTGGCAGCAATTTATCCAAACATCACACAGTATTGGTATTTGGCAACAAAAACTAACCGAATTAATCAGTGATTTTTATCAAGATGGTGGCGAGCATTTCGATTCACTTTCTCTGCTACAAACGACGTTGCAGGCTGTATTGGAAAAAATTGAACAAGCACGCTTTGAGGATGAAATTTCTATTGAAATTCTCGCCTTATTACTTCAGGAGAGCCTCAATACACAACAAAATAGCCTGCAGTTCTTAACTGGAAAAGTGAATTTCTGTACGTTATTACCAATGCGAGCTATTCCATTTAAAGTGGTTTGTTTGCTCGGTATGAATGAAGCTGATTTTCCTCGACAACATTCGATAAATAGCTTCGATTTAATGCAATACGCACCGAAAAAAGGCGATCGCGCACGCAGAGACGATGACCGTTATCTATTTTTAGAGGCTTTACTTTCAGCCCAAGAGATTTTCTACGTGAGCTATGTCGGACAATCGGTAACGGATAATAAAGTTCGCTTACCTTCCGTTTTAGTTGCTCAATTATTAGATTATATCGGAGAACATTTATCTGAATCGGCTCAACAAATTTTAGCTGACAAAGATGCTGCCAATTTTATCGTGAAACGCCATCCTATGACGGTCTTTAGCCCAAGCAACTTTAGTTACCCTCATATTTCTTATGATAAAGAGTGGCTCAAACTATTTGAACAGAATGCAATTCAATCAAATTTCTTAAACGGGCAGCTTACAGCGGATAGCCCAACAGAAATTAATTTAAATGAATTAATTAGTTATATCACAAACCCAATTAAATATTTCTTTAACCGCCAATTAGGTATTTATTTTAATTACGATGAAGAAAGTATTGAAGAATCGGAAAAGTTTACTTTGAATGCGTTGGATAATTACCAGTTAAGAACCAAACTATTAACGATTGATGAGGAACAAAGTCGGAGTTTATTCTATCAAGAACAGTTAAAAGGTAATTTACCTTCATCAAATTTTGCTAAGTTGTACGAAACCGAACTGGAAAACTCAATAAAAGCCATGAGAAATGAAATATCACCCTACTTAAGGCAGAGTGAAATTTTAACGATTGAGCAATATTTTCCGATTAGTTCGAATAAAATAAAACTCTATGGGAATATCCAACAATTATTTGATGATGAAATCGTATTCTGGAAAGTAAGTTCATTAAAAGATAAAGATATTATCCGTTTTTGGATTTATTATTTAGTTACGCTATTACAAAATAATACTATTCGTTTGAAATATATTGTGCGTAATGGTGAAGAAACGCAAATATTTCAATTTAATCCGATTAGTCAACAACAGGCATTTGAACAATTAGCTATTTATATAGAAGATTACCTTAATAGCTTTCAAGCGCTACGCTGGGGGATTTCTGCCGGTTTAGACGATTATTTTGCCAAAATAGAAGACGTTGAAAATATTGAAGAATATTGCTCTCAGAAAATTTTTAAATTATTAGAAGACAATTCGTTTGAAGCCAGTTACCTACAGCGAGTTTTAGTACAAAGTTCCGAATTGGATTACAGTATTATTCATCATACAACGAAACAATGGTTTGCTTTAATGCAAGACAGTAAACCGAATAAGAATAAAAAGGAGAACGAGTGAAAAAAACCGTAATAAGTCGCATGATTCGTCATACGCTTTACTCTGCGATTGCGCTCAGTGTCAGCGCCACAACCATATTTGCAAATATTCCGCAAAATTCGACCGCTAGTACATCCCTATCGGCTGTACAAACGCAAGGTTTTGAGTTTATCAATCAGCAGATCAACAAAAGCCCGAATGATAACGCCATTTATCAGGCTATTCGCTTAAAAAACGGCATGACGGTACTGCTGATTTCGGACAACAAAGCGAATAAATCGTTAATGTCATTAGCACTACCTATCGGTTCTATGGAAGATCCCATTCAGCAACAAGGCTTGGCTCATTACTTGGAACACATGATCTTAATGGGTTCTAAACAGTTTCCGGAGACTAATAGTCTAGATCGCTTTTTAACGGAAAATGGCGGCTATAACAATGCCTCTACCACAGCTGATCGCACAGCTTATTATTTAGAAGTGAATAATAATGCGTTTGATGGAGCGGTCGCTCGTTTAGCAGATGCTTTTGCACAACCGCTCCTGTCAGAAAGTAATGCGAAACGAGAAGTGAATGCCGTAAATGCCGAAATGGTTCGTGCTAAATCAAGCGATGGCCATTTATTGAACAGTGTAAATTTAGCAACTGCTAACCCTGCACACCCTATTACCAAATTTGCGGTTGGCAATAAGGAAACACTTTCGGATAAACCGAACAGTAAATTACAAACGGAGTTAGAACGATTTTACCAACGCTACTATTCGGCAAATTTAGTCAAAGCGGTTTTATATTCGAATCAACCTATTGAGCAACTTGCTGCATTAGCTGATCGTACATTAGGTAAAATGCCAAATAAAAATATTGCTGCCCCTAGTGTAGATGTGCCGTTTTTCCGTGCGGAAGATAAAGGTGTCATGATTCATTATAAACCAGTACAACCGACCAAAATGCTGGCAGTTTCATTTGATGTACCGAATGATGAAGCACAATTTGCCCACAAAACCAGCGATTATTTAGCTTATATTCTTAACAATAATACCAACGGCACTTTATCTGACTACTTAATCAAACAAGGGTTATCAGATAGTGGTATTGCTGCACAAGCAACACCAAATGTCAGTCGTAATCGTGGTAATTTCACCATTTATATTGCTTTAACCGACAAGGGGTTGACCGAAAAAGATAAGATCATTTCCTTGATTTTCCAGCAAATCGAACAAGTGAAACAAATCGGTATTCAAGAAAGTTACTTCAATGAAGTTCGAGAAAGCTTAAAGCAGGATTTTCAACATTTACAGGTGGAAAAAAATGGTACTTACATCGAATCATTAGCTGAACAAATGCTACATTATCCATTGGAACATATTTTAGATGCAGACTTTATTGTTGATACGATGGATAAACAAGCAATCAAAGCCAAACTGGCTGAGATGACATTAGACAATGCCCGTATTTTGCTGGTTGATGAAAAAGCGCATACCGATAAAAAATCACCTTACTTTGAGGCCAATTATTCGATTGCAAAAATCAGTGACGAACAACGGAAAAAATGGTTGGATTTCAGCCATAATCCGGCTTTAAAGCTACCCGAACTGAATCCTTATTTCGCGACTGATTTTTCTCTGATTCAACCAATCAGCGATCGAAAAGTACCTAAGGCGTTAATCAATACGGCAGGCAAAGCGATTTATGCAATGCCGAGCCAATACTTTGCTAATGATCCGAAAGCGATTGTATCGATGAGTTTCTCGATCATGCCGAAAACAGATGATTTAAAAGAAGCGGTAAGTGCGACGCTGTTAGGTTATATGAATAGCCTTGCACAAACGAAATTAGCGTTCCAAACTGCAGTTGCTGGTATGCAAGCAGCAATTACTACTTATCCGAATGGACTTTCACTTGAAGCAGCCGGCTACACACAGCATTTAGCGAAATTAATCCAAGATTCGCTGAATCAATTCAAAACTTTTGAATTAACTGAAGACTTCTTAGTGCAAGCCAAACAACGGGCTTTCGAAGCGCTAGACGGCCAACGCAAAGAAAGTAGCTTAACACAAGCAAATCAGGCTATCGCGAACTTTGCCAGCTATCCTTATTTTGAAGAAGATAAACAACGCAAAGTACTAACCGACACCACTTTGGCAGATGTAAAAGCGATGCGAGATAGATTGTTAACAAAATCAACTGGATTAGGCGTACTGTCAGTGGGTAACCTCAACGATAAACAGGTTGAAGATTTAGTCAGTGACATAAAAAACATTGTTAAAAGCAGTGAAGTAGAGCGAGGAAAGGCACGTTATTTAGATCTTAACGACAGCAACCGCAAACTCAACTATGTACAAACTGTACCGCATGAGGACAATGCACTAAGCATCGCTTATCTTGCAAAAGGCTATGGCGAATTAGAAGGCTCGGCTCGAGCTAATTTATTGCGTGATATTATCGGACGCTGGTATTTCGATGATTTGCGCACCCGAAAACAATTGGGCTACGTAGTCTATGCAACCAATGCTAAAATGGGTAAAACTGCTGGTATGCGTTTTATGGTTCAAAGTCCAAATACGACACCGGCAGACATTATGCAGCATAACCAACGCTTTTTTGCAGAAAGTTTAACAAAATTGACCGCTTTATCGGAGCAGGAATTTGTAAAATATCGTGATAGTTTAATTGAGAAATTACAACGTAAACCGGAATCGTTAAACCAAGAATTTTCACAGTTCGCGTTTGACTTTAATCGCCGCAATGACCAGTTCAACCAACGTGCGAAAATGATCGAAGCGGTAAAACGACTTACTCAACAAGATATTGTGGATTTTTATAAACACACGGTGATTGAGCAGCAAGGCTTTTCATTTATCAGCCAAGCGCTAGGCACGAAAGCGAAAGCCGAAGATGAAGTGAAACTAGCGGGCTACGAGAAAGTGAAGAGTATTGAACAAATCCAAAAACAATTCTCGGTTAAATACTACTAAATTATCATCTACAAACGGTCAAAAAAGTTCTAAATTTTACCATTGTAGAAAAACAAAAGGCTTAGCAAATTCGCTAAGCCTTTTTTAATATTTAGTTTTTACCTAAGTTCGAGAAGAAGTTTTTCACACTATCTAAAAAACCTTCTTGCTGCGGACGATGCTGACTTTTACCCTCTAAACTTTCTTCCAGTTTATGTAATAAGTCTTTTTGCTTGTCATTTAACGCAACCGGTGTCTCTACCACCACTTTGCAAATTAAATCACCTGCATAACCGCCGCGTGGACTTGTTACGCCCTTACCTCTCACACGGAATAATTTGCCGGTTTGGGTTTCCGCCGGAATTTTCAGTTTTAATTTACCGTCAAGTGTCGGTACTTCAATCTCACCGCCTAATGCCGCCATCGTAAAGCTGATTGGCACTTCGCAGTAAAGATTTGAACCGTCACGCTCAAAAATATCGTGTTCACGAACGTGAATCACGACGTATAAATCACCTGCTGGCGCACCATTTTCGCCTGCTGCGCCCTCTCCAGATAAACGAAGTTGGTTACCGGTATCTACACCTGCTGGAATGGTAACAGATAAGTTTTTCGTTTTTTGAACACGTCCATCGCCGTGGCAAGATTTGCAAGGTTTTTCGATTTTCTTACCGCTTCCATGACAGCTAGGACATACGGCTTCCGTCACAAAGAAACCTTGCTGACGGCGGATTCTGCCTGAACCGTGGCAGTGCGAACAGGTTTCCACTTTCGAACCTTTTTCCGCACCCGAACCGTGGCAGGTATCACATTCTGCTAATGTTGAAATGCGAATATCTTTTTTACAGCCTTTAACCGCTTCTTCCAGTGAGATTTCAATGTCGTAACGTAAGTCGTCACCACGAACGACACGGTTACGGCGACCACCGCCGCCAAATCCGCCACCGAACATTTCGCTAAAGATGTCTTCAAAGCCACCGAAACCGCCTCCGCCGAAGCCACCGCCAAATCCGCCAGCACCACCGCCTTGTTCAAAAGCAGCGTGCCCATATTGATCGTATGCGGCACGTTTTTCAGCATCGCCTAACACTTCATAGGCTTCGTTGATTTCTTTAAATTTTTCTTCTGCATTTTTACTGCCTTGGTTTTTGTCTGGATGGTGTTTTGATGCTAAACGTTTATAAGCACGTTTAATATCGTTCTCACTCGCCCCTTTCTGTAAACCAAGGACTTCGTAGTAATCTTTTTTTGCCATAGTGTTTCATTTGTAATCGTACAAAATTGTAATTGATTACCCTCGCCCCTTGTGGGAGAGGGAAAAATTTTCTTCGTTTAGAAGAAAATCAGGGACAGGGGAAAGCGGATGTATTTTGTAAAAAATTTGCGAAATATAACCGCCTGTTTCCCCTCTCTCTGCAAGAAATTGTCTTTCACAATTTCTTGCAGTCTCTCTCCCTCGGGGGGAGAGTGAGTTTTTATATACACCAAAAGGGCGTGTCACCACGCCCTTTGATTTTACGATTTGAGCGTAAAAGATTATTTATTATCTTTCACTTCCTCAAACTCAGCATCCACTACGCCGTCATCTTTTGCAGATTGTTGCGATTGTTCACCTGCTTGCGCTTTAGCTTGAGCCGCTTGCATTAAAGGTTCAGATGCTTTGATTAATGCTTCGGTTTTTGCATCGATTTCAGCTTTATCATCGCCTTTAGCCGCTTTTTCTAAATCAGCGATAGCGGCTTCAATTTTCGCTTTATCGTCTGCATTTAACGCCGAACCCGCTTCTTCGATTTGTTTGCGAGTTGCGTGTGCGATACCGTCTGCTTGGTTACGTGCTTGAACTAACTCTTCGAATTTTTTATCCGCTTCTGCGTTTGCTTCCGCATCACGAACCATTTGTTCGATTTCTTCGTCAGATAAACCTGAAGACGCTTGGATACGAATTTGTTGCTCTTTACCTGTGTTTTTATCTTTCGCAGATACATTAATTACACCGTTCGCATCAATATCGAACGTTACTTCGATTTGCGGCATACCACGTGGTGCCGGGTTAATACCTTCAAGGTTGAATTGACCTAAAG
The DNA here is from genome assembly GCF_000374285.1 of Actinobacillus capsulatus DSM 19761. Classification (GTDB taxonomy): domain Bacteria; phylum Pseudomonadota; class Gammaproteobacteria; order Enterobacterales; family Pasteurellaceae; genus Actinobacillus; species Actinobacillus capsulatus. Next base: position 20,106 of record NZ_KB893930.1, on the reverse strand, counting down.
ATTTGTTCGAAGACGCTTGTTTACGCTCACCTTGTAATACGTGGATCGTTACTGCTGATTGATTGTCTTCCGCTGTTGAGAACACTTGTGATTTCTTCGTTGGAATCGTAGTGTTTTTCTCGATTAACACAGTCATCACGCCGCCCATGGTTTCGATACCTAAAGATAATGGTGTAACGTCTAATAAAAGAACGTCTTTTACATCACCTTTTAATACACCGCCTTGAACCGCAGCACCGATTGCTACCGCTTCATCCGGGTTCACGTCTTTACGTGCTTCTTTACCGAAGAATTCAGCCACTTTTTGTTGTACTAACGGCATACGTGTTTGACCACCAACGAGGATAATATCGTTGATTTCATTCACTGATTTACCTGCGTCTTTTAATACGGTTTTAAGTGACTCAATTGAGCTTGCGACTAAATCTTCTACTAACGCTTCTAATTTCGCACGAGTTACGTTGATCGCTAAGTGTTTAGGACCTGTTGCATCTGCTGTGATATACGGAAGATTTACTTCGGTAGATTGTGCTGAAGAAAGTTCGATTTTCGCTTTTTCCGCCGCTTCTTTCACACGTTGTAATGCCATTGGGTCGTTGCGTAAATCAACGCCTTGTTCTTTTTTGAACTCGTCAATGATGTAGTCGATTACACGGTTATCGAAGTCTTCACCACCTAAGTGAGTGTTACCACCGGTTGCTAATACTTCGAATGTTTGTTCGCCGTCGAAGTTATCAATTTCGATGATTGAGATATCGAATGTACCGCCACCTAAGTCGTAAACTGCGATCACTTGGTTTTCTTTAGTTGAACCTAAACCGAACGCTAACGCTGCCGCTGTCGGTTCGTTGATGATACGTTTAACATCTAAACCTGCGATACGACCTGCATCGATTGTCGCTTGACGTTGCGCATCGTTAAAGTATGCCGGTACAGTGATAACTGCTTCAGTTACCGCTTCACCAAGGAAATCTTCCGCTGTTTTTTTCATTTTTTTCAACACTTCTGCTGAAATTTGCGGTGGTGCTAATTTGTCACCTTTTACGTTTACCCACGCATCACCGTTGTCAGCACGTGTGATTTCGAAAGGCATGATTTTAATATCACGTTGTACTTCTTCACTTTCAAAACGGCGACCGATTAAACGTTTGATTGCAAATAATGTATTTTTCGGGTTTGTAATCGCCTGACGTTTTGCCGGTTGACCAACTAACGTTTCGTTATCTGTATAAGCAATGATTGACGGAGTTGTACGTGCGCCTTCCGCATTCTCGATTACACGTGCTTTGTCACCGTCCATTACCGCTACACAAGAGTTTGTTGTACCTAAGTCAATACCAATGATTTTACCCATTTTAAAATTCCTCTGAATATAAATTTGTTTAATTACGTTTTCGTAACGTTACCCACAAGATGGTGTTCTTTCACAACTTTTCAAGGCTAAATTTGAAATTTTCTTGCAAGTATTTTTGAAAAAAGAAACGGGAAGTTCAACGTTCCCGTTCAGACGAAACAATAAATAGGGATGAAAATGAAATGATCAAGGGCGTAAAATAAATTTTTGTAAGATTTTTGAATAAAACAGACAAAAAAGCCCGTCTATACTGAACGGGCTGGCTTTCCGAGCATTAAAGACCTTTTAATCTTTGGTAAATTTCAGCAAATTTTGACCGCTTGTCTTGGTACTCGGCAAACTTGCTGCAATTCGGTTGGTAAACCGCTTCAAGCGGTAACGGCTGACAGAAATTGGCAATATCTTCATTCGGATTTAACGCAATTTGAGCAAGTTTTGCTGCGCCTAATGCAGGTCCTACATCACCACCAGTGCGGTATTCGAATGTTTTTCCAGTAATATTGGCGAGAAGCTGTCGCCAATATTCACTTTTCGCTCCTCCTCCGATTAAGGTAATGGTCTGAGCATTGATCCCCGTTTCGTGTAATGCATCAATACTTTCTCCCATTGCAAAACTGATACCTTCAATCACTGCTTTTGCCATTGTAATCGGATTATCGTTATGATTTAATCCCCAAAAAACGCCTTTGGCATAAGGATCATTGTGTGGTGTTCGTTCCCCAGATAAGTAAGGAAGAAAGATCACTTCTGATGTGGTTGGGGTCGCTTCAACTTGTTTAAAGAGCGTTTGAACATCTTTAAATCCTAATACTTTTACAGCCCAATCAATGGCGGATGCGGCACTTAATATGACAGACATTAAGTGCCAACGATTTGGTAAAGCATGACAAAAACTGTGTACGGCTTTTTGAGGGTTCGCGTGGAATTTGTCTGTGACCACAAAGTAAACGCCCGAAGTGCCTAGCGATAACATGGCTTGTCCTGCTTTATGTAAGCCAATACCGATTGCTCCTGCTGCATTATCTCCTCCTCCAGCGACAATCGGCACTTGGCGGATTTGCCATTGTTGTGCAACAGATTGACGCAGGTAGCCTGTGATTTGGTTACCCTCAAATAATTGGGGCATATGATTCAAATCTAGTCCACACGCATTAAGTAAAGATTGATTCCAGTCACGTCTGCCGACATCAAGCCACATTGTGCCAGAAGCATCAGACATATCGGAGGCGTATTCTCCAGTTAGGATTAACCGTAAATAATCTTTTGGCAGTAGTATTTTCTTCGCTTTTTCTATGATTTCAGGGCGATATTTTTTTAGCCAACGTAATTTCGGTGCGGTAAAACCCGGCATGATTAAGTTACCGGTAATTTCACGGCTATTCGGCACTAATGATTCTAATTCGGCACATTCAGCAAAACTACGTCCGTCATTCCATAAAATTGCTGGGGTTAACACCTTATCGTTTTTATCCAGCAAGGTGGCACCGTGCATTTGTCCTGTTAGTCCGATCGCTTTCACTTCAGTTAAATTGTGTTGGCTGGAAAGTTCAAGCATAGCCTGATGAGTTGCATCCCACCAGTCTTGAGGATTTTGTTCAGACCATAAGGGTTGAGGACGAGAAATGGGGAGAGATTTTTGGGTAATTGCAACAATGTGTTGGGCTTCATCAAATAGAACGACTTTAACCCCAGAAGTGCCAAGATCAATTCCAATGTACATAAATACTCCTTAATCTAAAAAACAAGCGGTCATTTTATTCAGGAAATTTGCAAACCATTGATAAAAAACGACCGCTTGTTAGCATTAACGATAAATATAGCTATTTACCAAGTTTTCCAAATATTCTTGCTGACCTGAAACCGGTTTAGGATCTAACGCTTGGTTTTCCACCATTTTGGCTAAATCTTCTAAACTTGCTTTGCCGTTTAGAATTTGCTGACCTAAATCTTTATCCCAACCTGCATAGCGATTATTTACTACTTTCTGCAATGCCTGATCTTCAATCATTTTCGCCGCACGTTTTAGCGAAAGGGCTAATACATCAATCGCCCCGATGTGTGCGTGGAATAGATCATAAGGGTCAGTACTTTGGCGGCGGATTTTCGCATCGAAGTTGAACCCACCTGTGGTGAAACCACCTGCTTTTAAGATTTCATACATCACAAGCGTGTTTTCTTCTACACTGTTCGGGAATTGGTCTGTATCCCAGCCTAATTGTGGATCGCCACGGTTTGCATCAATTGATCCGAAAATATCTAATGCCGTGGCAGTGGCAATTTCGTGTTGGAAAGTGTGTCCTGCAAGTGTTGCGTGGTTCGCTTCAATATTTAGTTTGATCTCTTTTTCTAAACCAAACTGTTTTAAGAAACCGTAAACCGTTGCTACATCATAGTCATATTGATGTTTGATTGGCTCTTGTGGTTTTGGCTCAATAAGTAATGTGCCTTCAAAGCCGATTTTGTGTTTGTGCTCCACGACTAACTGCATAAAGCGACCAATTTGTTCACGTTCTCGTCTTAAGTCTGTATTGAGTAAGGTTTCATAGCCTTCACGACCGCCCCATAACACATAGTTTTCACCAGCTAAACGTTTAGTTGCATTCATTGCAGCACAGACTTGTGCGGCAGCCCACGCAAAAACTTCAGGATTTGGATTCGTAGCGGCTCCAGACATATAACGAGGATTGGTAAAACAGTTTGCTGTTCCCCACAACAATTTCACGCCTGTTTCCGCTTGTTTTTGCTCCAAAATATCAACAATAGTTTGTAAATTGTGTAGATATTCTTTGAAGTTATTACCCTCAGGGGCAATATCCACATCGTGAAAACAATAATAAGGTACGCCTAATTTTTGAAAAAATTCAAAAGCAATTTCTGCTTTCTGTTTTGCTCCTTCAAGCAAATCACCTGTTTTTTGCCAACTTCGATCTAACGAACCCACACCAAACATATCGTTACCCGTCCAGCAAAAAGTATGCCAATAGCACACGGCTAAACGTAGATGCTCTGCCATTGTCTTGCCCAAAATCATTTCATTTGGATTGTAATGTTTAAACGCAAAAGGGTTGGTTGAGTTAGTTCCCTCGTAGGGTACTTTCACGATTTTCTCGAAATAGTTAGACATCATCAATTCTCCTCTGAATTAAATAAAAATAAATACAAAAGGGATCATCGGAAAATTTAGACATAGGTTCAATTATGATATTTCGTTTTGGGATTTCGATTATTCGTTAATGTGCACTAGATCACAAAAATAAAAAAACGTAATAGGAATAACATATTTAGTAATTTTAATTACCTTTCTTGTCAATTATAGTTTTAAAAACGTTGTGGTTGGGAAAGTTATGGCTGAGAATATTTTTGATGCTTTTATTAATAGAGAAAACACGAATAGTGCTAAATGGGAAAATGTTCGACAGTTTGGGGAGAATATAATTCCCATGTCTGTCGCTGATATGGACTTACCCGCCCCCAAAAAAATGATTGAATATCTAGCGCATCAAAATCGTCTTGGTATATACGGTTATACAGTATTACCCGAAGATTATTATGATATTGTTAGAAAATATATATTTCGTCATTATCATTATAAAATAGATAATGAATCTATTTTATTTTGTCCAAGGATAGTTCAGGCTATATCTATTTATATTAAAGAATTTACATCTCCCAATGATAGTATATGTGTGTTGACACCTTCATACATGCCGATTATAGATGCGATTACATTAAATAAACGTAAATTAAGATCATGTGAACTTGTTTATCATAATGGGAATTATTCTATTGATTTTGATGCGTTGGAAAAGTGCTTTAAGGTTGCAAAGGTATTTATTTTAGTTTCTCCACATAATCCTACAGGAATGGTTTGGTCATATAAGGTTTTAAAACAAATAGCAGAATTAGCTCAAAAATATAAAGTGTTTATTATATCTGATGATGTTCATGCGGATTTTGATTTTTCAAATAATAATCATATTATTATTTCTACATTAAATAAATATGTTGAAGAACATTCTATTATCTGCACTTCACCAGCTAAAACTTTTAATATCCCTGGCTTGGAGATATCTAATTTGATTATCTTTAATAAGAGTGTTAGAGAGAAATTTAAAGAATGTATGCAGGCATTAGGTATGCATAATCCAAATTTCTTTTCTGTTCTTGCAATTAATATTGTTTACCAAGACTGCGATGAATGGATTGATGAATTAAAAGATTATATCTACCAGAATAAATTACTTGTGAAAGATTTTTTTCATAAAAATATTCCACAATTAGAAATAGTAAATGGTGAAGGCACTTATCTTATTTGGATTAACTACAGTCGGTTGCACATCAATGAGAAAAAGTTAAAACATTGGTTTCTTGATTTATCGCATATAGAAGTATCGTGGGGAAGTTGTTTTGGTTCAAAAGAACTTCCTTTTTTCAGGATGAACATAGCGATGCCAAGACCGTTATTAAGAGAATGCTTAAGAAAAATTAAAGATGGGTTAAGTTTATTACTACAAGAGGAGGCTTGCTATGAAGCTAAATAATAAAATAAAAACCCCTACGTTACCACAGGCATTATTTCCTATATTAGCTATGCTCATTTTATTAGGCTTAGGGTATGCATTTTTTGATTTATCGCCAGAACCTTTGATGATCATATCTTGTATATTGGCAGGTTTTTTAGTTAAGTATTTAGGCTATAGTTATAGCGATATGTTGAATTCAATTGCGGCTAAAATTGCTAAAACAATGCCAGCACTTTTAATTTTAATTACCGTAGGGTTGTTAATTGGTACTTGGATCGCAGGGGGCACAATTCCAATGATGATCTTCTATGGTTTAAAAATTATTAATCCGCAGTTTTTATATATTACCGCACTTCTTTTGACATCTATTGTTTCTGTTTGCACAGGAACATCTTGGGGGGCTGCTGGAACTGTTGGCGTTGCATTTATGGGGGTTGCGATAGGATTAGATGCCAATTTAGCTGCCACCGCAGGAGCTGTTGTTGCAGGGGCTTATTTTGGCGATAAATTATCTCCGCTATCGGATACCACTAATATCGCTTCTGCTGCAACAGGGGTAGATCTCTACGAGCATATCGCTCATCTACTCTATACAACGGTTCCATCTTTTATTCTTGCTGCTATGGTGTATATCATTTATGGAATGACTGGAGATTTTTATGATGTTGCAACACCAGAAAAAGTATTGACAATGATTTCAGGTTTAGAGCAAGCCTATCATTTTGATGTGATTTTATTACTTATCCCTATTTTCATTATTTTATGGGGATCTATCACAAAAAAGCCAACAATTCCTGTGATGCTACTTTCTGCTTTTGTTGCAGCATTGAATGCCTTGTTTATTCAAGGGTTCTCTTTACAGGATGTTATTAATAGTGCAGTTAATGGATTTAACGTATCAATGTTCCCAAGTAATATTATAGTGAATGCTGATTTAGCTCGCCTTTTAAATAGAGGAGGAATGAATTCAATGATGGGGACATTGTTAATTTGTTTTTGTGCACTCTCTTTTGCGGGTATCTTATCACTCAGTGGGGCCTTGGATGTTATTATCAAGCATTTATTAAGATTAGTAAGATCCACGGCATCCTTAATATTTACGACAATAGTTTGTGGATTAACAATGATAGGAGTTACTTGTAACGGGCAAATCTCGGTTTTAATTCCTGGTGAAATGCTGAAAGAAGCCTATATTGAACGAGGATTACATCCGAAAAACCTAAGTCGAACAGTTGAAGATTCAGCAACAATCATTGAACCCATTTTGCCTTGGACGGCAGCAGGAGCTTATATGGCCGGTACATTAGGTGTTGCGACTATTTCGTATTTACCTTGGGCGATTCTATGCTGGAGTGGCATCGTGTTTGCTATGTTATGGGGAATGACTGGATTTGGTATCGCAAAATTAAAATAAAGCTTTCCAATAATTATTAATATTATAGGTGATTGCAATAAGTAATTTAAAAAATAGAAATCATTTAGCATATTTAAATGCCTATAGCGAAGAGATTACAGAGACATTCTGTAATCTCTTTTATTTTTACTTTAGTATGATTTTAATTTTATTCAATGAAGTTGCACTTACCCATCTTCGATAAACACAATGAGCTGTTAATCGCATTTATTTATGTGCTGTAGATCACAAAAATGAAAAAACATAATCCCATTAATAAATCTGGTAATTGAAGTTAGGGCAAAATCTTCGCACACTCTATCCGGAGCAACTTAGCTCATCTATCATTTCTATGACTAACAAGTGAGGTGCTTTATGAAAATGAAATTTAAGTTATTCACCGTTGTAGCTGCAGCATTGATGGCTTTTGGTTACCCGGCAATAGCCAAAGATCTTAAGATTGGTCTGTCGATTGATGATTTACGTTTGGAAAGATGGCAAAAAGATAGAGATATTTTTGTCAATAAAGCGGAAAGTCTAGGGGCAAAAGTATTTGTTCAGTCAGCAAATGGCGATGCTGCTGCTCAAATTTCTCAAATTGAGAATATGCTAAATAAAGATATCGATGTGTTAGTGATTATCCCGTTTAACGGCGAAGTGTTATCAAACGTGATTGCTGAAGCAAAAAAAGAGGGCGTAAAAGTGCTTGCTTATGACCGTTTAATCAACAATGCCGATATTGATTTCTATGTGTCGTTCGATAATGAAAAAGTCGGTGAATTACAAGCACAAAGTATTATTGAGAAAAAACCGGAAGGGAATTATTTTTTAATGGGCGGTTCGCCGGTGGATAACAATGCGAAGTTATTCCGTCAGGGACAGATGAAAATATTACAACCGCATATTGATAGCGGCAAAATTAAAGTGGTGGGCGATCAATGGGTAGATTCTTGGTTAGCCGAGAAAGCATTACAAATTATGGAAAATGCTTTAACTGCTAATAAAAACAACATTGATGCCGTTGTTGCTTCAAACGATGCTACTGCAGGCGGTGCGATTCAAGCGTTAAGTGCACAAGGTTTATCAGGCAAAGTGGCAATTTCAGGCCAAGATGCGGACTTAGCAGCAATCAAACGTATTATTGCCGGTACACAAACAATGACTGTGTATAAACCAATTACTAACCTTGCAGATAAAGCCGCTGAAATTGCAGTAGCACTGGGTAAAGAAGAAAAAATTGAAAGCAATGCGAAATTAAATAATGGTAGCAAAGATGTTGAAGCTTACTTATTAGAGCCAGTGGTAGTGACCAAAGAAAATATTGATGACACCGTGATTAAAGACGGCTTCCATACCCAAGATGCAGTATATAAATAAATCACTTTAATTTATCGAGATGGCGAGGCTTCCTCGCCATTTTTGAAAATAAGGGGCTAAGTATGGCGAAATTATTAGAAATGAAGAACATCACTAAAAAATTTGGTGAAGTTGTGGCATTAAATAATATTTCAATTTCCCTTGAAACCGGTGAAATACTTTCTTTGTGTGGCGAAAATGGCTCAGGAAAATCAACCTTAATGAAAGTATTGTGTGGCATTTATCCTGCTGGTGAGTATGAAGGGGAAATCTATTTTTCCGGCGAAAAATTGATTGCCAAAAATATTAAAGATACCGAAGAAAAAGGCATTTCCATTATTCACCAAGAATTGACCCTAGTAAAAAATATGTCGATTTTGGAGAATATGTTTTTAGGTAATGAAATTACCAAATCTGGCATTACAGATGACAATGAAATGTATCTTAAGTGCAAAACTTTGCTAGGACAAGTGCAACTGGATATTGACCCCAATACCAAAGTAGGCGAGTTAGGCTTAGGGCAACAACAATTGGTTGAAATTGCTAAAGCCCTAAATAAACAGGTGCGTTTATTAATTTTAGACGAACCAACCGCTTCTCTCACTGAAAAAGAAACGGACGTTTTGCTTAATTTAATTAAAGACTTACAAGCTCATAATATTGCTTGTGTTTATATTTCCCATAAATTAAATGAAGTTAAAGCCATTTCTGACAATATTTGCGTGATTCGGGATGGCGAGCATATTGGCACTCGTTCGGCACTTGGTATGAGCGAAGACGACATTATTACGATGATGGTCGGGCGTGAAATTACCTCGCTTTATCCACACGAACCGCATGAGATTGGTGAAGAAATTCTGCGTGTTGAAAATATTACCGCTTGGCACCCGACTAATACGCATATCAAGCGGGTAGATAATGCCAATTTTGTGTTACATAAAGGCGAGATTTTAGGAATAGCAGGCTTAGTCGGTTCAGGACGAACTGAAATGGCACAATGTATTTTCGGCTCTTATCAAGGCAAATATCAGGCAGATATTTATCTCAATCATCAAAAAACAAACATCAAAAATTGTGCCCAAGCGATTGAAAATCATATTGTTATGGTGCCGGAAGATCGCAAAAAACACGGCATTATTCCGATTATGGGCGTGGGAAAAAATATCACGCTTTCTGCATTGCCTCAATTCTGCTTTGCAAAAAAAGTAATAAATGAACCGCTTGAAGAAACAATTATCAACCAATCCATTACCAAATTAAAAGTGAAAACCTCTTCGCCTGACTTAGCTATTGGGCGGTTAAGTGGCGGTAATCAACAAAAGGCGATATTAGCAAAATGCTTACTACTCAATCCGAAAATCTTAATTTTAGATGAGCCGACACGTGGAATTGACGTTGGAGCAAAATATGAAATTTATAAACTTATTAATCAACTAGCCCAAGAAGGAATGGCAATCATTGTGATCTCTTCCGAATTGCCAGAAGTATTAGGGATTAGCGACCGTGTGTTAGTGATGCACGAAGGAAAAATTAAAGCGGATCTCATCAACCAGAATCTAACCCAAGAAGAAGTAATGGAAGCGGCACTTAAGGAGTAATTTATGAACAAGTTAAAATCCATTAATTTGCAAGTTTATATTATGCTGATTGCAATCATTGTAATTATGAGCTTTTTCTCTATTGCGACTGATGGTGCTTATTTAAGTGCCAGAAACATTTCGAATCTTTTACGCCAAACCTCCATTACGGGTATTCTTGCTATTGGTATGGTATTTGTGATTATTTCGGCAGAAATTGATCTCTCTGTTGGCTCATTAATGGGCTTGCTTGGCGGATTTGCCGCAATCAGTAATGTTTGGTGGGGCTGGCCTTTACCTCTAACCATTGCAGTTACACTGATTTTAGGTTTAATGATTGGAGCTTGGAACGGCTGGTGGGTGGCTTATCAGAAAGTGCCATCTTTTATTGTCACGCTTGCTGGTATGCTGGCGTTTCGTGGAATCTTGGTGGGTATCACTAATGGCACAACTGTTTCGCCTATCAGCGAAGAGATGACCACTATTGGTCAAGGTTACTTGCCTGATATGGTGGGTATGATTTTAGGCACAATCGGTATTTTCTGCTTTATCGTTTGGGACAGTTACCAACGTAAAGCTAGACAAAAACTCAATTTAACCGTGCCGTCTATGCCGAAAGATACAATCAAATATAGCATTGTAGCAATGATTGTATTAGGGGCAATTTACCTACTCAACGATTACCGTGGCGTACCATTCCCAGTATTGGTATTAGTAGTATTAGCAATTGCAGGCACATTTCTCGCTCGCAAAACTGCCTTTGGTCGCCACGTTTATGCGATTGGTGGCAATATTGATGCCGCCCGCCTTTCTGGAATTGCGGTTGAAAAAGTGAAACTCTCCATCTTCGCACTAAACGGATTATTAGTTGCCATTGCAGGTTTGATTTTAAGCTCCCGACTGGGTGCCGGAGCTCCGTCAGCCGGTCAAAATGCTGAGCTTGATGCGATTGCAGCTTGCGTGATTGGTGGTGCAAGTTTAGCCGGTGGTATAGGCACAATTTATGGTGTCGTTATAGGGGCATTTATTATCGCCTTACTGGATAACGGAATGAGTATGCTTGATGTGCCAACCTTCTGGCAATATATCGTAAAAGGTGCAATTTTACTGCTTGCGGTTTGGGTGGATACAATAAGTAAGAAAAAAGCATAATTATAAACAAGCGGTATCTTTTTTGAATATTTTGCAAAAAAGGATGAGAATGTGACCGCTTGTCTGCTTTTGATAAAAATATCATTTTCTTTTATAGTTAGACTTCAAATGGTTTTGGAGGCTAAATGGTAGAAAAATACTACAAAATCGCCTTACTTTTTAATGCTAACAAAATTTATGATCGTGGTGTAATGAAAGGGATTGGGCAATTTATCCAAGCATCACAATGTTCGTGGGATATTTTTGTAGAGGACGATTTTGTGTATCACAAAGATACCATTGAAAGCCTCTCCATTGATGGGATTATCGCAGATTTTGATGATCCTGAAACCGTAGAGTTACTCAAAGATATTGATGTGCCGATTGTTGCGGTAGGGGGCTCATATCAGAACCCTGACTATTATCCAAAACTACCTTATGTTGCTACCGATAATTATGCTTTAGTTGAAGCCGCTTTTCTTCATTTAAAGCAAAAAGGCATTAATCAGTTTGCTTTTTATGGTTATCCTGCCGAAACAGAAAAGCATTGGTCTATTGAACGCCAAAAAGCTTTTATCCAATTGATGGAAAAATATGAACATCAACCCAATTGCTATGTTGGTGATAAAGCTCATTCCGATAATTGGGCTGAGTTGCAAACAAAGTTAGGGGAATGGCTTCAAACTTTACCTTCTCATACAGGGATTATTGCGGTCACGGATGCCAGAGCAAGACACCTTTTACAAACCTGCGAGCATCTCAAAATTGCTGTGCCAGAGCAACTGTGCGTGATTGGTATTGATAATGAAGAACTTATTCAATACCTCTCTCGTGTATCGCTTTCCTCCGTTACGCAAGGCACAACGCAAATTGGCTACCACGCAGCAAAGTTACTCTATCGCAAACTAAACCATCTACCAGTTTCATTAAAACCGATTCTAATCCCTCCGCTAAAAATAGAAGAAAGACGTTCGACGGATTACCGCTCTTTACAAGATCCATCGGTTATTCAGGCTATGCATTTTATCCGACATCGAGCTTGCCAAGGTATTAAAGTAGAACAAGTGCTGGATCATTTAAGAATTTCTCGCTCTAATCTAGAACAACGTTTTAAAGATGAAATAAATAAAACTATCCATCAAGTAATCCATGAAGAGAAATTAGCTCGTGCAAAATATATGCTACAATTTACCGATATTTCGATCCAAGAAATTTCAGAAATTTGCGGTTATCCTTCTTTACCCTATTTCTATTCGGTATTTAAAAAAGAATATGCGGATACTCCGAAAGCATTTAGAGAATCCCACTACAAAATTTTAGTTGAGTAAAACTATGACAAAAAAATTTTTATTGAGTCTGGCAACCCTTTCACTTGGGTTAGCCGGTTGTACAACTTATCAATCTACCCTAACGGAAGGCGTGGATAATACTGTTGCCCCGCAACAAGATTTTTATCGTTTTGTAAACGGCAAATGGCTTGCAGCAGCGCAAATTCCGGCAGACAGAACCTCATGGGGCACGTTAGCGGAGTTAAACGAATTGAATGAACAACGTTCGATTAAATTCTTACAAGCGGTCATTTCCGAGCCGAAATTTGCAAATGATGCAAAAGCCCAACGTTTAAAAGCAGTGTATGAAACCTATACCGATTTAAATGCACGTGAGCAAGCAGGGCTTACCCCGATTGCAAAAGATATTGAGAAAATCAAACAGATCAACACTTTTGCCGATTTAAAACGCTATTTGATTGAAGAAACCAAAACCGGTAACGAAGTGTTATTCGGTTGGTCAGTATTCGCTCACTTAAAAAACTCCCGCCAAAACGGTGTCTATTTAAGCAATGTGGATTTAGGTTTAAGCAACGATTACTTCCAAAAAGATACACCAGAAAATCGTGCCACCTTAAAATCGTATCAAGACTACATTGAGCAGATTTTAGGCTATGCCAAAGTCACCAATCCAGCAGCAAAAGCGAAAGCGATTGTCGCTTACGAAAAAGCGATTGCGAAAACATTGTTTACCAATGAGGAAGATCGTGACGTCCAAAAACGCTACAACCCAACCAATATAGCACAGCTGAAAAAACTGAGTAAAAACATTGATTTAGCTCAGTATTTGCAAGCGGTTGGCGTGGAAACCGATGAGGTAATTTTATATGAGCCTCGTTATTTCCAAGCGTTGGATCAACTTATCAATCCGCAAAACTTAGCGGTAATTAAAGACTACTTATTATTCCGTACCTTATCGGATAACGCCCCTTACTTAAACAAAGAAATGGATGATGTTCGTTTTGAGTTTTACGGCAAAAAATTAGTAGGTCAGAAACAGCAACGCCCGTTAGAAAAACGTGCTTTAGCCACGATAAATAGCTGGCTCGGACAAGAATTTGCACAGTTTTATGTGGCGGAATTCTTCCCGCAATCGGCAAAAAACAATGTGCTTGAAATGGCGCAATATTTAGTCAAAGCCTATCATCATCGTATTGATAACTTAGCCTGGATGTCGACGGAAACCAAACAAAAAGCGAAAGCTAAATTAGATAAATTTATTGTCGAGGTCGGTTATCCGAACAAATGGCGCGACTACAGTAACTTAACCCTCAAAACCGTGGCACAAGGCGGTACGCTCTACGCCAATATGCAACAAATTGCCAAATGGAGTTACGACTATAATCTTGCTAAAGTCGGCAAACCGGTTGATTTAAATGAATGGGGAATGCTGCCGCAAGTGGTCAATGCTTCCTATAGCCCGTTAATGAACCGTATTGTGTTCCCAGCTGGCATTTTACAAGCGCCGCTTTATAGCCAACAGGCGGATCCGGCGGTCAATTTCGGCGCAATCGGGGCGATTATCGGCCATGAAATCACCCACGGCTTTGATGATAGCGGTTCAAAATTTGACGGCGAAGGCAATCTAAAAGATTGGTGGACGGCAGACGATCGCAAAAAATTTGAAGCCTTGGCAGATAAATTAGTCGCACAATTCGATCAGTTTGAAGTCACACCAAAAGTGCATGTAAATGGGCGTTTTACCTTGGGTGAAAATATTGCCGATTTAGGTGGTTTAAGTATCGCTTACGATGCACTGAAACTATACGAACAAGATCACGGCATCAGCCCGACGATTGAAAACTTTACTAGCGATCAACGCTTCTTTATGAGCTGGACGCGTTCATGGCGCCATAAAGCGACCGTGCAAGCGCTTACTCATCAAGTGAAAAGCGATCCGCACGCACCGGGGCAGTTCCGCGCTTATGCACCGGTACTGAATATCAGCGGTTTCCACCGTGCATTCGGTACCAAAGCCGGTGATAAAATGTATCGCAATGAGGCGGAACGTATTCGTATTTGGTAATCGCAAGCGGTCGGATTTTGGCAAAATTTTGCAAAAAATCAACCAAATCCGACCGCTTGTTTTAAGGAACTGTTATGGCATTACAACGTTGCCCAGAGTGTCGGCACAAAATTAGCGAGAGTGTTATCGCTTGTCCGCATTGCGGTTTTTCATTTAAAGAAGCAGACTTAGCCGTTTATCGTGAGAAATTGGAACAACGCCGCTTACACAATCAAGCGCTCAACCGCAAAAATGTAAAAGTACAGCTATTTTGGCTATGTATCTTTGCGGTTGTTATCACGGTAGCTTGGCTAATTAACTAAGTATAGGGCGTAAATTCCGCCCTATTGTTCTTCTTTAATGTCTTCACGCTAACAAATAGCAAAATCTTTGCTAATATTCCGAAAACGCATAAAAACATACCGTTTTCTCTCCTCTCGTCACAAATTCATTTATAAACTTTGATCTAAGCCCACATTTTAAATTCTATATTCCATTCTGCTCTAAACTATGCCCTGTTAGTATTTTTAAGAATAACAAAATCACTCTATAAATACGCCATTGAAGTATTTTTAAACGTGGGAATTTTATATGAGCGTTGAGACGAAAGGCGAATTACCTTTATCCGCTGAAACTGTACAAGTTTTAGCAAATTTAGATCATTTGCAACTGGCATGGCTATCCGGCTACGCTTGGGCGAAGGCACAAGGCACAAATAGCATTAGTGAAAATTTTGCAAAAAATCCGTCAAATTTGACCGCTTTGGTGGCGACGGAACCACTTAAAGTGACGGTGCTTTCCGCTTCACAAACCGGCAATGCGAAATCCGTTGCTGATAAACTCGCCGAACGCTTAACCGCTGAAGGGGTAAATGTGGCTCGCATTTCATTAAAAGACTATAAGGCGAAAAATATTGCCGATGAGAAGCTCGTATTATTAGTCACATCAACACAGGGCGAAGGCGAAACGCCGGAAGAAGGCGTGGTGTTGTTAAAGCTGCTCAATGGTAAAAAAGCACCGAAATTAGACCGCTTGCAATTTGCCGTATTAGGCCTAGGCGATTCTTCTTACCCAAATTTCTGCCAAGCCGCCAAAGACTTTGATCAACGTTTTTATGACTTAGGTGCAACACGCTTATTCGATCGTGTGGATGCCGATTTAGACTTCCAAACGACCGCCGATCAGTGGATCAATGAAATTGTCGAAATCATTAAAGCCAAAAATAACGAAAGCACTGCGGTTAATTTAGCACCAACTGCGTCCCGAGCTCCCACCGTAACTAGTCAATCAAAATACAATAAAGCGAATCCATTTCCGGCAACGCTTATCACCAACCAACGTATCACAGCAAAAGATGCAGAAAAAGATGTACGTCATTTAGAATTTGATTTAAGCGGATCCGATTTGAGCTACCAATCCGGCGATGTTTTGGGTGTTTACTTTGAAAATGATCCGGCATTAGTCAATGAAATCCTAGCCACTCTCGGCTTAGCTGCAGAAGAACAGATAACACTACAGGATAAAATACTGCCGCTAGCCACCGCTTTACAAACACAATTTGAGCTTACGCAAAACACAACGGCTTTCGTAAAGAATTATGCCGCCCTTGCTAATCATACAGAACTCAATGCGATTATAGCGGACAGTGAACAATTGCAAAATTTTGTGCAAAACACACCGCTTGTTGATGTTATCAATCTATATCCAGCAAGCCTCTCTGCCGAGCAATTTATTGCTTTACTGCGCCCGTTAACTCCTCGTTTATATTCGATTTCCTCTGCACAAGCTGAGGTGGGTGAAGAAGTACATCTCAGTGTTGGCGTTGTCCGTTACAACTATAACGGCAAAGCACGTGCCGGCGGTGCTTCCAGCTATTTAGCTGATCGTGTTGAAGAAGATGGACAAGTACGGATCTTTGTTGAACACAATGACAACTTCAAATTGCCGCAAGATTCCTCAAAACCGATCATTATGATTGGCTCCGGTACCGGTATCGCGCCGTTCAGATCCTTTGTACAACAACGTGCCGCCGATGAAGCAGAAGGTAAAAACTGGCTGATTTTTGGTAACCAACACTTTGCGTCTGATTTCTTATACCAAACTGAATGGCAACAATTTGCTAAAGACGGCTTCCTGCATAAATACAGTTTTGCATGGTCACGAGATCAGGAGCAAAAAATTTATGTACAAGACAAAATCCGTGAAGAAGCCGAGGCACTATGGCAATGGCTACAACAAGGGGCTTATCTCTATGTGTGCGGCGATGCAAGCCGTATGGCGAAGGACGTAAATCAAGCGTTATTAGACGTTATCGCCCAGCAAGGCAATCTAAATGCGGATGAAGCAGAAGAATATTTAGATAATTTACGTGAAGAAAAACGTTATCAACGTGATGTTTATTAAAAATCAGTGGAATTTAGGAGTGAGAAAATGAGTGATAAAAAAACCAAAGGCTTAGAGTGGCAAGAAAAACCGTTGTCTGACAACGAGCGTTTAAAAACCGACAGTAATTTCTTACGCGGCACGATTTTAGAGGATTTAAAAGACGGTTTAACCGGCGGTTTTAAAGGCGATAATTTCCAACTGATTCGCTTTCACGGTATGTATGAACAAGACGACCGTGATATTCGTGCCGAGCGTTTAGAAGAAAAACTTGAGCCGTTAAAATTTATGTTACTTCGCTGCCGTTTACCCGGCGGTATTATCAAACCTTATCAATGGATTGAGATTGATAAATTCGCCCGTGAACATACCCGCTATCAATCGATTCGTTTAACTAATCGCCAAACGTTCCAATATCACGGCGTACCAAAAGGCAAATTACAACCGATGCACCGTTTGTTACATAGCATCGGGTTGGATTCAATTGCGACCGCTGCCGATATGAATCGTAACGTACTTTGTACTTCAAACCCAATTGAAAGCGAATTACACCAACAAGCTTATGAGTTTGCGAAAAAGATTTCAGAACATCTCTTGCCTCGTTCTCGTGGTTATTTAGATGTTTGGATCGATGGTAAAAAAGTCGAAAGCTCGGACGATTTACTCAAAATCGAAGATGAACCGATTCTCGGTAAAACCTTCCTACCGCGTAAATTCAAAACCGCTGTTGCTATTCCACCGCTTAACGATGTAGATGTGTATGCGAACGATTTAAACTTTATTGCGATTCAAGATGAGAACAGGCAGCTATGCGGCTTTAACGTATTAGTCGGCGGAGGATTATCCTTTGAACACGGTAACACCAAAACTTACCCAAATGTCGCTTATTCACTCGGCTTTGTA
This sequence comes from Actinobacillus capsulatus DSM 19761, assembly GCF_000374285.1. Classification (GTDB taxonomy): domain Bacteria; phylum Pseudomonadota; class Gammaproteobacteria; order Enterobacterales; family Pasteurellaceae; genus Actinobacillus; species Actinobacillus capsulatus. Next base: position 2,154 of record NZ_KB893930.1, on the reverse strand, counting down.
CCATTGGAACATACGCTTGCCGCCGCCGAAGGCGTAGTCAAAACCCAGCGAGACTTCGGTAACCGTTCCGACCGTAAAAATGCACGTGTGCGTTATACCGTACAAAATATGACACTAGACGGCTTTAGAGCGGAAGTGGAACGTTGTATGAATATCAAATTCGAACCGACACGTCCGTATGAATTCACCGAACGAGGCGATCGTATCGGCTGGGTTAAAGGCATTGATAATAACTGGCACTTAACCTTATTCATTGAAAGTGGTCGTATTACCGATAAACCTGAAAAACCTTTAATGACAGGCGTGCTAGAACTCGCTAAAGTACATAAAGGCGATTTTCGTATCACTGCCAATCAAAATCTGATCGTAGCGAATGTTGCGGAACAAGATAAAGCACAGATTGAAGCAATTGCTCGCCAATACGGATTAATCCAAGAAATTTCAAAATTGCGTGAGAATGCGATGTCTTGCGTATCCTTGCCGACTTGTCCATTGGCAATGGCGGAAGCAGAACGGGTATTACCGGACTTTATTAGCGAACTCGATAAAGTCTTGAGTAAGCACAATGTTGCAGATGAAAGCATTATTACCCGTATCACCGGCTGCCCAAATGGCTGCGGACGAGCAATGTTGGCGGAAATTGGTTTAGTTGGTAAAGCGATTGGACGTTATAACCTACATATCGGCGGCGATCGTGCAGGTTTGCGTATTCCTCGCTTGTATAAAGAAAATATTACTTTACCGGAAATCGTGAATGAACTTGACCAATTAGTCGCCCGTTGGGCAACTGAGCGCCAAGACAACGAAGCTTTCGGTGACTTTGTTATTCGCGCTAATATTATTGCCCCAGTTGTCAATGCTCACATTGATTTCTGGGACGCAACGAAAATTATTCCAACAACTATAATCTAAACCTAGTGGTATACACACCACCTTGCGGTTAATCTGTAAAGTAGGGCAGATTGACCGCTTTTTTATGCCCCACGATATTGAATTAATTCGGCCCACTCTAAACGATGGAAGAACCAATAGCGTTGTTCTATATCCAATTGATTTTCACAGCCGGCAACCCATGGTTTATAAGCACAATTATAGTGAATAACTAACGGCTGCTGCCCATTAATATCCATAATCTCCGAGTACAATTCAAAATGATTTAATTGCTGTAAGTAATAGTAATTACCAAACTGATAATTATACTTTCGATGCAAAGGTAACCAAGTATGCATAAATAGCATATTTAAAATATCTTGATCACCTAAATCACCACCTTGACGATTATATTGTGCAATGGTTTCCATCAACTTTTGTTGTAAATTCGGAATTTCGCGCCATCTTTTATTATTGAGTAATAACACGCCCGAGTTAAAGTAAGGATAGCAGTCTAATATCGAATGCTTAAAATAACGGCTGCTCAGAATATAATCTTCAACAGCGCCCAGCATGTAATCGCTAATATCGTGATCATACAGTTCTCTTAAGGAACCGTTTACAATAATATCACTATCTAAATACAGCACCTTATCCGCATGAATAACTTGTGGAATCAAACAACGATAGAAGCTGATCTCACTCACATGTGCTGTAGTTTTCAACTGTTGAAAAACATCAGCCTGAACCGATACATTATTAATGTCACTTTGAAAATAAGCTAAATATTGGTTTAAAGATTTAAACCATTCATTAGAATGGTCTTTATTAATTAAATAGAAATGGACATTTGTGTCATAAAAACAAATCGACTTAATTAATGTGATTACTTGTTCTGCATATTTGCGATCAGCTGATAGAACAACATGCATCGGCTCATAAGACATAATATTCCCGTTAATAAAATAAATACTAAACAATATGATAGCATGAAATCGCTTTTCCCGAACAAGCGGTCAAATTCCCTTGCTATTTTGCAAATGCGCTAATGGAGGTTGTTTGAATAAGCAAAAAAAGAAAGGAGAAGATGAATAAAGATAAAAATGAAGCTGGAGCTGGAGCTAAAAACAAATTCACCCCAAAAACAAAAACCCTGTGATTATCACTAACCACAGGGTTCCCTTTAATTCAATCTGGCGATGCCCTACTCTCACATGGGGAAACCCCACACTACCATCGGCGTTACAGCATTTTACTTCTGAGTTCGGGATGGATTCAGGTAGA